>CAZVEN010000091.1:0-1553 GCA_964626155.1 uncultured Chloroflexaceae bacterium | reverse complement strand
TTGAGCGCCCAAGTAGGTTGTCATAGGTGTGAGGTGCTAGGTGCTAGGTGCGAGGGGCGTAAAATGAGATGTAGAGTCTTGCCGACCACGAATAGGAAACGAATAAACGAATACTCTTCCGCTGTAGCACGAGCATTAGGCGTAGGATAGGCTTCTAGCCTGTTCCGCAAAGACAGGCAGGATGCCCAATGCTACTAAGAAATAGTGCGAAAGGCGTAGGATAGGCTGTGGAGTCTTGCCGACCACGAATAGAACACGAATAAACGAATGCTCTCGCACCCACCTACGTTGTGCCGCGTAGGAACCTTGCCTCTATGATACGTCTGCTAGCGACGAGCATGGTTGTGGAGGAACCCCTATTCGTGTATTCGTGGCCCCCATTCGTGGTCGGCAGGGTATGGAATGAGAGCAGAACGGATGTATTCTACGATTTCTGAGTAGCATTGGGCTGAATCGCCGGTCCCCGGTCCCCTGACCCCCGGTCCCCTATAGTTGATACCTACCTACATCTGTGCTATGATGGCATGCATAAACTGGAACCAAGAAAGGGACACCCATGCGTGAATTTAACACCTCTGGCCCGTGCAACCCAGCCTTGCACTACACCGTCATGCGCGAGGCACTCATCGCCAAGGGCAAAGAAAAGGTCAACAAAGGGCGCTATATCACCCTATTCGCCCCCCGGCAGTCTGGCAAGACGACCTATTTTCAATTGTTGCTGGATGCTATCAAAGATGACTATGTGCCCATATGGATTAGTTTTGAAAGCCTGAAAACAATGACGCGGGAGGAATTTTATGAGTCCTTCGATTATGACATGCGTCTTGCCTTGTCTAAGGTTGATATACACTGTGATGTGATAATCAAAAATCAACTGACATTGAGATATTTTTTTCGAGAACTGTGCAAGCAACCCAAACCCATTGTGCTCGTGATTGATGAATTTGAGGGTATCCCAGACATCGTGTTAAGTGAAGTGATGCATACCTTCCGACAAATCTATCACCAGAAAGCAGATTATGCCCTGCATGCGCTCATCCTAGTGGGGGTGAGCACCATCGCCGAGTTGGTGCTTTCTACCGCGTCACCGTTCAATGTAGCCGAAGAATTGCAATTGCCCTACTTCACAGACGAGGAGGTGCGCGACCTCATCGCGCAGTATGTTGCTGAGTCGGGGCAGCCTTTTGACGAAAAGGTCATCGCGGATATCATCCACAACACCAACGGGCAACCCGGCTTGGTCTGTGCGCTGTGCCACTACCTCGTCACCAACGTTGTGACAGATAGAAGCCAACCCATAACGATGGATGCGTTCCACCATACCCTAAACACGTTTTGCACTGATTTGCTGCACAAAAACATTGCCAATATTGTGCAGAAAGCCAGCGAACGCAAAGCCTTTATGCTCAAAGTGCTCTTTCAAGCTGAACCTATCCCGTTTTCGCAGTATCATTCGGATATTGCATGGCTTGCCGCCAACGGGGTTGTAGATAACATAGAAGGGGTTGTTGATGTAGCGGTGCCGCTCTACAAGAAAGCGTTAGTGACGAACT
>CAZVEN010000090.1:0-1737 GCA_964626155.1 uncultured Chloroflexaceae bacterium | reverse complement strand
TGCATTTCTACGAGGATTTTTTGGCAGCCTACGACCCCAAAACCCGTGAAATGCGTGGCGTCTACTACACTCCAGAGCCGGTGGTCTCTTACATCGTGCGTTCGGTAGATGAACTGCTCCAGACGCACTTTGGCAAATCTATGGGGCTTGCTGATGGCGATACTATCATTCTGGACCCGGCAACCGGCACAGCAACCTTTCTGCATGCCGTTGTCCACCACATCTATGCTACCTTGCAAAGCATGGGCATGGAAGATACGTGGAACCAATACGTCCCAGATAAACTACTGCCGCGTCTGTTTGGCTTTGAATTGCTTATGGCTCCCTACACCGTCGCCCACCTGAAATTAGGCATGCTGTTGCAACAGTTGGGCTATACGTTTGGAAGCGATGAGCGTTTGGGGATTTACCTGACGAATGCGCTTTCTGATACCCCTTCTGGTCAACAAGCCATGCCCTTTGCCCAATTCATTGCGGATGAGGGACGCGCTGCCGATGCTGTCAAGCACGACAAGCCCGTGATGGTTGTCTTGGGCAACCCACCCTACTCCGCTAACTCCGCCAACCGAGGCATTTGGGAACAGCCTATCCGCACACACTACTACCCCAAGGACACCATGCGCGAACAAAACCCCAAACTACTACTTGACGACTATGTAAAGTTCCTATGCTTTGGGCAATGGCGCATTGAGACGACAGGCAAGGGTATACTAGCGTTCATCACCAACCATGGCTACCTTGACAACCCCACCTTTCGCGGCATGCGCGAGAGCCTCATGCACACCTTCAGCACCATCTATTTGCTCAACCTGCATGGCAATGTTAAGAGACGGGAAATCTCCCCAGATGGCTCCAAAGACGAAAACATTTTTGACATTCAACAGGGCGTGACGATAGGCATTTTTGTCAAAGACCCCAAGCAACAACATCCATGCGAAATCTACTATGCTGACCTGTGGGGCATACGAGAATCCAAGGATGACCACAACGGACATGACGGCAAATATCCGTGGCTCTTGGCACATAGTGTTGCCACGACGCAGTGGCAGAAGCTTACCCCACAAGCGCCGTTCTTCCTCTTCATTCCCTATAACACAACCTTACTTCCACAGTATGAACAGGGATGGAAAATCACCGATGTGCTTCCTATACATTCAACTGGCATCAAAACCCATCGTGACCACTTCGCACTCGACTATGATCGCCAAGCTCTCGAACAACGCATCATTGAGTTTCGGGACCTCACTATTCCTGATGTCACCATACAGCAACGGTATACTATCAAAGATACTCGTGACTGGAAATTGCATCAGCGACGCAAATCGCTACACAAGGACCAGACATGGCAACAACACTTCACGCATTGCCTCTATCGTCCGTTCGATAGACGACATATCTATTATCATCAGGACGTCACAGAACGGTCTCGTCCGGCAACAGTACGTCACCTTATAAGCGGAGACAATATAAACATAGCATTTACTCGTTCTACTTCACCTGCACAACCATTCAATCATGTTTTTTGTGCATGCCACTGCACGTTAGCACGATTCTTTACAGATGCTACTTGTGTTACCTATTTTGCCCCTCTCTATCTCTACCCCAATGGCAATGAGCACCCGGACCTGTTCGACTTTCATAATGGCCGTCGCCCGAACCTCTCTGCTGCTTTTGTGCGCGATGTGGAGCAGCACCTAGGACTTACTTTCATTCCCGATGGTATGGGCGACTTAACCA
>CAZVEN010000089.1:0-1802 GCA_964626155.1 uncultured Chloroflexaceae bacterium | reverse complement strand
ATGCGCATGGTGATTGCGCTACGCGAGACACGGAGGATTATGGGGGAGATTGACGCAGTGATGCCATACGCATATGACCCAAATAAGATAATCTGTTGAGGGTAAAATGCTTCTACAATACATTCACTGAGAGCTTGTATCTGCTCCATTGTAACCATGTTTGCATCATACCTCCTTGGCTTTGCAATAAGACAGCCCGCCCCCCTGTAGCGTACCAGCAAAGAATTACATGTTCCTTTTTTTATTTCTTGGCGTCTTGGCGTCTTGGCGGTTCTTAATTAAAAAAGAGTTTTCATCATGGTATTGTACCATATCTTTCTGTCTTTGTTGGCATAGCATTGGTACGTACACACAAAGCATGCTATACTTCGTATCATCAATAGAGATTGTACCTACCTAGGAGCACAGTATATGCCTATCGCACCCTTTCTCACTAGCGTTGAGACCTTGCTCAAAGCAGACAACGCTACGGAACATAGCTACCGTTCGTCACTTGAAAAACTGTTTACAGCGCTCATACCCGGTTGTACTGCCACCAATGAACCCAAACAAGCCGCATATGGCGCACCCGATTTTCTCATTGAGCACGGGCGCACACCTATCGGACACGTGGAAGCCAAAGACATCGGTGTTGACCTAACGAAAAGCATAGCCGATAGCGAACGCGACGCCCCAAAAACAGCCAATGGCAAGCAACTACGCCGCTACCGTTCCGCCCTGCCCAATCTCCTCTACACCGATGGTCTCGTATGGCATTGGTTTGTCGAAGGCGAGGCACGCCTTACGAAACCCGTTCGTATCGCCACGTGGGAGAGCAGCACCAAGAAACTCACCCCTAGCCCCACCGCACAAACCGACCTTGCCAACCTGCTCAAGCAATTCGCTGCCCACACCGCGGGTCTCATCGGCACACCTACCGACTTGGCACACCGGCTGGCAAACATTGCCCGTTGGCTCGATGAGGTTATCAACACCATCCTCACATCCGAGGGTGAGCATGGCTCGTTGCACCATCAACTTGAGGCCTTTCGCCAAACGCTCTTGCCAAACCTGACTGCCGCTGAATTTGCTGATATGTATGCCCAAACCATTGTGTATGGTCTCTTTGCCGCACGAATAGTTGGGACTATTGAGACTAACCGCGCATCGTTTTCACGATTTGACGCGGCGCAAGCTATTCCCAAAACCAACCCCTTTTTGCGCAAAATGTTTCAGCAAATAGCCGGCTATGACTTGGATAGCCGCATCGCGTGGCTCGTAGACGACTGCGCCCGCTTGCTCGAACGTACCGATATGAGCGAAGTGCTGCGCGATTTTGGCAAAGCGACTATGCAACAAGACCCGGTGGTGCATTTCTATGAAGACTTCCTCGCCGCCTACGACCCCAAGACCCGCGAAATGCGTGGCGTCTACTATACCCCAGAGCCGGTGGTCTCTTACATCGTGCGTTCGGTAGATGAACTGCTCCAGACGCACTTTGGCAAATCTATGGGGCTTGCTGATGGCGATACTATCATTCTGGACCCGGCAACCGGCACAGCAACCTTTCTGCATGCCGTCGTCCACCACATCTATGCTACCTTGCAAAGCATGGGCATGGAAGATACCTGGAACCAGTACGTCCCCGACAAACTTCTGCCGCGTCTATTTGGCTTTGAACTGCTCATGGCCCCCTACACCGTCGCCCATCTGAAATTAGGCATGCTGTTGCAGCAATTGGGCTACACCTTCAGCAGTGATGAGCGACTGGGGATTTACCTGACGAATGCGCTTTCTGATACCCCTTCTGGTCAACAAGCCAT
>CAZVEN010000088.1:0-2403 GCA_964626155.1 uncultured Chloroflexaceae bacterium | reverse complement strand
GAACGCGCCCAGATGAAAGACGAATACGCCCAACAAACACTGCTAGAGCAAGAACGCAAAGCACGCGAACAAGCCGAACGCGAAACCGCGCTAGTACGCGAAGAAATGAAGCAGTTGACCGAGGAAAAAGAGCGTGAGACAAAAGAAGCTCAAGACCAAATAGTCCAACTTCTTGCCCGCTTGCAAGCATTGGAAAACAACGAATCCGAGTGAATAGCATGCTTGCCCGTTCAACCTGCGCATTGTATAATCACACAATTAGCGCTCTGTGGTAAGTCTTTTTTTACCAGAGGGTATACAGAGGTATACAAGGTTTTAGAAAGGAGCACACCCCATTGGCCGAACTCTCATGGGAAGGCAAGTACAAAGATGGCAAGCGCATAGGGCCTATCAGGATAGCCCTACCCTTCCAAACCATAGAAACGGTGAACGAAAGCGCCCAACAACGCCAAGCAAGCTTTGAAGCCCTCCTCTCCGGCCGCTCAACCGAGTGGCGCAACCGCCTCATCTGGGGCGACAAGAAGTATGTTCTCCCTTCCCTGCTAGATGAGTTTACCGGCCAGGTAGACCTCATCTACATAGACCCGCCTTTTGCCACCGGCTCAGATTTCTCCTACCACGTCACAGTTGACGGTGAGCAGTTTACCAAGCAAGCCAGCATTATTGAGGAGAAAGCTTACCGTGATACGTGGGGCAAGGGACTCGACGGCTACTTGCAATGGTTCTACGAAACCATCATCCTCTTACGTGAGCTGCTCAGTGAGACCGGGAGCATCTATGTCCATTTGGATTATCACGTAGAGCATTATGCCAAAGCTATTTTAGACGAGGTGTTTGGACAAAACTATTTTAGAAATGACATTATCTGGTATTACCGTAGATGGACGGCCGGCAGCAACACATTCCAAAGAATGCATGACAATATTTTATGGTACTCCAAATCTGATAGATACACACTCAACCCTGTCTATGTAGAACCAACACGCGGACAACAATTGAAGCACGAAAAAGGGTGGGACAGAAATTCAGTACTGATAGACGGACTCAGACAACCACAATTGTTGGTCTACAATCAAGACAAGGTAGACCAAGCGGTGCGTGAAAGTAGGTTACACCTTGAGGAATTTGCCCGCATTGTGTCAGTTGATGTAACAGATACGATTGCTCCTGATGTATGGGAAATACACTATATTAATTCACAAGCAACAGAACGTCTCGGCTACCCCACACAAAAGCCCGAAGCTCTCCTTGACCGTATCATCAACGCCTCGTCGAATGAGGGAGACTTGGTGTTGGATTGTTTTTGCGGCAGTGGCACCACGGCCGCTGTAGCCGAAAAGCTCGGCCGCCGTTGGATTACGTGCGACCTTGGGCGCTTTGCCATCAATACCACGCGCAAGCGCCTACTGAGCATAGACAACGTGCGCCCCTTCGTCGTGCAAAACCTCGGCAAGTACGAACGGCAGGCATGGCAAGTAGCCCAGTTTGGCGACCCCGATAAAGCCAAGCAAGCTATCCTCGCCTATCGCCAGTTTATCTTGGAACTGTATCACGCCACACCCATCATGGGCTATATGTGGCTACACGGCAACAAGAACGAGCGCATGGTGCATGTGGGTGCAGTAGATGCCCCCGTCACACAATGGGACGTCAAGCAAATCGCCACCGAATTTCGTAAAGCCACTGGCACCGGCCCCAATGCCCCAAGCCAAACAAGTATAGACATATTGGGATGGGATTTTGCGCTTGAAACCAACGAGGTGATCAAGCAACAGGCGCATGATGCCGGCATCCGCATGCGCTTTGTGCGCATCCCCCGCGAAGTGCTTGAAAAACGCGCCGTTGAGCAGGGCGACATCAAGTTTTTTGAACTAGCCGCGCTTGACGTCAAGGTCCATCAAACAAGGCAAGCCGTCAACCTAGAGTTGACTGACTTCATCATTCCCCTTGACGATGTGCCCACCGATGTGCAACAGGCTATTGCGCATTGGAGCCAATGGATAGACTATTGGTCCGTGGATTGGGATAACCGCGATGATACCTTCCACAACATGTGGCAAGAATATCGCACACGCAAAAAGAAAAGCATTGGGCTACGCGCCGGCCATGAGTATGTGCAACCCGGCGACTACACCATCATAGTCAAAGTCATAGACATATTAGGCAACGACACCACCAAGGTGTTGCGCATAACGGTATCTATATAGCATAATGCTACTGAGCAACCAACAACCGAAGAATCTTTGCCGCTCTCTGCGTCTCTGCATCTCTGCGCCTCTGCGTTGAAAATGCACATTTCATTTAGGGTTGCAATAGTAGAAAATTGAGTGAAACGAAAGCTAGAAATATATCTGTAAGGAGTAAACACCATGAAACATGTTGCACCGTTGCGCTACGACGTTG
>CAZVEN010000087.1:0-2731 GCA_964626155.1 uncultured Chloroflexaceae bacterium | reverse complement strand
GGTTCTTGTTGTTGTCGTTTTCATTTTGCTGCCCCACATTGTAGGGCGGGTTGCCAATGATGACGGTTATAGGAGCCGCTTTTTGCCGCTCTACTCGTATCCTGTTCTCTTCGTTAAAAAACGTTTGTTGTTGGTTTTCGGCTAGGTTCAATGTGTCTACCAAACAAATACCAGAGTAGGTACGGTAGCGTTGCATCTCTTCAAAGTAGCAATGCTCAATATTCAGTGACGCGACATAGTAGGGCAAGAGCAACACTTCATTGCAGAATATTTCTTCGTCATACTTGCGTTGCAGGTCACGGTGCGATATGCGCTTCAAGATGTTGACGATAAAATTGCCCGTTCCAACACACGGGTCTAGGATTTGTACCGCTGGCGACGATAGTGAGAGGTTAAACTCGCATTGCAACAACTCCTCAACGCTGGCGCACATAAAGTCCACGATAGCTTGTGGCGTGTAGATAATGCCGTGTGTGTCCGCCTGCTTGACCGAAAATCCGTGAAAAAAGCGCTCATACACCACATCCAGAAACGGTTGTTTGGCACTGAAATCCTCTATACGCTTGGCGTTATCTTCAATTGTGTGATAGACCGTATCGAGGTCGCCGAGAAAACTGCGTCGGCTAAACGTCCGACTGGTCAATGCCTCTATGACACGCTCAATCTCTGCTGCTATCACATTGCGTCGCACAAAATCGGGGTTGTCGAACACCGTGCGGAAGAGCCGCTCGGTGAGCAGATGTTGCACGAGCATTTCTTCTACCACATCACGCGCAATGTCGGTATGCAACGCTTGTTTGCAGAGGGTGTGGAAGGTGTTGAATGCCTGCACAAACCCGGTGTTGTGGGCAAATTCCTGTTCAATGCGTTGTATCAACCCCTGCGCCAAGCGTGGGATGCGCTCTTGAAATTCGCGCACAGCACCATGGAATTTCTCAATATCTGCTCCAGTGTAGGCAAAAAAGCGCGTCAGGAGTTTTGCCAACTGTTCGCGTTGCCGCAAGTCTATTTCGAGAATGCGTTTGCCATCTTGATAGAGTACACCTAGCAGCGTGTTTTCAAAAATAGTGTTGAAGAGGGGGTAGTCTTTAGTTCTTTTCTCTGTTATGGCGGCTTCAAGGTCATCACTAGCATCTTTCGCTTCCCAATAGCCGCGAGGGATGCGCAGGTTGTCAAAGAGCACTCCATCGGGGCGGGCACGGTTGTCGAGCGTTTGCTCTAAGATGAGCGTCCAATCAACATTGGCGGACACGTTTTCGAGCAGGGTGGCAAAGGCTTGGCGAATGGCCAGTTCATTGGCAACGTCAAGGGAGCGATACTTCTCTAGTTGGGCATAATAGGCATCAATGGCCGGGTCATTGGCTGAAACGATAAACGATGGCATTGGGCAACTCCTTTCATCGTACTGTTCCCTGAGCGTGTCGAAGGAAACAACACAAGGTCTTTCATTCTCAGTTGCGGGTATTATACCATTTTTGCCATGGGGAGGTTTTACCACATTATGAGCATGAACCAACCCTAATCGCCACCTCGGACTCTAGCTGCTCCACAAGCCGCATCGTCTCCACACTCACCGTGACGATGCGCCCGACAAGCCGCGCAATATACTCAGGATTATCTTCGCGGTTTGGGTCATTGGTGATACCACTGCGCGTATCTGTCTTCACCTGATACTGGTCTATCACCCATTCCAATGCCGAGCGATTGCCCAAGGTGTACGCAAATGCCTCAGCAGGGATGCCGTGTAGCGTCAAACAATGGTTTACGACGAGGGCATCTTTGGCTTTGTTTAGCTTCATCTTCTCCACGCGCCATGTCCATGGCTTCTTTTCGACCCATTCTAGCGGATATTCGGCAACTGTTTCGTAGTTTAGGTGTAGGGTAGCCAACTTTTGCCCAATCTCCGCCAGCGTCAAAAACGTTTGGCGATTGCCGAGCAAGGGGATGCGTGGCAACTCAAGCCGGAGATTCTCCGCGTAGCGCTCTCGATAGTCTGGGTGGTGCAACACGGCATAGGTGTAGTAGAACATGTCCCACTTCTTGATGGGCGTGCCATAGTGTGCTTCAAACTGTTGCACGGCCCACTCGGTAATATTTTCTGTACGATTGCTCCCGTCTTCATCGTAGGTGTAGAAGGGGAAACATTGCACCTTCTCGAAAGCTAAATCTAAGCTTGGTATGGCATTGCACATAAGCGTGCCAAATGCCTTGCGGTTGCCCGTACCAGCAACACAAATAGCTCTATTCTCCACTTCATTGGTAGGGAAGATAAGATGTTGTTGGTAGCGTCTTTGGAGCAGTAGGCTATCAAAATAGAACCATTGCCTTGAAAATGGGCGATACAAGGCTGGACGTATCTTTGCTTGCTCAAACGTTAGCTTTTGCATGTGCAGGAGTGCATTTTTTAACCTATCCGTCCATTTTAGGAAAGTTCCTTCGGCGTTTACAAAAGCATCAATGTTTGCTGGTAGAGATGGTTGCTGCGACAAACGATCCACTTCGCTATTGTAGTTTGTGATCAGCAGTTTAATATGTGTAGTAAGCGTAGCACGGTTATAATGGTAGACCCACGCATCGCGCCCGCTCACGATGCCATTGGAATAGTTCCAGAACAGTGTACCGGTACTCTGCCGCTTTTTTCCTTTTGCCTCACTTGTTCCCAAAGGCAAAAAGGTGTCAAATTCAGTTTGTAAACCATCCGTTATCCAATTGTTTTTTGTGTCTGGTTGCA
>CAZVEN010000086.1:0-2855 GCA_964626155.1 uncultured Chloroflexaceae bacterium | reverse complement strand
CCCTATCCTCATCCATGCCTTGCAGCGGCACATGCTCACACAAGTCAACGAGTTTTGGCCACGTGAGATACTGGGCGGATACATTCATCGGGCGAAACGAGTAGCGGTTATCGCTTGTAAGGTTCACTGAGGTATATTGCGCGTCGAAATCTGGCACTTGGAGACTAGCTAGTAACGCTTCACGTTTTGCTACTCCCCAAAATTGCCGAAACGATACGTGTGCTCCATGTTGCCCATTCCGCTGACTAGGACTGCATACCAATAGCCCAATAGCCGTCCCCACTCGGATGCCTTCCCGATTGTGTGTTGTGGAGAATACAGATGGGTCCAGCTTCCCATCTGGGGTTTGTTTCCCTGTTTCCCGGCTATCCCCATTCAAGCAATCAAACCACAGCAAACCAAAATGCTTCAGCAAGCTCTGCCGCATCACCACAAACGATGGGTCGCCCAAATACGAAAAGTTGGAAATGTAGCATACAACTCCCCGCCCACTCATCTCTGCAATGCGCCGTTCGGCTAACCGAAAGAAGCGAATATACAGGTCATCGAGGTTATACTTTTTGATACCCCATGTGGTGCTCAACCCTGCCTTGTATGGCTCTACTAACCCTTCCTCATCCTTCGGGCTAACACCAGCATACGCATTGTAGGGCGGGTTCCCCAAAATAACCATGATTGGCACATCGCGCTTGATGTATCCCGTCTTTTTGCGCTCCTCCTGCAATTCTGGCATACCCATAAGCGCTAGTTGGGTTGCCTGCTCCTCTGTTTCATCTGGCGGAAGCCACCCCGTCAGCGCATTCGTTAGGTACACCCCCACCCGATCATCCTCGCCAAGCGATACACCCAACTGTTGCAACAACACCCCTACTTGCAAGTGTGCTATCACAAACGGCGCAGGCATCAACTCAAACCCAAATATCCGCTCCTGTATTGCCTGCTTAACCTCTTCTCCTACCATAGACCCTTCGCCCTGCTCGCGCAACGTGTCTGCTATGCTTTGCAACACTTCTACCAAGTACGTGCCCGTACCACAGCATGGGTCGAGCACATACACATCCGGATTGGCTAACCCATTCGCTACGTCGAGTTCCTCGCGCAATACCCTATCTACCCGCGCTACCATATAGCGCACGACTTCTGGTGGCGTGTACCATACCCCTAGCCGCTTGCGCAAGTCGGCATCAAACGCCTCAAGGAACGGTTCATAGAAATATTGTACTGCCTGCCCCGCTTCAAACGTTGCAAAGAAGCTCACCCGATCCACTCGATTGAGCACCGCTCCGGTCCAATCTAATACCTCTACCAGATGCAACGGCTTGAGTTTAGTCGGTTGCGATATTTGTTCAAACAAAAATTGCATTATCGGTACATGCAGATAGTAGGCTGACTCTTTCCATCGGAATGTATCTGTGCGTTCTGGGTGCTCGGTGTGCCACAACACCCACGCGGCAAACAATCCGTAAAACAGGGTTTGTACCAAGGTAGAACGAAAGAAGGAGTCGCCTTCGTTGCCCTCAAAGGTGATGCCGAGCGATTCTTCCAACGCACTGCGGATAGGGGCAAGCGTGGGTAAATCGGCTTGCCCAATGCGACGGCGGGCATCGCGGGCATACGATGCCAGCATCCACGCTAAGTCTTGCGGGTTGGTCATGGGGACGTTGTGCAGCATGATGCGCTTGAGATAGTCGCTCAACCCCTCTGCATGCGCATCCACTATTTGCTTGATGGGAGTTGCCCACAATGCTTGGTCGCTATCGGCGAGGCTATACGCTTCGTGCAAGCTCTTGCACCCGTGCTGGTCGCGCACGACGAGCAGAAATGCGCGGTAATTCGTTATTAGCACCTGCCCATAGCAGGCAAGGTAGTTCTCCACTTGCTCGCTTGTGGCTATCTGTTGTACTTCTTCTTTGGCAGATTTCACTTCTACGACGCCGCGTGCCGGCAACAGGTCGTGTAACGGAGGGGGGCTACTGTCTTTGGGCAATTGGTCATGCGTGAAGAGACCGCCATCGGGAATGCCGGCTCCTTGACTTTTGGGGTGTATGATGCACACGACGTTGGGCTTGAGCGATGCCCCTATTTCATTGAGCAGGGTAGCCAGTGCGCCATAGCCACTTGTTTCGGCTACCCCATGTGTGTGGCTACTGCGTAGGTCACGCAGGTAGGTTTCTACTGGGTGCATAGTCTTTTCTCTCCTCACGTGGCTCATTTCATCACATCCGCATAGTGCCCATCGAGTGCTGGCTCTAGGAGCACTAAGGCAGCAAGACGACGTGCCATATCGCGCACCTCACGGGCTTCATCTAGTGTCAATGCCCGCTCCAACACGGTATACTCACGATAGCTGAGCCATTTTTTGATACTTTGGTAGCCACCAATGGTATACTCCCACACGCGCTCTGGAAGGTTGCACCAATATACCATATCATTGAGAAAGATGTTGCAGGTCATATTTCCCAACACCATCGTCGCATTTCCCATAGCCGCTTGCTCATCGGGTGTATATGCGCGTTGTTGCACTTGCCCTTTGCCCGGCATGATCATACCACCGCGCCCGGCATAGCCCCACCCGGCTCGCACCTCTAAATCGCCCGCTGTCCGGTTGATGCTGCCACCATCGGTGCGTGTCAACACGCCTATGTGTTTGAGTTCCGGGCGGATAGTCCCCACTGTCACACCATCCACTGCCTGCTCCGTATCGAGCAGAGCCGCTACCTTTCGCCCCAATGTAGCCGAGTGTAGCAACACTTCACGGTCCGGTGGCAACGGGATGCGTGGCCAGTCTTGGCGTATCCCATCGGCATTTTCGCTCAGGTAGCGCGGCGAATAGCCTATGGCAAGCGCATGCATCC
>CAZVEN010000085.1:0-2855 GCA_964626155.1 uncultured Chloroflexaceae bacterium | reverse complement strand
GCTACCAACCGTTGCATAAGTGGTTGAAGGACCGCAAGGGGCGCACGCTGTCGTTTGATGATGTGTTACACTATATGCGCATGGTGATTGCGCTACGTGAAACACGGAGGATTATGGGGGAGATTGACCAAGTGATGCCGTTGTAGGTGATAGTGAAGAGTTCTTATTACGTTATTGTACCATATCTTTTTGGCTTTGCTTTCCTTGTGTTGGTATGTACACACAAAGCATGCTATACTTCGTACCATCAATAGAAATTGTACCTACCTAGGAGCACAGCATATGCCTATCGCACCCTTTTTTACCAGCGTTGAGACCTTGCTCAAAGCAGGGAACGCTACCGAACACAGCTACCGTTCGTCACTTGAAAAACTGTTTACAGCGCTCATACCCGGTTGTACTGCCACCAATGAACCCAAACAAGCCGCATATGGCGCACCCGATTTTCTCATTGAGCACGGGCGCACACCTATCGGACACGTGGAAGCCAAAGACATCGGTGTTGACCTAACGAAAAGCATAGCCGATAGCGAACGCGACGCCCCAAAAACAGCCAATGGCAAGCAACTACGCCGCTACCGTTCCGCCCTGCCCAATCTCCTCTACACCGATGGTCTCGTATGGCATTGGTTTGTCGAAGGCGAGGCACGCCTTACGAAACCCGTTCGTATCGCCACGTGGGAGAGCAGCACCAAGAAACTCACCCCTAGCCCCACCGCACAAACCGACCTTGCCAACCTGCTCAAGCAATTCGCTGCCCACACCGCGGGTCTCATCGGCACACCTACCGACTTGGCACACCGGCTGGCAAACATTGCCCGTTGGCTCGATGAGGTTATCAACACCATCCTCACATCCGAGGGTGAGCATGGCTCGCTACACCATCAAATTGAAGCCTTTCGCCAAACCCTCCTGCCAAACCTAACTGCCACCGATTTTGCCGATATGTATGCCCAAACCTTGGTATATGGATTGTTTTCTGCTCGCATTGCTGCCCCAAACCGTTCAAACTTTACTCGCTATGACGCAGCACATGCCATTCCTCAAACCAACCCCTTTTTGCAGGAAATGTTCTATCTTATTGCCGGACCAAAACTCGATAGCCGCATTACGTGGCTCGTAGACGACTGCGCCCGCTTGCTCGAACGTACCGATATGAGCGAGGTGCTGCGCGACTTTGGCAAGGCGACCATGCAACAAGACCCGGTGGTGCATTTCTACGAAGACTTCCTCGCCGCCTACGACCCCAAGACCCGCGAAATGCGTGGCGTCTACTATACCCCAGAGCCGGTGGTCTCTTACATCGTGCGTTCGGTAGATGAACTGCTCCAGACGCACTTTGGCAAATCTATGGGGCTTGCTGATGGCGATACTATCATTCTGGACCCGGCAACCGGCACAGCAACCTTTCTGCATGCCGTTGTCCACCACATCTATGCTACCTTGCAAAGCATGGGCATGGAAGATACGTGGAACCAATACGTCCCAGATAAACTACTGCCGCGTCTGTTTGGCTTTGAATTGCTTATGGCTCCCTACACCGTCGCCCACCTGAAATTAGGCATGCTGTTGCAACAGTTGGGCTATACGTTTGGAAGCGATGAGCGTTTGGGGATTTACCTGACGAATGCGCTTTCTGATACCCCTTCTGGTCAACAAGCCATGCCCTTTGCCCAATTCATTGCGGATGAGGGACGCGCTGCCGATGCTGTCAAGCACGACAAGCCCGTGATGGTTGTCTTGGGCAACCCACCCTACTCCGCTAACTCCGCCAACCGAGGCATTTGGGAACAGCCTATCCGCACACACTACTACCCCAAGGACACCATGCGCGAACAAAACCCCAAACTACTACTTGACGACTATGTAAAGTTCCTATGCTTTGGGCAATGGCGCATTGAGACGACAGGCAAGGGTATACTAGCGTTCATCACCAACCATGGCTACCTTGACAACCCCACCTTTCGCGGCATGCGCGAGAGCCTCATGCACACCTTCAGCACCATCTATTTGCTCAACCTGCATGGCAATGTTAAGAGACGGGAAATCTCCCCAGATGGCTCCAAAGACGAAAACATTTTTGACATTCAACAGGGCGTGACGATAGGCATTTTTGTCAAAGACCCCAAGCAACAACATCCATGCGAAATCTACTATGCTGACCTGTGGGGCATACGAGAATCCAAGGATGACCACAACGGACATGACGGCAAATATCCGTGGCTCTTGGCACATAGTGTTGCCACGACGCAGTGGCAGAAGCTTACCCCACAAGCGCCGTTCTTCCTCTTCATTCCCTATAACACAACCTTACTTCCACAGTATGAACAAGGGTGGAAAATCACCGATGTGCTTCCCATACACTCCTCTGGCATAACAACCCATCGTGACCATTTTGCATTCGACTATGATCGCCAAGCTCTCGAACAACGCATCATTGAGTTTCGGAACATCACTATCCCCGATACCATTATTCAGCAGCAGTATAACCTCAAAGACAATCGAGATTGGAAATTGCATCAGCGACGCAAGTCTCTGCACGCAGACCAAACATGGCAACAACACTTCACCTATTGCCTCTATCGTCCGTTCGATAGACGACATATCTATTATCATCAGGATGTCACAGAACGAACACGTTATGATGTGATGCAACATATGCTTGGGGATAACAACATTGGATTGATTACAACACGCCAGAAATCACAAAAGAATGAACCTTGGTCTCTGATTGGTGTATCTAGCACTATTGCCGAATGTTGTGCAATATCAAATAAAACGAAAGAGATGAACTATTTTTTTCCCCTCTACCTCTACCCCAATGGCAATGAGCACCCGGACCTGTTCGACTTTCA
>CAZVEN010000084.1:0-3641 GCA_964626155.1 uncultured Chloroflexaceae bacterium | reverse complement strand
TGTACAGAACATCTTTCACTGCTTTCCATTCTATCACTACCATGCAAGGACTACCCCTTTTTTTATAGCTTTGCGTTCTTTGCGGCTTGGCGCGAGGTTTTCATGAAAAAAGACATTGACGTGCATAGCGTTTCTTGTTATACTTTAGTAAGATGAGATTGTATTGTGTCTGTCTCACGGGAGCCTGGAGGAGCCGGGCTGAGAGGGTGACCCTATCCGTCACCGACCGTTTGAACCTGATCTGGGTTATACCAGCGCAGGGAACGAACTTTCTTGCATGTGCAAATAGTGACTCAGCCCCGCGTACTATTCTGACACAGGCTCCTTTCGTGAAACAACACACTTGCGAAAGGAACCAATAAAATGGAACTAACAACAACCCAAGATGTCTTCAAGCTTGCGGATGAACAGTCGCCAGAATCTTTTACCATCCCAAACCGCTACACCTATTCGGCTTCACGTAAAGTATACATAACCGGCGAGCAGACGGACATGCGTGTCGCCATGCGTGACATTGCACTAAGCCCAACCCGCACCCCCGATGGCACTATTATAGAACACAATGTCCCGTTGCGCCTCTATGACACCAGTGGACCCTATACCGACCCAACCATAGAAATTGACATCCGGCAGGGGCTACCACCATTGCGCCTTGCATGGATCCATGCACGGGATAGCTACGACGAATGCCCACCACCAACAACCGGCAGCGTCTATGCATGGAAAGCGCAACGTCCAGTGTTGCGTGGCCGCTCCTCTGTGACACAATTGACCTATGCACGCCAAGGCATCGTCACACCCGAAATGGAATACATTGCTATTCGTGAAAACCTAGGGCGTGAAGCAAGTGCAGATAGCACCTATCAGCACAATGGGCATGCGCCAGGGTCTATGCTCCACACGATTACCCCTGAGTTTGTGCGCCAAGAAGTTGCCAGTGGGCGTGCGCTCATTCCCGCCAACATCAACCATCCAGAGAGCGAACCAATGATTATTGGGCGCAACTTTCTGGTGAAAATCAATGCCAATATTGGCACGTCAATCATTAGCTCATCCATTGCAGAAGAGGTCGAAAAACTCATTTGGGCTATCTATTGGGGGTCCGATACCGTGATGGACCTCTCCACGGGCAAATACATCCAAGAAACACGCGAATGGATTTTGCGCAACTCGCCCGTGCCAATAGGTACCGTGCCCATTTACCAAGCGCTTGAGAAGGTTGAAGGTCGGCCCGAGGAGCTGACGTGGGATATCTTCCGCGATACCTTGATAGAGCAAGCTGAGCAAGGGGTAGATTATTTCACCATTCATGCCGGTGTGTTGCTACGCTACGTGCCACTCACAACCAACCGCATGACCGGCATCGTGTCACGCGGCGGCTCAATTATGGCCAAATGGTGCCTTGCCCACCACAAAGAGAACTTTTTGTATACCCACTTCCGCGAAATATGCGACATCATGTCGCGCTACGATGTAGGGCTATCGCTTGGCGACGGCTTGCGCCCCGGCTCCATTGCCGACGCAAACGATAAGGCCCAGTTTGCCGAGTTGCAAACACAGGGTGAATTGACACGGATTGCATGGGAGTATGGCGTGCAGGTGATGAATGAAGGACCGGGGCATATCCCTATACACCGCATCAAAGAGAATATGGAGAAGCAGGAGGAATGGTGTGATAATGCCCCCTTCTACACTCTAGGGCCCATCACAACCGACATAGCCCCCGGCTACGACCATATCACCTCGGCCATTGGGGCAGCACTTATCGGGTGGTATGGCACCTCTATGTTGTGCTATGTAACCCCCAAAGAGCATCTCGGCTTGCCCGACCGTGAGGATGTCAAGCAAGGGGTTATTGCCTATAAGATAGCCGCACATGCAGCCGACCTTGCGCGGGGGCATCCATCTGCTCAAGAGTGGGACAATGCCATGTCGAAAGCGCGGTTTGAATTTCGGTGGGAGGACCAATTCAACCTTTCCCTCGACCCCGAAACTGCACGCCGCTACCACGATGCCACCTTGCCGGCCGAGGGAGCTAAGCTGACACACTTTTGCAGCATGTGTGGCCCACAGTTTTGTAGCATGAACATAAGCCAAGATGTGCGGCAGTATGCAACCGAGCATGGCATCAGCGTAGACGAGGCTATAACTGAAGGCATGGATGCACAAGCGACTGCATTCCGCAGCAACGGTATGGAAGTGTATGTCGAAACAGAAGAGATGGAAGAGACAGCAGAAACGGTAGCGTAACGATTTACGCACATAGCATATGGAATGGTAGGACAGGCAGGATGCCTCATGCTACTAAGAAATCGTAGGACAGGCATCCTGCCTGTCATGCTGGACGGGCTAGAAGCCTATCCTACGCCTTTTGGGGACGGGCTAGAAGCCTATCCTACGCCTTTTGGGGACGGGCTAGAAGCCTATCCTACGCCTTTTGGTCGTGCTACATGGGACAGGCTAGAAGCCTATCCTACGCCTTTCGCGCCATTTCTTCGTAGCATTGGGCTAGAAGCCTATCCTACTGCGGCCCCGGCCCATAGCATGGCACATACTGCTGTACAGCAAGCCATTTGTGCGGCGGCGGCGAAGCCTGCCCCGAGTTATTTTCGCCCCAACAGCCCATAGAACCATCGGCACGTATGCCACAATTGTGCCTATCGCCCGCGCTCAACTGCACAAAAATGCCACATGGAGCCTGCGGACAACCAAGCAACGAAGAATCGCCCCAACATGCCAACGTACCATGCCTATCTACAGCGCACGTATGGTAGCCGCCCGCACTCACATAGGTATACAACGTATTGGTATAGTGGCTCAGTTGCCACGATGAGTTGTCGCCCCAACATGCCAATGTACCATTGCTACGCAAGCCACAGTTATGATGTTCGCCTGCGCTAATCTGAATGAATGGACCAACCGGCGGTACAGCACGACCAGCATTATTATCACCCCAACAAACCGCATTTCCATCGGTGCGCACAGCACAGGTGTGATGTTCGCCTGCACTCACATGCGTGAATGTGCCTTGCGGATGGTTGAGTTGCCCAAAGCGGTTGTTGCCCCAACACGCCAACGTGCCATCGGTGCGCACACCACATGTATGGAATGCGCCAGCACTCACATACACAAACAACCCTTGCGGGTGGTTGAGTTGCCCGTGAAAATTGTCGCCCCAGCATGCCAGCACCCCATTGGTATACACTCCGCATGTGTGTGCCAAGCCCGCGCTTACCTGATGAAATGTGCCGCCAGGGTGGTTGAGTTGCCCATAGTAATTGTCGCCCCAACAATCTACTGTCCCATCGGCTACAATGCCACATGTGTGATAGTAGCCTGCACTCACGGTAGAGCCTGGGAGCGCGTAGGGAAAACACCCCTCACCCCCTTGGAGTGTGTTGCCAGCCTGTGCCTGCACAGTCTCGGTAGCCGGCAGCAATGCTACTGCTATGGCTAACACACACAGTACACATAGAATGATACCCGACGTGCTCATTACACGCATAGTGCTATGCATATAGATCCCTTCTTCATTACATGTCACGACACCATAGTGTCATGGTATTGTTTGATTATAGAGTTCCTACAGGTTTCAGGTTTCAGGTTTCAGGTTTCAGGTTTCAGGTTTCAGGTTTCAGGTT
>CAZVEN010000083.1:0-3676 GCA_964626155.1 uncultured Chloroflexaceae bacterium | reverse complement strand
TTTTGTATAGCTTTGCGTTCTTTGCGTCTTTGCGCGAGGTCTTCATGAAAAAAGACATAAAGATAGCGGATGAAAGACAAAAGGCAGGAAAGATGAACGAGAGGACCAGAACTGTATGACAGAACTCCATACTCTCACTATCAGTGCCGCACGTGCGGCACTTGATAACGGTGATACGACATCTGTGGCTCTTACAGAAGCGTGTTTGGAGCGCATCCAAGCAGTAGAGCCACAGATTCATGCATTTCTAACAGTGACAGCAGAATTGGCATTGGAACAGGCGCGTTTGGCCGATGAAGAGCGCGGCAAGGTTGCAGCAACACCCGTGCATGGCATTCCTCTGGCTATAAAAGATGTCATTTGCATGCAAGGCGTGCGTGCTACGTGTGCATCACGTATGTTGGAAACCTTTGTGCCGCCCTACAATGCAACAGTTATCCAACGCTTGCGCCAAGCCGGGGCTGTCATACCCGGTAAAACCAATTGTGATGAGTTTGCCATGGGGTCAAGCACTGAGAATAGCGCATTTGGATCAACAGGCAATCCTTGGAACGTTTCGCGTGTGCCGGGCGGAAGTAGTGGTGGTAGTGCTGCGGCTGTGGCAGCATGCGAAGTGCCGGGGAGCTTGGGTACCGACACGGGTGGCAGTATTCGCCAGCCAGCTAGTTTGTGCGGTGTGTGCGGTCTCAAGCCAACCTATGGACGGGTGAGCCGCTATGGGTTGATAGCATTCGCCTCGTCGCTCGACCAAATTGGCCCTTTTGCGTGGACGGTGGAAGATATAGCGCTCCTTCTGCACGTTATTGCCGGCGCAGACCCTCTCGATGGCACCAGCATACCCGAACCAGTGCCAGATTATCGGGCAGCATTAACCGGCAACATACAAGGGCTACGTGTTGGTGTGCCGAATGAATATTTTATCGAAGGCATGGAAGCCGGAGTCGAGCAAGCTGTGTGTGAGTCCATTGAAGTATTGCGTAGCCTTGGTGCTGAATTGGTAGATGTATCGCTACCGCATACACGCTATGCCCTGCCGACCTACTATATCATTGCCCCCGCAGAAGCCAGCTCCAACCTCACACGCTACGATGGTGTACGTTATGGCACACGTGTGCCGGGCGATTCTATGTGGGAAGAGATAATCTCCACTCGCGGGCAACTCTTTGGGCCAGAGGTGCGCCGACGTATTATGCTTGGCACCTATGCCCTATCGGCCGGGTATTATGATGCCTATTACAAGCGTGCGCAACAAGTACGCACACTCATTCGGCGCGACTTTGAGGAAGTGTTTGCACAGGTAGACATGTTGGCTACGCCTACATCGCCAACCGTCGCCTTCCCAATCGGTCAAAAAGTTGATGACCCGATAGCCATGTACTTGAGCGATATGTTTACACTTGCCGTGAGCTTAGCGGGCGTGCCGGGGTTATCTATTCCGTGCGGGTTTAGCGAAGGGTTGCCGGTTGGGTTGCAGCTTATCGGCAGGCCATTTGATGAGGCTACGCTTCTCCGTGCCGGAGATGCTTTTCAGCGTGTGACCGATTGGCATACGCGCAGGCCATTGTAATATGGGATACGCTTCTCGTACACACTATTACTTGGGCTTCAATCTTGTGTCCGGCATTGGCTATACACGCTTGACACGCTTGATTGAGCGGTGCGGCTCTATAGAGGCTGCTTGGCATGCCGGCTCATCAGAATTGGTGTCCGCTGGCATAGATGCCAAGTCGAGTGCTGCATTGATGAAAGCACGCATCTCGCTTGACTTAGATGCTGAGATGGAGCGCCTTGAGCAAAGTGGCACCCACTTAGTAACCGTTGAGGATGACAACTACCCCCGCTTGTTGGGGCAAGTAGCCACACCACCACCACTGCTCTATGTGCGTGGCGCACTCATTCCCGAAGATGATTGGGCTATGGCCATTGTAGGCACACGCTCACCAACATCGTATGGCAAGGAAGCCGCTAGGCATATCGTTACTGGCTTGGCACAGAGTGGACTGACCATTGTGAGCGGGTTGGCTGTGGGCATTGATACGGTTGCACATACCGTTGCGCTTGAATCGGGAGGACGCACAATAGCAGTACTCGGTTGTGGGGTAGATGTTATCTACCCAGATCGCAACAAACATTTGGCGGAACAGATTATACAGAACGGTGCAATCATCAGTGAATACCCCATGCAAACTCGCCCGAACGCCATCAACTTTCCGCCGCGCAACCGTATCATTAGCGGCTTGTCGCTAGGCACGCTGATTGTGGAGGCACGCGAAAAGAGTGGCGCACTTATTACCAAAGAGTTTGCCCTAGAACAGGGGCGTGATGTGTTTGCTGTGCCAGGCTCTATTTTCAATCAGACCAGTGGTGGAACACATCGCCTTATTAAAGATGGTGCGGGGTTGGTGACATGCGCCGAGGATATTTTGGATGCGCTGAACTTGACAACGCTCAGTACCCATCAGGAGATGGCAGCGACATTGCCCGATGACCCGACCGAGGCAATGTTGATGGAGCACCTTTCCCATGAACCGTTGCATGTTGATGTGTTGTGTCGCGCCAGTGGTTTGCCGACAGCGGTTGTTTCTGCTACGCTTGCAATGATGGAGTTGAAGGGGTATGTACGCCAAGTAGGGGCGATGGAGTATGTGCGGCGTTAGGGGTACAACAATTGAAATAGCTACTTGAGAAAACCAATTATAGCTTGTTTCTTTCCAATAACCGCCCTAGTTTCTCAACTGTGCGTTTTATCTTCCGGTTGGATTGCCAGAGGGTGTAGCTAGACACGGCTATACCAAAGGCAACCATCCCAACAACGAGATAAATCTCATTTACGCTCATCTTCTGCACCTAAAGTCGTAGATACTTTCTCATACTTCGGGTACATTCAAGTCACGGCATATTCTACGCGCTAAGAGGTCTTTTATTTCCGTGTGCCTAGGGATTGCAGCGACTGAACCAGTTTGGCGATTGACATAGATTGTGTGTTTTTTTCCCTCACGCAGAAGCTCACATCTATGTGCTTGCAGATGCCGAATCAGCGTGTGGCGCTTCATAGTGTAAGAACTTCTCTTTTGGCTGTACGCCCTCCAAGTGAATCATACAAGAGTTGTTGGCGAGCTTCAAGGACTAACTGAATTGCCTCACGCAGGTTCTCACGACATTCCTCTAGCGTTTCTCCTTGGGTATTGGCACCGGGGAGCTCTTCGACAAATCCTACATAGCCACCTTCATCAGCTTCAATGAACACTGCTGTAAACACCATGGTTTTTGCCCTCAAAGGCTTATAAGAAATGGTGCCCCCGGACGGATTCGAACCGCCGGCCTAAGGTTTAGGAAACCTTTGCTCTATCCACTGAGCTACGAGGGCACATATAGCCTAAAGTGTACCACAAGCAATGGAGATAGGCAAGGATTTGGATACTACATCACAACAAACCGTTGCATTGCATTTTTGCATCTTTGCGTTAAACCAAGTGCATAGTCCTTGCCAAGGTTATATCCTGTATAGTATACTTCTTTTGCACGTGTGGTTTCGTATGGAAAGAGGTAGGAGCTATGAAATTTGTAAACCCAAAAAACGATATTGCTTTCAAAAAAATCTTTGGTGATGAACAACATACTATCATCCTTATATCGTTGCTGAACGCAATACTCAAACTTGAAGGGGAGCGCCAGA
>CAZVEN010000082.1:0-4967 GCA_964626155.1 uncultured Chloroflexaceae bacterium | reverse complement strand
TCCCCGTGCTCTATATGCCCTATAGTAGCATACGCTTTTTTGTATCCGCGTTTTGTGTGATATACTGTGCTATACTACCTACCAAACAAAACGTATACAACAAAAAGGAGGTGCAATACTATGATGACGCTTGATGTTCGTTCATTACACTTGACCAACCAACAATTTTTCGACCTCTGCCAAGATAACCGCGATATGCGTTTGGAACTAACTGCACAAGGAGAAATGATGCTGATGATGCCCGCCGGTGGAGGAACGGGAAGACGAAATAGCAGTCTTAATGCACAATTATGGCTATGGAATGAAAGAACTGCTTTGGGAGTAGTTTTTGACTCATCCACTGGTTTCATATTGCCCAATGGGGACAATCGTTCGCCCGATGCTTCGTGGATACCACAGGCACGCTGGGATGCCCTGAGTAGGGATGAGCGAGAACGCTTTGTGCCGCTCTGTCCAGATTTTGTGGTAGAACTACGCTCGCCAAGTGACAACCTGCAACCTACCCGCGAAAAGATGCACGAGTACATTGCCAATGGCGCACGCCTTGGTTGGCTCATAGACCCTCAGACGCGCCAAGTAGAAATCTACCGCCAGGGGCAAGAGGTGACACTACTCGACAACCCAGACACCGTGTCCGGCGAGGATGTGTTGCCGGGCTTTGTGTTGGATTTGCGCAAGGTGTGGGGGTGAGGAAATGAAGAATGCAAGGTAGTATAATGACACAAACACCTATTCGTGTATATGGTGATACCTCTGTCTTTGGTGGTGTTTTTGATGAAGAATTTAGTTCGGCAAGTAAGCGTTTCTTTGAACAGGTACAAAGTGGTCGGTTCGATTTGGTAACATCTGCTATTGTCCAATCAGAGATAGAACATGCACCAGAGCAAGTGCAAGCATTTTTTATCAACACTGCTGTAGGTGCGGAAACGGTTGCAGTGACACTGAATGCACTCGAACTTCAACTGGCGTATCTGAATGCAAACATCGTAACAAAAAGTCGGCTATTGATGCGTTGCATGTGGCACTTGCAACAGTTGCCCAATGTACCTTGATTGTCAGTTGGAACTTTAAACATATTGTTCACTTTGAAAAAATACCTCGGTATAATGCGGTGAATGTATTACATGGATATGCTCCGCTTGCTATTCATACACCAAGGGAGGTACTTGACTATGAAGAAGACATTTGATTGTATAGAGATGAAACGTCAGGGAGCAGCACGGCTTATGATGCTGTTGGATCCAATGTCACAGGAAGAACAATTGGTGTTTTGGCAACAACGTACAACCCAATTACAACAATTAATCCAACAAGCCCGATTGAACAAGCAACAAGTTTGTGACGACACACAACAGGCGATACCTATTCATACTCACGGTTAAGCGGTGACACTACTCGACAACCCAGACACCGTGTCCGGCGAGGATGTGTTGCTAGGCTTTGTGCTCGACTTGCGCAGGGTGTGGGGGTGAGGCATACCCGCTTGATAGTGCTATAATGTCCGCATACACCCAATTGTCATGGTAACAAAGAGAGAGATTGTATGAAAGAACAAGAGATAAAAACACTCGTATTGCAAGCATTGCCCACGCTCATCGCGCAAGACCCCTACGTGCGCGAGAGTGTGTGGCATATCGTGACGCCCTATTTTGCGCCGCGTCAAGAAACTGAGAGCCGCTTCGACCAGATGATGGCCGAGTTGCAACGCATGCGCGAAGACTTCGAGCGCAAGTGGGAAGAGCAACGCCTAGAATCTGAGCGCAGGTGGAACCAAAACCAAGCCGAACTGCGCCAGATGCGCGAAGACTTTGCACGCAAATGGCAAGAACAGCAAGAACTCAACCGCCAAATGCTGGCTGAAATTGCGCGGGTTGATAAAAAGATTGAAATGAAAATGGGCGCTCTCGGCGCACGGTGGGGTATTGACTCTGAAACCGCCTTTCGCAATGCCCTACGTGGCATCCTAGAGGAAGTAGCCCACGTTCAGGTCATCCATGTCAACGAGTTTGACGATGAGGGTGTCGTGTTTGGGCACCCCGATCAGGTAGAGCTTGATGTTGTTATTCACAACGGACTATTAATGCTTTGCGAAATGAAGTCGTCGGTGTCGAAAGGCGATGTTTCACTTTTTGAGCGCAAAGCGCTTTTTTATGCGAAGCGCCACCAACAAACTGTGACACATAAAGTCATCATTTCGCCTATGGTAGACCCGCGTGCCTTGCCACTGGCCCAAGCCTATGGCATGCTGGTGTATTACAATGCTGAGGATGTCGTGCTGGACGATGTGGATGCCTAAGACAGTAGCATTGTAGTACCACAGGGGACACAGCGGTACACAGGGGAAACGAATACACAAATACTCTCCCGCCCACAAACGTTGTACCGCGTAGGTACGTTTCCTTTCTGGTATGTTTGCCAGCGACGAGCATGGTTGTGGGGGAACCCCTATTCGTTTATTCTTGGCCCCCATTCGTGGTCGGCAGAGTAGGGAGTGGAGACAGACATCCCTTTTTTCATGAAGACCTCGCGCAAAGACGCAAAGAACGCAAAGCTGTAAAGAAGGGAACAGGCTATTCTTTGCTGGTACGCTGCAATACTGCGAGCTGTCTTGCCCGTCCCCGTCCGATTCAACAAGCATCCCGCAGTGTTCAACTCACATCGTGGGTGTTTAGCCCCAAATAGTCGCGTGCTTCTTCCCTTGTCATCAACCCACTCTCCACCAGTGGCACAAGACTATTGGTCTTGGATACTTCATGTTGTTGCAACTCCTCGAGCTGATTGGGCAAGAAGGCAAACTCCAACCCCAGCGGGGCAAACAATTGCTCATTGAGCGCCTCGGCTATCAGCATGGCTTCTGGAATAATCGTCTCTTTGAGGAAGATAATCGTGTCGTTTTGCGCAGTGGCATAGGTGGCCGCATCGGCACTGAGCAAGCTATGCGGCACGCCAAGCGCAGCACAAATATCTTCACGCTGCTTGCGGGTGAGTTCCTTATCTTGCAACTCGGCAATACTATCCCCTAGTGGCACTACCTTAATGCCTCCACGCACAGCCATGCTGTTCCACGCATTGCGTATGCCCGAAAGCATGCGCTTCCACCGCGACTCGATGCGCTCTAGCTCTTGTTGCGATGGGTTGCTCCCTTCAAAAACCACCAAGGTCGGCCGTATCATCCCGCGCCTAAAAAAGCCCTCAATAAACGCATCGAGATGGTAGAGGATATTCGCCGATGTGAGTGCTACATGCGCCGGAGCCATGCCCGGCCCAATTTCTGTGCTCACACTCGGCAACCAAATAGCTACAACCTCATCAACAGACAACGCTTGGCTCCCACCACTCCATGTTCTAGTAAACCCTTGCAACCCCTCACGCGGGTCTATGCGTGGGGTAATACTCGTTGGCACCACCCACCGTGGCGTCACATTGCGTCCAACCCCCGGTTCGTCTCCTTCAACCAGTAGGCGGCCCCATAGAGGCACAGGCTACCCTCCGTGAGCATGAGCCGGTGTTGCATGTCACGCGTGAGATTGGCATAGTGCGGGGCATCATCCACACGCTGTTTCGTGCCACCTGCTGGAGCATGCCCATCAACCCGATAGAGCGCCCACGGCATATCTGCAATCGCTTGCGTGCGTATTACGACCGCACGGTAGAGATAGGGCACTGTGCAATAGGCCTCTAAGAAAGATGGTCTGGGGCGCTTTCTAGGGGACTATGTGCAAACAGGCTGCTTCTGTCGTAGCCCCTCTGCCAAACGGGATTTGTTTGATACCATCAAAAAACCAATGGTTCGGTTGCATATACTCACTCCTTTCTTTGTCTCATGATGTAGCACAGGGCCTTTCCCCGTGCTCTATATGCCCTATAGTAGCATACGCTTTTTTGTATCCGCGTTTTGCGTGATATACTGTGCTATACTACCTACCAAACAAAATGTATACAACAAAAAGGAGGTGCAATACCATGATGACGCTTGATGTTCGTTCGTTGAATTTGACCAACCAACAATTTTTCGACCTCTGCCAAGTCAACCGCGATTTGCGTTTGGAACTGACGGCCCAAGGAGTAATGATGCTGATGATGCCCGCCGGTGGCGAAACTGGCAACCGTAATCTCAGTATTAGTGGACAACTTTGGTTCTGGAATAACCAAAGGAAATTAGGCAGAGCATTTGACTCATCAACAGGATTTGTATTGCCCAATGGGGCAAATCGTTCGCCCGATGCTGCATGGATACCACAAGCACGGTGGGATGCCCTGAGCAAAGATGAGAGAAAGCGCTTTTTGCCGCTCTGCCCCGACTTTGTGGTAGAATTGTGTTCGCCAAGTGACAACCTGCAAACCACCCGCGAAAAGATGCGCGAGTACATGAATAATGGCGCACGTCTTGGTTGGCTCATAGACCCTCAGACGCGCAAGGTAGAGGTATATCGCCAAGGGCAAGCCGTGACAGTGCTCAACAACCCGGCTACCGTGTCCGGCGAGGATGTGTTGCCCGGCTTTGTGCTCGATATGTCCGATGTGTGGGAGTGAGGCATACCCGCTTGATTGTGCTATAATGTCCGTGTACACCCTATGCAATCGTAACAAAGGGAGGTTGTATGAAAGAACAAGAGATAAAAACACTCGTATTGCAAGCATTGCCCACGCTCATCGCGCAAGACCCCTACGTGCGCGAGAGTGTGTGGCATATCGTGACGCCCTATTTTGCGCCGCGTCAAGAAACTGAGAGCCGCTTCGACCAGATAATGGCTGAGTTGCAACGTATGCGCGAAGACTTCGAGCGTAAGTGGGAACAATCTGAGCGCAAGTGGGATGAGCAACGCCTAGAATCTGAGCGCAAGTGGGAAGAGCAACGTCGTAAGGATGAAGAGCAACGCCAAGAATCTGAGCGCAAGTGGGAAGAGCAACATCGTAAGGATGAAGAGCAACGCCTAGAATCTGAGCGCAGGTGGAACCAAAACCAA
>CAZVEN010000081.1:0-5690 GCA_964626155.1 uncultured Chloroflexaceae bacterium | reverse complement strand
CCCGAATATCTGTTCTTTATCTTTTTATCTATTCAGTTACCATTATACCACAACGGGTTTTGCATGGTTGGAGCATTGCGTTCATTCGTTGATGGCGCACTTGGTCTCCTTTTTCCAGACCGTTGCGTCGGATGTGGGCAGATGGGGACACTGTTCTGTCCCACTTGCCTCTCTCGCGTCCGCACAGGCCCACACCATGGGCGCATCATAGACTTGAAGGACAGTATACCGCTTGACGAAGCTGCTGCGGCATATGTATTTGAAGGGGCTCTGCGTGAAGCAGTCCATGCACTCAAATATAACTGTGTGCAACGGATGGCTGTGCCACTTGGTGATTTACTAGCCACCTATATCCGCGCACATTCCCTACCTGCCGATGCAATCATTCCCATACCGCTACACCCCAAGCGCCTAGCCGAACGTGGTTTCAACCAAAGCGCGTTGATGGGCCAGCGCCTTTCGCACATATCTGGCATACCACTGCTCACAACTGGATTGGTACGAAACCGCGATACTGCCCACCAAGTGGGGCTAGATGCCCAAGCACGACAACACAACCTACAGGGCGCATTTGTGTGGCAGCATACCCGCAAGCCACCAGCGCGTGTATTGTTGCTTGATGATGTGCTCACAACCGGGGCTACTATGGGCGAATGCGCTCAGGCGCTCCGTGCAGCCGGCGCACACGAGGTACGGGCACTCGCTCTTGCCCGTAGCCGCTCCACCAAAGATTAACATCGTAGCCTATCAACCGCCAAGATACCTATACAGAAGATGACAGATATATACTCATCCCTATCAACACAATCCCATTTTGCATCATATGCAGCACAATACATGGAATGATAGAATTGCTCCACTCGCGCAGCAACCCCAATATCAACCCGACAAAAAAGAGCGCCGGGAAGATCATCGGCACAAAATGCAACGCAGCAAAAATGCCCGCTGTAGCAAAAATAGCCACATTGCGTCGCCAATTGCGTCGCCATACCGGGTAGAGCATACCCCGAAAAAACAGCTCCTCGGCTATCGGCGCAAGAATAGCTATCAGTATAAAGAGAAACACAAACGATTGGGTTGTGATTGATCCCCCAGACGTCAGTGCCTCTACTTGGGGGTTTTCAAACGTTTCACCGCTCAGGTATGCTGTGATATTGTTGATAGCAACCATGCCAAACAATTCAGCTACCAACAATGCCGGCGTAATGGCCAGTGTCCACCATGGCGGTTGACGAAAGCCCACTGCACCCCAACCCGATTTGCGTATTGCAAACCAATAGACACCAAGGATAAGCAAGCCATAGACACCAGCACTGGCAGCATAGAGTGCTGGCGATGTTAGCCCCGAATCTATGTCAAGACTCCCATAGACGGTAGCAACACGCAAGGCCATCATAATGGTGAATGTCCCTGCGCCAACCAGCGTGATAACTGCACCTATATCGCGCCAATCCCATTGAATATCCGACGATGCGCGGCTTGTCATATCAAGGTTATGCATACACTCTATTATAACCGCTTTTGCTATCTGAAAGCAATACCATGCAGTGTATTGTGCATATACCGCATTTTTGGACAATAAACGGTATGGTATGCTATACTCTTAACGATAAGAGCTAATTGGAGATGTGACACAGCATCATGATGATACAGGCGAGTGATACTATGGCAGTTGTGCTATCAACTTCATATTGTAGCCCCCGGTTCAACAACCCGGTGTTGGTGGTGTTGGCAACGTATGCTTGCCGTATAGAGCGAGGCGTTTGATGAAAGTACGATGTAGCGCCGATACCAATGTGGGACTCAAGCGTGAGGTCAATCAAGACAGTTTTGGTATTGGTGACACCTCCCAGAATACACAAAAAGGGTATTTCTTGATTGTCTGCGATGGTATGGGTGGGCATACTGCTGGTGAAGTAGCCAGTCGTATAGGTGTTGATACCATTATTCAACACTACTACCACTCCGACAATAATGATTGTGCGGTTTCAATGGAACAAGCTTTTTGCGAAGCCAACCAAGCTATTTATACTGAAGGGCAAGGGAGCATGGGCACAACAGGTGTTGCTGCCCTGCTCTACCAAGATATTCTCTATGTTGCCAACGTTGGCGATAGTCGTGCATATCTAATCCGCGATGGCCAGATAAGCCAAATTTCACGCGACCATTCACTGGTTGCTGAACAGGTAGCCGCTGGCTTGCTCACGTCTGAGCAGGCACGCCATGCCAACTATCGCAACATGATCACCCGTGCCCTCGGCTATCGCCCTGAAGTACAAATTGACATTTTCACCGAGCAGGTTCATGTCAACGATATGATTGTACTCTCTAGCGATGGCTTGCATGGCTTGGTTGAGGATGATGAAATTGCCCAAGTTGTTTTGACGAAACCCTTGGACGAAGCGGTAAAGCGTCTTATCCAAATGGCCAATGACCGTGGCGGCACCGATAATATTACGGTAGCCATAGCCTACGTAGATGAAGTTGATGGCATAGACACGATGCTTGTGTATGATAGTAATACAGAAGAGTCAGCAAAGTCAACAGAGTCGAGTGCAGAGACTATTGTATTGGGGCCGGCAACCGGTGCAACGCAACCGATACCCAAGCCCAATCCCGCAACTGGTGCAACGCAACCGATACCCAAGCCCAATCCCGCAACCGGCGCAACGCAACCGGTGCAAGCTGTTTCTGCCCCCCCAACAAACCAAACAACCCAATCGCAGAATGCATCTACGGTAAAGCTTTCAGGTACACCCACCCACCCACCATCGCCAAGCTCATCAGCAACGACACAACCACCTAGTCTGCGCATTGGTTTGGCCAGTGCAGTCATTTTTTTAGTCCTTGTTATAGCCGGTATGTTTGCTTTTCGCAATACCGATAGTCTTTCAGTATCTTCTGATGAGCCATCGCCTGTTGTTTCAGAGCCGCAAGATGAGCCAACCACTACTGCCATTATTAGCCCTACGGTAGCTCTCAGCCGTACACATACCATAACAACCACTATGACCCCGGCACTCACCCAAACAATGACCATGACAAAAACACAGACACGCCCGACGATTCCGCCCCGTCCTAACACACATGTTCCCACACAAGCTACACCATCCAGACCATAATATGATACAGCGTGCCTATGCCTATCCACATTTTAGAACCAACAGTTGCCGCCCAAATAGCCGCTGGCGAAGTTGTTGAGCGCCCAGCCTCTGTCGTCAAAGAATTGATAGAAAATGCTCTCGACGCCGGCGCACGCCGCATCAGCATTGAGGCGCGTGGAGGGGGACACACCGAGGTGAAAATTCAAGACGACGGGTGTGGCATAGCCGCCGCCGATGTTGAAACAGCCTTTGCACGCCACGCCACCAGCAAGCTCCGCAACGCCGATGACTTGTGGAATATTCACACGCTTGGTTTTCGTGGCGAAGCATTGCCAAGCATTGCTAGTGTCGCACAAGTTATTTGCATCTCCCGTGCCGCGCACGAAGAAGTCGGCACCGAGCTACGCATTGCCGGTGGCGAACTACAAGACCGTGTGCCACGCGGTTGCTCACCCGGCACCAGTATGAGTGTGCGCAACCTCTTCTACAACACCCCCGTTCGGCGTGACTATCTCCGCTCGCAAGGTACTGAAATGAGCGCCATCAGTAGCGTGGTGCAGCAATATGCCCTTGCCTACCCAGAAGTGCGTTTCACATTGCTGCTCGATGGGCGGCTATCCTTGAAAACACCGGGCACCAACAACCTGCGCGATGTATTGATTGAAATATATCGGCTTGATGTAGCACGGCAACTCCTGCCGCTAGAAGCTACGTATGGCAGTGATGAAGAGTACATCTCCATCAACGGTATGATTTCCCCGCCAGGACTCATACGCAAGGCACGCAGCTACATGCACTTCTTTATCAACCGGCGTGCCATACAGTCGCGTGGATTTTTGCCAAGTGTTGTGGAAGAATCATACCATACCCTGCTGATGAAAGGGCAACACCCACTTGTTGTGCTCGACATTCGGGTACACCCTAGCGCAGTTGATGTCAATGTTCACCCCACCAAGAGCGAAGTAAAGTTTCGCTACCAACAGCGTGTAGGCAGCTTCTTGGGGCGCTCTATACGTCAAGCACTCATTGAAAGTGCCGATGTGCAAACATGGCAAGACTTGGTGAATACCGAAAGCAGTACCCCACGCCGGTTTGAGGTGCGCCAGATGGATACGGAGACGAAATCAGAGTCGCAGACGAGCACCCGAAGCACTCCCCTGCCACCAGGCGCAGCATGGGGTGTGGGCAAGCGCGTGTGGAGTGTACAACATAGCCGTTGGGATGTTGGTGGTGGTGAACAACCATCTCACAAAGACATTTCCCCTAGCTCTCCTGAACAGGAACATATGAGACCGCCAAAACAGCAAGCGCACCAAGATGCCCATGAAGAAATGGATAAAAACCACGCTGAGGCCATCATTGGTTCCGACACAAGCCACACAACACATGGCAACGATGAGGAAGTTGGAAATACTATTGCGATTGCCCAAGAACCCGAAGCGGAAACCACATCTAGCCACCCCAAAGAAGGGAAATCTGGCAACGCAGCATTGCAGGAAGATGAACCACCTAGGGCAGACACATCCAAGCTTCCCCCGCTGCGCGTGGTGGGGCAGGTCGGGCTAACCTACATCGTGGCCGAATCGCCAAACGGGATGTATTTGATAGACCAGCATGCCTCACACGAACGCATCGCCTATGAGCGGCTTATGGCACAGCGCGGCGTTGGTTGCATCGAATCGCAAGAGTTGCTCATGCCCCAAACGGTCAACCTGTCGCCGGCTGCTGTTGAACTCCTGATAGCCCATGGCGCTATGCTGGCCGAGTGGGGGTTTACTCTCGACGAGTGGGGCGAAGGCATGGTGCGCGTGCGGGCCATTCCTGCGCTCCTGTTGCTCGAAAATCTGGAAACGGCCCTCTTGGAAGTGGTAGACCATCTTGGCGGGCAGGGCGGTAGTACGCCCGACGATTGGCGCGAAGCAATGCTGATAACGCTGGCTTGTCACACATCTGTGCGGGCTGGTCAAGCCCTTTCCCTTGAAGAGATGCGCGACCTCTTGCAGCAGTTGGAACGCTGCCACAACCCACACACATGCCCCCATGGCCGCCCCATCATGGTGTTGCTCACACCGGGGCAGCTCGAACGTCAGTTTGGGCGCACAGGGTAGGTAGCACCGGCTTCTAGCCGGATCCGGCAGGATGCCGGTGCCTACGGTAGGGGCTTGCCAGCGGCAAGCCCCTACCGTCGTTCCCTAGACAAGACAGCTCGCACCGTTTGCAGCGTACCAGCAAAGCATTGCATGTTCCTTTTTGTATAGCTTTGCGTTCTTTGTGTCTTTGCGCGATATCTTCATGAAAAAAGACACATAACGTTACAGAGTCCTGACGGATGCCCCGTGCTACGGGGGCCACGCACTCTACCGGACAGTGCGTGACACCAAATCTACCCGTGAGAAAAGGACATTACCCCTCATCGGCAACAGGTACTTCTTCAGACTGCCTTGTCCTAGCCGATTGTGCCGTTTTTGTACCGCCACCTTGCGTGTTTGGCTTGCGTGTCCCCTTTTTGGAACTACTTGTAGAGGGAGAGCTTGATGCAGGTTTGCCACCTCCCGTAGACCTAGCATTTGATGCAGGTTTGCCACC
>CAZVEN010000080.1:0-6027 GCA_964626155.1 uncultured Chloroflexaceae bacterium | reverse complement strand
ATATTCATTGATCACTATAATTCGGAGTTATCAGTCTGAATTATACCACTACCTGCAAAATACCCCCAGCCGCAAAAGCGCAGGACAATACGCAACCCCCCCCTGCATGGTTCGTTTCATCCTAGACCGTGTTGGTTTCACCTCATCAGATACCATCTTCCGCAAGGTAGCGCATGCGACAGGAAACCAGAGCCACTACGTGCCGCGCATCTTCTTCGATTGTTGCACCGGCGCAGGCGATTTTCTCATTGAAGCCGCGCACCGTATTTGCCATGCTGCCCTTGGCGTTGATTGTTGTGACGCAGACGACTATGCAGCACAGCTTGCAACTATGGATAGTGAGCGCCTGCTGCTCGTCAAAAACGCCATCAGCAACGGCTTGTGGGGATGCGAACTACACGCAACGCCCTACTCCCAAACGCAACATAACCTACTCGCATTACTCATGCCCATCATCGCCGCGCTTCAGAAACAAGGACACCCCATAGAACATACCAAGGAGCACCCTAGCCCACTCTCCATCATGCATCGGGACGCCCTCACCATGCACAGCGAAAAACTAGAAGCCGACTACGTCTGCGCCAACCCACCCTACCTTGGCGAAAAGGGCAACAAAGCACTCTTTCGCTCCGTGTGCGAACATATGCCCTACTGGAGAGCTTACTACCAAGGCAAAATGGACTATCTCTACTGGTTCATCATCCTAGGGTTGAACCAATTGCGCGAAGGCGGAAGGCTCTGCTACATCACCACGAGCTATTGGCTCACCGCCGACAGTGCCACCAAACTGCGGGCATATATCCTAAACCATGCCAAAATCATTGAACTGATAGACTTTGGCACAACGACCATCTTCCCCGACGCGCCCGGACAGCACAACATCGTCTTCGTGCTAGAGCGTTGTACCCATGCCCCAACGCGCAATCAGCATCGTCCCTGCATCGTATACGTCAAACATGCAGCAGCATATGCCGATGCAACACCCGATGCGCGTCTGCAACAGGTGCTGAACCATATCCAACAGCGCCTAGAGTATCTAGCACAGTTGCCAGAGGAGCATAGCGACGATGCATACATCAGCGTATACCGAAGCCCAAAGCCACAACAAGCACTATCTGCTGCCAGTTGGCACTTCGTTCATCCAGTTCACACGCGCATACTCGATGCCATCGCCCGTGTGCCAACAACCCTAGCAACATTTTGCACCGTTATGAAAGGGGTTGAGACAGGAGCCAACACCGTCACACGCAAACACCATGCTGCGCTTGGCACGCGCATACCAACCGGCACAGGCATCTTCATGCTCACCGAAGCCGAAGTGCAAGCCCTACACCTATCCCCACACGAACAGCAACAGGTACGCCCACTTGTACGTGCCGAAGACTTGGGGTATGGCGTTGTTGACATCTCCCAACCATACTATGTGCTCTACATAGATGATACAGTAGACCTGCACACCTACCCACGTATTGCAGCCCACGTGCAACGCTTCCGACCTGTGCTCGAAAACAGAGCCGAATTTGTGCGCAACCCTCACCGCCCATGGTTTGCCCTTGCTTGGCCCCGCAACGCGGCTATGCTCCAAGCTCCCAAGCTCATTGTTTCATACCGCGAAAAGCGCAACAACGTTGTCTATGACGAAACGGGTTTGTTTGGGCTTTCGGGCATGTATTTCATTGCTCTCAAACCGGGTGTATCGCTATCGCTCAAGTACATCGCAGCATTGTTAAACTCAAAACTACTTGATTTTTGGTATGCCCACAAAGGCAAACGTAAGGGCACCCAACGCGAATATGTCGAAAGACCATTGCACGAAATACCCCTTGTGGACCTTAGAGGAGGAAATACTGAACCACCAAGCGACCAAGAATACCAAGATTTCACTACCTACCTTACCGCTGAGGATGCCAATGCAGCCTATGCGCTCCTACAGCAAGCCCTCACCAATGGGCGCACAGCCCTGCTCCACGATGCCTTGGTGCTTCTGGTAGACCAAATCCAAGCTCTGCAAAAACAACTCGCACCTTGGAACAGCTCTTTTCGCACACGTTTGACACGCCTTGATAGCCATGCCCCTCTCCCAGCGTTTTCCCCCCACGCCATGCGTCTTGACCATACCCAACAACAGTATGTAATACATAACATAACAACCATTCGTAGGCAGGTGGCAATGCGACAAATGCTCATAGATCACGTTGTGTTTGACCTGTATGGCATAACAGATGCCCATGACAGGAAAATCATTCTGTAAAGTTACATTCTTTTTTGTTATAGATATACAATTTGTCATATCCAGAAAGATCGGTTACAATAGCTGACGTATTGCGTAGGTATACATTATTTTGCATACAACACAAACGGGTGTGTTGTTAGGACGTTTATGGTTCCCTTAAACCACCAGAAAGGACATGCGCGATGAAGCGAAAAATTCCTCGAAAGCCTCTGCTATGGAAGCTTTCACCAATACTTCTTCTGTTAGGTTTGTTGGCTGCGTGTACCTCTCAACAGCCATCTTTCGTAACAGTAGAAGTAAAAGAGACGGTTGTCGTTACTGCAACGCCCGGTGACGACGTATTGCCCACACCTACCGTAGGCCTTCCAGCATCGGAAGAAGGGGTCATCATAGCCATTCTTGCCGACGAAGAGCGTGACCGTTGGTCTGCCCGTCAACCAGAATCGTATAATGGCCTAGAACCGCCATTCTCATTGACAAGTGAGGATGCAATGGCCAAAGGCGAAGACCTCTTTTGGGGTCAAAGTTGCTATGTCTGTCACGGCGAAACTGGCCAAGGCGATGGGTTGTTTAGCCAAGGGATGAACCCACGCCCAATTAACCTGACAGACGCCGCTTTGATGGAGCGCCTCAGCAACGATTACCTGTATTGGCGCATTAGCGAAGGTGGCAAAGAAGCCCCATTTCTTTCTGCTATGCCAGCCTTCAAAGAATTTCTCTCAGAAGACCAGCGCTGGGAATTGATTGCCTATCTACGAAGCATCGCAACCCAGCCAAGCACCATGCTTGTTGGTGACATTGACTTGCAAGTAGGTTTGAACCTGCTCCAAACCCATGGGTGTTTTGCCTGCCACCGCTACGCCGACCAAGGCAACTTTGTCGGTCCCGACTTGCACGACATTGGTTTGCAACGCACTCCCGACCAACTCATGGAAGACATTGTTGACCCATCGGCAGACATTGCATCTGGGTTTACCGACACCATGCCACGTGACTATAAAGACAAAATGAGCGAAGAAGACTTGCAACTCATGGTAGATTTCCTTGCCAATTCTACCGGCGACATACAACAAGTTGCTATGGATACTGAGGAGGAGGATGCTGAAGAAGAACCGACCGAAGCACCTACAGAAGAAGAGGTGACGGAAGAGGAGCCAACTGCTGAAGCGACAGCCAAGCCAGAAGGTCCCGCAATGCAGGGAGCAAGCGGGTTGCCATTTAGCCTCGATGGTCTCTCGACAACCACAATCAATGGTGAACCGTCATTCTTGCCCGTCAACCCATATAACATTTTCGTCAATTATGAGCTAGGTATGCACTGTGTTGGCTTCAACATGACCTATTGTTGTATGATACCGCCATACAATAGCATTCAAGCCCAAGCCATCCAATCATCAACACCTGAAGAACCTAGCCCGAAAATGCTTTCACCTGAAGATGAAATTGCTATGAAATATAGTACCGATAACAATACCTATTCTGAAGGCGATAAAATGGTCTACTGGAGTGTTGGCAAAGATGTCAACGGCGATGGCGATATGGACGACGCGAATGATAATTTCGCCAACTATGTATGGACACATCTGTATATTTACGAAGACCTAGAGGGGACTATTCCCGAAAACGTCACCGATACGATGCGGCTCCATGTAGGTAAAGAACTTCCAGTGCAGATAGACCATGGGCCATCGGGTATGCCACTCTCTGGCTTTGCAGAATATTCCGGAGAAGAAGGCGGCAATATCGTCTTTACCGAATCGCGCCATGGGCATATGGCAGATATTCCTTTGATATTGACAGGTAGCTATCTCTGGGATGCCCTGGGGCTTCCCCTGACGGCTTTCAGTGATGATGCCCTTATTGGGGGGTCGCACCGAACAATAGATGATACACACTTCCAACCCTATCAACCGTCGCGGATAACCATGCATGAAGCGCCCGACGGTGAGCCTGGTGACCCCGTAATGGTAGATGGCGAACCGGTGAGCTTTATCGGCACCAACCCGCTCGATATGCCCAATTGTACATGGTGCCACGGCACCGAACGTGCCAATACATTCTCTGAAAATGATTACCAACTGTACCTAGAAGAGTATGACTACTGGATGTCTACCTATGATGATACAAGCGAATATATGGCTCGCACCAAAGCCTCACTGGTGAGCATCCTTGAAATGCATGACGACAAGCACGATACCGACTTCTTAGCTGAATATGACCCAACGGCTACCAAGAACCGTTTGGGGAGCCAAGGACCAGTGAACTGCTCCGACTGCCACGGCGACAACGTCCAAGGGCGACTCAAATCAACCGACGAAACCCCAGACGAATTGATACCACCTCTCGCTACAGCCATGCATAGCCTGCATCTTTCTGTCGTAGCCGACCCAGACTCGTTTGGGCGCACGCAATCGTGCCAATCGTGTCATCCAGCACACACATCAAACCCAGACCTCAACCCCGTAGGCGAAGCAGGATCGCCACTTGACAGTGAGGGAAATCCACGCTACTCAGATGGCGATGTGCGCGATACCGCCGGCTGTTTTGCCAGCCGCGATGCCCATACCAACCCCGATGCTGAACCACCATTCTTCCTGAATGCAGTTGGCGAATATCTACTCGAAAATGTGTCTACGGTAGATGGCGAACTACGCGGACTCTACTGCACCAACTGCCACAACCAAAATTCGCATGAACTGTACAATGCCGATGAGCTAGAAACAGCGCAGATGCCCGGTGAGGATGAAACGCTACGCAACAAGACGCTCGAGGAAATAGCTGAAGCCGTCACAGGTTCAGATGATGTAGAAGCCTTCTTTGAATACTATATGGACCCGAAAGTGGGCGGTGAGGGCAACCCGCTGGTGGCATATTATGCAGAGCACGAAGCTGCCCCGTTGCCAGAAGTGGGCGAAGGCGTGACGTATGCTGATGCATCCGCCGGCGAAGACTGGTGGCTGTCCGCTGGCGAGCCACACTGCGCCGATTGTCACGTGGCACCGTTCGTAGAGAGCATGGGCGGTAACTACTTCCCGATAGACCAATCGGGCAAATATTCACTGATGCGCTACTCGCGGGCACATGCCAACATTGCATGCCAGTCGTGCCATCAATCCATTCACGGCTTGTATAGCGTGACAGACCGGGGCGAGGAAAGCACCGACTTGACGACGCATGAGCAGGCATTGCAGTTTAGCCCCGATGGTGAATATACCGGACCAGTGACATGTGTGACATGCCACACGGTTGGCGAACATGGCGTACCAACACAACTACAGGACACCGAATACTACGACGACTACTATGCCTCCGTTGTGCTGATGCATATGATGCGTGATGAAGACTACGAATTGTCGCCGGAAGAACTCGTAGAGAAGTACCCCTACGAAGATTCGGCAGAAATCGTGGAACACAGCATGCCATAAGAGCCTGAACAATTCACAATCTCAGAAGTTTACCGGATGTAGAGACGTTGCATGCAACGTCTCTACACGATTCTTGCATTCTCCTACCCCTATAAAGCTCCATGTTCATTTCGATTGAGAAATGCATCTGGGGAAGGAACAAAACTAGCCCACGTTGACATCACTCCCACGCTATCGTCTCAGCATAGCCAATGTCATGCGTCGTACACAACTGGAGCGCATCCTCGGTGAACCCGCCGAGCGACAAAAACGCCAACAGCATAGGCGCAGTCGGCATCGTTTGCGCATAGGCTTGCGCTTTCTCTACGAAATCCTCAATCGCCTTCCTCCCCATCTTCTGCTGGCGTTTCTTCACCTCAACGACAACTA
>CAZVEN010000079.1:0-6139 GCA_964626155.1 uncultured Chloroflexaceae bacterium | reverse complement strand
ATTCATTGATCACTATAATTCGGAGTTATCAGTCTGAATTATACCACTACCTGATGTTGAAGGTAATACCAGTATGTCGCTTTGCCGCATGATAGTATCTACCATATCAGAGCTTACCCACCCGTGAAAATGAACTCGTTCACTTAGTCCAGCCTCTTGCACCCGTGAGGCAACAGCCTGTTTGAGCGGACCATCGCCAACCAAATCCAGTTCCCATGGTATATCCGCCATATGCTGCAGAACGTCTATCAAGAACAGTAAATTTTTTTGTGGGTTGAAACGACCAGCAAATACCAAACGAGGCGGAGAGTGGAGGCCAAAATAAGGTTGATGATGTAGAGTCATATCAATACCATTTGTAATAATTAGTATTGGTATATCGTAGGATTGTAAGGCGAGAGTACGAATGGAAGTGCTTACCGCAATCACTGCTTTGGCACGTTGCCAAATGGGAACAGTCAGTGGCTTTATGTACCGAAAGATGTAATCTGTTTGGTCTGGATTGCCTCCTGGAACATCACCAAGTTGAATGGTTATAACATAGGGAATTTGGGTGAGTGTATGGACGAACAATCCAAGTACACCTGAAGGGACTGCAAAATGTACATGCATTATATCGGGTTTCCATGTGAGAGTATGGTACAATGCAGGTAATGCACTGCTCACGAGGAAGGTAGCCATTTCTGTCACTGAGCATGTATGCATATGCCTCCGGAAATGGGGGGTTCTATAGATGTGGTAGCCATCGCGTTCTTCAACCATTGGCAATCCCTTGACATGCCCAGTTAGCACGCGAAAGTTGTGCCCCCGCTTAGCTAGCACGCGACAAATATCTTCAGCAAAACGCCCTCCTCCCCCACCAACAGGAGGAAATTCATAGTTGAGTACCAGAATGCGCATAGGCTACTCCTCCGGGTCTATCCCCAACGCACGCAACTGGTCTGCGAGCCGTTTAGCGCGTTCAGATTCTTGTTTGGCACGCTCGTCGGCTTGTTTACGATCTTCATCGGCTAACCTAGCGCGTTCATCGGCGAGTTTCGCACGCTCAGCTTCTCGTTTGGCGCGAGCATCGGCTCGTTTGCGAGCATCGGCTTCTCGTTTGCGGGCTTCAGCCTCTTGCTGAGCACGTTCCTCGCCCGTGGGCACCACTTGCCTGTTGGCATAGCACCAACGTAGCCATGTAGCGTGCATACGCTCAAACGTACCCTTCCAGAGCGTTAGCCCCAAGTTTATCGTGGGAAACCACCACACATTGCCTTGTTGCTGCTGTTCTTTATACCGCTTGCTGATGCTATCCATAGTAAAGACCCACACCATTTGTTGTTTGCGCAAGAGCAACCACGGGTCAAAGACGACATAGTGCAAGATGCCTAATCGTTCATAGAGGTCCTTTTTTTTGTCTAATTCACTACCCTTCGTTGGCGACACAATTTCCATCACCAGTTCGGGTGCTTTGCCATAGCGCCAAAAGGTATATGCGCGGTTGCCCTTCTTGCGAATATCTGATGGCAAGTCCACATCGAGGCTGAGGAACATATCGGGTACAATGGGGCTAGACTTGGGCGTTTCATACATGCCCACATTGGCCATAGCCAAAAAGGGACGCCCCGGACCGGGGCCGGTCCAAGAAGCATGCAGCGGGCGTGTGCTCAACCGCTGATGCTTTTCAGAAAGCGGATTATCCACGGGTTCGTCATCCTCCGTTACGAGCAATTCCTCAAGCGCTTCTATCGTTTCCCAATCAAGACCGAGGGTATATTGGATATTGACGGTGGCTGGTGTATCGCCATTGGGCGCATAGGTTGTGTATGCTGTTGGGGCATAGTCCTCGGTTGTGTCGTGTAGCGTGTCTTGGTCGGCTGGCACCGTGGGTGTTGCTGTTGCGAGTGATAATGTTGACATATGCTAAATCTCCTTTCTCATTGCTTACGCTTAGTATACCATAGGTACAGTATTGTAGAGACGTTGCACGCAACGTCTCCGCATTGTAGAGACGTTGCACGCAACGTCTCCGCTCGCTTCCGAAGTCTTTAAGGAAGTCTACATCGGCGGCACTTGCCCCCACTGATCATACCACAACTGAAACACCAACAGCGTCCACAGCAACTTGCGATGGTCGTGCTGCTTTGTCATATGCTCATGCAGCAGTTGGCGCACATACGTCGGTTCAAAAAAGCCATCGCGTTGCAAGCGCTCCGTCGAGAACATCTCCTCTACCAATGGGCGCAATGGACCGGCCAGCCACTTCGCCACTGGCATGTTAAACCCCTTTTTGCCCCGGTTCACAATATCTTTGGGCAAGCGCCCACGTAGTACCCGCCGCAACAGATACTTCGTTTTCATATGGTGCAGCTTGAAGGTGTGCGGCAACCCGGCCGCATACTCCACCAACGTATGGTTTAGCAATGGCACCCGCACTTCTAGCGAATGTGCCATACTTGCGCGGTCTACCTTGGGCAAAATATCCCCTTCTAGGTAGAGTTTCATATCGCAGTAGAGCAAATGATTGATCGAGCTACGGGCATGGCATGCCCGCACGTGTGCAAACGCACAATCATACGTATCTTTCTCGCGGATTTGCGCCCACGGTTGCAGCAATTGCCGCTTTTGCGCGGGCGTAAACGAGCCAAGCCATAGATGGTGCCGCACGATTAATGGCACCCCCCGCCCCGCAATAAACCGGCGGGCCTTAAAATCAAAACTGATATTGTCAAACGACACCGGTAGCCGATCTATCACCTTTGGAATAACGTGCAAACGCATCACTGAGGGCAGCAGCGTCTCATAATACTCGACCAGCCGATGGGCTTGGAGTGTCGAATAGCCCGCAAACAGCTCATCTCCGCCGTCGCCGCCAAGCGCCACCTTGACATAGGTGCGTGTAAATTGCGATAGCAGAAAGGTGGGCAGGAACGATGAATCACCGAGCGGCTCATCCATAAAACGCGCCAGGTGTGGCACAAGGTCTAGCACAATAGCCGGCGTCAGGGTCAGCTCATAGTGCTCCGTCCCCAAGTAGTGCGCAACCTGTTGGGCATAGCGCGACTCATCAAACGTGGGGTCATCGAAGCCAATAGAAAAGCTCTTGACACGCCCTGCTGTTGCCTCTGTCATCAGTGCTGCCACGGCACTTGAATCTATGCCGCCGCTCAACAGCACCCCAAGCGGCACATCGCTTACCAACTCTTTGCGCACCGAGTCACGCAGCACCTCTAGCAACTCCGCCTCATACTCAGCTTGGCGGCGTGGCTGCACTTGCTCACTACGTGCTAGGTGTATATCCCAATATTGCCAGATGCGCACCTTGCCATCAACGAAGGTGAGCGCATGGCCGGGGGGCAGCTTGTTGACATGCTGGAAGATGGTGCGCGGTGTTGGCACATATTCAAAACTGAGGTATTCGTTCAGTCCTACCAGGTCAATAACACGCGGCATGCCGGGGTAGGCGAGAATAGCCTTGAGTTCAGAGCCAAACAGCAACGCATCATCGTGTTGCGCGTAGTACAGCGGCTTGATGCCCACACGGTCGCGGGCCAACAATAAGCGTTGTTGCCGGTCATCCCATAGCGCAAACGCAAACATGCCATTGAGGTGGTGTAGCATTTCGGTGCCAAACTCTTCGTAGGCATGCACAATGGTTTCTGTGTCGCAGCGGGTGGCAAAGCGGTGCCCACAGCGCTCGAGCTGGCAAATCAGGTCGCGGTAGTTGTAGATTTCGCCGTTGAAAACGACCCATATGGTTTTATCTTCATATGGATAGGCTGATGGCCGCCAGCGAGGTCTATGATAGAAAGCCGGCGGTTGCACAGAGCTACATGCCCCTGAATAGTGATACCTTGGTCGTCGGGACCACGGTGGGTAAGGGTTGCACACATCGTTTCAATGATTGGCGCTTCGACAGGCCTGCTTCTGTCGTTGTACGCTAGTCCGCAGATGCCACACATCTGTGTTGAGTATCCTTTTGTTCATTGTGTACCGTTTGTATCTACGCATTGCATAGTATATGGATAGCGGGGTTTTGTCAAGTGTGAAAGCGGTAGAACGGCACCCGTAGCACCGGCTTCTAGCCGGATTCCGACAGGATGTCGGTGCTACGTATCTTCTTTCTCGGTTAAACCTTGGCGCTCTTGGCGTCTTGGCAGTTCAATACCTACCCCTTGAAAGCCTCACTCCTCCGGGTCTATCCCCAACGCACGCAACTGGTCGGTGAGCCGTTTGGCACGCTCAGCTTCCTGCTTAGCGCGTTCGTCTGCGCGTTTGCGATCTGCATCGGCTAACTTAGCGCGTTCGTCTGCGCGTTTGGCGCGTTCGTCGGACAGCTTGGCACGTATAGCTTCCTGCTTAGCGCGTTCCTCGCCAGTGGGTATAATCTGCCCATTGGCATAGCACCAGCGTAGCCATGTGGCTTCCATATACTCAAACATGCCCTTCCAGAGCGTTAGCCCCAAGTTTATCGTGGGAAACCACCACACATTGCCTTGTTGCTGCTGTTCTTTATACCGCTTGCTGATGCTATCCATAGTAAAGACCCACACCATTTGTTGGCTCAAGAGCTTCCACGGGTCAAAGACGACATAGTGCAAGATGCCTAACTGTTCATATATATCCTTTTTATCATCTAATTCACCACCCTTACTTGGCGACACAATTTCCATGGTCAGTTCGGGTGCTTTGCCATAGCGCCAACAGGTATATGCGCGGTTGCCTTTCTTGCGAATATCTGGTGGCAAGGATACATCGAGGCTGAGGAACATATCTGGCACAATAGGTTTAGATTTGGGCGTTTTGTATAAGCCCACGTTGGACATAGCTAAAAAGGGACGCCCCGGACCAGGCCCGGGCCAAGAAGCATGCAGCGGGCGTGTGCTCAACCGCTGATGCTTTTCAGAAAGTGGATTATCCACGGGTTCGTCATCCTCCGTTACGAGCAATTCCTCAAGCGCTTCTATCGTTTCCCAATCAAGACCGAGGGTATATTGGATATTGACGGTGGCCGGTGTGTTGCCATTGGGTGCATAGGCACCATATGTTGTTGGGGCATAGTCCTCGGTTGTGTCATACAACGTGTCTTGGGTTGTTGCTAGTGGTTGTGTTGACATATGCTAAGGCTCCTTTCTATTTGCTTGCGCTTAGTATATCACATAACAAAAGGACAGGCATTGCGCCAATGCAACTGATGGGTGGAGTCTTGCCGACCACGAATAGTACACGAATACACGAATGCGTTCTCGTGCCCACCTAGGTTGTATCGCGTAGGTACGTTTACTCTCTGATACGTCTGCCAGCGACGAGCACGGTTGTGGGGGAACCCCTATTCGTTTATTCGTGGCCCCCATTCGTGGTCGGCAGGGTATGGAACAGGGACAGGCCGGATGCATCCTACCATTTCTTAGTAGCATTGGGCATCGCGCCCGTCCTTATCCATCGTGTAGCGTCTCTATCTCTATTTTAGCTTCTATAGCAGTCCTAAATTGAGTTGTGCATGATACAGCAACTATCAACGAAAAACCTTTGTATCTCTCTGCGTCTCTGCGTCTCTGCGCCTCTGCGTTGAACATGCACATTTCATGTAGGTTTGCTATAGCAGAATAACTGTTACAATAAGCAGTGCAGAACCGAGTATGAAGAGTGGCATGGTTAGCAATGAATCGGATGTTCCGCCATTGACATAGACGACCTGAGCAGATTCCCCTGCCAATGTTTTTGTAATTGCCAAACTCAGAACCACCAACACCGCTGCCAACAAGAAAAACGTAAACATAACAGAACCTCCTAAACATTACATTCATACTATATACATAAGTACCATTTATAGCATCTACATCAATTCATCTGTGTACATCGTGTCTATCGTGTCTATCGTTCAATCAATCAATGTAGTGTTGTTATCTGTCTCTAGTAAACCACATATCGTTGTGAGAATCTACATCTTGAGGCCGGTTATGAACGCACTTGAGTGCTTGGCGTGCAGCCTATAGCAGTCCTAATTGAGTTGTGAATGATAGAGAGCAACCAAACAACCACGAATCTTTGCATCGGGTTGCGTCTCTGCATCTCTGCGCCTCTGCGTTGAACATGCACATTGGTAGTGGTATAATTCAGACTGATAACTCCGAATTATAGTGATCAATAAATATCC
>CAZVEN010000078.1:0-7997 GCA_964626155.1 uncultured Chloroflexaceae bacterium | reverse complement strand
TGCTACGAATCGGATTCCGGCTGGAAGCCGATGCTACGAATCGGATTCCGGCTGGCTAAGCATTACACCCAAGGGCTACTGGCGGCGCTACGGGCGTATTCGTGGGCAGCAGTTAGCGAATAGTGATGGGCAGGATGCCTGTCCTACAATTTCCTAGTAGCATTTAGCATCGGGTACACGCACTCCCAAAGGGGCGTGTACCCCTGGATGGTTCTTGTACCTCGCCCCTCGCCCCTCGCCCCTCGCCCCTCGCCCCCTCGCCCCCTATCCCCTTTCCCTATCCCCTAGCACCCCACCGTATGCACCATCTTGCCATTGATCGTATCCGTCTGCCAAAAGAGCTTCTCCTCCCACGAAACGGTCTTGCGTGTATCAAACACAATGAGCCATCCCTCATCGCAGCCGAGACGCTCCATATAGTCGGCTAGTTGCGTTTGCCCTTCCGCTACGGTTTTTGTGTCACGACGTATTTTCAACTCAATCGGGTAACGGTAATGCCTATCGCCATACTCAATGCATATATCCAACCGCCCGCGCCCCGATGCCACCTCGCGGTGGATTGTGCCGCCCGCATTGATAACCCGTTGCAAAAAGGCATGCAATACCAGATGGGGCGCGGCTTCCTTATATTGGTAGCGCTCAATCCATATTTCGCTATTCTCACGCCAAAACACCTGAAAGTTGCCGAGCAAGCGCTTCATATCCAGTTTGCCATCTACCAAGTAGGCTGGTGCTTGGGGGATAGTACCTTGTCGCTCCAATTCCATTTGTGTTGCCGAACTAAGCCAACGTATCATCACCTCGCCATAGACGCGATTAGACGGGAGCAGCTCCGGACCATCTTCACGCAACAACCCCAAATCAAGCACATACTGGTAATCGTCATCAAGGGTGCTATAGCCACGTGCCTCACCAAGGAGCAATGGCTCCACAATACGTTGTACCCGCGTTTCTTTCAGGCTTTTCATCAGGCTATCAATATGCGTCGGGCGTTGCTTGATAATGGTTTGTGCAGCTTCATCCACATAGTCTGCCAGAATAGGTTGGCTCGTATCGTTGCCGAGTATCTTGAAGACAATATGTCGCGCAATCGCATTGACGAGCCATGGTTGCCCATTCGTGTAATGGTATACACGCTCAACCACGTCGTCTGGAAAGACTTGCCCGGTGTCGGCAGTGTGTTGTGCATACAGTGCTGCTATTTCCTCTTGCGTGAAATCGTGGAGCGTGAGTGCCTCAGTCACAATGTTGAAGGGACTAGCACTGCCAAGCGTTTCATGTTCCTCACGAACTCTTGCCTTGTAGTCGCGTATGTTGCGCATACCGATAAGCCCCACTACATGCACAAAAGGAGTAAGCTGGCGATTGACATAGCCTTCACGTATCTGCCGCAGGAAGGAAATGAGTGTGCCATTGGCAAGGCAATCAATCTCATCAAAGAGGATAATGAGCGGTTTATCGAGGTTTTCACAAAAGTGTGTCAAAGACATACGCAGGAGCGTGTTGAAATAGAAGGTGGTTTCTGCAAACTGGTACTGTCTCAACTGCGGATGCAAACTGATTTGGCTACGTAAGCTATCTACAACAGCAGGTATACCTTTTTCAGCATCCACTATTTTTTCGGCACTCTCCAATGAGCAATACAGAACATGATATGTCCCCTCTGCATTGAGTTGTTTGGTTAATTCAATCAGCAACGTTGTCTTGCCCGATTGATGGGCCGCATGAATAACGAAATATTGTTCACGTTCAATCAGTCGCACGACACCTTGGCACCGCGCTAGGGCCGGTAGCATATAGTGTTTGTTGGGCCAGCACGGGCCTGCAATATTAAAGTAGCGTTTCATCATAAAAACTATCCTCTCATCTATCACAATGACGTGTTTGGGGATATTATACCATCACCCACGGCGGTTGAGCGGTTGAGCGATTCAGCGATTCAGCGATTCAGCGCTTCAAACACCCTCAGCGATTCAACGCTTCAAACACCCTCAGCGATTCAGCGCTTCAAACCCACACACCTGCCGACCACGAATGGGGGCCACGAATAAACGAATAGGGGTTCCCCCGCAACCGTGCTCGTCGCTGGCAGACATATCAGAGAAGAAACGAACCTACGCGGTACAACGTAGGTGGGCGGCAGAGTATTCGTTTATTCGTTTCCTATTCGTGGTCGGCAAGACTCCACAGCTCATTTTCTATCTTTCGCGCCATTTCTTAGGAGCATTACCAAGTACCCTGTGCTCCTTTGTGTACCATGTGCTAAATATGGAGCTATAGTGTGGTATACATACATGGTACAGTGGAGAGGCTATTTTCAAACAATTGACCGTAGCAACGTTGCGTGCAACGTCTCCGTCACCCAAGGCTAGAAACGATCTCATCTTGTAGCAAAAATGTATCATAGTGTGGTATAATAGTGTGAACCCTTCCCGTTGCTATGTTGGAGATTTGCGCTTTTGGAGATACATTTCAGGAGTAAAAAGTTAGCTAAAACGTGTAGTAGCTATGAACAGTCAGTAAAGATATATGGAAAAATCAGCGCACAGCGTTTGCATCAAAGGCTTAACGATCTAAAAGCTGTCGTTCATCTTGAAGATATGCGAGTACTACCAGGACGTTGCCATGAGTTGAAGGGAAATCTATCTGGTATGTTATCTTTGGACCTAGAACATCCCTATCGTCTCCTTTTTGTACCAGACCATGATCCAATACCACGCAAGGACGATGGCGGATTGGATTGGTCACAGATAACTGCTATTGAAATTGTTCGTGTGGAGGATACCCATGGGTAAGATAGCACAAAATGAATATATACCCGATTATGCTTCCCCGCCCGGTGAAACACTTTTGGAAGTGCTGGATTCGCGTGGCATAACACCAGATGAACTTGCCGAACACACTGGACAACCCCAAAAGACTATCCATGAGATTATTAAGGGTCAGGCCGCCATCACACCTGAAACGGCCCTACAATTGGAAACCGTGTTGGGAATTTCAGCAACATTTTGGAATAGGCGCGAGCAACAGTATCGTGAAGATAAAGCACGCTTGCAAGACCAAAAGCATCAGGAGCAACAGGTTGATTGGATAAAGCAATTTCCAGTATCCGCAATGATAAAACGTGGGTGGATTGAGCGTTACAAAGACCCTGTAGCGCAACTACGTGAAGTGCTCCTCTTTTTTGGCATTACCTCGCCAGACCAATGGAGTGCCGCATCTGCTGCCTTTCGTCAATCAGGTGCATTTCCTGTTGATGAAGGAGCAATTGATGCTTGGTTGCGTCAAGGAGAAAGAAAAGCGTCGCGTATCGAATGTGGTCCCTATAATGAGCACCTATTTCGTCAGACACTAACGCAGATTCGTGCTTTGACACGGGAGCCACCAACGGTTTCTGTCCCTGAGATGATACCATTATGTGCAGCAAGTGGCGTAGTTGTTGTTTTTGTGCCAGAATTGCCCGGTACAAGGGTATGTGGTGCAACCCAATGGCTTACACCAACGCGGGCTTTGATACAACTTAGTTTGCGCTATAAAACCGACGACCAGATGTGGTTTAGCTTTTTTCATGAAGCTGGACATATTGTGCTCCATGGCAAGCAAGAATTCTTTTTGGATGTAGAAACAAAAGACATTGAGCAAACCAACAAAGAACATGAAGCCAATACGTTTGCATCCAATATGCTCATTCCACCAGACAAGTGGCAAAACTTGCTTGAAACAGGACAGTACCGTTCCAAAGAAGGAATAGTATCGTTTGCCAACGATATAGGCATAGCTCCTAGTATTGTTGTTGGAAGATTGCAACATGAAGAAAAAATACGATTTCATCATTGCAATGACCTCAAGTCTCGGATAGATGCGATAGAAAAACTTGTTGACTGACGACCGACAACACCACACCATCTCCCGTCCCCGGTCGCCCGTCTCCGGTCACCATAAGAAAGGAACCCACGCCCCATGGCCGAACTCTCATGGGATGGCAAGTACAAAGACGGCAAGCGCATAGGGCCTATCAGGATAGCCCTGCCCTTCCAAACGATAGAAACGGTGAACGAAAGCGCCCAACAACGCCAAGCCAGCTTTGAAGCGCTGCTCTCCGGCCGCTCTACCGAGTGGCGCAACCGCCTCATCTGGGGCGATAAGAAATATGTTCTCCCTTCCCTGCTCGACGAGTTTACCGGCCAGGTAGACCTCATCTACATAGACCCGCCCTTTGCCACTGGCTCAGACTTCTCCTACCAAGTGACGGTTGACGGTGAGCAGTTTACCAAGCAAGCCAGCATCATTGAAGAGAAAGCCTACCGCGATACATGGGGCAAGGGTCTCGACGGCTACCTACAATGGTTCTACGAAACCGTTATCCTTTTGCGTGAATTGCTCAGTGAGACGGGGAGCCTTTATGTCCATTTGGATTATCATGTAGGACATTACGTCAAGGCTATTTTGGATGAGGTTTTTGGCTATGATAATTTTAGAAATGAGATTGTAGTCAAACGTACCCGAAAAAATTTCATTGAAAAAGGAAAGTTCAAATCATTAAATGTTGCTTATGACTCTATCTATGTTTATGCCAAAGAGAAACATACCATGAATCCGGTCTATGTAAAAGTAGCCCGTGAAGAACGATGGCACTCATTTGATGCTCCAAATTGGTCTGGTGGTAGACCTAATTTGGTATATGAGCTTTTTGGTAAAATGCCTCCTACTGGTTGTTGTTGGCGTTGGACAAAAGAAAAAGCTGAACAGGCTATAGCAGAAAAAAGGCTACGTCCTAATCCCAAAACTGGAAAACCCGAATATTTGATACCGGCAAGTGACCAAGAACTTGTCAATAATCTTTGGGATGATTTCAATGCCTATTCTTTTAAGTTTGACTACCCGACCGAGAAGAATGAAGCGCTCCTCGAACGCATCATCAAAGCTTCGTCGAATGAGGGGGGCTTGGTGTTGGATTGTTTTTGCGGCAGCGGCACCACGGCCGCTGTAGCCGAAAAGTTGGGCCGCCGCTGGATTACGTGCGACCTTGGGCGCTTCGCCATCAACACCACGCGCAAGCGCCTCCTGAGCATAGACCAAGTGCGCCCCTTTGTGATGCAAAACCTCGGCAAGTATGAGCGGCAGGCATGGCAAGTAGCCCAGTTTGGCGACCCCGAAAAAGCCAAGCAAGCTATCATGAACTATCGCCAGTTCATCTTAGCGCTCTACCAAGCCACGCCCATCATGGGTTATATGTGGCTACACGGCAACAAGAATGGGCGCATGGTGCATGTGGGCGCGGTAGATGCCCCCGTGACACAATGGGATGTCAAGCAAATTGCCACCGAATTTCGCAAAGCGACCGGCACGGGCCCCGATGCGCCAAGCCAAACGAGTATAGATATTTTGGGGTGGGACTTTGCGCTTGAAACGAACGAGGTGATCAAGCAACAGGCGCATGATGCCGGCATCCACATACGCTTTGTGCGCATCCCCCGCGAGGTGCTCGAGAAACGCGCCGTGGAGCAGGGCGACATCAAGTTCTTTGAACTCGCCGCGCTTGACGTGAACGTGCATCAAACAGGGCAAGCCGTGAACCTAGAGCTGGCCGACTTCATCATCCCGCTTGACGATGTGCCGGCCGACGTGCAGCAGGCGATTGCGCATTGGAGCCAATGGATTGACTATTGGGCAGTGGATTGGGATAACCGCGATGATACCTTCCACAACATGTGGCAGGAATATCGCACACGCAAGAAGAAAAGCATCGGGCTACGCGCCGGCCACGAATATGCGCAGCCGGGCGAGTATACCATCATGGTCAAGGTGATAGACATTTTGGGCAACGACACGACCAAGGTGCTGCGCGTAGTGGTGGATTGAGTGGTCTTTCCGCATCCCTGACATCTGTCCTCTCACACCTATCCCCTGACACCTGACACCTATCCCCTAGCACCCCACGGTATGCACCATCTTGCCGTTAATCGTATCTGTCTGCCACAACAGCTTCTCCTCCCACGAAACGGTCTTGCGTGTATCAAACACAATGAGCCACCCCTCATCGCAGCCGAGGTGCTCCATATAGTCGGCTAGTTGCGTTTGCCCTTCCCCTACGGTCTTTGTGTCACGGCGTATTTTCAACTCAATCGGATAACGGTAATGCCTATCACCATACGTAATGCATATATTCAGACTCCCGCGCCCCGATGCCACCTCGCGGTGGATAGTGCCGCCCGCATTGACAACCCATTGCAAAAAGGCATGCAATACCAGATGCGGCGCGGCTTCCTTATATTGATAGCGCTCAATCCATATTTCGCTATTCTCACGCCAAAACACCTGAAAGTTGCCGAGCAAGCGCCGCATATCGAGTTTGCCATCTACCAAGTAGGCTGGCGCTTGCGGGATAGTACCCTGCTGCTCCAATTCCATTTGCGTTGCCGAACTAAGCCAACGTATCATCACCTCGCCATAGATACGGTTGGAAGGGATTAAGTGAGGTCCTTCTTTGCGCACCAACCCCAAGTCAAGCACATACTGGTAATCGTCATCAAGGGTGCTATAGCCACGTGCCTCGCCAAGCAACAGTGGCTCTACGATGCGCTGCACCCGCGTTTCCTTCAGGCGTTTCATCAGGCTATCAATATGCGTCGGGCGTTGCTTGATAATCGTTTGTGCGGCTTCATCCACATAGTCTGCTAGAATAGGTTGGCTCGTATCGCCATACAATATCTCATCAACAATGTGCGTCGCAATGGCATTGACGAGCCATGGTTGCCCATTCGTGTAATGGTACACACGCTCAACCACGTCGTCTGGAAAAACTTGCCCCGTGTCTTCTGTGTGTTGGGCATACAGTGCTGCTATTTCCTCTTGCGTGAAATTGTGGAGCGTGAGAGCCTTAGCGACAATGTTGAAGGGACTGGCACTGCCAAGCGTTTCGCGTTCCTCGCGTACCTTTGCTTTGTAATCGCGTATGTTGCGCATGCCGATGAGCGCCACCGAATGCACAAACGGGGTAAGTTGGCGACTGACATAGCCACTTCGTATTTGGCGCAGGAAGGAGATGAGGGTGCCATTGGCGAGACAATCTATCTCATCGAACAGAATAATCATTGGTTTTTCTACTTGTTTACACAAGGTAGAGAGAGATTTTTGGAGCACATTGGCATAGTCACTATAGTCTACCCCTTCAGCAAAGGGATAATGTTCTAAGTGAGTTTGCCCACTGAGGTGGTTGGCAATGGTTTTGACAACCAAGGGGATGCCTTCTTTGGGGTCATCTATCTTTTCCATATTTTCTAACGAACAGTAGAGCGCATGATATGTCCCCTCCGCATTGAGTTGTTTGGTTAATTCAATCAGCAACGTTGTCTTGCCCGATTGATGGGCCGCATGAATAACGAAATATTGTTCACGTTCAATCAGTCGCACGACACCTTGGCACCGCGCTAGGGCCGGTAGCATATAGTGTTTGTTGGGCCAGCACGGGCCTGCAATATTAAAGTAGCGTTTCATCATAAAAACTATCCTCTCATCTATCACAATGACGTGTTTGGGGATATTATACCATCACCCACGGCGGTTGAGCGGTTGAGCGATTCAGCGATTCAGCGATTCAGCGCTTCAAACACCCTCAGCGATTCAACGCTTCAAACACCCTCAGCGATTCAGCGCTTCAAACCCACACACCTGCCGACCACGAATGGGGGCCACGAATAAACGAATAGGGGTTCCCCCGCAACCGTGCTCGTCGCTGGCAGACATATCAGAGAAGAAACGAACCTACGCGGTACAACGTAGGTGGGCGGCAGAGTATTCGTTTATTCGTTTCCTATTCGTGGTCGGCAAGACTCCACAGCTCATTTTCTATCTTTCGCGCCATTTCTTAGGAGCATTACCAAGTACCCTGTGCTCCTTTGTGTACCATGTGCTAAATATGGAGCTATAGTGTGGTATACATGGCTATTTTCAAACAATTGACCGTAGCAACGTTGCGTGCAACGTCTCCGTCACCC
>CAZVEN010000077.1:0-8109 GCA_964626155.1 uncultured Chloroflexaceae bacterium | reverse complement strand
CGGGCGTTGGCGATATGCGAGGAGGTGCTGGGCGACCGCCACCCCGACACGGCGCGTAGCCTCAACAACATGGGCGCGTTGCTGGACTCGATGGGCGACCTCGCGGCTGCCCGCCCCTACTACGAGCGGGCGTTGGCGATACGCGAGGAGGTGCTGGGCGACCGCCACCCCGACACGGCGAGTAGCCTCAACAACATGGGCGGGTTGCTGGACTCGATGGGCGACCTCGCGGCTGCCCGCCCCTACTACGAGCGGGCGTTGGCGATATTCGAGGAGGTGCTGGGCGACCGCCACCCCGACACGGCGCAGAGCCTCAACAACCTAGCGATTCTATGCTACTATGAGAAAGATTATCAGCAGGCAGTAGAACTGATGCAGCGTGCTGTTGCTATCTTTGAGGAGAAATTGGGTGTCAATCATCCCGATACGCAAGTCTCACGGCAGAGCTTGGCGGCAATAGAGCGCGAGCTTGGCGGCGTTTGAACCGCTGAATCGCTGGGGGGGGCTGGGGGTGCTGAAATCCATTCCCCTGCCGACCACGAATGGGGACCACGAATAAACGAATGGGGGTGTCCCACCACACCCGTGCTCGTCGCTGGGGGCACAGCCCTTCAGCGCATCAGCACCCTCAGCGACTCAGCGCTTCAAACACACCAGCGCAATCAGCACCCTCAGCGACTCAGCGCTTCAACCCCCCCCTCACTCTGCCGTCCACGAATGGGGGCCACGAATACACGAATGGGGGTTCCCCCGCAACCGTGCCTGCTGGCATATGTATCAGCGCAGGAACGTACCTACACGGCACAACGTAGGTGGGCGCGAGCGCATTTGTTTATTCGTTTCCTATTCGTGGACGGCAAGCTCAGGTATGAGGGGCGAGGGGCGAGGTGTCAGGTGTGAGGTGTGAGGTATCAGGGGCACAGCCCCTCAGCGCATCAGCACCCTCAGCGACTCAGCGCTTCAACCCCCCCCTCACTCTGCCATCCACGAATGGGGACCACGAATACACGAATGGGGGTTCCCACACAACCATGCTCGTCGCTGGCAGACATGTCAACGCGGGTGGTTCCTACGCGGCACAGATTTGGTGGGCGCGAGCGCATTCGTTTATTCGTTTCCTATTCGTGGACGGCAAGCTCAGGTATGAGGGGCGAGGTGTGAGGTGTGAGGTGTGAGGTGTGAGGTGTGAGGTGTGAGGGGCGAGGTGTCCGGGGCACAGCCCCTCAGCGCATCAGCACCCTCAGCGACTCAGCGCTTCAAACCCCCCCTCACTCTGCCGTCCACGAATGGGGACCACGAATACACGAATGGGGGTTCCCCCGCAACCGTGCCTGCTGGCAGACATGTCAACGCGGGTGGTTCCTACGCGGCACAGATTTGGTGGGCGCGAGCGCATTCGTTTATTCGTTTCCTATTCGTGGACGGCAAGCTCAGGTATGAGGGGCGAGGTGTGAGGTGTGAGGTGTGAGGTGTGAGGTGTGAGGTGTGAGGGGCGAGGTGTCCGGGGCACAGCCCCTCAGCGCATCAGCACCCTCAGCGACTCAGCGCTTCAAACCACCATGCTGACCACGAATAGGGGTTCCTCCACAACTGAGACGTTGCACGCAACGTCTCTACGTTTTCCCCCGCGCACCCCGTTGCAACGGCGGGGGTTCAACCGCTGAGGCGCTGTGTGTTTGAACCGCTGAGGCGCTGTGTGCTTGTACCGCTGAGGCGCTGAGGGGTCTGGGGCGCAGAGATTCAACGTGAGACTTCAGAAGTCTCCAAGACTTCGGAAGTCAAAAACATCCTTGCGAAACTATGGTATCATGTACCCCAATCGCTTTGCATATGCTTATGAAAGGAGTACATACCGTATGAGTCTCAAAACCATACCCTATGGTCTAGCTAACTACTACGACGTGCGAGAAAAAAATCGTTACTATGTAGATAAAACCATGTTCATTCCGCACCTGGAAAGAGCCGGGGAATACCTGTTTTTCATACGTCCGCGTCGCTTTGGCAAGTCGTTGTTGCTCTCCACACTCGAACACTACTACGACATGGCTATGGCGGAGCATTTCGACATGCTCTTCAAAGATACCTACATCTACGATAACCCCACACCCGAAAAAAATGCCCATCTTATCCTTACCTTCAACTTTTCGCTTGTGAGTTCAAAGTTGACCTTGGTGGAACGGTCGTTTGACGAACACGTCAAGGGCATCTTGGAGCACTTTGGTAGGCAATACTGTCATATCATAGGAGACGACTATCTCAGCATCCTAGACAATGTGACGACAAGTACACAACGGCTAGAATATGCCTTGCAATACATTGGGTCACAGGGCTATCGCGCCTATATCTTCATAGATGAGTATGACAATTTCACCAATACTATCTTGTCAACGCAAGGGCAACATGCCTATGAAGAGATAACGCATGGCGTGGGGTTCTACCGTTCGTTCTTTAGTGTATTGAAGGGCGCAGCCGGCAAGAAACAGAGCGGGTTGGCACGGCTCTTCATCACGGGGGTGTCACCCGTGACGATGGATGACGTGACGAGTGGCTTTAATATTGGCACGCATATCAGTCTTGAACCAGAATTCAACGAAGTGCTTGGCTTTACCGAGCAGGAAGTGCGCGATATGCTGCACTACTATGCCATGCCAATGGATGATGTGTTGCCGCTTATGCAAGCATGGTATAACAACTATCGCTTTTCTCTTGATGCCGATACCTACCTCTTCAATACCGATATGGTGCTCTACTTTGTCAAACATTATTTGAAACGTGCTAAACCTCCACGCGATCTGGTAGACCAGAATGTCAAGGTAGACTATGGCAAATTGCGCCATCTCATGCTGATCAATAAGCAACTCAATGGCAACTTCAACCTTTTGCAGCACATCATTGAGACGCGCCAAGTCAAGGGAAACCAGATAAAAACGAGTTTCCCTATGGAGCATGTCACCCAACAAGACAATTTCTTTTCGCTCTTGTACTATTTTGGGTTGTTGACCTTGAGTAAAGACAACCACCACTTGATGGTGCCCAATGAGACGGTCATGCAATTGTTCTATAGCTACATCCGCGAAGGCTTAATAGATGTGGGTGCGGTGCGAGCAAATGTGCAACACCTGATAGGGTTGCTGGATGATATGCTCTACAAGGGTATCTGGCAGCCGGTGTTTACCTTTTTGACGCAGGAACTTGATGAACATACGTCTATCCGCGATTACTTGCATGGCGAAAAGGTTGTACAAACCTTTCTGTTGGTGTATCTGAATGTGAGCACCTATTTCATTGCGCGGTCGGAACGGGAAATGCACAAGGGGTATGTAGACATCTTTATAGAGCCATACCAAGTGTTGGAAGGTGAACCATGCTACGGGTATATTGCAGAGGTGAAATACCTCCCGCGTGAGGAGCGTAGCGAAGCGGTGGTGCAAAAGCAGGTTGCTGATGCGCGTGAGCAGTTACAACGCTACTACCCGCTTGAAGCAATCCAGTCCGACACGCCGCCGCACATACCGCGTTTGCCGGCGCTCCGGGGGCGTGTGCAGATGAAACGTGTTGTGCTGGTGTATGCCGGCTGGGAGTTGCTGGCTATGGATGAGGTGTGAGGGGGAGTAGGTGACAGGTGACAGGTGATAGGTGACAGGTGTGAGGGGGCGGAGTGCCAACTTTCTCTGTGCCCCCTGTGCTCTCTGTGGTTTCAAGATTCTTCCTACTACAGGGGACGCAAGGGTTGTTGCATAGAGTATGTGCCCTAGAACCTGTGCCCTATGCCCTAGAACCTATGCCCTATGCCCTAACACCTTTCTTTACCGGCTGCTTGAAAACATGCCAGAGCCACCCGCGTTTTGGTGCAAAGAGCATAGCCACGAGGAAAAAGGCGGTACACACCAATACGATAGCCGGCCCGGATGCTATGCTCACATAGTAGGAACAATATAGCCCTATTATGCCCGAACTTGCCCCAATGATGGAGCCAAGCAGCATCATGATGGGTAGACGCCGCGAAAGCATGTAGCCCGTGGCAGCCGGTGTGATGAGCATGGCGAGCATGAGCGCAATGCCCACGGTGTGCAAGGAGACAACAATAACAACGGCTATCAAAACGAGCAGTAAGTAATTGAGTGTTGTGACTGGCAAGCGCAATGTTGAAGCCATAACGGGATCGAATGAGAGCACCAAAAATTCTTTGTAGAGTGCCAATGTTGTCACTATCACCAAACTGCCAAGGATGCCAATGCGTATGAGGTCACTCGTGACGACACCTAGCACATTGCCAAACAAAAAGTGGGCCAAGTCTACGGCATAGCCTTGCATTGTGGAGATAATGCCAATGCCAAGCGCAAACATAGCCGCAAATACTATGCTTATGGCAGTGTCATCCTTGACTTGTGCGCCTTTGCTGACGCCACCAATGACAATCGAAGCAATAATTGCTGTGCCCAAGGCCCACCAGAAGACGGCCCCCCGACTGCCGCCACTCACCAAGTAGCCAATCGCTACCCCCGGTAAAATAGCATGCGCCAACGCATTGCCAAAGAACGCCATCCCACGTAGCATAACATAGCTACCAACGATTGCACACACGACACCTACCATAGCGGCTGCAATGAGGCCACGCACCATGAAGGGGCGTGACAGTGGTTCAAGCAGAAACTCAAGCACGCTATCCATAGCTACGCTCTCTTTCGTTCTCTACGCAATTGCATCCACTCTCGCAGCACGAATCAACCATCACCGTGGTGGCCGCTGTGTTTTTGCTATTGTTGCCATTGTCGTTGTTGCCAAGCACACGCATATGTGTGCCATAGGCTGTGCTGAGGTTGTCTAGCGTGAAGACGTTGGGAGCTGTTCCTACACCGAAAAGCTTCCGATTGAGCAACATTACGCGGTCGAAGTAGTCGGCAGCTTGATTGAGGTCATGCGTGGAGACCATCACGGTGACATGGCGCTGATGCAACTCGTTGATGATAGCGAAAATGTCATCTTGCGACGCAACATCCAGCCCAGTCATCGGCTCATCCATTAGCATCAATGCTGCCTCTTGCGCCAAGGCACGCGCTATGAACACCCGTTGCTGTTGGCCGCCAGAAAGCTCCCCTATTTGCCGCCCCGCTAAGTCGGCCATGCCAACCAAATCGAGACATTGCAAGACAAGCTCGCGGTCTTTGCGCTTGGGCCGACGAAACAGCTCAATTTTGCCCGTTCTTCCCATCATCACCACATCAAACACATTCACTGGGAAGTGCCAATCTACCTGACTGCGCTGCGGCACGTAGGCGATGCAGATATGCCTTCCCGGTTCATGCCCATAGATTTGCACTGTGCCATCGGATGGTGTGAGCAATCCAGCAATAACCTTGAATAACGTGCTCTTCCCGGCACCATTTGGCCCGACCACGGCCATACGTTCACCACGAATGAGGCTAAAGGAGATAGCATCGAGTACCGTCTTTTCATGGTAGCGTAGGGTTAGGTTAGAAACGTTGAGCACAGGGGCCTCGTCATCATGCGTCACGCCCGGTTGTATAATAGCTGTCAATTGATGCTTAACATTATTCATAGTGTTCTCATTTCATAAATTGAAAATCTTTTTCAACAACAGGCAAAAAAAAGTTATCCTGTCGCTAGTTTGCACAGCGGGCAGAGACCATAGAGCTGCAACAAATGGTCTTGCACGCGGTAGCTTGTCCAAGCTTCAACGCGCTCTATCAATATGCACATGTCATCATCGCCCGGAAACTCTACCGCTCGCCCACACTGTTGGCAGACAACGGCATGGTAATGCCCCCTAGATGCTGGCAAATAGCCACGGCACCGGTCTTCAGAGTGAACGCGCCGCACAAGCTTGAGTGTCACGAGTAGATTGACCATGCGGTATACTGTCACCAACCCAAGTGGTGGGTGAATATGTTTGGCTTGCGCTAGTATGGCTTGCGGCGAAAGTGGGTTTTCTGTTTGTTGCAAGACCTCTATGACAGCACGGCGTGCAGCGGTCATGCGGTAGCCATCATCAACTAGGCGCTGTTCCCATTCAGTCACACGATACCTCTACTGAAAATACATTTCAATACGGGTATTATGGCATTGATAGGTACGTCTGTCAAACTGTCACCAATACCCTGTGCTCCCCTGTCCCCTACTCTGTGTTTTCAAGCTTCGCGGAGACGTTGCACGCAACGTCTCTACAATAGCACACCTATCACCTGAAACCTGAAACCTCACACCTGACACCTCACACCTATGCCCACAACACCACATCTATCTCCGCCATGATGCGGCGTGTCTCGCGCAGGGCAACGACCATGCGCATGTAGTGTAGCGCATCATCAAACGACAGTGTGCGCCCCTTGCGGTCCTTGAGCCACTTGTGCAACGGTTGGTAGCCACCAATCTGCATCGCCCACGTGTCGGGTGCTATGCCCGCAAAAAAGGCCTCTTTCGCAATGGATACCTGGTTATGCTGCTCATCGTAGCGTATGTACTCGATTGGTCTAGTGGTAGCACCCTGCTGTGTGATGCCCTGCTCGCCGGGGTTGTCGAGGATAGCCGCCCCGCCAGCCCCGCCCACACCACGGTTGCCGGGCAGTCGCAACAAGTGCAAGTCTACCAGCGCCGCGCCGTGTGCAGCGAGGTCCGCAAACACCCCCTTGTCATCGGTAATGGGAACATGGGGAAAATCTATGCGTAGAAACTCAGCGTAGCGTGTGCGATAGGTGGGGCTATGCAATACAGCGTAGAGGTAATGAAAGATGTCTTCTGGTCCGATAGTCGTGCTCAAGTTGCCCGTGCCATCGGGAATAAAGGCGAGACCTAGCTGCTGCTCCACATCGGCTACAAAAGATGCGGACAAATTGGGGCGACGGCCATTGTGAAAGTCGAACAGGTCTGGGTGTTCGTTGCCGTTGGGGTAGAGGTAGAGTGGAAAGACAGATGTTATTTCTCTGGTACTAAGCGATACGGCACTACACTCTGTGAGAGTAGTTGCACAAAAGACATGATAGAAACCTGTTTGTGCTTGTTGACGACAAGTGAGTAAGGCAATATTCTGTCCGGTTATCATATGACGCATTGTTGGATAGCCAGGTGTTCCAATAAACCCACGTGTTTGCCCACTGTACCATATATGTCGCATATCAAATGGACGATACAGAATATCTTGAAACAGTGCGGGGTCGGTATGTGCCAAGACATCAGCTTTGGCACGTGCGACACTCCAATCGCGGCTATCTTTCTCCAATTCATATTTGGCACGTAGTGTTGCCTCATCAACGTGCCTGAAATCCCAGACAACTGCTTCTATCTCTGCTTTACTCCAATGAATAGAAACACGGTCACGTTCTGTTTTTACTCCTGGTCCTGCAATGGGAAATAGTGTCTTTACACTGGTAAACTGGTCATATGCTGCTTGCAAGTGTAGTTGCTTGGGTACAAAGAAGAAATGCTCAGCAACGGGGGAAAGTTGTTGCCAATGCACAGTCGCCACATCATTCGCCAATAGCCAAGCATATTTTTGCTCTTGTGCTCCCCATATTTCGGCATGATGCACACTAGCAGGGCTTGTTTTGTCCTGTTCCTTCACAAAAATACCAATAGCAACCCCTTGTCGTATATCAAAGACATTCTCGTCAGGCGTTCCATGTGGGTTAATCTCTTTACGCATACTGCTCCCGTGCAAGTCAAGGATGTAGATGTCAGTGAACGTTTCCATCAGCGACTCGCGCATGCGCCGATGCGTCAAACCATCAATATAGGTATTGTTGGTGATAAAGGCAAGAATACCCTGCCCAGTTTGCTCAATGCGCCATTGCCCAAAGCGGATAAACTTGATACAATCATCATCCAAGTTGAGTTTGCGCTCTTGCAATCCACGCTTGTAGTCCTTGAGTTGGTCTTGTATCCATTCACCACGGTTAAGCATGCCATAATTGGAATAGGGCGGGTTTCCCAAGATCACCATCACGGGCTTATGTTGTTTGACCTCATGTGCTTGTTGTCCCTCTTCCACAATGAAGTTCAAAAAGGGTAATGCTGGTTGTTCCTCTGGTAGCTCTATCAGCGTATTCGTGAGGTAAATACCCAGACGCTCATCGCTGCCAAAGGTATAGCCTA
>CAZVEN010000076.1:0-8373 GCA_964626155.1 uncultured Chloroflexaceae bacterium | reverse complement strand
GATATTCATTGATCACTATAATTCGGAGTTATCAGTCTGAATTATACCACTACCGCAAAACCTCCTAGGGACAACACACGCGAATATCAATCAAGCGTTCGATAACTGGCGCGATGACAGCTTGCACCTGCGCTATATCCATATTGGTTACTTTGAATGCGACAAGCACATTGGATGGGTCCTCGCCTGCAAAGGTGCCAAATGAAAGGAAATCGCCGCCATTGTCTGCAATGATGCGGGCCAGCTTGGCCAGTTCACCGTGGGTATCTGGCATGAGTGCGGTGACGCGCACGCCGGTGTTGCGTGCTCCCATCAGTTCAAGGAATATTTTGAACAAGTTTGTTTCGGTAATGATACCAACAACATGGTTATCGCGCATGACGGGCAAGCCACCAATTTTGTTATCGGCCATAATGCGGGCTGCTTCTTCTATAGGTGTGTCTTCGGTGACGGTGATAACCTGCTTTTTCATAATGTGCCCAACGGTCACTTTGCTTAAGAGGTAATTGAGTTCCCACACGCTGAGGCTCGTGACAGGCGAAGGGGATGCTGTAAAGAGGTCCTCATCGGTTACAATACCTACGAGATGCCCGCGTTTGTCTACCACTGGCAAGCGTCGTATATGTTCACTTTTGATAAGGTTCAGCGCGTCGTGAATGGGTAAGTCGGGATGGCAGAAGATAACGGGCTGAGACATTCTCTCTCCAACAAGCATATGAAACCTCCTTGCTGGTACGCTGCAATGCTGCGAGCTGTCTTGCCATGTGAGACGTTGTTATATGACATTATACAACATACCGATAATCTGCACGTATCTCAGTGTCTCAGTGCTTCAATGCTCAATGCCAATGCATTCACCATAATGGTGGGGTGAAATAGTGACGAAGGCGATTTGACAAGATGCAACACTTCAAGCAATGTTTGATAGGCGAGTGCGTTTTCAGTGGCATAATAGACGACTCCATCCATATACCAACGCATCAACCGTGACATCATATTTTGCTGCCCGCCCTCCGTGGTGGTATAGCGCAAGTCTTCGCCGGTGGTAAACATCCATGGCACTGCGAGGTCTTTTGCAAGAGCACGTTGGTAGTCGCGTGCCAAGCCTGTCATGTCGCCAGAAGGTCGGCGGCGGCGTTGGTCTTGCAAAAATGCTTCGAGCAACAATGCGCCTTCTGCGGCAACGGTCATCCCTTGCCCATAGATGGGGTTGAAGGTACATACAGCATCGCCCAAGACGACAAATTGCTCTGGCCAGCGGCGCATTTCTTCATAGTGCAGCAAACGGTTGCGCGGTATGCGCGAGCCGTAGATGGGCGATTCTGGCTTGCATGCCTTCATAAAGTCATAGAGGTAGGGGTTAGGCAAGCTACGCGCAAATTCCAAGAAGCCTGGGTCTTGCGTGGGGGGGTAGTTGCCACCGACACCGCTCATGGTGAGAAACCAGCGGTTGTCTTCGACTTTAAGCAACGAAGCCGAACATGTATCGGTAGGTTGTATGTTTGGCACGAGCAGCACCTTCCAATCGGGGCGCACATCTTCAGGGAAGGTATAGTAGCGTGTTGCATAGCCAACATAGGGTTTGATGATAGTTTGCCGGGGCATGGGGTAGCCTAGGGCTTGGAGCCAGTGCGGTGTTTGCGATATTTTGCCACTGGCATCAACAACCATATTGGCATAGAGCGTTGTCGTTTCGGGTTGCTCTTGTGGTTGCTCTTGTGGGCTATAGTATGGGCACGTTTGCACACCAACGATATGGGTGTTATTGGTATTGCCAACTAGTCCTGTCACGCTTGTGCCATCCATAAATTGTACTTGGGGGTAGGTTGCTAGACGTTGGCGCAAACCCCATTCGAGCAAGTTGCGGCTGCACGAAAATGTCATCAGGTTGGTAGGGAATCGGGGAAACAGGTGTTCCTTGGCAAGCCACATGACATCGGCGGATAGTTCGAGGGTTGTTGCGCCGGCTGCCACCAGCTCATCTGTAATACCTGGGAAGAGGTGTTCTACAATCATTTTGCCGCGCACAAGCATAAAATGGGTGTGACGGGCTTGGGGGACACCTTTACGTGCGGCTGGCGTTTGGGGGAAGCGGTCGCGCTCTACAATGGTAACGTGCTGAAAGTAGTTGGCTAATACACGCGCAGTAAGCAATCCAGTGACGCTGCCGCCAATGACAACAGCATGACTGTCGGTGCTCATATCGTTTTTTCCTCCTAGCTCCTCGTATACGGAGAAAGTGGTATATGCATACTCTTGTTCTGCCACTCTCTATGATGTGCAGATTGTACCATATTTTGAAGGGTTTGCAGAAAGGAAGAAAAAAAGAGCCGCTCCTTTTGGTGCGGCTCAGTATTTTTAAGCATCCATGCAACGCTAGCGTGTGATTTTTTGTAATGCTTCTATGAGTTCTTCTGCTACCTCGTCGCGTGTTTGCGCTGCAAGGTCGCTTAAACAGTTACGAGTATAACATTCAAGGACGACCGAGCTGACACTGGTTAAAGCTGCTTTGACTGCCGCGACTTGATGGACAATTTCACGGCAATCACGACCTTCTTCTACCATACGTTGGATACCACGTACCTGTCCCTCGATACGTCGTAGACGCAACAATACATCATCGCGTACTACGGGAGAGATAGGACGAACTGTATCTGCCATAATTAGGAAGCCAAGAGCTTATCAAACTCGCTCTTATAGGCACTCTCAGGTCGTGAGCCAACCATGCGTCCGATCTCTTTACCTTCCTTGAATATAATAACGGTGGGGATACCCTGAATACCAAAATCTGCAGCCCATTTTGTTTCTTCATCTGTGTTGACTTTGGCAATGAGCATGCGTCCTTCATATTCACCGGACAACTTTTCAAGAATGGGACCAACAACACGACATGGCGCACACCATGGTGCCCAGAAATCAACAGCTACCGGTACATTGGACTGCAATACTTTCTGATCAAAATCAGCATCTGTTACGTTAAGGGGCTTGGACATACAATAAACCTCCATTTATCTCTATAGTATCAAAAAACGAGCATTAAAAACATGTAAACATAATGCATACCATGCTATACCCAGTATGGGTATATTGTAGCCAGTTTTTACGGGTGTGTCAAGATACCACTGATACCCTGACATCCCAATGCTACTAAGAAATGATGCAAAAGGCGTAGGATAGGCTTCTAGCCTGTCCCGCGTAGCACCGCATCCTGTCGAAATCCGGCTAGAAGCCGGTGCTACAGGAAGAACGCAAAGGTACAAAGAAGGGAACAGGCAATGCTTTGCTGGTACGCTCTACGGGTGCGAGCTGTCTTGCATTTGCAAAATTGCGGTAAGAAACGTAGCATGCACGCATGCACTTTCGCATAACAACATTTGTAGGTTGGCAACAGGCCCTTCTGGCAGCAAGCAGCTTTTTGCTCGTGCTCATACTTGCCCAAATGCCATTTTCCTACTTCTTCACTGTGGGCAAAGACCAAGGGCTACACAGTGACCTACCGTTTTTGCACCATGTTCATAAGAGCGAAAGCCAAGGGCGACCACAAAGCTGGCGTTGGTCACGTTCGCAGTTTGCCATCGAAGTGCCCGGTGTAGGTCAACGCAGTGCCATTGTCACTATGCGCGTGGTATCTCATCGTACACAGTGGGATAATGCAGAAGAACAAGCGGCACATCCTACCATCCTCACCATACGGACCGAAAATGGCATGACTATTCCCCTACCTCTCCGCCTTCAACAGGCAGACTACCAGATATACTTGCCGGCCAACGCATTGCCGGGTGGCACGCTCCGGTTGGAAATGTCCACAGACCCTTGGCAACATCCCCAAGACCGCCGCGAGGATTTGGGGGTTGCCTTGGGTGGCACGGTGCATGTAGCCAGCACACGTACTGCTGGTCCAGTTGTGCCACCACGAGGCATCGTGCTGGTTCTTCCGCTGAGTATGGCGTTGCTATGGTCGGCATTGCGTGGCATGGGCTTTTCACCAAATAGTGCGCTATGGTTGCTCTTGCCACTAGCCTTGGCAACACCGTTGCTGCTGCTTACCGAGGCTCCACGCCTAGGCTTTGGCAGTATGTGGGCTATGCACATGACGGTGCTCACCATAGCTGCTACGTTGGTGTGTGTCTGGGTTATTCCCCCGCTGTTGCGATACTTCAAGGTTGTGCCGCCAGCGTCGTTATTGCCTTGGCTCATCCTTCTATTGGTACTTTCTTTTGTGCTAAAATTTGGTGGGCGGCTCTACCCTGAAGCGATGCCGGGCGATGTGCAACTTCATGTCAACCGCTCTACGCAAACATTGCAAGGGAAGGTCTATATTGAGGCGCAGCATCGTGGGTTGCCATTCCCGTTCCCAAATGGGCCCTACATTGCGCTCTTTCCTCTGATGCTCCTCAAGCTCGATTTGCGCTTTTTGCTCCAAATTGCCATGGGGGTATATGAAGCTATCACGGTGCTGACGCTCTATGTGTTGCTCACACGGGCAGTTGACAATGCCCGTATGGGCATTTTGGCGGCAGCCACCTATGCACTCACCGCAGGCGGTTTTATGAATACGTGGTTTTGCTTTCATACCCAAGTGGCGGCACAGGCTTGGACTGCTCTACTGCTGGCTGTTCTGGTTGGCCTGTGGCCATCCTATACCTTCACGACGTGGCGCACATGGTGGGTGTTGGTGCTATTATGTATACAGGTGTTTCTTGCGCATATTGGCACATTTCTCAACACATCGCTTGTGGGTCTCCTCATCATTCCACTCTTGTGGTGGAGTGTACACACGGATAGCGAAAAGCGTGCTGTGCGCTGGCTTGCTGGCATAGGCATTGCAGCGGCAGCATTTGTAGCATTCTTCTACTATGGGGCTTTCATGGATTTGATCGTTGAGCAAACGGTAGGCGTTGCGACACAAGGGTTGAATGAGGTGACTGAGCGCCCGCCTATTCCCCGCGAAACGACGCTACGGGTGTTGTGGGAGGGGGGCTTTATTACGCATTTTGGCTTTTTCCCGGTTGTGCTTGCTCTGTCGGGCGTGCTCCTTTTGCATCAACGGCGGCTACGGTCTACTCTATTACTGCCACTGATTTGGCTGACCTTTCTCGTCAGTGCTTCACAAGCGGTACTGCCACTGATAACGCTTAATTCCATAACGACGCGCTGGCTCATGTTTTCGTCTTGGGGCATAGCTGTGACGACGGCTCTATCGGTTGCGTTGCTCTGGCGAAGGGGGCGTAGTGCGCGGGTTGTTGTGTTGGCGATGGGGGGGTATGTGTGCTGGGTGACGCTATGCCTCTACCTTGCGGCATTGGCGTGGCGAGACCCGCCCATTGAGCCTTTTTGATAGGCACTCGCTTCATTTGACGCACACGTTTGTCTCGCCTATAATTGGCGCTATGACAAACCATATACGAAAACCTGTTATAGCGGTGTGTGGTGCAGGAGTGTGCAATAGGCAAGTTGCAGCTCAAGCCGAGGAAGTTGGTCGCTGCATTGCTGAAGCGGGGGCAGTGCTTGTTTGTGGCGGCTTGGGTGGCGTCATGGAGGCGGCTTGCCGGGGGGCATCGTTGGCTGGTGGGTTGACGATAGGCATTTTGCCCGATGCTGATGCATCTTCAGCTAACTCTGCCGTACATATTGCCATACCAACCAACATGGGCCATGCACGTAATGTTATTCTTGTTCAGACAGCCGATGTGGTGATTGCAATAGCCGGTGAGTATGGGACACTTTCCGAAATTGCGCTGGCACGTAAGTGTGGGCGCGTTGTCATTGGGCTAGGCACGTGGGATTTGGGCATGACACCTACCATTGGTCAACGACACGTTACGCCTGCGCATTCGCCTGCTGAGGCGGTGTCGCTGGCTCTTGTGGCATTGGCGTAGGCGCAAGAGTGAGCAAATGAGGTAGTGCTAAAACCAGTAGTGATGGCGATTGTTTTCAAAAATGCCCGAATGTCACTACTACTACAGTGCTACCGAACATCGTTTGTATCATTGTACCATGCCGCCCCGCACGCAAAAACGCCCCGGCGGGCCGGGGCGGTGTATTGTGGGGCGGTGTATTGTGGAGACGTAGCATGCTACGTCTCTATTTTAGGGCAACGCCTCTATTTCGATTGCATCTACACTAATGATCCTGCGGGTGTTTGCATACCAAGAAAACCCGCCATTGCTGAAGGTATCATCAACAAAACGGTTTACCTGCTCGTTGTCTATGAGGGTTAGGTAGATGTTTCCATGCATCTCTACGGTGAACTGTAATGGTCCATTGGCTAACCGAAAATCGGAACCAGGTATCTTTTGCTCTTCACCATCAATAACCCTAAACCAATCACAACTACTACCATCACATTTTATGAGCATATAATTGGTTAGGTTCTGTACTCTAAACAAAAATTGAACTTCCGTGTAACCAGAGGAGTAATAATAATCCATGAATGTTACTTTGTAATTCTCCCAACTACTATCTCCGACCACATTGGTTTCTAACTGTCCCTTTTCTAAAACTAATCCCATATTTACCGATGCAAATCCGCTTCCTTTCATTCCCCATTCTGGTTTGATACCATCATCAAAACTATCGTAGAACAGGACATTTTCAGGTATGGGTGTTTCTTCAGGGGGTTCTGCATTCTCTGTAGATTCTGGTTCATCGGTAGATTCTGGTTCATCGTCTGAACTAGCTGTTTGAGGTTCGGCACCCAGACTCACCACAATAACCACATCTCCCTCACATGGCTCCAGTCGTGTACCGGCGGCTGGTTCCTGCGAGATAACCGACCCTTCTGGGACGTTCGCATCAAATTCGCTACTACTGACCATCTGCAACCCTGATCCAACGATTTTGCTCTCTGCTGCTGCTTGGTTCAAACCTACAACATCTGGTACAAGACAGACTTTTTGTGCAGGTGCTTGTGCAACAGCAGTAGGTTGCGTTTCATTACTACTACTACCACTATCATTGTCACTCTTGTCATTGCTACCACCACAGGCAGCCAACAAGATTACTACCATCACGAACAGCGCAATCAATTTTGTGTATCTGTTGAACATTTATGAGTACCTCCATACAAAAAAGGTTCCATGACATAGCTCGTGGTGCAATCAGGAAAATAGCAATTCACTATATTAAACTGTACCACGAGCAATACTGTGTCCTGAATACCATCTAAACCATTTGAATTATTAAGTTGTCTACTTAATGTAACAAACGAAACTGGCAATCAACTGGCCAATCCTGCAATCACTATGATAATTCCCCATATCCACACGGGGACGTAAAACACATGACCACCTCTAAAAGGACGAATAAATTTTGTCCAATTGATGCTTTGATTTTCATCTTTTTTTACACGATAAATAACATCCATAAGAACAGTAGTTATGCCTGCTACCGCGCCTGCCATACTACTGCTATCTGTTATTGCATTCATACCAGATAAAATCAGACCTGCTATTATGACCATAACCAAGCCAGCAATGTTCAAGATGACCTTCATAAGGTTTTTTACTCCTTTCTTGCACCATCAATGTCAGATAGGTATAACTTGTACAGTTTTGTACCACTTCCCCCCGCCAACACAAAAAAGCACGAAGAGCCATCTCCTCGTGCCATCAAACCCTCTATTCAACTGCATACAGCTCTTGCTACCAAGAGCCGCTTTTGTTACATCAAGTGGACATAAATACGGGGGGGGGGGGGGAAAACGTGCTTGGAATGAAAGAAACGCATGGAGAACCAACCTACGCGGTGTAGGTTATGGTGCGTGCATCGTGTGTTGTTGCTGAACAGTCCTGTAGCGAACATACCTCAAACTCCAAGACGTTTTGTTACTCATACAAAATGGTTCGCAAAACGAAACCACACATATAGAAAAAGTATAACATAAAGCATATGTGTTGGCAAGACAGCCCGCAGCGTTGGCTAGGGTTGGTTCATTCCATAAAACGCCAACAAGACAATCTACCCAATACTTTGTGTTTCATTTGTGTTTTTTGTGCTCTTTGTGGTGAGTTTTCTAACAATGCGTTAGAAAGAACTAGCCCTACAGCATAGGCAGCGTACCAGCAAAGAATTGCATCCTTCTTTCATAGCTTTGCGTTCTTTGCGTCTTTGCGCGAGGTCTTCATTAAAAAAGAAATCCCATTAACCTCTCCCCACAAGTAGAGCAGATTTTGGGGCGTGCGGTATAGTATCAACGTAGCGCCTCCACCTCCTCAACCGAGAGACCAGTGCATTCTATCACCAGAGACATATCAGCACCATTGGCAAGCATAGAACGCGCAATTTCGATGGTTCGCTCTTGTCGCCCCTGCTGTCGTCCCTCTTTGTGTGCATACTCGATACTCCCACGCGCATCTTGGGCCTTCATGCTCC
>CAZVEN010000075.1:0-8588 GCA_964626155.1 uncultured Chloroflexaceae bacterium | reverse complement strand
GAGCGATTGAGCGATTGAGCGATTGAGCGATTGAGCGATTGAGCGATTGAGCGATAAGAATATAGTTATAAGGAGTACAGTACAAATGACGGACCAGACTAATCCGAATGAATTGACCAAACAGGGTATTGCCTTGTTTAAGGCAGGCAAGAAGCAAGAAGCGGCCAAGCTCCTTTTTCAAGCCACCAAAGCCGACCCCAACAATCAAACTGCTTGGCTCTGGCTTTCTGGCATGGGTGGAAAGCGATGCGGATAAGATACAGTGTCTTGAGCGCGTTATTGCAATAAACCCCACGAATGAGGCCGGCAAGCGTGCCCAAGCAGGGCTAGAGCAGTTGCAAGCGATAGAGCTACCCGATATAGAACACATAGCCCCACCAAAAAAGCGCTCGCAGCCGCCGCGTAGGTATGAAGAGGAGGAGGAGGAGGACGAGGAAGACGAGGAAGATGAAGATGAAGATGAGGACGACGACGAGGAATACCAACCAAGGAGGAAAAAGAGAAAGAAGAAACCAAGGAGCCTTGTCAAGTCTACAATCATTGTCCTTACAACAACTATTTTATTTCTTGGTGTACTCTGTGTTATTGGTAACTTCTTGCTTACTGCCGCTAACAACAAAGTAGAAGATGTTTTTGAAGAAATAAATAGAGGATTGACACTTACTCCCACCATTGAACCATACAATGTGCTAGAGTATTTCGACATAACAAGGTATACACAGACGATGCGCGAATGGCTTTTTGCTGTGCCGGGAGCACAGCGTGATGGCAACACAGATGCAGTGGAGACAGTCATCCTTAGCACATGGCAAGGATTTACAATCGCAGACACAGCCCCGATTAAACCAAAGCTGGCTGGAAATCAACAACTTGAACCTGAATTTGCACCTTGATAATTGAAGTTCCTAAATGTAACGAATTATCAATGGCATCTAATGTCGTAGCATGATAATAACGCTCTCCACATTCTTAGCACACGGAAAAGACGCTCGTAAGAACTGGAGATCTCTAGTGAGTTTGCTAAAATGGTGTTAGAAAGAACGATCCCTACCTAAGCATAGGCACTGTGCTTGACAAAGCAAAACATACGTACTATGCTTACACCTATATGTTATGACGTGGCAAGCCACGAAACTGAAGAAAACAACAAACACCCTGTGTACCTCTGTGTACCCTGTGGTGAAAACACAGTATCAACCACAGAGAGCACAACGTAACACAGAGAGGGAGAAATAATGCACCCTGCCGGGGAAATAATAGAATCTACCACAACATGGTTTACTGCTGCTGCCTACCAATTGCTAGAGGCACCAGCCTTTGGTTCACTCGTGCGAGCACAAACACGCACAAATGGCATGACTATTTATGGGCTAGTCTACGAAATACGCACTGGTAGCCGCGAACCAGGTGGGCGAGCAATTATGCGTGGGCGCACATACACCGGGCGCACATTCTACAATGAAGAAATCTACCAAGAACACCCGGACTTGATAGAGGTGTTGCAAACCGAGTTTTCAGCCATCACCGTTGGTTTTGCAGAACACAATCAACTCTATCAATACCTCCCACCACATCCGCCACCTGTGCATTACAGCGTATACGAATGCAGTACCGATGAGCTTGCTTCTTTCACCACGCGGTGCGATTTCTTTCGCAGTGTCTTGTTTGCAGCATATGTGCCGGCCGATGAGCTGTTGGCAGCAACTATTCGGGCAGCTTCGCGCACACAGAAGGATAGCTATACCTACTTGGTGCAAGTGGGGCGTCAGCTTGCCAACCTCCTGAAAGATGACTACGACAGACTCATAGCTATCCTACGCCGATTGAGGCCATAAAAATGAACATTAATGCTATACATAGGAGAAAACCATGGTACACGATACCCATGGGTTTGTTTGATTCCCAAAACCAATAGCAAACCATTTCAGTAAAATTGAGTCTATACATAGCAAAAAACCATGGTACACTATACCCATGGGGTTATTTGATTCCCAAAACCAATAGCAAACCATTTCAGTGAAAGGAAAAAACCATGTCGCACTGTCGCAACTTTTGGAGACAGAAAGCCATTATTGGCACACTCTTTCTGTTTATCGTTATAAGTATCTTGCCTCTTACCCAAGTTATTGCCAACACCAACCAACAAGAAAACCCAGCACCAACACCTACTACTGCGCCCACCAACGGCGAGCAGGACTCAACTGTACAGGCAAATGAGTTTGTCTACCTCCCGCTCATCTCCTTGTCTATTCCCCAGGTGGAACCGACTGCTACCTATACGCCTACTCCTGATGCTACCTATACGCCTACTCCTAATGCTACCTATACGGTCACCCCACAACCGGTTGAAACACCTACTGCCATTATAACCAATGTCATGCTCATTAAAAATACCCCCAACCCCATTGTCATACAGCGCTCGCCGGCACGCGGCGAAGAGCTGCTCCCCGATGGCTCAATAGAACTTATCTTTGACCGCCCTATGGACCAGCAATCGGTTGAAGCCAACTTTCGCCTTGAAGCAAGTGGAGACTCACAGCATACACAAACAAACGCTATAACCGTGCTGCAAGACACACCCGCTGTATCTCTTACCGGCAGTTTTGAGTGGACTGCCGATAATCGCGTTCGTTTCACACCCAACAACCCCCTCCAGCGAGAAGCATCCTACAACGTGGTGCTTGAAACAGGCGCAAAAGCATCCGATGGCACAGCTATCTATGGCATCTACGACTTTTACTTCACCACGCCGGGCTACCTTGAAGTTGGGCAGGTGATACCAGATGCAGGCGCTGATGATATTGATGACAATACGGCCATAACCGTCATCTTCAACCGGCCCGTTGTGCCCCTAGTTGTAGTGGAGGAGCAAGACAATCTGCCCCACCCGCTTACCTTTGAGCCGGCTATAGAAGGGCAAGGCGAATGGCTCAACACATCCATCTACGTTTTTCAGCCTTCTGAGCCATTGCAAAAGGGTGTCACCTACCAAGGCACAGTAGATGCAAGCTTGCACGATGCAGTGGGCAACCCCATGCAAAGCGCCTATACTTGGGAATTTACCACCACCCCGCCTGCAAAGGTAAAGGTAAACTATGTACGGCCATACGATACTGATTCCGAAGTTGCGCTTGACCAACGTATCAGCGTTGACTTCAATCAAGACATTGACCACAACGATGCACGGGATGCGTTTCATCTGCGTACAGCGGCAGGCTATGACGTAGCTGGCACGGTTGGCGTGCTCAATGAAACATTGTATTTCACCCCATCGCAGCTTTTGCAACTTGATAGAGTATACAACATAACAATAGATGCCGGTGTAACCAGTGCTGATGACGGTTTGCCTATGGAAGAACCCTACACCAGTTCATTTACCACCGTGCCCCCGCCACGTATTGAGCGCACAAGCCCAACCGACGGCGAGCAAGCAGCCAGTTACTATACCGATTTCACCATCTACTTTAATGCCCCTATAGACCCAAGCACCGTTGTGCCTAATCTTGAGATGACACCACCATTTTCACCTACGAATGTCCACACCTCATTTAGTTCATATAGTAATGCTTTCTATCTCGACTTTGATGTGCAGCCATCAACTGCCTACACCGTCACGATTGGCGACGGCATTGCCGACCCCTATGGCAACACGATTGATGAAGGGCGAGTGGTTCACTTCACGACCGAACCTATACCAGACCGTGACCCGTGGGTCTATTTCAACACCCAACAAGACATTGCGACCTATAGCAGTTACCGCACAACGCATATTGACCTGCGTTCAGTGAACGTATCTACCGTGCCGCTGAAACTCTATCGCCTGCAACCAGAAGAACTTATTGATGGCTATATCTACGATTTGCCAAGTAGTGCCACCCTTGTACGTGGGTGGGAAGCTGCACTAGAAGCACCACGTAACGAAACCGTTTATAGCACAATAAGCTTGACGGAAAGTGGGGCACCGCTTGAACCGGGTGTCTATATGCTCTTGCTTGAAAACCAAGCATGGAAATCGTGGTGGTACAATGATGGTCCAGATACGCATGTTTTAGTTGTCTCGGACATCAACCTCACGCTCAAATCCAGCGAGCGCAATATACTCGCTTGGGCCAACGACCTTCACAATGGCAAACCAGTAGCGGACCTGGCAGTAGACTTTTACGACAATAACGGCACCAAGCTGGGCAGTGCAACGACAGACAGCGAGGGTGTAGCTCGCCTAGAGCTACACCGCAGCCGCAACGATGATGTGATTGCTATGAGCCAAGAACCATTTGCTGCCGTCTCCTCAAATTGGGATAGTGGCATACGGGCATGGAACTTTGACCTTGATAGCACCTCAGACTTGCCCAACATGGCCGCCCATATCTACACAGACCGCACACTCTATCGCCCCGACCAAACGGTATACTTCAAAGGTGTCGTGCGCGACGAGGAAGACGCCCGGTTTAGCCTACCAAGCAATCTCAACACCGTACAGGTACGCATTGTAGACCCAACATATGAAGAAATATATGATGAGCAACTTACGCTCAGTGACCATGGCACGTTTGATGGTAAAGTGGACATAGATGCTGATGCATCCCTTGGCTCCTACACCATTCAAGTCTCCGCCGGCAGCACGGGTAATACCTTTAGTGCCGACTTTCAGGTAGCTGCCTACCGCCCACCAGAGTTTGAAGTGACAGTCAACCCACAAGCGCAAGAAATAGTAGCCGGCAAGCCAACCCAAGTGGTGGTAGATGTTTCCTACTACTTTGGTTCCCCTGTAAGCAATGTGCCTGTGGAGTGGACTGTGCAAGCAAGCGATTACCACTTTGCACCTGCATGGGCCGGGCGCTATAGCTTTAGCAACACTGATGACCCATGGTATTGTTGGGATTGTTGGTGGATGCCTGGCGCTACACCAGATACTATCCTGAGCGGCAACGACACGACAGATGGCAAAGGGCAAATCATCATAGACATACCCGCCGAACTCACCTATGCCAATGGCAAGCCAATTGATGGCAGCGTCAACCTGACCATTGAGGCAACTGCCACCGGCAACGATTATCAAGCTGTGAGCAACCGCGAAACCATGATTGTGCATGCCAGTGATGTCTATGTTGGTGTGGCAACGCAAAACTATTTTGGCAAGGCGGGCGAGGAACAACCGATAGAGTTGGTAACGACCGATACCCAAGGCGTCCCGAAACCAAACCAAACCCTTGATGTAGACGTATTCCGCTATACATGGAAAAATACCTACATTCAAGATGAAAACAGGTGGACATGGGATGAAGTCCGCACGTCGGTCTACTCACAAACGGTTACAACCGATGACCACGGGCAGGCAACCGTTTCTTTCACCCCATCTGAAGGCGGTTCATATCGCATTGTTGCCAGCACAACCGATAGCTCAGGACGCAAAATCAGCGCGGCACGTTTCATGTGGGTGGCCGGCGAGGGCTATATCCCTTGGCGTCGAGACGACAACGACACATTCACCTTGATTGCCGATAAGACGAGCTACACCGTGGGCGAAACGTCCGAAATCCTCATCCCGTCGCCATTCCAAGGGATACATTATGCACTCGTTACCGTGGAGCGTGGGGGTATACTGAGCTACGAGGTGCTTGAACTGCAAGGCAACAGCGCCGTGTATCAATTGCCGCTGACCGATGAGCACCCTCCCAATGTGTTTGTATCTGTTGTGTTGTTTAGTCCCCCGACGATAGATAACTCAACGGGTATGTCCCTACCTGCCGACTATAAAGTAGGCATTCTGCCGTTGGACATTGCGCCCGACCCACAAACGCTGAACATTTCGCTCACTGCTGAGCCAGAGATAACCGAGCCGGGGGAAGCGGTGCGCTATGAGGTAGAGGTGACAGACCAAGATGAGCAACCAGTGGAAGCTGAGTTATCGCTTGACTTGGTAGATAAGGCTGTGCTTAGTCTCATGCCGCGTATGTCCAACGCGATAGTCGCAGCGCTGTATGGAAGACGCGACTTGGGTGTGGCTACGGCGAGCGGTCTCAACATTTCTGCCGACCGTGAGCAAAAAGAAGAGGAAGAAATCTACGATGAAAATGATTCCCTCGACGATGCACCACAACCTATCCCTACAATGACAATGCTTCCTACGGGTACTCCGCCCACTATGGGTCCCGATATTGATTTTGATACGGGTGGTGATTTTAGTGATGAGGATGCAAATGGCGGAGAAGGCAGGAAAGATGATAGCTCTGCGCCAACCATCCGGGAAGAATTTGCCGATACAGCCTATTGGGATGGACAGATTCAAACTGATAGTGAAGGCAAAGCAACGGTTGAGCTTGACCTGCCCGATAACTTGACAACGTGGGAGATGCGTGGAGTTGGGCTAACCAAAGACACCAAGGTAGGCGAAGGCACGACTGATGTGTTGGCGACCAAGATGCTGCTCATCCGCCCTGTCACACCACGCTTCTTTGTTGTTGGTGATACGGCCGAACTGAAGGCCAATGTGAGCAACCGTACCGATGCGCCGTTGGAAACGCAGGTGTGGCTAACAACGCGCAGCTTGACGGTGACGACAGCCATAACCCAAACCATAAGCGTGCCTTCCCAAGGTGAAGCTGCGGTTACATGGGACGTTGTCGTGCCAGATGTGGAGGCGGCCGATGTGGTGTTCAGTGCCGTATCGGGGCAGTATAGCGATGCCAGTAAGCCGCGCCTAGCCACCGGCCCAGATGGCACCATTGCCGTCTATCGCTACAGCGCCCCGGAAGTGGTAGGCACCGGCGGTAGGCTCACTGATGCCGGTTCACGTACCGAAGTAATCATGCTGCCACCAAACATAGACACACACGATGGCGAATTGACTGTACGCCTAGACCCATCGTTGGCGGCCAGCATGCCCGATAGCCTAGCCTACTTAGAACACTACGAATATGAATGCACTGAGCAAACGGTTTCACGCTTCTTGCCCAATGTGTTGACTGTGCGTACACTTGACCATCTAGGCATAAACAATGCCGAACTAGAAGAACAATTGCCCGCACTGGTAGAGGAAGGCTTGAGCAAGCTCTACAGCCGTCAACATAGCGATGGGGGTTGGGGTTGGTGGTCCGATGATGAAAGCAGACCGCATATAACTGCCTATGTCGTGTTTGGCTTGCTCCAAGCCAAAGAGTCTGGTTTTGATGTGCGCAGCTATGTGCTTTCTAGGGGGCTAAACTATTTGGAAGAAACCATTGACTATAGCGACGAATACCATAGAACCTTGCGAGCCAATCAACAAGCATGGATGTTGTATGTGCTCTCTATGGATGCACAAGCCAGCACCGAGCACCTTGACATGGTCTATGACAAGCGCGATGACCTCAGTTCCTATGCACGCGCATTCTTGGCTATGGCTATGCACAACACCAACCCAGACGATGAGCGCGTTGACGCATTGTTGGCCGACCTCAACAGTGCGGCTCTTGTGAGCGCGACCGGTGTGCATTGGGAAGAAACCATGCACGATTGGTGGAGTATGAATACTGATACCCGTTCAACCGCTATTGTCCTTTCGGCATTGGCACAACTGGACCCAGATAATGAGCTTATCCCCAATGTCGTGCGTTGGCTCATGGTGGCCCGCCAAGGCGATGCGTGGGAAACAACGCAGGAAACCGCATGGTCCCTCATTTCGTTGACGAATTGGATGTCGCAGACAAGTGACTTAGAACCAAATTATGACTATGGCGTTTGGCTAGACCCACCAGGTTTTCAGGGGGTCAGCAACCCACGTGCATCTGGGCATATGCAACCGAGTGATGTGAGCAACCCCGTTGTGCTAAAGATGCAGGTAGCCGATTTACTTCTTAATGAAGGTAACTGGTTGACGATTGGGCGTGGTCCAGGTACTGGCAATCTCTATTACACTGCACACCTGCGGGCATTCTTGCCGGTTGAACACATCAGCGCACTCGACCGGGGCATGAGCGTGGGGCGACGTTATACGATGGCGGATTGTAACGACGGTCCGAAATGCCCTGTTGTGACAGAAGCCAAGGTGGGCGACGAAATACGGGTTGAAGTATCTGTCGTGGCTCCCAATAGCCTCTACTATGTGGTTGTAGAAGACCCACTACCGGCCGGGGCAGAAGTGGTTGACACCAACCTTGCAACCACACAGCAAAACGACGCTAATAGTAGTGAGGCACAAGTAGATGATTGGCTCCCGTGGCGTTGGTGGTATTGGTGGTGGTGGCGTTGGTACGACCGGAGCGAGTTCCGCGATGAGAAGGTGGTGCTGTTTGCCGACCATCTCTATAAAGGCTCCTACACCTATAGCTATACTATGCGGGCTACCTTGCCGGGTGAGTTTCGCGTCATACCCACAACGGCCACCGAGTTCTACTTCCCCGAAGTCTACGGGCGCGGGGATGGGCAGATATTCCGGATAACGGAATAGGGTATAGGTGTGAGGTGCGAGGTGTGAGGTGTGAGGTGTCAGGTGATAGGTTTCTGTCCCCTGTGCCCTCACACCTAGAACCTAGAACCTAGAACCTAACTTGCCTCAAAACCACCCAATCATCACCACGGTGACTTCTACCCCGTTGTGCGTTTCCGTC
>CAZVEN010000074.1:0-8766 GCA_964626155.1 uncultured Chloroflexaceae bacterium | reverse complement strand
CACCGGCTTCCAGCCGGAATCCGATTCGTAGCACCGGCTTCCAGCCGGAATCCGATTCGTAGCACCGGCTTCCAGCCGGAATCCGACAGGATGTCGGTGCTACGTTGGACAGGCTAGAAGCCTATCCTACGCCTTGCACACCATTTCTTAGTGGCATCGAGGCTACCAACGTCTCTACCATGCCATATGCCATATCCATAAAAGGTATTGCTACGGGCCGCTGATAATCTCTAGCTCGCGGAGTGCATGCAAAATGGGTGGTGGGTGCCACAACCATTCAATGCGCAACCAGAAATCGCGGATAGCAGAGGAAGAAAAAACGCCTTCCGTACCACAAGCCACCGATGCATAGCGCCTATGTGTGCTCAACACATAGAACTCCGCCCACTGTCGTATTGGGTCAATTAACCAATACTCTGGTATACCAGACTGTTCATATTCAAGATACTTTTCGCCCCGGTCTCGATAGATGCTCTCTTGCGATGTGATCTCCACCACTACATCTGCTGGGCCGTCCAGATACGAAGACTTCAAGCGGTCAAGATGCTCTGTAGCTACAAACACCAAATCTGGCTCGCGTCCAGAGCGTTCCAACTTCATCTGAAAGCCTGAGCCGCGCAATATTCCCTGCTTATTAACGTTGATGAAAATGCGCAGAACATTATGCAAAAACTCACGTATCACCTGATTTTTGTCGCTGGAAGCATCAGCAATAATCACCTCGCCATCTACCCATTCGGTGAGGGTATCTTCATCGGCCCATTCCAAGAACTCATCATATGACATAGTATGGCTGGGCAGTATTTCTTCACCATCACTGGGCTGCCATGTACGTGGTAGCAGTTTTTCAGGCAAAATGAGCCACCCGCGTTGTTCGGCCAACGGATCCAGATTTTCTACCAAGCTAAACAAAATATTCAGCGCACTTTCAACAATCTGGTCCTCACTTAACTGATAATCATGAGCCAAGCGGCTCAAATGATCGGCGTACTTAGACGAAAGTTCAAAACGTTTTTTTACTGTAGACGGAGTTTCCTTCATCTCTCATCTCCGCTTATCTATCATATCGCCACACTGCTTCTATGCGTGCCACACACAGCAATAGGTAGTTATTGCGCTAGTGCTATTTGGTCTGGTAGCCCTTCTGTTATGTGCCACTCACGCAACTCATAGGTATCTACCCCATTATGCACAAGTGGGTCGTTTTGGGCAATAGCCTCTGCTTCTGCTTGCGACGTAGCACGTATCACTACCATTCCCCCACTACGGTCTGCAAAAGGCCCCGACAAGAGCAACGTACCACGCTCTTTTAATTCCTGCAAATACAACAAATGCTCTTTCAGATATGGCTCATAAACTGCCCGGTCTACAATGATTGTCAGCTTGATGACAAAAATTTTGTTCATTATCTACTCCCTTCTATATGTACCACTTTCTATCGTCGTTCATGTTTCGACCATGCAAAACTGTACAAGAGTGCCTGCAATATGGTAAGATTCTTGGTAGCAAACGAAAGAACGCTCTTGGGGCTACATATGAATCAATCACAAACGCAAACACAACTAGTGTACACGAACGACCACACTATGGATAGAGAACAGATACGACTAAGGCATACCACACGTATACGCCCTAGTATCGTAGCTCTTTTTGCTGAACCTGTTTTTATGGTGCTCTTGTTGCAGCCGAACATTTGGCGACAGAGAGCACAAGAAGGGTTGCAGGCATTACAGCCATGAGCAAGATAGACGAACAAGAGAAGCACTACCCGCAAGGCAATGCCTCCAACGACCAAACCACCATTCAGGCTGAGCTCACCATACCAACGTGGGTGTGGGGTATGCTGGCCGCCATTCTGCTCACCGGCACCATTTCAGTCATCTTTCTATTCAGAAGCACGCCAGACTCATCCCGTGAGCTATTTACCTCGCTGATACCAACACCAACACCAACGGCTGCGACTCAACACTCCATCATTGATAAGGACATGACCATTATTGTGCTTGCACGCTTTGAAGACCGTAGCACTATCAACAATGGGAATGGAACCCTAAACCAGGACCTGTATCAGAACTTCGTTGAATATGTCAATGAAAATAGCTTGAATATGTATATCCAACAACACCCTGAAACGCTTTCTGATGACACCGCAAGGCATATAGGTGAATTGTATCAAGCTACGCTTGTCGTATGGGGTTGGTACGATGACCAAACCATAACCCTCCAGATAGAGATAATGTCTGCTGATAAACCGGCAACGTATACTGTCGCCTCGTTGACTAGCGAGCACCAACTCAAACTTACCATTCCCCACAGCATAGTATTCAGTGACATACCGAACACGCCAAACCACATTGCTTCGTTCACCCACACTATTGTTGGGTTTGCGCTGTATGCTCGTGGCAACTATGATGTCAGCATGACATCCCTTTCCCATGCGCTTGAAAACCTGCCCGCCACCCAAAATGCCACCATAGCCCACACCTACCTGATGCGTGGACTTATCTTGATGCACCAAAACATGCATGATAAAGCTCTATTGGATTTTACGCATGTCATCACCCATACACCCGACATAGCGGCTGCCTACAACAACCGTGGTGTTGTCTCCTATGCACAGGGTGAAAACAATCGTGCTATAGATGACTATACGGAAGCCATAACACAAAACCCCGATAGCCACAACGCCTACTATAACAGGGGCATTGCTTATGCCACAACATTCAACTACGACCAAGCTATAGATGATTTTACGCAGGCTATTGCCCTCAACCCCAACGATGCCGATAGTCATTATCAGCGTGGCTTGGCCTACCTTGAACAGGAGCAGTATGATGCTGCTATCACCGACTTGACAGAAGCTATAACTCTCAACCCAGACTTTGCCAATGCCTACTACCAACGTGGCAATGCCTATGCAAAGACAAACGACTACTCCCAAGCAATAGCCGACTATACGCAGACCATAGCCCTCGACCCGGATAATGCGAAAGCGCATTACAACCGTGCGTTGGCCCACAAAAAGCAAGGCATGCTCGACCGTGCTCTTCTGGATTTCACCCACGCTATTACTATCAATACTATGTTCACTGAAGCCTACTATAATCGTGGCCGTACCCATGCCCAATCGGGCCACACAGAGCAAGCCATAGCCGACTACACGCAGAGCATAAGCCTCACAAACAACTTCCCTGAAGCATACAATGAGCGTGGGCTTGCCTATGCCAGCAACAAAGCCTATCAGGAAGCTATAAACGATTATACGCACGCTATCACTCTTACCCCAGACTATGCCGAGGCCTACTACCATCGTGGCAATGCTTATGCCGATACAGATACCCTCACCCAGGCCATTGGAGATTATACGCAAGCCATCACTATCAACCAAGACTATATCGAAGCCTACTATGCACGGGGCGATGTCTACGCAAAGCAAGGGGCAATAGACCGTGCCTTCGCCGATTACACGCAGGTTATCATGATAGATTTCAACCAGACCGATGCCTACATCAAGCGCGGAGCTATGCATGCACTCAAGGGCGACCTTGACTATGCCATAGCCGATTACGACACAGCCATAGCCCTTGATGCTGCCAGTGCCGAGGCCTATCATCTCCGTAGCGTTGCCTATGCTACCCAAGGTGACTATAGCCATACTATTAGCGATTGTACCAAGGTGATAGCACTCCAACCCGACTATGTGCTTGCCTATATCAACCGTGGGTTGGCGTATGCTACGCAAGGCAAGTATGACCAAGCCATTGCAGATTATGACCAAGCCATTGCACTAGCTCCCGATGCGGCCGATGCCTACAACAATCGTGGTTTGGTATATGCGGCACTGGGCGATTATGACCGCGCACTATCAAACTACACGCAGGCGATTGCGCTCAACCCCACCTATGCCAACGCCTTCAACAACCGTGGTATTGTGTATACCCACAAAGGCGAATATGATTTTGCCATTGCAGACTATAGCCAAGCTATCACACTTGCGCCCGACGATAGCCATGCCTATACCAATCGTGGCTTGGCATACTTGAAGCAAGGCAACGTTCAACAAGCCATTAACGATTTCGATATGGCTATTAGCCTCGACGAAAACAATGCTGAGGTATACTACCATCGTGGGTTTACGTACCATAGCCTAGGCACTATCAACCAAGCTGTCACCGATTACAACACGGCTATAACGCTCAATCCCAATAACGTAGAAGCCTATTACAACCGGGGGCTTGCGTTTATGCACCTTGGCAACCTCGACCGTGCCATAGCAGATTTTACGCAAGCTATTGCGCTGAAACCCAATGGCACCAATGCCTACATCGCCCGTGGCAAAAGTTACATAAGGAATGGGAAATATCAGCAAGCTATTGACGATTTTACGCAAGCTATTGCCCTCGCACCAGATATACCAGATGCCTACCTAGGCCGCGCAATTGCCCGTACAGAAAGTGGCAACTATGACGATGCGCTCGCAGATTTCGACCAAGCTATTGCGCTTGACCCAGACAATGCCCAGATATATTACAATCGTGGGCTTGCTCACTCGCGGCAAGAACAATATGTCCATGCCATAACTGATTTTGACCAAGCCATCACACTTGACCCAAATGCGATACTTTTTTACTATGACCGAGGGTTGGCACACACGCAGCAGGGGAATTATGAGCGTGCCATTGAAGATTTTAGCTCTATCATACACGAACAACCCGACAATGCGGCAGCCTATTTCTTCCGTGGAAGCACCTATGCTCGACAAGGCAACGATACCCTTGCTCTTGAAGATTTGACCTATATGCTATCACTTGCTCCCGACAATGCTGTTGCGTACTATACCCGTGGTCTCATCTATGAAAGGCAAGGCGAAATAAAGAAGGCCATTGCCGATTTTCAACATGTGCTTGAACTGAACAGTGACCCTGAACTACGCAAACAGGCCGAACAAGCATTGCGCACACTAGGACCATGAGCCGCATATGGTATACTATTGCTGTGCGTGCATGCTGTGCGAGAACTGAGAAATGAACCTTATATACGGAGGGTATGATGCAACAACAAGCTATACAAACAATGCCTGTTGGTGATAGAACCATCAAAATGAGCTATGAGGACTATTGCCAACTGGATTATGAACACGGATTAACAGAATGGGTTGAAGGAGAGGTCATTCTTTTTATGGCACCAACACGTGCCCATCAAAGCATTGTCGGTTTTCTATTTGGTCTATTGTTATACTATGTCTCTCATTTCAAGCTAGGCGAAGTCTACACAGCTCCTTTTGAAATGAATACTGTTCCTGAAAAGCGTTACCGTGAGCCAGATATTGCCTTTATTGCAACCGCATACCTCCATCTGCTCAATGATAGAGGTGTGGCGGGTGCCGCAAGCCTTGTTGTAGAGGTAGTCTCTCCTGAAAGTGTGCGACGTGACTACAAGGAGAAACGAGAAGAATACGAAAAAGCTGGCGTGTGCGAGTATTGGGTCATAGATTCGCGCTTTGGCAAAGAACAATTTATATGCTATGTGCGTTCGACGGATGGTAAATTTATTGCCCAACTACCCGACTCACAAGGGCGCTATCATTCCACAGTCATCCCAGGTTTCTGGTTGCTTCCCAGATGGCTCTTCCAAGTGCCCATTCCAGACCCCAAAACGATTCTGAACCTCATTGCACCGGAAATCATGCGCGATGAGCAGGCGTTGCAGCAAGCAAAGCAACAGGGCATTGAACGTGGTATACAACAGGGCATACAACATGGGCAATGCGAACTTATCATCCGCATGCTTACCCGGCGCTTTGGAGAACTAGACAATGCAACTCTAGCACATATTCAAGCCATGCCAACACAGCAACGTGAGCTTCTTACAGAGGCATTGCTCGATTTCAGCACGCTTGATGATGTATACACATGGCTACATACCCATGCAACGTGCTGAAAGGCGAGTAGGGAGTATATGCAACCTGTTCGAGAAAAACAAGTTACGCAACTATGCCAGATTATTCAACCTGGACTCATAAGCTACCAAGAGGCGTGGGAATGGCAGCGCCAACTTATAACCCAACGTTCGCATGGGCAGGGGTGCGATACCCTGTTGTTGCTCGAACATCCTCCCACCATCACCCTTGGCCGTGCCGCAAAACAGCAGCATATCATCGCCTCGCACGAGGAACTAGCCCGCCAAGGCGTAGCGCTCATACAGAGCGACCGTGGCGGCGATGTGACCTACCATGCCCCAGGCCAATTGGTAGGCTACCCCATTCTCAAACTTACCTACTATGGCGGCAACGTCATTCACTATGTGCGCACACTTGAAGAAATCATCATCCGTACATTGGCACACTACCACATTGTTGGTAAGCGCATTGAAGGGTTGACGGGCGTGTGGGTTGACAATGTTGACAATCATGTTGAGCGAAAAATTGCCGCTATTGGCGTGCGCCTAAGCGCCAGCGGTATCACATCGCATGGCTTTGCACTCAACATTGCCCCCGACCTGCGCGGCTTTCAGCATATTATTCCCTGCGGTATCCGCAACCGCCAAGTGACTTCGATGGAGCAAGAGTTACAAGGTCATGCTCCGCCGTGGGACGAAGTCGTATCCCTCCTGATTGACCATTTTGTAGACCTATTTCAGATAACACCACACTATGCAGATAACCTACCCATCCATACGAGAGATTGGAAGGACACGCATGATTAGAAAACAAATCCGTGAAATCGTCATCCGAATGGTGAAGGATGATCTGGTAAAGTTTATACACGATCATGAGGAAGACCTCATACGTATCTTCAAAGAAGAATTGCAAGTTGTTGATGACCGAGTAGATGACGAAAAAACCTTTGTAGACCTTCGCCTAGCCTACATGGGCGAAGAGCTTATGCGCGGAGTGCTCCAAGCGCTCAGACGTTTTTTTAAGGAATTGAAATAAAGAGGCAGTGTTTAGCATACATTGAGATGAACTGCATTGTGAACGGTTACAAAAAGAGTGAAAGAGAGAACGAATCTCCATGGTAGACATAATAATGCTCAACCAAGCGAGCACATCTAGCACAACAACACCGGCAGAAACGCCCAATCAGCCGGGCTTCATTCCACAGCGACGCCCAGCATGGATGAAGGTGCGAGCACCCACTGGGCACAACCATGATGACTTGTTGCACCTTATGCGCAACCTGAATCTGCATACCGTGTGCGAAGAGGCTCGTTGCCCCAACATTGGCGAATGCTGGAACCACCGCACAGCAACCTTTTTGTTGCTAGGCGATACATGCACACGTGCGTGCCAGTTTTGCGCTATCAACAAGGGTATACCACAACCACTGGATGAAAACGAGCCGGAGCGTATAGCCGAGGCTGTTGCCTACCTCAAACTCAAGCATGCGGTGCTCACATCTGTCACCCGCGATGATGTGCCCGACGGGGGAGCACATATCTTTGCCCGCAGCATTGAGCGTATTCGCCAGCACAACCCCGATTGCAAAGTTGAGGTCCTTATACCAGATTTCAATGGCGACTGGGATGCTCTCAAGCAGGTGCTAGACCAACACCCCGATGTATTGAACCACAATGTTGAAACAGTGCCGCGTATTTTCCCGCGCATTCGTCCCCATGCGAGTTTTCAGCGTAGCCTCAAGCTGCTCGCCCATACGCGCAAGCTCCAGCCCGACATCATCACCAAGAGCGGCATCATGGTAGGCGCAGGTGAAACGAATGAAGAAATCCTTGCCGTTATGGACCATCTGCGCTATGTTGATGTCAATGTTATGACCATCGGGCAATATCTTGCGCCCACCAAAAAGCATTGGCCCATTCACCGCTATGTGACGCCCGACGAATTTGCCATGTTTCACGAGGAGGGCATCCAGCGCGGCTTCACGCATATGGAAAGTAGCCCGCTGGTGCGTAGCAGTTACCATGCGCATGCGCATGTGCATTGATTGATAAAAGGGTCCGTATCATGACAAATACATGGCTATCGCAAGCACTTGCCCGTGATGAATGGATCGAGCAGGTTTTTCGGTTTCCTACAAAACGATAATGGAAGAGAAAAAAGTTTATAATCACCAAACTCGTACTGTTGGGGCAACTGTTTTGCAATGCATATATCCAACCGCCCCCGCCCCGATGCCAACTCGCGGTGGATTTTCCCGCCCGCATTGATAACCCGTTGCAAAAAGGCATGCAATACCAGATGCGGCGCGGCTTCCTTATATTGATAGCGCTCAATCCACATGTCGCTATGCTCACGCCAAAACACCTGAAAGGTGCCGAGCAAGCGGCGCATATCCAGTTTGCCATCTACCAAGTAGGCCGGCGCTTGCGGGATAGTGCCTTGCATCTCCATTTCTCTCTGGGTAGCTGCACTCAACCACCGTGTCATCACCTCGCCATAGATGCGATTAGAAGGGAGCAGCTCCGGACCATCTTCACGCAACAAGCCCAAATCAAGCACATACTGGTAATCATCATCGAGCGTCCCATAACCGCGTGCCTCGCCCAGCAAAAGTGGCTCTACAATACGCTGCACCCGCGCTTCTTTGAGGCGTTCCATGAGGCTATCAATATGCGTCGGGCGTTGCTTGATGATGGTTTGCGCAGCTTGCCCTACATAGTCTGCCAGAATAGGTTGTTTCGTGTCGCCATGCACTATCTCATCAACAATGTGTCGCGCAATGGCATTGACGAGCCACGGTTGCCCGTTTGTGGGTTGTGGTATAATGGTAACTGAATAGATAAAAGATAAAGAACAGATATTCGGGA
>CAZVEN010000073.1:0-10202 GCA_964626155.1 uncultured Chloroflexaceae bacterium | reverse complement strand
CAGCAACACCCGTTCCACCAACAGCAACACCCGTTCCACCAACAGCAACACCCGTCCCACCAACAGCAACACCCGTCCCACCAACAGCAACACCCGTCCCACCACAACCAACAGAACCAGTTACAGAACCAGAACCAACACCAGAACCAACAGGTTGGGCAGACTTTGAGGAAGAAGACAGCGGTGTTTGTGAATACAACCCCGGCTGGCAGACCGTCAATGTTGAGTATTCTGTGCCAGAAGGCAAAGTAGCCAAGATTACCGCTAACTGGCGCGTAGTCCATCCCAAGGGCTTGGAAGATACCCCAACCCACCCTGAAACAGGCGAAGTTGTTGGCGACCTCTACAATGAGTGGAGCGTTGGGCACGTAGATACCCTTGGCAATGGCGGCTATGAATTTACCGGCGAAGGCACTGTGCCTGTGCAAATCTACTGGCCAGGCATCCGTGTTGATGAAGATGAAGTAGTGGAGAACCACGCTGGTATCACCATGCGCGTCAAAGACATCGATGCATCCGACTCTACCAACGAACTCGTCAAGCAAGTGCAAGACAAAGAAGGCGATCTGAGCCTCAGCCTTGACTACTTCTGGTATCCCTACATGCTCGAAAATGGCACATGTGAAGCACCAGTTGTTGAGACGCCAGAACCAGATGCAACACCGGAACCAACCGTTGAACCAACACCAGAGCCAACTGCCACACCAGACGTGTGTAAACCAGGCGATGTTGTGTTTGACAATGGGTTTGATCTCAAGAAGTATGGTTATAGCTTCAACAACTATGGTGAGAAAAACGCCAATGATTTCACCATTGCAGATCTCGTGCGCATGTTTGGTACAGATGCTGTTTGTCAGTCTGTCAAGGAAGATGGTACTTGTGTACCGAAGGCAGCAGCTACACAATGGGTGAAAAATATAGTCTCAGCTATGGGTGGTGGTGTTTGTGATAGCATGGCTGTCACAAGCATGCGCTTCTATGCCGCAATGGATCAGGTGACTACAATCAATTCAAAGGCTACCAAGACATGGGACCTCACCAAGGCACAGGCACGCCGAAATATCGGCTACAACTTCGCTATTCAAGTCCTCAACCCAGTTGCCGACTATCGTGCCTATAGCGAAGCAATGAGTCCAAACGACACTTTGCAAGCCCTCGTTGATGCATGGACAAGCGACCCGGTACGACCTTCAACCATCTTTATCCGAGGCAAGTACGCAGGCTCAATCCACGGTCATGGTTTGACACCCTACAAGTTGGTGGACTTGTGTAATGGTAAGTACAAACTGTATGTCTATGACAACAACTACAAGGGTAACTATAACAAGTATATCATCATTGACACCAACAAGAATACATGGAGCTATACCTTGTGGAGTGGCTTGACATGGACAGGCGACGCAGACACGCCGCGCATTGGTATCATACCTGTTGATATGTATGGTGAAACAGAGTGTCCATCGTGGATTTGTGGCAATGACGGTAGTAGTGCGATTGTAGTGGTAGGTGTTGTTGGTGCTGTGATTGGTGATGATGCAGGCAACACACTCAGCGCAGAAGAAAACAACATGCCCGGCGCTCAAGTGGTTGTCATTGACTCGTCCGAAGTGGATGTGATGCCTGAAGCAGAACCGTGGTTCAGAGTACCGCTCACTGGCAGTGACTACACGATTTCTGCAAGTGGCGAAAACCTGAAGGAAGATGCCGACAGCGCAGAAGTCACGATGTTTGGCACAAACTACGCAACCACCGCCGACGTAGCAATGAACGACACCACCGAGAGCAACGTGACAGTAGCCGATAATGGTGATGTAACGATTGAGTCCAATGAAGCAACTGATGCCAGCATCACCTTGGCACGCGACAGCGACGACGCCAGCACGACGATTGTCATTGAAGGTATTGATGTTGACGCCGACCAAGACGTAGTGGTGTCGGTTGACGCAGACGCTGGTACAGTAGCTGTCAGCGGTGCCGATGGTCAGTACAACATCGAAATCACCCGCGCAAGCGCTGATGGCGAAGAAACCTTCTCTGGTATGAGCATACCGGTTGAGGGTGGCGAAGCACAAACCATTGACTACAGTGGTATGGAAGATGGTAGCGATGTCATGTTGATCACTGGTGGCGAAGAGCAACCATTGCAAAACAAGGACAGCCAGAAGACCTTCCTGCCATTCATCATGGGTATGCTTCGTATACTTGGCTTCTAATTGGAAAACGGACAGTGGGGTATGCTCCTGCGCATGCCTCACTGAAGGGGTAGAAAATAGCCCTGAACATATCGAAAAATAACAGATGGCAGGGTCTTAGGTTGAGCGCTCATCTTTCCTAGGGATGAGCGCTCAATCTTTACTGCAACAAAAAGTGGTGTAGTAACTCGTGATACTCGGCGGGGCGTTCTATCATAGGCACATGCCCACATCCGTCAATCCATGCCAACTTGCAACGTGCAATGAGACGTGCAGCTTCTGTAACGTGCAAGGGCGGCACCATCACGTCTTGGCGAGTGCCCACAATCAATGTTGGCACCGATAACCCCTTCATGGCCTTGCGCAGGGCCGGGTTAGCTAGGCTCAGCGCCGTTTCCAAAGACGTGCGATAATCCATGCACATAAAGTCGGTAAAACTTTCGCACATGAGGTTATCGTTGTCGGGCAACTCGTGGAAAAACAGGCGGGCGACTTCATGGGGAAATTGCATCGTACACCCCACAGTAGCAAACCAACTTTGCCACCATGCCATATATGGCTCCCCAAGAATAAGCCATGGCTTCCATACAAAGAGCGTCAGGTCCATCGGGTAGTAGGCATACGCCATCATCTGTTGCTCTAGGGCCGTTCCAAACGTGCCAAAACAACTGAGCACGAGGTGGCGCACACGTTTGGGCCAGCGAGCCGCAATATAGGCAGCGACTGCCCCTCCAAACGAATGCCCGTTGACATCGAATTGGTCAATGTCCAACGCATCGGCAAAGTCTATCATCACCTCGGCCAAGTTTTCTGCACTCGCCGTTTGCAGCACAGGGGCCGACTTGCCAAAGCCAGGCATATCAGGTGCATAGCATGTCCGGATGGTGCTAAAGCGCTGCATCGTTTCTTGCCAATAGTATGATGTTGCCCCCCACCCGTGCAGCAGCAGCATTGGCGGGCCACTGCCTTTCTCTTCATAGAATACCGTGCCACTGGGTAGTTTGGCGCTCTGTGTTGGTTTCAAGGGAGCTAACGATTGTGATATGGTCATTGTGTCTATCCTTCAACTGTTTCCTATTCAATTCTTAGGGCGTGTACTCTGGCACAAGGCGATTTTCGCAACATGAATAGACGAAAACACGCACATTTGCATTGCCAATGTAAAATCGTTCTGTTGTGCCACCACACTGTGAACTTACTGTCATACGGTAGTGTCCCGCTTCAACGGCCAAATCATACGTCTCGCTGGGCTCAATAACGAACGGTCCGGGACACATCTCCGGGTAGATGCTCACATGCAGGCGCCAGCCCGTTTTATTCACAATGCGCACCGTTGTGTGTGGTTGAACAACGACCGGGTTTGCATAGGGCTGCAAGCCCACGCCAAGCAAGCTGAGCATAACCTGGTAGCCAGCAGGGTTTTCAGGGTGATGCTCAAAACGCGCACGCTCAAACCATTGAACCGTATGTACCGTGCCGTCACGCGCTATGTCAGGGTAGGGTTCGCTGATAGGCATGCCAAAAAGGGCTATGCTTTCTGCATGTGTCTTTCCAACCTGGCCATCCTGCTCAATTCCATGTGTATTCCAATAGCTCAAAAATGGCTCACATAAACTGTGTCCTGTTTCTGCAAAAAACATGCATCCGGGAGTCGCTTGACCTTTTGGGAATATATACCAACTGTACCCTTGCTGCTCAATGTAATCTACTCCCAACCGGCTGACCAATACATCGTTGGGAACAAGATACTCAGGGTGCCACTCTAAGCGGTGGCGCTCAAACCATTGCACCATAAAAGGACGCCCCTGCACAAGTTCCTCTTGTGCAGGGCTCATGGGCAACCCAAAGACGGGCAAGCCGCCGTTTTCTTCCCAAAAAGTACGAATACGACCGTAGATACAATATCCTGTTTCCTCAAAGCATCGTTCTCCCGATTGGGCCTGGAGGGTGTCACCCGAACGAGGCATAAGTGTTGCCGCCAGCACAACGAATAGAATCAGCAGACATATGCCTTGACGCATACCAAATCCTTCTTCCTTACTTGCACCGTTCCCTGAGCCTGTCGAAGGGAACAGGCAATGTTGCCTATACCAAGGCATTCATATAGCGTAAGCGTTCCACCATAATACGCATAACTTGGATAGCAAAGTCTGGTTCACTCTGTATAAGCTTGGCAAAGAGTGCTCTGTTGATAGGCACAACCTGACATTCAGTTTTGGCAATGGCCGTTGCGCTCCGGGGGCGCGAATCTATTAGCGCCATTTCGCCCACGATACCGCTAGGTTCCACTGTATCAATGATTTTCTCATGCACCACAATATCCACCTGCCCACTCATAACGACATACATCACGCTTGCCGGGTCGCCCACTTCAAAAACATTTTGCCCTTCTGCAAACGTTTGTATATCGTGCCTGTCTTTCAAAAGTTCCAGAATATCCATACGTAACCTCTTTCTTAGAATGAAAAACATGCTCCATACGACCGGACCTAAAGCATACCATGCATGGGTGAATATTGCCATGATAGCATATATTATATTACACCATATATAGCAGTCCTAACACCTGACACCTGACACCTAGCACCTGACACCTGACACCTTTGCGCACAGTCTTACCAAAGAAGTTGCCCCTGAACGCTTTACAAACTCACCTTGCTTTGCTATTCTATACATGTACCAGATTGTGTTGTGTAAAGACTACCAACCCGTAGTATAGAGTAGGACTATATCTATCAGACACATGTCAAGTTGTCATAGGTTTCAAAACAACCCACGTCCTTGGTGGCATGCACGCAAAGAAATACGCTTGTTCCTTTCGACACGTTTAGGGAATAGCAAAAAAGAGAAGCATGTTATGTTTCTTTTGAGCATGTTATGAGCGAATGTACCGACATCTTGCTTATTGAGGATAGCCCAAGCCAAGGGTTGCAACTGCAACTGCTCCTCCAGCGAGCTGGCTATAGCGTGCGCATAGCTACCGATGGAGTGAAAGGTTGGCGACAGGCCCATACCAACCCGCCTAGGCTTATTCTCCTCGATGTCAACCTGCCCACATTAGATGGGTTTCAGGTCTTGACTCGTCTCAAACGTGACCGTACTACCTCCCACATACCCGTCATTATCCTTTCAACAAGCAACCATGTGAGTGATGTAGAGCGGGCTATTGCGCTTGGTACCGATGATTACTGGGTCAAAGGTGATCTCCTGACAGAAAAAAGTGCCGCAAGTATGTTTTGTGAAACCGTCGAACAACTCATACAACCGGCATAACCCCAGCCCTACTGTATACCGTTGCATTCTTTGTCTCTTTGCGCAAAGTCTGAATAAAAAAAGGAAGTGTACATAAGCGAATGATACCAATTTCAAAACCGTTCATCGGTGACGCCGAAAAGCAAGCCGTGCTAGAAGTGCTTGAATCTGGCATGCTTGCACAGGGACCGCGTACCGCCGCACTAGAAGCGCAGTTCGCGGCAGTGTGCGATACCAAACATGCCATCGCTACATCGTCGGGCACAACCGCCTTGCATCTCGCTCTTTTGGCGCATGGCATCGGCCCCGGCGACGAAGTTATCACAACCCCCTTCACCTTTATTGCATCTGTCAACACCATCATCTTTACAGGTGCAACGCCAGTGTTTATAGATATACGACCCGATACATTCAACATGAACCCGCAGTGTATTGAGCCAGCCATAACACCGCGCACAAAAGCCATTATGCCCGTGCATCTCTACGGTTATCCCTGCGAAATGAACGTTATCATGGAAATAGCCGAACGACATAACCTTATCGTCATTGAAGATGCCGCCCAAGCCATTGGCGCAGATTGCCACGGCAAAAAGACAGGCAGCTTTGGCACAGGGTGTTTTAGCCTCTATGCAACCAAGAACATCATGAGTGGTGAAGGAGGCATGATAACCACCAGTGACGATGCAATAGCCGAAAAGTGCCGTATGCTGCGCAACCATGGCATGCAACGCCGCTACTATCACGACATCCTCGGCTACAACTTTCGCATGAGCGATTTGCATGCAGCCATTGGCCTAGCTCAACTCAATCGCCTACAAGAGTTTACCGCCAAGCGCCAAGCCAATGCAGCTTATTTTTCTGAACACATAAAGAGTGTCATAACACCAAGTGTCTACCCAGACTACACCCATGTATGGCACCAATATACCATCCGTGTCCATTCGCACAATGGCGATAGTGCAGCACGCGATGCCGCAGTTGAGCAACTCAAGCAAAATGGCGTCGGAACGGGTATTTTCTACCCTGTGTTGGCCAATAAGCAATCTCATTTACGCGGCTATGGGTTTGATGATGTGAGCCTTCCGGTAGCTGAACATACCGCCAATGAAGTTATCTCATTACCCGTGCATCCGCAACTTACACAAGCCGATTTAGAGACGATAGTACACGAGGTGAACAAACTATGAGTCTCAAAACTGCTGTTATTGGCGTGGGTATGATGGGCCGTAATCATGCACGTATCTACTCAGAGCTACCCGATGCTGTGCTCGTAGGTGTTGCAGATGCCAATGAAGCCGCTGCCAGAGAAGTTACCGAGCGCTATGGTGGGCGATATTATGCTGACTATCGGCAATTGCTCGACACCGAAAAGCCAGATGCTGTAAGTATTGCCGTGCCAACAGAAGACCATGTCCAGGTGGCCCTGCATGCTATTGAACGTGGCATGCATATCTTGCTTGAGAAGCCTATAGCCTACTCCGAGGAGCAAGCCGAACATATCATAGCAGCAGCCGAAAAAGCCAGCGTGTGCCTCATGGTTGGCCACATAGAGCGCTTTAACCCGGCAGTGGGTGCGCTGAAAGAGCGTTTGGAACAAGGCGAACTAGGGCGCGTCTTTCAGATAGATGCTCGTCGTCAAAGCCCATTTCCCGCACGTGTCAAAGATGTTGGCGTTGTCATAGACCTGGCCGTGCATGACCTAGATGTTATGCGCTATATCACAGGGGCAGATGTTGTACGGGTCTTTGCGGAAACAGAACGCCGTATCCATAGCACCCAAGAAGATTTAATGCACAGTCTCATCCGCATGGATGATGGCACGGTTGGCTCACTTACCATAAACTGGCTGACCCCTACCAAAATCCGTGAACTCTATGTCACTGGCGAGCGTGGCATGTACCGTGTGGATTATCTCATGCAAGACCTTTACTTCTATGAAAATGCAACCACACAGGGCAGTGAATGGGAAACGCTCAAGGTGTTGCGTGGCGTGAGTGAAGGGCAAATGACGCGCTATGTCGTGGCCAAAAAAGAGCCGCTTCGTGCCGAGCTACAAGCATTTCTCGCAAGCGTTCGTGGAGATAGTGCCGTTCCCGTCACGGGGCAAGATGGACTCACGGCCTTGAAATTAGCCCATGCCATTGTCACTTCTGGCATGGAGCACCGAGTTGTGGAGGTGTAATCTATGGACCATCTTCGAGAATTGCGCAAGAAAATAGAAGAACATCAGATACGCATTGGTATTATTGGGCTTGGCTATGTTGGCCTGCCCGTTGCTTGTGTATTTGCCCAAGCTGGTTATCGCGTTGTTGGCGTGGACGTGAAGGATGACCGCGTAGCGACCATCAACGAGGGCCGTTCCCCCATCGAAGGTGAAGAACCCGGCTTAGATGACTTGCTCGACAAGGTTGTGCGGGCTGGCCTCTTTCATGCGACAACTGACTATGCCGAGCTTGCTCAAACTGATGTGGTATGCATCAATGTTGAGACACCGGTGGGTGAAGACCGCAAACCACACTATGAGGCTTTGAAGGCAGCATGTCGTAGTCTTGGGCCCGTTATCAAGCCCGGTATGCTTATCGTCGTGGAGTCTACCGTTGCGCCGGGGACGACCGATACGGTTGTGCGTCCGTTGTTAGAGGAAATATCTGGGTTGCAAGCCAACAAAGATTTTTTCTTGGGTGCATGCCCAGAACGGGTTATGCCCGGCAAGTTATTGCACAACCTGCTTACGGTAAGCCGCGTGTGTGGTGGTGGCACGCCGGAAACGGCTGAGGTTATGGCGGCGCTGTATCGTAAAATTGTCCATGCCGACCTTGACTACGCCGATTGTATCACCGCTGAGTTGGTGAAAACAACGGAAAATGCCTACCGCGATGTGCAAATAGCCTTTGCGAATGAGGTGGCCCTCATCTGTGAGGCAAATGGTGCTGATGTGTGGCAGGTGCGCGAATTAGTGAACAAAAGCCCGCAACGGCATATGCATTTCCCCGGTGCGGGCGTGGGGGGGCATTGCATTCCCAAAGACCCGTGGCTACTCGCCTATGCCGTAGAGAATGCACCGAGCGAGTCATCGGTTCCCCTACGTCTCATCCCCGCAGCACGCGCCATCAACGATAACATGCCGCTCCATGTGGCAGACTTGGCCCTAGAAGCACTGCACGAAGCAGAATGCCCTATAGCTCAAGCCCGCATTGCTGTGCTTGGCTATGCCTACCTAGAAGATAGCGACGACACCCGCAACAGTCCCAGTGCTGCCCTTGTCGAGCGGCTACGTGAGACGGGGGCCGACATCGTTATCCATGACCCGTGGGTGTCTGAGTATCAAGGGGAGTTGCTGGAGTGTGTGCAAGCATGCGATGCGGTTATTGTCATGGTGGCGCACCAAGCATACCTTGACATGGACGTGGATGCACTCAAGCAGACGTTGCGCACGCCCATCATCATAGATGGCCGTGGCATGTTTGCCCCAGAACAGATGCGAGCAGCAGGGTGGATATATCGTGGTGTGGGCCGGGGGTAGCGGCATAGCGATAAAGAGCGAGAGGTTTCGCCCGTGACAATGGGAGTGAAAACCTACCTGTGCGCAAAACCTAGCCAACCCAGCCTACACCATCTTTACATACTATCTCCACAACAACTCCATAATGTTGTGCTATCCTCAGCGCATAGGCTAAACGCAACTTGCCCTTCGTGGGCATTATTGAATTGAAAGGAAGGGAATACATCCCATGAAAAGAACAGGGTATCTCCCCAACACAACGGGGCTATTGCTGAGCATTGGTCTAGCACTAGCCATGGTTAGTCTCTGGTTTACTTCGCCTGTAGCCGCAGCACCAGCATCGCCGCACATTCCCAACGCATACACATATGCTGCACCCAATGCGCTTGAATGCCCCATATGCACCATTGACATGAGCACATACAACGGGCCGCTGAGCGCATCTGAAATCAACGGGTTACTCTTGGCACTGAATGATGAATACCATGCATGGGCCGTATACGACCAAGTTATGCAAGATTTCGGGGCAGTCTTGCCTTTCACGCGCATCCGACAATCGGAGCACATGCATATCAATGCCCTGGTCAGGCAATTCAACCTCTATGGCGTACCCATTCCTGCAAACCCATGGATTGGGAACGTCGCCAGTTTTGGCAGCGTGCAGGAAGCATGTGCAGCCGGCGTAGATGCCGAAATCAACAACATCGCACTGTATGACACACTCTTTAGCAGTACACAGCGACAAAGCATTGTGCAGGTATATAATGCCCTGCAACACGGGTCTACAAGACACCAACGCGCATTTGAAACCTGCTCAACCGGGGCTTCATACATGGCCAACCAAGGCAGCAGGTGGGGTTGGCAAGGGAACCATCGTGGTATGGGCCGTGGTGGTGGCTGGTAAAAGCGATTGGTGGAATGGAGCGCACAAAATCCTATGTAGAGACGTTGCATGCAACGTCTCTACGTGTATAGTTTGGTTCAAAACAGTCCCTGCGTCTATCGAAGCGACACCTGCTCATGTGCCTGTGCCTCATCCGGCAAGTGGGACCACACCTCATCGAGGGACACCGCATCAAGTATCACATCAAACACATCTTCCATCTGTGCTACCGTCAGGTGCCGGATGCGTTCGCTCAACTCCGGCGGTACAGCCCCAAAACGCTTAGTGAGCATGCGATGCAGCATCTTTTCTAGCTCTTCTTGTCGTCCCTCTTGTCGTCCCTCTTGTCGTCCCTTCTGCTCATGTTCTTGTA
>CAZVEN010000072.1:0-11297 GCA_964626155.1 uncultured Chloroflexaceae bacterium | reverse complement strand
ATGCTCGACGTAGGCAACCCGGCATCGCCCACGCTGCTCGGTAGCTACGACACAGAAGACTGGGCCAGGGCCGTGCAGGTGGTGGGCACAACCGCCTATGTTGCTCATGATGACGGCTTGGTTATGCTCGACGTAGGCAACCCGGCATCGCCCACGCTGCTCGGTAGCTACGACACAGAAGACTGGGCCAGGGCCGTGCAGGTGGTGGGCACAACCGCCTATGTTGCTACTTCTGACGGCTTGGTTATGCTCGACGTAGGCAACCCGGCATCGCCCACGCTGCTCGGTAGCTACGACATGTATGCCAAGGCCGTGCAGGTGGTAGAAGACCTTGTTTATCTTGCAGGTGACTCATCCGGGTTACGGATTGTGCGTGTGCTAGATGGGAATGCGCCCATGCCCACACCAACCAGTGTCGTGCCCATACCCAATGTCACGCCCACCGCTGTAGCGACCGCCACGCCCACGCCCACGCCCAAACTGCCCACAGGCATATCCGGCACCGTCACCGATGCTGATGGCGTGCCACTTGAAAATGTGTATGTGATGGTATACTAGGACGGCAAAGCTGTTGCCGGAACAGGCATGCGCACGGCGAGCGATGGCAGCTATCGCTTGACCTTGCCTGCCGGCACCTACAACCTAGGCTTCTTTGACCTCAACCGCAAGCACCCTAGCGAATACTATGATGATGCCGAGCAACTTGCCCAAGCAGAAGATGTGGTTGTGCCAGAAGGAACTGTCGTGCCCAATATTGATGCTTCCTTGCGCAACCCACCCCCACCTGTGGCCGAGGTCTCAACAACATGCAACGCGCCGGTTACGGTAGACCCAACCAGTGGCAAGGTGACAGTTGGCTCGCCCAACAGTACTCGCGTTAGCCATGTGTGCGATGTCACTCTCACAGTCGAGTTGGTTTGCCCAAATGGAGCAACGCCAATAAGCCCCACGCTGGTGATGGTACGCAACAGGCGTGCTGGTGTGGATACCAAGTACTATCCAATGACCGAGTCGTCAGTGGTAAGCGGCACGTTCCAAGCCACTATACCGGCTGCTGATTTGCCTATGATACCAGGATATTGGACGGAGATGTTCCCATTGCATATCGAGTGGTATTGTGATGGGGAAGAGCAACAGAAAGATGTTGGAGATGTTGTTCTCTACGACCCAAGCGGCTTGATTACCGATGTGGATAGTGGTACACCTATCAGCAATGCGATTGTGTTGTTGCACCGCGTACCGGATTGGCGTGCGCGGACCGATGCCGACGATACTGCCCCACAAACATGCGAGTCGAATAACTCGAAGGATGCCGGGGTTGCGTGGAGCCAGACTGCCCCTGTCACGCAAGGCGTTTTTGTGGATGCGGCGCTTATGGCCCTCAGTGCGACGCAGGAGATTAGCCCCGTTGTCAACCCGCAGATAACTGGCACAGATGGCTACTACGGCTGGGATGTGGCGGCCGGGTGCTGGTATGTCGAGGTGCAGGCTGAGGGATATAAGCGCGTGTATAGCCCCGTTGTGGGTGTGCCGCCCGAAGTGACGGACCTGCACGTAGCCCTCGGCACTGAGCGCTTTGTGTTCTTGCCGCTGATAACACGGTAGTTAAGCGGTTAAGCGATAGAGCGGTAGAGCGGTAGAGCGGTTAAGCGGTAGAGCGGTTAAGCGATAGAGCGGTAGAGCGATAGAGCGGTAGAGCGATAGAGCGATAGAGCGGTAGAGCGGTACAACGCATTGGTGTGACGCACTCTACCGGAGTGACCGGGGACGGAGGACCGGCGACCGGTGCCTGCACAGAAGGCACCGGTTTTTTTGCATAGGGCATTGGTGCGACGCACGTTTGGGCGTGCGTTGCCCCCTCAGCGCATCAGCATGAAGCATCAGCGTATCAGCGATTCAAAGCCACTTGCCTGCCGTTCATACCCGTCGAAGGGGCATCGAGAACAGCTTGTACGCAAATCTGGTATAATACCCACAAAACATATCATGGAATAAGATGATTGGTTCTTATAGAGAGGTATACTATGCAAGCTTATCGCATAGCGACAACTGTTCAACCTGATGGATCTCTGATACTACGTAATCTGCCACTGCATGCTGGCGAAACCGTTGAAATCATTATTCTTACTGACCCGTCAAACAAAGGAATACAACAGCAGTCTTATCCATTGCATGGAATGACGGTTATCTACCAAGACCCAACTGCACCCGTTGCACAAGACGATTGGGAAGCTACAAAATGATATTATCCTTGGCGTATACACGCTGGCGCATATTTCCCGGCAGGTGTTTGATTTCATCCCATGCACGTGGGGTTATGAAGATGCTAAAATGTTTCACTCGTCCAACTCCTGGTCTACATCTTCCCACGCGAGCCATCCCGCACGCAACCGATTGCCACCAGCAGCCTGTAATTCAGCCGTTGCAGTGCGGACAATCTCATAATCTTCAATCGTTTCAAGCCACTCAATGAGTGCTTCCCAATCTTCTATAGTGAGAATGGCAAATCGTTTACCCTTTGCCTCAACAAATTGTACTGCTTGTAAAACATCTTGCACTGTCATGGTGTATCCTCTTTTTTTGTACTCCACGCTTCGATGAACAAAAGCGCTCCATGTATCATAACACATGGCGCAAACGGCGTAGGATAGGCTTCTAGCCTGTCCCACGTAGCACCGGCATCCTGCCGGACTCCGGCTAGAAGCCCAATGCTACTAAGAAATGACGCGAAAGGCGTAGGATAGGCTTCTAGCCTGTCCCCTTACGTAGAGACGTTGCACGCAACGTCTCGCGTAGGATAGGCTTCTAGCCTGTCCCACGTAGCACCGGCATCCTGCCGGACTCCGGCTAGAAGCCTGTCCCACGTAGCACCGGCATCCTGCCGGACTCCGGCTAGAAGCCGGTGCTACGGTACGGGTTTGGCGTTGCCAAACCCTTGGGGCTTGCCAGCGGCAAGCCCGTACAACTCCCCCCCCCTACTTCGCAACCTCATTCAGGTTGATCCACGCCACATCCAAATCTCTATGGCAGCGGTCTACCCATGCCTCGCCCCAATAGAAATGGCAACTGGTTTCAGCACGCAAAAGGTGCCAAAATGCCTCGTCCATCTGATACTTGCGGCGCGGGTCCTCCTGCAGAGAGTCGCCCAACTCCTCACGCAATGCATGATACTGCTTGCTCGTTATAGCAACACGCTCCAATGCATCGCGTTGCGCCTGTGAGCCTGTCCACTGCACAAAGCCAACCCCATGGTGCCAACCCGTATTCCACGCGCCCGTATTCACATGCACATAGTCGTGCGCACCGAAGCGGTCAAGATACTCATTGATAAAAATAGGCCGCCCCGCCGTATGATTCTGGCGCACCTGATTGACAAACTCATCATAGAAGACGTGCCAGAAATTGCCCTTGGGGTTCGTATTGCGGAACCACCCCCCATTGTCGCCATCGGTGCATGTCGTCACGAGTGGCGGAAAGTCGCACCATTTTGTGCGCTCATGTAGCTCGTGCTCAAACCACCCATACTCCATACCCGATTCTTGCGCATCGGATAACTCGCGGTCGCGCACAACCACAATTATCTCATGCCCATTATGCTCGGCAATGTGCGGACGGTAGCGTATCTCTTCCCACGACATAGTAGTGCCTGCTACAGGTTCCACATGCTTGCTATCAACCAGCACATAGCGATAGCCCATGCGTTTCAGCAACGGAATCATCTCCATGCAAAAGCCCATTTCGGCTGGCCAATAGCCCGAAAACGTCCCCCTTGAAAACAGATGCCGGCCGATGCCTAGCCAACGGTCCACCTGCGCATCCCAATCGGCTTCTGGTATGAGTGGCAACACGGCGTGATAATAGGCCGTGCCGAGAATTTCAAAAATGCTCGTATTCTGGAGATACCACAACAAATCGCCACACTTGACAATGCCATATACGCGACTCTGGAAATCTGGATTAGCTAATGTTTCCAACAGAGTACCCGACAACGAAAGATGCACACGCGCAACATCCTCTTTGCCCCATAGTGAGCGTGGCATATTGTCAAGCGCCCATAAAATTTCTTTCGCTTCCCATTCGCTGTTCTCAAGCAAATAGTCAAGATTACCCGTAGGTTGGTGGAGATTCAACACAAGAGCGTGGTAAATATGTTTCATACTATCACCCTTTCATAGCGCCTCATTGTATACCTTTGCGTTCTTTGCGTTTTTTCTTTTCTTTGCACGAGGTCTTCATGAAAAAAAGAATGAGCAATGAGGACGAAACACACATCTTTTTCGTCGCTCATTGCTCATCAGCATTCCTATACCCACTTATCCTCGCGCAAAGGCGCAAAGGCGCAAAGACACAAAGACCGAACAAGGACTATCACGTACACCTATTCAACCGTTATGTGGATTCACTAGCAATCGTGTGTGAGAATATCACTTGTCCGGCGGCAGATTTCCCGCCCATAGTCTGTCCACAACCCTTGCCCCCAATAGCGGTAGCAACTGGTTTGGGAAGACATCAAATGGAACAATGCTTTACGGTAACGCTCATCATTCGTTGGGATACCAGGCTTGATAACCTTTTCGTAGAACAGTGAGCTGACTTTTTCCATGGGGCCCAAGACATTATCGTAGCCTTGCACCCAGGAAATATCGTTTGTCCAACTTCCGCCGTCCATATGAAAGCGTCCATCTTCTTGTTTGAGTTCTTCAATGGTTTGGGCAAGCTTTTCTGGTCCAGCACCTGGCTCTATGCGGTCCCAGATACGCTTCTGGAAGAGCGGTTGCACCATTGGGAAATCTTCTTCTTTGATACCCATAGCAAAAAGATGCTCAAGGTATTCTGATGCGTTCATAGCCGGCACATCTGAACCAGACGATTCGCGCATAGCTTCAAAGAACTTATCGGGAAACTCGTTCATCATCACACCGCCATTTTCACCATCGGCTATCTGTGTGACAAGTGGTGGTACATGCTTGCCGGCAAGTTCCCAACGCGAAAGGCCCTTGGCCTCATAGTAGGGTTGCATCTGTGCGACCAGCTTGGTATCGCTGCCCTGTGTCTTGATGATGGCAATGATGCTGACAGATTCGCCCGCCGAGTTCTGGCACACAAGGCGATGTGGCAAATGCTTGCGCTGTGGTGTCCAACCATCTTCTGGTTGCTCCACGGTGTGCTCTTGCACCAAAACCCATTGAAAGCCGCAATCTTTGAGGGTTTTGATATATTCATACGCAACATCTGGATGGTTGGGTAATGCCATTTCTGAAGGCGAAAAGCCACGGACGCGACCAAGTGCTTCAAGCCCAAAAATAGCCGCAAAATGATGCTGCCATGCCTTGACATGCAAGCGATAATCTTGCACAGGCGTTGAGGGAGCCACTGCATGCCCCCATGGAGCGCCGAGCCACTCAGCTGCATGCCAATAGCGCGGGTTGCATGTGATGGTCTTCAGTGCATCGAACACATCGTCCAACCCCATTTGGCGCATGCCATGCAGCAGAGTACCAGAATATTCCAGCATGATGCGGGGTTGTTTGCCCTCGTCTATCAATTGTGGAATAAACTCACCAATACGCTTGTAGCACCAATGGAACACGGTGGCATTGTGATTGTCACCAATATGCTGATTATCCATCATGTGCTTGAGATTGCTAATAATCTCTGCTGTGCTCAAATCACCACCACCGGCGGGTATCAGCGGTTGGTGCATATGTAATGCATTGGCAAATGCACTACGGACATGCCCAAAATCAAATCCGCTCTGGTTCCTGAACAGTACTTTGTCTTTGTTCTCACGTATGGTTTGTTCAATAACATCTTCTGAGCCAGAAATGTTTGGCACACCATTTACATACTCTTCTAACATACTATCTCCTCCTTCTTCTTTACTATGAAGCGAACGTTACACATTATTTATGGCGAATATGCTCGTAGATATTCCAGTAATGTTGTCCTGGATATTTCCAAGAATAATCATAGCGCATCCCATTGAGGATAAGCTCTCGAAAATCCTCCGGATACGAATACCACAAGCCCATAGCACGATGTAGTGCTGATTCAAGAGCAATATGGTCTGAATGATAAAACACATACCCATTGCGCTCATGTGGTGGTTTATAGGCAAAATCTTTATCAAATACAGTATCTACCAACCCACCAACTGCGCGTACTATGGGCACCGTGCCATATTTCAAGCCTATCATTTGCGTCAGACCACATGGCTCAAACATGCTTGGCACGACGACCATATCAGCACCAGCATAGATGAGATGTGATAACTCCTCATTAAACCCAATCTCAAGATGGCAGTCGGGGTTATCATTGAGTTCATGCTTGAGACGCCAGAAATCATTGTTAATGGCATTGTCGGGGCTAGTGCCAAGGAGCACAAATTGGGCCCCATGCCACAGTGCGAAAAAGAGCGCATGGCGAATGAGGTGAACACCTTTTTGGGAATCCAAACGACCTACATAGGCAATAATTGGCTTATAATCTTTGCGGAGCAACAGACGGTCGCGCAAAGCATCTTTATTTCCATATTTTGCATCTAGGTTTTGTGGTCCATAGTGATAGGGAATATACCAATCTATTTCTGGATTCCAGATGTCGTAATCAATACCGTTGAGCACTCCACCAAACTTACTGCCGTGGATTTGTATTGTATGGTTTAACCCATGTCCTTGGTCTGTATGGCATGCTTCCCATGCATGGTGTGGGGAAACCGTCGTGACAAAGTTTGAGTAAACAATACCAGCCTTCATATAGTTTATAGCTGTATTATTGAAATTGTCACGGAGTCGGTCATAGTGGTAATAATAGTCTGGACGGCCAAGCCCGGTCGCATGCAATACATTAGCACCAGCAATACCTTGGTGCTTGAAGTTGTGGATGGTATAGCATACGCGCACATTTTGCATACCCTGAAACTTGTACATCTCGGACAGCATCACTGGCGCTAGGCCCGTATGCCAGTCGTGACAGTGAATAATATCCGGGCGCTTGCCACTTTGCAGGAAAAACTCCATCGCGGCTTTGCTAAAAAACGCATACCGCATTGTTTCATCGTTAAACCCATAAAATGCCCCCCGGTTAAAAAAGTTGTCGTTCGAGTGGGGTTCAATAAAGAAACATTTTCGCCCGTGTACAAAGCCAAACCATACGGTGCAGTGGATAGCACCGCCAAACCACGGCACCCACAAATCGTTATGCGTTATCTGAAGGCCCCAGATATGGTCATAGCGCATGCAATCATACTTCGGCAAAATGATCTCTACGGAATTGCCGCGTATTTCTAACTCTCGACTAAGCCCAAAGACGACATCGGCTAACCCGCCAACTTTGATAACGGGAGCACACTCTGCGGAAACCATTGCAATAAACAACATATTCTCCTTATCATCAGGTCGTCATTTCACCATGTCAACCCCCTGTGGCACAGGCGTTGCACATCAGTTGTAAGCAACGTTATCGTATGTATCATCTAGCCCAAAACAAACCTAACACTACCTTACGTATGCAGTGCTTGATACATACTTTTAGCTACTCTTATTCATTAGAAAACCCTGACGATTATAACGTAGGCGTTCAGTTTATGCAACACAAACGGTATATGGGTTGTAACCGAATTGTCACCATGCAAAATTCTTGATATGGTGTACAATAGGTATGAATGAGAATATGTACCCGCATAAGACAAAGGGGGTTATCTATGGCAACAGATATATTACCTGGGCAGTCGTACCCCATTGGGGCTACCGTACACCCAGACGGCGTCAATTTTTGTATCTTCTCCCACAACTGTACAGCGGTCGAATTGCTGTTCTTTGACCATGCTGATGACAGCATTCCCGCTCGTGTGATTGAGCTAGACTCACGTGAAAACCACACCTTCTATTACTGGCACATTTTTGTCAAAGGCATTGGAGCTGGGCAGTTGTATGGCTATCGTGTGTACGGTCCCAACGACCCCAACCAAGGGCTACGTTTCGATGGTGCTAAGGTGCTCATAGACCCGTATGCCCACGCGGTTATGTATGGCGACAATTATCAGCGTGAAGCGGCTATCAACCCGGGCGACAATTGTGCGCATGCTCTTAAAAGTGTTGTGGTTGACCCTGCTGCCTATGATTGGGAAGGTGACAAGCCCATCCATCGTCCCTTTGTAGCCTCCGACATTATTTATGAGATGCATGTTGGTGGCTTCACCCGTCACCCAAGTTCTGGCGTGTCAGACGAAAAACGTGGCACGTATGCCGGGTTGATAGAGAAGATTCCCTATTTGCAGGCATTGGGCATTTCATCTGTTGAGCTGATGCCCGTACAACAGTTTGACCCCGACGATGCTGAGCCGGGTTTATCGAATTATTGGGGCTATAGCCCGGTTGCATTCTTTGCACCGCATCGTGGCTATAGTTCCAACAAAGACCCGCTTGGTCCGGTCAACGAGTTCCGGGATATGGTCAAGGCATTGCATCGGGCTGGCATTGAAGTTGTCTTAGATGTTGTGTTCAATCACACCGCCGAAGGCAACCACAAGGGACCGACGCTCTCGCTCAAGGGGCTAGAAAACCGTGCCTACTACATTCTTGACCGTGAGCAAAACTACCTCTACGCAAACTATACTGGCTGTGGGAATACACTCAATGCCAATCATTCTATTGTGCGACGGTTGATTATGGATTGTCTGCGCCATTGGGTGCAATGCTTGCATGTAGATGGCTTCCGCTTCGACTTGGCATCTATTCTATCACGCGGCGAGGATGGGCAACCGCTCAAAAACCCACCTGTGCTGTGGGATATCGAGTCGGACCCGGTGTTATCGGGCACGAAAATCATTGCTGAGGCATGGGATGCTGCCGGTCTCTACCAAGTTGGCTCCTTTGTTGGCGACCGTTGGGCCGAGTGGAATGGCAAATATCGTGACGATGTGCGTAGCTTTGTACGTGGCGATGCGGGCATGGTTGGCAATCTTGCTGCGTATATTAGCGGTAGCCCCAATATCTATACGGAGCCGGGGCGCGACCCTAACCGCAGCATCAATTTTATCACTGCGCACGATGGCTTTACGCTCAATGACTTGGTTTCTTACAAGGAAAAGCACAATGAGGCGAACGGTGAGAACAATCGGGATGGCACTAATTACAATGTGAGTGATAACTATGGGGTAGAGGGGCCAACAGATAATCCGGAGATTAAAGCAGTCCGCGTGCGGCAGATGAAGAATTTTTTGACTATCCTGCTGGTATCGCAGGGCACACCTATGTTGCTGATGGGCGATGAGGTACGGCGCACGCAACATGGCAATAACAATGCCTACTGTCAAAACAATGAGATAAGCTGGTTCAACTGGAATGATACGCAAACGCATAGTGATATGCTGCGCTTTGTTCGCCATCTTACACATGTGCGCCATGCGTATCGCATATTCCACGAAAAGAAATTCTGGACTGAACCGGGCGGCCCGGAAATAACGTGGCATGGTGTGCATCTGAATGAACCAGATTGGCGGTATGAATCGCGCAGCCTTGCGTTTGAACTCTATAACCCATCCCAAGGTGAACATTTGCATGTTATGTTGAATGCCTACTGGGAGCCGCTCCATTTTGCTATTCCTCCACACATGGCAAGCGGTGTATGGTGCTTGGGGCTAGATACGTTCCAACCATCGCCAGACGATTTCCCGGAGCCACTCCGCCCATTGCAAGACCAAAAACGCTATATGGTGCAACCACGCTCTGCGGTTATTCTCGTTGCGCCGCGTGAGTAAGGAGAAAATTATATGCGCTCTTTCAATTCGTATGGACCAGTAGATGCGCGATACCATTTTTGTGTTGAGCGCAAAGCGATGGTAGAGGAATGTATCAATCACTTGATAGGCATTCCCGAAGAGGGCGGGCATTATTTCACCATATGGGGCGCACGACAAACGGGCAAGACATGGCTCATGCGCCAAGCCATGCACGAAATCCCCAAGCGCTATGGCGATAGGTTTGCCATACACACGTTTTCGGTTGGCACCCTAGATGAGCTTGCCTATACAACACTCCCAACCAACCAAGATTTCACTGACATTGTGAAGTTACCGGGGGTATTCCGCAGTCTTTTGAAACGCACACTACCTGGCGCACCAGATGTACCGGCATGGGAAGATTTTATGGCTCTTTTTGGGAAGCAAGGTGGATTGTGGGATAGACCATTGCTCTTACTGATAGATGAGGTTGATACGGCCCCTTCGTGGTTCCTTGATTTGTTGGTACGACGCTTCCGGGAACTGTACTTGCAACGTTCGCGCACCTGGCTGCACGGCTTAGCACTCACAGGTGTGCGGGCAGTGGTGGGTGTTGAGAGCAAGCGCGGGTCGCCCTTCAACATCCAGCGGTCACTACAGGTTGGCAACCTCACTGCCGACGAGGTGCGCGAGATGTATCGGCAATACCAAGACGAAAGCGGGCAAGCCATCGCTCCAGAGGTCGTCGAAACGGTGTATGATGTCACACTGGGGCAGCCGGGCTTGGTGTCGTGGTTTGGCGAGTTGCTCACCCAGACGTATAACCCCGGCCAGGGGCAACCGATAGGGGAAGACACGTGGAAGGTGGTCTGGCGTAAAGCACGTGTGCGCGAGCCAAACAACAACATTATGAACCTGATTGAAAAAGCCCGCGACGAGGAGTATCTGCCATTTTTGGCTGAATTGTTCAACACATCCGAAATACCATTTAAGTTCCATGACCCGTTGCACAACTATCTCTACATGCATGGCATTCTTGACGCCGAAATGATACAGCAACCCAATGGCAAGCCCATAGAAATTTGCCGCTTCTCTTCGCCTTTTATCCAAGAATGCTTGTATGATGCACTGAGTGGTGCGTTGGTTGCACGCAGTCCAGGGATTTTAGCTCTACATCCACTGGATAAACTGAAGGATGTGTTTGACCCGCCAGTGCTCAACCTACCCGCATTGCTACAACGCTACAAAGACTACTTGGCACACTTGAAAGCCAAAGGCATAGACCCATGGAAGGAACAGCCGCGCCGCCAATCCGACCATAGGTTGACGGAGGCAGTGGGGCATTTCCACTTGTATTGGTGGTTGCAACAATCCATTGGGCATCGGGCCGTGGTTAGCCCAGAGTTTCCCACAGGCAACGGCAAGGTAGATGTGCATATCAAGTGTGGGGAAAAACGGGGCTTGATAGAGGTGAAAAGCTTTGTAGACGATTATCTCTTAGAGAGAGACAAGGGCAAGGCGGCGAACTATGCCAAGCAGGTGGGTCTCGACCGTGTGACGATGGCGGTGTTTATTC
>CAZVEN010000071.1:0-11477 GCA_964626155.1 uncultured Chloroflexaceae bacterium | reverse complement strand
TTGATTAAAGCGCTCGTCCACTTGATTAAAGCGCTCGTCCACTTGATTAAAGCGCTCGTCGGTGTGTTGTTCTAGTCGGTCAAAGCGCTTATCTACTTGGTCGAAGCGCTCATCCACTTTTTGAGTACGCTCATCCATTTGCCGCTGAAGCCGAGCGACACTCTCTGAAAGTAGGCGCAACTCTTTGCTCAACTGACTCATCGCAGTTGGCATTTCCAAAAGACTGCCATTCAACACGGTTTGCACGAACCGTTGACGCAATTCTGGATGTTCAGTTAATACATTAATTAAGTTCTCAACATCTTTAACCGTAAACGTCACTATGTCTTTCTCCTCTATCCAAGCCATGTATTGTAGTTCATTATAACCGCAAACCTGTGCCATTGCAATGTATGTGTGACTGTTACACATGTGGTTTCAGGGAAGCGCAACATGCATGCAAAATGTTTAAGCAAGTGGCCTCGGTGCCACGTACTTTTGGGAGTACGTGGCACCCTCTATGGCTTTGCAAAGGGACAGGCTAGAAGCCTATCCTACAACATGCTCCCATCCCTAGACGGGATACATACCTTTACCAACAGACTCTTAGAATGGGTAGCCTTTAGCCCCTTGCAAGCCTTTCAAACAAGCAATGTGGTGTACTCAATTAAGAAGATGGGCTATCTTCAAGAAACCCGAGCAACAAATCCAAATCCAACTCTGGGTAGAGCGGGTATTGATTCAACAATGTTGCAATGCGCGAACGTGCCTCTTCTGCAACCTCTGAGTCCATCGTATATTTTGCAAGGCTCTTCTCTCCCTGCTTCTCACCCTTGGAAATAGTCGTAGAGGTTACGTGTGAGAGGACAAGTTTGATGATACTGGCTATCTCCTTCATCTCTTCGGCACCCATGCCCAGTGTTGTCACGGCTGGCGTTCCTATGCGTAACCCACTGGTATACCAAGGACCATATGCGTCAAACGGTAATGCATTGCGATTGAGTGTGATACTGCATTCGCGTAGGGCAGATTCTGCTTGTCTCCCAGAGAGAGCAAATGTTTCAGCAACATCTACGAGCAACAAGTGGTTGTCGGTTCCCCCTGTCAACACATGCATGCCCTCATTCATACAAGCTTGTGCAAATGCTTGCGCATTCTCAACAATCTTATGGGCATATTCCTTAAAGGATGGGTCGAGTGCTTCCCGGAAGGCCACTGCTTTTGCTGCTATCACATGCGGAAGTGGCCCACCGAGCATCATAGGGCATCCCCGGTCTATCCACTCAGCAAATGCTTGCTTACACAAAATGATACCACCACGCGGCCCACGCAACGTCTTATGGGTTGTCGAAGTGACAACATGCGCATGCGGCACTGGGTTGAAATTGCCATCAAAGACCTTGGCCGCAACAAGCCCCGCAAAGTGTGCCATATCTACCATCAATACTGCCCCTACCTCATCGGCCAACTCACGCATCTTCGCAAAGTCTATTTTACGTGGGTAGGCACTGTAGCCAACGAGGAATATGAGTGGGCGCACTTCATGCAACTGGTTGCGCAGCGCATCAATATCTAAGAGCTTGGTAGCCGGGTCCACTGCATAGTGGTATACATCAAACATCTGGCTCGAAAAGTTGTGCCGGTATCCATGGGTAAGATGCCCACCAGAGAAGAGGTCAAGCGACAACATGCGTTGATTATGCATTTCAGAACGGATGTTGGCCCAATCCTCGCGGGATAGCTTGAGCAAATTCTTTTCGGCTATCTTTTCCAACAGTGGTGCTTGTACTCGCGCAGACAAAATAGCGATAAATGCGACCATATTCGCATCGGCACCCGAATGTGGTTGTACATAGGCATGGTCTGCCTCAAAAAGCTCACAGGCCAGACGCACAGCCTCCGCTTCTATCGTGTCTACATTATCGCACCCAGCATAGAAGCGGTGTTCTGGGTAGCCTTCTGCATACTTATCGGTGAACAAGTTGCCAAGCGATAGTTGCGTTGCTAATGAACTGAAATTTTCACTGGCGATCAGTTTTAAGTTTTGGCGTTGATCACGCAGCTCCCGGATGATAGACTCTGCTACCGTTGGCGATACAGAACGCACATGGTCCAACGAAGCATAGAATCCTGCTGCGGCTGGATGGACAGCATTTCCATTGAGACTATTCAAATAGCTCGATAGAATGGTTTGATCTGATTTCATACTGTTTTATCCTTATGTCTCTCAACCCTATATGTACCTATATAGAGTGTGATACCTACAAGGTCCCCACCATAGCGACCCCATGTATACAACACAAGACATTGTAGACAAACACCGTCATATCTGCAAACGCTCCCTTTTCGTAGCACTGCCAGTAGCCCTTGGGCGTAATGCTTAGCCAGCCGGAATCCGACCACTTGCGCCGCTCGTAGCACCGCCAGTAGCCCTTGGGCGTAGTTCTTAGCCAGCCGGAATCCGACAGGATGTCGGTGCTACGTGGGACATGCTAGAAGCCTATCCTAGACCTTATGCACCCTGCCTGTTCCTAGTGCAGTATATAACTGAACCATATACTGGTACCACTCTCCTATTGTTCTTTGCATAAAAAAAAGGTATAATGATAATGGTGGGCATAGGAACGTATATGCCCAGCAACTTCCATATTGAGGGAGAGGCTATAGAAAAGGTTATAGGAAAGCAATAATTTCAAAGTAATTATTTGAAAGCCCTACTATTTACCAGAGAGGCACACATGCACCCACATGTTAGCAAACTACAAAACAGGGGTGATTGGGTGTCTTTCTGGTTTTATGTTGTGTTCCTGCTATAATCTCTCCTATTGCCCCAACTCCCGCTGGTTTATAAGCATAATCTAATCTTCAGGAAAGGTGTTTTCCTATGAAAGTGACACTCAAGGTTCTCATGCTCCTTGCATGTCTTATTGGCACGATCACCGTGTATGCAGCCCAACAGCCGCCATCTGAACAAAGCCCCTCATTGGCTGCCACGGTTGACGTAGTAGATGTTCGACTTGTTCGTGATGCCGACTTTTATGGCAACCAAGATTGGACGAAACGCAATTCTCTGCCCCGTCAAGACGTTGGCGGGCGACTCCAAGTTCACATCAAAAACAACTCCGCATCCCCACTCGCTATCACTGGGTACAAACTTGGTGGTAAATCATTCTCTGAACTCACAACGCAAAAAACAACCTCCCCAACCGTCTCCGACTCAAAATGGACCCGTACTTGGCCCAACCCCATACCCAGTGGCAAAACGGGGACAGTCACCATTCGCATGGTAGACCTTGAAGCCGACTTAGGCGACTCGTTTGAGCTAGAAACAGACCAAGGAAGTTTCACACTCTCTCCCTTCAATCCACAAGCTTCACCGCTGTGGATTCCGTCATTGAACTTCTCCGCAGACCTCAACAGGACTGTGCTTTTTGTCGCAAACCGTGGCTCCAGCAATGTCACGCTCCCTGCCGACGGGGGAGTGAGCATTGATGGAGTAGCTTTTGCCGGCACCCTTCCTGAAACCACCTTGCAGCCGGGCGATGTCGTTCCCATCACGCTAGAGGGTACAGCCAGTGTACTCAGTGTTGGCACGCATGCCATTTTTGTCGTCAAAGCTTCAGGTGGGGCCACAACCGCATCGGGTGGGTTGCGTGTTTTTCCCTACCACTTTACTATGCAAAGCCATATGCAGGGCAGTAACTTCGATGAGCAAGACCGCGAGAGCTATTTTATCGGCGATTGGGACTACTGGGTGCCAGAAATCATTGACGAACCGAGTGGCAAAGGATGGACACCTATGGATGTAGTTGATGCGGTAGATGATTGGCTCGAAGGCGATGATGAGCAAGAGCGCCAAGAACGTGCCGACCGCCCTGTCACCGTTCACAACACTAGCTACATGGAAGGGCTTGTGTATGATGACATTGCTGATATTCCCAATAGCCACTGGGGAAATGTGCGCCAAGACCTTTCTACCTTCCTCACATGGCCCAAAGCAAACTGGTATATGCCCCAAAATACGTGGGGGCAGAATGAAGGACTCTACCGCCGTGAAAGTTGGTACCCGCTTGAAGACATCCATTTCCAAGCATTTGAGGCGGTTGGCCATGGCGCAAAATCAATTCAGTGGTTTCTCTACCAAAACCATTGGCGGCAGGGATGGGGGCGCATGGAGGGCACCGACTTTGGGCGCGTCTACCAAGACAAGTATCGTACTGGACACAACGGCAACCCGCTAACGTGGAGTCGTATTGGGCGCGTATCGGGTGCATTGGCAATGCTCCAACCCTACCTCAACAATAGCGCCGTCTATCAGAACACGCGCACGGATACTGGTATTGAAATCAACACCCTTATCAGTGCCAACCACACCATTGACGGGACCTATAAGGCAGTCGCTATCTTGATGGACCATCGCACGCCACGCACTTCGCACACGTCCGGGCATCTCTTTCGCTACGCCGTGCCAGCATGGAACCAGCAAGTATTGTATGACCAACACGTATCTATCACCGTGCCAGCCTATGTCTATAGCCTTATCAGCACTGCATATGCCATAGACCCATGGCTTGGTATTCAAGAACTTCCCATACAGAAAACAGACCCAGACACCATAGCCCTTACCGTGCCGGAAATACAAACTGGCGCACTTATTGTGCTTGGCAATGCAAGCGATGGTACAGCATTGCAAAGTGCGTGGAACAGCGTGCAATCATCATTTGACAGCTACGACGATGTGCGTCCCGCAATGTTGGCACGCGCACACCAAAACCCAACCACGTCATGGCAAGCACCCAACGCAACCTACCGGCAAGAGGTGACTGTGACGAATGATGGCACCTCCGATGCAGCAGTTCTCTCGGTACCAGTAGATATGCAGGTCGAACGGGAATATCGCTCCGAGGATGTGCGTGTATTTGAAATCCAAGGCAACCAATCTACAGAAGTGCCTTTCTTACTCGAAGGCACGAAAGTATATGAAACCTATACCACCAACCCCCTCGACCGCATGGCCGGCAATTGTCAAGGTTCTACGTCGCCCGATGGGTGCGATTTCAGCTTTGAGCTCGATCCGGAAGGTGGCATAGCTATCAAGTCAGCCTACAAAAAAGCCGGCTACGATTGGTATGCAGGCATTGAAACTGAAGCGCAGGCTATTCCTTGGATGACAGATGAGGGCTACCCAAGCCGCTGGATACCCGCCCGCTACAAAACATTTGCCGTAGACGTAGACCTCAGCAACCTGCCATGGTGGTGGCTTGCGCGTGTTGTCTTCTACATAGACAACGACAGCGATGGTGAAATTGACCATAACCGTGGGTTTCAGGTTGAAGCAGACTCGGCGGTGCGCTATGACCTTGGCAATGGGTGGATGCGCTATATCTTTGACATGAACGACATCTACGGGCATTGGGATGAAGAACCCGCAGGGCAGTATCGCCCGGCCTTTTTAACACAAGTGCTCCCCAACTGGTCATTTGCTGAAGGTGAGACGTTCCACATGTCGGTGCGTCAAATACAGGTATCGAGCCGCGAGGCATTGCTCAAGCCAGCAACACCCTTGGCACCCGGTGAAACGCGCACGTATGAAATATACTTCGATGTGCGAGAAAACACACGCAGCGTCTTGGCAGATACCTTCGACCCTAGCTTGAGCACGGCAGAACCAGCATCGAATGTAACCGTTGCGGCACAACCAGTGCAGGTAGCAGGTGTTTCTGTCAGCATAGATCAACAGAATGTGACTATCAGCACCCAATCACCGGTGAAAAACGTACTCGTGCGGCATCTTGGCAGTGATGGCACTATCGTCTGGGCTGAAACGCTTTCGTCGGCAACAGATACGCAAACATTTCAAGCAACTCTCACCCGCCAACTCTTGCGTGGCGAAGTGCTTGCCTGCATTCCCATACAGCTCGGCAAAGAAGGGCAAGTTTTCACCTTTAACTCTAGCGGCATGCCTATTTCGGGCCATGTTCCCCAAGACACCACTATCAAAGAAAATTGGAGCCAACCCATTCTCTCTACCTATGAAGAGCCAGAACCAACTGGGCGCTACCCTTTTTCGGTAGATATGAGCGACAACGGCGAACACGTCGCAATGGGTTTGGCAAAAATCAACTACGAGTATCTTGACGATGGGCGGATTGTTGACCACTTCGACAAAGGAATGTTGCACGTCTATAACAGCAGCGGCGGTGTTGCTTGGGAGAAGGAGTATGAGGGGCGCGTTTTCCATGTGCGGTTTACCCTAGATAGTCAATCGCTCTATGTTGCGGTGAACCTAGAAGAAGACCAGATAGAACCTGATGCAAACTTTGTGTTCAAACTCTATGAAAATAGCCATATCATCAAGTATGATGCAGCAACCGGCGATGAACAGTGGCGGCACAAAGTGGGTAGCGGTGTCTCAGGCATTGCTGGTGACGCTCAGGGTCGGACAGTCTTTGACATGGATGTCTACCCCAATGGCGATGTGCTCTATTCCGAATGGAATTCGTATGGTGTGAAACTCAATGGGCAAGATGGCACCGTCATATGGGGCGAGCCAACGAATGGCGGCAGCAAGACCTATGCCCCAGACGTAACCGCATTGGCTGATGGCGGGGCTTTGGTGCATGGGTTCTATGCTAAGCATATCAAGCCCGATGGCACCACGCGCAACCACGTCTTTGTCAGCAATGAGCAAGCGTTCTCCATTGATGGCTCATCCGATGGAAGCGTATGGGCATTCACCGGCAAAGAACTACGCATTATGAAGAACCTACCAGATGGAATCAACTATCGCATTAGTGGCGAAGGCTCCAATATGGAAACGCTCCCGTCGGGCACGTATATCGGCAGGTATCCGCGCATCATTCGTGTCTCTGCCGATGGGCAATACGTTGCGGCTGGCACAAGCGATGGGCGTTTCGTGCTGCTCGACTCAAGCGGCAGCATCTTGTGGGATACGAAGAATGGCGCATCGTACATCACCGACATCCAATTCCTGAGCGATGCTTCTGGTGCTACAGCGGGGGTTGCCTTTGCACGAGAACTATTCGACTATCAGCATGATAACTACAAAGAAGCAAACCGACGCAATGGCTGGCGCTTCCGTGATGTTGTCGAAGCCTACACCCTAGATGGCACTGAGCGTTGGCGGCACGAAGGCCCGTGGCGCGAAAACCGCTGGTCGGAGCCGTTTATGAACCAGTTTGTTGTCAATAGCGATGAGACGCGCTTGGCTGTGTTGACCAATGAGGCAGTGCGCTATGTTGATCTTACCGCTCAAGAGCAGAGCAATAGCTACCTCTACCCAGTCGAAGATCCATTTGGCGATGGCGAAGATATACCGCCCCCAGCCAATGCAACACCAACACCAACCATACAGCCAGAGCAACCAACAGCAACGCCAACAGGAGCTCCAATTGAATGGACACCTACACCAACACCTATACCCGCCCCAGACCCAGATAAATTTGAATCCGATGATACCAACGACAATGCAAATCTGATAGCTACTGATGGGAGTATTCAAGAGCACACCTTCCATGTGCAGAACAATGCCGATTGGGTATACTTTGAAGCGAATGCAACAGATACCACGAAGTATCTCATAGAAGCACAGGTGCCGCCCGGTTCCAATGCAGATGTAGTATTGGAAGTGTATGCAGATAGCACGAGCCAAAATGCTATTGTTGCTCAGGGCTATGACTATACCAACCAAGCACGCATCATCTTTGATGCCAGTAGCGACGAGGATAAACGTATCTATATGAAGCTGATGACAGAGGAAGATACGCCTATTCTGGACCGTGCATCGTATTATCTTTCTGTCCGAGCATTGCCAGATACCTCTGGCGATGCACTCATCATAGTAGCTGGCCGTGCAGACGATATATACAGTCAAGGGCCAGCGCAAACGATCATTAATGCCGTCGCCGATGAGGTACAAACACGATTTCAAGCGAGTGGCTATAGCCAAGAGCAGATATATTATATGGATTCCTATACCGATGAAACGTATAATCCGCCACTAAAACCGTTTGTAAAAAGTGCTATCACCGATTGGGGGGAAAGACACACAGGCAATAATGGTATGCTCACGGTGTATATCATTGGCAGTGGTCGTGAAGGCGAACTATTGCTCAACAAACCCGGGCAACCCGCAGAAGCGATGACGCCAGATGATTTGGATGGTTGGTTGCAGGAACTTGAAACAGCCCGCTCCGATATACGCATCAATGTGATTTTGGAAGCTCCCTATGCCGGCAGTTTTCTGAATGCTGCGGCACTGTTGCAGTCGTTAGAAGGCGACGGACGTACTGTTATTGCTTCAACAGGGGCGCAAGCCGGGGCTATGGCTTCCAATACCGGCGCGTTCTTCTCAGACCACTTGCTCACCCAGCTTGCAACCGGCTCTAGCTTCTCCAATAGTTTCAATGCAGCAACATGGGCCCTTGACTTGACCTATCCATGGCAAGTACCCATGCTCTCTGGCGAGGCAGATGCACAACTGCGTGGTTTAGCTCCAGATGATACCGTATGGCCTCCCATGATTACCCAAGCAGAAGCTGATTTGGAGCAGGACACCATTCGGGCAAATGTGCAAACACAAGATGGTGGAGCAGTGCAGGTATGGGCAACCATACATCAGCAGACTGAGCAGGCCCAGACGGGTACTGATTTTGCAGAAGGGGTGTATGTGCCGCTCCATGCTGATGCCAATAATCCCGGTTGGTATGAGGTGAGTCATACATTTATGGACACTGATGACCATATCGTTATTCATGTTGAAGATGCGGCGGGCTTGGTGGCACAACCTGTTCAGGTAATTCTTGAGCGAGCAGGAGTAATCTTACCAACACCAACGCCAACGCCCGTGCCACCATTGGCGGGCGATGATGCATCGTTGGTGTATCTGCCGCTGATACGGAAATAGCCTGACAGGTCGGGAACCTGAAAAGGTACGTTTGGTGTGTGAAAGGCGTAGGATAGGCTTCTAGCCTGTCCACCGTAGCACCGACATCCTGTCGGACTTGGCTTGTCTTCCTTACGCCACCACAGCGGCATTGCTGTGGTGGCGTGGCGGTGCTACAGATTCCATGAGGTAGGGGCTTGCCACCGGCAAGCCCCTACCTCAATAAACAGTATTGTTTTTCTGCTACACATACGCACGTCAAATGTTTTCTCAAGATGCGTATGTGTAGCGACCATTTCAAGTGTGTAATGATTTCATTTCTCACATGTTCAACGATTTCATCTCTCAAGCGTTCAACGACTTCATTTCGTACAAGCCAAACCTTTTTATCTTGCACCATATTTCTCACAACCCGCGTGTGCCAAAGTACCCTCATACCCAACGTTTTCTGCCAACTCCTCAAGCCCGAAGCGTTCAAAGTCTACCCCATCGAGCCATTGCCTTGCCATCAATGCTTCTGCGTCTTGTCTCTGTGCGTCTTCCATTGCCGATAAAATCACTGCTTGTGCCAGAAGTTCATAATTTATGCTTGTATCCATGATGCTTACCTCATCCTTCCTTTTTCTATCTTACCCATACATCGTATGTGCCTTCACTCGTACCTATTGTATACCGCCAATGCCTCAATAGGAATGAAAGGGGTGTGACAATGGTGTGAATGTAGCATCACCCATGTATCAGTATGAAGGTGTATATGTTGTGTTGTCCTCTTTTATTAAAAAAAAAGAACCGCCAAGACGCCAAGACGCCAAGATACAAAAAAAGGAACAAAGGTGCAAAGGATGAAAATACGCTACTTACTGTAGTATATATACACTAATTATAAACCGTATCTACACTTTCTATGCATATATCCTGCCATGCTTATGATACTCTGTGTAAAATTGGCATGAACACCAGATAGAGTAATGATAATATGCTGTATGTAGCATGCATAAAAAGAGTCTTTTGTAGTTGAATGTATGCAGTTTAACGAAATATTCACCTGTAAAAGCAGTACTAATGTTAATTGGTACTACTTGACTTCTTGACTTTCAATAATGGGCATGCTATAGTAAAGGTGTTGTTGGTTCATGTTCAAAACGGGGTAGCTTTCTCTACACAGTAATTTTTTAGTTTTTCTTCGTTTAGTTCATGTGTGGACCTGAAGATAGTACGAGTAGGTGTAGTAAGGATATACCTCGGTACGAGATGTTTTCAGGATGCACCTATAATAGTTCTTACAGAGAAAGTTCCATCTTGTAAGAACATGATAAGCGGGTTAGGTACAACAACGTAGGCATGAACGGAAGGACTGAACCATAACGGGTGGTTCAGGGAACACAAAGAGACGGATTTCTTGGAAGGTAAGGAACGTAATCAAGGAACAATCAATCGTTTATTGGCAACTGAAGTTTGTAAGTATTTTTTAGGAGGTACAAAGTGAAAGGTTTTAAGGTATTATTAGTGGCAGCAATGCTTGCGCTCGTCGCAGCAGCAACCCTGCCTAGTATGACACACGCCCAAGACGACAATCTACCCGCTTCTTGTAAATCCGAAACATTTGAAATGGTCGGCTTCGGTATGAATAATTTTGACAATCAATCATTCTCTATTCCCACGGACGCTACCAATGCTGTTGTACAGCTAGGTGGCGGCGGTTTTCAGAACTATCCACCCGATTCCGTCACCTTTGGTTTTGGTGACAATTCTGTCACTATGAACGAACCCACCGTGTACAAAACATCAAAAGATGAGGGTGCCGAATTGACACCTGATGGTAATCCTTTTGGCATGATTGGGTATCTCTTTGAAGCAGATGCCCAACCAGGTACGCTCACAGTTGACACCGTTGGTGCCGATGTAACACTCGACGCATTGGTACTCTACTATAATCAACCATCAAACAAGAAGTATAGTGGCGTATACGATACATCATTAGAGTATGCTTGGGGCGGTCACATGGGTGCGGGCTTCCGTGGCCCTGCACAGGCAACCTTGACTCTGCCTAGCCCCATGCCATATGCAGCCGACCTCAAAGTGCAAATAGCCATTATGGATAGGGAAGTGCATGATGCAGACGGAAGAGATCAGCGTATCGCTATTGCGAGAGCTACGGCTGGTGGTGTGACTGCTGAGCAGCAGGTTGCGGAACCACAAACACCCGAAGTCAACATCGTGACGCTTATTCTTGAGGATGTGCCTGCTGAAACCAGTGTTGTTAATATTGAAGTTGATGCACCCAAGCCAGAGAGCAATGGTGGTTCAACATCACAGTGGTACAACCCCGACGCTGGTGACTCTGTCTTTATGATTGGTGCATCGGCTATGCACGAATGTGTTGTGCCAGTACAGCCAACAGCAACACCCGTCCCACCAACGGCGACCCCGGTCCCACCAACGGCGACCCCGGTCCCACCAACAGCAACACCCGTCCCACCAACGGCGACCCCGGTCCCACCAACAGCAACACCCGTTCCACCAACAGCAACACCCGTCCCACCAACAGCAACACCCGTTCCACCAACAGCAACACCAGTGCCGCCAACAGCAA
>CAZVEN010000070.1:6929-11491 GCA_964626155.1 uncultured Chloroflexaceae bacterium | reverse complement strand
TTACGCTCTGATACATATGCCAGCAGGCACGGTTGTGGAGGAACCCCTATTCGTGGTCGGCAGGGCAAGGCAGCCCGCTGAATCGCTGAACGTTGCGCCTTTGCGTTAAACCCTTTCCACGAGAATTTGTAAAACCGTTGGAGTAAGCTATAATGGAGAGGGGTGTATCGCGTTGTGTCTGGGCGTTAAAATCTGTACTCCGGCGAGGCACACCTAACACCTATGTACGAAAGGAGCAAGAATATGGCACAAACTGAAACATGTATTGCTATTCCTACCACTCCTACCACACAAGACTATATCGTGATGCCGGGAACAGGGGAAATCATCCTGCCCCCTCGCAGCGATGTGCCAGAGGAGGACCTCCCTCCGCCCGATGACATTTTCTTCTACGGGTGGCGCGAAGTTGAATTTTGGGTAGATGGAATAGAGGTAGGGGCCCGTATGCCGTTGACACTTGAGGATGTGCTACATCCACAATTGGGGGATAGAGTGAGCCAAACCAAAAAACATTTTGAGCTATGTGATGACTTATACGATGGTATGAAAGCGCATGTTGGGCATGAGCAAGGTACCGTGGTCTTGCACGATATGCTTATTAACTGGGGGATAAAACATATCAAAAGCCATGCGCCAGACCTTGCTGTGATACGCGGCGTACAAGTTTTTTTCGAGGGAGGTGTTTTTCACCTGAAGCGGTCAAAGGGGCATGTGGTATTGGTGCTAGAGGTGACATCACCAAGCACACGCTTGGTGGATGTGGACGGTAAACGCAAAGAGAACAAGGTGAAGCTCTATGCCAAAATAGGGATACCAGTGTATATCATCATAGATGCGGTAAAGTGGAAGCTAGGATACCCGCCGCCAATCATCGTGTTGGTGATGGGCGAGGATGGGGAGTACCACAAACAAACACCAGATTCCCGTGGGTGGTATTGGATAGAGGCGTTGCAGGTGTGGATAGGGCCATATAACGATTGGGTGGCGTGGTACGACAAGGACGAGAATAAGCTCAACACCTATATGGAGGCGGAGCAGGCTCGCAAGCTGGCCGAAGACAAGGTGCGCCAAGCCGAGGAGCGCATCCGACAATTGGAGGCGTTGCTGGCGGCACAAGATGCCGGGTAGATAGGGTGAGACTTCCGAAGTCTTATCAGCACAAAAAGACAGCTCGCAGCGTTGCAGCGTACAGCAAAGCATTGCATGTTCCTTTTTGTATAGCTTTGCGTTCTTTGCGTCTTTGCGCGAGGTCTTCATGAAAAAAGAAAGTGTAGGATGCATCCGGACTGTTTTGTAGATGATATAACCAAGGCACGGACCCATGACCATATCGAACACAGTCGAAAACCCAATCATCAGTAGACCGTTTGAAGAACCGACCCAACACTATGACTTCAGCGGCGATGCGCCCATGCTGCGTCAAGGACGGCGGCCAGCCAGCTATTACCGTGGCAACCGCACCCAAATGCGTTCACTGGCCGAGCAAGAGCATGTGCCACTCGATCTTGTGAACACCATACGCCAGCGCCTTACCGAGTGGCGCACCGCCGGCTACCCCGGCACAACCCGCATCACCCGTGACCTGTTGCGTCACTGGAGCGACGAGCGCGAGCAACCCCTCTTCTACTGCCAACGCGAAGCCGTCGAAACCATCATCTGGCTCACCGAAGCGCCGCATAGCGCAAAAACTGGCATAGATGTGCCCAACGATGGCGGGCACTTTGTGCGCTACTGCCTCAAGCTTGCCACTGGCAGCGGTAAAACCGTTGTCATGGCCATGATCATCGCTTGGAGCGTGCTCAACAAAGTAGCCCGTCGTCAAGACAAACGCTTTAGCGATGTTATCCTCGTTGTTGCTCCAAACCTCACTGTCAAAGAGCGCCTGCAAGTGCTACTCCCCACCAACGACGACAACTACTACCAACGCTTTGACCTTGTGCCCATTTCTATGCGCCCACACCTAGGGCAGGGGCGCTACCTCATCACCAATTGGCATATCTTCCAACCCCAAGACGATACACACACCCGCAGCGTCGTCAAGCTAGGGCCCGAAAGCGATACTGCTTTTTGCACCCGCACCCTGCGTGACCTTGGCAAAAAGAGCAACATCCTCGTGTTTAATGACGAGGGACACCATGCCTATCGTATCAGCACCGATGACTATGCCGCGATGCAAGATATGTTTGAATCTACACGCACGCGCAAAAAGAAAGCCACATCAGACCCAGAGGAAGAGCGCGAAGCTACTATTTGGGTTGGTGGGCTAGACCGCATCCATGCCGTGCGCAAAATCAACATGTGCATAGACATGTCGGCCACGCCCTACTATATCAGCGGCAGTGGGCGTGAAGAAGGCACCCCTTTTGAATGGATAGTCAGCGATTTTGGTTTGGTTGATGCTATCGAATGTGGCATCGTCAAAGTGCCGCGCATACCCGTAGATGATAATGCTGGCGACATTCTTCCGCGCTACTTTAACCTATGGGATAGCATCAAAACTAAGTTGCCCAAGACAGCCCGCAAGGGCGACCCAACAGGCGAAACGCTTATACAAACGCTTGTTGGGGTTGAAGGCGCACTTGTCACCCTAGCCAGCGAATGGCGCAAAACACGAGACATATGGCAGCAAGCCGGGCGCACGACACCACCGGTGCTTATTGTAGTATGCAATGAAACCAAGACAGCCGAAGTGTTGCATGCGCATATTGCATCTGGGCAACTTTTTCCTGAGTTACGGAATGAAGCCGGCAAGCCCGATGTCACTATACGCATAGATACACGTTTGTTGAATGATGCCGAAAGCCGTACTGAAGGCGAAAGCCGTGCTGACTCGGCCGAGCGGCTACGGAAAATATTGGCCACGGTTGGCAAGCCCGGCCAGCCGGGCGAGCATGTGCGCTGTGTCGTTAGCGTGGGTATGCTCACCGAGGGGTGGGATGCCCAAACCGTCACGCATATCTTGGGCTTGCGAGCCTTCACATCGCAACTGTTGGTAGAACAGGTTGTCGGGCGCGGTTTACGTCGTTCTAGCTACGATGACTTGACTACGCCAGAGTTTGTAGATATATATGGCATCCCCTTCCAAGCCATTCCCGTGCAAGAAACGAGATCTGCTGTACATAAGCCACCGCCCGATATAAGCACCGTGCGAGCTTTGTCCGAGCGGGCACATATGGAAATACGGTTCCCCCGTGTCATCGGCTATCTGAGCGATATACGCCAACAGGTTACAGCAGATATTGCCAATATGCCCATCTTAAAAGTATCGCCCACAGGTGAACCAACATTTGTAACGATGGAAGCACCAACCAAGCAAATGGGGCCGGTAGCGGCTGTTGCACCCAGCACACTGCACGAACGACGCGCCTACTACATCACCAAGCGCCTACAAACAACGCTCTTTGATATTACCAACACCATTTTGCATGATATGCGTGAGCAAGCTGTTAGGCATCAGATATTTTACCAAGTTGCTAGGTTGGTGCAGGAATATGTTGCGACGCGGATAGACTTGAGCGATGAGTCGTGCATGGAAGAAATAGCCCTCGAGCGCTACAAAAAAGCTATAGCCGAACGTCTCCGCGACGAGCTGCGCGATATAACCGTCACCGATAAACCTGCTCTCTTGCCGGTGCTTGATAGCTACCGGCCCGAAGGCACAACACGCGATGTCATCTTTAACACCACGCGCCCAATCTGGAAGACAACGCGCAGCCACGTTTCCCATGTCGTGCTAGAGAGCCGTTGGGAGAAACGTGCCGCGCAGATACTTGAATCCCACGACCATGTGGTGTGGTATGTGCGCAACTACAAACTCGATTTTACCATTCCCTACCACTTCGCAGAGAAGATGCATCAATATATACCAGATTTCATCGTCGTGCTTGCTAAAGACCTGCAAGACCCCAACAGCCCACGCCTACACCTCATCCTTGAAATCAAGGGCATGGAAGATGAGCAAGACCGCCAAAAAGTTGCGGGCGCACGGCGTTGGTGCGAGGCAGTATCGAGTTTGGAGCACCGCGTAGCTCCTCAGCAGATACGTGGGCATGGGCATGTTGCGCAGAGCTATGGCTATTGGCGCTATGCTGTGTGCAAGGATGTAGACCACCTACGTTCAACCATCAATGGCATCATTGCCGGTTTCTCCTAATTGCTATGACACCACGTAGCAACGTTCAGTGCTAGGTATGCTACAATAGGGGCATTGTGCATGCATAGCTTGTAAGTGCTATTTTTGTCATAGAAAGCGAGGACATGTAGTGGGGTCTCCATTCGTGCAAGAAAAAGGGAAATGGTTCGACATCGAGTATATGACGCTTCCGCTCACGGTACCTGTTTTGGCACCGGGCTTTATGCCACGGTTTGTGCCTATTACTGTGCCATTAGTCATACCTATCATAGTGCCTGTTGGGTTACGTTCGGTTGCATCACCAACAGCATCGGATGATGCGAAACCAACGGAGAAGGGTCCAGTGCCGGCGGTTGAAGCCAAACCGGCCGTTGCTGAAGCCAAACCGGCCGTTGCTGAAGCCAAACCGGCCGTTGCTGAAGCCAAACCG
>CAZVEN010000070.1:0-6829 GCA_964626155.1 uncultured Chloroflexaceae bacterium | reverse complement strand
GCCACTAAGCCTGTCGAGGAGCGCAAAGAAACGATCAGTAGTACGCCAGCGCCAGCACCTGTGTCTGCGCCATCCTTTGCTGTAACATCAACATCCGCGCCCTCGCCAGAACCTGCACCTGCGCCCTCGCCAGAACCTGCGCCCGAACCGGAACTTGGGCCTGCGCCCGAACCGGAACCTGCGCCAGACGAAGCGGACCAGGAATCACAACCAGAGGCTGCGCCAGCACATACTCCACCCAACCCAGCCGACGCGCCCAACTTCCCAGTGAAAATCATGAACATTGACAAAGTTGGCGAAATCGTGCAACTGCAAAATATCAGTTCTGAACCGGTAAACCTCACCGGTTGGCGCGTTATCAGCGTCACCGGCAACCAAAACCACCCCGGCATAGATGAAACCATCTGGCCCAACGAAACCAAGTTTTTCGCCAACCATGGGCGCAAAATATGGAGCGATACACAACGCGATGATGGGGCACTCTATGACCAACATGGCAACTTGATAAGCTATTGGAACGATGTGCCTAAATGAGGTGTCAGGTGTCAGGTGTCAGGTGTCAGGTATGAGGTATGAGGTGTCAGGTGTCAGGTGTCAGGTATGAGGTGTCAGGTGTCAGGTATGAGGTGTCAGGTGTCAGGTGTCAGGTATGAGGTATGAGGTGTGAGGTGTCAGGGTAGGTCTCTATCATTTCTGCATATCGTGAACAATCCTTTGCCCATCTCTCGTTTACATCTTGGCGCTTTTGGTGTCTTGGCGGTTCAATACCTACCCTTGTGAGGGCATGATTGTGGGGCTTGCCACTAGCAAGCCCCACATATGGACACACATAACTTTTTGTATACTATTACAGCATAGCCAAACAAGACAGGCATAGTGCCTGTCTTTGCAAAACTAATTGTTGTTTGTCGTGCTTTGTACTACACACTATCATAGAAAAACGTCTTACCATTCATTGTGAGAGCATCGGGTACAATGGCATAGCTCATGCTCTTCATGTATCGTTTTGTAGCATGTACCTGAATGAAATGAAACTGACGAAGGACAGAAAAAGATATACAAAACCCATCTGCTGCAAGTGGAGGACACCCGCAATAGCAAATCACGTTGGTCGTAGTATTATTCGTCGTCATCGTCGTCTTCAAAGCCTTCAAAAAATGTACGAACGCGGCCTTCCAACTCTTCAAAATCAAACGGCTTTGCAATATACTCATTGGCACCCAAACGAAAGGCCATTTTCTCGGTGTCTGGAGTACCATAGGCTGTCACCATAATAACATGGACGTCCGATTTTTGGGCACGCAACTCACGCACCAAGTCCATACCACCCATACGTGGCATATTCATATCGGTGATGATAAGGTCGCATGGTTCTTCACTATATTGCTCCAACGCTGCCTGCCCATCTTCGGCCTCTACTACATTGTACCCACTATTGGTAAGAAGAAAACTATACAGGCGACGTATAGCAGGATCATCTTCAACAATCATCACTGTAGGCACTGCATCATCATCCATTGTTACTTCCCTCCTCCTTTTTGCTGTCGTAGGATTGAGTAGGGCCCAAAACTTTCCAGCTTCGTTGGGCGAAGGCTACGTCCACTACCGCTATAAGCTCTTGTTATCATAAGAAACACTCTATCCAACTACTTAGATGTTCGGTTGTAGATGGTTAGTTCTAGGGCTCCTCGCTGCTGGTCCCCACGTCGCTCACACGTAGCCACTAGGCATCTATTTCCGTTACACCTAAGCATCTACTTGCTTGTAGCACTCCTTCATGCGAGTAGCTTCTTCTATAATGAACTATAGTGTACCATACACGGCTATGTTTTTCAATCAGTAGATTAGAGACAGCACGTTTAAACAAGATTTACCCCTTTTTTGACAAGTGGCTCTTACTCGTGTAAAACATGAACGAAGAGGAAATGAAAATTGTATCTTTCCATGAGATAGAGAGAGAAATGAGCAGAAAAAGATGAGTCGTATTGCCGACATGTTCACACGCCTACGCGCCGAGTCGCGCACTGCTCTGATGCCCTACCTGATGACAGGCTTCCCGCAACGCGAGAGTACCCTTGCGCTTGTCCCGGCACTTGAGGCCGCTGGTGCCGACATGTTCGAGCTTGGCATACCGTTTTCAGACCCGCTTGCCGATGGCACTACCATACAACGAGCAGCACAACGTGCTTTGGAACATAACGTCACCCTTCCCTTTTGCTTAGAAACCATCGCCAGTTTGCGCACACGCGGCGTAGCTGCGCCCTTGCTCTCAATGGGCTACTATAACCCCCTTGTGCGCTATGGGGTAGCACGTGCATGTGCCGACCTAGCCGCTGCCGGTGGCGATGGGTGGATAGTGCCCGATCTCCCCCCGGAAGAGGCCACCGAGTTGCGCCAGCACGCAACGACCCATGGGCTAGACCATATCTTGTTTGTAGCCCCAACCACGCCCGATGAGCGCATTGCCAAGATTGCACAACTGGCTAGTGGGTTTATCTATTGTGTATCCCTCACCGGCGTCACTGGCTCGCGCACAAACCTATCGGCCGGGTTGCACGATTTTATTGCGCGTGTGCGGCGTCATACCACCTTGCCATTAGTCATCGGGTTTGGCATTAGCACAGCCGACCATGTAGCCCACGTAAGCGCCATAGCCGATGGAGCCATTGTAGGGAGTGCCTTAATCAACTGCATCGAGCAGGCACCACCCGGGCAGGTTGTGGAGCATGCTGCCGCATTTGTCAAAAGTCTGCGGGGTACGTAGGAGCCTGTTTTCAAACGTAAGGGCGAGTGGCCACTCGCCCCTACCATCGCACACTACGGGTGCCACGCACTCCCAAACGTGCGTGCCACCAGATATGCGAAAAAAGGTGTATGTAGAGACGTTGCACGCAACGTCTCCAACTTCTCCTAGCCGGAATACCTACCTTCACTCTGTAGTTCACTGTTTGCTCACCACAAAGGCACAGAGCACACAAAGAGTCTTTTTATCTTGGCGCTCTTGGCAGCTTGGCGGTTCAATATGTATATAACGTATGAACTATTGCGACCTCAAGGTAGGGAAAACCCCCATTGCCTAAAAACCCTATTTGCATAATAATATATATGAGGCCCACCATGTATCGAAACGTACTCCACCTACCACCATGTGTGTACAACGAACATCATCTCTTTTTTCATGAAGACCTCGCGCAAAGACGCAAAGAACGCAAAGCTATACAAAAAGGAACATGCAATGCTTTGCTGGTACGCTGCAATGCTGCGAGAAGTCTTGGTAGTATATACATAGGTAACGAAAGGTATAAACCCTATGACAGAACATCAAAGCGTCTCAGAAAGCACGCACGACGAAGTGACCGTGCTACGCCAACGTGTCGCAGAGCTAGAACAGTGCTACAAAGAGATGGAGCAGTGTATAGAGGAACGCGCTGCTGAATACAAGCGGATGGAGAAAGAGTTACAGACGAGCCAAGAACACTTCCGTATGATAGCCGACTATACGTATGATTGGGAATATTTCCGTGAGCCAGATGGACAGTTTACTTATATGTCGCCGGCATGCGAGAGTATCACCGGCTACCTCGTCGAGTCATTTCTCAACGATGCCGGGTTGCTGGCCAAGCTTGCGCACCCCGATGATAGGCAATTGCTGGCCAATTGCCTAGAAGCCGCCCAAGAGGGCGTGACAGTTCCCCCCATTGATATACACATTGTGCGTAGCGATGGCGAAGAGCGTTGGATTCAACATGTCAGCCAACCCGTCTACAACCAAGATGGCGAATGGCTTGGCACCCGCTCCAGCAACCGTGACATCACCGAACAAAAGCAAGCCGAGGATGATCTGCGTGTTTTTAAAGCCCTCGCAGAAAGCGCTCCAGATGCCATTGGCATTGCCACATTTGATGGTATCATGACCTATGCAAACCCAGTTTTTCGCACGATGTTTGGCTATGGCAATGACACACTTGGCATAATCAATACAACATTGTTTACAGAAGAAGACCAACGCGAACGGATACCAGGCGTTTTTGAAGAGGGCTTGGCTACAGGAAGTTGGTCTGGCTTTCTCACGGGGCGTCGTAAGGATGGTAGCACCTTTCTCGTACAACTCTCTATGACCATTTTGCGCGATACGAATGGCAACCCGTTTGCTGTGCCGGCTATCATCCGTGATATGACATCACAACAGTGTGCTGAGGCCGAGCGACACAACCTACAACAACAGGTGATAGACGCACAACAAGCGGCGTTGCAGGAACTGTCAGCACCCCTCCTGCCCATCTCCGACAAGGCCGTCATCATGCCGCTTATTGGCAGCATAGATACCCGCCGCGCACAGCAGATAATGGAGACACTGCTAGAAGGGGTAGCCCAACACAAGTCCGAGGTGGCTATTCTCGATATTACGGGTGTGCAGGTTGTAGATACGCAAGTGGCCAATGCACTCATTCAAGCAGCACAAGCCGTGAAGTTGCTTGGGGCACAGGTTGTCCTCACCGGTATCGGGCCAACGATGGCCCAGACGTTGGTGAGTTTGGGTACTGACCTGAGCAGCATTGTCACACGCGGCAGCTTGCAGAGTGGTATGGCCTACGCGATACAGGGGTTGGAGGACAGGTGACAGGTGATAGGTGATAGGTGATAGGTGTGAGGTGTGAGTGACTGGTGCCACGCACTTTTGGGAGTGCGTGGCACCCTAGGTGGCTTTGCAACGGGATAGGCGCGAAGCCGCGAGGCTTGCCGACCACGAATAGGAACCGAATAAACGAATATTCTTCCGCCCACCTACGTTCTACTGCGTAGATACGTTCTTTCTCTGAAACGTCTTCCAGCGACGAGCACGGTTGTGGGGTGACATCATTCGTTTATTCGTGGCCCCCATTCGTGGTCGGCAGAGTATGGAACAGGTGACAGGGAACAGGTGACAGGGAAGCTGAAACCTGAAACCTAACAAAAGGAGAATAATAATATGGACCAGCCGAAAAGCTACGAAGAGCTACAGGCAGAAGTTGCGCAACTCAAAACCGAGTTGCACCGTACACACGTCATGTTTCGCACCCTGATAGATACCATACCAGGGTATATTTTTGTGAAGGACCAAGACTATCAATACCTTTGGGCAAATAGCACGATAGCTACCATGCTTGGCACAACGCCCGAAGCCATGGTGGGCAAGGGTGATAGCGAGGTTGGCTTCCCCGATGAGTTCATCTGGGGTAATGAAGAAAAGGGCATTCGTGGCTTTCGGGCCGACGACCGCGCCGTGATTGAAACCGGCGAGCACATCCACAACCCCCATGACCCGGCTGTGTTGGGTGGCGAAGTACATGTATTCGATACACACAAAATACCATTGCACGATGCCGATGGCACCATCTTTGGTGTCATGGGAGTAGCACGTAACATCACCCAGCAACATCGTGCCGAGGAATACATGCGCCAAATGCATGCCGAGCTAGAACAGCGTGTGGAAGAACGCACAGCCGAAGTGTATAGGCAAGCGCAAATACTTGACCAAGTACCCGGTTCCGTCATTGTAACGCGCATGGATGGAACCATTATCAGTTGGAATAAGACCGCTATACGTATCTATGGGTATACGCCTGAAGAGGCTATCGGCCAACACATCACATTCATCTACCCACCCGACCAACACGACATCTTGCTCAACGAGGTTGCGGTCCAACTCCAAGCTCAAAGGTACATTGAAACAGAGTCCATAACATGGGATAAAACAGGACGCAGGTTTCCTATTTGGATCTCACTCTCGTTGCTCTATGATGAAGCCGGTTCCTCCATTGGCATGATTGGCTACTCGGTAGACATCAGCGAGCGCAAGCAAGCCGAGCGCACAGCCCGCGTCAACCAACTCGCCATAGATCGCCTTGCAGATGGCGTGTTTTGGACAAAACCAGACGCTAGTTTCGTCTATGTCAACGAGTCCGCGTGCAGAAACCTAGGCTATACTGCTGAGGAGTTGTTGACAAAGAGTATAGCCGATGTTGATACCAACTTTTCTATGGATAGAGATAGATGGACAAGACAGTGGGAGAACATGAAAGCACAAGGGATGACGACATTTGAAACTCGCCATCAGCGCAAAGATGGCTCAACTTATCCAGTGGAAATCATGGCAAACTTTATGTTTTTCGATGATGAAGAATTTATGTATGCCTTTGCCCGCGATATTACCGAGCGCAAGCAAGCCGAAAAAGAGATGCAACGCTATGTGGATATTATCGAAAAGACAACAGACGCTGTTGGTTCTGCTGATATGGAGGGTAACATCATTATGATAAACCAAGCCTTTCGGGAGTTGATAGGGCTAGGTGCAGATGAAGATGTATCGCAGCATAAAATGAGTCATTTTCACCCGGAACAGGCCGTCCGTCGTATTCACGAGGAGGGGATACCTACTGCCATACGTGATGGTGTGTGGAACGGAGAAAATATACTTATAAACCGCATGAGCATGACCGGGCAAGAAACGCCTGTCTCCCAAGTCATCATTGCTCACAAACACGAAGACGGTACGGTAGACTTTCTATCTACCATCATGCGTGATATGACCGATATAAAGGCGAGTGAAGCAGAGCGAGCTGAACTCCAAGAACAAATTATCGAGGCGCAACAAGCAGCGTTGCGTGAACTTTCGGCCCCCCTCTTGCCCATTTCAGATAGTGTCGTAGTCATGCCGCTCATTGGCAGCATAGATACGCGACGAGCACAGCAGATAATGGAAATGTTGCTCGAAGGAGTAGCTAACAATCGCGTCGATGTTGCTATTGTAGATATTACGGGTGTGCAGGTTGTAGATACGCAAGTGGCC
>CAZVEN010000069.1:0-12399 GCA_964626155.1 uncultured Chloroflexaceae bacterium | reverse complement strand
TTTCGGTTTCTACTCGTTCTACTTGCACTGGTGTGCCGAGCACATCGCTGACGAAAGCGGAGAATATCTCCGGCACACTGAAGGCTTTTTTGAAGACAACGTCGTAGCGCAACGGTGCAACATGTTTCATGGTGTTTACTCCTTACAGATACATTTCTGGCTTTCGTTTCACTCAATTTTCTGCTACTTCAACTATCATAACCAACCCAATTGCTCCAAGGTTTGCACATCTGCTGCCAAGTCCGTAGTATCGTAATGCAGAGGAATATGGCGACTAGCTAACAACCGTTGGAATGACAATTGATCTAAACCAGCAAGACGACTTGCACCTTCAAGCGTTAAGCGATTTTGCTGAAACAGCGTTAGAGCTAACTCTTGCAGCACATCACTTGGCGACATTTCTGCTGCCTCAAGAATATCATCAGCAATAGGTATAAGCATATTTTGTACCTCCACATAGTATAGAATCAAATAACCTCACCCGTCCGGGTAGCGCCATATCTGCATTTCGCCATGCGTGCCCGCTGGCGGGCCGTCATCTTCCCAAGACCACCCCATGGCATTGATGAGCCAACTCAGCCAATCTTGCCCATCTTTCTTGGCGGCTGGGCCGCTGAGGATGAGGTGATCGCAGGCGCGGGTGAGGGCTACATACAGTAGGCGCTCGCGCTCTGCGCGGTCCATGCGTTGTTCTTCGTAGCGGGCCATCTGATATGCCGCCGGCTTCTCCCACTGCCCCGTTTCGTTGCGCAACTGCATAGCGATACCGTAGCTATCGTGTGCAAGCCACAAATCGCTTGGTGTAAAGGGCTTGTGCCCCAAGTCTGGCAATACGACGATGGGAAACTCAAGCCCTTTGCTGCGGTGTATGGTCATGAGGCGCACGCTTCCCTCGGCTTCCATGGGGGCTTCTCCTTCACGCGACTCCGACTGCAACAGCGTATCGAGATAGGCACTAAACGCACTCAACCCCCCCGTGCCTGTTTGACGCGCTGCTTCAATCAACTTCTCCACATTTGCCCGCCGCCGGTCGCCATCTTGCAAGCCGCTGATAGTCGCCAGATACCCTGTTTTCGCTAGAGCCATGCGCAACAACTCCACCACTGTCATTTGCCCACGCATCGTATACAACTCGCGCAATGTGTTACGCGCAAACACCACTGTCGCATCTTGAAGTTTGACCGGGGACGGAAGACCGGGGACCGGGGACTCCGGTTCGCCGCCCCCCGTCTCCGGTTCGCCGTCCTCCGTCCTCCGTCCTCCGTCCTCCGTCCTCCGTCCGCGTGCCATAAACAAACTACACAGGCTCTTGTATGGAGAGGTCAACCGTAGATGCAGAATGGTGTCATCGTCAAGCGCAAAGAGTGGCGAACGTAGCACGCCAACCAGCGCAAACTCATCGAGCGGGTCATTGAGCACATGCAGCAGGTGGATGATGTCTTGTACCTCTTTGCGCCCATAGTAGCCCCGGCCGGCCGTCGTTAGGTAGGGAATGCCCGCCTCACGAAAAGCCTGTTCATAGTGCTCAAAGACTGTAGCTGTACGAAAGAGCAATGCAAAATCGCCATAGTCGGGGGTGCGCCAGCATTCCTGTTTGCTATCATACACAATGGTGCCGGCTTTGCCTTGTACCAGTGCATTGATGCGTTCGGCAAGGATGCGTGCCTCTGTATCGCGTGTGGCAGCAATACCAGCTTGGAGCTTTTCACGCCAACCTACAGGTTGTTGCGTGGGTTGTGGTGAGGTTTCTTGGGCATCGTCTGGTGTCGTCGTGTCTTGCACGGCTTCTGCATCGCTTTCAACAACAATATGCATTTCTACGCAACAGGTATGCTCTGGTTCGGGGCGGTGCGCTTGCAACGGTTCAAAAACGACTTCGTAGGGCTGCAATGGACGTGTACGGGAAAAGACCGTTTCAGTGATATGGTTAATCCAATTGAGCAGGTGCGGATGGGTGCGGAAGGATGTGTTGAGTTGTATTGCTTGCCCTTGGCGTTTGAGTATATCTTGCTCTACGCGCCTAAAGACGCTGACATCGGCCCCACGAAAGCGATAGATAGATTGTTTGCTATCGCCAACGATGAAGAGCGATGGTACAGAGGGGCAAGATGCCTGTTCTACGGGGGAGGGCGCAGATGTATCTAACCCGGTTAGCGCATAGACAATAGCGCGTTGGTTGTCATCGGTATCTTGAAATTCGTCTACCAATACTGCCCGCAACTCGGCTTGCCAACGTGCGCGTGCTATGGGGTGTTTTTCAAGGAGCGTGCGTGTGCGTTGTATGAGGTCATCAAAATCGAGTGCGTCTAGGTTTTGTTTGCGCTTGGTGTAGTGTTCGCGTGCGGCACGATAGACTTCTATCAGTTCGAGTACGACATTGGCTGCACGTGTATCGAGTTCAGGATCAGGCGTTAGCTCAAACAGGTTTGCAAAGGTTTTGTAGCGGTCGCGCAGGGTGCGCAAGATTTGCTTGGCTGCTGCGACATTATCGCTACTGCCCCACACCTTTTTGCCGCCACCTTGCAAGCTAATCTGTTTGATGGGTGTAAAATCGGGCATATGTGAAAGCGGGGGTTGATGTTGATTTAGCCACGCTGCCAAGAGCGTAAATTGCTCACTGAGGCGGTCATTGCCATTGGGAATGGATTGCATAGCGAACAGCGACTCGCACGCATCGCACCATACCGGGTCGCCAAACATATCTTCTACGACATGCGCTTGGATACGGGGTATGCCTTGTTGCCATAGGGTCATCAATGCATCTGCTGTCGTGTACCCTTCCACTGACAAGCCTTTGCGTAGCATGCCAGTGAGCATAGTACGCAACTCATCTGGGCTATACTCATCAAACAATGAACTGGGAACGCTTTGTGCTGAGCCTTGGATCGAGTCTTGCGATGCAGAGGCTATTTTGCCCAAGGCTACATCTATACTTTCGGCTATGAGCAAGCCGGTTTGTACCTCGTCAAGGATGGTGAAGGTCGGGTCAAGGCCTGTTTCGGCTGGGTGGAGACGTAGCAGGGTGGCACAAAAGCTATGGATGGTGCCAATACGTGCCGATTCGACAGCTACGCGGCATGCTTCCCAAAATGGTTGTTCACTGCGCGAAGCTGCACGGGCGCGTTGCTCAACGGTGCTGCGCACACGGTCGCGCATTTCACGGGCGGCCTTTTCGGTAAAGGTGATAGCAAGGAGTGCTGATGCATCTGGTTCCGGTTGGCTTTCGGTGAGTAGGCGTATGTAGCGCTCTACCAACACACGGGTTTTGCCGCTACCCGCGCCGGCAGTTACGACGAGGTTGCCATGCAGAACAATAGCATTGTGCTGGGCGTTGGTAAAATTCATATGAATTACCCTTTGTGGGGTTTAGCGTGCTTGCTTGATATATTGTATCAACCCATGCTTGCCAAACCGCCGCTCTAGCTCAAACATATATTCCAAGGCCGGTTGGTAGGGGTGCGGTATGTCTATCATACGCCGGGCTGCTTTGGTTGCTCCCAAAAAGAGCATGTGATAGAAGGCTACCCACTCGGCGAAGCCCTCGCGCAGCATTGGCGTTTCGAGCATGGGGCATTGCTCACCCTGCCATGCATGCGCATATTCATGGGCCACCGTGATGCGAAAGAGCAAACGCGGGATACCATAGAGCAGGTAGATAACACGCACATTGCCTTTCCGATGGTAGAGTCCGAGGGGGCGAACTGTTTCATGACCGGGGACATAGGCATTGTCACTCGGTACATGCAAGGCATGCAATGTGGGCGCATCCACAAGGCGAAAAGCCACAGGCATGCGTATGGTTAGCCCTAGCTGTGTTGCAACGTTGTTGATAGTCTCGTGGTAGAGGGTTTGGGCTAGGGATACGTCATAGATAGCGGTTGCATGGCATGTTGCACATTGCAAGCGCCCATCGTGGAGTTGCCAATGTGCTTGCCCCACAGGAGCACCACAACTATCACAGCGCGGACGTGTTTCAATGCACCGCTGGCAGTAATGGCCATCCTTGCCGGGTATGGTGTAATAGAGACCTATGAGCAGGCTACCACATGTAGCACAGTGGTCTGACATCATCTGGTATATATCTTTCATATAGGTATTATACCTCATCGTCAAACCCAAATAGGCGCAACCACTCTTCAATTTCCTTCTCCGAGAGGGGTGCAGAGGCTTTTTTGGCTATCAGTGCTTCTTGGACCTTTCGAGATGCTTCTGTTGGTTTATTCTTGCGTGAGGCATAGGTGCTATGGGCATCGTGGGGCGAAGGGGGTTGCAAAAGCCTATCGGCGAACACGTCTGAGGCTACCACGGTAATGCCACGTGTGTGTGCTGCATGCGCCACGGCACGGTCTGAGGTGACGACCTGCCAATTGTACTTGTCGGGCTGCTGAATGGCCCGTATGCGTCGGACCATCTCATTGTCGGCATCTTTGGGGTTGATAGCAAAATGACATTGTACGCCATAGCCATTGAGATTGTGGGGATGCCCATAGACGCCATGGTCAAAGATAACGATGATGCGTCGTGAGCGTTTGCGGGCAGCATAGCGCCGTAGCAAAATGACGAGTTGGGCTTCGTCATCTTGGTCGGCGAGGCTTATGCTCGGTATATGTCCAATAAGGTTGTGACCATCAATGAGGATTGGCATAACGTATGTACAAACTGACTGTGTTGGAAGCGTTGGAGACGTTGCGTGCAACGTCTCTACAATACGATTTACTCGGATGGGTCCATCGAGTTTGTTTCAATATACACCACACGCTCAGCAATATTGATAGTACGTGCTGCGATACGTTGCAAGGCATGTGCAATGTCGAGCAAGTCAAGGACAGCGGTGAGCTTGCTTGGCTCTTTGTGCGCTAATACAATAAACGCATCACGGACATGTTGTTCAAGGGTATTTATCTGGGAATATCTTCGTTTGAGGTGTTCAACGCGAGTGGTGTCGAGTTCATCAAGTACATGCAGGCTTGTGCGTAGCATGCCTTGGGCTATGTCGGCCATTTTGAACACGTCTTCAGTTGGCATAACGATTGCGGACTGTTGGGTAAGGCTACGTGTGCGGCGTGCAATGTGGCATGCATAGTCTCCCATGCGTTCGAGTTCGGCAGCAATGGCATACACAGAACCAACTAGGCGCACATCGTAGGCCACTGGTTGCTGCGTGGCGATGATGTTGATAACATCCTCTTCGAGGTTATGTTGCAACGTGTCAATCTGCTGATCATCGGCAATAACTTGCGAGGCCAGTGCTGTATTCCACACTTTAAGGCTTTTCATCGCATGCTGTAGGGCTTCTTCAACCTGCGTACCCATATAGATGATGCCTCCGCGCAAATTGTCTAGTTTGTGTTGATAGTGTAAGCGTGCTTTTGTCATGTAGGGTTCCTTTCTTTCTAATGGACCATGGTCCGGAGATTCGGTCTAAGAGACCAGGTAGAGAGCGTAGGCTATAGTGGTATGGGATAATGGAGAGATGTTGCATGCAACGTCTCTCCACACAAACACACACCGCTATACTCGTTTAGTCACGCTCAGGGGCTAACCCTTGTATTTCAGGAGAGCGCCAAAGGGCCGACAAAATCAACTCACGAATGGCGAGAAACTCCTTGGGTAGTTTGTTATAGAGGTTGATAAACAGCTCCTCGTGCAATAGAAGTTCTTTCTTCCATAATTCACGGTCAACACTCATCACTTCGTTGAACTTCTCTGGTGTAAACTCTTCTAGCCCTGTCCATTCAAGGTCTTCGTAGCGCGGCATCCAGCCAATAGCACACTCGAAGCTCACTGCTTGGCCACGTGCGCGTTCGACAATCCACTTCAACACACGCATATTTTGACCGAAGCCGGGCCAAGTGAATTTGCCGTCTTCGCCTTTGCGGAACCAGTTGACAGCAAAGATGCGCGGTGGGTTTCTGATTTGTCGGCCAAACTGGAGCCAATGATTCCAGTAGTCTGCCATATGGTAGCCACAGAAGGGTAACATAGCCATCGGGTCGCGGCGAACCTGCCCGACTGCGCCGGCGGCGGCAGCAGTTTTTTCAGACCCCATCGTAGCAGCAAGATACACACCAAAGTTCCAGTTGAATGCTTGGTAGACCAATGGCACGACATCGCTGCGGCGTCCACCAAAGATGAAGGCCTTGATAGGCACACCTTTGGGGTTTTCCCAGTTGGGGTCAATGGAAGGGGTTTGGTATGCTGGTGCAGTAAAGCGGGCGTTGGGGTGGGCAGCTTTGCGGCCACAATCGGGCGTCCAATCCAAATGGGTCCAGTCTACGAGAGAGGGCGGCGGTTCTTTGGTCATTTCTTCCCACCACACGTCGCCATCTGGCGTGAGTGCCACATTGGTGAAGATAGCATTTTTGCTACATGCAGCCATAGCGTTGGGGTTGGAATCGTCCGATGTACCGGGGGCAACCCCAAAGTAGCCATATTCTGGGTTAATAGCATAGATTTGTCCATCTTCGCCGGGCTTAATCCATGCAATATCATCGCCAACCGTTGTAACTTTCCACCCTTCAAACCCTTCAGGTGGTATGAGCATAGCAAAGTTGGTCTTTCCACACGCACTGGGGAACGCAGCGGCGACATAGGTCTTTTCGCCATCTGGTGACTCGACACCCAAAATGAGCATATGCTCAGCCAGCCAGCCTTCATCTCGCGCAATGACAGACGCTATGCGCAACGCGAAACATTTTTTGCCAAGCAATGCGTTGCCACCGTAGCCACTGCCAAATGACCAAATTGTGCGTTCTTCTGGGAAGTGAACAATATACTTGTTATCCTTGTTGCATGGCCATGGCACATCTTTTTGCCCTGGCTCAAGGGGCGCACCAACTGAATGGAGACAAGGAACAAATTCACCATCTCCAAGCACGTCTAGTACTTTTTGACCCATGCGGGTCATGATACGCATGTTGGCTACCACATAGGGTGAGTCTGTCAACTCAATGCCGATGTGTGCAATATGTGACCCGAGTGGTCCCATGCTATATGGTATGACGAACATTGTCCGTCCACGCATACAGCCATCAAAAAGACCAGTCAGGGTTTCCTTCATTTCCTTGGGGTCTACCCAGTTGTTGGTAGGGCCAGCATTTTGCTTGTTGACACTGCAAATAAAGGTACGGTCTTCAACGCGGGCCACGTCGTCGGGGTCGGAGCGAACCAAATAGCTGTTGGGGCGTTTCTCCTCATTCAGTTTGACAGCAGTTCCTGCTTCTACCATCAAGTTACACATATGTTGGTATTCTTCATCGGAACCATCGCACCAATGCACTTTGTCTGGCTTACATAGCTCAGCCATTTCTTGAACCCAAGCTTTTAGCCGTTCGTTCTTTACATGTGGTGGAAAATCCATACATCCCTCCCTTTCAATCAGTTGGCTTTCCAATGAGTTATACGCAATGTCTTTACCATTTCTCTATGATTTAGAACCGGCCCCATGCCGGCCCTTTAAGACATGCGTTGCGGATATTGTATCATGAGAATCAAATTATTGCGCAGGCACCTGCATGTCATCAACGTGTAAACACTATACCCATGTCGCTTTTTATTGTTGGAAAAGTACACTGTAACGCTATTTTTATCCTAAAAATAGCGTTTTTGTCGCAATAAAAAGAATGAAAAAATATCCTTTTTGTTGTATTCAGGCGTGTTGCAACTGCTCCTTATTGGCCATTGCCCTACTATGATATTGCTGCACCATATCCACGAAGTTGGCGTAGGTTGATGCGTTCTGAAATGCACTTGCTGGTATAATGATAGCGTTCCGTGAACTCGCAAAGATGTAGATATAGTCTGCCGTTGCATCTACTTTCTCAATGTCGGACCACGTCATGTTCTTTTGGCCGGCTTGAGAGGTCAATTCAATGGTTTCTTGGTCGAAAGATAGGGTATATGTTCCCATCAATCCTTTGTTGCTCTCCCTACTGATGCGCTTATTGGCATTTTGGATATACATTTTTTCTTCAAACACGGGATATGCGAAGTAGGTGATAACCGGTACCAAAACACTGAGCGGCAGGGCAACCCAAAAAAAATCGAACCCAATACCATAGGAAACCAGTATACCCACAACTGTAGCTATAAGGGTAGCAATAATACGGTTTTTTACCCGTCGCAGGTAGAAAAAGTGCGACGTGCGGAAGAAGTAAGCGTTAAAATGTTCTACGTCACGCTGTGTCAGTTCATATTCTAGGCGCATACATTCTTTTTTCTCTCATGCTCTCATTCTGTCATCCAATCCACTAGTATCCATGAAAGACTATTGTACCATGGCTGTGACAAAACGTTGCATGGAGTTCATGGTACAATACCTACCAGCATGTATGTCAAGCATTATGTGTTGCGTATCGCATGTCATGCATGTGACTGATCATAGTTGAGAGGAGAAACACAATATGAACCATACCATTTCGGGTGAAATTGCCCAAGTTGCACGGTTGGATTTTGCGCCGGGTGAATTTGCATGGGCCAGTAAGGGCGCACTGATGGCGTACTCGAAAGGCATAACATGGCGTCTGCGCATCCCCGGTGGTATGAGTGGCGCAGTCGGGCGCTGGCTGGCTGGCGAAGGTGTAACCCTTACCTACATGGATACAAATGAGCCAGACCAGTATGCATTGTTGGCTTCTCATGAGCCAGGGCATATTGCCGTGTGGGACCTCTCGCAAGGTCCCATTGTCACCACTCGTGGCGCTTTCTTGGCCGCATGGGGCGAAACGCTCAATATCACAGTGACAGTAGCCAAGCGAGGGGGGGCAGCATTGTTTGGCGGTGCTGGGCTATTCCTCCAGCGCATTTCGGGCAATGGCAGTGTACTCGTGCATGGCAGTGGCGACTTCAATCAGCACCAACTCGCCGAGGGGCAAGAAATTCTGGTGAGCACGGGCAACCTTGCTGCATTTGCAGGTAGTGTAGATTATGATATTCAAGCCGTGGGTGGCTGCATCAAAACGCTCTTTGGTGGTGAAGGTCTTTTTGTCACGCGCATGCGTGGGCCAGGGCTTGTGATGTTGCAAACACTCAAACGGCACACTGGCCGAGCGGCTAAAGCCATCACGACATAGGTGTATGTGTAGAGACGTTGCACGCAACGTCTCTACGTTTGTCACTGGTATGAAACGCCTTTATGCACATTTCTTTGCTTCGGCTCCCTTGAGTGTGAGGCGATACTCAAGACTGCCCGGTTCTTTTGCCTCTATCAACCCCTCATATTCCATATCTTCTAGGGCTATGGTCGTAGCTGTGTTGACTCCCGACATATCTACATAGTGGGTTTCATACAGTCGTTCCAACAAGAGCTTGTATTGTGGGTTTATTTCCATACCGTTCCTCCATTTTTCACTCAATACAATAGCAGAATAAGCATTCAGGGGATATTTCTCTCTGTGAACTATACCAAACATCCTTTGAACAGATAGGATGCCTATTTTAAGCGTAAAATACTGTTTCAAGATGTTTTTCTGAAGTCCCTATTTGGGAATACTTATATAAATGCCCCCCTGAAGGCTACATGACAAGCTAATTACAGATTTTTTGTTTCAATTTGCCCAAATAATTTCGGTCTCCAGTTATAATAGAACTATTGTCAATATTACCGGCAACATCAGCATAACCGCGCAAAAATTCTCGTTTCCAATCTTGAGGCAAATCTGGCTCAAAGAAAACTGGTGGAACAGAGAAATTGGGATAACTGGTTTTACATTGAGTAAAAGTCAAAAGATTTCGCCAGATCATACTATTCCGCATGAAGCGAGCAACTATATCAATATCACCTTCTTTTGACACAATTCTCATGTCTGCTTCTAGTAAATCTTTTAATCGCTCCTGAATGTCAATTATACCTAATCGAATGGATGTATCTTGGTCAAATGTACTTGTGATACCTTGAGCATTAAGAGAAGAATAGGGAAACTGAATAGTTAATTGACGAATACCATGAGACTCTGAGAGAGTACCACGTGCAATAATCAAACCCACTAGATATGATACATCTGCATCAATGTAATCATCCAACCGTATCTTCATCTTTCAACATCCTCTGTTTGTTGACAACCTATGGCTTTTGAAAAATCAAAATAAACTCATGTGCCTTGTTGACACGGAAGACACTCGGGTAGCCAAGTGGACGCATGTTGTTGTACTCATGGCGACGGTCCCAAATAATCACGTCATCGTAGACAAACCCTATCGTCTGCATCATATCGGCCACATCGCTGTGGAAAGGATAGAACCGATCCTTTTTTCGCAGGTCCATGACAATGACGCAACAATAAGCCCTATGGCGCATAGCGTTGTAGACCTCAACAAAAATCGTCCGCAGGTGGGTGAGAAAATCTTGATAGTCGCTGATGGTTCCAAGATCATCTTCTGTGTTGCCATAATGTCGAATGTCTTTGCAGTCGGCTGTACGTTTTTGGTTCAAAATATCCCAATAGGGTGGGGATGTGATAACAAGGTCAACCGATTGCTCTGCGACATACTCGTCTAGGTGCAATGCATTGGCAGGGTGGATGGTTCCTTGACCGGACGATTCGCCAAAAAGCGCGAGTTGCTGGCAACGCAATGTAGCGATACGGGCATAGTGGGGAGACAGTTCAATCCCAATGCCATACTTCCCCAACTTTTGGGCAGCGATAATAGTACTACCTACGCCGGCAAATGGGTCAAAGATGATGAGGTCTTGGTCATTGGTAAATATTTCAATTAAGCGACTAGCGAGTGTAACCGGAAACAGGGCCGGATGTCCAAGCTGTATTTCCTCTGGCGACTTGGTAATATCACTCCAAACAGATATGGAATACCGTAGCCATGTCTTGCCATCTAGGGCATTGGCGCGTTTGCGTTGCCCATTGGTACTTGTTCCGTTTTCCTTATTGATGTGTGTACGATTATCCGATAGTTCCACAGAGTCATGTTCCTGTTGCATAAAAGATGCTTGGACAGTTTGTTCTGCTGACATTGCTTGTTCCTTCTTTATGTATACAAGACTTCACATGCATAGAAAGGATTCAATTCTTAGTGGAGAGTATAGCATATGGCATATCCCTATGTCTATAGCTCATGGGCACAAAGATAGCAAGTATTTTCTATCTTTGCTTTCCTAGCATTGGTATGTACACGCAAAGCATGCTATACTTCGTACCATCAATAGAGATTTAGCAACCCTAAATGAAATGTACTTTTTTAACGCAGAGAGGCGCAGAGATGCAGAGGCGCAAAGAGAAGCAAAAGTTCTTCAGAAAGTCGAAAGAATGCCGTTTGCTTTGTATCATGCACAACTCAATTAGGACTGCTATTGTATCCAACTAGGAGCACAAACTATGCCTATCGCAACCTTTCTGACCAACGTTGAGACCTTGCTCAAAGCAGACAACGCCACTGAACATAGCTACCGTTCGTCACTTGAAAAACTGTTTACAGCGCTCATACCCGGTTGTACTGCCACCAATGAACCCAAACAAGCCGCATATGGCGCACCCGATTTTCTCATTGAGCACGGGCGCACACCTATCGGACACGTGGAAGCCAAAGACATCGGTGTTGACCTAACGAAAAGCATAGCCGATAGCGAACGCGACGCCCCAAAAACAGCCAATGGCAAGCAACTACGCCGCTACCGTTCCGCCCTGCCCAATCTCCTCTACACCGATGGTCTCGTATGGCATTGGTTTGTCGAAGGCGAGGCACGCCTTACGAAACCCGTTCGTATCGCCACGTGGGAGAGCAGCACCAAGAAACTCACCCCTAGCCCCACCGCACAAACCGACCTTGCCAACCTGCTCAAGCAATTCGCTGCCCACACCGCGGGTCTCATCGGCACACCTACCGACTTGGCACACCGGCTGGCAAACATTGCCCGTTGGCTCGATGAGGTTATCAACACCATCCTCACATCCGAGGGTGAGCATGGCTCGCTACACCATCAAATTGAAGCCTTTCGCCAAACCCTCCTGCCAAACCTAACTGCCACCGATTTTGCCGATATGTATGCCCAAACCTTGGTATATGGATTGTTTTCTGCTCGCATTGCTGCCCCAAACCGTTCAAACTTTACTCGCTATGACGCAGCACATGCCATTCCTCAAACCAACCCCTTTTTGCAGGAAATGTTCTATCTTATTGCCGGACCAAAACTCGATACCCGCATCACATGGCTCGTAGACGACTGCGCCCGCCTGCTCGAACGTACCGACATGAGCGAAGTGTTACGCGACTTTGGCAAGGCGACCATGCAACAAGACCCCGTAGTCCACTTCTACGAAGACTTCCTCGCCGCCTACGACCCTAAAACCCGCGAAATGCGCGGAGTCTACTACACCCCTGAACCCGTCGTCTCCTACATCGTGCGTTCGGTAGATGAACTGCTCCAGACGCACTTTGGCAAATCTATGG
>CAZVEN010000068.1:3591-13364 GCA_964626155.1 uncultured Chloroflexaceae bacterium | reverse complement strand
TTGATGCAGGTTTGCCACCTCCCGTAGAGGGAGAGCTTGATGCAGGTTTGCCACCCCCAGTGGCAGAAGAAGCAGACTGCGATGCAGACGCCGCAGGAGACGCCGGACGCTTGCTCTTAGAAGATGATGTCTTCTTCGTTGTTGAGCTACTGGTATCTGCATCCTTCTTCGTTGTTGATCTACCGGTATCTGCCTGCTGCTTGGGTTGTTCTTGCGTCGTATTCATACTCGTTGCGTGGCGCTTCACTATTTCGCTTTGAATAGCCTGAGCGCTTGCCAACAGCATCGTGTTCAAGTTGAGCAAATGCTCAGAGGGCACACCATCATGCCATGTGCTGCTCCCCAGAAATCCATTGAGTGCGCTCCGCAGCGTCGAATAGTTCACCTCAGAAACATCTTCTTCTAGTGCATGGAGCGTTTCCGTCTCAACTGGCCAAACCTCATCAAAAACCCGCGCCCGATACTTCAGGTCCGCAACCGCATAATAAAACACCGACTGATGCGCCTTGCGGGTTGTTCTGCTCAGTACTTCTTTTTGCTCTTGTATGACTTTCAGCATATCATCTTTGAAGCCGCTTATATTACTCAGGTTATCAATATAAACAAAGCCCCGGTTGTTGCTGCGTTTCTCTATCTTGATAAACTTGGCTTTTTTCTTTTCCTCGGTATTTTTCAACAATTCCGTAGGAAACAAAAATGCCACCGAAGGCGTGCAGAAACGTCGCCGTTCGGCAGTGTGTGCGCGTTTTCCGTCATTGTAATAGCCGCTCATGATACGGTTGTTATTCACCGTGACGGCAAGAAAATAATCTGTCTTGACGGGTGTGCTCATGGCGAGGCGGTAATCATCATCAGTTAATCCTGTTGCTTCGAGCAATTCCTTCAACAGGTCCATATACTGTTCGGTCCATTCGCGGCTGGGCGCTACTTTGCGCAGGTAGGCTACAAAATCGCGGTGCTCTATAGTCTTGACCAATTCAGCCACGCTTGTGTTGGAAGGCATAGATGTTCTCCTTTTTCCAAATACAAAAAAACGGTTGAGCTTTTGTGCAATACACAAAAAACTTTGTGCATTTGTGCATGGCACAATGCCATGCGCATACGAAAGGGCATGCCTACTGCTACCCACTATTCACTGGCACCACATTGTGTCACGCTTGCATGCGGCTCAAGCGTGCGATGCGCATGGCATTGCCCATATCGCAACCTATAGCCATGTACCCCTGCGTTATTGGCTCCGCCTCATGTTGTGTATGTGTGTGCCGTTGCCATTGCCAATAGCATCGCACACGCTAGGCGGCCCAAATAGGTACGTTTTCTATAGTAGGTACAGCATAACACGTTGGTGCATAGTTTACGGTATTCTTGCCGTTTATGCAAGCGCAAGATTCAAACCGCATACGTTCGGGGTCAGGGGTCAGGGGGTCAGGGGTCAGGGGTCAGGGGTCAGGGGTCAGCGTAGAGACGTTGCGTGCAACGTCTCCTACCAACCTCTCATCGGGGGCAGGCAGGATGCCTGTCCCCATTCCCCACACGGACGACCACGCATGCGCCGTAGCACCGGCTGGTCAACCAAGTCCGACAGGTAGCACCGGCTGCTAGCCGGACTCCGGCCGGGATGCCGGTGCTACGTGAGTCCGGCGCGAAGCCTCATGCTACGAAAAAATCGTAGGACAGGCATCCTGCCTGTCTTCGTGGGACAGGCGCGAAGCCAATCCTACGCCTTTCGCACCATTAGCATGTCGTATCAGTCCCCTATCAGTCTGTTATCAGTCTGGTGTCAGTCTGGTGTCAGTCTATTGTCAGTGATATATAGGTATTTTACTACTTGACATACGGTATACTCTTTTGCTACTATACTTAGTACCATGTCTTTCGGCACAAAAGTACCGTACCACCGACATGGCTGGTGCGCCTGTAGCAACACAGGCACTGGGGTTGGGGTATGAGCAAGTTCTTATACCCTGTTTTATTATCTATAAGTATACGAAAGGAGGGTGCTACACCACACGATAAGGCAATCTGCTCTTTCTCTCTAAACAAGCAGGTTCTGCCACAAAACAACTGATGTTAATACACATCATGGAGTTGGGTTCATCGTTCGTTGTCCAGTCATTATTGGTTGACAGTGTCTATTTATTCTATATTCATGTATACCTATAGGAGGTTATACGGTGAAAACCAAATTTTTTACTCACCAGTCCAAACAGTCCACTCACAGGCACGGAGCCTGTGCCAAGTTCATGTCGTTGTTTATCACACTACTTGTGTTTTGTGGTAGTATTGCTGCATTTGGAGTGACATTCTTCGCACCCAATGCGTCGGTGGTGCATGCAGCCCCCGCGCCTGTTGATAGCGCCCAACAAACACGCTTCCAGGCCCCCCCTACTGATGTAACCATAACGTTGCAAGAATCACAATATGATGACGATTTGGGGGAATATCCACCCATTGAAGCAACTGGCAAGCTCGAAATCTACGATAGCGATGGTACATTGGTATTGACAGTAGACCCCTTCACCACCGATACGAATGGCGAAGCAGTGGTTGACCTGTCATCCCTCACATCGGATGAATACTACGATTTCAGCTTCACTGGCTTTGACGATGAGGGGTATGGCAATCTTGTACCTAATAAATATGTTGACGACTTTACAACAACAATAACTTTTTATCTTAATGATGTTCCCTCCGTCACCGGCACGCTGTACGACGCATCATCGTGTTATTATGATTACGATTCTGACGAGTACGTATGTACACCCATTGCCGACACCACGGGAACGCTCACCTTCTATCCAGTAGACCCAACCGAAGCCACAACTGTGACGGTAGAGGTGAAAACCGATGCTGCTGACGGTATGTATGACCCTGTCGAGCTACCCGACTTGGTCATTGGCGAGCAGTATGTCATTGGCTTTAGTGGCTTTGACGGCTATGTGGATGATCAGTATTCCGAATACAACAATGCTACAACGTTTAATTTCGATGAAGCAGAGCCATTTTATATCTCGTCTGAGGAAGAAACGATAAATGCCAATTTGCAGAAAATCCCATCCGTCACCGGCACGTTGCGCGACTCATCAGTATATGATGCTGATGATTTTCAATACAGCGGCATTGCCGACACCACCGGAACCATTACCTTCTACGACCCATATGACGTAAACATCGTTTTAGCCGAGGTAGAGGTGACGACCGATGGTGATGGTATGTATGACGCAGGCAACCAGCCCGACTTGGTCATTGGCGAGGAGTATGTCATTGGTTTTAGTGGCTTTGAAGGGTTTGCAGACAATCAATACTATTACTATTATCTTGATTTGTGGGATGACGAAGAAATTACAACATTCGATTTTGACAATGCAGATTCAGTTAATATCTCTGCCGGTGAAGAAAATACGGTTAATGCTCGTCTCAAAGCAGAGTTCCACATCCATGGCGTGTTGCAAGACCCAGATGGCAATGCCATAGCCAATGCAACCGGGGATGTCACATTTAAGTATGGTTCGGGGGATTATTCCGACGACACCCAAACATTTACCACCACGGCTGATGGTTCTTACACCGTCACATCGTATTCATTGGAAGCGGGCAGAGCATATAGACTCTGGTATAGCGGCTTTGATGACGACGGCGCAACTGGCTACCCCGACCAATACCACGATGGTGCCGATGGCGCAATTCTCAGCTTTTACGATGCTCCATATGTGTGGCTCTACAAAGGCGACAACGACCTCGACGCATCCACGCTACACCCATCGGTGCTTGTCAATGGCACCCTGCGCAACGCTGCAACCAATGCCCCTATCGCCAACACTGAAGGAACAGTAACGCTGTACATTGACGATTATAATAGTATAGACTTTGACATAACAACCAATGCGAACGGCGGATATGAACTCAAGGTGCTTGCCAATACCTATCGTGTTCAGTTTGATATGGATGGCTACCCAGAGCAATACTATGACAGCGCCGAAGAGCTAGTGACTGCGCGGGATGATGCTGAGGCAATGGAGTGGGCAACAGGCTCACACACGCTCGACGCCAAGCTCCAGCCCTATGCAACAATCAACGGCACCCTGCTCGACGCTACTACCAACAAGCCGATAGCCAATGCCAACGGGTCTGTTGAAATATATGGCGATACCTATGAAGTAGAGACAAATGCCCAAGGCACGTTTACAATTACCCAGTCCGAAAGCTACTGGGGTGGTGTCACACGCATTATGCCCGGCGAGTACATGCTAGAGTTCTCAAACTTTGAAAACGATGGAGCGTATGGCTACCCCGACCAATACTACAACGAAGCAGGAAAGCTTGTCACAGGTGATTATTATTATGATGTTCCTGATGCTGCGGATGAGGTTGAGTTGAAGCCGGGCGACAATACCCTGAGCATCAAGCTTACGCCCTATGCACATGTCACCGGCACACTCCTTGATGCATATTCAAACGAACCCATCGCCAATGCGAGCGGGAGATTATATTTCAATGATGATTATTGGTGGGATTATCACTGGATAGAGACGGATGCCAACGGAATATATCAGAGCACCAAAACGTATGAACTTATGCCCGGTAACTACACGTTCTGGTATGCGTATTTTGAGGATTATGGCTACCCAGGACAATATCACGATAAGCAACTAGATGAAGATGCTGCTGTGGAAGTGACATTGCAGCCGGGCGACAATGCCATCACCTCGCATCTGTTGCGTGGGGCTTGTCTTTCTGGCAACATCACCGATGCCCAAACCACCGAGGTCATAACAGATGCGTCGTTAGACATAAATTACTACAATGCCACATACGGCGGTTGGTTAGGATGGCTTGGAGGGTATCTACAAGACGATGGTTCATATACAACAGGTAGCAATCTTCTCCCGGCCGGTTCCCACAAACTCGAATTTATTACCGATGGCTATAACAGTCGCTTCTATGATGACGATGATGTGATGAAGGACGCCGAAATCGTCACTGTTCCCGACGATGGTGGTACAGGCTGGCCCGGCCAATGCATTTCAGGTATTGATATAGCACTCTTCAAGTCCAGCACGGTCAAGGGCACCGTGACGGATGCACTCACCGGTGATCCCATTGCCAACACAACCCTCCATGTATACTTCTATTGCACCGACGAATGTGATGCCGGCCCTGAGTCATACGAGGTAGAAACTGATGACCAAGGCACCTACACCCTAGAGGGTATACAACAAGGCACCTACAACGTGAGGTTCTCCATTGACGATAACAAATACCAAGACCTAGTGTGGTACAACAACACCTACGATATAACCAAACGGACCGTCTTGACGGTTGAACGTGGGCAAACACACGATGGTGTTGATGTAGCCTTCCAGCCCTTGGGTCAAGTAAAGGGCACCGTCACCAATGCACAGGGCGAAGGCATTGAAGGGGTAGAAGTGTGCCTACAAAACACAACCTATTCTAGCTATTCTAGCTGTATAGCAAAAGCCACCACTGACAAAGACGGGAAGTACACACTCAAGAGTGAGCAATATGGAGAGTACGGGTATGAATCGCTTGAAGGTGTGGAAGCCGGCGTATACACGCTCCGGTTTGACCCAGACGCAGATGGGTATGGCAGTGACTACCTGCAAGAATATCACAGCGATAAAGGCTCTTCGGCTACCGCCGATACCCTCACCGTTGCTTGGGGCGAAACAACAACCATAGACGCCACCCTGGCCGGTGCTATGGAACTCACCGTCAACGTCAAAGATAGCGATGGCGAGCCAATTGAAAATGCATGGTTGCAGCTCTACGATGCCGCATCTCCCGATAGCACCAGTGATTGGTACAATGATTACAATGACTATGAATATAATACTCCATCAGACCAAGAAGATGGCACATACACGTTCACTGGGTTGTATCCCGGCCGCTATCGCCTGTGGAGCGAAGCTGGCACCTACAAGTCGCAATGGTACAACGGCATCGAAACAGAAAAACTTGATGTTGAGGGACAGCAGTTCCAGCAAGCAACCGTCATTGACTTGACCAACGAAGATGCAACCGTTGATGTCACCCTGAACAACGGCGGTAGCGGGGAAATCTCTGGCTATGTCAATGATGAGAAAACCGGCGCACCTATTGAAGATGCTTGGGTGACATTGTATGATGCCTTTAGCGGTGATTATCTACGCTCCACCGATACCGACGAGGATGGTCAGTATGAGTTCAAGGGTCTAAACGGTACCTATAAGCTCAGGTTTAGTGCCGACTGCTATGTACCCGAATATTTCGACAACAGCACCATGCTTGAGGATGCAACTATCGTGAGCGCTCTTGACGGTGAAACAGCCACAGCAGATGCGGCATTGGTCTATAGTGGGCGTATCGGTGTTGCTCTCAAAGGCGGCGATACCAACGCGCCTGTCGCATATGCATATGTTACAGCAGAAAACGTCGCCACGGGTGCCCGCTATTTTGAAGAGACATATGAAGCTGGCACGGTCATTATAGATGTACCGGCGGGTGACTATCGCTTGTATGTAGAAGCAACCGGCAACTATGCCGCCTATGAAGGCACCGGCACACACACCGTTGCTACAGAACAACAAATAGGTGTAGATGTCGTCTTGCAAGCATCGGGCAGTGTGGTAGGGCGCGTCACCGATGCGGATACCGGCTTGCCCATTGAAGACGCATGGGTAGACCTGTATTACGATAGCTTTGAGTTGTATGCCGATTATGATGCCCAAACAGATTCCATGGGGCACTACATCATACCGGGTGTTGAAGCCGGCAGCTATCACGTGAAGGTATACGCCGATGGCTATAAAGCACAGTTCCACGAGAACAAAGCCGAGTGGGCCGACGGCACAGCTATCAACGTGACCGATGGCGAAAAAACAACCGTCAATGCGGCTCTCCAATTGGGTGGCGCTGTTGGTGGTTTTGTCGGGCGCGTAACACGTTCTGTTGGTGATAGTGTTGCTCCCGCCAACGCTGTTGAGGTTATCGTACATGATGCCGCCACCGGTGAGCCTGTTGGTAGCGATATTACTAGCAGCAATGGCGATTATGACATTACCGTGGATGTCGAAAACTCATCTGGCTCGTACAATGTGCGATACATGCCACCCAACGGTAGCGGCTTTGCTATGGAATGGTACAACGACAAAGCAAGCCGCACCAATGCCGATAGCGAATCACTCACCAAAGGCAAAATCAAGACGCTCAACGTAGTGCTTGAGGCCGCCAGTGGCGCTATCGACGGCACCGTGACGGCAGCCGATACCGGCGATGCACTCCCTAACGTTGAGGTGACAGCCTATGATGCCACCACCGGCGAACGAGTTGGGTATGACTATACCAATCGTGACGGCGCATATAGCATCACTGGCCTGCGCGATGGTTCCTATGTCGTAGAATCTGGCTCCAGCGATGAGTATTCAGGACACTATTTCAATGCCAAAGCTGACTGGGCAAGCGCCAACGCCGTCACTGTGGCAGGTGGCACACCAGCAACTGCCGACTTTACCTTGCACAAAGCTGGCATAAAAGGCACGGTCAAATCCAGTGATGGGCGCGGCGTGCCGGAAGTAACGGTCTATTTCGACCGCATCCAAGGTGGTTTCTATGAAACAACAACCGATGCTGATGGGGCTTTCTCTCGATTGGGGTTGCCAGCCGGCAACTACTATGTCCATGCCTATCCCCATTACGTGCCCGGCTTTGTAGACACGTGGTTTGGCAACACGGCCGATAGAGACGAGTCAACCATCGTGGCTGTTGGCATAGATGGCGTCAAAGAAGCACCCATCACCCTTTTAGAGTCGGCATCGCTCTCTGGCAAGGTGGTAGATGAAGACACGGGAGAAGGGTTGCCCGGCGTCTGGGTCGAGTTGAATTGGGGAGCAGGTATGTATACCAATGCCCAAGGCGAATATAGCTTTACCGACTTGTACCCAAGCTCCTACAGCATATCGCTTAGCTTCCCAGACCGGGGGGCGATGAGCGTCTACCCCGACCAGTGGTATGACCGCGTGGTGAATGCAGAACATGCGCAATGGGTAGGACTAGAGGCAGGCGAAGACAAAAACCTCACCATACCGGCTTCGCGTACACCCTCTGAGTATGGGCTTAATGCCTTTGGTGTGGATGTATCACCCGCGACCGATGCCCGTTTGGGCGTGCAGGGCGGTAGCGTCACCTATCAACTCAACGTTACCAACATTGGCAGCCTTGAAGACACCTATACGGTAAGCGCAACCAGCGAATGGGATAGTACCGTCTCACAAACAGTTGGCCCGTTGCCTTCTGGTGCAAGCACCACAGTGAACGTTGAAGTAGCCGTGCCACAAAATGCCGGCAACGGAGAAAGCGACCAAGCAACCGTTACCGTTATTTCGCAGGGCGACAGCACCAAGACCGATGGTGCTAAACTCACCACAACGGCTTCCGACGTAGCCCCGCCGCCAGCAGGCGAGATTATCATTGCACCGTCGGCAATGACCCAAATGGGCAACCCCGGCGCAGAGATAACCTATAATCTGCAAGTCATCAATGTGGGCGACGCTACAGAAACCATATCGGTTGCGGTTGAGAGCAAGTGGGATGCTGTTGTGACACCCACGAGCATGGAATTGGGAGCCAAACAGCGCAGTGACCTCACGGTGAAGGTGACAATACCAGAGGATGCATCCGATGGTGATGTTGGCGAAACAACCGTGACAGTCGCAGCCCATGGCGAATCTGCCAAGCAAGACAAAGCCGACCTCAAGACCCAAGCTGTCAAAGGTGTCACGGGCGGCATTGGCGTGCGGGTAGCTCCTTTGTCTGCAGCGGCTTCGAGCGTGCCGGGCATGTATGTGCAATACACCGTAGAAGTGTGCAATACGAGCAACGTCTCCGATACGCTCAACATGACCACAAGCGGTACGTGGAACACAGAACTGAGCACCGACACGCTAGAGCTTGCATCCGGGCGCTGCGCCAATGTTGTTGTGAAAACGACGATACCCAAGACAGCAACCGGCGAGGAGAGCGACGATACCGTTCTTACCATCACATCAGAGCAAAGTGATGCAAGCGCAGAGGCAACGCTGAAGACTGAAGTAGCAACGCAGAGCAAGCTGGTTGAGCCGGGGTTAGCCGCCTCATTCGATAGCGACGATGGACGCGTCAACCTTGCCTTTACCGGGCTTGCCAAGTTGACACGGTTTATGTATACGCCGCTTGTCACACCGACGCAAGATGTGAGCGGGCTAGGCACGGGTATGAGCTACTTCCTCGTGGAAGCTGTTGATGTAGCCACAGGGCAGAAGATACAGCAACTTGAGGCAACCGAACAAGTCACCTTGACAATCAAGTACACCACTGAGGAGCTTGAGGAGCTTGGCATCACAGGTTCAACCCTGCGTGCATACGTTTGGGATAAGGACAGCCAGCAATGGGTACAACTAACAACCACATCGAACGCCGCCAGCCTTGCTGCTGAAGGAAGCATTTCACTACCCATAGATAGGCTTGGCGAAATCGCCTTCCTAGGAACGGGTAAAACAACGGTTTACCTGCCCGTGATTATGCGGTAGCAGGGGTATTTTGAAGCGCTGAAGCGCTGAAGCGCTGAAGCGCTGAAGCGCTGAATTTGTTGGGGCTTGCCAGTGACATGGCAAGCCCCTATCATTAACCCCTTTTCACACATCACACAAAAAATGGTATAATTCTCCATAGAATAGAGAATGGACCTGAACCCTGAACCCTGAACCCTGAACCCTGAACCCTGAACCCTGAACCCTGAA
>CAZVEN010000068.1:0-3491 GCA_964626155.1 uncultured Chloroflexaceae bacterium | reverse complement strand
CCTGAACCCTGAACCCTGAACCCTGAACCCTGAACCCTGAACCCTGAACCCTGAATCCTGAACCCTGAACCCTGAACCCTGAATCCTGAACCCTGAACCCTGAACCCTGTAACCTAATAAGGAGAATATACCTATATGCCGCCAACTAAGCGACGCCAACAAAAGAAAAACCCGCCCGACGTAGCCGACTATCAGCACACCGGCGAAACACGCCTAAACAACCCGCCCGCCGGCCTAGCCGACATATGCCCCGTGCCAATGGGACGCAAAACCTATGCCTACGACCCGCGCCTCGACCCACAACTGCAATGGGCCGGCAAAGATGAGCATACCACTTTCGACATAGAGACCGTGCCTATGTACATCCACGACCGCATAAGCCCTATCGCAATCATCAATAGACTGCGCACTGCCCCCGTGCAGCGCAACCTCTTTGGCGACCCAGAGTTCGATTTCAACCAAGCGGTTGAGTTCTATCAGCACGATATGCAATGGGTCAACCGCCTCATGCTTGGCGACTCGCTGCTGGTGATGAATAGCTTGCTGGAGCGTGAATTGATGGCCGGCAAGGTGCAATGCATCTATTTCGACCCGCCCTACGGCATTAAGTATGGCAGCAACTTCCAACCTTTCACGAACAAGCGCGATGTGAAGGACGGCGCAGACGATAGCCTCACCCGCGAGCCAGAGCAAATCAAGGCATTCCGTGATACGTGGGAGCTTGGCGTGCATAGCTACCTCACCTACCTGCGCGACCGCTTGTTGCTCTGCCGCGAATTGCTCACGGAGAGCGGCAGCATCTTCGTGCAGATTAGCGACGAAAACGTCCACCGCGTGCGCTGCATCCTCGATGAGGTGTTCGGGGCGGAGAATTTTGTTTCGTTGGTGACAGTAAGAAAAACAGGCGGACTTGGGTCAGAAGGACTAACATCGGTTGCTGATTATATCATCTGGTATGCCAAAGATAAACAACAAATACGGTATCACCAGCTATTTTTAGATAAAGCAGGAGATGGTTTTTCTGAGCAATATCGCTATGTTCAATTCAGCAACGGTTCTACTCGTACACTCAAAGCAAGAGAAATTTTACCAAAGGAAGCTAGAGCATTTCAACCGACAAGTCTCCATACTATGTATGCGGGGGTTGCTTCATGTATATATGAATTTGAATCAAATGGGAAGAATTTCAAACTTCCCTCAAATCGGCAATGGTCTACAACTTACCCGAACATGATGCGAGTTGCAGCAAGTGGACGTATTTATACTCAGGGCAATACTCCAAGATTTATCAGGTACATAGATGACTTTCCAGTAAACGAAATCACGAATATATGGTCTGACGTAATGGGTACTGAAGAAAAAATGTATGTTGTCCAAACATCTAATACAGTCATCCAGCGCTGCATCCTGATGACGACGGACCCGGGCGACATCGTGCTCGACCCAACATGCGGCTCTGGCACGACGGCCTACGTCGCCGAGCAATGGGGGCGGCGTTGGATAACCTGCGACACAAGCCGCGTGGCGCTGGCGCTGGCGCGGCAGCGTTTGCTCACCGCTTCCTACCCCTACTACAAGCTCGCCGACTCAGAGCAGGGCGTGCGCGAAGGGTTCATCTACAAAACCGTCCCACATGTCACGCTCAAAGACATCGCCAACAATGAGGAGATAGACACCATTCATGCGCGTTGGCAAGAACGCATGGAGCCGGTGCGCGAGCAGTTGAACACGCTACTCAATCAGTCTTGGGAAGAGTGGCAGATACCGCGTGAAGCCGAGACAAAGTGGACCGACGAGGCACGCACATTGCATGGCGACTGGTGGCGCATGCGTCAAGAGCGCCAACAAGCCATTGATGCCTCTATTGCCCGCAACGCCGCCCAAGAAACGCTCTATGACCAACCCGAAGTAGACCGCAGCATCGTGCGCGTCAGTGGTCCCTTCACGGTTGAAGCCGTGCAACCGCCCACGGTAGACCCGTTTGCCGTAGACATTACTCCGCCAACGGATATTGTCAACGAGGGCAAACTCTACCTAGAGCGCATGATAGAGCAATTGCGGCGTAGTGGCATTACCATGCGTGGGCAGCATATTGCCATCACCCACATTGCGCCCCTAGCCAACAACGTGCTGCATGCTGAATGCTCATACACGTGGGAAGACAAGACACACAATGCCGCTATTGTGTTCGGGCCACAATATGGGCCGCTCACCAGTGTGCAGCTCTACGATGCGCTCGACGAGGCACGTGGCACCTACGACACGCTCATAGCGGCCGCCTTCACCTTTGACGCCAGCGCCCAAGCCGCACTCCAGAAAGAAAAGCTGCGCCCCGCTGTCCTCAGCATCATCATCAACGCCGATGTGCTCACCAATGACCTGCTCAAGACGAGCCAAACGAGCCAAGTGTTCAGCATGTTTGGACGCCCAGATGTCATATTGTACAAGCACAGCGCGGATGAATACACCGTCGAGATATGCGGCATGGATGTCTATGACCCGGCCACGAATGAGGTGATGTCAAGCAATGCGGAAGATAGCTTGGCCGCATGGTTTCTCGACACGGATTACAACGGGCAAACGTTTTTGGTATGCCATGCCTATTTTCCCGTGCAGGTGCCCAACCCATGGGAGAAGCTGGGCAAGGCGTTGCGTGGCACGATAGATGAGGAGCGCATAGCCGATTTGCAACGCACAACATCGCTGCCGTTCAAGGCGGGGCACTATGGCACATGCGCCGTCAAGTCTATTGACCTGCGCGGCAACGAAGCAATGTGTGTGCTCAAGCTTGATGAGGGGCTTGAGGTGGGCGAGGCTTCTAGCCTCATGCCGCTAGAAACCAGTGTGAGAGGACGCACTTTTTGAGCGCAATGCTACGAGGAAATGGCGCGAACGGTGTAAAATGGGCTGTTGAGTCTTGCCGTCCACGAATAGGAAACGAATAAACGAATGCTTTCGCGCCCACACATGTTGTACCGCGTAGGTATGTTTACGCTCTGATACATATGCCAGCAGGCACGGTTGTGGAGGAACCCCTATTCGTGTATTCGTGGCCCCCGGTTCCTGAGTTTGTCGAAGGGCGTGGTCGGCAGGGTAGGTGAACGGGGACACAAAAGTTCTTGAAAAGTGTCCTTTGCCCATTCTCTTGGTTAAACCTTGGCGTTCTTGGCGTCTTGGCGTCTTGGCGGTTCAATACCTGCCCTTGAAAGCCCCCTGTGTCCCCTGTGGTTCAAATACTATCTTTGCGTTAGAAAGAACTACCCGTTCGTCACAGCGGGTAGCTGCTCCAGCACTGCGTCTAGCGATGGAGCATGTATAATCACTTGTATCATCGCTTGCATCTGTTTACTGCTGAGATGCTGAATGCGCTCTGACAGGTCTGGTGGCACTGTCCCGAAACGTTCTATGAGCAACATGCGTAGCATGTGTTGACGCTCTTCTAGTCGTCCTTGTTGTACTCCTTGTTCTAAGCCTTCCTGTCGGTTCTGTTC
>CAZVEN010000067.1:7998-13481 GCA_964626155.1 uncultured Chloroflexaceae bacterium | reverse complement strand
GCTACGACCATCGTGCTACGACCATCGTGTGCCGACCACGAATAGAACACGAATAAACGAATGCGCTCGCGCCCACAAACCTGTGCCGCGTAGATACGTTCCCGCGCTGATACGTCTGCTAGCAACGAGCATGGTTGATGTACCACTTATCCCCTAAAACCTTGCAATGAACGTTTCAACATCCATGACACAGAAAGCATCGGTCTGCAAGGTTTGAAGAAAGTGCCGGTTATCTGAAAGAAGGTAGCTCACCTGCTGCCACTCAGCAAATGCTCCTATGATAGCATCACCTTTTGAGGGAAGCCCTAGACGAATATACTTATCTATGATTTGACGTGGTACCTCTTCATCAATAATGATTGCCGTTGTGTGATCACGGAAAATACGATAGAACCGGTCTTTTTGTTCGGGCGTGCTGAGATTGCGCGTAACCTCACGTGCTACTAGGCGTGGGATTTTCAATACCAATTCTGGACTGATTAGCCCAAATATACGTAAAATAACCGGGTCATAGTGCTGTAATCCTCGAATAAAGACACAGCTATCTATACAGATGTGCATACTCTTCCTCAACAATTTCTTGTCGAGTTTGCCGCAGACGTTCAACAATCTCCTCTGTCGAATGACCAACCTGCAATCCACCCTGTTGTTGAACTAATTCACACAGCATTTTCCAATCATCTTGTATGGTACGATGATGATGCGATTGTCTTACGAAATGAGCAATCAGTTCAATCAAATCCATCTGCTCACGCATAGCTATTGCTTGCAATTCGGTGTACAAATGCGTAGGCAGTTCAAGCGTAACGGTTGTTGTTGCCATTATGATAACCTTTCTTTCTATGCGGTATACCACGCTCTGGAGCAAGTCTTCAGGTGCTAACTGAGATTGTACTTGATTGAGTTGTACAGACATGGTAACTCCTTCGTTTATTTGACTATATCTATGCAAGCTAAGTAGGTATTGTAGATATTGTAGCGTGTGAGTATGCAAGAGTCAACGTTGGTATCGCTGGTATCGCTGGGTGTGCTGATGCGCTGGGTTGAAGTTTGAACCGCTGAGGCGCTGGGGGGTGCTGAATCGCTGAGGAGTAGCACCGGCTTCTAGCCGGTCTCCGGCAGGATGCCGGTGCTACGGCGCTGAACTGCCCTTGCACCTTTGCGCCTTTGCGTTAAGATGGTAATAGGGCATAGGACATAGATTGTCTGAAACCTAAAACCTATCACCTAGAATTTACAAGAGAGGATATATGGCGTTTGTAACACTAGAAATACCGGACACGCTCACTGAGGAACTGGCACAACGCGGTATCTCAGATGAGCACATACAAGGGTTGGTCATTCAGGTAATGAAAATGTGGCTTCGCACTGGGCAAGCATATCTTTCACAAGAACTGATAACCCAATGGCTTGAAGCCCTAGAAGACAGGGAAGATATACGCGACGTAGCCGATGCTGAACGGGCATGGCTTGAAGACCCTGCGGCCTTTATGACGCTGGAAGAGTTCAATGCTGCATATGATACTCCTCATGGGGCATCGTAAGTGAGCTACCGTATTCTTATTCACCGTCATGTTCAGCGCCAGATAGATGCACTGCCTAGTAATGTTCGTCAGCGTATTCGTCGTCTCATCAACGAATTACCAGCTAACCCACGCCCATCAGGAGCATCACATCTGCGTGGCTACCCACATATATGGCGTTACCGTCTCGAACGCTGGCGATTGGTTTGGCGGATTTATGATGAAGAACTGCTTGTGATGGATGAATGTTTACATGCCTCTAAAACTTGATCTGGCAGCTTGGTTGGTGTACTATCCCACCAAATAAAGGTATGGGTATCTAGCAATAATCTCATACCTTTTCTCCCAACCAGAAGTCATCTGGTAAAGGTGCATCAAAATCATCACTCATCCATATTGCGCCAAGATGCAAGCCAGGCACTCGTTGTGTAGAAGCAGGCGGTAGAGCAACCGGCACTAAACGAGCAATGGGTGCATCACCTTGTGTCAGAATTACTTCTGTGCCACCGATAACCAAAGATAATAATTCTGTCAAGTATGTTTGGGTCGGCTTGACCTCAATTATTTTTGTTGACATCATGCATAGCCCCTTTCCCCATAAGGATGTTTTGTCTATGGTAGCAGAAGCGATGAGCATAGGCAACCCTTGCAGAATAACATATCACGCTTCTAGGTCTATCTCATCACGCATGAGTGCATCTATCGTTGTGCCAAATACATCGGCCAACTTCAGCATCAACTTGGTACTTGGCGACTTGCTGCCACTCTCAAGTTTGTTGATGTGGGTTCTTGAGACGCCAACCTGGTTGGCCAGTTCTCCTTGAGACAAGCCTTGGCGCTCTCGAAGTGTACGTATTTTTTCTGGAAGTCGTTGCATAGATAACAACTACCTTGACAGAGCAATTGCTCTGTGCTATTCTAAGCATGTGACTTTTAGACATACCCCGCACGTACTTGTTGGAAACGGTCGTGCGGGGAAGTATGTATTTTATAGGGAACCTATCCCTACAGATGTCTATGATACACCATATTGTCATGAACTGGCAAATGTTGCAATGACACAAAAGAAAGAAGGAACACATGGGTATGTATGCAATGGATGAACTGCAAACGCACTGGGTCAACGAACGCATCACCACGGAGCAAGCCATAGGGCAAATACTCCAGCATGTAAGTGCGATCTACGAGCGGTTGCGCGAGGTCGAGCGGCGTGTGAACAGCTTAACAACGACAACAGCAACAGCACCATCCCAATCAACGACGAACACGGAAGTGAGGCGCTGAGGCGCTGCGGGGTAGCACCGGCTGGTAAGCCGGAGTCCGGCAGGATGCTGGTGCTGCGGGCGCATTCGTGAATAGCAGATAGCGAATAGGGACAGGCATCCTGCCTGTCCTACCATTTCTTAGGAGCATTAGGCAGGATGCCTGTCCCACGATTTTCTTCATAAAACAAACCAGTTGCCCTGCACACATATCTATGCTACCATGATCCTAGAAAAACCAAAAGTATGGAGTTACTGTAGTGCGAATCCTCATAACTGGTTCAAGTGGACAAATAGGGACCAATCTTGGCTTGCGCCTCATGCATGAAGGCCATAGCGTATTTGGTGTAGACCGCCGCATCAATACATGGACAGATACCATACCTACGCTACTCCAAGACCTTGGAGCACCCTAACGTGATTTTGAAGGCGGTATTGGTGGAGCACCGTACCCACCAATAGATGTTGTCGTGCATCTGGCGGCCAATGCAAAAGTACATCAACTCGTCCGTGAGCCACACCGTGCGCTTGAAAATATCAATGTCACCTTCAACATCTTAGAATATTGCCGGGTGAATAATGTGCCCATTATCTTTTCGTCATCACGCGAAGTCTATGGCGACATCCGCCGCTATATCACCAACGAGGAGCATGCAGAGTTTCGCTACACCGAAAGCCCCTACTCGGCCAGCAAAATAGCCGGCGAAGCGCTTATCTATTCCTATGCACGCTGCTACAACATGCGCTACATCACCTTCCTACTCGATACAGACCAAGAGCACCTCTTGCATGCAACCTCGCAAGGCTTGCCCGGCGACTATATTGCCTCGCTGTGCAATACCCCTATTGCAGAGACCCCCTGCCACGAAGCCGTACACCATGGTCAACCCACCATGCGCCCGCTCATGGAAGAACGCGGCGAATCGGCCCTGCTCGCAACCGGCTTGCAAACGTGTGCCTACCTCCCCTTCTTGGCTGGCGGCACAGTCGTCGGCGTTCTTGGTATCTATAGCGATGACCTTTTGCACAAGCGTTTAGACATCACAACACTCACCCCGCTTAGCAACCAGGTCGGCTTTGCCATTGCCAACATACGCCTCTACCAAGCCAGTCAAAAAGAACATCGCAAACTGCATACCGTTATCAACAGCATTACCGAGGGTATTTTGCTGTGCGATAAGAAAGGGCGCATTGTTCTTGCCAACCAAGCTGCCTCCGCCCTCTTAAATCTTGAAGTATTGCCCTTCCATCAACCACTCAGCGACATAGCCCAATCATACAACATCCGCGATTTAGAAGGTGTGCCGCTGACTATGGAGCAACTGCCCATGGCGCAAGCTCTTGCGGGGTTTGTTTTTCACGACTATCGGTTGCTGATACACGGCGCAAGTGGTCCGAACACGGTGATTAGCTTTAGTGGTGCCCCAACCCATACCGACGAGGATGGCAGCATAGAAGGTGCCGTGCTCGTATTCCGCGACATCACTGCGCACCAAAAGCTCGAACGTGCCAAAGATGAATTTCTGACCATTGCAGCGCATGAGTTGCGTAGCCCGCTGGCAAGCGTGCGTGGCTACTCCGATATGCTGCTCAAGCGTGAACGCGAACGCAATGAGGCCAATTCACGCGACCTGCGCGGCTTAACCATTCTGTCGCAGCAGGTAACGCATATGTTGCGCATGGTAGACAATCTCCTCGACATTTCGCGCCTAGACGCAGGGCGACTTGAAATACAGACACAACCGGTAAACCTCGTCTCGCTCATTTCGCAAGTGCTCGACCAGCAGCGTTTTGCTGCGGGCATCCGTGAGCTTACTTTTACAACTGATTACACCGAGCTGATGGTATCGTGCGATCCATTGCGCATGCGGCAAGTACTGACCAACCTTGTTGGCAACGCTATTAAATATAGCCCAGCAGAATCACAGATAACGGTTTGTCTTTCGACACGCCAAAACCCCGATCAAGAGGCTATCATAGCGGTGATAGACGAGGGTGGTGGCATACCACCGGAGCATCAACCACACCTCTTCAAACGGTTCTATCGCGCACGAAGCCGCCGCGTTGAAGGGTTTGGGCTTGGGCTTTACCTGAGCCGCGAGTTTATCCTCATGCATGGGGGGCACATCTGGGTTGAGTGTGTGCAAGGGCAAAGTACAACGTTTTATGTGACTATGCCAGTGCAAGAAGTTGTAGGTGATGAGGATTAGGAGATTAGGACATAAGCCAGAATCCGGCTAGAAGTCGGTGCTACAACACCCCGCAACCCCCACACCATTTGCCAAAAACACCCCCCTACGGTACAATGTCGTAACCTAGGAACGTTATCGTAGTTGTTTCATCCAAGGAACGTTGATGGACCAACCCTACCAACAAAATAGTTTCCCCCCATGCGCACACGCTGATGTGAGGTGTGTTCTATGTATTTGTGCCATTATAAAGCCTTTTCTACCCCCCCACCGAAACGTATATTCTGAATAAACAGCATGTCCATAGTGACCGGCGACGGGAGACCGGCGACGGGCGAAGGATGTCTCGCGCACCGGCTATTGCTGCTACTGTGGCGCTTGATAAACAGCCGGCCGAGTCCCGTAGCACTGCCTACGCCACACAGCAATGCCGCTCTGTATGGCGCTTGATAGACAGCCGGAGTGTGGGCGAGGTAGCACCGGCTTCCAGCCGGAGTGTGGGCGAGGTA
>CAZVEN010000067.1:0-7898 GCA_964626155.1 uncultured Chloroflexaceae bacterium | reverse complement strand
TAGCACCGGCTTCCAGCCGGAGTGTGGGCGAGGTAGCACCGGCTTCCAGCCGGAGTGTGGGTGAGATAGCACCGGCTTCCAGCCGGAGTGTGGGTGAGATAGCACCGGCTTCCAGCCGGAGTGTGGGCGAGGTAGCACCGGCTTCCAGCCGGAATCAGCACGAGCAGGATCATGATCCTGCTCTTTTTGTGCTTGGAGAAGGAACGGTAGATGGTAGGTAAGACAGGAAGACCGAGGACCGGTGCCTGAGCTTGTCGAAGGCACCAACAAGACCGGGGACGGAAGACCGGCGACCGGGGACGGAAGACCGGTGACCGGGGACGGAGTTTATCGAAGGCACTGGAATGACGGATTGACGGATTGACGATTGACGGATTGACGATTGACGATTGACGGATTGACGATTGACGATTGACGATTGACGGTTGACGGAGGCTTGTGTTCTGGCTCCGGTCGCCGGTCGCCGGTCGCCGGTCGCCAGTCACCAGTCATCGGTCGCTTTTTACAATCACAGAAAGGAAACTTACGTGAAACCTCGTATACTTCATTTGGTGGCGCTGCTGCTTATACTCGTTCCGATGCTTCCCATGGGAACATTGCAGCATGCTCATGTACAAGCGCAGGCTCAAACACAGGATCAGGCTAATGGTATTGATAACGTTGGACTGGAGCAGGCAAACACACCATCGTTGGTTGACACATCGCGGCTAGGCGCACCAGTCATCACTTTTACGGATACATCCGCTTCGCCGGATAACTTGACGGTTTCTGTTGGCATCACCCTCACCATTATTAACGCCAGCAGTAGTAAACGCACAGTGGAAATTGGTAACTCGGCCCCAACCGAAGTGATAACCACAACACCTACAACAACTCCGACTCCCGACACGGGGACAACAAACGAAAAAACGGTATTCCTGCCGCTCATCGTGCGCAGCAGCAACACAGCCCAAGCCCGCAATCAAGCTGTCTTGCCCGTTGCTACCGAGCAATTACAGCGCCTTGCGGCTACACCTGTGGCAAGCACACTATCGCAGGAAACCGGGTTGGCTACGACGGAGCAGATAGTCATTGCAGCCGGGCAACAGGCAGAGTATGTTTTTCTCTCCACGGGAACTTGGTATGTATATGATACAGATGACGTGGAGAAGATAAGCACGGTTACTGTCATCAATCGTGCGCCAGTAACGTACCCCGCAACCATACAAATGGGCATGAACGATACCGTTACTGTCAATCTGAGTGAGCAGGTTGCTTCAGACGTAGATAGCACTGATTTGCTCTTCGCCTTTACCGGTCTGCCAACTCATGGTAAAGCAGTCGTTGTTACTGATACGCTTACCTACACACCAGACACCGACTATACCGGCACTGATACCATGGTCTACACAGTAGACGATGGTACTAATACACCAGTTGAGGGAACTATCACATTTGAAATCCTTGCCCCTACGACACCACCGCTTGCCGGCGACTGTATTATCACCATAGGCAAGGGATATACAGCTACCGTTGAACTCAATACGCTAGTAAAAAATGAAGATAGCTTGCCACTGACCTATGCACTTGATATGGATGGTGAGTATGGCGAGGCACATATTGATGGCAGCACCTTTACCTACCAGCAAACAATTGCACTCACAGGCACCGAAACCTTTACCGATAGCGTAACCTATGCCATGAGCAGCGACCAAGAAGTATGGTCGTATGGGTCCATTGTAATACGCATTGTACCTGACCCTACGGCACTCGTTGCCAATGACACTACAATATCCCTCTATAAGGGCGAAAGTGCGACACTTGATCTGTCAACTTTGGTCAATAATCCTGTTGGTGAAACGCTTTCATTTACGATTGAAACTACTATTTCTGTGAGTGGTGAGGTACGTCTGGATGGCAACAATCTTACGATTACTCCAGATGCAGACTATACGGGCTTAATAGGGCTTTTCTACTCTGCAAACAATAGTCAAGGACAGTATGATATAGGTCATCTCATCTTCGATGTACGGGAACCATTGGTGCCAATACCTATAGTTAATACTCAGCGCCCGACACGAATCGTGATAGAGCCAGCCACCATAGTTTTTGCAACAGCAGGGCAGAGCCAAACGTTTACCTTGCTTGCCTACAACAGCGTTGGGCAACAAGTGGCTCTCGGTGAGGGCGACATTGTGTGGGATATTGTTTCCCAAGATGCTGCACAGGCAATACAAATAGATCGTGACCCAACAGACCCAACACGCATCACAGCCACATCACTCGATAGTGTTGGCTATGTCCAATTGAGAGCTAACTGGGGCAATATACAATCGCGTTCGGCATCTATCATGGTGGCCGAGTTTCAGCCGGGTGTTGCACTTGTGCCAGATAGCGCAGTAGTTGAACCAGTAGACATTGCACCACCACCAGAACTGGAGGCTCTGGCAAGCAGTAGTGAACGCCTAGCATGGATAAAAGCTCAAGGCCCAGACTATGTGCTTGAACCGCGTTTTCGGGCCGTGGTGGATACTGCCGAAATAGGGCAAGATTTGCAACCTGGCGACCTCGTTTCCGCATCCGGTGTACATCCAATCTATGGGCAAGTCGTCAGTGCAACACCAGTTGACGGTGGCACTGAAATCATCTACGAAACCGTGCCGCTGACTCAGGTGGTAAAGCAGGCCCAATTTAAGGGCACCTATGAAGCTGAAGAATTGATGCTTGGCGACGAAGACGTTTTTGCAGATACCGAAACATCTTCATCACGGTTTGCTATGCAGCGCTCAGGAACACATCTTGCTGATGAGGTAGATATACATGATAATATTGGAGACCGCTATTTTCCCATAGAAGGTAGATTTGGTAAGCGCAGGGAATGGAAAAAGGTGTTCCCGTTAGGTTCATATAATGCATCTAGCTCTGTTGACTACGATAATATCCAGTATCATTATGACATGAAGAGTTCCTGTGACTTGACGGTCAGGCTAGAGCTTGAATTTCAGGTATATGTAGAAATAGATGTTGATTCGGTTTTGGGTATAACAACGTTCTCTGCATCCATGTCGCCTAGTGCAAAAGCCGAAGCGAGCGCTGTTTTGGACTGTAGAGCATCAGGAAGTTTTTTCCTTAAGTTAGATCTGTCAGATATATTCCAAACAACCATTCCTTTAGCACGTCTGCCAGCATTCCCTCTCCTAGGAGTAGCTTTGGAATTAAGTATTGGACCCACTTCAGAAATGAGTGGCGAAGCGAGTGCAACTTTTCATGCTTCTAAGGAGGTCTCTATTGAGGTAAATGGCTATATAAGTACAAGTAGACTACCTTCCTTTGATCAAGAAACCAGTGGTTTTGACCCATCTATAGAAATGGATGCAAGTATCGAAGGCAAAATTGAAATCCAACATAGCATCCACACAACCTTTGGTTTTCGTATTGGCATAATTGACATGAAAAAATTTAGTCGCTGGCTCCGCAGGTACAAAGACATTGAAATAAGTGATGCACTAGACTTAACAGCCGGTTTGGATGTGTCGTTTGATTTCCCCTATCTCAAGGTGAAGTACGAAATTGACAAAGACATCAGCGTTTCCACAACCGACCTGCCGGGTGGCTCTACTTTGGAGGCGAATGACCCAACCTATGGGTTTGGAACCTATGGTTATGGTATGAAGATAACGCTAGAAAACGGTGGAGGAACTGAAAAAGTTGCTAAGTGGATTGATGAAAATCTTTTCTGTCCCTTCAAACTACTCACCGAGCCTTTCTTTGAAAAAGATTTTCTCTTGTCATACCCTATAGGTAAAGGCACACCAGATAGTCCAGAATCAGGTGATGGTGCATATTCGCCCATTCCTGATGACATCTGCACGAGAAACAATACAAAGGGCTATGAAGATGAATATATCAAAATAGAGTGTTACCAATCCCTCGTTCCTTGCCCAACCAATAAGGAAGGTGAAACAACCGAATATCACCGCAAAACAATCTACAAAACGAGCGGTGAAAACGTGAATGTAGCCCGTTCTTTCACGTTTGAAGAAACATTTACGTCTGATAAATCCTTGAATTTTGGGTTGCTCGACGATGTGACGGGCATGGAAGTGTTTGTCACTGAACAAGCCACAGCCGACAACAACTGTGAAGAAGAAAAAGTATTCAATAAAGTCGGTTCAGTGTCGGGCAGCAAAGGGAAATGGAAGTGGACCTGGAATAACGTTCCGCCAGGGCGTTATAAACTGGTATCTTTTAGCATACCTCACGAGTTTTCATTCCTCCATTTCCACTTAGGACAGAACAAGAAGGATGAGTTTACTATCCAAGTTGGTGAAACATGTGACAACGGCGAAGAAAATAGTAATGGCGATGAGTTGGTAGACTCAGTAGACAATTGCCGCTCTCGCCCACCTATGTCATTTAACATGAAAAAACTTCTACCCACTCGCTACAATAGTGGATGGGGATGGGGAGAATATGGACAATGTGATTCGTGCTGGTTATGGTTTTGGGGAGGAGGTTGGCCTTGGTGGAAAATTTCCTCTTGGGGTGACCCACATAACGATACCTTTGACGGAGCTTCCTATACCAGCATTGCACTCGGTGAGTTTTTGTATGCCTACGATGTAAATAACCGCGAACGGTTTGAACTACAGGTGCGCCAAGGGGCATTGCCGGGCTTCCCCGATTGGGCCGTATTCAACACGGCAGCGGCTATGCGGGCCGGCGACCATGTGTTTGAAGTGCGCCTGCCACCAGGTGAAGCATCCAGCAATAATCTCATCTTTTTGCTTGACGGCGAGAGATTTCGCATGCCATCCGGTTTGTATGAAATGGGCGATGCCCAAATATCATTTATCAGTGGGCATGAACTGACCATCAGGATGAAAGCCTATGAAACACTGCCCGAAGGCATTTCTCAAGAGCAAAATGTGTTTGAGATACGAATTGGCACCGAGTCTGAGAATGTAGTTGGCGCATCTGAAAAGCCGGGTGTGGCGCTCAGGATCAATGTTGCTTGGCCCGATGGTATCTATCCACCGCTGCGTGGTATGCTAGGCAAGGCCGATGGCAACATTGGCAATGAATTTAAGGACCGTGAAGGTAAGGGCGTGGCTAGTTTAGATGATTTCTACGAGGCATGGCGCATCACCGACCGCAACGAATCGCTCTTTACCTATGCGCCGGGCGAGGGTCCTGAAACCTTCAACAAACCGCAAACGGCCCACTTCCCAAGCACCGATGACTTGACCAACCTTGATGGACACAACTATATTGCTGAAGCAACCCGCTTGCTCACCGAAAGTTGTGGGGTAGATATTGATACCATTATGACGACCTTTATTGAGGACCTGGCCATTGAGTTAGCCGTTGGGCGCACGCCCCAAAATCTGCTCGATAGTGGTCTCTGCAAAGACTCGCATGTTGACCAAACCGTGGTAAAACTCATTGGCTTTGACTTTGGTGGCAAGGTAGTGCTCAAGGACCACCCAGAAATTGACATTCCGGGTGCTAAAGTGCGCATTGATGTGGCAGAACTGGATAATCGCAGTCTCTGCGACACGACAACCGTCGCCGGGGGGGCCTATACCTGTGGCGGGAGCGACTATGCCGAGGGCTATACGGGCACGATGACCTTGCACTATAATGTCTCTGGCATGGGAGAGCCTATCAGCAATACAATACCGTTTACGGCACCATTGGAAGGCGAAGCATTTCAGGTTATGCACGACATAGAGGTAAACCCGCAAACCGTGTTGCACCTGACAGGCTTGCTCACCGGCCCCGATGGCGCACCACTGCCTAATGGCAATGTAGGCACACGACAACCTGCATACGCCAACTACACAGCGAATGAGCAGGGGCGCTATAGCTTCTATCTCCCATTGCCAGATGGTGTCACGTCGGGTATGCTTGAATACCGGGCCGCCGATGCTGCTGTGAAAACCTATGCAACCATTACGAAGACCTTTGAGCTAACCCAAACCGGCGTGGTTGACATTGTGCAAGATATTCAAACTGGTGCGGGAGGAGTGCCCGGTGCAGAGTACTATCCGCCACATATCCTCATTTTCATTGGCAATGTACTGAACAGCACAACCCAAACCGGTGTTCCCGATGCAAAGGTAGAAGTTGATGCAGATGTATTCCGGGATGGGCAATGCACCACAACAACCGACGAAAAAGGGCGCTATTTCTGTGGCACGGATGTGATGACCGACTCGGCCTTTAGTGCTGTTATCACGGTAAGCGGTAACTTTGAAACCCTATCTACAACCGTACAAGTAAGCGCCGAGGAAATACCAGCGGACTATAGTACTCTCACCAAGTCCACCGATTTCACCGTGACAGTGCAAACTAAACCCGGCCCAAAAACTAACAGCAAAATAGTCTTTGTTTCCAACCGTGATGGGCAACAGGACCTCTACATGATGCATGCTGATGGCACCGAGGTAGAACGCTTGACGAATGACACAGCAAACGAGTACTTCCCTGCTTGGTCGCCCGATGGCACAAAAATAGCCTTTGTATCCGACCTTGATAGTACCTTCTATGAAATCTACACAATCAACGCCGATGGTACAGGTATGCAAAAGTTGACAGACATTGGAGGCGATAGTGGCAGCCCGACGTGGTCGCCCGATGGCACCCAGATAGCTTTCTTCTCAGGCAATCCTTCTGATCCTGGTAGCTATGAAATCTATATGATGAATGCTGATGGGACAAGCCAAACACAAGTGACCAACAATAGCTCACGCGACATTCGCCCATCGTGGTCGCCGGATGGCACCCTGATAGCGTTCAGTCGTGATGGTGTGGGCATGTTCGCTATTGGCACTGATGGCACCAACGAAACACAACTGACAACGGGCAGTGACCTATTCCCATCGTGGTCGCCTGACGGAAGCCAAATAGCCTTCTACCGCGCCAGTGATGGTGGCATCTACACCATGGATGCTGACGGAAACAACCTGAACATGCTGACTGACCAAACAACCAGCAACCAATTTGGCAGCACCGTCAACTGGTCATCCGATGGTACGCAACTGGTCTTCATGTCCGACCGCGACGGCAACGACGAAATCTACGTGATGAATGCCGACGGCACAAACCAGCACAACATCAGCAACAACAGCGCATTCGATGGCTTTGCCAACTGGGGTGAAGTAGTACCACCCGGGCCAACTCTTGAGTTCGTCAGCAGTATTGGCGGTTCTGTGAGAGCGATTTATGTGGAGAATGATATTGCCTACATGTGCGAAGGATCAAAGTTAGTTCTTCTGGATGTGAGCACTCCAGCACAACCGGTTCGCTTGTCGCTAGTAGAGTTGCCGAGTTCTTCTTCTTTTCGAGACATCCAAGACATCCATGTAGTAGGCAATTATGCCTATGTTGCTGCTGATGGTTATTATCATGGCGGCTTGCAAGTGGTCAACATCAGCGACCCTACCAATCCCACCATAGCAGGCAGTGTGGATACACCGGGTTCTGCCCGTGGTGTGTATGTGGTAGGGGAGTATGCCTATGTTGCGGATGGTAGTGATGGCGGCTTACAAGTAATCAACATCAGCGACCCAACCAACCCCACCATAGCAGGCAGTGTGGCTACACCAGGTTCTGCCTATGATGTGTATGTGGTGGGTGACTATGCCTATGTTGCTGATGGTAGTGATGGTGGCTTACAGGTGGTCAACATCAGCGACCCTACCAACCCTTCCATAGCAGGAAGTGTGGATACACCAGGTTCTGCCACAGGTGTGTATGTGGTAGGAGATTATGCCTATGTTGCCGATGGCATTGATTATAGCTTACAGGTGGTCAACATCAGCGACCCAACCAACCCCACCATAGCAGGCAGTGTGGATATACCGGGTTCTGCCTATGATGTGTATGTGGTAGGGGAGTATGCCTATGTTGCTAAG
>CAZVEN010000066.1:0-18682 GCA_964626155.1 uncultured Chloroflexaceae bacterium | reverse complement strand
CGAATATCTGTTCTTTATCTTTTTATCTATTCAGTTACCATTATACCACAACCCACTCTCCACAAAACAGTGACATTGGAATCCTCACTACCCCAAAGTATACACCATATTGGCAGGCGTTGTTACACTGTCAATGTATCCTTTGCCAAAGTGTGCTATAATTCGGTTACTAAAGATATACGCCAAATGTATGATACATGTAGGTAGATAGAAGAAAAGCCTGTGAAATTACCTAGTACCTTTGCGCTCTTTGCGTCTTTGCGCGAGGTTTTCATGAACTATGTGCTCAAACAATGCACGGTGTTGCTGCTTCTTGTGTTGGCAGCGTGTAGCGGCGTGCCACCCGATGCGGCAACCAACTCAGCAACCGGCTCAGCACCACAGCAGCAACGGGTTATGACTGAACACAACATACCAACTGCATCGCCGGTAGCAACAGCAACGGCAACCTTCACAGCAACAGCAACAGCAACGGCAACAACTGAGCTACAAACACCTGTTGCTATCACCGCTACGCACGCAACATCCCCGGCGCTTCAATTGACTGCTGTGCCAACAAAACCACTGCTCCCTTCAGCATCGCCTACTATGCGTAGCACAACGATTGCTACTATTGCACCCACACAGGCAGCAAGTGCAGCACCTATTGGTAGCGAATTACTCTACCTCAAAGATGGCAACTTGACAGCCTACGCGATAGATACACGCCAAGAACGTGTGATAGCTCCAGATGTAGACGACTTTGCTGCAACCCCCGATGGCGCAATGCTGGCGCTTGTGCGCACCATGGATGACACGAACGATATATGGCTTGTCGAACGTGATGGGAGCGGCTTGCAACGACTCACTTCCAATGCACGCTTTGAAGGAAGCTTATCATGGGCATCGGATGCTACAGCTATTGCCTATGCATCATCTGAAACAGCGCTACAACAGCCAACAACATGGATGGACTGGGCAGCTTGGTGTGGCTCCAGCGAGGTACGCTTGCTTGATATTGCCAGTGGCACTGAAACGGTGCTTGAACTTGGATGCGACCCGGCTTTCTCTCCCGATGGGCGACGTATCGCCTTTGCTACTCCCCCCCAAACTATTGAACCGATGGGGCAAGGCTCCCAGGTGGCCAATAATGCCAATACCATACGCTTAGTGAATAGCAAAGGTGAAAACGGTTGGGGTTTTGCGGTTGCCGGCGAACGTGAAGAAAATGGCCGCCTTGTCTATGCACCAGCATGGTCGCCTGATGGTACACAACTGGCATACCAACGTTTTATAGGCTATCAAGCGCTGGTTGATATAACCTATACTGAAATGGGTGGCTCTTTTAGCGGGCAGGGCGAACTTGTTGCTCATGGTGCAGGTTGGTTGCTACCCCCACTCTTTTCCCCTGATGGTAGCCATATGGCCATAGGAACCTATACCTATTCAGATGCACGCGGATATAGTGGTTATGAACTCTGGTCTACCGCAGTGGTAAACCTCGAAGAGTCTGGCGAAACCTTTTTACCTGAAGGCACACGAGAAACGATAGCATCGCACGTAGACACATTGCCGCGTGCCACCAACGCAGCATGGGCACCCGATAGCAACACGCTTGTTGTGGCGCTACCTGTGGGTTGGCAGGTGAGCATACCTTCACACGAAGCACATTTTGAGAACACTACCCCCGGCGAGTTGTGGCGTTGGGTGCCGGGTGAGCCACCAACGCCATTTGGTGTGACGGGTGTAACGTATGCGTCGCCGTTGGCATGGTTGCCATAATGCTTACCGGTGACATCCCATGCTATAATGGGGGTAGCGTAAAATACGTAGCAATGTATGTGTTTTCGTGCGGGTATAAAATCGTAAGACAGGCATCTTGCCTGTCTAGCAATGAAAGGAGGCATGCAGCACTACACATGTGTGTAAAGACCTGCCCCAAAGATATGACAACGCTATCAAGCTAATGGGGTAAGCTACTGTAAAGCTATACACTATGTTGTAACGGTGCTGCGCGAACGCTATGGCGGTTAATTTGTGGCATGATCTTGAGCCTGGACCATCTATACCCAACGTTATCCACGTGATTGTTGAGATACCCAAAGGCTCACGCAACAAATATGAGTATCACAAACAAACAGGTTCATTTAAGCTAGACCGGGTGCTCTATTCTGCTGTGCATTATCCGGGTGATTATGGGTTTACCCCGCAGACGTACTATGATGATGGAGACCCACTCGATGTGCTTGTGATGACGAACTTACCAACATTTACCGGTTGTATTGTTGAGGCCCGTCCCATTGGCATGTTTCGCATGCTCGATAAGGGCGAGTCAGATGATAAGGTGCTGGCAGTATTGCACTATGACCCATTCTTTAGTGACTACAATAGCTACAAAGAACTCCCACAGCATTACATCAAAGAAGTTGAACATTTCTTTGCTGTGTATAAAGACTTGGAAGGCTCGCGGGTTGAGCCAATGGGTTGGGAAGACCACACCTATGCCAAAGAACGTATCACTTACTCTATAGACCATTATTGGGATATGCGTGCTGGTCGCCTGAAGAAAGATTAGAGTGATCAATACACACTATGCCAAATATCGCAATTCAGATTGATGAACCATTTGTTGATGTGGTGGACAGTGCGTTGATAGAACGCACTGTTGCTCTTGTGTTGTGGCTTGAGAACGTAACGCAATCCGTAGAAGTGAGCATACTGGTGACAGATGATGAGACACTCCAAACACTCAACCGCGATTATCGTAGTGTAGATGCACCCACCGATGTACTCTCTTTTGGCAATGAAGGAAATACCAAAGAGGCATTTATCACGCCACCGGAGATGCCTCGCTATTTAGGGGACATTGCTATTTCCTATGAGCGGGTATGTGCGCAAGCCACAACATATGGCCATTCAATGCGACGTGAACTGGCTTACTTGGTGGCGCATGCTATGTTGCATTTGCTTGGCTACGACCACGAAATGAGCGATGAGGATGCTGCTATCATGCGTACACAAGAAGAGGCAGTGATGGCGGAACTTGCCCTTACCGTCATGTAGCACCCTTCAGGCAAGCATACAGAGAAGTACTATGAAATTGCAACGATTCTATACCTTCTTTTCTACCCTACAACAAACCTATCCCGTTTGGTATAGGTTTGTACGGGCATTCGGACACCTGATGATAGGTGCTGGGCTGTGTATCATTATTTATGCGGTTAGTATCTATGCAGATATTGCCTACCATCGCCTTGCGGCACGTGGCGATATAAACTTGCCTACAAGCGAAGCGGCATTGCCATTTATTGTCTACCAAGAGGCTACATGGTTCCTAGGCAATGTCGCTGCACATACATCAGATGCTACTCATAGCAATGCATTGCCTACAACGCCTATGCCGATGCAAAACGTAGCCTATCATCCCGACTCTACTCAGCACGATGGCGCACAGCGCCAAGACATTCAACAAGACAGGCAACCCTTTTTTTCAACTATTCGACGCATTGTCATTCCATCAATAGATGTAGACTCGATGGTTGCTGAGATAGGTTGGTTTGTAGAGCAACAGGACGGTATGCCGGTTTCTGCTTGGGAAGTTGCCGATTATATGGTGGGGCATCACCGAGGCTCTGCGAACCCCGGCGAGGGCGACAATATTGTGCTATCGGGCCATGTTGGCGGCTATGGCATGGTATTCCGTGATTTGTTCTATGTTGTGCCGGGGAACCATATAATGCTGTATAGCAATGAACAACAATATTTGTATACGGTATATGAACGCTTGGTGCTAGAAGATGAAACCTTACCACCTGAGCAACGTATAGCCAATGCGCGTCTTATTGCTCCAACCGGCTACGAGGTGCTGACGCTTGTGACGTGCTGGCCACCCGACGGCGAAGACAAGTATGCGCAACGTATTGTGCTCCGTGCATTCCCCTATAGAGATTGTGGACAAATAGAGGCGTGTAAGCCGACATATAACATCCCATGGGAGCCTTCAGGCTGGATGGCACGGTAGGCTGCATGTAGTAAAAGACAAAAAGAAAGGATGCAACCATATGCGTTTTTTTACACGACTACCTCATGGGCGGCTTGATATGCACAAACTGCTCACGGCATTTCAGCAATTCTTCCGTCAACTCAGTGTATCAATACCATATCTTTGTAGTGCGATTTACCTACTGTGCGGCGCTAATGATCTCCATGGAGACATATGGGCAACCTTTTTGTTGTAGCCCATGCTATAATGATCGCTTAGGATAGGATAGATGCACAGAAAAACCTATCCGCTGTCATGGTCCACGGTTGGTTTAGCACATGCTAAACCCGTGCGATACAAAAACGTTACCCAAGGAGTATTTTTATGCGTGTACGTATGCTTCAATTTGTATGTGTAATCGTGTTGGTTTTTGCCCTCTTTCCCCTTGCAACGGGCTACAACCCACATGTGCATGCCGCCGGTGTGGTGGGCGACGGCACACCGGCTAGTTGCACCGAAACGGCTCTTGACACCGCGCTGAGCAGTGGCGGGGATGTCACCTTCAATTGTGGCGCTGAGCTACATACCATTTCTGTGAGCAGCACCAAAGTTGTCGCCAACAATGACACTGTGCGCATAGATGGCGATAATCGCATCACCATCAGCGGCAACAACAGTGTGCGCGTCTTTCAGGTAGAAAGCGGCGGCACACTTTCTCTGAACAATATCACTATCAGCGGCGGTAATGCCGGCAGTGAATCGGGCGGAGCTATCCACAATAGCGGCGGAGTGGTACAATTGCTCCAAGCACGTATTATCAACAACAATGCCAATGAAGGTGGCGCTATTGCCAATGTGAACGATGGCGTTGTTGAAGTTGTGAGTAGCACCATTGCAGACAATACTGCCCAAAGTGGCGGCGGGGCTATTCAGATTAACTCCGGCACAACAACGGTGCGTAAGAGCACGCTATCTGGCAACACCGTCGCAGATGGCGGCGGGGGAGCATTTTCCTACTACATTTGGAATGCTGATCTAGGCGGTCCGTTGACGATTGAGCAGAGCACTATTGCCAACAACTCAGCCAAGCTTGGCGGGGCGATTGCGGCCAGTGGTGGCGCGGGGCCGCAAGAGGTGCGCATCACCAATAGCACCTTTGTGGGCAACACGGCCAGCAACAGCGGCGCAATCTACACTGCCAACACGAAGAATACTATCACCAATTGTACGTTTGCTGAAAACAGCGCTAGTGAGTATATTGACGGCATTTTTAACAGCGGCGGCACGCTCACCTTGGTCAACACTATTCTTGCAAATGACCCTACAACTCAAACGGGCAATTGTGCCAACGAAAGCGGTACATGGACGAATGGTGGAGGAAATATACAGTTTCCCGACAATTCTTGTGGCGATGATATACCCGTTGCTGAACCGCTGCTTGCGCCCCTTGCCGACAATGGCGGCAATACGCAAACCATGGCTACCGGCGCTGGCAGCCCGGCTATTGATGCCGGCGTTGGTGATAGCTGCCCGCAAACCGACCAACGCGGGGAAACACGCCCGACCGACGGCAATGCTGATGGCACACCGGCATGCGATAGTGGTGCATATGAGCTGCAAGCCGATGAGCAACCCCCATCTGCCGACAATGTTGTGGGCGATGGAACGCCAGCAAGTTGTACGGAAGAGGCATTGCGGGAAGCTGTACAGCGTAGCGGTACTATCACGTTCAATTGTGGCGATGCCCCACATACTATTACTGTCAGTGACGACGTGCATATTATACAAGATACGGTCATGGATGGCGGCGGTCCACAGCAAGGCGGACGCATTACTATCAGCGGCGGCAATAGCACCAGAGTCTTTGTCGTTGACCAGCATCGTTCATTTACTGTCAAGAATTTGACTATCAAAGATGGCAAGGAACCGGGCGAAGATGGCTCTGGCAGCGGTATTCGCACTGGCTGGCGCACGACGCTCACCGTCGAAAATAGCATTTTTGAGAACAACGACGGCACGAGTGGCAATCAGGAGCGTGGCGGGGGAGCTATTGCGACTGATAGCGAGTGTGTGCTGGTTGTAAAGGATAGCCTGTTTAGAAACAATACTGGCATCAATGGCGGCGCGATTAACAACTTGCTCACAGACCTGACCATTGAAAACTCTGTCTTTGAACATAATGACTCGACAGCCGGTGCCGGTATTGGCACATTTGGGGCTGGTGGTGCGCTCTATACCGATGGAGCTAGTAAGCACGATGGCACGACAAGCGGGCAGATAGTGCTGCGCGATACCGTATTTAGAGGCAACAAGAGTGTGCGCGAAGGCGGTGCTGCCTTTACGTGGATTTACCCGCCCGATGCAGTGATTGTGGAGCGTTGCACATTCGATGGCAATGTGGTTGAGGATGATGGGCAAGGCAATGCCTATGGTGGAGGGCTGCGCCATGGCAATGGCGACCTCACTATACGCGATACGCTGTTTGCCAACAATGTTGCCCGTAGCCAAGGGGGGGCTTTCTGGACGGATGGGTTTACGCATGCACAGCTCACCAATATCACCTTTGTGGGCAACCGTGCCGTTGAGGATGAAGCAACGGGCGAAGGTGGGCTAGGTGGGGCAGTGGCCGGCGTGGGCAATTTTACCTGCACCAATTGCACCATTGCCAACAACCACGCTGGTTCCTATGCCGGCGGCATCTATGGTGATAGTAGCATTACCATTCAGAACACTCTTTTTGCGCACAACACTGCTGATAATGAGTGGGATATTAACCTGCAATGCTCTGAACACCTCAACGATGGCGGCAATAACATCCAATTCCCAGATAAGCAGACAGATGCTGACAATGACCATACCTGTGCTGCCACTATTACTATTGCCGACCCGTTGCTGGCGGAGCTTGCCGACAATGGCGGTCCAAATCACACTATGGCTTTGCAACCGGGTAGCCCTGCGCTTGATGCGGGCAATGCCGATACGTGCCCCGATGCAGACCAGCGCGGTGTTTCTCGCCCGGCGGACGGCGATGAAGATGGCACAGCACAGTGTGATATGGGCGCATATGAGCATGACCGAGATGCTACCCAACCGGAAGCTACGCCCACGCCAACGACTGCGCCTATTGAAGCTACGCCCACGCCAACGACTGCGCCTATTGAAGCTACGCCCACGCCAACGGCTACATCTATGCCTGCGCAGCCCCCCGATGCGCCAAGCCAATTGCAGGCCCATGCTGGCAAGGATAGTGTGTTGCTTACGTGGAACCCGGCCCCTACTGCGGGCATAGCCGGCTATATCGTCTATCGGCAGCAACAAGGTGCTGATAGTGCCGATGCATTGCATACGGACCCTGTTCAAACACTCCACTACCGTGATACTGGCGTTCCCGCTGGTACCTATACCTATGTTGTGCGGGCTATCAACGATGCGGGGCTGGAAAGTGAGTCCGTTGACATTACGCCTGTGACGGTTGGGCACGTGCGCCTATCTATACCGCCAGTATATGCGCAACCGGGGACGACTGCCTCGGTGCCAGTGCAGATTGAACATGGCGATGGGCTATGCATTATGCCCATGGATATTGGCATTACCTATCATACCGATAGCGGCACAGTCATTGGAGTGCGCAATACGCCATTTACCGATGGGTATACATTCAAGGCACGTACCCAAGAGCATACTACAGACCCTTACTCACCGTATGGTCCCGGTATGCCCTACAAAGAAACGCATATCTCTACGACGGGCTGCCAAGAATTGTTTGGGCCGGGCTCGCTGTTCTGGCTTGATTTCTCTGTGCCGCCAACGGCTACAACGGCTACTGCTCTCAACTTTGTGCGCGGCATGACTGGCACGGTACAGCTTTTTGATTTTGATGTGGATAATGCGGCTGAACCAATCCCATTGTTGCTGGAAGATGGGCAATTGCAGCTTTCGGATACGGGCGCTCACATTCTTGGCGATCTGAATGGCAATGGCGTTGTTGAGCAGAGCAAAACAGAAGATGCGGCTATTGCACTTGAGATTGCAACTGGCGAGCATGTGCCAACACCTGCGCAACTATCTGCCGGCGATGTGAATGGTGATGGCATAATTGATGCTGCCGATGCAACTATGATGCTCTTCTATGGGATACAGCAGGAGTGGCCAACGGTCAAATTCTTTGCGTTTTTGAGTGCCAACACGGTTGAGGTCTACCCTGAAGTTGTGACGGGCACGGTGGGCATGGACGTTGGGGTACCTGTTGTTGTGAGCGATGGCGAGAGCGTTGCCGGTAGCACCATGGTTGTGCGCTACGGCGATGGCTTATCCTACCTAGGTGTGGAGCTAGATGAGAGCCTAGCATTGGATTATGTGGTGCAAGATAATGCGCCTGATGCTGGCGAGGTGTGGATTAGTCTAGCGGGATCATCGGCGTTGCAGGGTGATCTGCAAGCGCTTATAACGTTGCAGTTTCGTGTCGAGAATAGCGCAACGGATGATACGGCTTGGGTAGAAGTGACCGGCGCATGGGTAAACGACCAATCGGGGCGCGATTTTGCTACTTCGGCGCGGCAGAAAATGGTGCAAGGTGGGCGCGGCGGCGTTGATGTGGTCATTGCCTCTGAGGAGCCAGACCCGCACACGTATGTATTTCTGCCGCTGGTGACGAGGTAAGTAGGTGAGGTGCGAGGTACGAGGTGCGAGGTACGAGGTGCGAGGGTAGTGTTGGTGCGACGCATTGTCCGGTAGAGTGCGTCGCACCAAAGGTAGATTCAGCGGTTCAACGCTTCAGCGCTACCAATGCCATGTGGTACAATGTGCTTGGAGTTGCTAGGGCGAGTTTGGTGCCATGCACGCCCAAACGTGTGTGGCATCATTGAGACGTTGCGTGCAACGTCTCTACGATGTGCCTGCTTTGCACCTTTGCGTCTTGGCGCGAGGTAGGCATGCACCCAAACGAGAGGTATCACACTGTCTCTGTTTGCTGCTTTGTGGGGGTTTCCACCATTGCCAAGCTTGCTAGGAACATAGCGACCAGCATCACCGCTCCAATAACAACAAACACACTTGCATCGCCATACCAAAAGGCAATAGCTGCCCCTGCCATAGGTGCTGTTGCACGTGCCGATGCGGAAACAGAATGGTTTATACCATACACTGTGCCCTCTAGCCCGGCACGGGTATGATGGGCTAGGAGCGCATTCAACACAGGCGTGATACCCCCAATGGCCATACCCGAAAAGGCATAGAGCAGGAGCAATTGCCACACCGTTGTGACAAAGCCAGCGGGTATATAGAACAGTGCCGCGCCGAGCAAGCTGACAAGCAAGACATACCGTGAGCCACGATGGTCACTCATGCCACCAAGATAGAATGCACCCACTGCACCACCGGCATACGATGCACCAGAGACAAGCCCAACCATGGTATTGACTTGCGTGGTATTATCCATAAGCGACCGCACATAGAAGGGGAGAACGGGCAGGAGCATGGTTGGTCCAAATAGCCCCAAAAAGCGTATACAGTAGGTGAGCAAGACCCCCGGCATAGTGAAGATATGATGCCAATTTTCTATCATTGTGTGTTGCTGTTTTTGTTGTGTCGGGGGTGTGAATTGCTCCTGTATTCCTACAGAAATAATCATGCCTGCTATGAGGAGAATGGCGGCTGCCACACCAAACGTAAGTTGTATGCCAAACATATCGGCAACTGGCCCGCCAATCAAGGGACCCAGCGCAATGCCACCTACGAAGCTCCCATGCAGTAGCCCCATAGCATAGCCGGCCCGTTCACGGGGTACCGAGGCTGCAACCAAGGCATTGGCGGCTAACACTGTGCCAGTCACCATGCCTTGCAACCCACGCAACAGAGCTAGTTGCTCGGCGGTTTGCGCAAACCCCATTAGCAATATCGCTATGGAACCACCAAGCGTGGAACGCATTACCATCATTTTGCGCCCGTAGCGGTCCGAAAGCGTTCCCCATATTGGCGAGGCAATCATCATTGTGGTGGCCATTGCTGTATGCACCATGCCAGCCCAAAACTCAACGCTCAGGCTTGTGTTGGTGCCAAGCTCTTCGGCATACAGCGATAAAAATGGTACAAACACCGAAAAGCCGGCTGCTGCGAGAAATTGCACGACGAATGTGACATAGAGCACACGCCTCCAGTTGTGCAACATCGGTCTTTCTTGTTCAGATGGCGGATTGTCTATTCGTTCTTTCCTTTCCGTCCCGACAGGACACCGGCTGCCAGTGCGCCTGCGCCAAATGCTGCTGCTGTCATCCAGTAGCGTTTGGGTGCGTTCATATCATTCAATACGACACGAGCGGTATTATAGCCGCTGGCTCCAAATACCCCACCACCTGGATGTGTGCTCGCACCTGTCTGGTAGAGGTTTTGCACAGGCGTTTTGTAATTCGCCAGTTCGGGTAGTGGACGGAAGAAAAACATCTGGTCTAGGCTCATCTCGACATGCATGACATTGCCTTGGCGCAAGCCAATGATTTGCTCCAAGTCAATTGGCGATAGGATGTAGCGGTCAATAATTGCACCGCGCATATTGGGCGCATAGCGATATAATACCTCTAGGATGTTGTCGGCTTCACGCTCACGAATGTCCTCCCACTGCTGCCCGTCGGCTAGGGTGTAGGGAAAGTATTGAGACCAGAGAAACACGGTATGTTTGCCGGGGGGAGCTACCGTTGGGTCTATGGCGCTAAATGTCATGGCAAGTGCAGCCGGTTCACGGGCTGGTTGGCCTTTGAGATAGTCTTCGTAGGCACGCCGCACATAGCCCATGCTTGGGCTGAGAAGTTGCATACCGTGGTGACTCTCATGCGGTTTCCCGCCGGATGGGGCTGCAAGGTAGTCTGGCAGAGCACTGGCCGCGCACCTTACTGTCATCCCAAAGCCATTGCCAATGCGGATGTGCTGTAGGCGTTTGACTGTTTCGGCGGAGAGATGTTCGGGACCGACAAGCGATTGCAGGGTTGTGAGCACATGGGCATTCGATATAATCGTTTTGGCACTGTAGCGTTCCCCATGCTCAAGCTGAATGCCGGTGGCTTTGCCGTTTTCTACAATGATGCGTGTGACGGGCGCATCGAGGAAGAGCGTTCCGCCGGCATGTTGCAATGCACGTGCCAATGCTTGGGTGAGCATGCCGCTTCCTCCGCGTGGGTGTTTGGCACCACTGGTATGCATCATAGCGTGCCACCCAAAAAAGTCGCCTGCGCCAATCTCATCGGGTGGTGGGCCACTCTGTGCGGCCAGCCATGTCATGGCTGAGCGCATGGCGTCGCTCTCAAATGTCTCATTGATAAGTTGGGCATAGCTTGTGAAGAGACGCCGCGATACTTCTAGCGCATTGGCGGACCCTTTTGGCAAACGGGGTAGGCTAGAGACAAAGCTGCCAAAAAAGCGTGTCACTGATGGCGGGCGCAAAAACAGGTCAAAGACGGCTTCATTTATGGGCTTCCAAAAAGCAATGTAGCGCCGATAGGCTTCAGCGTCTTTCTCACTCACGCGAGCGATGCTCTGGCAGGTTTTATCAACATCGTTGTAGAAGTAGATGGCGTTGCTCCCATCGGGCAAGGGATAAAAGGCGAATGGGTCCATCGGGATATAGTCTAGCCCGTATCGTTCTAGGTTCAGTTCACGAATGATGGGCGTGAGGTGAATCATGATATGCGCACATGAACCAATATCTATCCTATAACCGGGGATAACTTCCTCGGTGCAAACAGCGCCGCCAACAATGGGGCGACGTTCGACCACGAGCACGCGCTGCCCGGCTTTGGCCAGGTAGCATGCACAGATTAAACCGTTGTGTCCGCCACCAACAACGATGGCGTCATAATCCGTGGTATGTGTCATGAAATTAGGTTCCTTCTCTTCTTTCATGAAAAAAAGATAGTTTATTGTAAATGATGTATCTTGAGTTGCCAAACGTGGCAACATGCGCTATACTGTGTGTGGGCCGGTAGCTCAGTGGCAGAGCATCGGACTTTTAATCCGCAGGTCGTGGGTTCGATCCCCACCCGGCTCACCATTATGTGCATTCGTCGTCTTTATGACTGCCACACCTACCACCTACCCCGCGAGCGATTCATACACTGCCAACGTTTCGCTTGCAGTGCGTTGCCACGAAAATGTGCTTGCCTGCCGTAGCCCATGCTGGCGCAGGTCTTCTTGCAGTGACGGCGTCGTGAGTATCTGCTGCAATGCTCGTGCTAATGCTGCACTATCGTATGGGTTTACCATGCGTGCTGCATCGCCTGCAACTTCTGGCATACTGCTCACATTGCTACATATGACTGGTGTGCCGCATGCCATTGCTTCAACTATGGGCAGGCCAAACCCTTCATAGAGTGAAGGAAAGACAAATACTTCGGCCCCGCTATACAATGCTGGTAGGTCTGCCTCGTCCACATTGGGTATAAACACTACTGTGTCGGTAAGCCCATGCTCTTCAACTGCATGTTGCACTTCGGGGTAGTGTGGGTCATAATGCCCTGCTATGACAAGCTGCATTTCAGATAGCGCTTGGTTTTCCTGCATACATATGCTCCATGCCTGCACGAGCCGCACAAGGTTTTTGTGGGGTTTATTGGCCCCAACATACAATACATAGCGTGATGGCAATGCATACGTTGCACGCATGGTAGCGATACGCGCAGTAGGTTGCGGGCAAAACCGCTGATCGGCAGCGCCCATGGTGACAACTATACGGGCTTGGGGAACATGATAATAATGCGCAATATCTGCACGCGCACTGTGCGACATTGTGATGATACCCTGCGAAACGGCGAGCGCCAACTTTGTCGCCACATGGAACACGTAGCGTGAGCGTAACGATAGCATATAGGGGAAACGTCGCCCTATCAAGTCATACAATGTGACAACTGTTGGGCAGGGAACGCCCACGTAGGGGCGCAGATAGTAGGGGAAATGAAGCACATCCAAGCGCAACACTCGCGCTAGATGGGGTATTTGTACTTGCTCAACCCATGTGAAGGGACGTGCGGTAGTAGCATATAGCTCAACGTTGGGCAGCCCGTGCAATGCCTGCAAGTCATAGCGCGTGTTAGGCAATGCAGGATTGTGCAGTAATACTAGCGTGTGCTCATAGGCTACGTCGGCCAGTGCATGCACTACGTGCATAACATAACGCCCAATACCCGGAAAATGGTCATACACATAGCGTGCATCTACACCAATACGCATAGCCGTGCTATCACTCCTCTGGCTGGGCGGGAACCACCCGATATAATGCCCGATTGAATGAACCAATCTGCTGCACCTGCTCTACACGAACTGCTGGGCCATAGTGTTCTTCCGGCGCTGTTGCGGCCAGTATCATATATTCAACTCCACTATCGGCCATATACGCGCCTATGGTAGCCGGGCTATAGCCATGGTGTGCATAGTGCCGATATGCTGCGTTATTCATGACGCCATCGAGATTGACCATGGTGCATGCGCATGCATAGCCAAGAATGCCACTATCGGTATAGCCAAACACGCCCGATTGCACAGCGCTAGTCGCTATCCAGCGCCCGGAAGCATAGTGTGGCTTTTGCGCAGGATACACCCCCCGAACCCACATGGCACTCACAACGCCGATGCATAACACGATGAGCAGCAAACTTGCTGCCACAATGCCCTTGTATCCTCGGTGTGATGCGATATGTGCCAAGGTTCTTTCTTCGTGTTCTTTGTGTTTCTCTGGGGTTGAACATATAGCCGTAAACCACACATCAATGCTTGGCACGATACATAGTGTAACGATGAGCACAAGCGCATGAAAGTACCAATGCTGCTGATGCCAGAGAATAAGATTGTAGTAGATTGCAATAAGCGCAAAAGGTAGCCACAAGAACCTTAGCGGGGCAGTAGCCTGCACACCTTTCCAAAAGTGCTGTCGGCAACAGGCAAATACCCATGTTGCCATAGCTCCGGCGAGCAGCACAACAGGGAAACTATAGAGCAACACTTTGAGGATAAAGCGCGGCACAAACCAACTCGTGCGTTTTAGATACCACGCTACTTGACTGCCTAGCTCGGCCGGAGCTTCGGCATGGCTATGCAGCATAATAGCCGACCCGCTCACCTGCAACGGTGTGCCAAAATGCATGGTGCTCCAGATGGCCCACGGCAGGCAAACGAGTGCTGCTGCGATACCTATTTGCACCACGGCAACAAGGGACTGTTTGATGGATGTGCGCCCACGTAGCAACACATCTGCTGCAATGCCGGCCAGCAACAAGCCACCTTCGGAGCGGGCCATAATCGTTACCCCAACGAGTACCCCGGTCAACAATGCAGTGCGTGGGTGTGGGTGCTTGCGCCAGTGGAGATATGCGACGACTGCCCACGCAAACACGAAGACATATACAGCCGACTCGACGCCTGTCATGGTGAGTAAAATAGCCCATGGGTTGGCACTATAGAGCAACGCAGCTATTATACCGGCACGATGCGATTGTGTGTGCAAGCCAATGAGATAGATGGGCCAAGCGGTAGCTACGTTGAATAGGGCTACTAAGGTTAGCGCTAGATGCACGCCCAGCTCGACATTGCTACCGGCTACCTTGAATAGCGGCACGAGCAACAGGGCATACAGCGGGTGAAAGCCATTGGTGGGGTGTATACCGTCGAATGTTGCGCCAAGCCCGGCTCCGATGTTCTGTGCAAGCTTGAAGTAATAATAGGCGTCATCGGCATTGATACGCCAAGATAGCTCTTGGACAGGCTGCCATGCAAGCACCAACCGTATGGCTAGGCACAGCACTAGACTGCCCATGAATATGCGCTGCCACATGCTCATACCACATTCATCAAGATGCGCTCGGTGGCTTCGACCATGTGGGCTTGGCTAAAGTGGGTTTGTGCTGCTTGCCGTGCTGCTGTAGCCATGGAGGTGTACAACGATTGCTCGCGCAAAACATGCTGTATGGCGTGGGGCAATGCTTCTCTTTGCCCCATAGGCACAAGCAACCCGGTCTGTCCATCGTCTATGGCACTGGGAATGCCTCCGGCCCTACTGGCAATGACGGGCAACCCACTGGACAAGGCTTCGATGATATTCATGGGCAAGCCTTCATCGCGGAGTGTAGGCATGACAAAGAGGTCGGCAGCCGCAAACAATGGGGGGAGCGACTCATTGGGGACATAGCCCGCGAAAATAACGGCATCATCTAGCCCAGTAGCCATCCGGTGCAATGCTGGACCATACACGCCATCGCCCACGATGAGAAGCCGCATTGTGGGAAACCGTGTGCGCAGAACACGCAACGCTTGTATGGCTATATGAAAGCCTTTTTCATACTCCAAGCGCCCGACTGTGAGCAATACTGGCGCATCTTCGGGAATGCCCAACTGCCTACGTGTGGCAGCACGCGCTTGCGCATCTGGGCGAAAGTGGTTTGTATCTATGCCATTGCGCACAACGGTGATGCGGGCATGGTCTATGCCTAGCTCACGCTGTATATCGTGGGCTGTTTCATGGCTTACGATAACCCAATGTTTGACCATAGGAGCGGCTTTGCGCCACAAGAGAAAGAGATGTGGTTGTGTTTTCAGAAAGCGACCTAGCCGATAGGCTCCGCGCACTGTCCTTGCATCGCGCCAGCGTGTGCGCAACTCGCCTATCATGGAGCCATGGCGTATGACGACACATGGCAGCCGTAGGTGAGCAGCGGCTTGGGGAATATAGCCCAAAGCGCCATCACATTGGCTGATGAGCACATCGAAAGGGCTTGCGCGATGTATGTGCGCGAGGGTGGTGTAGCATGCTTCCCACCATTGCGGTGTGCAACGCCTCCATGTGCCGGGCGATACATACCGTACAGCCCCATGTGCTTCGTGCCCCTCTTGCAGCCCATCTGGATGGGGAGTAGTCAATACTAGCGGGTTATGCCCACGTGCGGCTAGACCTTCTGTAAGCAACCGCGACTGCGTTTCCATGCCGCCACGAACGCCGTGGGCCATGGTTAAACGTTGCGCAATAGCATAATGCGCCATGCTACCTCTTTTTTCATGAATACTTCGCGCAAAGACGCAAAGAACGTAAAGGTACCGAGAAGGGAACAAACAATTCTTTGAACCCTACATCTGAACAGGTATTCAATGGGCATATTGTAGCACACTGTTTCAATCTAGGTCAAAGGTGTGCCTAGTTGTTCGGTGCCTGCGTTTCGACAGGCTCAGTTGCCGCCTGTCGAAGGCACTAGGTTTCAGGTGACAGGTGATAGGTTTTAGTGTGGCATCATCATACAAGCATTTTTCTACCAAGACCAAGCGTGAAGGGTTGCCTATGCTCATCTCTTCTGCTACTATAGACGTATAGTCAATCGTAGACAATTGTAGACAGAAACCAGTTGAGTAGTATGTTGGCTATCATGGCATAGAGGAATAGAGTTAGTATGATAACGATAGAACAAATTCAAGATATGAGCAACCGTATTGTGGATGCATTTCACCCAGAGCAAATCATTTTATTTGGATCATATGCATATGGACAACCAACAGAAACATCAGATGTGGATTTATTAGTCATTATGCCATTGGAAGGACGCGGTGTATGGAAAGCCATTGAAATAGTAAACCTCCTAGCGCCCCCGTTCTCGGTTGATGTTCTTGTGCGCGATCCTGCATACATCAACCAGCGTTTAGCTTGGAACGATTTTTTCATCCGTGAGATAATGGAAAAGGGGCATGTTCTTTTCCACATGCCGGCCGACCACGCGCTTCGACACGCTCAGGGACCTGGGCCCACGAATACACGAATGGTGTCACCCCGCATGTGTACGTGGCTGGCTTGAATCTTAACGCAAAGACGCAAGGGCGATTCCAGCGCATCAGCGGTTCAAACCCGTAGCACCGGCATCCTGCCGGTCTCCGGCTAGAAGCCGGTGCTACCAACTCAGCGCATCAGCGGTTCAAACGCCACACGCATGCCGTACCGTAGCACTGGCATCCTGCCGGTCTCCGGCTAGAAGCCGGTGCTACGAACTCAGCGCCTCAGCGGTTCAAGCCTCACGCGCCTGTCTCCGGCTAGAAGCCGGTGCTACGAACTCAGCGCATCAGCGGTTCAAACCCACACGCATGCCGACAACGAATGGGGGCCTGACGCATACACGAATAGGGGTTCCTCCACAACCGTACACGTCGCTGGCAGACGTATCAGCACGGAAACGTACCTACGCGGACCAAACCTTGGCGGGCGCGAGCGCATTCGTTTATTCGTGTTCTATTCGTGGTCGGCAGGGCAATACCCCAGCGCCCTCAGCGGTTCAAACCCCACACGCCTGCCGTCCACGAATGGGGGCAACGAATAAACGAATAGGGGTTCCCCCACAACCGTGCTCGTCGCTGGCAGACGTATCAGCACGGAAACGTACCTACGCCGCACAACCTTGGTGGGCGCGAGCGCATTCGTTTATTCGTGTTCTATTCGTGGTCGGCAGGGCAATACCCCAGCGCATCAGCGGTTCAAACCTCACCCACCTGCCGACCACGAATGGGGGCCACGAATACACGAATAGGGGTTCCCCCGCACCCGTACACATCGCTGGCAGACGTATCAGCACGGAAACGTACCTACGCGGACCAAACCTTGGCGGGCGCGAGCGCATTCGTTTATTCGTGTTCTATTCGTGGTCGGCAGGGCAATACCCCAGCGCCCTCAGCGGTTCAAACCCCACACGCCTGCCGTCCACGAATGGGGGCAACGAATAAACGAATAGGGGTTCCCCCACAACCGTGCTCGTCGCTGGCAGACGTATCAGCACGGAAACGTACCTACGCCGCACAACCTTGGTGGGCGCGAGCGCATTCGTTTATTCGTGTTCTATTCGTGGTCGGCAGGGCAATACCCCAGCGCCCCAGCGCCCTCAGCACCCCCCAGCGCCTCAGCGCCCCACAAAATTTGGCCGCCGGCAAGGGGGCTGTGCCCCCTTGCAACCCCCGGACTCTGGGGGGCACGCCCCCCAGACCCCCCAGAAAAGCAGCAATGCAGAATACAGGATTCAGGATTTAGAAGACAGAACATTTGTGCGCAAGCAAGGGGACAAAACCAAGCGAAAGCCTAAGTTGACGCCGGGGTAGTCCCAGTACCGCGCCGCGCAGAGTACATTTGTTCTATTGACATAATATGCACTGCCTCGTATAGGTACATCCCCACGATCACGCTCAAAATCATCCACCACGGTGCCGCTTGCCTGTGGGTAGCCCTTGTAGCTACTGGTTGCCCACTCCCACACATTGCCCACCATATCGTGTGCGCCACAAGCGGCTGCTCCATCCGGTCGGTTGCCCACTTGGGCCGGCGCTTCTGCGCCCGTTTCACTGTACACGGACCGTTCAGGCGTTGGCTCATCTTTGCCCCATGGGTAGGTGCGACGTTGCCCGTGGACATCATAGGCTGCGGCAGTTTCCCATTCTGCTTCAGTGGGCAGGCGTAGGCAGTAGCCTTCGGGCAACCCCTCTTCAAGCTGCTCGGTCAACCAGTTAGTAAACGCCACCGCCTCGTACCACGTCACGCCACTCACGGTTTGGTCATCGGCACTGTTGTGTGGGGCTTCTTCCCATCGCCATGGCTGTGTGCGGTTCCTGTCTTTTTTCCATACCCACCCCTTGGGTGTCCACCAGCGCTCTTCATCGTAGCCGCCAGCATGCATGAACTGCCGGTATTGCGCCACGGTGATGGGGTGCTTGGCAACCCAAAAGCCG
>CAZVEN010000065.1:0-19487 GCA_964626155.1 uncultured Chloroflexaceae bacterium | reverse complement strand
AAAAAGGACCATGCAATGCTTTGCTGGTACGCTGCAATGCTGCGAGCTGTCTTGCGTCTTCATTCTGCAATACTACAATGCATATTGTACCATGCCTGCGCATAGAGTCTGTTGCGCGTATAGGCAACAGCTTACTCGGTGCTTTCTAGGACTTGTTCAAGTTTCACGCCTACCATTTCAGCTAGAGCCGTTGCAATTGGCACAAGCACCGTTGGATCGGTTGCACTGTCTACAACCCATACATCATCATCGTTGGTGAGAAGCTCTACCACTGCTATTTGGCGTGGACGTACAAAGATGCCCGGTGGCACAAACCGTTGCCAACTTAGGCGCACACGGTCTACTTCTGCAAAGTCTATGTGCTGTGTGCGTGCGCGGCGCGATTTTTGCATGTAGGTTATCTTTTGTTCATGGGCATCTATGGTGATAGTGTTGATGGTCTTAGCTATGGCTAGTCCACCAATTATTGCCACCCCACCGAGCACACCAAAAGGCCAGGAGCAAATCATACCCATGAGGAATGGACCTAATTCCCCCATGCTGCTTATGTAACTGATGCAAAACAGCGAGAGAGACAGCAAAAGCAACGTGCCACCAACCGTTGCAAAGGTATACCCAGCTTTACGATTTGCATGCGGGGGGGATTCCAAAACAAGGCGGTCCGTTGTATGTTCGGTGATACCATAGTACGAATCAAGCCCTACCCGCTTCCCAATGACTTGGCGACGTACACGTTGAACTAAAGTTCTATTCATCATGCTGACAAACGGTAAAATAATATAGCCTTAAAGTACCAAAGAATAAGAGCATATGAGTCTATACAAACGTCGCTAATTGTGTTAAAATACTTTCTACCCTATGAAAAAAGCGACGAATGCTATAGGTAATAGTAATATATTTAGCCCTTCAAGAATAAAGTTATGTTTGACAGGGAAAATTGGCACAACCAAATAGTTGAGAACCTCAACGCTTTTGCACGCAACCCGTGGCAAGAGGTGCAGATCAGTGGTTCCCACAGTATGCTAGGGTATCTCGCTATGCGCACAATAGAACCTTTCTTAGAAGCATTCATGCATGAACCAATCAATGCAGTCATTGCCCTATCAAGCATCACCCGTGAACCAGGTGCTGACCGTATTATACTACGAGCTTCGCAATTGTATTTTCAAGGCGCACACTTACTTGAACGTGAAATGCATACTCTTCCCACAATGCGTAGCACCCTTGAGCAATTAATGGTCACGCTGAACATAGTCCATTTGGCACGTCAACGTTTAAATAGTAACCGTGATGATTGGTTCCGTCAAACGTTGATAAAAGAGCTTGAGGTGTTTGACACAAACCAATTTGTGCAGATTCGCCATTTGCTCGATGACCCCGGCTGGAAATGGCGTCATGATGCTATTGCTGGTTTGAAGCACCGGCATGGGCAGTTTACCCCGGCCGAGCTTATCCTTTTGAGCGAAGGCTTGAAGGATAGCTCTTCGGATGTACGTGCGACAGCAGCACGCATACTGGGCGAATTCGCACACACTCCACCCGTCCAATTAATCAAAACTCTCGTGCATGTAGCCTTGCACGACTGCGATATGAAAGCACGCAATGCTGCTGCACGTTCACTGGGTGGGTTGAGCGAGCGCATAGCATCGCCTGAAATTCTCGACCTTCTTGCCGAACATTTCTTAGACCCAGATTGCTTCGTGCGTTCAGCAACAGCTATGCTTGTGAGCGAGCTTGGTGAGATGGCCGCTATCCCAGCTATGATACATAGCCTGATACGTCTGCTCAAAGATAGTGACCCCTATGCACGCGAAGCAGCAGCCATTGCCCTTGGGAGGCTTGGTCCCTCTGCCTATACCAAAGAAGTTTTTGCTGCTCTTACCGAAGCTGGCCAAGACTTTGACCCTGCCGTCCACGAAGCCGCTGTCGAATCACTCATTCAATTGCGCAAGCTTCGTGTGGACGATTCACTCGCATCAAAAACACAGCGGCTTGATGCAGCACCGACCCGTCGCCTTGATGCACCCGCAACCCAACGTCTTGATGCTTCGGATGATACACCTCTTGGTGCGCCCCAAACCCAACGCCTTGATGATACTTCGGATGATACACCTCTTGGTGCGCCCCAAACCCAACGCCTTGATGCTGCTGCTCACCCTTCATCTGGACTGAACAAAATGTCCAAAGAACAGATTCTCGAAACTGCTACATCTAGAAGAAAAGCCGCACTTTCAAGTTTGCGGCAACGCTTGTCATCATCCTCAAACTCTACGCGGAAAAAATCCGGCACCTCTGAACTACAACCAGCGTAGTACCCATGCCCTTACCCTACAACCGTATCGGAATGTCGTGCTCTGCAAGATAGTGCTTCACCTCAGCTATGGTGTAGGAACCAAAGTGAAAAATGGATGCAGCCAACACAGCATCTGCTTGCCCATCAACCAACCCACGGTACATGTCTTCGGGTCCACCAACACCGCCAGAAGCGATAACCGGCACATCAACTGAGGTGCTCATTGCGCGTAGCAACTCCAAATCATAGCCTGTTTGTTGCCCATCTGCATCCATACTATTGATGACGATTTCGCCTGCGCCTAGCTCCACCCCACGTTTGGCCCACTCAAGCGCATCCAACCCTGTTGGGCGTGGGTCTTTGCCTGTGTGCGTAAACACGGCCCACGTGGGTGTTTCATCCCCATTGTGCTCCGACGATGATGGCACACGACGAGCATCTATAGAAAGGACTATGCATTGGCTCCCAAATTGCTTGGCCCCCTCTTCTATAATGGACGGGTTCAACACCGCTGCCGTATTGATGGAAACCTTATCGGCGCCGGCACGCAGCATGCGGTACATATCCTCGGTCGTGCGGATTCCGCCACCAACGGTCAGAGGGATAAAGACTTGTCGGGCAGTACGTTCTACAACCTCAACCATAATGGCTCGCTCATCGCTACTTGCCGTAATGTCATAGAATACCAATTCATCTGCGCCACCCTCATCGTAGGCAGATGCACGTTCCACCGGGTCACCCGCATCACGGTGATTGACAAATGACACTCCTTTGACTACCCGGCCAGCCTTCACATCCAGACATGGAATAATGCGCCGTGTAAGCATAGTGTACACTCCTCTTTCTTTTGTATTCATTCCCTGCACATGATGAAGGGAACACATGACCGTTATTATTCCCTATGGGGAAAGATATGTCAAACAGAGTTTTGCGATGGTGAGGTCGTCCTTTCATGCAAGACACCGAGGCCACAAAGAGAGCAGCATGCTTGCAGTTTTTGCAACCCTCAGTATAATCAGGCATGCGAATAGGAATGGTCTGTATACACAAGGAGCAGAAACATGGTGTACCACTGGTGTACCGCTTTTATATCGCTGCTGTTCATAGCGCTTGTTCTGTCGTCCTGTGGGCAAACGCCAGAATCTTCAGCACACACATGTCATGATGCCATTGGGTGTGTCGTTATCCCGCCAGATGCACCGCTTGAAGTGGGCATCATGCAATCATTGACTGGCGATACACCTGAAATGGGTACTGAGCAATATCATGCTATTGAGTTTGCCCTCCAACAACGAGAGCATCAAGTACAAGGGCACCCGGTTGCAGTGCATGTTGAAGATAGTCTGTGTTCACCGCCAGGCGGCTCCAATGCCATATTGAATATCGTATCGCGTCCGCATATGGTTGCTGTGCTTGGTCCAACATGTTCTAGTGCGGCTATCGCGGCCAGCCCCATTGTATCTGATACCGGGTTGGTCATGCTTTCGGCATCAAGCACGGCCCCCGAACTAACATCTATTGGTGGTATGCGTGGCAGCAATTGGCAGAAAGGTTTTTTTCGCTTCATCTATAATAGTGCGGCGATAGGTGAAACACCGGCCGTTTTTGCGTTTGACGAGTTGCACGCAACAAAAGCAGCTACTATTAGTGACGGTAATCCTTTTACAAAAGCGCTAACCGATAAATTTATACAAACCTTTATTCAACAGGGGGGCGAAGTGGTGCTTGATACCATTGTCAACCAAGGTAGCACCGATATGCAGCCAGTGTTGCAAGCAGTTGCTGAGTCGGGCGCTGAAGTTGTCTTCTTTGCGCTGTCGCGGCCGGAAAGTGATACGTTGTTGCAACAAGCTCGTGATAGGGCTGGCGTAGAAACCATAGCTTTTATAGCCGGTTTGCCGATCAACGATGATTTCATTGAGTCCGTAGGTGTTGCGGCCGAGGGTCTGTACTTTGTGATACCGGTTCCCTTAGAACATGAAGCGTTATCGGAATTGGCAACGCACTACGAGGAGACCTATGGGGAGCCACCGGAGACGCTCTACTATGGGTATGCGTATGATGCTACGAATGTGCTCCTCGATGTGCTTGAAAACGTGGCGGTGCAAGAAGACGATGGGACAATGGTGATAGGACGCCAAGCCCTACGCGATGCGCTTGCTACTATGAGCACATTTGAAGGGGTAACGGGCAGTATACAATGCACTGCGTCGGGCGACTGCGTGCGAGCACGTTTTCATGTGGCGCGTGTAGACGACGCTCGTGCAAGCTTTGAAGAGATGCACGACAATGTGGTGTATACCTACCCGTGAGAAAGGTTTACCCTGTAGTACAAACGTATTGCCTGCGCGAACGCACCGGCATACCTAAGGCCCGTCTGCGGTTGCCAATGGTAGATACGCTCACCCCAAAGTGCCGCGCAATGTCTTGCACCGGCCACTGTTCATCCTCATAGAGACGCCGTAGCTCTTCGGCCGGTATGTGGTGGGGTTGAAAGCGTGAAGCCCGCACGGGTATACCACATGCATGCAAACGTTTTGATATGGTTGCGGCACTGCACCTGTAGTGTTTTGCAAGCGCCACTACCCCTTGGTGCTCATCTACATACTGTCGGCGCAAGTCTTCGCATGGTATGTCAATTCGTTTTGGCATAATGTCCCTTCGTGTGATGTGCATTGTGCTTTCTCATGGGTATACAAAACCAGAGGGTATGACATGTGGTATCATACCCATGATGCTGATACAAATGCACAACCTTATTGGTACAATCCTCTGGTTGGTCTGGACAACCGGGAGAATAGATACTTCCCCTTACTAGAAATATCTAGCAAGGAGAAGAATACCATAACAACGCGTATGTGTCAAGAACAAGACTATCCAACGGTCCGACGATTTGGGCAAAAGCTACGCGCCTTGCGTACAAGTCGGGGCATGACCATGCGGCATTTGTCTCATGCCATTGGTATTTCCAGTGCGCACGTGAGCGACATTGAAAATGGCAAGACAAAGCCGGGTGTTGATGTGGTGATACGAGTGGCACAGTTCTTCAACGTGTCCACTGATGTGCTGCTGAATGATGAGCTGGAGCTAGGATAATGTGGTAGAATCATCTTTGTTAGGAAAGGAGCATGATACTTCATAATGAAAAGAGTATTGATGTCGTTGCTCTGGTTTATAGAAATTCATTGAACTATATGTTTTTGTATGGTATGCTTCTTCTATGAGATTACGCGAATATGCTAAGAAAATGGGAGTCACCTATAAAACCGCGTGGCTTTGGTGGAAAGCAGGAAAACTCTCTGGCTATCAATTGGACACCGGCACCATCATTATCACAGAAGGAACCACCACATTCCCGGAAAGCGCCCAACGGGTTGCTATCTATACCCGTGTTTCTGCTGCCGAAAACAAACCCAACCTCAATATCCAGACGGAGCGACTGGTTGCGTATTGTGTTGCGAAGGGCTATATGGAAATAAGCTATGAATACAGCACTCGTACACATAGAACCATGCCCAATAGCCAGTGAAGCATTGGATACTACATACACAGACCGAATAACCGGCGAACAACTCGCATCTATGTCCGACCGTGGGCATTATGAACTTATCAAAGGAATGTTTGAAATAGAATGAGAAAGGAATAGTATACTATTTCATGGCTACCTACATTGTGACGGGATGCGCCGGCTTTATAGCGTCGCGCACCACAAGCCTGCTTTTGCAGCAGGGACATGCCGTTATTGGCATAGATAACCTCAACGATGCCTACGATGTGCGTTTAAAACATTGGCGACTGCAACAAATACAGGACCACCCCAACTTTACGTTTCACCAAGTGGATATAAGCGACACTCTGGCCGTGCGGGCACTGTTTGGAACGCTGTTAGAAGAATCAGCGGCTACCGATGCAGAAGGTAAGAAGGGTGGAACGATTGATGCTATTATCAATCTGGCTGCACGGGCTGGCGTGCGCCAGTCGGTGGAAAATCCGTGGGTCTACATTGAAACCAACACTACGGGCACGCTCAACTTGTTGGAACTGTGCCGCGAGTATGGCATTGCCAAGTTTGTGCTTGCCTCAACCTCCAGCTTGTATGGTGCCAACAACCCGCGCCCGTTCAGTGAAGATGCCAATACCGACCACCCGCTTTCACCTTATGCAGCATCGAAAAAAGCCGCCGAGGCGTTGTGCTACACCTACCACTATCTCTATGGCATTGATGCAACAGTCGTGCGTTACTTTACCGTCTATGGGCCGGCCGGTCGCCCCGATATGAGCCTATTCCGCTTTGTGCAATGGGTGAACGAGGGACGCCCTGTGACAGTGTTTGGCGATGGGCAGCAATCGCGGGATTTTACCTATGTGGATGATATTGCCCGTGGCACGATTGCGGCGCTGAAGCCAGTTGGCTATGACATTATAAACCTTGGCTCCGACGAGCCAGTTGTGCTGATGGATGCGTTAAACATGGTTGAGGAACTTGTTGGCAAGCAGGCAACCATTGCCTATGCAACGCGCCACTCGGCGGATGTGCTGCATACGTGGGCCAACATTTCCAAGGCACGGAATATAGTGGGCTGGAGTCCACAAACCACATTCCGTCAAGGTGTGACGAACTTGGTAGCGTGGTATGCCGAGAATCGTGCATGGGCTAAAGATATTGAGACATAGGGAGGAAATCACTATGAATAGACACCTACAGTGGTTGTATCGTTCTGTCATGGTATGGAGTATTGTGATTGCTATGCTTGCTGCATGTGCAAGCACGCCACAAACCCCAACGGGGCAACCTGATGGGGCAGCCTTGGCAAACACCAGCACCAACGCTAATACAGGCACAGACCCCAATTCTGGGACAGCCGCCGACTCGGAGCCTTCAACAGGCGAAACCTCTGATGAACCTGTCCCCACGATTGTCAGCGCAGACGAACGCCACGAAACGGTTATTTGGGACCTAGACACTGGCAAAGTTGAAGAGCCAGACGTATGGAACCCATTTTTGGCCGAATCGCGCCGCGAAAAAGGCTTTCACCAAGCGATGGTTGAACCGCTCTTTATCCTCAACTATGAAACAGGCGTTATTGAACCGTGGCTTGGCAAGTCTATGACTGCAAATAAAACCTTAGATGTATGGACGCTCACCTTGCGTGAAGGTGTGACATGGAGCGATGGAGAGGCGTTCAATGCCGATGATGTTGTGTTCACGGTGCAATCTATGCTCGCTGAGCCACAATTGGATGCCTATTTTGGTGTGACTGAATGGGTAGAAACAGTTGCTAAGGATGATGACCTTACTGTGCGCTTCACACTCAGTGGGCCAAATCCACGTTTTCAAGTAGATTTCTTTTCTGTCAAGTTTTGGGGTAGTTTCCCTATCATTCCAGAACATATATGGGGAGCACAAGATGATTTGTTGACGTTTAAGAATTATGACCCGGAAAAAGGGTGGCCTGTTTTCACTGGGCCATACAAGGTAGAAGCAATAGATGAAACACAATTTGTCTATGTGCGTGATGATAACTGGTGGGGCGCACAAACGGGATTTAAGCCCTTGCCAAGGCCCAAGAAGCTTATCTGGGTAGCCAACGATACGGAAGCTGAACGCATCAGCTTGTCTGCATCCAAGCAACTCGATAGTTTGGGAGATATTACACTTGAAGCGTTCCGTGATTTGCAAGAACGCAACCCTAACAGTATCGCATGGTTCAATGCACTCCCCTATAGCTGGATGGATCCATGCTCACGGCTCCTGTCGCTCAACAACACCGTTGAACCATGGGACGATAAAGCTATGCGCTGGGCTCTCAACTATGCCATTGATCGTGAGGCTATTGTAGAGCAAGCCTACCAAGGTACTACCTTTGCTTCGCGGCACTTCTTTCCTGCATACCCACCATTGGATCGCTATGTGCAAATGCTTGACGATGAAGGGCTGTATGAACAATACCCCTTGCCCATGCATGCGCCTGCGAAAAGTGCCGATATAATCGAATCAAAAGGCTACACTATAGGGAGTGATGGCTACTACGAACGTGATAACGAACAACTAACGTTGGAGATACAGGTGCTTGAAGCTTTTGTCGAAAAGCAAGAAATTGCCCAAGTAATGGTTGACCAACTCCAAGACGCTGGTATCAATGCAACCATAACAGTATTAGATAATGCAACATGGAGCGATAATATTGATACTGGCACCTACGAAGCTATCATAGATTGGGAGGCATGCGGCTCTGTGCATGAGCCTTGGGCTTCGATGGACCGTTACCATGCGAGGTGGGTAGAGCCGGTGGGTACGCCGGCGACGGGGCGCAATAATCATGTACGATGGTCAAACGAAGACTACAGCGATTTGGTAGACCAGATAGGTATTCTGCCACTTGGCGACCCACAGGTTGATAGCCTTTTCGTTGAGGCGATGGGAATATGGCTCGATGAACTGCCCTTCATTCCCATAACCCAAGCGAAAAAGCTCATCCCATTCGACACGAGTTACTGGACTGGCTGGCCCACATCAGATAACAACTATGTACACCCGCCTTCTTGGTGGCAGAGCACGCATATGATTATTCATAACCTCGAGCCGGTAGAGTAAGGGTGCCGGATCAATGGCATGAAGGGGTGAACAATACGCAATGGATGGTGAAGAAGCCTTGTCCACTCTTCCTTAACGCGAAAACGTGTTATTTTACCAACAAAAATTTGTATCAAAAATACACCCAAAAAAATGTTGCAAAGTAAAGACTTCTACGTTATACTTTGTGTCAGTTCTTTGACGAACAGAGAGATGCCCACTTGTTGATTATGTATTAGCATTTCAAAATCACTTGCGCAGGTTCCTGTTCCTACTACCTGTGCAAGGTTCTGAAAACCTTATGATATACTTTAGGCGTTACAGTTACAACACGGTTACACTGGGTATACTCAAAATGTTGTCTAGGTAAGCAGTGAAAGCTTTGTATCGCAGAGGAGAAATACATGGCGCAAAAGGCAATACGCGAATGTGATGGTAAAAAAATGATTGCCCGTTGGTTGGGTATGAAATCAAACGGGCGCTATACACTTGCCGATACGTTTGTGCAAATCACACCAGAAACATCGTATGACCAAATACTCACAGAGCACCCTTGGTTACGCGAAGAAAAGCTGGTTGTCAAGCCCGATCAGCTTATTAAGCGTCGGGGCAAAAGTGGTATGCTCCTGTTGAATGCTTCATGGGATGAAGTACGAAAATGGGTTGACGAACGGATGAACAAAGAGGTGCAAGTTGAACATATCACCGGTGTGCTCAACAATTTTATTGTTGAACCATTCACACCACATGCACCTGAAGACGAATACTATTTTGCAATACGTTCTGTGCGCGAAGGCGATGAGATGCTCTTCTATCATGAAGGTGGCATTAATGTTGGTGATGTAGATGAAAAAGCCGAGCGTTTCATCGTGCCTATTGGTGAAATGCCAGCCATGGATGAAATAGCCAGAAGGTTATTGAGTAGGGTACCACGAAATCGGGCCGACCTTATTGCCGGCTTCATTGAGGCTATGTTTAAGCTCTATTCCGACTTGAACTATGCCTACCTTGAGATTAATCCTATTGTTGTTGTTGGAGACACCATTATCCCCCTCGACCTCGCTGCAAAAATTGACGATACGGCAGAATTTGAAAGCGGCGCTATGTGGGGAGCTATGAGTTTTCCTGCACCGTTTGGGCGCGAGTTATCAGCAGAAGAAAAATATATCCAAGATTTAGATTCTAAAACAGGCGCATCGCTGAAACTGACGGTGCTCAACCCCAAAGGGCGCGTGTGGACTATGGTAGCCGGTGGTGGAGCATCGGTTATCTATGCCGACACGGTGTCTGACCTCGGGTTTGGTTCTGAACTGGCCAACTATGGTGAGTACTCTGGTGACCCAAGTGAAGAATTTACCTGTGAATATGCCCGTACCATACTCCACTTGATGACACAAGAAAAAGACCCACGCGGCAAAGTGTTGATTGTTGGGGGCGGCATTGCAAACTTTACCAATGTGGCCAGCACCTTCAAAGGTATCGTGCGTGCGCTGAAGGAATATAAAGATACGTTGCGCGAGCACAATGTGAAGATATATGTCCGCCGTGGTGGTCCAAACTATCAAGAAGGTCTGCGCGTTATGCGCGAGCTTGGTAACACCTTGGGTGTACCTATTGAAGTGTATGGACCAGAAACCCATATCACATCTATTGTGCCTATGGCGCTTACCAGCAACGGCCACAGTCCCGATGAAGGGCATAATCATAATTCCGAAGAACACGATGCTGTTGCACCTGCATAACTACCATAGTATGTACAACCAAGCAAGATAGAACTAGTATCAGGAGTGAGAAATGAGCACCAGAGAATGGTACACATTATTTGATAAAGATACACGTGCAATTGTCTACGGGCAGCAAATTGGGGCTGTCCAGCGTATGCTTGATTTTGATTTTATTTGTGAGCGTGAGCAAGCATCTGTCGCAGCTATGATAGTCCCCACGGCCAACGATAGTCTTCAGAAGTTTTATTGGGGAACATCTGAGATGCTCGTTCCCGTTCATCATAGCCTTTCAGATGCGCTCAAGCGCTTTCCAGAAGTTGATGTCATCGTCAACTTTGCTTCGTTCCGATCATCCTACACCGTCACGATGGAGTGTATGCAATTTCCACAGATTAAGACGATTGCCATTATTGCTGAAGGTATCCCTGAACGTCGCACACGCACCATTATTGCCGAAGCCAATAAGCGCGGAATTACTATCATCGGGCCAGCGACGGTGGGTGGCATTAAGCCCGGCTGTTTTAAGATTGGCAATACTGGCGGTATGCTTGACAACATTATTGCTGCTAAACTCTATCGTCCGGGGAGTATTGCGTTTGTCTCTAAATCGGGCGGTCTCTCCAACGAACTCAACAATGTTATATCGCGCAACTCCGACGGTGTGTATGAAGGTGTGGCAATTGGCGGCGACCGCTACCCGGGTACGACGTTTATTGACCACTTAATGCGCTACCAAGCTGACCCCGATGCAAAAATACTCGTTTTCCTTGGTGAGGTTGGTGGTGTAGATGAGTATGAGGTATGCAACGCTATCAAGGAAGGGCGCATTACCAAGCCGGTGATAGCATGGTGTATCGGCACCTGCGCAAAGGTATTTCCCTCTGAAGTGCAGTTTGGGCATGCTGGAGCACTGGCCGGCGGCGATATGGAGACAGCCGACGCCAAAAACCACGCTTTGCGTGAGGCAGGCGCACGAGTGCCGGAGAGCTTCGAGGATTTTGGCAAAATTATCCATGAAACCTACCAAGAGTTGGTCCAACAAGGCACAATTGTCGAAAAGCCAGAACCAGAGCCACCCAAGGTGCCTATGGATTATACATGGGCCCAACGCATGGGTCTCATCCGCAAATCGTCCAACTTTATCAATACTATTTCCGATGACCGTGGCGAAGAGTTAATCTATGCCGGCATGACTATTTCGGATGTGTTCAAGGAAAATATCGGCATTGGGGGGGTAGTGAGCTTGCTTTGGTTCCAGCGCCTTTTGCCAGGTTATGCCCGCAAGCTCATTGAAATGGTTATCATGCTCTCTGCCGACCGCGACCCGCAGGCATCTGGCGCTACCAATACTATCATTACTGCACGAGCAGGCAAAGACCTTGTTTCATCCCTCGCGTCTGGTATGCTTACCATCGGGCCACGGGTTGGTGGGGCTATTGATGCTGCTGCGCAAATATTCTCATGGGCCTATGACTCGGGGTTGTCGCCGCAAGAATTTGTCCAAGAGATGAAACGACGCGGGCAGCTTATTATGGGTATTGGTCATTGTACCTATTCAGTGCATCATCCCGATGTACGTGCCACGATTATTCAAAAATATGCTCGTAAGCATCTGCCCAACACTGACCTGCTCGACTATGCCCTAGATGTTGAAAAAGTGACGCTGCAGAAGAAGAGCAATCTTATGCTCAATATGGATGGCAGCATTGCCGTGATCTTTGTAGATTTGTTGCGCTCAAGTGGGGCATTTACACGCGAAGAAATAGATGAATATGTGCAAATGGGTTGTCTCAATGGGTTGTTTGTGCTTGGGCGCAGTACCGACTTTATTGGGCGTTTTATAGACTTGAAGCGCCTCAAGAGTGTGGCGTTTGTGTGCAAGACAGAAGAGCAATCTAACGAGTTGAGCAAGGTCATTTCGCGCAATTCAGATGGTGTGCATGAGGGTGTAATCATTGGTGGCGACCGCTACCCCGATAGTAGTTGTATAGACCATTTACTACGTTACCAAGAAGACCCAGCCGTGAAGATGACGGTGTTGCTTGGCGATGCAGAAGGCATTGGCGAGTATGAGGTCTCCGGGGCAATAAAGGGCGGACGTATTACCAAGCCACTCATTGCATGGTGTGCCGACTCTAGCCCTACTGCTGAAGGAAACGCTCATGATGCAGCCAAAAAGAATGCGGCTCTGCGAAAAGCCGGTGCTGTAGTGCCAAACAACTTTGATAACATTGGGCATGCTATCCACGATACCTACAAACGTCTTGTGGATGATGGAATTATTGCCAAAGAACTTGACCTTATCCCAGAGCCGCCAAAAACCAATGGAAATGGCAATGAGCTGCTCTATGCTGGTATGCCAGTTTCCAAGATATTTGAGCAAAATATTGGCGTAGGTGGTGTACTGAGTTTGCTCTGGTTCAAGCGTTTACTGCCAGAGTATGCACGTCACTTTATAGAAATGGTGTTGATGGTGACTGCCGACCACGGGCCGGCTGTTTCTGGTGCGCACAACTGTATTGTGAGCGCTAGAGCCAATAAGGACCTGATTTCGTCGCTTGTATCGGGGTTGCTCACCATCGGGCCACGGTTTGGCGGTGCTATTGATGGCGCTGCACAAACATTTTCGCGGGCCTACGATTCGGGGCTAAGCCCGTACGAGTTTGTGGAAGAAATGAAGAATCGTGGCGAGCTTATTATGGGTATCGGGCACCGTATCAAGTCTGTCCAAAACCCAGATATGCGCGTGACGATAATCAAGGATTACGCGAAAGCATACTTCCCAAGCACGGAACTGCTCGACTATGCGCTTGAGGTTGAGCAGGTGACGACACGTAAGCGCAACACGCTCATTCTGAACGTAGATGGCTGTATTGCGGTGGCCTTTGTGGACTTGATGCGTTCATGTGGCTCATTTACCCGTGAAGAAGCCGATGAGTATGTTCAGATGGGGTGCCTCAATGGTATGTTTGTCCTAGGGCGTAGCATTGGTTTCATTGGTCACTTTATAGACCAACACCGGCTGCGACAAGGCCTCTATCGGCACCCTTGGGATGATATTGCGTACATGGTACCAAGTGAGGTAGCACGGTTCGATTAGGATTCAGAAGGACATGTCTTTGCCTGGTATGGAAACCCGGGTATATTTGGTATGGAAGTATCTTTTGTGAAGAATAGTATCTCAGGAGGAGAAACAGGATTATGGCAACAGTAACGTATCAAGCGCCAGAAGGCGGCGCAAAAATTTCAATTGGGCAAGATAGTGTATTGCAGGTCCCCAACAACCCAATCGTCCCTTTTGTAGAGGGTGATGGGACAGGACCGGATATTTGGCGTGCCAGTGTCCGGGTGTTCGATGCGGCGGTACAGAAGGCCTACAATGGCGAGCGCACAATTGCATGGATGGAAGTGTTGGCAGGTGAGAAAGCCTATAATCAGACCGGCGAGTGGTTGCCGGATGCAACGGTTGCAGCATTCAAAGAGTATCTGGTTGGTATCAAAGGCCCACTGACCACGCCAGTTGGTGGTGGTATCCGCAGTTTGAATGTGGCGCTACGGCAGTTGCTAGACTTGTATGTCTGTCTGCGACCTGTACGGCATTTCCCAGGTGTCCCTTCGCCAGTGCTAAAGCCCAACCTTGTAGATATGGTTATCTTCCGTGAAAACACCGAAGACATCTACGCTGGTATTGAATATCGTGGCGGTACGCCAGAAGCACAAAAAGTGTTGGATTTCTTGCGGGAAACGTTCCCAGAAGATTTCCGCAAAGTCCGCTTTGGTACACCAGAGCGCGATAAAGAATTTCTCGACATCAGCAAATACCCACGCGAAAGCAAGGTTGAAGTAGGTATTGGCTTCAAGCCAATTAGCCGCACTGGAACTGAGCGCTTGGTTGGTGCTGCCATTCAATATGCTATTGACCACAACCGCAAGAGCGTGACTCTGGTTCACAAGGGCAACATTATGAAATTCACTGAAGGAGCCTTCCGTGACTGGGGCTATGAGCTTGCCGAGCGTGTGTTTGGCGATCAGACCTACACATGGGCGCAGTGGGAACGCACCAAAGCCGAAAAGGGCGAGGCAGCAGCCAATGAGGAGCAAAAGGCAGCTACCGACTCAGGTCGTATCCTCATTAAAGATGCTATTTCTGATATTGCCCTCCAGCAGGTGTTGACACGCCCGGCCGAGTTTGATGTCATTGCAACGATGAACCTGAACGGTGACTACTTCAGTGATGCGTTGGCAGCACAGGTTGGTGGTATTGGTATAGCCCCCGGTGGCAACATCAACTATGTCACAGGGCACGCCATTTTTGAGGCTACCCATGGGACAGCACCGAAGTATGCCAACCTCGATAAGGTCAACCCGTGCAGCGTTATCTTGAGTGGTGACATGATGCTGCGCCATATGGAGTGGCATGAGGCAGCCGATTTGGTCATTAAGGCTATTGAGAAGACCATTGGCAACAAGGTTGTGACATATGACTTTGCCCGCCTAATGGAAGGTGCGCAAGAAGTGAAGACCTCTGAGTTTGCCGATAACTTGATTGCCAATATGGACTAAACAAAACCAAGTACTTGCCTCGCGCAAAGACGTAAAGACGCAAAGACACAACGTGGGCAAGTTCAAGGTATAAAAAAAGCACCTTAGCTTTTGGCTAGGGTGCTTTTTTGACAGACAGTGCCTTCCATGCAAGCTCGACATCATCCTTCCTTGGCATTTGGGTAGATGTGCTACAAACTACCTATGCGTTTTGTCGTCATGTCCTAGGATATAATCTGGCCGGTTTCTTTGAGCGGCATTCAGTGCGACTCAAGCAAGAGGTAGATTCCGTTCTTGAATCTCTTCTGAGGTAAGCAACAATGGTATCGCAAAGAGCTGATCTTAGATTCAAACATACTATATCGCAAGGTAGGCATGGTGCGAGCTGTCTTGCCAAGGTATATCCTGTATAGTATACTTTTTTTGAACATGTGGTTTCGTATGGAAAGAGGTAGGAGCTATGAAATTTGTAAACCCAAAGAATGATGTCGCCTTCAAAAAAATCTTTGGCGACGAACAACACACCAGCATCCTCATATCGTTGCTGAACGCAATACTCAAGCTTGAAGGGGAGCGCCAAATACAGACGATTGAGAAACTGAGCTACTACCAAGCCCCGCAGATAGACATGCTCAAGGAGACGGTACTTGACATCCGTGCCACCGACCAGCGTGGCATTACGTTCATTGTCGAAATGCAGGTTGAGAATCTGGAAGGGTTGCTCAAACGCTTCGTTTTCTATGCTGCCAAAGCCTACTCGTCGCAGATAGAAAAAGGCGAAGAATACCCACGTCTCAATCAGGTCATTCTCATCGGTATCCTCGACTTTAATTCCTTTGAGGGCGATGCCTATTTGACACGACACCTCATCCTCAACACGGAAACGCTCAAGCAAGAGATAAAGGATTTGGAGTTTACGTTTATTGAGTTGCCCAAGTTTACGAAAACCGAAGAGGAATTAGAGAGCGTCCTCGACAAGTGGATATACTTCATCAAGCATGCGTATACCTTGGATGCGATACCGCCCAACGTAGATGAGGCACCGTTGCAAGCGGCTTATGAGCGGGCAAACAAGTTCTCCTGGAGCCGCGAGGAATTGGAAATCTATGACTATTGGAGCATGAAGGCCCAAGATGCGCGTGGGAGTATCGAGTATGCACACAAAGAGGGGTTGCAGCAGGGGCAACAAGAAGGGTTGCAGCAGGGGCAACAAGAAGGGTTGCAAGAAAGGTTGCAGCAGGGGCGACAAGAGCAAACCAACAAAATTGCGCGTTCTATGCTTGCCAAAGGTGTTGATATGTCCGTCGTGATGGAATGCACTGGCCTTTCGGCTGAGGAGGTGGAGGGGCTACGTTGATACTATCACTACACGCCCCAAAATCTGCTCTACTTGGCGATGATAAAGGTGAAGAAATGGTCTATGTTATAGTGGAGTGGAGAGGTACACCTATGCCATTGTTGGCATGGTTGCCAATGAGATGACAACCGATGAAATACTCGCTGCCTACCCAGACCTTGAAGTTGAAGACATCCGCGAAGCGTTGCGCTATGCTGCTGCTCTGTTGCTTGAACGGACGATGCCACTCTTGGATGCAGCATGAAGTTTTTGGTAGATAACGCATTATCACCCAGAGTGGCGCAAGGATTGACCCATGCTGGGATGCGTCCACGTTCGTGATTATGGGCTACACGCTACGGATGATACTGTCATCTTTGAACGTGCTGCCCAAGAAGATCGTGTCATTATCTCTGCTGACACTGATTGTGGCACGTTACTCGCCACGTGCCATGAGAGAAAACCATCGGTTATTTTATTCAGACGATTGAGTGGATTACGTCCCGAACAACAAGTTGTGTTACTTTTGGTTAATTTGCCTATATTTACTAAATTCTTGGCATCAGGAAGTGTTGTCGTGATGGAAGAAAAACGTGTTCGGATTCGTCACTTGCCAATAGGTTCTGGTGGTAATGGAGCATAGTCATTTTTTGTCAAGAAAACATCCATAAACAGTTCATGATGTCTTGCCAACATCTCTGTTATGCACTATACTGCTCCGTAACGTGATGTTGTCTTGGCGTGTGGAGTGTGTTTACTACAAGCTCATCCCGCAACAGCAGACAACGCCATAACCCACGCCGCGTGGGGTGGTTGCGTGTTATCACACTTGCCCCTACCAACTCCATTTGTCTGTTGTTTACTTCGGTGTAATATCTGCCAAAACCTCAGCCGGTGTACGTACTGGCACAACAACAGCAGCTCGTGTGTACATCTCTTGGTCAAGAGTCACAAGGTGACATCAATACTGTTGGGCTACAGCAACATAGAGTGCATCGGCTCCACGCAATGCTCGATCCGCAGCAAGTTCTGCTGCTTTTATAGATAGTTCCTCATCCAGGGCAACAAAGGAAATGGTCGGTAAAGCGTGCATCTTCTCAAAAAAGAGCCGGGCGCGTATAGGGTCACGAAGTTCACGCCCTAATACTCCGGCGATTTCAACGAGTACGAAAAAAGGAACAATAACGGGGATTGCTTGGCTTTCAAGCTGTTCTAACAACAGATGACAGGTTGCGTGGTCAGGGTCATAGGGGTTTGCATCACGAAGAAAGATATTGGCATCAAGGGTGTACATGTTCTGGCTTCCCGTGTGCTCCCCATAACGCAGCATCGCGCTCCCGACGGTCTTCCTCCAGTCGCCTGATCAAATTGACATCAGGATAAGTCATACGAATATCCTCACAGACCGCAAAAAACTCCGACCATGCGTGGTCAATAGCAGTTGGTGATTCAACCGGGTATGCTTGTGGGAGAACCGCTACGACTAATCGCCGCGACAGGTATTCAATCAGTCGTGCCTGCTCATGTGGCGCAAGCTCATCCGCCAAATGTTTGATAGTTTCAAAGGTCACAGCAGTCATAAAATCTAGTCCTTTCTGTGTGCTATAGAAATAGATGTTGGAAAAAATCACCCAACGTAATGGGGTGTGTTTATGAACCCTTCCCCTAGTACATGTGATTAGTATAACCTATGCTGTTTTTGTATGCAATTCAGCACCATTTCTTTTTTAATCAAGACCTCGCGCAAAGATGCAAAGACGCAAAGAACTGCAAAGGTTCGTGAGAAAGCTGAAAGAAAGCTGTTGCTCTGTATCATTCATAACTCAATTAGGACTGCTATATAGCAACGCCTCCACGTAATGGTGGAGGCGTTTTTGATTATCGCTAAATTGGGTGTTACAAAATTTGTTCCAGTTTGATTTATACACTTAGCATACTGTGAAATTCAGTACAAATGTATTATGGTTATAGTGTGTTTGAATATTCAAAAAGCCCCGCCCGCCGGGGCGTTTGCGTGCGCGGAGCAACGTGGTACAATGACACAAACATCTTTGGAGTTTGGTGCTGTGAAACAAGCTATGGACACAGTCATGAAAGAAACATCGTATGATAAGCCATTTACAAACAATTGAGCAGTTGCTCCCTGAGATGACCCATGCGGAAAAGGCTCAACTGCTTCAGTGGGTTGTTCGAGATATTGGTGATGCTTTTCCTGGTATTGAAAGCACACCTGGGGTGTGTGGTGGAGAGCCGTGTATTGTCCGCACGCGCATTCCTATATGGCTCTTGGTTCAGGCACGTCGCTTGGGAAGCAGCGAGGCGGATATTCTTCGTGCCTATCCAACTCTTCGTGCAGAAGATGTGGCCAATGCCTGGGGCTATTATCGTTCCCACCGAGCTGATATTGAACAGCAAATTCAAGAAAATGAGCTAGATTGACGATGTCCCAACTCTATGCCAATGAAAACTTCCCTTTGCCCGTTGTCACAGCGTTGCGCCAATATGGACATGATGTCTTGACTATCCAAGAAACAGGCTATGCAAACCAAGCGATGACAGATGAAGCAAAGATGGTAGAATGAACTATGGATGGAAATAGAGAAAAAGATATGACGATAGACGATACTTTGGCGGATTATACAGAAAGGAAATACTGATGAAAACCGTTCTCGTACATATAAGCGATGACTCAAAATTTCAGCTTTTTGTCAATTTTTTACAGGAAATCACGTTTGTTCAGATTGAAGCCTCCCCCCCTGTCAGGAAAATAAAAAAAATGACCGAATTGCCTCAGTCCGTTCTCCATCCTGTCAGAGTGAACCAGTTTAGGATGTACAATAGGGAAGAACTTCATGACAGAACGAGTCTTTATTGATACGAATATTCTGGTCTATGCGTTTCTGGAAAACGATACCGTCAGGCATGACGCATCTGTCAAACTGCTATCTGATACTATCGGGGCTGAGGTATTGATGTCGTTGCTCTGGTTTATAGAAATTCATTGAACTATATGTTTTT
>CAZVEN010000064.1:0-20688 GCA_964626155.1 uncultured Chloroflexaceae bacterium | reverse complement strand
AAAAAGGACCATGCAATGCTTTGCTGGTACGCTGCAATGCTGCGAGCTGTCTTGCAAAGCACACCGTATACAGGTAAAATGCAGCAATATAATAGAATCATGTACAACAAACTGGTATACGTATTGTTCAACTAGCCCGTGCATATTTGGGTATAATCATAAAACAAGCTCAACATCTTTTGAATAATAAGGAGGACAGTCCAATGACCCAGCAAGTAGGAGTACAAGTACGAAATGCAGGCGACCGTGTATGGAGCCTCGCCTTTAGTCCCAATGGACAAATGCTGGCTGTAGGCTGTGGAGATAAAACGGTACGCCTGTGGCAAGTAGAAGAACGCGTCGAACCGCAGCGTCTCACCGGCCACACACACAATGTGCGTTGTGTCGCGTTCAGTCCCGATGGGAGCATGCTCGCATCCGGTGGAGACTGGATGGATAAAACCATACGCCTATGGGATGTTGCCAGTGCCAAACAATCGAAATGCCTCGAAAGGCTACCCGGCGACGTATTGAGTGTTGCCTTTAGCCCGGATGGCCAAGTGCTGGCCTCTGGTGGAGGCGACAAAACCGTGCGCCTATGGAATGTTGCCAGTGGTGAAGAAATTCGCCAACTCGAAGGGCACAAACGCTACGTTGCCGGCGTTGCCTTCAGCCCCGATGGCCGCCTACTCGCCTCTGGCAGCGACGACAGAACTGTGCGCCTATGGGATTCTGTCAGTGGTGACGTTGTCCACAACCTAGAACAGCATACCGGCGAAGTCTACAGCGTCGCCTTCAGTCCCGATGGCAACATGGTGGCATCGGGGAGTGGAGACGATACCGCTATCATTTGGGATGTCGCTACTGGCAAACCACTGCGCCGACTGCAAGGGCACACCAACTTCGTTCTCACCGTATCCTTCAGCCCCGATGGCAAATGGCTTGCCACCGGCAGTTGGGATAATATGGTTATACTTTGGGATGTAGCCACTGGTCGGCAAATAAAAAGTTTTGAAGGACACACAGAATGCGTCTATAGTGTCACCTTCAACCCCAAGAAACGTTTACTCGCTACGGGAAGTGAGGACCATTCGGTACGATTATGGAAATTGTAACCTATAGGGTATGGAGTCTCCTGCTATGTACCCATTAACAACAACAACCAGATTAGCGTTTCATCGCCACACCGACGAGGTACTAAGCGTGGCCTTTAGTCCGTCCGGGCGTATGCTGGCATCAGCCGGCATGGATAAGATAGCACTCGTGTGGGAAATCGAAAGCGGGCGCGTCGTCCGTCGGTTGAACGAACAAACCCTGGCCATCTACTGTGTCGCCTTTAGCCCCAACCGCCGGTTGCTTGCATCTGGTAGCCGTGACTACACCGTGCGCCTATGGGACCTTGAAAGTGGCCGTTCACGGCGCTTGGGGGTTCACACAAGCTATGTATGGAGCGTTGCCTTCAGTCCCAACGGCAAACTTCTCGCTTCTGGCAGCCGCGATAAGACGATACGAGTGTGGGAAGTGCAAACAGGCCGGTTTGTGCGTCAACTGCAAGGGCACAACCACGTCCAATGTGTGCGGTTTCATCCCGACGGGCTGCGCCTAGGGTCGGCTGGAGGCGATGGCACTATCTGGCTCTGGCACATTTCAAAAGCCCAAATAGTGCAAAAGCTGGTAGGACACAAAGATGTCGTCGAAAGCATTGCCTTTAGCCCCGATGGTCAATGGCTCGTCTCCGGCGGATGGGATGACACCGTGTTGCTATGGGATGTCGCCACTGGCGAGGTAGTACGTCAATGGAAAGGCAAGCAAGGTGTCTATAGCATCGCCTTCAGCCCCGATGGACGGCTACTCGCAGCGGCAATAGGAGACCATACGATAACAGACCATACTGTACGCATCTGGGAAGTGGCAAGTGGGCGCGAAATACACCGCCTAGAAGGACATAGTGGCAAAGTACGGAGCGTCACCTTCAGCCCAGATGGCCGCCTACTCGCATCGTCTAGTTTCGATAAAACCGTGCGGTTGTGGAACCTTGCCATGCCAGATGAGGAATGGCAGAACATGGAAGAAAGGTGGTATGAGCAACACATCTACGAACAACAGAAGCGTGAGGAGTATCAGCGCGAGGAGCGACGGCGCAAGATATGGCGCGACTTGGGGTGTTGCGAGGTATGCGGCGATGCACTCGCAACCTTAGATAAGCTGCGCGGCTACACCAAATGCAAGCGGCATCGGTAAAGACGATGCTATGGGAATAACGATAGAAAGCATAGACCAACTCGGTGCGGACATGCAGCGTCTTGCCTTGGCATCGCTGTTTTGGCCGACGTGCTACTCGATGCCACATCGCTTGACGATGTGTGGGCGCACATGTCACCCAATTCAATACGCACCTCAACAACCCTAACGTTTCTGTAATCTTTTCATCTTGCATTCAACCTCGGCAGAGCATACCATACTAAAAGAAACAACCTGTAGAAAGAGTCCCCTCACCTGCACAACAAGCACGTGAGGGGTTTCTTACCAGAGAGTATGTTATGCTCATGCCCAGTGTACTACCATTTTGGCGCAGCGGTACCCGCGCACGCAAGTACCACAGCACCATACATGAACATATCCAAGCCGACGCACTCATACAGCGGCTCCCAACACTGCTCACCCTGCCGCTCTATTCGGCCGGTGTTGTCAAGCTCAGCGCAGCAACCATACAAGATGCCATAACTCGCAAACCCTACCTCGCAGTGCGTGGACCTAGCGGCAGTGGACGCAGCTTACTGTTGCTCCAGCTTGCTTGGCATTGGACAACCAGCCAACGCAAGGAACCTGTGCTGCCCCTATGCCTATACCAGTGCGACAAGCCCAACGTACCCCCGCGTGCTGTCCTCGCCAATGCCTTGCACCATACAGACATGCCTATGCCAATAAATAGCACCAAGGGTACCACCATTGGTCAGCCATGGATATTACTCATTGACGATTGGGACAAACTACCGCCCTCACGTCGTGCCGCATGGCGCTCTTTCATCCTATCGCTTCCCAAACAATGGCCCGAAGCACGAGTGCTTATCACCCTTCCCGCCGCTTCTGAAAAGTGGAAAGGGTTTCATACCATCAACCTCGCCACACCCGATGAAACCCTATCGGAAGTATGGATACAACACCTCCTGCGCCAAACCAACATAGCACCCATACGCACAGTCATCCAGAACAGCACCGGCATCCTATCGCAGCACAATCGCCTATTGGATAGTGTGTTACTGGCACTCACCTACCCCGTCAGCGGGCTACCGGTCACACGCCTACAACTCTATGAACGTGCCTACGCATTAATCTATGCCCCAAGTGAGCATGCCGGCAGTGAATCTGTGGTAGTACGTCATTACACCAACCCTACACATCATAGCCAACACCTCTGTTCGCTTGCCCACCATACCATGCGCAACTACGAAATAGCCCATGCCTTAGCTACTGCCAACGACATACCACCACTCGACGATATAGCCGATGCAGACCGCACCGAACTAGCTCTATTGCTACGCGATATGCTACCCGACCCGGACCATCTTTATACCACACTGTGGGGCAACGAAGAGCATCTGCCAACGCACCTGCTCATACTTGCCGAATGCATATGCCAAGCCCCAACCCAAAAGCCAGCATGGGCAATGCGCACACTAAAAGCTTTGGTAGCACAACAAACAACTCTCTCGTATCGGCATATGCTCAAAGCCCTGCTAGCACACCTACCGGCTATTCTCAATGCAGCCTATGAACAGGGTACATCCCAAACCACTCCATTGTCGGATATAACCGCACTGCTCACAGATGGTGCGCCAACTATAGAGGCAACATCGCTGTTGACATTGCTTGATGCCACCGACATACACCCAGATATACGGTGGGCCGCTACCGATGCATTCCTAGCACGCAAACCTGCCATAGACTTCTACAATACATCGCCGCCCGACACCCTAGCACAAGCCATGCGTGGCTACATCCTCGTGATGCAGACAACCGATGCGCACCAACCCATACGCACCAGTACGAAAATAACAACATGGATAGCAGCGCTACAGGATGCCCATGTGCCACAACAACGACGCCTTGACATTGCCACTATACTGCTAAACCAAAGCACTATCACCCCAGTTTTGCGGGCAACTGCCCTTGCATTGCAGCCACAGGTAGATGAAGAGGCTACCTATGAGACGCTCAAACGTATGTGCTCCGACACCGACGCAGCAGTACGCCACACCGCCCTGTGTGCCTTGCATATGCGTGAAACCCGACAAGCACTCTCCATCATAGGTCATATCCTCCTCACTGCAAAACCACCTTGGCAAGCACAACACGATGCATTGGAAAGCCTAGCGGAATACCAAGACCAACAAGCCTGCAAGCTATTAGCACAGTGTACCCTGAGCACAAAATTGCCCATGATAGGCCGTTGTCGCGCCGTCATATTGTTGGCAGCAAAAAACGGTGATGCCCTAGGACTACTGCGCCGACTTACCCACACAGATACAGCACACCCGCTTATACGCAGCATCGCCATACGTATGGTTGTGCAACGGGCTACCCACTCTGAAGCATATGCGCTGTTGCACAGCCTTATCCAACACCTTTCCACTACCGGGCATACTGTTCCTCTCCTTGTCTGCATAGAAGCAATACATGCAATGGGGCAAATAGCAAGCCGTGTGGCAGACAACCGCAGGCAAGATGTGCAGAATACGATACACTATATGCACACAATCCTAGAACAGAACGCCAACACTATGCTGCTCAAAACAAGTTTGGTGCAAGCCCTCGGCGCATCTGAGTTGCCCGGCAATGTTGCCACCTTGTGTCATATTCTACAGCATACCACACATGAATCTATGCATACTATGTGGCTCTCCCAAGCCCCACGCCTAGCCGAATTGCCCCCCTCGCAATGGCCCAACATAGCTATGCCACCCAATACACGCGTGGCGCTCTTTACTATCATGACCGAGAGTGAGCTTGACGCCGAACAACCCGGTAGCCTGCAAGAGCTATGTGAACATAGCGCTATGTACACACGCATAGCCGCTGCCGATGCGCTTGTGCGCATTGGGCAAGGGAGTGCTAGCAGTGACAACCCGGCCATACGCCAAGACATACAAACTGCATTGCACAACGCATTGCATCAGGCGCAGGAAATGTACGAAATACGCCATATGCTGGCATGCCTTTTTTGTATGAGTCAAGATAATGGCTTGAGTACACTCGAGTCCTTGCTATCCAACCTGAAGACAGACATCCGGTTGTGTTGGTTGGCTATTGAACACGGGAGCACCAACCCACTCGTTGTGAACCTCTATTTGCGCTACCTTGAACAAAAACAGCTTGACCCATGTACACGTGGCAAAATGGTAGAGGCCCTACAACATCATATTTCACCCAGCGAGCTACCACACTTGCACCATATAGCCGCACAACAAGATGAACACATCGAGCTCCGCATACAAGCCATCTCGACACTTGGGCATATAGGTACACCGGCTGCAATTGATGCTCTGGTTGAGCTCATTGACAACAACGATGTACCCGTTGCCCTACGTTCTGCTGCAATCAAGGCATTGCCCACGCCCCTATCGGAAGACATCATAGCGTGGTTGCGTGAATCGTTGTATGAAGGGCACGTACACCATGACCTTATAGCACCCATGGTGCATGCCCTTGGCCGCGCAAAAGACCAGAAAGCACTCACGCTGATGCTACGGTATGCACAGTTTCACCACAAAGAAACTGCCTTGGCTGCTCTGGCTGCTTTGCGTGCTATTGGCGATGTGCGGATTGTGTCCACCCTAGCCCATATAGCCCACAACACATCCAGAGACCCAGAAGTGCGCCTACAAGCTACCGTCACCTTGATACATTTGGGGAGTCATGAACATGTACCTTTGTTGCGTAGCTTCCTTGACAATGGGCCATTGGCGCTGCAACTACAAGCATTGGATTATATGATGACGCTGTTACCAGACGATGCCCAACCCTTCAAGTTCGTAGCTGACCAAAAGGCTCCCTTTGCATTGCGCTTGCGCGTGTTAGAACGTGCAACAACCTGGGACACCCACATCCACACGCTCTGCGACATCTTGCTCGATACGCAAGAAGTGCCCCAACTGCGGGCATATAGCGCCAAATTGCTCGGGCATACGTCGCATGTGCAGGCAGTCGAAGCGCTGGCCCAGTGTGTGTGGGAAAATGTATCACATCCCTACCTGATTCGCCGTTGTATCGCAGCGCTAGAGGAACACATAGGTACCCAACGTTCGTGTGCTATGGATGCACAGCTTGCGCTCGGCCAAATTGCCGATGCCCCCTCGTTGCCAGATGAAATCCAGATGTGGGCCGCTCTGGCGCTTATCAAAATAGAAGAGAGGTTGCACTCAACGTCTCCAACGCAAATGAATTGGAACAGGAAAAAATGATGGTTTCTATTCTTGTTGTAGATGATGACCCGGTGATACGCCAACTTCTCACCTATCAGCTTGGTGGGTCTGGGTATCACGTATGTACTGCACAAAATGGATGGGAGGCCCTAGAACGCATCCCCCTTGAGCACCCGGACTTGGTGCTGCTCGATGTGGTTATGCCGGGCCTGAGTGGGTGGGAAGTGTGCCGGCAGATACGCGCCAGTTCCAGCGTTCCTATTATCATGCTCACGGCAAAAAGTGCCGAAACAGATATGGTAGCCGGCCTAGGGCTAGGCGCAGATGACTATATTGCAAAGCCTTTTGGTTTGCCACACCTTCTCGCACGTGTCGAATCTGTCTTGCGCCGCGCCAAACCTGCACACAAAGAACGTATTGAAGATTGGAATACGACGGGGAGTAATGCCAAAGCCCATAGTATACACATGCAACACACGCAGACACCCATTTCTGGAACTGCGCGAAGTACACACACCACTATGCCTACATCCCACAAACCATACCAAACACAACGCACCAACGATAGGTATACCACCGCATCTTCACCCGCGCACAAAGCACCGATAGACTTAGCGCAAGCACTATCATCGCGCTCTATGGTGGGGCGCACGTTAGCCGAAGCACGTGCTATGCTAAGGTTGTCGCTTCAAGATGTGGAACAAGCATGCGGCATCCGTGCAGACATTGTGCAGGCACTTGAACGTGAGCAGTTTAGTTCCATACCCCACACCCAATTGCGCCATATCCTCAATGTGTATAGTAGCTTCCTTGGACTCGACCTCAACACCCTTGTCACCAAGCCACATGCACTCTATCCATTATATACTCCACCGACTCCCCCGCCGGAATGGGTGCTACAACTGATTATGCTGGTCATCATTGTGCTGGTCATTGCAGCAATTGTTGTTTTTCAGCTTTCATGAACATACTAAGAGACAGGCATTAAGCTTCTTTACCTTGCAAAATGGCATTGCGTTTGCTATGGGCATGCATGTGCTATGATGTACATGCTTGTCACAAGACAAAGTATTTGCTATACTATGCGTCATCATTTTATTGGTAGTCATACGTAGTGGTATGGTATGGTTTCTACGCTTGCAGGTCTGTCCCATACCTTTTCCATACAGGGTTGCACGTAAAGCCTTGGTCCTATGGAGCATTGTATTATGGCCCAAAAAAAGAATGCCGTTCTCAACAAAATACAAACACTGGTTGAATCTAATCGGTTTCAAAACTTCATCATTTTCGTCATCATCATCAACTCCATCACACTTGGTATGCAAACATCTGACGCACTGGTGGAAAAAATAGGGTTGTTACTTGTTATCATAGACAACGTTGCACTCGGCATTTTCACCATCGAAATTCTACTCAAGCTCATCGTCTACGGTGTCCGCTTCTTTACAGGTGGATGGAACCTCTTCGACTTCTTCGTCGTAAGCATTGCCTTAGCACCAAGCCTAGAAAGCCTCTCTGTATTGCGTGCATTACGCGCCCTACGCGCATTGCGTGGCCTACGCCTCATTTCGGCGATGCCCAAAATGCGCCAAGTTGCCCAAGCCCTCCTCGAAGCCATCCCCGGCATGTTCGCCATCATCGCTGTCATAGGCCTACTCTTTTACATCGGCGCAGTCCTCGCAACCAACATGTTTGGGGACCAATTCAACGAATGGTTTGGTACATTGGGTAGTTCCCTCTACACGCTATTTCAGCTTATGACACTCGAAAGTTGGTCAATGGGCATCGTCCGCCCCATTATGGAGGTTTATCCATGGTCATGGATATTCTTCATCCCCTTCATCATTATCACGAGCTTCGCCGCACTCAATATGTTTATCGCTGTCCTCGTCAACTCTATGCAAACCGAACACGAATCTGAGCAGCAAGTCAACATTGCCACTGCCCATGCAAAGGTCGCCGTCTTATCGGAAGAAATTAGTTCTCTACGCACATCTGATACGGTAGTCGGGCAGGAGGCTATGCACAGTGAGTTTGAGGTGTTGTCGAAAGAGGTGGCGGCTTTGCAACGGTCGGAGATTGCAGCCCTATGCCAGGTGACGCGGGAGGAGACGGAGTTGCTGTCGCGGAAGATTGACCAGTTGCAGGGGGATGTGTGGAAGCTGTATGAGATTGTTGTTGCGCAACAGAAGAAGACGTAGGTATAATCTAGGTGTAAGGTGTGAGGGGCGAGGTGTGAGGGGCGAGGTGTGAGGGGCGAGGTGTGAGGGGCGAGGTGTGAGGGGCGAGGTCCACAGCGCCTCAGCACCCTCAGCACCCTCAGCGATTCAAACCACACTGCCGGCCACGCCCTTCGACACGCTCAGGGACCAGAGAACACGAATACACGAATGCGCTCGTGCCCACAAACACTGTACCGCGTAGGCACCAAAGGTTTTATATTACCGTGCTATTCCGTTGTCGCAGCAACAATGCCCAAAACGTAGGAATTGCGTGCTGGAGCAGATACCTGCTCTTTCTTATGCACACGTAGGTAGTACGTTCCCCCCGCTTCGAGTGGCATTGTCATAGGCTCTATTGCATCGCCAACCGTAAATGTCTTATCCAGCGGTTTATCCATATTGCTCGCACGCCACAGTTCTAGGTTGTAGTCTGCACCCTGTGGAACACGTTGCAATGCTATTGTCACTGTCATTGGCTCACCTAACTCAAATTGGTAATAATGGTCTTCCATGGCATCTAGGGTATCGTTGCCGGCGACCATATAGGCTGTATTGAAAGGAATAGGAGCAGCATTCGCAGGTGTATCGCCTATGGAGCTAGTGTCATCAAACGCAACCGGCTCCACTTCAACGCCGACCTGTTCCGTCACATCACCAGCGCGGAGTGTAACGGTAAATGTGCCTACCACCAAGTCCGGGTTGGATAGCTCGGCGGTTATCTCGCCCTTGCCATTGGTCACTCCCGTTGCCTTGTCTAGTGTACCATTGTTTGTTGTGAAGGTGACAAGCTGACCGGGGATAATAGCGCCATCAGCATCTTTGACAATCGCGGCGATAGTTGCAGTTTCATCAAGACGTGCATCCATAGATGCGGGCGTGCTGGTGATGTCAATTGATGCGGGCGTGCCACATAGCACCGGCACCTGAGCGCTATGGCTCCCCACCGTTGCCGTCACGGTGATAATGCTCGGTGCAGTGAGCGAAGCAGGACAATGCAATGTCGTGTTGGCCTTGCCGGTATCGTTTGTGTCAAGCTTCGTTGGGTGTATGCTTTCTGCACTGGCGCTAAACGTTACCGGTTCATCAGGTACGGGGTTATCGTTGTTGTCTTTCAGGGTAGCCTCAATGGTCGTTGTACCAGCTAGGGGCAAGTGCGTATTGGTTGCTGTCACGGCAATGCTAGTAGGTAGAGCTGCAAATGGCACTTTTATGGTGCCAGTTCCCACAACCAACTCACTATGCACCGATACTGTTACGGTTGCCGTGCCGGGTGTGCTACTTGGTATGAGTGTGAAATATAGGTTGCCACCTGCATCTGTTGTTGCGTCTGTTACTACCATGGTTGACTTGCCATTTGCCAAGGTGCCGAGTGTAGTAGTGATAGTAAATGTCACGGTTTCGTTGCGAATAGTTGAGACGAGGTCGGGCATCAAGATGTGCGCAGCGATAGAAATAGGCTTTGTGCTACTGGCTTGAACAGCGGCCGGGCTTGGCGTCATATCCACAAACACGCCATAGGGTGGATCGGTTTTGCTGAGCATTGGCAGATAGACGTTGTAGGGCCACTCTAGCTTCATGAGGGTTGTTGCCGTAGCATCTTCAGCCGTGGCTGTCATGGTGACTGTACCACCGAGATTTCCTGTCAGGTTAGTGGTTGCTATGCCTTGGTCATCTGTTGTTGCTGTCACGGGGCTAACAATACCTATATCTGGCGTAATACTAAACGTGACAGGTTGTTCTTGAATGAAATCGTTAAATTGATTGAGCACCCTAGCAGTAATGTCAACGGTTTCTTTCCCATCGGCTACAATCGAGGCAACCGACGGTTCAATGGTTAGTAACGTGGGGTTGTCATCATCTTGCACTACCAAGGTAGCGTTGGAGTCTTCGTCTCTGAGGATAGCATTGCGGGCATCGCTCAATTCTAGTTCAATTCTGCGGTCTTGTTTCATATCATCGTTAATAGGTAGTTGTTTTATGGTTGCTTGCGTATCATCGGTACCAAACGTGACAGTCTCACTGAAGAGGTGTGTATTCGCTACAGATGGTGTGTTTTGTAGGTTGGCTATCCTGTTATTGGTATGCTTCGCTTTGGTAGTGTAATCAGCGGTAAAAATGACGGTGACAACCTTTTTGGATGGTTTGTTCAGCATAATAATGATGAATGCAACACCATCATGTTCCTTTATGGTAAACGACATGTTCCCAAACCGGATGACGGGCAAGTCGTTATCTATGATGGTTAGTTTTGCCTTGTGTTCCGTACCTAGCTCGGCACCATTGCTTGGCGATGAGAGTTCGAGCCAAAGAAACTCATCTGTTTCGGCATCTTGGTCATCGTGCATGTCTATTGAGAACGTTTTTTCCACTTCGTCATTTTCAAAGACAAGTGTTTTGCGCTTGGGAGTGTAATCGCCATGCTTTGCTCTGGCTGTGCCGTCTTTGGTCGCATACTGCACTGTTGCCCGCCCTCTTCTTCCACTTTCGCGCTTGACAGTGATGGATGCATTTTTGTGGTCTTCATGTACTTCATAGCCACTTGCACTGAAAACGAATACCCCTTCAGCAACAGGCTCATCGTCTTCAATTTCCACGGTTGCCTTGTAGGGGGTACCTATCTGGAAATTTTCCGTAGTATCATTGGACACTTTTACCTTGTCAAGTTTCACATTGAAATGCTCCGTACCTTCTATTATGTCATCATCCATGAGGGTGATAATACAAGGTTGTTGTTCAACATTAGGAGCAAAGGTAAGTATCTGGGTTGTAGGAACAAAGTCTTTCCCTTCCATTGCTGCATCGTCATCGTCATTTGGCTTGGAGCCTTTGGCCGATCCGGTGTGGGCACTACACTGCACAGAGACCGTGCCCATAAAGCTACCAGTACGCTTGATGTAGACGACTGCTTGATTGTCGCTCTCTTTGGCACGAAACACCTTTTCAGCAAAGGAGAGATACCCTCCGGGTGGCGGGGGTTCATCGTCTATTATGATGAGTTCGGCAGTATTTCGACGCCCAAGGGTAGCACCGCCTGTCACCTCTTCAAGTTTCAGCTCGACGCGCTCCTCGCCTTCTGACTTTTCGTCGTCAAGGATGCAGACTTCAAACGATTGGTACTCATCCAATCCGGTAAAGGTTATGATGTCAGTTGATACTGCATAATCAACATCCGGAATGATATGCTCCTCATCGTCGGAATAGGTTGCATAGCGTACTATCACCTCACCCGCAAACGCAGGAGCAATGTTCTGGCGTTGCACGCGAATGGGTACACAACCTCTATTTTCGTAATAGGGATATTCTGTGCGCTCAAACTGCACTGTACCGCCTTTTGCTGCATCGCCATTGCTATCGCTAGGGTCGTCCTCAATGGTGAGGGTCGCTTGGCGTTGCGAACCAAGCTCAATGCCTTCGGCATTGCTTAGTATAAGCAACAAATCCTTGTCACCCTCAGCAATCTGATTATCTATGATAGCAATGGGAAATGTATGGCTTGTTTCGCCTTCAGCAAACTCAATGATCAGGTCTTTGGCATCATAGGTATAGTCAATATCTTTATATGCTGTTTGGTCAAAAATAGAGATAGCAGCACTGGCGGTACCCTCGGTTGTGTTGCGATAGACGGTTATGCTGGTGCTGCCATCGGTTTCCTTGGCACGGTAAGTATTGTTTTCAAACTGTATCGTACCCGTTTCGTCGTCGGTAATGATAAGGTCGGCCTCGTACTGCGAACCAAGGACCGCATCACCACCATCAACATTGCTCAAACGAAGCGAAACCTTCTCTGGTCCCTCGGCTCTTTCATCATTGATAATGGGGATGTCAAAGGTTTGTTCAACCCATCCGGGCGGGAACGTGAGTGTTTTACGAACGCTGCTATAGTCACTACCAGCGGTAGCAGTATCATCAAATGTCTCTACATCAACAGTTACAGTATCCTCAGAGCCATTAGTACGCAGCACAGTTATGGTGGCAGTGTTGTTAGACACACCTTCAGCGTCGCTACGCTCGTTCATGCTATATTCAGATGCACTGAACTGAATAATGCCAGACGTGATGTCAGAGGTCCCATCTTGAATGGTTAAAACGGCGTCTCGTTGCGTCCCAACAATTGCGTTATCTGAAGGGTTTTTCAAATGGAGGAGTACGGTTTCATTGCCTTCAGGTAAACTATCTGAACGCAATGGTACAACAAAGGTTTGTTCAGTCTCATCAGGAGCAAAGGTAATCTGCCTACTCACGGAGTCATAGTCGCTACCGGCATGGGCCGTGCCGTCGTTTGTCGTATACGTCACTGTCGCTGTGCTTGCAAGAGCATCGGGCTCACCGGAGCGCAACACAGTTATGAGAGCCTTACCAGACTGTCCTCGTTCCGGTTCAAAGCCCAAATAATGTATATCACTGAAATAGATAACACTTTTTCCGGGCAAATTATCATTGTCGGTGATGGTGAGCGTAGCCTCGATGGGCTTGCCTATACGCGCAGCTCCTTTCCCATCGGTGGTAATACCTCGCAAACCTAATTTGACGGTCTCATCACCTTCAAAGTCGGTATCATCCACTAGGGTAATAGTGAAAGTTTGGTTTGGTTTTACACCATCTGCAAGGTCCTTGCTAGGAGGGAAGAGTAGCTTATCACTGAGAGGCTCAAAGTCGCTACCAGCATTTGCCGTGCTTTCGCCCGTGTCGTAAAAGATAGTGACAGGTACGGTATGTTGTGAGGTATTATCAAGCGTTACGTCTATTATGGCAGTGCCGGCATCTTCTTGCACGGCATAGGAATCTGAAACAAATTGTATTCTGGGTATGTCACAAGGAGCATCAAGGATGGTGATGCGGGCTTGGTCTATTTTTTGTACCACATCGTGCCCACTCACATCTTCCAGGGAAAGGAAGAAATCTTTATCGGGTTCATATTTGCCATCCAAAGAAGGGTGGTCTGGCAAAATGGGTATAACTACCGGATGCGTCGTCGTTCTGTGGGCAGGGAAGGTAAGCGTATCTTCTGTTGCCTTATAATCTTCCCCAGCCACAGCAGTACCATTAAATGTCTTGTAGGCTACTTTCACATCTTCATTCAATGCCACATTGAGTGTGACGCTAACCGTGACTGTTTCTTCGGTTTCACATACTTCGACATAGGACGTTGTGGGCTTAACGATAGGAGGACCAGGAACACCAGAAATAGTCAAAAGAGCTTCCTTTTGCTCACCCAACAAGACGTTTTCGGGGTCCGTTAGACGCACGCTGAATTGCTCTTGTAACTCGTCAACATTATCGTTTACGATGGGTATGTCGCAGTTTTTCCTCGTTTCTCCAGGGGCAAAGGTTAGAGTAGGGTTGTTGGGAGCTTTGTAATCATGAGAAACCAATGCTGTCATATCTTCCGTTACACATTGCACGGTGACGGTTTGGTTGAAGGCATGGCTAAGTGTGACGGGAACTGGAAAAATCCCTTCATCCTCTGGCACGCGATAGCTACTTTGTGTGAAACCGACTTTTGGCGCACCAAGCGGGACTATGGTGATACTCACGGTGGCTTGGTCACACAATGACGGGGCGGCATTATCGCACACCTGATACGTGAAGCTATCTTCTGTTGTATCACTCTCATCGTGGATGTAGGTGAATGTGCCGTCATCGTTCAAGGTCAATGTGCCATGCGTTGGTCCGCTCACTGGTGTAGTTTCAACGTGGATTGCATCCCCGTCGGGGTCGCTGTCGTTGGCGAGTACATTGCCGCTGACGGTTTTTCCTTGAGCAACAGTGATGCTGTCTGGTTGTGCGGTGGGGGGAGCGTTAGTTGGCTCAGGCGTGGTTGTGTCTGTGATGGTGCATGTACCAGTATCTTTGGTGAAACTGACGCCCTTGAACGCACGGACAGGCACAAGCTGTAACGTAAATGTTTCATCTGGCTCATCTTGGTTGTTATCTTGCGTAAGTGGAACAGTGATGTATTGGGTAGCAAGCACACCCGGACCGAAGATGAGTGGGTTGGGGCTTGGTTTGCCATAATCATCTATTGTAGCAGTGATAGGTTGCGTGTTGACATTGAACGCAATACGCTGCTCGGTTGTGTCTGCTCCACTGGGAGTAACAGGAAAAACTGCTGCTCCAACTGTTTCGGCAACTACAATATCACCAACGGCAAAGGAAACCGCGTCATTATCCACAATGGTGCCAATACCTGTTGGCTTTGGCAGCGATACTTTGTCGTATACTGTATCTAGGCTTACAGTGACGGTGAAGGTCTCATCAGTCTCATTTATTTTGTCTGGCGCAATAGGTATGGTAATAGGGTAGGTTTTGACTGGTCCGGTGAGGTCGGCCGAATCAATAGACAGCGTAGATATAAGTGGGTCGCCATAATCGGCCGGATTCGTGGACGTGCCATCATCGGTGGTGATATTGAGTGTGAATTGCTGCGGGGTATCGCTGGAACCCTTTGCTTCGACAAGAAAGATAGCCTGCCCGTCTTCCTCTTTGATGTCGGGCTTGTCACGCAATGAAAAGATAACAACACCGGGATTGTATATTTCGCCAGTTGCGCTGATGCTTAAAAGCTCATTGTCAAACGCCACCCGTTGCGGTTCGCCTGTTAGAGTGAGAGTAACGGTATAGGTTTCGGGAACTACTACATCCTCTTGCCCATCATCCACAATAGGAATGATAATGGTATGCTCATCTGTAAGGCTAAGGCTACCATCTTGTGGTCCAAAGCGCAGCACGTTAGGTGTGGGGTTGCCATAGTCAGACGGGCTAGTGGCGCTGGCATCGCTTGTGCTCACATCGAGCGTGAAAGATTGCTCGGTGGTACTGGCAAGCGTATCAACAGTGCGCACGGTGAATATGGCTTGTTCTTCTGTCTCCACAACCGATACGATGTCGTCAAATGAGAAGGTGATAGGGTCATCATCAATGATAGTGCCAGTAGCTGTGTTTGCATCAGCAGCAACAGTCACACCGGTTGGTGCGCCATTGAGCGTTATATGTACTTCAAAGCGCTCATCAACTTCGTTAATAGTATCCTGTGTTACTGGCACCGGTAGAAACAGATTTGTGAACGTGTCTTCTATGATGAGCGACTGTATAGAGCCTATATCATCTGCCTCGGTACTGTCATGTGTTACATGTGCATTGAGGGTGATAGTTTGTTCAGTGCTGTCCGCACCCTCGGCAAGAATGGCAAAATCGGACTGTCCATCTCCTTCATTCACCGATTGCTCTGCAATGGAGAAAATCACCGAGTCGTTGTCATTAATCGTGACAACACCTTCGCCTTTGGTTATGCCCACACGGTCATATGTCCCGTCTAGGCTTATCGTGACAGTGAAAGTCTCATTGGCTTCGTTTATGGTATCTTCCTCTATCGGGACAGTGACGGTCTGGGGGGCAAGCGTATTGGTATCAAAGGTTAGGCTTGTAGTGGACAGGTCGCCGTAATCGTTGGGGTGTGTGGCTATGTCATCCATGGTTGCAACGTTCACTGTGATGATTTGTTGGGTAGCACTAGAGCCTGATGGAGTTATAGTAAGTTCAGCTTCACTGGCGCTTTCATCTACAACGACATCGTTAATAGAAAAGGTTAGTGAGCCGGCATCGTGGATGGTGCCGGTAGCCTGAAATGGGTCAGGCACAATTACACCATTAGGGGTGCCATTCAAGTCCAGATTAACAGTAAAGGTTTCGTCATCTTCGAGTTCTTCATCAGCAACTATTGGTACACTGATGTCTTGATTGGCAAGGGTACCAGTGAATATAAGCGAGTTTGGGTCTGGCTCGCCGTAGTCTTCTGTTTTAGTGGCATTCCCATTGGCACTCCCATTGGCAGTGCTCACATCCATGGTGATGGTTTGCTCGGTTGCCGTGGCACCATTTGGTTTGACGGTAAAGAGAGCTTCTTCATCTACCTCGTTTACTTCAACGTCTGCAATAGAAAAGGTCACGGTGTCGTCATCCGTGATAGTGCCATTGGCGGTATTTGTGTCAATAGTCACGCCGTTCGGAGTGCCAGACAGCGCTATGCCCACGCTAAAGCTTTCGTTTGCCTCGTTGATGGTATCGTCTGTTAGGGAAACATCTATAGTAGCATCAGTGAGGTTGGCAGGAATGGTGAGCAGGTCCGAGGTGGGGTTGTCTGTGTCGCCCGCTTCGGTGTCTCCAGCGTTTTTGCTTACATCAAGCGTAATGGTTTGCTCGGTGCTCGTTGCACCGGCAGCACTCACGGTGAAGGTAGCGTTGCCCGCGCTCTCGGCAACATTCCCCGCGTTGCTGATAGACAGGGTGATAGGGTCGTCATCTGTGATGGTTCCATTAGCTGTATCTGTGTCAATAGTCACGCCGTTCGGGGTGCCAGACAGCGCTATGCCCACGCTAAAGCTTTCGTCGGCTTCGTTGATGGTATCGTCTGTTAGGGAAACATCTATAGTAGCATCAGTGAGGTTGGCAGGAATGGTGAGCAGGTCCGAGGTGGGGTTGTCTGTGTCGCCCGCTTCGGTGTCTCCAGCGTTTTTGCTTACATCAAGCGTAATGGTTTGCTCGGTGCTCGTTGCACCGGCAGCACTCACGGTGAAGGTAGCGTTGCCCGCGCTCTCGGCAACATTCCCCGCGTTGCTGATAGACAGGGTGATAGGGTCGTCATCTGTGATGGTTCCATTAGCTGTATCTGTGTCAATAGTCACGCCGTTCGGGGTGCCAGACAGCGCTATGCCCACGCTAAAGCTTTCGTCGGCTTCGTTGATGGTATCGTCTGTTAGGGAAACATCTATAGTAGCATCAGTGAGGTTGGCAGGAATGGTGAGCAGGTCCGAGGTGGGGTTGTCTGTGTCGCCCGCTTCGGTGTCTCCAGCGTTTTTGCTTACATCAAGCGTAATGGTTTGCTCGGTGCTCGTTGCACCGGCAGCACTCACGGTGAAGGTAGCGTTGCCCGCGCTCTCGGCAACATTCCCCGCGTTGCTGATAGACAGGGTGATAGGGTCGTCATCTGTGATGGTTCCATTAGCTGTATCTGTGTCAATAGTCACGCCGTTCGGGGTGCCAGACAGCGCTATGCTCACACTAAAGCTTTCGTCGGCTTCGTTGATGGTATCGTCTGTTAGGAAAACATCTATAGTAGCATCAGTGAGGTTGGCAGGAATGGTGAGCAGGTTCGGCGTTGGGTTGTCTGTGTCGCCCGCTTCGGTGTCGCCCAAAGTTTTTGTAACATTGAGCTTGATGGTTTGCTCAGTGCTGGTTGCATCGCCGCCTGTCTTTTGCACCGTGAAGGTGGCATTGCCCGCGCTCTCCGCAACATCTCCCGCGTCACTGATAGACAGGGTGATAGGGTCGTCATCCGTGATAGTCCCCTCACCCTCACCCTCATCATCAGTGATATTGGCATTGGTTGCATTGGAAAGCTTCACCGTGAACGTCTCATCTGCTTCGTTTATCGTGTCCCCATTGACCTCTACGGTTATTTGCTTACTCACATCACCAATGGCAAACGTTAGCGTGTCATCTTGAGCAACCACATCCGTGTCAACGGTTGCCATGCCGCTCAGGACTTCATAGTCTACCGTAATTTCGCGGTCATGCTTATCGGCTAGGGTCACAGTGAAGATAGCATTGACTGTGCCGCTATCGCCCTCAGTAACGGCAGTAGCATCACCAATTGTCATGTCGGGTGGCTCGTTCATGTTGCGCCAGACGGTGTTTTGTCCATTGTTTGCAACAAAGGCATCTACATCGCCGTCGCCGTCGAGGTCGCCAAGAGCTACACCGTTGCTATTGGTGCTACTTAGACTTAGCTCAGTTTGTTCAGATTCTGTAAATGAGCCACTCCCATCATTCATCCATATAGTATTAACTCCATTGTTCGCAAAGAATATATCAAGGCTGCCATCGTCATTTACATCGCCAAGTGCTACAGCGTTACTATTTGCACTGTCAAGATTTTGGTCTAAAGTAAAAGTGCCTGTACCATCGTTAGTCCAGAGCATGTTTGCACCGAAATTGGCGGTGACAGCATCAATGCCATTGGCTCCATCCACATCTCCTAGAGCAACATCCAAAAGACCTGAAGAGCCAAGATTTAACCCATTGTCGCTAAAATTACCACTGCCATTGTTCTGCCAAACAATATTAGTTTCACCAGCATCATTAGCAATAACAGCATCAATGCCGTTGCTGCCATCTACATCCCCCAAAGCAACACCAAAACTCCATACACTAACCGGTAGTTCCTGTCCAGAATCAAATGTGCCATCTCCATTGCCCAACCACACTTTGTTAGCTCCATTATTCGCAACAAAAGCATCAATGCCGTCAATACCATCTAATTGGGCTAGAACCACGGCTGTACTGTTGGAACTATCTAGGTCCTGTCCAGGGCTAAAGGTAGCATCGCCATTGTTCAACCATACCTTGCTGGCTTCACCATAATTCGTAACGAAAGCATCCGGTCCATTGACACTATCAAAATCGCCTAGTGCAATATCGGTGCTAGTTGCATTTCCTAAAGTAACACCATCTGTAAATGTTCCGTCTCCATTGTTTAACCAAATTTTATTTTGACCATAATTAGCGACGAAAGCATCTAGGTCACCATCACCGTCAAGATCATCTAATGCTACATCTTGGCTATTTGCACTTCCTAGGTCTTGACCATCTATTTTGAAAAAAACACCTGTTGGTGTGGAAGCCTGGACCACTGGGAGCAGGGTGGCTTGGAAGGGGATAAGGGTGATAAGGAGAATAAGGGCCATGAGGAGCCTGAAGAACCTGGTTTTCATATGTTTTGGGTTCCTTTCTTTTTGTTAGACCGGAGACGGGAGACCGGCGACCGGTGTCTGAGTGTGTCGAAGGTGCCGGTGCCTGAGCTTGTCGAAGGTGCCTTTTCTCCCATGTCCGATTACGAATGGTATATAATACTGATTTGTCTCACGCAAAGGCGCAAAGGTATTACTTTGTAGGGGCGTGCGGCCGCACGCCCCATACGCATTAAGCTAAGGATGACAGCCCTTTGCAGAGCCATATATGAAGCACATCAGCATTGGGTAGCAGCAGGAAAACTGCATGGAGCGTGGACGCCCTGCCCGCATGTCGTTCCTAACAAGGGAGCATGCTCCCTTCGTTCCTAACAAGGGAGCATGCTCCCTTGCTAATGCTAATGTGCTAATGCTAATGTGCGTGGGGCGTGCGGCCGCACGCCCCTACAAAACCGCGTGTACAACGTGGGACAGGCTAGAAGCCTATCCTACGCCTTCTTGTAGCAACAACGTGGGACAGGCTAGAAGCCTGTCCTACGCTGCCGTTCCCAATGTGCGTGGTTAGCGCACGACAAATGGTAAGTAGACACGCTCTTGGTTGGTTGTTGTCGTGGTGGTTGGTGTACCAGCAAGCAGGGCAAACTCGGTGAAGTGGTCAAGGTTGGCTTGCACCTGATGGTCGGTTGTGTCTACCTCACTGGACATATAGACCCATTGTTGTTGTGCAATATCCCAATAGGCTAGTGTCAGCTCGGCTTCTGTGCTGTTTGTTGCTTCTACCTGCGCAGTCGTGTAGCTCACGGTCAGCACATAGGCCTTTAGGAACTCGGTGACGGGTTCGTTGTCATCAGCGGTAAAGGCTTCGAGTATGAAGCTACGCAAAGCGCTTACACCATCTTGCAAGCGTTGGTCGGGCATTTCGGGTGGCTCGCGGTAGTAGAGCATGGTATCTTCCGTGACTGCACCAACTGGGAAGACAATCATGATGCCATTGATGATCAACTGCCCACCCTCTTCTGGGGTTATCATAGCGGCATTGTCGGGTATGGCTGCTGTTCCAGTATCGTCTGCATCATCACCTGTGGTGTCGTCTGCATCATCATCTGTGGTGTCGTCTGCATCATCATCTGTGGTGTCGTCTGCATCATCGTCTGTGGTGTTGTCTGCATCGTCGTCGGTTGCGTCGTCGGTTGTATTGTCTGCATCGTCGTCGGTTGTATTGTCTGCATCGTTGTCGGTTGCGTCGTCTGCATCATCGTCGGTTGTATCGTCTGCATCGTCGTCGGTTGTATCGTCTGCATCGTCGTCGGTTGCGTCGTC
>CAZVEN010000063.1:0-21012 GCA_964626155.1 uncultured Chloroflexaceae bacterium | reverse complement strand
ACGGAGACGCACGACGGGGTGGAGGTGACGGTCGTGATGATTGGGTGGTTTTGAGGGGGCAGGGGGCAGGGTTTAGTGTAGAGACGTTGCGTGCAACGTAACGTCTCCGTCATAGGTGTAAACTCACCCCTTGCCAAAACCATACCCCCTACGGTACAATGTCGTAGGCTGTAGTGGAATGTTGTAACATAGATGTTTTGTCTGTAGGAACACCGATGGACCGTTACCATCTTAGCAATACCATATCCCCCCCATGCACACACGTTGATATGCGGTGTGCTACATCTGTTTGTTCCATTCCAACCATCCTTTTCCATCCTCTATCCCCCCAACGAAAATATATGCTCCATAGACAACACTTCCGAAGTGACCGGAGTTGGTATGGCACGAAGAGAAAATCTTTTCGTGCTTTTTTTTTTCTGCGCGTGGGGTGTGAGGGATTAGGTGAAAAAGTGACCGTGAACGAACGAAAGACAGCGGACCGGAGTCGGAAGACCAAGGATGTGTGTTCTGTCCCCGGTCATCAGTGCTCAGTCCCCGGTCAAAAGTAGGGTTTCGTATCAATTCGTAGATTGTGAAATGTAGGAGGCACATGCTATGTTGTTCGGAAACAATCGGAATGAAGGATTTATGACGTATCGTATCGTTCGGTTTATCGCGCTGTTTATGGCGCTTATCGTCCTGTTTACATCGGCCGGCCTGTGGAACACACCCCTCGCACCTGTTGCACCCGCCCAAGCTTCAGATGTGCAGATTGAAGAAGTAGGCAGTATTGGCGGAACCATATCGGATATTGCGGTAGAAGGCACGTATGCCTACATCGGCGAAGGTGAAAACCTTGTCGTGCTTGACGTGAGCGACGCAACCAACCCCAACGCTGTCGCCCGGCTCCCGTTGCCCGACACCGTCAACAGCTTGGTTGCCCAGAATGGCAAGGTTTACATTGCAAGCTATGCAGGACTGCATATTGTAGATGTGAGCACTCCGACCAACCCAGTCCTCTTGGGAGGATATACCGATATATCAACCATATACGATGTGCGCGTGGCTAATTCCCTAGCGTATTTCATCGGCAGATATTATGACTCAACAACCCAAGAAACCACGTATATTCTCGGCATTCTCAATGTAAGCGACCCAACTGCTATCGCAATGCAAAGTAATGTTGCTATTACAGGCGGTCAACTCGATTCTTTGGAAATTGCCAACACCAACGCCTACGTCACGTATTACGACTACGATAGCAGCACTGGAGGTTTGCAAATCATAGACATTAGCGATGCCACATCACCAACGCTCCAAGGAAACGTGACCCAATCTTTTTCCCTTGGAGGTATGCAGATAGTAGGAAACTATGCATATGTGAGTGGCGGAAACAAGGGAGACATACAAGTCATCAATGTAAGTGACCCCCAAAATCCTGTTGTGGAAGGTTCCAAAGGATGGTTGTCCTGTGGGGCAGCCTTTGAGCTTTTCATTGTCAATGATTTTGCTTACGTTCCTGACGGGAACTTTGGTCTCAAAATCATTGATTTGAATGACGAATCTGGTACATACAAAGCAAGCTTTGATGAGGGGTGGCTAGGGCAAATCATAGCAGTATATGTCACAAACAACCTAGCCTATGTGGTTAGCCCTGGGCGTATGCAAATACTTGATGTCAGTGACCCAGCCGCACCAACCTTGAAAGGGCGCTACAATGCTGTTGTTGGTTATGCATCCTCCATTGAGGTGGCAAATAACCTCGCATACATAGGCAATGCAGCAGGCGTGCAAATTGTTGATGCGAGCAACCCGGCTGCGCTCACCCTGAAAGGAGCATTTGCTCATAAGCAAGTGCGCGGATTGAACTATAACTCCTCAAGCGACATGTACTTGGATAGCCAAAACCAAACAGCGTATCTAGCCGGTAGTTTAGTTGGGCTTATGGTGTTCGATGTCAATAACCCTGCTGCCCCATCCCCCAAAGGAGCATACTATATTGACAATGCAAGCAGTGTTTATGTAGCAGATAACGTAGCCTATGTTGCTGGCTCTGGCGCAGTGCAAATGATAGATGTCAGCACCCCCGCCAACCCCTCATTGCAAACCTATGCCAAGCTAGATAGCAACACGTATGATGCCCAAATCGTCGGTACAACCATCTATGTTGCCGATAGGGAAGGGTTCAAGATTCTGGATGTGAGCGACAAAAACTGCCCATTTCAAAAAAGCAGTGTTGCCCTACCAGGTGCAGAATCTGTGCAGGTTGTGGGCACTCTTGCCTATGTCATGTATGACGAGTGGGGCGGAGACAGTGGTTTGCAAATATTCGATGTTAGCGACCCTGCCAATCCAACCCTCACATGGAAATACGACTCCGACTATCTGAGAGATATACAAATAGTTGACAATCTGCTCTATGTGTTTAACAGCAGAGCCATAGAAATATATGATAACAGTGATCCTACCAACCCTACCCTGCAAGATACGCTCTCTGCTGACCTGTATAGTGCTCAAGATGTCTACATAGCGAATGACCTCATCTATGTTGCCAATGGGCATACAGGCTTGCGGTTATTGCGCATGAAAGAGCCAACGAGCAAAATCAACTTTGTGGGCAGCATTGGTGGTGGAGTTGAAGCAGTAGATGTGCAAAACGCCATTGCCTATACGGGCATTGGGCATCGCTTGGTGCTCTTGAATGTTAGCAATGCAGCCCAACCAACGTATCTCTCGGAGCTACTCTTGCCTGGCGTAGTAGCCGATGTAGAGGTGGTTGATACCTATGCCTATATTGCCAATGACTCGGAGGGACTACAGATTGTTGACGTGAGTAACTCGGCTGCGCCAACACTGGTCGGAAGCCTTGATATGTGGGGTGATGCCGAGCAGATACACGTTGTGGGCACAACCGCTTATGTTGCTGCAGGAAACAGTGGGCTTAAAATAATAGACGTAAGCAACCCATCGGCACCTACCCAAACAGGCAGCTACTACACCCCCGGCTATGCCGATGATGTGTATGTAGCCGGGGATTATGCCTATATTGCCGATAGAAGTAAAGGCTTACAGATTATCAACGTCCAAAATCCCGCTGAACCAGTGTTGGCAGGCAACTATGACACACCCGGCTATGCCTATGGGGTGTATGTAGCCGGCGATTATGCCTATATTGCTACGAGCAGTGAAGGGTTGCAGATTGTCAATGTGCAATCGCCCACAGCACCAGTGCTAGCCGGGTTCTACAACATAGCAGATTATAGCTATGCCTACAAAGTCCAAATTGTAGGCACCCAAGCTTATCTTGCCACTAGCGATGGCATCGAGGTGGTTGACATCCAAACCCCATCTGCACCAACCCAAGTAGGCAGCTACGATGTATCAGATGGCTCTGCTAGCGATATACACGTTGTGAACAACACGGCCTACATCGTAGCCGGTTCTGGTGGCTTGCAGATTGTTGACATGAGCACCATGGACAACCTCACAACAACTGGAAAATATGAAGCGCTTGGCTATTTCTACGATGTGGAAGTAACGGGGCAATATGCCGTCACCGCAGGCTCAATGCTTCAGATGATTGATGTAAGCAATCCATCTGCACCTATTGTTGCAGGCAGCTACAATGCATACGCCAATGGTATACAATTGGTTGGCAAGCATGCATTCACGGTAAGTAGAAGTTATGGCTTGCAAATATTCGACATCAGCAACCCCGCTGCCATCACTCGAGTCAGTAGCTACAGCACACCGGGCTATGCCTATGACATATATGTAGCTGGCGATTATGCCTATGTTGCCGATAGAAGTCAAGGGTTGCAGATTATCAACATCAGCAATCCGGCTGAACCCATAGCGGCAGGAAGCTACGATACACCGGACTATGCCTATGGCGTCCAAGTTGTTGGCAGCTATGCCTATGTTGCCGACAACGATACCGGATTGCAAATCATAGACATCAGCAACCCGTCCAGCCCTACCTTAGCCGCAAGCTTTGCCACCGAGAGCTATGCCTATGAAATCTACGTTGCAGGGAACTATGCCTATGTTGCATGTAGCGGTGGATTGGAGATAGTAGACATCAGCAACGCTGCTGCGCCCAATCGCGTTGGGATGTATGACACGAGCGATGCATCTGATGTGCTGGTAGTTGAGCACTATGCCTTTGTTGCCGATTCAAGCAATGGCGTACTCGTTTTAGACATAAGCGACCCGACAAAACCTACCTTGATAGCCCGCTACGATACCCCCGGCAGTGCTGAAAGCATACAGGTTGTAAAATAACCTGTATGTAGCCGATAGCGGTGGCGGGTTGCAAATCCTGAACATTGAGGGCGAAAATATGGTATTGCCCACGCCCACGCCTACGCCCACGCCATCTGCTGCTGATAGCACAGCTACGCCCACAACGGTAGCAGGCGAAGGCACGCCCACGCCCACAACCGTAGCAGGAGAAGGTACGCCCACGCCAACATCCGTAGCAGGTGAAGGTACGCCTACGCCTACAACCGTAGCAGGCGAAGGTACACCCACGCCCACAACCGTAGCAGGTGAAGGTACGCCCACGCCCACTTCTGAAGCCGGTGCAGATATGCCAACACCTACCAACACACCCGTTCCACAAACTATCCAAGCTGAAGTCAACGTCGAACAAGGCGGCAGCATGAACGTCACCAACAACCGTGGGCTAACCTGCAATGTGCAAGTACCACCCAATGGCGTTGCTGAAGCTATAACTCTGCACTACCAAGAAGCATCTACACCAAGTACCAAACCCGGCACCAGGTTTGCCCATGGCGGGCATGCCTTCACCCTCACCGCACACCGCAATGGTGAAGAACTGGCCGACTATACCTTTGCACAACCCGCAACCATGCGCTTCAACTACGACGATAGTGGCATGTCGCTTGAGGAAGAGCAGCGGCTCTTGCTCTACTCCCGTAGCACATCCAGCGACCCGTGGGAATTAGCCGCGACTGCAACACACCATGCCTATGACACCGACAACAACCAAGTCACTGTGCTGGTAGATCATCTGAGCGAGTTTGCCCTCTTCTATGAGCAAGACGCCACACAAATACAAACCGTCTACCTACCATTGATTACACGCAATAGCACGACTGCCAACACGCAATTGAGCAGTACAACGCTTTCCAACACGCAATTGAGTAGTACAACGCTCGTGAGCACTGTCGTTTGTCTCAACCCGCCCCCGGTACCTATGCCAGACGGTTTCACACCAGATGCCGATGCACAAGCCGCCCTCGACCACGTGAACGAGTATCGTGACCTGGTTGGTTTGCCACCAATGCGGCTACACCCCAACATCATACTAGCAGCCCAAAACCACGCAACCTACCTCATTACCAATGATGGCAATTCGGCAGCTTTCCCAGACCTTGGACGCACGCCTAGCTCACACGGTGAAGTAGAAGGCTTCCCCGGTTTTACCGGCGCAAGTGTCAACGACCGGTTGTATCATACGGGCTACCTCATTGAAGACAACTATGACCGCGTGGGCATGGGCGAAGTCATCAGCTACCGTGGCGACCCAGAAGCAGCCGTTGACGGCTGGATAGAAACCGTCTATCACCGCTTCCCCTTCATGGATGCAACCATTGACGAAATGGGCTATGCCAAAGACGATGACAATAACCCAGACACCTGGAACAAGGCTGACGTGATGAATTTTGGGAGAAGCAAATGGAGACCCATAGTAGATACCAGCAAGGTCATTGTCTACCCCGCCGATGGGCAAACGGGACTCAATCCGGGTTGGAACTCAAACTCTGAAAGCCCCGACCCCTACCCAGACGATGACATGGTAGGCACGGTGATAACGCTCTCGCCTGTGGGCATCCAAACATTTGACTCATTGGAATTGCGCCCAGACGGTGGCAACGCAGTAGCAATGCACCCACTTGAGCAAGACTCTAGCGACTACTACACCGCCGCACAAGACCCATTGGAAGCCAACACCACATACAACGTCAAAGCCACTGGCACGGATAACGCCGGCAACCCGCTTACGCTGGAGTGGTCATTCACCACGGGCGAGTAGCGGTATGTGAGGTGATAGGTTGGGGACCTGTCAGGTTCCCAACCTGTCAGGTCCCCGACCTGTCAGGTCCCCGACCTGTCACCCCTTGCCAAAACCATACCCCCCTACGGTACAATGTCGTACTAGGAATATGTATCATAGTTGTTTCGTCTAACGAACACTGAAGGAACACTGATGGACCTATCCTACCAACACAATAGCTTCCCAAATCGGTGCGACGCACTCCCAAAAGTGCGTCGCACCAAATGTGTATCGCAAATCGGTGCGTCGCACTCCCAAAAGTGCGTCGCACCAAATGTGTATCGGCAAAACCCGGTGCGTCGCACCAAATGTGTATCGGCAAAACCCGGTGCGTCGCACCAAATAGAGAACAAGGGAGCTATCTATGGCTGCACGCAAATCACCATTTGAGTGTGGGCACTATTATCATCTGTACAACCGGGGAGTAAACCGTGAAGTCATTTTTCGTGCAGAGAAAGACTACCTGTTTCTCTTACAGCGGCTACGAGATTATGCTCAACGTGACCACGTTGCGGTCATTGCCTACTGTCTCATGCCAAACCATTATCATTTGCTGCTACGTCAAGATGGCGACATTTCCCTATCACGCTATATGCAGACAGTGTTCAACAGCTATACCAAAGCTTTCAACGCTTTCTACAAGCGCACTGGTACCTTGTTTGAAAGTCCTTTCAAGAGTGTTATCGTTGATACTGAAGCATATGTTTTACATCTCTGTAGATATATTCATCGTAACCCAATAGATGGGAAACGACCGCTTGTTGCCGAGCTAGAAATGTGGCCCTATTCCAATTATCTGGAGTGGATAGGCGAACGGAAAGGAGTGTTGGTAGATAAAGCTTTTATCAGTGCATATTTTGATACTGGAGAAAGGTATCGGGCATTCGTATTGGATGCAACGTCTTCAGAAAAGATGCAGACAACATTGAAGCGGTATTTTTTTGACTAGTTGGGGTGTTGTAGGAGCGGTGTGACACACTGTCCGGTAGAATGCGTCGCACCCAATATGGCAAATCGGTTGTAGGAGCGGTGCGACGCACTTTTGGGAGTGCGTCGCACCAAATGCGTATCGTGCGTCACACCACAAAAGCAGGTGTCATAATCATTTAATAGTATAGTCCCAAATAAAGGAGGCTAACATCATGTTGTACACACATGTACACAACAACCATCGGTTATCGTCCGCTTTGTCGTTGGTTCTCATCGTAGCCTTGCTCTGCTCAAGTATACGTTTTATGCCGCGTGTGGCGGCCCACGAACAACCACACTCCACCGTGCGTTTCACTGCTACCAGTGCCAGTAATGCCAGCAGTGAAACGCACGCCCGTTCGCAAGACACAAACAGTCCGTTTGACCTTTCGAGTGAGCCGCAAGGCATGCTCATGGACATCGGGGCACTCGAAGCTGCCCTCAGCGAAGCACCACGCCAACCCGATGCATTGGACCGTCCGCTTGTCGTTTCCCGTTCGCAAACCGCCAACCGTGCTGCCGATGCCGTTGGTGGTTCTCTCGTCATCACCTTCACGATTAGCAACAAACTGCCGCCCGCCAACCCGCCAGCGCTAGACAACTCAGCAACCATCACCGATACTGTTGAAACGCTAGGTAATTTCGACTATACCAGCGACCCCAACACCATCCGCAACGTGTTGCTCGTAGATGAACTAACCAGCAACGCCACCTTTGTTAGCGCAACACCCGCAGCAACCAGCAAAGACGGCAACTATGCATGGAGTCTTGGCGACATACCGCCTATGAACAGCATTGAAGTGGGCTTGAAAGTGCAACTAGCCGGCACAACAGGCGCTGAGGCAGTAGAATTGGATACCGGCGCTATCGCCCACGGCACACTGCAAGGGCGTGCTGTGAACACAACCGCTATATCTGCCGGCCTGGCCCCAGACGACATGGGGCAATGGCTTGTGCGCACGCCGGATGCCGACATTCAAGATAGCTACATGCTCGAAAAGGCAGCCCAAGTAGGCGGCGCACCAGAGCAACTGTTTGCCTACGTGCGTTCGCTTGGCTACGAAGCCTACACCGGCTCATTGCGTGGTACACGCGGCACATTGTGGAGCGAAGCCGGCAACGCACTCGACCAGTCGAGTCTGCTCATCGCCATGCTGCGTGCCAACGGCATACCAGCACGCTATCGCCACGGCACCTTGAGCACCACGCAAGCCCAAGAACTCATCGCATCTATGTTCCCCACACCAACCAGAGTATCTGGGTATGTACCATCTGATGTTGAGACATCCGACCCAGTCAACGCCCCGACCTTGCTCGCTTGGGCCCAAGACCATTGGTGGGTACAAGCCTATATCCCCGGTAGCGGCTGGACAGACCTCGACCCGGCCTTTGCCGATGCCGACATAGGGCAGAGCTTTGCAACTGCTGCTACCGACGGCACCGACCAACTCGCCGAGGTTCCCAATGATGAACGCCATACCGTCACGCTCAAAGTAAAATTTGAAGTATACGATGCTATCTATGACTTGCTTGATGAGAGCTATCCACTCAACACCACCCTCAACACGGTTGAACTTGTTGGCAATCCTGTCTTGCTTTCCTATCTCGTCAACCAGAGTTCCAATACGTTAATGGGGAAAACTTTATCCGCACTCACATACTATCGCCCCTATATACAAGTTGGCAACCGTACTATACAAGGTTCCTCTGTACAAGAAGGCATGAGTACCTTTGGTTTGACAAGCCATTTCGTGACCGGTGTCTGGTTTATAGTTGATGTTCTTGACCCAGACGGCAATGTACAAAGCTATGATAATACGCTCTTTGACCGTGTTGGCTACGCTAATCGTGCTGTTGGTGCAATACCTATTCCAGAGACTGGCAATCCGGCACCATTCACCACCGAGCAAACCGCCTACAATATTCTGTTTGCGCCTTCGTGGGTCCCGTCATCTGCTGTCAGCGCCTACTACGATGAAGCAAGTGCCGCTGCACAACAGAGCCAGCAAGACCAAGAAACCCTAGAACAGATTAATATTGCCACAGAGGAGAACACCAACGAAGATAGGGCCAAGCTACGGGATATTGAACTGAACATGTTGCGAACGGTCCTGTTGAATCAGAAAGTACGTCTGCTCTCGTATGCTTCGCAGTCTGACACGATGACCGCGCAGCTAGGACAAACCACGCTCGTGAAACCCTACTTGAACAAGCCGCGTGTCTTGGTTGCAGCCTATGAGGAGAATCCCCAAACGCAAATGAGTACCACACGCATGGACTTGTTATCCAATCGCGTGCATACGGTTTTGTATCCGGGGCAATCGTGGAATGGCATGGTGGCATTCAATTACAACCGTGGCATGCAAGAGATGTCGCTTGAGGCTGCTCTAACCCAAGAAAGTAGCGATGTATCTGTCATCAATGTACCCACCATTTTCGATACTGCCGAACAACAAGGCATACCGTTGGTGAGCATTGATGCTGGTTCATTAGACACATTGGAAACGCTTGAGATTTCGGATGAGGCCAAAGCACGCATTTCTACTGCCATCAACGAAAATCCCTTCTTGATGGTGCAAGTGCCATCGCGCAGTGTCACCATTGGAAACCAAACAACTGTAGGATGGCTCCAGATTGATCTCATCACTGGGGAAACGATAGATGTACTGGAAAATGGGCAACACTTTTCCGGTTTCTTTTCGCTCAGCATGGGTATGTCATTACAGTCAACCATCGTAACGGCCTATTTAAAGTCAGTACAAATGCAGGTATCATTCATCGGTTTCCGTTTGGGGATCATCTTTTTCAAGGTGAATTTTACCTATCTCAGGGCTATGTATGAGAATATGGACGTTTGTACAGCTCTTCATTATGCTGCATATATGACGGAACAGTCCCTAGCTCCAATTGATACAATAAACTCTGGTATAGGTAAAGTAACCGATGCTATGGGGCAGTCTTCTTTCAAAGACCTTATCGAGGATTTATTAGGAGATATTATAAAAGATGCCGTAAAGGGTGCCATAGGATTAGATGATGTAGAGAATTTACGAAAGGATCAGTATGCCCTAGGATTAGATGGCATAATTGACCAGGAATTTAAAGATTTTTTTAGCGCCAAAAACGGTGTTCGCTTAGCATCTTTGATAATAGCTAAGCATGTTGGATGCCCAATGCAAACAACAATGCTCGCAGCCGATGATACACCTGAACTGCTTGATGAGTTGTTGATAGCACCATTGCGCGTGTCTGAGGAGATAGCCACCCTAGCCCAGTCTGATGTATCGGTGACGGGCAGCTTGCCCCAAGGCGCAGTGACGGGCGAGCTTGTTAGTAGCGTGGCATATATGGCCAATGCAAGCACCGCAAGCGCCAGCCTCTATGCTACGGCTAGCACTGGCATGGCCGCTGGAGGTGCAGGCACAGCCTATGACATTACCACGTTCGAGAGCACGGCTGCGCCTACCCTCGCCGATGCAACCGTTATCGTTGGCGGGCCGACATCCGGCACAGCGCAAGTAGGCAGCAGTGCCCTCGATGCGCCCAATGGTCTCGCCATAGCCGGCTACAGCGGACCACTCAACATCCAAGAAGAGGACGCCACAACCGACCGCATCACCCTAAATAGTAGCGGCGATGTGTCGCTCTTCACGCTCAATGTAGAACCCGCAACAAGTAGCCTTGACGCGCCAACGTCTGTACAGTTTCAGCCTACCATTGCAGCAAACTTCGACGACACCTTCACTGTGTTGGCAATGTCGCCCGAAAACTGGCAGATAGCGGTTGCAGATACAGGGCAAGTGACAGCTACCCCGCCAACAGGCGCAACACCCGGCGACTATTCCATTCTTGTTACAGCTTACCCACAGAAATACCCGCATCTCTTTGTATCTGCAATTCACACCATCACTGTGAGCGAATATCAGGACATGACCATGACCGTCACGCCCGACCCAAGCGTCACTATTCCTTGGGTATCGCGTAATTCGAGCAGCGACGACACCAACGATAGCGTAATACAATTGCCCGATGCCACCTTCGATATAGAATTGAGCAACAACTCCAACGTAGCCCACACCTTTGATATAGCCGTATCTGGGCTACCAGAAGGCTGGGCCGTGTTGAGCAATGCACCCATCGGCGCTACAAACACAACACTAGAGCTACCCGCCGGCGAGGTAGGCTTGGTGAGCCTCTACATTTCACCAACAGTGACAACCGATATGCTTGTTGCTGGCACAAACTATGCATTTACCGTACAAGCAACCGCCAGCGATAATACCAACCTGACGGCCAGCACCGATACTACCTTCACCGTGCCTTCCATTCCCTATGGTCGTGTTGACGTGACACCGGCTATACTCACCTTGGCATCCGATTCAGTGGCAGAACTCATTGTGCGCCTGCGCAATGTGGGCAATACCAGTGGGTCATTCGCACTTACAGCCAACGTGCCAGATACATGGAGCATTGACGATTTGACGCAGCAGACCACGCTCGACGTTGGCGAGGTGTTCAGCCAAACCATCACACTCAATGTTGCTGAGGGTACACCCGGCGAAACCTACTCGGTTGATTTCACTTCGCAGTCGGGCGACTATGAGCAAATCGGGTCTATGGGTGTACAACTTGTCAGTGAGCATTCAAAGTGTGTTGTTGAGATTGGCGACGATATTAACCCATTCACAAGTGCTGAACTTGCACAGGCATTCAGAAACCTGCAAGATGAGATTGTGCAGTTGGAAGCAGACTACACCAATGATGACGAGCGCAGTGATGTTATGGGTGCTATCATCGCTATTGCAGATATTATCAAGTACCAGCCACAAATGACCGAACCGTTGCTAGAATTGAACGAGGCTTTGCGGATACTTGGTGAATCTACAAACAATGAAAAGATCGAAAGCAGCCTTGAAGCATTATGTGTGCCTTTGCGCAATGCTATAGAGAGTTGGATTCCTCCGACACCCACACCACAACCGGGCGAACCTACTCCCACACCACAGCCGGGCGAACCTACTCCCACACCACAGCCGGGCGAACCTACTCCCACGCCACAACCGGGTGAACCGACACCCACACCACAGCCGGGCGAACCTACTCCCACGCCACAACCGGGTGAACCGACACCCACACCACAGCCGGGCGAACCTACTCCCACACCACAGCCAGGTGAACCGACACCCACGCCACAACCAACCTACCAATTTGTTGCAGCCCGCTTTGTGCCGGGAGCGATTGCTACACAACCCGGTGAGCAGGTATCTACCATGCTCAAGCTCACACACTATGGGAATGAAGCCACATCCTACCGGATAGAGTTTACAGCACCATTTGCAGGGCTACCAGCACCACAAACTGTTGAACTGCAACCCGGCGAGGAGCACAGCATTCAAATTGACGTGACGCCTACCGATACAGGATTGTACCAAGTCAAGGCGAATATCACGCCCGTTGATGCGAGTGGTGCAGCAACCGGCGACCCGACCAGCACCAGTGTTAGTGTCAGCACTGCCGATACCTTTGCACAAACATTGTTGGTGATGCCAGAGCCGCCATTTGTCGAAACAGGTGTGAGTTCCACAACCCTCACCACCCTGATAGCCAATGTTGCCAATGTGCCTATCATCGTAGTAGCCCATACCAGCATCATCAGTAGCAGTGGCAGTGTTGCTTGGAGTGGTGAGCGCAGGATCGGTTTGCGCACCGGCGACCCATATACCTATACGCTCAACACACTCGATACCAGCGGCTTTGCCAGTGGTGTCTATACTGTCAGCTTGGAGTTGCACAATTCCGGAGGGGCTACCATACCGGGTAGCCAAGGCATTGGCTTCCTCACGGTAGGTGAAGGGTTATCGGCATCTATAGAGACATCCCCGCATGTTGTAGCCCCCGGCACGACGACAGTAGACGTAGACATTACCACGCGCATCAATCGCGGCAGCATTTTAGGCAAAACATCATCAATGACTACATCGCACATGGTACAACAAATGGTGCGACGCACTCCCGAAAGTGCGTCGCACCCTGTAGATGGGGATACTACGCAAATAGTACGCCGCAGCTCCAAAAGTACGTCGCACCCCGTCGGGTCAGTTGATACGTCACACCAAGGTCGCCATTGGCATGCCACCAGCACCTACCGGGCATATGCAACTATACGGGACGTCTTCGCGCAGGCCGAACTGCACATGGTGCGACGCACTCCCAAAAGTGCGTCGCACCCCACTGGGAACGACCCACTCCCCATCATCCCCGCCCTCTACACCCTGCCAATGGACCGTATGCAGCGGCAGCCACAACCCGCAGCACCCCTAGCCAGCACTAGCGGTGTCGTGCGCTACGAAGAAGATAACGCCAGCATCGTGAGTAGCGACGGGTGGAGAATATACTCTACTGACCGTGCCAGCGGTGGCGGGTATGCACAATCGGATACCGTAGGTGATGTCGTCAGTTTGGATTTTACCGGCACATGGGTGAGTTTGGGATTCTTGACCAAAAACAATTCAGGACATGCCGAGGTGTTTATTGATGGCACTAGCCAAGAGGTAATTGACAACTATAGCCGTGTCTCTGATGTTGCCAGTTATATATATGACAATCTCAGTGCGGGCACCCATACCATTTCCGTAACCGTTCTCGGTACAAGCAACCCATTGGCAAGCAACACATATGTATTTCTTGACTACATAGACGTGTGGGACGGCACCGACATGCCACAAGGCACGTTTGAGCAGAGCGACGATACACGGGTATACCGCAGTAGCGACTGGTACGACTACGATAGCGACGTGGCTAGTGGCGGCAACTATGTGTATAGTGGCTCCAACGCTTGGTTCCCGTTCACGGGCGACTCGGTCAGTTTCCAAGGGTTGGCATATAATAATGCGGGCTATGCCCGTATCCTGATAGATGGCGAGTTGCAGGGTGATTTCAATATGCAGAGCAGCAACGACATGCCCCGTACCTTCTCATTCGATGGGCTAGGCGCAGGGCCGCATGTGTTGCGTGTGCAATCCTATCGTGGCGATATAGGCATAGATGCCTTCACCACGCCCGGCACAGCGCCCTTCTACGAACCACCAACCCGTAGTGGCATTGTGCGCTATGAAGAAGACGACCCGGCCATGCGCTACAATGGCGTACCATTCAATCAAACAACGCAATCGTGGACCATGTACGAATATGATTGGGGCAGCGGTGGCTATGGCGCATATTCTAGCACGGCTACCGATACAGTAAGCCTAGCATTTACCGGCACATGGGTGAGTCTTGGTTTGCTAACGAACTACCGTGGTGGGCAAGCCGCAGTGTTCATTGACGGCACAAGCCAAGGCATCGTAGATACCTACAGCAAAAATGATGATGTACAAACACTTGTGTACTCCGACCTAGGTAGTGGTGAGCATACGCTAGAAGTGCACGTGCTTGAAACGGCCAATGCCAACTCATTTGGCAACAATGTGATACTCGACTACATAGACGTGTGGGACGGCACAGACATGCCAACCGGGTATTTTGAGCAGGATGATGAACGCATACACCGCAGTAGCGACTGGTACGACTACGAAAGAGAGGAAGCAAGAGGGGGGAGTTATAGTTCCAATGGCTCCAACGCTTGGTTCCCCTTCACGGGCGAATCAGTCAGCTTCCATGCCTACAACTATAACAGTGGAACGGTCCGTATTTTCATTGACGGCACATTGCAAACCCCGTTTGACCTGAACGCAACGGGCAGCATTACCCCAACCATATCATTCAATGGGCTAGGGGCGGGTCCGCATGTGTTGCGTATACAGGCATATCGTGGCGATATAGGCATAGATGCCTTCACCACGCCCGGCACAGCACCCTTCTATGAAGAACCAAGTGGGATAGTGCGCTATGAAGAAGATGACCCGACCATGCGCTACAATGGCGTACCATTTAAGCAAACAACTAATACCTGGAGCATGGAGGATTATAAGTGGGTAAGCGGTGGCCATGTCGCTGTTTCTGAAACAGCCGGAGACACGGTCAGCCTCACCTTTGATAGTACATGGGTGAGCTTGGGCTTGCTCACTCGCAAGGATGGTGGGCAAGCTGAAGTGTTCATTGACGGCACAAGCCAAGGCATCGTAGATACCTACACCCGCGAAAATGATGTACACACGCTTGTGTACTCCGACTTGGGCAATGGTGAGCATACACTAGAAGTGCGTGTGCTTGAAACGGCCAATGCCAACTCATTTGGCAACAATGTGATACTCGACTACATAGACGTGTGGGACGGCACAGACATGCCAACCGGGTATTTTGAGCAGGATGATGAACGCATACACCGCAGTAGCGACTGGTACGACTACGAAAGAGAGGAAGCAAGAGGGGGGAGTTATAGTTCCAATGGCTCCAACGCTTGGTTCCCCTTCACGGGCGAATCAGTCAGCTTCCATGCCTACAACTATAACAGTGGAACGGTCCGTATTTTCATTGACGGCACATTGCAAACCCCGTTTGACCTGAACGCAACGGGCAGCATTACCCCAACCATATCATTCAATGGGCTAGGGGCGGGTCCGCATGTGTTGCGTATACAGGCATATCGTGGCGATATAGGCATAGATGCCTTCACCACGCCCGGCACAGCACCCTTCTATGAAGAACCAAGTGGGATAGTGCGCTATGAAGAAGATGACCCGACCATGCGCTACAATGGCGTACCATTTAAGCAAACAACTAATACCTGGAGCATGGAGGATTATAAGTGGGTAAGCGGTGGCCATGTCGCTGTTTCTGAAACAGCCGGAGACACGGTCAGCCTCACCTTTGATAGTACATGGGTGAGCTTGGGCTTGCTCACTCGCAAGGATGGTGGGCAAGCTGAAGTGTTCATTGACGGCACAAGCCAAGGCATCGTAGATACCTACACCCGCGAAAATGATGTACACACGCTCACGTACTCCGACTTGGGTAATGGTGAGCATACGATTGAAATGCGTCTGCTGGAAACAGCCAATGCCAATTCTGGCGGTACCTATGTTGCACTCGACTACATAGATGTGTGGGACGGCACCGATATGCCAGCCGGGTATTTTGAGCAGGATGATGAACGCCTACACTATAGTAATGATTGGCGCGACTACGATAGCGAAGATGCACGCGGGGGAAGCTATAGTTCTCGTGGCTCAAATGTGTGGTTCCCCTTCACGGGTGACTCAGTCTCGTTTTCGACTATAGCAAGTGGAGTGAACATTGCCGAGGTGTTCATTGATGGGCAAAGCCAAGGTGTAGTGACAGCAACCTATGACTTTTCGCCCACACCGCTTTCCTTTGACTACGACGGTTTGGGAGCAGGTCCGCATATGCTGCAAGTGAAGAATGTGGATGGCGCGAAAGTAGATGCATTTGCTACACCGGCCGCTCCATTGAAAACAGGACCAATGGTGGAGTGGTACGTTTCTGTTGCTGGTCGGATTAACCCAGCTATTGGCGATATTAACAACGATGGGATACCTGAGTTAGTTCTGGCAGACTCAACCCTTTATGTGTACCGAGGTGACGGACAAGATGCCGGTGACGGTACTCCCCTATTGTGGAGTGTTGATTTGTCTGAATTGAGCGGTGGCTCAACGATAGGGGCAACACTTGCCGATATAGATGAAAATGTGCCGGGAGGCGAGATTATCTTAGCAACATCGTCCGGTGTCTATGCATTTCAAGCCGATGGATCGCTCCTCTGGTTCAACAGCGATATTCATGGTGGTACTGCCTCGATAGCTAATATGGATAACGACCCTGAACCGGAAATCGTTGTGGGGGTGAATGTCATTGAAGCAGATGGAACGACTGCATGGGTATCTAATGTCAAGACATCTGGACTGCCAGTTAATCTTGCCGATATGACAGGCGATGGTATACCAGATATTATTTCTATTTCTGGTAACACACTGACATTGACAGATTATGGAAGCAACCCATCAGAGCCTATTCAGGTTTGGCAAAATGACTATGGTAATATGGCTGGACGTGGCACACCTGCAATTGCTGATATTGACGGCTATCAACCGGGTGGAGACCCCGGCCCAGAAATTGCTATTGTCACCGAGGCTGATGTCAAGATTATTGATGCTGATGGAACCGTGCTATGGAACTATCCTTACCCTACCGGGAGAGGCGCTCCGGGAGGGGTCTCTATCGCAGATGTTGACGGCGATGGCGAAATAGAAATCATTGCATCGGCCCAAGTACCAAACGATGATGTAGGCGGTGGTGCTCCCGGAAAGTTATTTGCGCTCAATCCCGACGGGTCTTTGCTCTGGAGTATTCCGGCACCAGATGGCACATCTGCCAATGGGGTTTCGGTGCTTGACCTAGATGGTGACGGGGCATGGGAAATTATCTGGAATGCTCCGCCTGGCTTGACTATCTACCGTGGTAGTGATGGGCAAATACTGTTCAATGAACCGAAGGTCAGTTCTGGTACAAGTTACGAGTATCCTGTTATCGCGGATGTAGATGGTGATAATCATGCAGAGATTGTCACAAGTTGTGATGGTGGTACCTATATTATCGGTTTTGACGAGGAATGGGCAACATCGCGCCAAGTGTGGAACCAATACAACTACAGCATTACCAATATCAACGATGACCTAACTATACCGTTTGCAGAACCGCATAGTTGGGAAGTTCACAATACCTACCGCACGCAATCGCCACTCAAAGATACTGTGCCGGTGTATATGATGACGATAGACCATACGCTACCCGTGACTGGCGTTGAGGTGGTTGAAGATAGCTTTGATGTAGTCCCAACCAGCTTGTCGCCAAATCTGCAATGGAGCTATCGCCAGTCGAGCTTTGAGCGCGAGCGTACAACCTCGTTTGAGGCGCGGCTCTTGGATATGCAACCCGGCGAGGTACGCAAGATTAGCGAAGGCACGCGGGTTACATATAGCCTGCCAAGCGGCAGCAACCACATCACACTACCGCCGCTGTATGTATCGGCTCCGCACATCGTGGCTATCAACCCAGTCACGCAAACGGTTGTAACCGGCAACATAGCCCAATACGATGTCACCCTGTTCAATCCCGGCGCAACGACGGATGTATACACGCTCACGCTCTCTGGCTTGCCCGATGGGTGGGTGACAATGCCAGACAAGGTAACGTTGGCAGCCGGCGAGCGGCAAACTCTGCCACTCGTCTTAACCGTGCCGCACAATGCAGCCATCAGCGATTACACCTTTGCTGTTATCGCTACCATGAGCAATGGCGTCACGGACCAAGCCCAAGCAATACTCCAAGTGCAAGCAGGCGAGCCGGGCGTGCATATGGCACTGCACCCTGCCACGGCTACGACCATACCCGGCAAGCCAGCCACCTATACCGTCAGCATCACCAATACGGGCAGCATGTCCGATACCTACGACCTAGTCTTGCCCTTGCCAGACGGGTGGACGTATCAGTTCCAAACCAGCACCGACGAGCCACGTAGCAGCATAGCCCTGCCGCCTTTCACCTTCAACGACGCCACCTTGCACCTACACGTAACGCCGCCGGCAGGAGCATCAGCCGCTACCTACCCGCTAGACATCACGGCTACATCGCGTTCGCATGCCGCAACACAAGCCAGTGCCAGTGGGCAGGTCATCATAGCGCAAGGAGTCGTCGTGGCAATCACGCCCGAGCAGGTGACGATGCAGCGCGACGATACGCATACATGGGATGTGCAGGTGACGAATACGGGGGCCGAGGCAGACACGTTTGATTTGAGCATTCGCGGCATTATGGCACTCAATGGGCAACTGAGCGAGACCAGCGTGACGCTGGAAGCCGGCGCGTCCACAACCGTGCAGTTCACCGCTGGTGCAATTGCGCAGGCTTTGCCGGGCGATTACACATTTGCCGTGCATGCTCAATCGCAGAGCAACGAGGAGGTAGAGAGCTATGACCAAGCGGATGTAACGTTCACCGGCTTCAGCGAGGTGGTTGTTGCAGCCAGCCCCGTCACGGTGACGATTGACAGTCCAGGCATTGCGAGTTATCTCGTTGTCATCACCAACACGGGCAACCTAGACGATACCTATTTGCTCACGGCCAACACACCTGATGGCGACATTCCGCTGAACCTAGAGGTGGGCGAGGTCTACGTGCCAACCCATATGGCAGTTGGCATAGTGCTCAATGTACCAACCGAGTCCATTCGCCAATCGCGTAGCTACGACATCACCGTGCGGGCCAGCTCAGATGCGAGTGGCGCATCGGACGACGACGTGGCCGTGCTGAAGGTGCAGGCCGGTGGTGGCATCTACCTGCCGCTGATGCTGAACCATAGCGGTAGTAGGTGATAGAGGGGCCGGGGACGGATGACCGGGGACCGGGGACGGAAGATGAATGTCTTGTCTCCGGTCCCCGGTCTTTCGTCCCCGGTCTTTCGTCTCTGGTCCAGCGAGCTTCGCACCCACCATTCAGCGCCACACACCACACCACACAGCGTCTCAGCGGTTCAACCCCGTAGCCATGTTTGAACCGCTGATCCAAAATGAATGTAAAATTTTTAACGCAAAGGTGCAAATGCGCAAAGATGCAATCCCTGACCCCTGACCCCTAATCCCTCATCCCTATGCCCCTATCCTACTCGGGCGCTCGAAGTGCGTCAAAATGATGTGCGTGTAGATGCGCTTGCCATCAATCACCTCATCGGTTTCGAGGGTATCGTCATCCGTGTGCAATGCACTAAACACCACATAGTACCCCTCATCTAACCTCTCCGATTGCAGATAGGCTGCCAGTTGTCCCTTGCCACGCTCGAAATAGGTCATGTCGGTAAATAGTTTTATTTCGATAAGGTAGGAATGCGACTGATAGCGTATCAGCAGGTCAATCCGCCCGCGCCCAGAAGGTATCTCAATAAAGGTTATTCCCCCGATACGTTCAATGAAAAAGGTGATGAACCCATCGAGAGAGTAATGGCAGGCGGCTTCGCGCAGGTTTTCCGTGTCGAATGCCTGATGTCCGCGTCGCCGCACGTAGGCACGGTATTCTTGTAGCAATGCATTCACGTTCAAGCGCCCATCGGCGTGGACATACTTGCTGAATGTGTCTTGGATCGAGGTAAGATAGTGTGCCGTTTCGCCATTGATGCGTGGGCGAAAGTTTGTCACCAACGCTTTCTTGTAGAGCGGCACGGCTACATCGGTAGCTCCTTCTACGTCATCTACCACTCCATTTGCCGCAAGCCATGCAATATCGGTATCATAGCTCGAAAAGGGGATAGGTTCAGCTTGAAAGAGCACTTTGAGCATAAAGGCTTTGCGTTCGCTGGCTTTCTGCACAATATTGACAATGTTTTTGTGCATTCGTTTGGTGCAAAACGTGTTTAGGGTTTGGTAGAACGCATCCATCGTCACAGGTTGGCTCCTATCCGGCACGACCTCAGTCACCAAGTGGTGGCACAACGCACAGACTAAGCCGGGTTGCCCGTTGGTGTTGTGGATGATAGCCGCGATGACCTCCTCGTCAAAGGGTTGTCCCGACTCGGCAATATATTGCCCGATGAGGTCGCGCACCTCCTCATCTGTGAAGTAGGGCAATTGCAACTCTTCTGCTACATTGAATGGTGATGCGGTAGAAAGCACCAACTCAGCAATGGTACTTACACCCACTAGGATGAGCGCATGCAGTGCTGACAAATGTTTTTTGTGATAGATGTCACGGAAGGCATGCATCACTTCGCTCAAAACAACATCTGGGATACCCTCAAATTCATCTATCACAAGCACAATAGGACGTGATTGTATAGAAGTATGATGAAAGAAGTGTATCACATCAAATGCGTTTTGAATGCTGCGATGTGTTGAGACATTTAGGAGAGAAAGTTCTTCTTGAAGTTTGAAGGTAAGGGCTTCATAAAACACTTCCCGTGAAACGTTTTTCAAAGACGCAAAACTAATCCATATGGGTACATAGTCATCCTTCAGCTCTTCTAGCAACAATTG
>CAZVEN010000062.1:0-21094 GCA_964626155.1 uncultured Chloroflexaceae bacterium | reverse complement strand
GCTGTTGCGCTGAATCGCTTTGCCCCTCGTCCCTGACACCTGACACCTGACACCTCACACCTCACACCTGACACCTAGGAAGCTATGCCCCGCATACCTGAGCTTGCCGTCCACGAATAGGAAACGAATAAACGAATGCACTCGCGCCCACGAAATCTGTGCCGCGTAGGAACCTTCCCGCGCTGACATGTCTGCCAGCGACGAGCATGGTTGTGGGGGGACACCCCCATTCGTTTATTCGTGGTCTCCATTCGTGGACGGCAGCGTGGGGGGTTTGAACCGCTGATGCGCTGAGGGTGCTGATGCGCTGATAGGCTGTGCCCCTGACACCTGACACCTGACACCTGACACCTAGCCCCGCATACCTTGCACCTTTGCGCCTTTGCGTTAAAAATTGATACCTCATATGGGGATGCTCTATTCGTGGGGCTACACATGGGGCATTGAGCATGCTAAGACGATTGCGTGGGAGTGATGTCTTTGTGCTCTTTGTGGTATGTGGGCATTAGACTGTTGGAGACGTTGCATGCAACGTCTCCACTTTTTGCGCCTAATTATCGGGAGTCTCTAGGTCGGCTTGAAATGTGACTTGTACTTCGGACGAGATGGTGGCGCGGACGGAGCAATATTGGTTCATTGAAAGCTCTATAGCACGGGTGAGTTGCTCTTGCTTGAGGTTGGTAGCCACGGCCTTGAAGTGCAAATGAATTTTTGTATACATCCATGGCGGGTCGGGCTTTTGCTCCCCCTCGACATGCACAGCCAACCTCTCAAGCCTAGCTCGCTGCTTTTGAATAATATTCACTACATCGTAAGCGCTACATGTAGCTAGTGCCACCAACAGCATCTCTGTTGGCTTCATCCCTACATCATTCGGCGGCGATAGCACAACACTGTGGTTAGAGCTATCTACGGCTAGGTAACGCTGTTCGTTAATCCACGTAATATCAACAGATGCCATCTATTCCTCTCCTTATCAATCATGTATAACACTATCTTTGCTATTCCTCACGGCACCATTGTAACGCAACCATGAGGGCGCAGGCAACTATAGCAACCCTACATGATTTGTAAAGATTGTAACGCAAAGACGCAAAGATGCAAAGAGATGCAACGGTTTTTAGTTTATGGTTGCTGTATCATGCACACCTCAATTAGGACTGCTCTATACATCTAAACCTTGGCGATCTTGGCGGCTTGGCGGTTCAATACTACCACACCAACAGACACCAGCATGCCTGTATACCATTCTTATGGTATACTTACCGTTTGTATATGCGAAAGACACAAGATACACATAAACAATTGAAACGTATAGTGCCTATCGTGCTCCTCATCGTGGTAGGGTTGGCATTGCGCCTATGGTTTTTGTCGGTGAATGAGCTAAACCCGGCGCAATCACCGGCCGATGACGGCGACTACTATCAACGGGCGCTACGGTTTGCAACGACTGGGTATTATATTGATGACTTCTGGCTTATTCGGCCGCCGCTCCATGTATTCCTCTTTGCGCTGATGTTGCGGGTGAGTATTCTCCTTGGCGATGTGCCGGGGTTGGCGCTTGTCCGGGGGGCGCAGATTGTGTTGAGTCTGTTGGCTATCCCTACGGGCTATGGGTTGGCACGGCGCTTGTTTGACCATCGGGCGGGGTTGGTGTTTGCGGGCATCCTTGCGATATGGTACCCGCTGATCGAGTTACCTACGCATCTTTTTACTGAACCGTTGTTTATCACGCTGTTGCTGGTGCATTTGTGGCTCTTGGTCTATTGGCGCGATGAGCGACGATGGATGTTGCTGGCGCTCTCCGGGGTTTTTCTCGGTTTGTGTGCTCTGACGCGCTCAGTGGCGGTGTATGGTGTGCCGTTTGTGGTGTTGTGGCTTGTGCTGGAGGCGTTCAAGGGGCACTTTGTTGAGGCGCTGAGGCTGCGTGGTGATGTGCTACGTGTGCAGTTGCCGACACTTGGGCGCTGGGTGATTATTTTTGCGCTGCCGTGTGTACTTACCATACTCCCTTGGACGGTGCGCAATGCTATTGTGTATCAGCGGTTTATTTTGATAGATACGATAGGGACGGTGAATTTGTGGTTGCATGTGGAGAAGTATGAGAACCTCGGCTATGACCAAACCGGGGTGGAGATGCTACGCGAGATGCCACAGCGCGACCGGCATGTGTTTGCGATAGAGGATACACGGCGCATGTTTTTTGAGGACCCGGTGGGGTTTTGGGGGTTGCTGTGGCGCAATGCATGGGAGCATTTTTTGCATATTTGGAAGGGGCAATTTGTCGAGGACTTCTTCTTGAAGTCGAGTTTCTATGGGCGACCTCTGCGTGAAATGTGGATACCGGGCATGGTAGGCGAGGTGCTGTGGTTTGGGTTTGCACTCACTGGGTTGGCGGCGCTGGTTGCGCCTTTGCGTGAGGGGGTGTTTCGTTCGGTAGTGCTGTGCTGGGTGGGTTATACGATGCTCACGGTGATGATTTTTCACCTTGAGCCGCGCTATTTGATGCCGCTATGGTTGGTGCTGGCGCTGTATAGTGCGTGGCCGCTCGGCAATATGGGGGCATTTATACAATCGTTACGTCAACAACCCACTCATGGCGTCCTGACGCTCCTGACGATGGTAGCATTTGTGGTGCTGTGTGTGACGTATCGTCATTACCCAGAGACGGTAGCTGCGGGTATGCAACGTGAAACAAGCCGTGCAGCGGGTATGCGTGCGTATGCTGCGGGTGAGTATGACGAGGCGGTAGCGGCGTTTGAGAGGATGCTAGAGGCGGATGACCATTTTGTGAGTAGCCGCGCTGAACTTGGTATGGCACTGATTTCAGATGGGCGTTATGTCGAGGCAGAGCAGTTGTTGGGGCAGGATGATGTGCAACATATGCTGGTGGGTCGTGGTATGCTGGCACTGGCACGGGGGGAGGATGCGCAAGCGGCTACGTTGCTGAGGAGGGCGGAGAAGAAGTCGGGCAATGATGTGCAGGCGATGACGATGCACTGGTTTCGTCCAAAGCCACTAACCTACCTGGAGTTGGGGAGTGGGCTTGATTATGGGTATATTGAGGGGTTTTCACTGGCTGAACAAACACATCCGCCACTCTCCAGAAGCTATCGCTGGGTGCAAGGGAGTGGGCGTGTTGTGATGCCGTTGCCACAAGCGCTGCAACCGGGTAGTGTGGTGGCTTTGCGTATGGCGGGGGGTCAAGACGATAATGCACGCTCTATGTGGCTTGACTTTGTTGATATGGGGGGAAATATCGTCTATACTGCACAGATGGAGCTTGTGCCTGAGCAATGGCGCATCTACCGGGTGGCGGTGCCAGATGAACTGGTTGGGCAGGACGATTTGCGCTTGGTGATGCGGGCACCGGTGTTTATTCCTGCACACTACCACCGAGGTAGTAGCGATATTCGCCCGGTGAGTTTGATGCTCAATGCTGTGTGGGTGGGTGTGAATGGAGAGAGATGAGATGAAACATGAAACAAACGTTAGGTAAGTATGGGCCTTGGTTCTTGCGGTTGCTGGGGCCAACATTGCTTGTGATATTTTTGGCCAATAGTGATATGCAGCAACTGGTTGCTATTCTTTCGCAAGCAGACCCGTGGCCCATTGTGCTTGCACTGGTGCTTATGGTGCCATTTTTGGTGATAAAGGCATGGCGGTGGCAACGCATTATGCGTGAGCTTGGTCTTGATATATCGCTACGTGATGCGACGGGACTGTATACGGTGGGCATCTATTTGGGGTCGGTGACGCCGGGGCAGTCGGGTGATTTTTTGAAGGCGTGGTATGTGCGGGAGCGTGGGCAGGCGTTGGCTCCGGCGTTGTTGAGTGTGGTGATAGACCGTTTGTTTGATTTGCTGGTTATGGCTGTGTTGGCAACACTTGGGCTTATTTCGCTTGGCAACCTGTTGCCCAATAGCCAGTTGCAAACGATGCTTGTTGTGAGCATGGGTGTGGGGATGACTGTCGCACTAGGATTGTTAGCATCGCGCACGTCGCGCAGGTGGATATTCACGCAGTTTTTGCCTTCGGTGTTGCCGGCTAAGTTGCATGAGTCGCTGGAACGTTGGCATACACAGCTTGCGACTCTTGCTTTGCATCCACGGTTGGTGTTGCCGGCTAGTGTTGCTTCGCTGGTATCGGTGTTTTTCACGCTCTTTCGTTTGTGGTTACTTTTTGTTGCGCTAGATGTGCATGTGCCATTTTTGAGCTTTGTTGGGGCGTCGGCGTTGACGGCTATTTTGCAGGTGTTGCCTATTTCTATTGCGGGTGTTGGTGTGCGCGATGCTGCATTACTTGCGGTGTTGCTGCCGTATGGCTATAGTCAGGAGCATGTGTTGAGTGTGTCGGCGCTTTTTCTGTTCCTGACGCTTGAGCATATTGTGGTAGGCTTTATTGTGTCGTTCTGGTACCCCATTGGGAAGGGTAAGATGGAGATGCAAGAGGGTATGCTAGAGTATTAGGTGCTGGGATACCCACAAACACATCATGGCTGAATGAAAGGATAATAGGTACAGATAGTGCATTTTTATCTTTTTTCATGAAGACCTCGCGCAAAGACGCAAAGAACGCAACGCTATAAAAAAAGGACCATGCACTTCTTTGCTGGTACGCTGCAATGCTGCGAGCTGTCTTGGCTTTGCTCCACTCGTAATAGGTGTGCGCACGTAGGGGCGTGTGGGGACGGCACAGCCCCTACGTTGTAAACGAGGCTTTTAATGAGACATGGTGCAATAGTGCATAGTGGGGGTATCGGCGGGCAAACAATAGACAAAGTGAAACCGTGAGTCGGGTATAAAGCTTTCAAAGAATACGTGAAATTGCAATTCACCAGCATGTGGTGTGTCAAAACGAACGGGCAGGCATGGGCTTGCGATGGTATGGGAATGCTCGTCTTGTATGACGCTATCCCAGTGTTTTTTGAAGAGGGGCAGTCGTTGATATGGCTCACTGATAATGTCTGCATACCACGCTTCGTGGCGAAAGGGTTGCATTCTAATGAAAAGTACGCGCAGGAAGGTGAGGAAAAACGGTTCGGGATTTATGATGCGTTGGGTTATGTGATACTGTTCATCAAAGATGAGCGTGGTTATGGAGAGATATTTGAGTCGGCTCATATGCAAGCTGCCCAAGGAAAAACCAAGAACAGTAGGAACACATTTGTTCCAATCGAGCAGACACAGGGAACAATCCAATAAGCATGCAGGGAAGACGAGGGAATGTAAATCACTTTGGCTGACGCGGGTAGCCCATGCAACCTCATCCTCGTTTGGCAGGGGGGTGGGGGCAGTATAGCCAAACATTTCGAGGACTTGGCGCTGCCTACCATAGGATACGTCCAATGCTTTGAGAATACGTTCAAGGGTTTCTTTTTCAGGATGCAACACCTTGCCAGATTCAACTCGCTGCAGGTAGCCAGTTCCAAGGCCTGCTTCCATTTCAATAGACAACTGGGTTCTTTTAGTGCACTCACGCAACTCACGCAATTTTCGACCACCTGGGGTCATTTTAGATGACATACCAATTTCTCCAAAAATTGTGTCCAAAATTAGACTCTAGAGTCAATGACAACCTGGTAGGCAGTGGTGTAGAATAGAGATGTGTTCAAAAAACATTCCTATCGCTGGCACGTTGCGTATCCTCAATGATATGAGAGAGGTCCGGGGGGAGTGACTGGTCCCCCGGGCCGCACTATGTTCAACGGTAGCTACATAGGCACAGGAACATATGTTTTTGTACCGGTCTACATACAACGTGGCTCTGCAAAAAGTACACAGGGATTCCCCTGCTTTCGGTTTGCATGTGTCCCGATAGCACAATATCGTTCTACAACCAGGATTTCATTATCTCAATGCTCTCTATGTCATTCTAAAATAGAATAGAGGGAATAGTAAGATAGGTGAACGGGAGATTTGAGGGAGAAAAACCGGAATTTCTGGATGTTTCCCATTGTTTTGCAAATCAAACCATTTTGGTACCTATATGTACGTACCTCCTCTTTTTTCATGAAGACCTCGCGCCAAGCCGCAAAGAACGCAAAGCTATAACAAAGGAACATGCAATGCTTTGCTGGTACGCTACAGGGGGGCGGGCTGTCTTGCAAGAACCCGCTTACCACTAGGTTATACATCATCATCGTTGTGACGAGCATCATCGTGGTCTATTTGGTTCGCAAGCCATTGCTGGATGACACGCAGGGCGTCTGGATGAATACCATGGCCGACAGGGTACTCTTGGTAGTCTAGGCGAACCGATGTATTCTTGAGATAATCGCGTATTTGTCTCCCCTTGCTGACGGGAATTAAGTCATCCATTGTGCCATGCATGACAAGTATATCAAGGTCGGACAACATTTCTGGTTGGATACGTGGCACAACCTGCTCATCAAGATAGCCGCTAATGGCAATAACGCCACGCACAAGATGTGGCACGGTAAGGGCCACATTCAAGCTCATGACCGCGCCTTGGCTAAAACCAAGCAGGTATATTTGTTTGGTAGCAAGACCTATTTTGCTTGGCAAGTTGCCAATAAACTCGGTGAGCACTTCTAAGCTGCGGGTACGGCTGGCATCGTCGTGTTGTAAATTGCCCGGCACACCATAGAGATAATACCATGCATACCCAAACCCAATGTCGTTGATAGCACGAGCGCTGACAATGTGGAGCCGCCCATCGAGATGTGGCGCTAACCCCATCAAATCATGCTCATTACTACCAAAGCCGTGCAGGAGCACCAATAACGGCGGCTCTGCGGTAGGTATACGTGGTGGTTGCGCTATAGCATATATATCACTCATAGCTATCCTCTCCTTTTTTTTGAACTTGGCTTACGTTCCCGGTAGGTTCCAAATGATGGATAATCATATGCGCACTCTGCCACCATGTGGGGGGATGAATGTAGTTATGTTTGGCGGTAGGCCATCCTTCCCAATAGGTGGTATCGAATAGTATAAGCTTTCTTGCCTGAGTCAATGGCACAAAGGGCAACTCGTCAAACCAAATGTCCATAGCTTCAACAAATAATACATCAACCTGTGGGTCATGCAATGGCAACACACCCATACGGTCAACAATGTCACTATAGGCATAGTTGCGCCAGCGGATGTCGTTGTTTCTGGCTACGACGGGTTCACCAACCGGCTTAACCCATTGTACATGATAGCGGTTGAGGGAGGACCATGGTTCATTCACCGAATCGCATGCATCCCAATCTACCATGCCCTCATAGAAACCATAGTTGTTGTTATACCACCAATCATCTTCGCTCACAGGTTGTATGGTAGCTTGAATGCCCACAGCTTGGAGCTGTTTGGCAAGTACTTCAGCAATACGCTGTTTCTCAATAAACGCATCGTGAAACATGATATCAAGTTTCAAGGGTTGGTCTTGCTTTTGATAGAAACCATCGGCGGCTTTGGTCCACCCTTTTGATTCGATGATGTCCTTGGACCGTTCAGGGTCATGCAACGTAAGGGGGTATGTTTGGTACAAGCCTTCGTCTTCGAGCAGTTGAACATAGCGGTTGAGCATGGGATAGGCAGGAAAAAAGTGTCGTGATGCAACGGTCGTTCCATGGTAGGCTGTATCTACAATGTCGTCGCGGTCAATGGCATAGTTCATGGCCCAACGCATATCTTTGTCGTTCCAAGGCTCTACGCTATGGTTCAAGGAGAGCAACCGAGAACACGGGTCTAGCCATGCATAGGGCAAGTCATCAAACCAGCTTACCATATTGGGGTTGTACGCTTGAAATGCTAAAAAGGTCTCTAGTTCGGTATCCATGAGGCTATCGAGCAAGCCGGCTTCGACGAGTGCGCGACGGGTTTCATCTGATTCGGGGGCAACCCACATGAGTTTCTCGGGACTGGGCAATGGTCTGAAATTGGCTTTAGCTCCCCACCAGGTATCATTACGTGTGTAGATAAACAGATTGGTACTGGCATGCTCTAGGGTGTACGGTCCGGTGAAAACAGGCTGCCCTTTGTCGAGGTCACAATTGGTAAAGGTGAGCGGGTCTTGATGTTCCCAAATATGTTTGGGGATGATAGGTACGCTACTCCAAATTTTCACCGAAAAATGGTCTATTTGAAACCGTGGGTTGGGCTTCTTTAAGTGAAACCGCACACTCTGCGCGTCTACCTTTTCGACGTGGTCCACCCACTCTTGCAATATGGCTGTGCGGGGGTTTAGCTTGTTGGTTTCGAGGCTGAGAATGAGTTGCACGGTGTAGATAACATCCTCGGCGTCAAAAGCTACGCCATCGCTCCACTCAACACTATCGCGTAGGTTCAGTGTCCATACATCCTGTGTTGCATTGGGTATCATCTCAAGGCCGAGCCATGGCTCAATAGCGCCACTCTCGTAGTTGAGTACAAAGAGCGGTTCTATCATCGCTTGGTGCATACCGTTGTTGAGGCGTGTCTGGCTGAGGAGCGGGTTGCACATGGTAGGGTTATGAATTGCTCCTCCGTCGGTCTCAAAGATGACGGTTTTGTGTCGCTCTAGGGTATCTGGCAGCAGGTGAAGCGGCTGCTCTTGTTGCCTTTGCGGTATAGCTGTAGTAGCAGGTGATAGCGTCGTTGGTGTGTGCTCATCGGTTCTACGCGATGTGTCGGGTTGGGCGGGCGATGCTGTGCTGCAGGTTGCAAGCAAGAGGAAGAGCAGCAGAAGTGTTGGTACAAAAAGCCACGTTCGTTGATACATAGTTTTGAGCTCCATCAGCGCGGTACGTCAACTCGCGCTAGAATACGTCCCATGGCTGTATCTGGGGTTAATCCCTCTATTTCAGCTTCGGGCTTGAGTATGATACGATGCCGATAGACAGGGCGAACGAGAAATTTGACATCGTCGGGGCTTACATAGGCACGCCCTTGCATAGCGGCATAGACTTTGCTGGTGAGCAAAAGGGCAATGCTGGCGCGTGGCGAGGCTCCAAGCACAAGGTCTAGGCTTTTGCGGCTTTCGTAGGCTATGTCGGTGATGTATTTGATGATGCCTTCCTCTACTTGAATAGCATCAATTTCTTGGCGGCATTGGATCAAGGTATCTGGCGTGATAATCGGTTGCAGATTGGTTTTCTCTAGCTGGCGTGCATCAAAACCTTGGTGATACCGTCGCAATACTTCTATTTCTACATCTTGGGGGGCATACGTTACCAATACCTTAAACAAGAAGCGGTCAAGTTGGGCCTCTGGCAAGGGGTAGGTACCCTCATATTCGAGTGGATTCTGGGTTGCAAGCACCAAAAATGGTTTGGGCAATGCAAGGCGATGTCCTTCAATCGTCACTTGTCCTTCTTCCATAGCTTCAAGCAAGGCACTTTGGGTTTTGGCGGGGGCGCGGTTAATTTCGTCTCCTAGGAGCACTTGGGTAAAGATGGGGCCACGACGCAGGCGAAACTGACCTGTGTTGACATCAAATACTTGCGTTCCGATGACATCGGCGGGCATCAAGTCTGGGGTAAACTGAATGCGTTTGAAATCGGCTTGAATGAGGTGGGATAACACCTTTGCCATAAGGGTCTTGGCGGTGCCGGGGACACCTTCAATGAGAACGTGCCCGCCTGTGAGCAGCGCTATGAGCATATAGGTAAATGGTTCATCTTGCCCTACCAACACTTTCGTGGCTTCTTTGCGTAATGCTTGGGCCATGTCTTGTGTAATCATATATCATTCCTTGTTCCGCTGTGGTCTAGGCTATCAAGCTATGGGATGAGCAACTCCTGACCGGGTTGAATCTGTTCGGCTTCTTCCATATCCATATCGTTGGCTTGTAATAAGGCTTGCATATCTACGTCTAGTGCTTCAGCAATGGTCGAAAACGTATCACCTAGTTGTACAACATAGGTATTTGAAGCTGTATTCGCGGTATCTTCGGGCATTGGTGAGGCTTCTGGTGCTGTGGTTGATGTAAGCGTTGTTGTACGTGTCATGGGTGCTGTGGGCATATCTGGCTCTAGCGCTGGCGTGACAACAGGTGTGGAAGCAACACCGGGTATACGTTCTTGCGTTGCTGTAAGCGATGTTGTTGGCGTGAGTGCTGGCGTTGCAGTGAGTGTTGGCGAGAGAACGGGCGCACTCTGTGGCGTAGGTGTCAAAACTGTGGTTGATGTTGTTGATGTGACTGTGGTCGTGGGCGATAGGCTGACGGTTGGGGTACGTTCTATGGTCATGGTGATCGAGGTGGTGCTAGTGACTGCGCTCGTGATAGTTGGTGTGATTGTCGGAGTAGGTTGTTGTGTTTCGGTCATGGTCATAGCAGAGGTAGGGGTGATGACAGGCGTGATGAGCACTGACGGAATGTTCTGGTCGTGCTCGTTGTCGTCTGTAGCTATGGCTGAGTCTCGTATGGGTGCTGTATCGGTTTCTGTGGGACGAGGCGGTGGGGGGACATTGGCTACTACACGAGTGGAAGGGCCGGTGACAGGCAGCAGCAATGTTAAGTGTCCAACGCTCAGGCTTGCGACGTTGCTACGAGATAAAAACAACACGCACACAATAGCAATGGTAAAAAGGATACCTGCCCCAAGATGAAGAGCGACTGTTGGGAGCCGTTTCGCAACAAGCCGTAGAGCTATCATACCCACTACGGGGACGACGAGGGCTAAGATGAGCAGGGTAAACACAAGCATTTGAGACATAGAAAACCATACAGACACAAAGAGTATGCTACCACATGAGCACAAAACAATACCTTTCATGCTTTTTCATTTGCTGGCATGAGATTATAGCAGATTTCATGGAACCTGTGTACTTACAAGGTTGCCATTTCGAGATTGTCGAACTTACGCCGGTAATAGCCCATGAGCCATACTTTGCGGTCGAGTGAATCAATGACGGCATGGGTAAAATTGACACCTTCAAATTTTTGGGCATTGCCTAGGCCACCGGGGCTAAACACGTTTATTTCCATGAGTTTGTCGCCGACAATATCTAGCCCCACGAGAAACATGCCATCTTGTACGAGTTTTGGGCGCACAATATCGGCAATACGTAGTGCAACATCATCTACTATTGCCTGCTCCACACTCCCCCCGGCATGCACATTACTACGCATATCGCCACCGGAGCGTACACGGCGGAAGGCAGCATATTTACCTTTGTAGCGTAGTGGTGCGCCATTCATAAGAAAGAGGCGTGTGTCGCCTTCAACAGCAGCGGGGAGATATTCTTGTGCAATGACATATCCATCACGGCTAACGGCATCTATCATTTGGTTGAGGTTTGGCATATCGTCGGGGCGTACCAAGAAGACGCTCTGCCCTCCCGAACCTTGCAGCGGTTTGAGCACAATGGTATCTTCTTGCTCGCTAGCGAAGCGTTTTATCTCCTCGCGGTTGCGGGTGATGAGCGTTCGTGGGCGTACCTCTTCGGGAAAGGTCTGAAAATACATTTTGTTGGTGGCTTTGGATAGGCCATTAGGGTCATTCAACACAATAACACCGTGTCGCATGGCAATGCGCCCAAAGATGATGCCGGCTGATTGGGCCCAAGGACGTTGGATGGCGTCAACAGAGGGGTCATTGCGCAACATGAGAATGTCAAGGTCATCAACTGTAATACGCTCTTCTTTTGATTTTTTGCCCTGTATATCATTCAGGTAGGTTTCAGTTGATTTATATTGCTTGGCTGGGGCTTTCCGTGCGCGGGCGCGGACATTTTCATCTGGGTCATAGGCAAGATTACCTACACTCATCAACCATGCTTCGTGTCCCTTGTTGACAGCTTCCATAGCCATGCGGATGGTGGTATATCCTGCTTGTTCGGTCATAATGTCATTGACAATAAATCCAATTTTCACGTGTTCCTCCTATTTTTTTTCAACAAGGTCCCAGACAGACAAACCTTGCCGCAACCGTTCTAAGCGTGCATGGAGTGTGTCATTGTACATGTAGCGTGGTTGCACTGGGATGGGGTGAAGGATACCGCGCAGATGCAACTCGCGTACAATTGGAATATGGGCAGCGGCTATTTTGCCAACAAAAAGGGGAGTCAGATCTCCCCCCTTGTGTAAATAGTCTAACACATGCAACAACCCACGTAAATAGATAGCATCTTTGGTCAAGCCACCACCACGATAAATGCGCATGGTGACGGTGAAAGCGGTATGCTGGTCAAACCCATAGGTTGTATCGAGTAGACGAAAGGTATCAATAAAAGAAGCTTCTTCAAGCATGCAGTGGGCGGCAATGACACGCGCTGCAAGGATGCGCAGACGGGGCCGACTGAGGTTGCCACCAAGATACTCTGCAAGCACAGCTAGACCTTCTTGGAGTTCTTCATAGCCAGCCAAGCCGGTGTGGAGCTGGCGAAATGGCTGCGAGTGCCCATTAAAATACGTTACCATATGGGTGCCAACTTCATGATGCAATAATGCATCCACCCGTGTCACGGGTACTTTTGTCTGTTTGCCAATGAGGAGTGTCCCTTGTGAGACCATCAATCCGGTATTGATGTCGTCACGGACTTGGACTTCGCCGGTGAAGGTGGCGCAGGTTTGGCGGTAATATGCGATTTCGCCCATGGCACGCTCGGCAAACGCGTGTGCATTGAGGTAGCCACGGTGCGAGTCATCACGGCTGCGTGGCGGCAAATAGTGCAAGAGCGACTCGGCTATATCCATCAATTCTTTGTCTACTCCACCAAAAATTTGTAGGCTGCCATAGCGAAAGTGCCGTGTACCACGGTCTAGGAGCATAGAGATTTGACGGTCGAGTTCGCGTTGTTTCTCTAAAAAGAGGTGTGCAAGGGTTGGGTCTTCAATACGCTCTAAGGGGATTTTGTACAGTTGACGTTTGAGCAACACCGGGTCTACTGGCAGGGGACGGTAGTAGAAAATGGGTTCTTTTTGGAATTGGGTGCGTTTGAAGGTAGACCATGCCGATGCACTATTTGTTGGTGTGACATGCAGGAGAAAGTCAAACGAATCGCTAATGTCGGCAAGCTGCCGGTCTACATTCCAGATGGCTTTGACCATTGCGCGGCGTCCCAACGAATGGTAGTGGGCGAGGTAATGCGATGTTTGGGTGCGCATAAACTCAAAAAACGTTTGCTTCAGCGCACGCGTTATGCTTTGGTGCAACGATTGTAGGGTGAGTGGAAAAAGGGTTCCCGTTTCATGGTCACGATACACTGGTTGCACTTCAAGCCCAATCATACGGCAGTTAAGTGTTTTGATTTCTTGGGACGATAGCAGTGGAGGTAGACCGGGTGGAGTTGTTTTGCTCTGCTGTGCAACTTCCACAATCTCAACACGGGACGACTGTTGCGCAAGACGTATTTTTTTGAGGCTACGCTCCATGTGAGCAATTGTCTGAGCAAGTGGGTCGTTGGGTCGCGCATGGGTGACGATGCGAAAGGCCGGTTGATAGTCCAGATGCTGCGAATCGGCGTCGTTGGTGGTGATGCTATCGGTAGATGCCCAGATTTCGACAAGCAGAAAGACGCCAAACTCCTGTGCCAACGTTTTGACAATGTTTGATACCAATGCTGAAAGGCTACGATGAAAGAGGCGGTCGTCGGTGGCTATAAGGTAGGATGCCTCTCCCATGAGCAGTTGCGATGTGCCTTCGTCGGCACGCTCAGATGGACACCTGTAGATGCATAGAAAAGGGACCTGGCGATCAATACACAGTCGCCCATCGTGAGGCAAGATGCGCCGTATCTGCTTGTCCTGAGCGAGACGCGCACAGACAAATGCTATCAGTTCGCTTATACTTGTCTTTGTCGTAGATGGTGTCAAAGAACATCCAAAATGCTAGGGACCGTTGCTTGTAAGGCGTTGAAGATGGCGGCTATTTTGTCGTTGTCGGGTGCGGCCGTCCATTCATCCATAAAGCATTTTTTGACTTCAATGGAGAGGACGCATGCCGATTGTGGAAATGTTGTATGGACCCAGCGAGCGAAATTTCCTCCACGAAACTTGATATTTTCGCGCACATCAAGGCAATGGTCTGCTACTTTGATGCTACCCAAATCTGCGATAAAGCGGTCTACCACAGCCGACCAACGGCTATATTCCATATTGCTAGTGCCCACATTGACTTCTGGGTTAAGTGATAGACTGGCAGGCAACGCATCTGGACCGTCACGGCGGTGGTTGTAGGAATGAAGATCATAGACAACGAAGCGCTTAAAGCGACGTTCAAAGCGCGAAAGCAAACTATACATGTGCTCATAAAATGCATCATAGATAGCCAGTGACCGTTGTATGCAATCTTCACTAAGCTCTTCCTTCCAGACGTGTAGCCCCCATGCATCTTCTGGTAGGCGATAGATGGCTTTGTCACGTGGGCGGTTTAGGTCCACTTCAAAGCGTGATCTATTGACGATAACCCATGTATTGACCATTTGGGCCCATGTGCCGGTGTGGGGGTCTTCCTCACGTAGGCGGTCTTCTTCGCTGATAGCAAGACGTTGTGCAATTTCAGTGCGCACGTCATGCCCTTCGTGAATAGCTGTGGCTATGATGGGAAGCGAATCGTCCTCTTGCATGTGCCAGAGATAGGTACCCATACACTATCCTCACTTCTCTTTTTTCATTCAGACCTCGCGCAAAGACGCAAAGAATGCAATGGTACAAAGAAGGGAACAGGCAATGCTTTGCTGGTACGCTCCAAGGGTGCGAGTTGTCTTGTTGTACCAAACATGTTATTGTTTGGGCATAGCCCGGATAGCATACCAGGCTGGCCGTGGACTCCAGTCGCCATTGATGACACTAAATGATGCCTGTTCGTGGGTGTCATCGTTGTGTGTGCCCTTCCAAGCTACAGAAAAATTCAAGTTCCATACAAACATGGCTTGTACGTTGGGGGCATATTCGTTGTGTGCTTTTTCAAATGCTTGCACAATCCACTCGGCCTGTTGTTCAAAGGTATTTTGGTTGCCATATTCAAACCCGTTGGATGTGTTGGGCGTTGCCCACCCAAATTCTGTTACCCAAATCGGGAGGTCTGCTTTGCCGCATTCTTGAATAACAGCTTGCACATCTTCGATGCGACGGAAGTAAAATTCGCGGCTATCTTGCCAACCGGGTTCCCGTCCCGGGTTGTCGGGCCAGAGCGTATCAGGCGGGTTGTTGTGGTTGCCGGGGTGCGCACCAATGGCGTCGGCGCGAAACTTGGGGTTGGTCAACATTTCCCGCATGAAAGTCAGGTCACTCATGCCGTAGTCGGGGTGGTTTGTTTCGGTGGATGCGGTTGCGCCACTGACGACGATAGCCGCTGGGTCATTGGCTTTGATGGCGTCATAGGCTGTGAGCAGCATATCTACATAGTGGTCTGCACTGGTGACACGCCCACCTGTGCCATTGTCTCTGGTGCAGTCGCCTCCATTTTGGCAGGCGAGGTTTTGCTCATTCCATATTTCATAGGCTTGCACCTTACCGCGATAGCGTGCAGACATTTGCCCCATGAAATAGGCAAAGTGGCTAAAGTGTTCACGGTCGGGCAACCCATGTGCGCCATTGGGCGTTGCCCATGCAGGTGCCTGTACAACAGATATGAGCAATTTCATACTGGCGTTATGTACGTCTTGAACAATATGGTCAAGCTCTCCCCATGAAATATAGCCAGACTCGTCGTGCAAATCTTTCCATGCGACTTGTTGCCGGATCCAGTAGACACCGGAGGCTTTGGATATTTCGAGCGCTCGTTTACGGTTTTGCCATGGTTCCATGTCGTGGTAGAGCATGGCGTTGTAGCCATAGATGAAGGACCAATTTTGTGGGTTTTGAACTGGTGGCAGGTCGTGTGCAGTATAGGCATGGGTCAATGTGCTTGCTGGTGTAGCGAGTGGTGGAACGTTTGACGTTGTAGCAACCGATGGCATATGTGTGCTTGGGTCTACAGGTTGTGTGTATGTGGCGGGTGGGGCCGATGTGTCATTGACGAATTGGTGTGCGAAGTTTGCTAATGGGTTGGTTTGGTGTGCAAACTGGTTTGAGGGTTGGGTAACTTGTAATGGCAATTGGTTGGGTTGTAGTGGCGGTTGTTGTACAGGAACATGGGAATGAACTTGTGTTGCCGGGTCTGATTGGGACGGGGCTTCTCCCGGTTGCTGCACAGGTTGCGATATGAAGGGGTCACTGGTAGATTGTACATCATCATTATCATCACGTTGGTGTTCAGGTTGTGCTGGCCAATTGGGGTTATTGGTTTGTTGGGCCAGGCTCCGTTGCGAAAAGACAGTACTTGTTCCAAGAACTACTATAATCAACAGCATACTAGATACATGTCTCACTTTTGTCATTTTCTCTCGCTCTCTCCTTATAATACATTAGGTTACATTCGCATAGTGCGCGTCGAGGGCCGGCTCCAGTAGCACCAACGCAGCAAGCCGACGTGCCATATCGCGCATTTCACGGGCTTCATCCAAAGATAATGCCCGCCCCAGCACAGCATACTCACGATAACTGAGCCACTTTTTGATAGCCTGGTAGCCACCAATGGTATACTCCCACACACGCTGTGGAATGTTGCACCAGTATACCATATCATTGATGAAGATGTCACACGTAACCTCACCCAATACCACTGTTACATCCCCTATAGCCGCTTGCTCATCGGGCGTATATGCGCGTTGTTGCACCTGCCCTTTGCCGGGCATGATCATACCACCGCGCCCGGCATAGCCCCACCCGGCTCGCACATCCAAGTCGCCCGCTGTCCGGTTGATGCTGCCACCATCGGCGCGTTTCAACACACCGATATACTTCAGTTCTGGGCGCATATGCCCTGCTGTTACGCCATCCACTGGCTGTTCGGTGTCGAGCAGGGCCGCTACCTGTTGCCCCAATGCTGCTGAGTGCAGCAATACCTCACGGTCCAGTGGCAGGGGGATGCGCGGCCAGTCTTGGCGTATCCCGTCGGCATTTTCGCTCAGGTAGCGCGGCGAATAGCCTATGGCAAGCGCATGCATCCAGAGCAAGGTAGCTGTCTCGGCGTCCTCATCAGGGTTGGTTATGCCTAGCTTGGCGAGATACTCGCGGGCGAGCGGGGCGAGGTTGGCTATGATAGGCGCATGTTCATTGTCTGATGAGGTTGCTGTCACGGCGGTTGCTGTCTCTGTTGCATGTTTCTGAAGCCGTAATGGGAAATAATAGGCATGCCCACGCTGATAGTCATTATCCCCAAGAAGTGTGGTATAGCCTATTGGTACACCTTCTGGACTAGACACACCCGCAGGGCGACTCATCAAAAATGCATTGCCGTGCCAACACTGCGCCCATAGCCTCGGACGTGGTTCATTCCAAAGTGGGCGTGTTGCACTATAGTAACACCAACGATTATCAAAAGGACGCACAGCATAACGGCGCAAGCGTTCCTGTTGATACGATTCCGTTGCAAGTACTTTTGCCCGTGTCTGTTTTGCATCAAACCGCGCAGCATTGCCTGTCAACCCGGTTCTTAGCGTTGTGAGTTCTTCCCAACTCACATGTGGGTCATAGTACATTTTCATGTGTTGTTCCAATGCCTTGCGGTCTATGTCTATCAAAGCACCACCACGTTTCTCCATCAAGCCATTTATTGGGGCTTCTGCGCACAAGTCAACGAGTTTCGGCCACGTGAGGTACTGTGCCGACACATTCATGGGGCGAAAGGAGTAGCGGTTATCGCTTGTAGGGTTCACTGAGGTATATTGCGCGTCGAAATCTCGTATCTGGAGACTGGCAAGCAATTGTGCTCGCCGCTCCTCCGCCTTCGCTGCATTGATGTCATCACGGAATAATACTTTGTTCGTGTGTTGCTTATCGTTTTTCAACCAGAGAGAGATAACCACGCCTTGCTGAATACCCCCCGAAAACCCACGAATAGCAAAAATCGACTCGCTTGTTCTGCCATCTGGTGCATACTCAGATATTTTACGATTGCCGTGCATATTCTCTACCCAGAAGCGGTTAAAGGAATTGAGTAGATGCTGTCGTGCTACAACAAATGATGGTTCACTTACCCAAGAGTGATTGGAAATATAGCACACAATGCCCCGCCCACTCATCTCGGCGATGCGCCGTTCGGCTAACCGAAAGAAGCGGATGTACAGGTCATCGAGGTTGTACTTTTTGATGCTCCATGTGGTGCTCAACCCCGCTTTGTATGGCGCTACTAACCCCTCCTCATCCTTTGGACTCACTCCTGCATAGGCATTGTAGGGCGGGTTGCCCAAGATAACCATGATGGGCACATCCCGCTTGATGTATCCTGTCTTTTTGCGCTCCTCCTGCAATTCTGGCATGCCCATCAGTGCTAGTTGGGTTGCCTGCTCCTCCGTCTCATCAGGCGGGAGCCATCCCGTCAGCGCATTTGTCAAGTACACCCCCACCCGGTCATCCTCGCCTAGCGATACGCCTAGTTGTTGCAATAAGACCCCAAGTTGCAAGTGCGCTATCACAAACGGCGCGGGCATCAACTCAAACCCAAACACCCGCTCTTGTATTGCCTGTTTGACCTCTTCGCCTACTACTGCCCCTTCACCTTGCTGGCGCAATGTGTCTGCTATGCTTCGCAGCACTTCTACCAAGTACGTACCCGTGCCACAACATGGGTCGAGCACATACACATCGGGATTGGCTAACCCGTTTGCTACGTCGAGTTCCTCGCGCAACACCCTATCTACCCGTGCTACCATATAGCGCACGACTTCGGGTGGCGTGTACCACACCCCTAGCCGCTTGCGCAAGTCGGCATCAAACGCCTCAAGGAATGGTTCGTAAAAATATTGCACCGCTTGCCCCGCTTCAAACGTTGCAAAGAAGCTCACCCGATCCACCCGATTGAGCACCGCTCCGGTCCAATCTAATACCTCTACTAGATGCAACGGCTTGAGTTTGGTCGGTTGCGATATTTGTTCAAACAGAAATTGCAAGATTGGGACGTGCAGGTAGTAGGCGGACTCTTTCCAACGGAATGTGTCTGTGCGTTCTGGCTGTTCGGTGTGCCACAATACCCACGCGGCAAATAGCCCGTAGAATAGCGTTTGCACTAGGGTAGAACGAAAGAAGGAGTCGCCTTCGTTGCCCTCAAAGGTGATACCGAGCGATTCTTCCAATGCGCTGCGGATAGGGGCAAGCGTGGGCAAATCGGCTTGCCCAATGCGACGGCGGGCATCGCGGGCATACGATGCCAGCATCCACGCTAAGTCTTGCGGGTTGGTCATGGGGACGTTGTGCAGCATGATGCGCTTGAGATAGTCGCTCAACCCCTCTGCATGCGCATCCACTATTTGCTTGATGGGAGTTGCCCACAATGCTTGGTCGCTATCGGCGAGGCTATACGCTTCATGCAAGCTCCTAAGCCCATGCTGGTCGCGCACGACGAGTAGAAATGCGCGGTAATTTGTCACCAACACGTGCCCATAACGGAAAAGGTATTTCTCGACTTGCTCGCTTGTGGCTATCTGTTGCACCTCTTCTTTGGATGATTTCACTTCTACGACGCCACGTGCGGGCAACAGGTCGTGCAGTGGGGGCGGGCTACCATCTTTGGGCAGTTGATCATGCGTGAAGAGTCCGCTATCGGGGATGCCGGCTCCTTGGCTTTTGGGGTGTATGATGCATACGACGTTGGGCTTGAGCGATGCCCCTATCTCATTGAGCAGGGTAGCGAGTGCGCCATAGCCACTTGTTTCGGCTACCCCGTGCGTGTGGCTACTCCGCAGGTCGCGCAGGTAGGTTTCTACTGGGTGCATGGGATGATTCTCCTTATTCATTCCATGATGATTGTTCTCAAGTATCTAGGATTGCCACAAACGATTCAGGACGAATAATAGCTACACCTTGATAACGAACCAATTCAAGCAGGTTTTTATCATCACTGACAATATAATCAGCTTTCCCTTCAACTGCACAAACGATAAACATAATATCTTTTGGATCACGGCATGCACCTTCAAGGTCTAGGATGCTAGGAGTCTTGAGCGTTTGTGTTTCAACAAGAGCAATAAGAGCTTCTACATCAGCAGTCATACGCACACGCAATCGTGGACGCTGCAACACATCTTTCATCTCTGCAATAATTTGGTGGGAAGACAGATAGATAAAAGTTTCCTTCTGCCAGTGAGCAAAAAGATTGGTTAATGTCTGTCCTTGTGTAAGTGCATACCGTATGAGTAGATTGGTATCAATAACTGCTTTCATGATTATTGATTTGCGTGTTGCAAAGACTGTTGCTTTGCCTGATGCACTTCTTCACGAGCTTCCTCTATCAGCGCAGCAGCAGCTTCTTCACTCAAATCAGTATTTAATGCTGCATTTTGATGTGCAAATGCCTGAAATCGTTTGAACCGTTCACGTCGAGCAAACTGTTCTTGCTTGTACTGTAAAAACTCAATAAAGTCTAGCACTTCTTGCTGTTGGTCGGGATGAAGCGTGCGTAGTTTTATCATAATGGTTTCAATTGACAACATAGTCTTTTCTCTTTCGTCTTTGTATTATGTTTGATAGCTTTTTCCTGCCATCACATCCGCATAGTGCCCATCAAGTGCTGGCTCCAGTAGCACCAACGCAGCAAGCCGACGTGCCATATCGCGCATTTCACGGGCTTCATCCAAAGATAATGCCCGCCCCAGCACAGCATACTCACGATAACTGAGCCACTTTTTGATAGCCTGGTAGCCACCAATGGTATACTCCCACACACGCTGTGGAATGTTGCACCAGTATACCATATCATTGATGAAGATGTCACACGTAACCTCACCCAATACCACTGTTACATCCCCTATAGCCGCTTGCTCATCGGGCGTATATGCGCGTTGTTGCACCTGCCCTTTGCCGGGCATGATCATACCACCGCGCCCGGCATAGCCCCACCCGGCTCGCACATCCAAGTCGCCCGCTGTCCGGTTGATGCTGCCACCATCGGCGCGTTTCAACACACCGATATACTTCAGTTCTGGGCGCATATGCCCTGCTGTTACGCCATCCACTGGCTGTTCGGTGTCGAGCAGGGCCGCTACCTGTTGCCCCAATGCTGCTGAGTGCAGCAATACCTCACGGTCCAGTGGCAGGGGGATGCGCGGCCAGTCTTGGCGTATCCCGTCGGCATTTTCGCTCAGGTAGCGCGGCGAATAGCCTATGGCAAGCGCATGCATCC
>CAZVEN010000061.1:0-21338 GCA_964626155.1 uncultured Chloroflexaceae bacterium | reverse complement strand
GAACCATTTTTGACCACCCGTTCCGAGTGGCAAGAGGGGCAACATGGCATATGTCTTCATCCTTCCTTGAACAGAACATCTTTCACTGTTTTCCATTCTATCACTACTATGCAAGGACTACCGTTTGATGGTGTGGTTCCACGATGCGGATGCGAGGGTTTGCCCATCGGGTGTGAGGGCGACATCGTGGATCCAAGTCGGTGTGACTGTGCAATGTTCGCGTGTATATATAACGATGTTGCTGTGTGGTCCATATATTAATGGTCCCGTCGCCGGCACTAGCTACGATGGTTTGCCTGTCTACGCCATTTTGTGTCATTGCAATGCCCGCTACGGGGGCAATATGCCCGGTGAGTGTGTGGGTTGTGTGCTGGAGATGTGAGGCAACAAGGGCTATGAGTAGGAGGGCTATGGCTGTTGCAACAACCATGAGCCATGCCCACGGTTTTTTGCCGCTAGGCATGTAGTTGTCGTCGTAGTTGTGCCCTTGTCCATAGTCATAGGTTTCTCTGGAGCATGTATCTGGTATGGGTGTGAGTTTTGGTAAGCTATGTTCTCGCATAGGTGGTATTGTACCATCAATTGCACGTGTATGGTAGTGGGATGTGTACGCATAGCGTACAATGAATTTACGCTGTTGGATGTGTGCAATGTCACATGGGCACTACCTTTTTCATTCATACATAGATGCATTCTTCATGGATAATCTTATCTACATGCTCAAGAAGTAAGTCAAGGCTTATCGGGTCATGGGTGACGATGTCTGGCAATTCGGGCAGGTCTACGGTGTTGGGGAGCATTTCGCCGGTGAGGTCATAGTAGCGGTAGCGGTATTCAATTCGCAGTGCGCGTGCCGGCATGTGTTGGTAGAGGGCAATAGCTTGTTGGCGATGTTTTTCGCGGCTTGGGTCTAGTAACCAGATTTCGTGGTGGAGGGTGGCTTGTTGGACGGGGTCTGACCAGTCTTGGAGCATGTGTTCAAAGAGGGAGATGGCTTTGGCAGCATCTATTTGTTCTAGGGCAACGCTGAGGTTGATGCCGAGCACATGGGTTATGAATTGAATATCTGTGTGACCTATGTTGGTAGCAATGGTATGTGCTTCAGCGTTGTGGTTCCATGCCTCTGTATAACGTTGTTGAGACCAGTACATAAGGGCTTGAAAACTGAGAAAGTCGCATACATGGTACATCACGTTCAGTTGTCGTCCTAGTTTGTTAGCGCGTTCGTAGAACTGTTCTGCTTCGTCATAGCGTTTTTTGAGGGTGTAGAGTTCTGCAATGTAGCCAACACCAATCATCATCATGAGACGGTCGCCTATTTCCACGCCAATGTGGAGGCAGCGGAGGAGGCAGGCAAGCGAATTTTCGAGGTAGCCTGTGTGTCCATAGACTTCGGCCATTTTGCCACAGGCAATGGATAATAGGCGACGGTCGCCTATGTCGGTTGCAATGCGTAGCTGCTGTTCGTAGCAAAAGATTGCTCCTTGCGAGTTGCCCATGCTCCAGTAGACTTGCCCCATAGCGCCAAGCATATAGCCAACTTGTTGCTGGTCGCCAAGCTCAATGGCGAGGTAAAGCCATTTTTCATAACATTCGAGGGTGCGCGGATAGTCGCCTTGGTGAAAGTAGATATGGCCTATGTTGGCGATAGCGTGTGTGGCTTCGCGTTGGTCGCCCATAGTGGTTGCGAGTTGGTGACAACGTTGAAAGCAATCCATAGCACGTTCATGGTCGCTTTGGGTGAGGAGCACAGTGCCAAGGGCGCGAAGAACTTGGATGACGCCGGCTTGGTTGCCAATTGCGGTGAAGCGTGTACTAGCATAGTCGAGCCAGTTCAATGCTTCTTCATAGAGTCCTTTGAGATAGCAGAGCCAACCCATGGCATATTCGCAGCGTGATTGGGCATGTTGGTCTTCTAGGTTGAGGGCAAGGGCAAGGGCGAGCCAATAGTGGGCTTGGGCTTCATCCCAATTGCCGATGAGTTCCCAGATGCTGCCAAGTTCAAGCAGGATGTCTACTTGTTCGTGCTCTGGCAAGAGGTGTAGTAGGCGTTGGTAGTAGGTGATAGCTGTATCGTGGGCATGGGCGGCTTGGGCTGCGCAACCGGCCCGCCGGAGGTAGATGCGCTGTTTTTCGATGTTGTTGCTTTGTCCATAGTGGTACGTGAGCGTGTCAACCCATGAGTCTATATCGTTGGGGTAGAGTTGCTCGATGAGTGTACCAACTTGTTCGTGGAGCATGGTGCGTGTAGCGACGGCGAGGCTGGCATAGGCGACTTCGTGGGTGAGCATATGTTTGAAGAGATATTCTCGTTCAGGGTTGGTTTTGCTGAGAAGGGTAAGCTCTAGGCGGTTGAGGTGGGTAAGGTTGTCGTGGATGAGTTCCGGTGTGCCAAGTTGTGGGTAGACACGCCAAAGCCAGCCGGCGTAGAAGCGCCTACCAATGACACTGGCAACTTTGAGCGTGGTTTTTGGCCCTTCTTGCAGTTGGTCTATGCGGCTGGTGATGAGGCTGTGCAGGCTATATGGCAACTCAAGGGTATCGAGTGCATCGGTGTCGGTGGGTTGTAGACCATGGTTGTAGAGCAATTTGAGCATCTCATCTATGTAGAACGGGTTGCCTTGGGCACGTTCAATGATACGTTCTATTACGTGCGATGCAAGGGTAGGGTGTTCATGGGCCGATGATGCCTCTTTTCCATTGTGTCCATAGAGATGTTGGAGCTTGAGTTCAATAAGGTAGGTGCCTTCTTGTATGTTCAGTTCGTTCAGGCGCAGTTCGCTAAAATGGGCTAGGTGAGTTATGCGCAATTGGACAGGGGCACTTTCGGGTGGGCGGTAGACAACGACGATCAGCACGGGACGGTCTATGATACTGCGGGCTATTGCTTCGAGCAAGTCATGCGAAAGTGGGTCTATCCAGTGACAATCTTCAAGGAGCAGCATGAGGGGTTTGGTGTTCGCCTGCTGACGCACACAATCTACGAGCAGCGATTCGAGGGATGTTTTGCGCATGCGTGGGTCTAGGGCGTGGGTTAGTTCGTTGTCGGGTATAGGCAGGTTGAAGATGATGCTGAGCAGGGGCATACGTTGCAGGTAGTGTGGGTTGAGGGCTGTCAAATAGGTTTGGATATGCTGTATTTGGCTTGCAACGTCATGGTATGGGTGCAAACCAACCATTTCGCGTAGGAGTTCTTGCCAGACAAGGTAACTGCTAGTGGTAGCGTAGGAAAAACAAGCGCCGCTGTAGCAAGCTATATCTTGCTGTTTTGCGGCTTGCACGATTTCGGCTGCGAGGCGCGATTTGCCCATGCCGGCTTCTGCTGTGATGCCGAGGATGTGTCCCCGGTTGTGTTTGATGGTATCAAAGATGGTTTTGACGTGTTGCATTTCGGTTTGTCGCCCTACCATAGGGTCATCACTATCTAGGGAGTACATGGTTGTGTGGGATGGTTGTTGCAACCCACACAAAGCATAGACTGATACAGGCTCTGATTTGCCTTTGACAGTCAATGGTTCTAAGCATTGCCAAGCAAACGTGTGGGGTGAGAGGCGACGATGGGCAGCAATGTAGGTATCGCTACAGACAATTATTTGGCCGCGTTGGGCGGCTTGCATTAGGCGTGCAGCGAGGTTTACAGTGTCGCCAACGATGGCATATTCTTGGCGTGTGGCAGAGCCGATGAGTCCACAGTAGGCGAAGCCGGTAGTCATCCCAATGGCGGTAGGGATGTTGGCAAGGTTTTGCACTTCAAGTGCGCATCGGAGGGCGCGTTCGGCGTCGTTTTCGTGAGCAACGGGTGCGCCAAAGAGGACAATGTATTTGCTGCCTTTGTCGCCCATTTCGATTTGTCGCAAGTAGCCATCGTAGCGCCAGATAATGAGGAAAATGTCAAAAAAATAGTGTTGTAGCTTGTTGACAACGTCTGGGTCGTGGTCATAATCGAAATCTTCAAATTGCACAAACATGACTGTGACACGGCGGTGTTCGTTGATTAAGTCACGCTGACCTTTACTCAGGCGTAGGGCTATGGCTGGGTGGTGGAATGCTTCAAGGAGAAGGCGAACACGATGTGGGGTTGTTGCGGGCAGTGGAGGTAGTGCTCGCCGTGAAACACGATGCTGTAGGTGCGAAAGGCAAACATAGGTGTTTTGTTGGGATTCACCTAGCCTGTTTTCAGTGCATACAGAAGAGCTTGAAGATTCTGTGTAGGGGTGTGTGATGAATGGCAAGAGGTCGGTATGCACAATAACTTGGCCGATACAAGCTTCGTGTTCAGCATGCGCAGCGTGGTTCAACACATTGCCCATAATGAGATATTCTAGGTGAATAGCGGGATGACCGACAACCGTACAGCGCACCGCTCCCATAGCAAGTCCTATGCGAATGGTGAGGCTAAATGTGCCTGCACTGGTTTGCATAGTCGTGTAGGGCGACATGCGTGATTGCATGGTGAGGGCGCAGCGTGTAGCTCGTCGTGTGGTTGTAGCTTGGGTGCGTTTGGTGTAGCGAAAAAGGGCCGTGATGGAGTCACCGCCAAATTTGCCGATGATGCCACCATAGGATTGGATGAGGTCTATCATAGGTTGAAAGTAGCTGTTGAGGAGGGTAGTCAGTTCTTCGGTACCTGTTTGTCCTTGCTCGCCAAGCGCTTCGCTGAGGGCAGTGAAGCCGGAAATGTCGGCAAACAGGGTGACCGCGTTGAATTGTTGTTCGCGCCCAACTGGGTTTTCGCCAGGGTGTGCCATGAAGTCAGCTACGATGTAGCGCGGCACATAGCTCATCCAGAATTGTTGCATAATGCCGTTTCTTTACCTTTTCTTTTTTCATTAAGACCTCGCGCAAAGACGCAAAGAACGCAAGGTTTGCAAACACACTACAAAGAACACAAAGAACACAAAGGCAACACAACGTATTTTGCTAGAGTTTTATGAGAATGAACGAACCCTACTTGTCTTTTGTTGTTTGTCTGGAACGCTGTGTTTTTCATGGTAGCACATGATATAATAATGGGGTACACGGTTTTGAGTTTGCACAAGGTGTTGAGATGGCAGCAAAAGATATTTTTCATAGTGCAGTCGTAAATGGGCTAAAAAAGGAGCAGTGGCACATTACCCATGACCCATTCCGTATTCAGGCCGGGGGTGTTGATGTTTCTGTTGAAATAGCCACAGAAAGAGTCTTGGCAGCGGAGCGAGAGGACCTCAAGATAGTTGTTGCCATCAAGAGTTTTGTGGGTGCATCTCCTATGCGTGATTTTCATGTTGCTATAGGGCAATACCTCAATTATCGGTTGGCGCTTTCATACAAGGAACCAGAACGAACTCTGTATCTAGCTGTCCCACAAGATGTTTATGCGACTTTTTTCTGCCTTCAGTTTGTCCAAGATGCCGTAAAACAAAACAATATACATCTTTTAGTGTATACCATTCGAGAGGAGGTTATTGTCGCATGGCAGACATAGCGATATGGTTATTTGGTGCTGCTATTGCTTGACCGTTATGATGCGGGTAATCCAGAGATGCAAACCGGTTGTGCCAAGGTAGAGATACCAGAAGATACTTGTTGCTCGCATGGGCCAGTAGTGTTGCCAGAAGCGGTCGAGTACAGCAGCGGTGGCTATGACCATGAAGGGGATGCTGACAAAGAAGTGTTTGTCTACCATTGACACTTTGTAGGCAAGTGGGAGGAAGACAATGGTGAGGGCTATCCATGCGCTGATTGCGGCCCACAAGGTATGTGTGGGTTGAGGGAGCGTGCTTGGTTTGCGCCAGATGGTTATGCCTATGTCTACGACCCAATAGATGGTGAGGATAAGTGGAATGGCTAACCCATAGCTCCATAGGCGTGTGTGACGCAGGATATATTCACCCACAGGCATACCTTCCTTGCCAATACGTTCGGCACTGCTAGTAAATGAGGTGGTAAAGTAAGGGATGGTGCGTTCGATGATTGGGCCAATGTATTGTCCATAGTAGACAAGAAGGGTAATGGCTATGGCGGCGAGTGTTGCGAGCCAGAGAGCTATGATAGGCTTTTTTGGTTCTAATAAACCTGATCGCCATTGGGTATACCATGCGAATAGGGTGAAGATGAGAAGGAACATGCCCATGAAGACGCCTGCGACGGTGTAGAAGAGGAATGCGCCGATGAGGAGGGTGACGAGGGCGATGAATATGCGTGGGCGATGGAGCTGTTGCCAAGCTATGACGATGAACATGGTGGCTGCGAAGTTCCACCATAGCCCGGATGTAGTAGGCACGTTGCCCCATGAGTGTAGGAGGTAGTTGATAGGTAGGATGGCATAGAGCAATGCTGCAAGTAAAGCAGCACATTTGCCTAGCCCACTAGCATAGGTCAGTAGACCTATCATAAATACGTGGCTACAATCGAGGAGGACACTGACCATGTTGGCACTTGTTTCGAGTGACCAAGGGAATAGGGCGAAACTAGCCGCGAACATGTGGTAGTAGGGCGAGTAGGGGATGACCGGTTTGGTGTGGCCCCATTCGGCAAGTGGCATAGTAGATTCGTTGAGTGGGCTATTGACGCCATAGAGAGTGGCTAAGTCGCCGTTCAATATCCAACGCACACGGTCCATGTGCCAATGGACATCAATGCCGATGAAATAGGGGTAGAGCATTGCGCCGGCTTTGAGCCAGTAGCCAACAAAGAAGATGAGGAGGATGTTGTTGATGAAGGTGGCATGCTGCTGTGCGTTGCCTATGCTATGCATGAGCAGGGTACGTAGGGCTAGTAGCAGGATGATGCTCCATATGGCTAGGAGTGCCAAGCCGGGTAGCATGAAGCTTGTGGGGTAGCGATGGTAGGCGAGGGCCCATGTGCCTAGCCCGATGAGAAGGATACTTGCTAGGGTTGGTATGAGCCATGTGCGTTGGGGAGATAGGCTTGCAAGGCACCCATAGAGTGCCAGCACGATGATGGTGCTATACAGAAGTGTGCCCCATGGTGGAATAGAAGCTAAGACATTGCGGCTAGTACTTTGCACAGGCGAAATAGTCACATCGGCTATCAGCATGCCAAGTGGACGTGGGTCGGTATAGGTATGCGAGCGTAGGGTTAGGTCTAGGTCTCCACTCGACGTTGTTTTTTCGGGGATGAGGATGTTGGTTCGGCGCAGTTGTTGTTGGTCTGGTAGGTTGGTGAGCAATGTGTCGTTGGCGTATATTTGGGCGTTTAGTGGTTGTTGGTTGGGGTGAGCGGTGACGATGTCTAGCGTAAGAAGCCATGCGCCACGTCCAAGGTTGTTGAGGGTGATGTTGCTTTCGCTGCGTGTCCAACGATAGGTGCGGGCTGGCTCCAATACGACGCTGCCGGCGAGTCCGGGGGGAGGCTTTGGTCCTTCGCGCAAGCCCGGTTCTAGTTGCAGGGTGATGTGTTGGGCAGCGGCTATGTCTGGCGGGATGACGCCTACCATGAAACCATCGCCGGTGCGGGCTATGTGTAGGCGGGTATTGTTGGCCGACATGGCGAGTCCTTTGAGTGGGTCACTGTTATTGGGTTGACTGGGTTGATAATCAGCGGCATAGACGGTGGCTATCCATACACCTTCACGTTGCCCGTCTAGTGTCAGTTGCGTTTGTGTGTGGGGCCAGGGGTGTGTTGTGCCTTGCCCGGCGGCGTCTATTTCGCGGTCGTGGAAGTGGTGCAGGAAGGGGGAGTCGTAGTAGTCGCCTAGGTCAATATGCACGGTTGGTCGCACGGTGTAGGCTGCGGTGAGTGCTAGGTAGAGGGCTATGAGGAGCGCTACTGGGAGCCATAGGCGTATGGTTGTGGGTGTTTGTGTGTGAGTCATGGTTGCATGTGATAGACTTTGAATGATGCCCTTTTGCCATCGGGAAGTAAGGGACCGAGTAAGACAGGTTGGGGGTTGGGGCCGAGATAGTCGGACAGTTCTTGTGCTTTATCTGAGCCAACGTAGCCGGAATAGACGAATTGTGCGCCCGGACTGGGTGGGTGGGAGAGGGTTGGGCCGTCGAATGTTGCTATGGGCAGGTCATAGGCGAGATAGTCAAATACAGAGTTGTCGGTTAGGCTTGATTGGATGTAGACGTTGGTGAGAGTCTGTGGACCTTGTTTGTTGGCTAGGGTACGCACGTATGTGCCTACTTGGGTGTGTATGGGGTAGTTTGCGGTCCAAACTCTTCGTTCAACAGGCATTGCGACAAAGTAGGTCCAGTAATTGCAAGCTGTCGCTAGAAGTACAATAATGAGGGCAGTCTCTGGCGGCAAGCCGAAGCGCTGACGTATATCCCCCCCCTGCTTGTTTAAACCTTGGTGTTCTTGGCGTCTTGGCAGTCCAATACCTACCTTTTCCAGCAGCTTTATCCAACCAATTGCGGCGATGATGTAGGCGAAGGATGCTGCGCTGATGCTGCGCATTGCGTGTGGTCCTTCTACGGCGAGCAGGCTTGGGATGAGTCCGATAGCTAATGCGCCCATGATGAAGAGATGTTGCCAGGTGTTCCAGCGGCGTAGGATGACGATGCATCCGGCGAGGAATCCTAGCCCGGTTATGGGGTCAAGCAGGGGTTTTTCTGGGGCATGGTGGCGGCCGTTGCTGTCGCCGCGCCAGTTGAACATGAGCGCATGGCGTCCTATGGATTGGTCGAGTGCGGTGAGTGGGGCTTGTCCATGGAGGGCATTTTCGCTAAGGATGAAGACTCTACTTACTCGTGTGTTGAATGCAGAGGGGTGGTTGAGGGCATAGAGCAGTAATGGTGCTGTGGTTAGGGTAAACCCTATTCCTATGGCAAGTATGCTTGTGAGCCAACGTTGCCAGTGTTGTTGTTTGTAGATGAGCAGAAGCACTGCTAGTATGCCTACTACGAGTGGGACGACACGTCCGGTGTGGTAGTTTTGGGCTGCTAAACCAAGGCAAGCGCCCGAGGCGATGGCTGCTAACAAATGCTTCGTTTGGTTGGCTTCGCCTTGTTTGCGGGATGAGGCATTGTTTCCTATGGCTACGAGGAAAAGCCATAGGCCGGTGAGGGTGAGGAGTGGGTCGAAGATGGTTGGAAAGGAGAAGCGGCTTATGGTGATGTGCCAGCTTGAGACGGCTAGGAATGCTGCGGATAGGAGAGCTATATTTGTGCGCCCGGTCATGCGTATGACGAGGGCGTAGAGTGGGAAGACGGTTAGTGCGCCTGCGATTGCGGTTATTGCACGCAGGGACCAGTCGTGGATGCCCCATAGATGTAGGGCTAGGGCGAAGGGGTACAATCCGAGGGCTGGCATGTTGACGCCACCTGCTGCGATGTAGATGGGGCGGTAGGTGGGGTCTTCTAGCATGGTGAGGGCTATAAGTCCGTGACGTGCTTCGTCGCGCCATAGTCCATAGGGGATATTTGCTAGGTGGTGGGTGCGTAGTGCAAGCGCGAGCAAGAAAATCATCAATAATAGCAGACCGGGGACGGGTGACCGGGGACGGGGGGCTTCGGTCTTTGGGCTTTCTTCGTTGGTTTTGGGTCTCCCGTTTGCTGTTAGGGCAAGCACGAGCATGGTGAGGGCTGTTATCCAAGGGAGTGGTGGTAGGGCCCAAGCAAGGGTGTATGGGTTGCGATGGGCCCAGAGGATGAGGATGATGGCTATGGCACCTATGGGGATGCTTACACGAATGGGGGCAAACGGTGTGCGATGTGGTAGGATGGTTCTATCAATACGCCAAAGGAGAGCGTAGAGTGTGCCGAGACTCCATACATATACCAATGCTTGACGTAAGGGTATACTTGGGTTTGTAGGAATGCTATCTAGGGGTGATAGGTGTATCCAGTCTATTGGTACGCCTAGGTTACGATGGTCTTCTGGGCTTGTACGGTAGATGGTGCTCGTAAGTGTGAGAGGTGATACTTCTAGGTGTGCGTTGGTGGTTGCGCTACTTGGTAGGATGATGTGGTAGACTCGCCAGCCATATGTTACTGGTAGGTTGGCGAATGGGGGAGTATGGTTGTTCCCTTGATGTAGGCGTAGATACCAGCTATGGGTATGGGCGCGTTCATCACCATATAGGCGTATAGCGAGGGCATACTGCGCAGTATGTGTTCCATGGAGCAGCAGGCGTGACTCTTTCATGCTCCAACGAAATGTGGTTGTGTTATTCGTTTCATGGACGGAGAAGCGTGTACTGAAACGCTCGTCGCCGGCTGTGCCCATGTCAAGCGTCCATGGGGGAGGGGTGCGTAGCACGGCGAAGAGTGCTATGGCGCTTATGGTTATTATGAGAAGGGGCATGAACAGGCGGTAGTTGTTCATTACATGTGTTTCTTGAAAAAGGTGCTGCTGTGGTAGGGGCTGATGATGTCTTCAAGGCGTTTTGTGAATTGCGGGTAGTGTTTGAGCTGGCCACGATGGATGAGGTAGCGACGGAGGACGTTGAGGGTTGATAGCCCGTAGATGACGCTGTGGCGGAAGTTGACGGATGAGGCTTCTTCAAAGTAGCGGGTAGGTACGGCAATTTCGCCAATGCGAAAGCCAAAAGCAACAGCTTGGACTATCATTTCGGTATCGAAGACGAAGTCGTCGGAGTTGAGTAAGAAAGGGACAGTTTCTAGGAGTCTGCGGCTGTAGGCGCGGAATCCGGTATGACATTCTGAAAGGTGTTGCCCAAGGATGGTGTTTTCGCAGGCGGTGAGGAAGCGGTTGGCGATATATTTCCAGATGGGCATGCCTCCTTGGAGGGTTGGGTTGCCTTGTTGGTGGCCTTGACGGAGTAGACGTGAACCAAGCATCATGTCGTAGCGACCGTCTTGGATGGGTGCGATGAGTTGGGGGATGCATGTAGAGTCGTATTGGTAGTCGGGGTGGAGCATGACGACAATATCGGCATTGGCTTTGAGTGCTTCAAGATAGCATGTTTTTTGGTTGCCGCCATAACCACGGTTTTGCACATGCACGACAACTTGGAGACCAAGCTGCTGTGCTACTTCGACGGTTTCATCTTGTGAGACATCATCTACTAAGATGACATGGTCTACAATGTCGTGTGGTATATCGTGATAGGTGCGCTCTAGTGTGCGTGCTGCGTTGTAGGCAGGCATCACAATGATAACCTGTTGTTTTCTCATTCTTTCTTATACTGAACATACCAGTGAAAAGTTTGTGTACACGCGCAAGATTGTACCAGAAACAGCCAGATATGCAAGACGATGGTTTATGGCAATTTTCATGAAGACCCCTCGCGCAAGGAGGCAAAGAACGCAAAGGTACAAAGAAGGGAACAGGTAGTTCTTTGCTGGTATGCTCTGAGGGTGCGACTTGTCTTGAGATAATCAGAGAACACACAAAGGAAAAAATATTGACACATAGCGGAAGGATAAGGTATAATAGAGAGAATAAAAGAAATGGAGTATCATACGAGATACCTTGTTCCAATAACCAAATGAGTAAGGAGTAAAAGCCATGCTAACAAAATCACTAGAAGACTTTCGACATGAACACTACATGGAAGTCACCGAGTTTACCGAATTTCTTGAGATATCACCCAAAACCTACTACCGAATACTTAAACGCGATGTAGATGTGCGCCCGCGTACTATGCGCAAAGTAGCTAGTCGCCTAAACGTAGCCCCACCAGATATAGCTGAGTTTTTCCCGCCACCATCTTCATCGTTGCTTGCCCAACTCACTGAACGCGTAGACCACGCCGAAATGCAGGGCGCAATCATCTTTGATATAGAACGCGGAGAGCCAACCCAAGAACGTGTCGCTGTGCCAGCAGATGCCCTAGCAACAAGCCAGTAAACCATGTCGCGTCCTGTAACTATTGCGCTCACCGACGGCGCTAACGATGATTGGCGAGAGCTTACCCCAAACCAGCGTGACCAAGTGCGTCGTTTGGTGCGTTCGTTGGCATTGTCTCCACAGGCAGGTTGGTTTTGGGCCGAAGATTTGCAGGGGCGCTCACTCTTTGTCGTGAGCGCCAGCGACACCCATCTAGTCTACACTCTCCGTTATATGCGACGTGCAGATATGATTTTGGTTGTTGCTATCCTCTGTTTCCCGCTTCCTTCCATCCACGAGTATGAGGAGCGGCAACGTGCATGAGGGCCTGCTTGTCTACTCACAAGGGTAGGTATTGAACCGCCAAAACGCCAAGAACACCAAGGTTTAAACGAGAGAATGGGCAAAGGACTGTTCACGACATGCGGAAATGATAGAGACCTACCCTTGAAAGTTGCTTGTCTACCCATGTTCGTTGACAGTGCCAGATGCATCGGGTATACTTGTGTTGTGAGACCTCGTAGCTCAATTGGATAGAGCGTCGGCCTCCGGAGCCGAAGGTTGTTGGTTCGAATCCAATCGGGGTCGCATTACATTGATGCTCAACCCATCCGCATATCGCGCAGTCCATCGCTGATGAGCGTCAATCCTCCGACAAACAAGAATAATGCAACCGTGGGGAACACAGTCAACCACCATGGCCCGCTGCCTAGGTGTGTGTAGCCTTGTGCAATGAGCACTCCCCATTCAGGAGTGGGCGGTCCCGGCCCTATGCCAATAAATGAAAGCCCTGCAAGGGCTGCAATAGCCCCGCCTATGTCGAAGGTGGTGAGTATGAGCACAAGCTCAATGATGCGTGGTTTGAAATGCCATGTTGCTGTGTGAAGATGTGAGGCACCTAGGGCATGTGCTGCAAGCATGAAGGGTTGCTGTTTGATAGCCATGATGTGGTCCCGTGTCAGGCGTGCATAGGGTGGCCACATTACTACGCTCATGGCTATAACGATAGTGAGCATATCGTGTTTTACCATGCCTGCAATGACGAGTGCAAGAACGAGCGGCGGAAATGATAGGAACATGTCGGTTATGCGCATTAATAGCATATCGCCACACCCACCGGCATAGCCAGCAAGCAAACCAAGACATACACCGCTGATGCTGGCAATGCACACAATACCCAATGCTGCCGTGGTTGAGATGAGTGCTCCCTGCATCACACGGCTGAACATATCGCGGCCAAGCTGGTCTGTACCCATGAGATGGTTTGTAGATGGTGGTTGAAATGCCTGCGCCAAATCTTGCTCTATCGCATTGAATGGCTGCATGAGGAAACCTACCGTTGCTACTGTGGGTAAGGTGAGCACCATCAGCACACCAACGATAAAAAAGCCTCTGCGTTTGAGCAAGTGGGTAGATTGTAGAGAGATTCTAGCCATACACAATGCGCGGGTCTACATAACGCTGGAGTATTTCGGCTACCATATGACAAGTTGTGTACACAATAGCGACAATGAGCGATATACTCACCACGACTGGCAGGTCATTCGTCTTGGCGGATTGTGTCAAATACCACCCAATCCCCGGCCAGGAAAAGACCATTTCTGTCAATACAGAGCCAGCAACCAAGTATCCTACTGATAGGCTGAGCATTGTTAATATGGGGTGTATTGCATTGCGCAAAGCATGGTTGCAGACTACCCAAACAGCACCTATGCCGCGTGCATAGGCAGCTTGTATGTGGTTTTGTGTGAGCACGTTGTGCATCGAAAGGCGTGTCATGCGTATCAGTGTGGCCGATGAGAACCACCCAAGCGTACATGCGGGCAGCAACAAATGGTGTAGGCTACTGATAAGTGCTTGCATGTCGCCTATCAATAAGCTATCGAGGGTGTATATGCCTGTTATGTGGGGCAGCAGGGGCAGGGCATTGTCAATGCGCCCCAAGCGTGGTAGCCAGCCAAGATAGCTGCTGAATAATGCTTGCAGGAGGAAGCCAAGCAAAAAGACTGGCATTCCCCCGCCAATGATGGCAAACCAGCGAATGCACCAATCGAGTGGTGTGCCATAGGAGTGAGCAGCAATAATGCCAAGTGGTAGCCCTATCACTACGGTGATGATGAGCGTAGCAATGGTAAGCTCTACGGTTGCTGGTAGGTGCTGGAGCAGGCTATCAAACACTGGGCGATTGGATGTAAGAGAAAACCCCAAATCGCCGCGCAGCAACGTGCCAATGTAACATGTGAAATGGTCCCAGAGCGGCAGGTCTAGGCAATATTTGGTACGGTAGAGGGCAATTTGTTCTGGGGTTGCCTTTTCGCCTAGCGTTGCTACCACGGGGTCAACGCGTACACTGTGCGAAAGCACGAACGTCCCCACAACGATACCGACAACTATAAAAAGCATGCCAATTATACGTTGGATGATGTAGCGTACCATATTCTATACCCATTCAATGCGCAAACTGGAGATGTTCAAACCTGATGGCTGGAATGTCGGATGGGGTGTAGGTGAATCCGCTGACATGGGTGTGTATACCAAACGTGCGTTGCGGTTGATAGAGCACCACATATGGTCCTTCATGGGCTATGCGTTCGGTAAGCGTTTGGTAGAGGGCTATGCGTTGTTGCATATTCTGTTCAGTTGCTGCTTGCTGTGCGAGTGTGGCAATGTCGGGTGCGTTCCAGGCGTTGCGCCAAGCAATTGTTCCTTCGGCATAGCTGGTAAAGGGTGACATGTTGGCATCGGGGTCAAAGAAGTCGGGACTCCATGCGGTCATTACCATTTGGGCATTCTGCGCTCGATAGCGGTCGAGTAGTTCTGGTGTTTGCTGTACTTTTAGGGTAAGTCCCACTTGCTGCAAATCGCTCTGGAGCTTTGCGGCGATGATATTCCACTCAACGCCACCGGGGGCAATGTCGGGCGGTATCAATAGCTCCAATTCGGTTCCCTCGCCCACGCCAGATTGCGCAAGCAATGCACGCGCATGCTCCCTATCTTGTTGAAAGAGTGTCTTGCTGGTATGCCCTGGCAAGCCAGCGGGAATAATTTCTTGCACAAGTTGGGCATTGTCTTGGAGCAGGTTATGTACCAATTCTTGATAGTTAATAGCATAGCGGATGGCTTCACGCACGTTGCTATTGTCTAGTGGTGGTTTGGAGACATTCATACCAATGTAGATAATGTCGAGTGATGTGGCTTTGATTACCTCTATGTCTGGGTTGTCTGCAAGGGCTTGTGCTTGCAATGTTCCGGGCTCTTGCACGATGTCTACATCGCCTGATTGAAGCATGGCTTGCAAATTGGGCATGGTGGAGATTTGGCGCATGATGATGCGGGGGATAGCTGGCGCTTGTTGCCAATAGGTGGGGTTGGCGCTTAGGATGATGCGGTCGTTGCGGTCCCAGCGTTCTAGCATGTAGGGGCCGCTACCTGCGGAATGCGCATTAAGCCAAGCTGAACCATGGTCATTGCCGGCGTTCGCTTCAACGGCATCTTTGTCGAGCACGGCTGCAACGGTGAAGCTTAGAATGGAGAGCACAATGTTTGGGTTGATTTCTTTGGGAATAGTGATAGCTACCGTGTGGGCATCAACTGCTTGCATGGTTTGTGGAGACATACGGGCTATGTCGGTGAGCAGAAATGCAGGCGGCATGTTCATTTCGATGGCGCGGTTCCATGAAAAGATGACGTCGTCTGCTGTCACTGGTCGCCCACTGGCAAACTGGGCTTGTTCGTTGAGGGTGAAGGTGATAGTCCATGTCGTGTCAGTGTCTTGTATATCCCATTGTTCGGCTAAGGCTGGCTTGACAGGGGTATCTGGTGTGTTGGGGTTGAATGTGACAAGGGTTTGATAGATGTTGCCAACGGCTAGAAAGCCGTCTATTTCGTACACGACGGCTGGGTCTAATGATCGAATGCTACTAAAATCGCCCCCGAAGGTGAGTGTTTCTGGTGTATTGGGAGTCCCTTCTTCGTTGGTTGAGGTTGTTTGCGCAGATGGAATGGGTTGTGGTGTAGCCCTACTGCAAGCCACTATATGTATGCAGAGTATGAGCACGGCGGAGAGCAAATGAATACTACGGTTCATTTGTTGCATGACACAACTCCTAACGAGGGCTGGTACAATACCTACCCTAACTTATACTGATATGGTACTATTATTGTAGTACGATATTACTCCGTAGAAAAGGGCATAATGACTCCGAGAATGTGGACTAGATGAGATTATACCCATGCATCATCCTCACCGGGGTTGGGTGTTTGCCATGTTGGTGGGTAGAGCAGGTATACGATGCCGGCTGAGTGGCGTTGCCAACAGGCGGTAAATTGTCGCGCATCATATGTGCGGGCTACGTTGGCGGTGTCTGCCCCGGCGGGGTCGGCTACATGCACGTGTCCATCTTGGGTGATGCCTACAATGACTAGCAAATGTCCATTGCTTGCAGGAATAGGCACATGGTCTAATTCGTTCACGTTCCACGATAGGCTACAGATGATTGGCACACCGCACTCAAGCCAACGAGCTACTTGGTGTAGGGTATGTAGTTCGGTGACATAGGCTCGCAACCCAAGCGTGCTGGCATAGGCTGTATTACATGACCAGTTGCCGGTGCCATACGCAGAGTCGTAGACCATAGGCACGATGAGTGTGGGCACACAGTCGGGCGATGTGAATGGGTGCAGGGGTGCAGAACCAGTTTGGGTATACCAGTAGCCAAGCACCATGGCGAGGGCGGTGGGGCTACACCAGTCTTCCCCGTGTTCATAGGAATATTGCGAAAATGGAGGCAGCGTGAGCTGAGGCGTTGTGGGTAATGGTGCTATGTGTCGTGTATTATACTCGGCACTGATGAGTCGTTGGCGCTTGGCGGTGAGGCACAGTGTGAGGCTGTAGAATGTGGGTGCTGTAGTAGTGGTATCTGCGCAGAGCAGTATACGTGCTTGTGCTGCGTTTGCGGGTGTATGTATGCACAGGACATCGGTATCAACTATGCCATCATTATCACCCGGTGCTGCGATGCTGCGGCGTTGGCTGTTGTCAAGGGCGTTGTCCCACAGGGCCATGGGGTAGAAGGTGCTCCATCGTGTGCCAATGCGGAATCGCAGGTGTACTTCAATCCATGTTCCTGCTGGCGTTGTGGCATGCCACGATGGGATGATAGCCGTACACTGCACGTTGGTATCTGCTATGGGGCTGTAGAGTACAGAACGTATATGTGGCGAGTCTTCGCGTGTTGGGCGTTCGCATACCCATGCGGCATGGCTATCTTGCATATGCCAGTAGTGTAATGCAACTTGGGGATGTGATATGTGTATTGCATACTCCATGGCTTGCTCGAGCGACATGCTTTGGCCAATATCCCATGCTTTCTTAAAAGCTATATCACCAAGACGTACACGGCTCATGTCGGTGGTGTAGTGATTGTAGGATACGTAGACAGGTGGGAGCGGAGTTTCTATTTGTTCACGCAGAGCTTTGGCTGTGCCGAGGAGGTGGGCAGATTGTTCTGGTTTTCCCTGTATTCGTACCACTTCGGCTAGGCGTTCAAGGCAGCGCACGACACGTTTCTTGTTGGGGTGGGTTTCTTGGTAGAGAAGCAGGCTTTTGTGGTAGTGTTGCCTTGCTTGTGCGTAGTCGGCTTGAAAGAGCGCTGCATCTCCCAAACTCACCAACATATCAGCTATGCCACGTTTATCGCCTGAAGTTTCGTAATGCTCCAAACTTTCATTGAAATGGTGGATAGCTTGTTCGGGTTTGTCCGGCCAAAGGTACAGTTTGGCATCGCCTAGGTTGCCAAGCCCAATAGCGATGCGCCTAGGTGTGCCAGACTGACGGCGTAGGAGCATGCCCTCTTCATAAATTGTGATGGCTCGCTCTAGGTCGCCCTGAAATTCTGCAACCAATCCGAGAGTGTTTAATGCTTCCAAAATGCCTTCGTTGTTGCCGAGCTTTTTCCAAAGGGTCAGGCTTTGTGTGGACATATGTTGTGCTTGTTGATAGTCGCCCTGAACCCAGAGCAAGCCGCCAAGTTCATCGAGTGCTTTGGCGCGGCCCTCTTCGGAGAGTGTATCACACGTGAGTACCTGTTCGAGCCATCTACACCCCTCGCGCTGGTAGCCGTTCCAATACCAGAACGGTTCAAGTGCGGCGCAAATAAGCACGACTTTTTCGGCATCTCCCTGTTGTAAAAACCATGACAAGGTTTCATGCACGTTGTCGTGTTCGTTGTCGAGGTAGCTCAGCCAAGCGTTTTGTTCTGCTCCCCAAAAAGATTCGGCAGACTGTTCAATCAGTGTGGCGTAGTAGGTGGCATGGCGCTGGCGCAGTAGGGTATATTCATCGCTCTGTATCAGCAATTCTAGGGCATATTCATGGATGGTTTTGAGCATCACAAAGCGTGGTTCATGGTCGGTTTCTTCGGTTTGGCGCAGCAGGCTCTTTTTCACGAGCGTTTCTAGCCCATACGCCATGGGTGATACATGGTCTTCTGGTAGGGTACAAATGGCTTGTGCTGCCAATATGGTGAAGCTACCGACAAATACTGCTAAACGGGTAAACATGGTTTGCTCATCAGGTGTGAGCAGGTTGTAACTCCAACCGATGAGGTTTCGCGCACTTTGTTGGCGTTGATGCTTGTTGCGCCAACCACTTTCAGCTAGTTTGAGTTGGTTGGATATTTGTTGCACCATGGCTTGGGGGGTAAATAGGGGTGTGCGTGCGGCGACCAACTCTATCATGAGCGGTAAGCCTTCTAGGTGTGTGCAGATTTCAACTATTGCTTGGGCGTTGTCATGCGTCAATGCAAAGTCTACGTTGACGAGACGCGCACGTTCAATGAAGAGTTGTATGGCAGCAGATTGCATAAGGGTATCTGTGCTGTGTTGTTGGTCGGTTGCTTTGAGCGGGCAGGTGGGCAGTTCCAATGGGGGTATTTCATATTGCTGCTCTTCGTAGAGGTTTAGCGGTTCACGGCTGGTGACGAGGATGTGGAGCATAGGGGCAGCGTCGAGCAAATCGCTGAGGAGGGGTGCAGCTTCAATGACGTGCTCGAAATTGTCGAGTATCATCAAGCCATGGCGATTGCGCAGGTAGTCTTTGAGGCTTTCCAAGAGGGTTTTGCCTTCTGTTGTGCTGAGCTTGAGCACACGGGCAATTTCTGCGGGTACGAGTGTGGGGTCACGAATGATGGATAGGTCAACAAAGCATGTGCCATGACGAAAGGTGGTATGGAGTTCATGGGCTATATGCAATGCTAGGCGTGTTTTGCCACATCCGCCGGTTCCCCATAGGGTGAGGAGTGGGCTATTGGAGAGGAGCGCTTTTATTTGTTGCTGTTCGTGTTGACGCCCAATAAAACTTGTGCGCTGAATTGGGATGTTGCATGGAAAGGGGCCATCGTTGGGTGTGTAGGAGAGGTCTGGCAGATAGCGTAGCAATGCTTCTTTGAATTCGTCGGGTGGGAACAATGTTGCTATGGTTTGTATTTCGTTGAGCTGTATGCCGGCCAATACAAGGAAGGTGACAATGTCGGTGGTTGTGCAATGGTGTTTTGATGCGATGTTGTCAACAAGGATGTGGGTGATGGCATGCAACAGTCCGGGTTTTTTGGGCAACCCGCGTGACATCCAGTTTTCAATAGAGTTGACATTATAGTTAAACCCAAGATTGTCAAGGTACGTGGCAAATATACGCTTGTTCATTCCGCCTTGATCCAATATTTTCATGAGGTGGTTGTAAGCTTTGCGTTTATTGTCAACCATGGTGGCAGATGTATCGGTTTTTTTGGGTGACATTATCATCCCCCTTCAAAATTGACGGGAAAGTGTCATCATTTGTGATGTACTTTTGGAGACGAATGTATTATATACTATTTTGGAGAAGCATCGGTAGCCTGCTGTAATAGTTCATGTTGTCTTGAGGGGAAGTTCTTAATAATAGGAAGGTGTTGCCGGTGTTTCCGATGTGGGTGGTTCGGCTGTCTACGAGTGGGTGGTGATCATAGGTGAAATAGCTCTTTGCTGCCCAGCAAGAGCAATGTGCGTTCCTCCGATTTCGCCTATTGTAGCACTACTGGTGGACAGCCGTTTATTGTATCTACTCTCGAGGGGAGTATTGATTTCACGCGCAATCATTTTTGAAAGAGACTTGAGTTCAGCCCGGTGCTCATTTTGCAATGTCGTGAGACGATGGTGCAAGATGTCTACTTCTGTTTGTACGTTCTTCATTCTTTTTTCATGAAGACCTCGCGCCAAGCCGCAAAGAACGCAAAGCTATAAAAAAAGGACCATGCAATTCTTTGCTGGTACGCTGCAATGCTGCGAGCTGTCTTGGCATACTACAACCGCTACTTTCGGCACACAACACGTGCTCCCCCACCTAACTTGCGACTGAATGTTAGTTAAACTCACTTGACTTACGCAAGCACCATCTTTATGACAGGAGGTCTGAGATGCTCACGCATGTAGGTAGAACTGCTGTGTATGGTAGTTTTCAGACCACATATATCATTTTTCATTTCCATAAGAGAAAAACACATGTTTTCAAGATATATAGCAAACATAATACAACTAATTAATGCCAGTCTTACTGATTTATGACAATAAATCCAAATTTGACAAAAACGAATATGCCATATAGAATAACGCTAATGGTTACACTTTGATAGAGAGCACATGTTGCCATATCAAATATCGCTAATATGTACTATTCCTGGTACATAAAGGTACTTTTAGCCTTTTTTTGTCATAATTGAAGGTATTATGTTTACGAATATACCATTATTAATTGTTTATTAATATACATAAACCAAAAATAACCTGTGTTTTATGTATAAGTATGAGGATTTGCTACAGTATTGCACGGTTTTTAGGATTTTCGGCCGGTTAAAGCAAGCTTTTTGAATATTTGTGATTGTATACAAGCAAGGAGGTCATGATGCAAACACGCACACGATCATCGGCATGGATAGGGTTTTCTGCTCTCGTTATCATTGCAGCACTCACCCTTCTCGGAATCTCCCCCACACCTTCACACGCAAACTCGCCCCCCATCGTTATCAATGAATTTCTCGTCAAAACCTTCCCCGGCACCTATCCCTGGGTGGAACTCTATAACCCCGATACCACCAACGAGGTGGACGTGGACGGCTGGACGCTCACAAACGACTATAACTATACTATCACTATCAACACAACCAATACTTCCAATAACACGGTTGTACCCCCGTGTGGGTTCCTTGTTATCACGGTTGACCTAAGTTTTTTTTCACACAACCTCGATAACCATGTCACACTCCTAAACGCCGAAGGCAATGTGCATGAAAGCATCGCCTACAACGCGTTGGATTGGTCATGGAACCAATCCTATGCCCGCATCCACGACGGCAGCGCTATCTGGCAAGAAAAAATCCCGCCTACCTATGGCACACAAAACGATGACACGTCTTGGTGTGGTATCGTCACTCCAACGCCCACGGCAACACCTATACCTACTGAAACGCCTACTTCCGCCCCTACTGAAACGGCTACACCCTTTGTATGGTCTACGCCCACACCAGAGCCTATCCCAACAACGACGCCCACACCAGAGCCTATCCCAA
>CAZVEN010000060.1:0-22562 GCA_964626155.1 uncultured Chloroflexaceae bacterium | reverse complement strand
CAACGTAGGTGGGTGCGAGAGCATTCGTTTATTCGTGTTCTATTCGTGGTCGGCACACGTAGGTAATAGGGGTCAGGGGTCAGGGGTCAGGGGTCAGGGGCGAGGTTTCAGGGGAAACGTAGAGACGTTGCACGCAACGTCTCCCAGCGACTCAGCGCTCCAAACCCCACTCCGCATTCCCGCAGTTGCAAAACCCACACCCATACCGTATAATAACCCTATTCAAACATAAAATAAATTGGATTGGATTGGATTGGATTCTATTAACCTGTACCCTGTACCCTGTACCCTGTACCCTGCACCCTGTACCCTGTCCCTGTACCCTGTACCCTGTACCCTTGTACCCTGTAACCTATGTAAAGAAAGGACACACCATGAGTCTCAGACGCATACGCCTATTGGTATTGATAATCATACTGGTTGCGGCCTTGCCCACCAACCCCACGCCCCCCATAGCCTATGCCGCTACCGACTGCGCTACCCAAACCGACATACCCCAAACCGAATGTGAAGCTCTCGTAGCGCTCTACACCAGCACCAATGGTGCAGGCTGGAGCAACAACACCGGCTGGAACATCACCAACACCCCCTGCTCATGGTATGGCGTGACGTGTTCGGGGGGAAATGTGACGGGGATTGAACTACATCAAAATGGATTGAGCGGAGCAATTCCGGCCGAGGTGGGCAACCTTGCCAACCTGACAGACCTTGACCTATATGGCAACCAGTTGAGCAGTATACCGACGGAGGTGGGCAACCTTGCCAACCTGACATCCCTTCACCTAGATAGCAACCAGTTGAGCAGTATACCGGCCGAGGTGGGCAACCTGACCAACCTGACATCCCTTGACCTGAGTTGGAACCAGTTGAGCAGTATACCGGCCGAGGTGGGCAACCTGACCAACCTGACATTCCTTTCCCTAAATAGCAACCAGTTGAGCAGTATACCGGCGGAGGTGGGCAGCCTGACCAACCTGACATCCCTTTGGCTACTTGACAACCAGTTGAGCAGTATACCGGCGGAGGTGGGCAGCCTGACCAACCTGACATCCCTTTGGCTACACAACAACCAGTTGAGCAGTATACCGGCCGAGGTGGGCAACCTGACCAACCTGACATACCTTTCCCTACACAACAACCAGTTGAGCAGTATACCGGCCGAGGTGGGCAACCTTGCCAACCTGACAACCCTTTACCTGAGTTGGAACCAGTTGAGCAGTATACCGGCCGAGGTGGGCAACCTTGCCAACCTGACAACCCTTTACCTGAGTTGGAACCAGTTGAGCAGTATACCGGCCGAGGTGGGCAACCTTGCCAACCTGACATTCCTTTACCTAAACAACAACCAGTTGAGCAGTATACCGGCCGAGGTGGGCAACCTGACCAACCTGACAACCCTTTACCTAAACAACAACTACCTGAGCGGCACCCCACCCACCGAACTAACTAATCTGACCAACTTGAGTTCTTTAGACCTAGGCAACAATTGGCTCACCACCACCGGGCTAGACCCAACGCTTGACACATTCCTGCTTGAGAAAGACCCTGACTGGAAGGATACCCAAACACCGCTTTGCACGACACAGACAGAAATACCGCAAGCCGAATGTGAAGCTTTAGTGATGCTCTACACCAGCACCAACGGCGCAAACTGGACCACCAACACCGATTGGCTTGCAACGACGACGCCCTGCTCATGGCATGGCGTGACGTGTGCGGGGGGGCATGTGACGGAGCTAAATCTGTTCAACAACCAGTTGAGTGGTGCAATACCGTCGGAATTGGGTAACCTAACCAATCTGCAAACTCTTGACCTTGCTTATAATCAATTAAGTAGTGTGTCGCCTGAACTAGGCAACCTTGCAAACTTAGGTATTCTTAGTGTTAGAAGTAACAACCTGATTACTGTTCCACCTGAACTAGGCAATCTTACCAATCTTGTATCTCTTGACCTTGCTTATAATCAATTAAGTAGTGTGTCGCCTGAACTAGGCAACCTTACCAATTTGCAAGTGCTCAACATGACCAGTAACCAATTGAGCGGTACAATTCCTCCCGAATTGGCCAACCTGACCAATCTTGGATCGCTTGGCCTGAGTAGCAACCAGTTGAGTGGAGGAATTCCCTCTGAATTAGGCAACCTTACCAATTTACAACACCTTGCTCTGGGTGACAATCAGTTGAGTGGAGGAATTCCCTCTGAATTGGGTACCTTGACCAACCTGATACACCTTTACCTGAATGACAACCAATTAAGTGGTGAAATCCCGTCGGAATTGGGCAACCTTGCCAACCTGACAGACCTTTCCCTAGCCAACAACCAGTTGAGTGGAGCAATCCTATCTGAACTAGGCAGTCTGTCCAACCTGACATGGTTTAAGATAAACAACAACTACCTGAGTGGCACACCACCCACTGAACTGACCAATCTAACCAATCTCACCTCGCCCGATGTAGACTTGGGCAACAACTGCCTCACCACCACAGGATTGGATGGGACGCTAGATACATTTTTGCTTGACAAAGACCCCGATTGGAAGGATACTCAAACACCGCTCTGCACGACCCAAACCGAGATACCGCAAGCTGAATGTGAAGCTCTTGTAGCATTCTACACCAGCACCGACGGCGCAAACTGGACCACCAACACTGATTGGCTTGCAACAACGACACCTTGCTCATGGTATGGCGTGACGTGCGCGGGGGGGCATGTGACGGGGATAGCTATGGTCAGCAACCAATTGAGTGGGACGATACCATCGGAGTTGGGCAATCTGACCAATTTACAAACACTTCATTTGTACGACAACCAATTGAGTGGAGCCATTCCCACTGAGTTTGGCAATCTTGCTAATCTGAAATGGTTAAGGTTGGACGCCAACGAACTAAGTGGAGCGATTACCGAACTAGGCGATCTGACCAATCTTCAAGGTATAGAATTGCAAAACAATCAGTTCAGTGGAGTAATTCCGTTAGAATTAGGTAATCTGACCAATCTTCAAGGACTTATGCTATACAATAACCAGTTAAGTGGTTCCATTCCATCTGAATTGGGCAGCCTTGCTAATTTGGAAGACCTTGGATTAACAAACAACCAGTTGAGTGGTACAATTCCTCCTGAACTAGGCAACCTGACCAATCTTCAAGAAATGTGGTTGCAAAGAAACAATTTGAGTGGTTCCATTCCATCTGAATTGGGTAACCTGACCAACTTGACACGCCTTGAACTAAACGACAACGATTTGAGCGGTTCAATCCCACCAGAATTGGGTAATCTTAACAAATTGACAGACCTGTGGTTGTACAACAATCTGCTAAGTGGAGCAATCCCGCCGGAATTGGGTAGCCTTGCTAACCTGACTGAACTCAACCTAAACAACAACTACTTGAGAGACATGCCACCCACACAACTAACCAACCTGACTAATCTGTCCCAGCCTAACGTAGACCTAGGCAACAACTGCCTCACCACGACAGGGTTGGATGGAACGCTTGATACATTTCTACTTGAGAAAGACCCAGATTGGAAGGATACCCAATGTGTTTTGCCCACCCTCTCCATCGCCAACCCAACACCTATAGCCGAGGGCAACGACGGCACGCAAACACTCGCATTTCCCGTCACGCTCTCTGCCGCCGCAGAAATAACCATCACCGTAGACTGGGCCACGGAAGATGGCACGGCTACCACTGCCGATAACGACTACGTTGCTGGCAGTGGCACGCTTACGTTTGTGCCGGGCGTAACGGAACAAACAGCGTCCGTGACAATCAATGGTGATACAGCAGTAGAGGAAGACGAAACCGTGCTCGTCAACCTGAGCAATGCTACGGTAGCGACTATTGCCAACGCGCAGGCAACCGGCACCATAAACAACGATGATAGTGCTACCCTTTCCATAGCCGCGCCAACGCCTATAGACGAGGGCAACACCGGCACCCAAACACTCACATTCCCTGTCACGCTCTCTGCCGCCGCAGAAATAACCATCACCGTAGACTGGGCCACGGAAGATGGCACCGCTACCACTGCCGATAACGACTACGTTGCTGGCAGTGGCACGCTCACCTTTGCACCCGGCATAACAGAACAAACAGTATCCGTCACAATCAATGGCGATACGAAGGTAGAACCAAATGAAACCGTGCTTGTCAACCTGAGTAACGCGACCGTAGCGACTATTGCCAACGCGCAGGCAACCGGCACTATTCAAAATGATGACATTGATGTTGACCTTCCCATCATCTCGCTTGATGATGTTGAAGTAACCGAGGGCGATAGCGGCACGGTATCTGCTGAAATACCGGTGCAACTATCGCAGGCAAGCACCGGCATCGTCACCGTAGACTACACTATGCAAGATGGCACCGCTACCGCCAACGCAACCGATACCTCGCCTTCCGACTATACTGCCAGTAGTAGCACGCTTACCTTCCAACCCGGCACAACGGTGCAAACCGCTACAGTGTCAATCAATGGCGATACATGGTATGAACCCGACGAGACCTTTAGCGTCATCCTCAGCAATGCCCAAGGCGCAACTATTGCTGTAGGCGCGGAGCAGGCAACTATCACCATACGCGACAATGAGACCGTTGCTTTCTCCATTGACGATGTAGACGCGCAGGAAACCGATGGCGAGGCCCTCTATATTATCAGCGCTGCGGGCGCTAGTCATACCACATTGCCTATCACGCTAACGCTCTCTACCACCGACGGTACTGCCACCAATCCAGAAGACTATGGCACTCCTACCCCAGAGTTGCTCACCTTTGCGGCCGGAGCACTCAATGCACAAACCGTCAGTGTCTCCATTATCCAAGATGACCAAGGCGAACCCAATGAAACCTACACCGTTGACATCAGCCTTGATGGAACGTATGACAATCGTGTGAGCATCAGCAAAGCCAATGGCAACGGCGTTATTGTAGATAGCACCACGGCGAGTTTCTCTATCAGCGATGCTACCGCCAGCGAAAGCGATGATGCAATCATATTCACGGTGAGTGCCACTGGAGCCAGCAACCTCAGCGAGAACGTTTCCCTCAAAGTCGAAACGGTCAATGGCACTGCCCAGCGCGGGATTGATTTTGGCACCCCCGCAACAACAACACTCTCCTTTGGCGACGGCAATATGGGCGACAAAAAGGTGCGTGTCCCTATTAAAGCAGACACGATAAACGAGTTGAACGAAACCTTCGCCATTTCCATGAGCCTAGACCGAGACTATAGAAGCGTAACGGTGAGCGATAGCGAAGGCATAGGCACCATTCAAGATGATGACCCCATTACCTTTGGTATACAAGACGTGCAAGGCAACAAAGCCGACCCCAACATTATCTTTACCGTGGCTATCACTGGCGCAAGCGAATCGGTGCAAACCATCAAGCTTTTGCCTAGCATCACCGATGGCACTGCCAAACAAGGCGTGGATATTGGTGCGCCGCAACCGGCGACTATTGTCTTGACAGCCGGCAACGCACTCACCCATCAACCGATTGCTATACCTATCCTTGAAAATGTGCAGACTGACCGCGAGCGTACATTCACGCTCAACCTAGCCCTCGGTGCTGCCTATAGTAGCGTCACACTCAACCGCAACGCCGCTACCGGCACCATCATTGACGATGGCATACGACGAGTCAACTTTAGTGCGCCCGAATACCACGTAAACGAAAGCGACGGGCAAGCCACCATAAACGTGACGTTGCGCCCGCCCATCAACGAAGAGGTGCGCGTTGATTATACCGTTGCCGAGGCAGCAGATATGGCCAATGCGGCCACAGCAAACGACGATTTCACGCCCACCAGCGGCACGTTGGTCTTTGCGTCTGGTGAAACCAGCAAACAGTTTACGGTTGCCATTGCCGAGGATAGCCTTGATGAGTATGCAGAGCCAATTAGCCTCAGCCTTGCCAACCCAAGCAACGCCGAAATTGGCAGCAGCGGCAACGCTACGCTCTTCATCAGCGAAGACCCCAGCGACCAGCCGCCAACCGTGCAGTTTGACCAAGCAACCTATCGTGAATATGAAGATATTGGCGTGGCGCTTATTCCCGTGCAACTCAACTATGCATCCGGCAAGACTATCAGCGTGCCATGCAATACGCAAGACGGCACCGCCACAAGCCCCGATGACTATACACCGCCTGAATATGCCGTAACCTTTGCGCCCGGCACCACCGAGAAGTCATGTCGTGTGCCTATTTTCAACGACGTGCTGAACGAAGACGACGAAACCCTAACCCTATCGTTGGCTGTAGACGACACGGATAGCGTGTTGTTGGGCAACCTTGTTGATGCAACCTTCACTATCGCCGATGACAACGACCCGCTACCCATTGTCACGCCCAGTATAGATAAACTTCAGATTTGCGAATCCGCCGGCACCGTTCCTGTCACTATCACGCTCAACACCACTTCTGGTAAAACCGTGCAGGTGGAGTATAGCACTATCAATGGCACGGCAACCACCGATGACTACACCTTCCAACGTGATACCATTACCTTTGCTGCACAACAGACGACACAGGTTATCAACATACCTATAACTCCCGACAACCTGTATGAGCAACCAGATGAGCATTTTTGGCTTGGCTTGCGCACTGCCGAAGGGGCCGACATAGGCAATGTTGAAGCAGCCCGCATCACTATCGTAGATGCCGACATCCATGGAGTTTGCGGCGTGCCCGGCGTGCAGTTTGCGCAGGAAGAATACACAGCCAATGAATATGACGCAACGGCCACGTTCACCCTCACCCTGAGCAAGCCATCGGAGCAGCCCATCACGGTGCTCTATGATACCGTTGCAGGGACAGCCACGCCCTACGGCGACTATAAGCCCAAAAGTAGCAGTGTCACCTTTGCGCCCGGCGAAATGAGCAAGCCCGTTGTTGTCACTCTGGTAGACGATAAAGATGTTGAAGGCACGGTAGAAATGGGCATGCAGGTGCGCCTAGGCGAGTCAGAGGGCGCTGTACGTTTGGGCGAGCCAGCATTGGCTACACTCAACATTTTAGATGATGATGCCCCCCCACAAGGCGCATTGCATTTTAGCAAGGCAACATACCGCACCAGTGAAGATAGCCGCCATATGGTCATCACGGTAGAACGCACGGGCGGTAGCGAAGGCACAGTAACAATTGATTATGCCACATTGAACGATAATGCACAGGCCGGGCTAGATTACGAGGCAAGCCAAGGGACACTCACATTCGGTCCGGGCGAGGTAGAGCATACCTTTGTTGTTTCTATCACCGATGATGTGAAAGTTGAAGGCGACGAGCGTATTAACCTACACCTGAGCAACCCGACCGGGGGCGCAGCACTTGGCAAACAACACGATGCTGTGCTCATCATTATTGACGACGAAGAAGAGCCGCATGGCGTGCTGGCCTTTACATCGCCAAGCTACGACACCAACGAGGATAGCAAAACTGCCACCGTGTATGTGCAACGCACTAGCGGCAATACCGGCACCGTGACGGTGGAATATAGCACATTTGATAAGACGGCCACAGCCGGCAGCGACTATACCGCTGTGAAAGGCGTGCTGACCTTCTCCCCTACCCAAACCATGCAAAGCTTTCCCATACCCATCATAGATGATGCGACGTTTGAAGGCAACGAAACGATTGACCTACGCCTGAGCAACCCAACCGGTGGTGCTGTGCTTGGCAGCACGCAAGAAGCGGTGCTAGAGATTGTAGACAATCCCCCCCCACCTGAAGGGATAGTTGAATTTGCGCAAGATACCTATGAGGTGCGAGAAGACGCTGGCGAGGCAACCATCAATATCTATCGCACGGGGCTAGAAGGCACTATGCGCGTGGACTATACCACGCTTGAACAGTCGGCGACAGCGGGCAACGACTATACCAAACGCAGTGGCACGCTCACCTTTGCGCCGGGGCATACCAAGGCAAGTTTTACCATCCCTATTGCCAATGATACCACGATAGAAGGCAACGAAACCGTACAACTACAACTCAAAAACGTGGTTGGTGGGCACCTAGGCACACGACAAGTTGCTACGCTTATCATTATTGACGATGTGCCAAAAGCCGGCTTAGTGCAATTCCATACCGATACATACGAGGTCAACGAAGGTGATACACAAACTACCATTGCGGTAGAGCGCACGGGCGGCTTTGATGAGCAGATAACCGTAGACTATGCAGCCTACCCCTACCCCGACATCAATACCGCCATCGCCGGCAGCGACTATCTCACCAGTAGCGGCACACTCACCTTCCCGCCCGGTAGTGGCACGCAGGTATTTACCGTTACCATCCTTGAAGACACCGAAATGGAAGGCAACGAAACCATACAACTACGTCTCAGCAATGTGCAAAGTACCATAGGCACACAGTTGGGCAACGCCAACGCAACCCTCACCATTGTAGATAATGACCTGCCGCCTGAAGGCATGCTGCAATTCAGTGCCGTAGAGTACTTCGTCAATGAGGAAGAAATAAGTGCCACTATAACCGTCGAACGCAAAAGCGGGTTCACTGGCATGGTTAGCGTGTCGTATGCAACCGCTGACGGGAGCGCTACCCTAGCCGATAACGACTATGAGTCGCGCAGTGGCGAACTCACCTTCCAGCCCTATGATACGCACAAGACATTCAGCGTGCCTATCATAACCGATGCCAATATTGAAGGTGATGAAGATATTAGCCTTATCTTAGAGAATGCAACTGGAGGCGCATGGCTTGGTAAGCAAAACGAGGCTACCTTGATCATTAAAGATTGCCAAGAGTGTGCCAGCGACAACGAAGAAGACACAGAACCAGCCGGGGTGCTTCAGTTTGACCCTGTCCATGAACAAATCCACGAGAATAGCGGGGTGGCAATGATGACTGTGCGGCGTGTCAGTGGCGACCATGGCGAAGTGCAAGTGGATTATGAAACGCTCCCCAATGGTGGAACTGCCACGGCAGATACAGATTATCAACCTACGAAAGGCACGCTCACCTTTGACGAAGGCATCACCGAGCGCACGTTCCCAGTGAACATCATGGATGACAACAATGTTGAATTGGACGAAACGATTACCCTTTCGCTCACGCATGCCACCAACGGGGCCACGATTGGCAGTAATGGCACAGCAGTGCTGACTATTGTCGAAAATGACCTGCCGGTTGTGCGTTTTGTCGCGGCGTTTGGTGAAGAGGTGTCTAGCGATATACAGGTAGATGAAGACGTGGGCAGCCTCGAGCTCCCTGTGCAACTGAGTATGAAAGTAGAAAATACCATTGTTGTAACCTATACGACTACATGGAACGATGAATTACCTCTCTATCACACATTGACCTTCTCACCCAGTGTAACGATTCAGACGATTGCGATTGCTATTGAAGACAATATTACCCTTGAACCTGACGAAACGCTAACCGTGGAATTGCAGAGCGCTACAAATGGCATGATAGGCAATGACCACAAGCGTGTTATCACCATCCGCGACGACGATGGACCTGCTCGCGTAGCTATGCAACCTATGCATACATGGCTAGTAGCCGATGGGAAGAGCACAACTGTCGTGACAACGACGGTGTATGATAGACGCGACTACCCGGTAGCCAACCATTGCGTGGCATTCAGCACGACGAGCGGGCAGGTTGCGCCAATCACAGCCCAAACCAACGCCACTGGTGTCGCAACCACAACGCTCACATCGTCTGCTACACCTAGCCTAGCCACAGTAAAAGCCGAATCCTGCACCACCGCAAGTACGCTCCGCGCACATGCCCCAGCCCAGCCCGTAGCCCCGGCTTCTAGCCGGGTCTTGCAAGACGTAGCCCCGACTTCTAGCCGGATCCGGCAGGATGCCGGTGCTACCACCCAACAAAACGACGTATCCGGTGCGACGACCGTCGTCTTTGGCTACCTCAACACCTACCTGCCGTTCATTTCGTCTACGCCCGGCCCATACCGCACCTATATGGTATTTGATACCGACACGCCTGTTGTGCGGGTTGGCAGCGCGGCAACCCCCACCAACATCACGCTCCAAGCCGTGTTTGCAGATTATATATCGCCGGCCGCCAACACAACCGTGAAACTGCAAACGAGTCTAGGCACATTTGACAATGGCCAAAAAACCATGTCCACACAGACAGATAAAAATGGCAATGTGACGTTTGATCTCTACCCCGGCGAGGTAGCAGGTACGGCTATTGTCTCGGCGAGCATACAAACAGAGAAACTGTTTGGTGAAGATGCGCTAGAAGTTGGGTTTGCCGGTGTGCCTATCCAAGCGACTATGGAAGCGACCGCGCAACGCCTACCGCTTGCCGGCAACACAACCGTGGCGGCTACATTGTATGATGCGTATGATAACCCGGTGCCGCAACAGGAAGTGACGTTTAGCACCGACCAAGGCACAATAGAGCTTGCCAGCGCAACCACCGATACAACCGGGCGTGTGGAAACACCGTTTGACTGCCCGGCATCTGAAAGCAAGAGCGCGGCTACTGTTTCGGTCAGCACCGCCGGCTTTACTGAGGATATACAGCTCGTATGTGGTGCGCCCGAACTGCTCACACTCTCGGCAACGCCAGAGAAAATGGAAGCAAGAATAGCCAACACCAGCACTATCAATGCCACGGTGCAAGATGTAAATAAGGCTATGATAGCGGGGCAAGAGGTGCTGTTCACAGCAAACGCGGGCATGCTCAGCGTAGCCCAAAGCACAACCAATGCAACAAACGGCACTGCCACCACAACCCTACACAATCCTACACTGTTGACAGGCAAGATGACGGTGTTGGCGCAAGCCGATGGTTTGACGGAGACGGTTGCTATCGAAATAACACCCGTAGAATTGCCCAACGACCAGGTTGGCAACAGCATAGCCCGACCTGGCATATTCCCATCACTCGATGCAGCCTATGGGATTGCAACAAACGCCAATGCAGATGCGGATAACACTGACTACTATCGTTTTGATGTGCATGGTGAGTATACTGTCACGTTGCATTTGCGCACTATCCCCAACGGGGCCGACTATGACCTGTCTTTGGTGTATGCCAGCCGGCGGGTGTCAAAGGGCGAGTCACGCAATAGCGGCAATGCCGATGAGCACCTAGCATTGCGGCTAACACGGGGGGCATACTATGTGCGGGTCCACAAGCAGGTGCCTGCGCCAAGCACAAAGGGGGGCTACACGCTGGCAGTCGTTGCCAAGCGATAGAGCGATAGAACGATAGAGCGGTAGAGCGGTAGCACCGGCATCCTGCCGGACTCCGGCTAGAAGCCGGTGCTACGTGGGACAGGCTAGAAGCCTATCCTGCGCATGTCGGTGCTACAGGAACAATTCGCCTTCTTCTAGCCTTTGCCGCCACTCTTCCTTACTGCTTCTAGGTCATCCATTCCTTCAAACACTGCCACACCCATTGCGCCTGGGCCAAGATGTATAGAGGTGCTGGAGCTAAACTGCACAATTTGCACTCGGTCGCGGGGGAAGACTGGTTCAACTTTATCAAGCAACTTTTCGACATCTTCTGGGGTTGTGGCATAGAGCACTGTCACCTCTTGCACTTGGGGAAAATCTTCTATAAAGGTATAGAGTCCTTCAATGGCTTTAGCACGTGTACGAGTACGTTCGTATGGCACAAGCTCGCCATCATCCACAATAAGCAAGGGCTTAATACGTTGCATGGAACCAATAACAGGTGGGGCGAGAGACAGTTGGCCACTTATTTCGAGGTGGTCCATTGTATCTACAAAGAAGACGACATGCGTATGCTGCATCATGGTATTGACAAGATGCCGTATTTCAAGCGGTGTTGCACCATCACGGGCTGCTTTTGCAGCAGCAAGGACGACGATACCCAAGCCCATGGAGGAAGATTTGCTGTCTATCAACTCAATGCGCGTCAATGAAGCAGGCAATTTGGCACATGCCTGTGCTGCTGATTTATAGATTCCTCCTAACCTACTGCTCAGATGCATAGAGATGATATGGCCATATTCAAGAGCCAAACGCCGGTATAAATGCTCAAAAACCACTGGCGCAGGTGCAGTGGTGGCAAAAGAATGCACTCCATCTTGCAATAACATATAAAACCGTTCACTGGAAATATCTATATCAGCACGGTAGACCTGTCCATCAATATGGATCAGAAGCGGTACAATTTCTATTCCCAACTCATGCGCAAGGGCTGGCGGTATATCAGCCGAGCTATCCGTAACAATCTTAACGCTGGACATTTGCAGACTCCCATTACCTATCGTGTTCGTACTGAGAAAATGACACGCGCTGTTTGCCAAAGCCTGATAGACGTGGTATAGTCTATAGCTATGCTTTTATCATTTTGTTGTTTGTAATAAGACATACTAAAATAAGCACCGTGGAGGTACAAGATATGGCAAAATGTCAATTTACGGGTAAGGGGCCTTCCTTTGGAAACAACGTCAGCCATTCCAAGCGTCGTACACGACGCATATGGCGTGCCAATATTCAGAAGGTAACCATTACAGATGCTGATGGCAAGAGGCGACAAGTCAAAGTTGCCACAAGTCATCTACGCACACTGTACAAGGTCCGCTAAAAAACCCTTTTGCTTGTTTCCCCATACAGCAGGTCAGAGTTACAGAGCGACTCTGGCCTCTGTGGCGTTATCGCATACCTACTTTGCATCCATACTAAGCCAGAAGAGTACAACCACATGCACTCCCACACTCCTCTTTTCTGTTCCTCCACGATTATCATTCCCGCTTGCCCATTATAGCTGATGATAGAATGCCATGCAATAGTTATTTATCAACATACTCCAGCCACCGGTAGGTATCTGCACGCTCCCCTTGCACCACAGCAAAGAACGCGGCTTGTACTTCTTCAGTCAGGGGACCACGCCCACCAGAACCTATCGGTATGCCATCAATGGAACGAATGGGCGTTATTTCGGCTGCAGTCCCGGTAAAAAAGACTTCATCGGCCACATAGAGCAATTCACGCGGTATCACGTACTCGCGCACATCCACGCCCATATCTGCCAACAAGCATATCACCGAGTCACGGGTAATACCTTCTAGGATAGAGCAACTCAGGGGTGGCGTCAAAACACGCTTGCCACGCACAACAAAGAGATTTTCGCCACTGCCCTCACTCACAAAGCCGTTACTATCGAGTGCAATACCCTCGCTATAGCCATGGCGCAAAGCTTCGAGCTTCACCAGTTGCGAATTGAGGTAGTTGCCACCAGCCTTGGCCAACGATGGCATGGTATTGGGCGCAAACCGGTTCCACGATGAGACGCATGCATCCACGCCTTGATCCATAGCCTCGGCACCCAAATATTTGCCCCACTCAATGGTGATAACGGCTACTTCTACCGGGCTAGATGTCGGGTCCAGACCCATTTCACCAACGCCACGATACACTATCGGGCGAATATAGCCCGAACGAAGTTTATTGGCTCGCACGGTTTCCTTAACAGCAGCAACCAGTTCTTCTAGCGTATAGGGAATGTCTGTACGATAAATTTTGGCTGATTCAATCAACCGGCGCATATGGGGTGTAAGACGAAACACGGCTGTGCCCGATGGAGTCTCATAACAACGGATGCCTTCAAAAAAGCTTGTCCCATAATGAAAGGCATGCGCCATCACATGCACGGTTGCTTTATCCCACTCAACAAGGGAACCATTAAACCAGATATAATCCATTTTTTGAACTGCCATTCGTGTATACTCCTTCTTTGGAATGAACAAACCTATTTATGCATCATGCATGTTTTGTTCAGCCTGCCATCGTTCAAGGATACTCCGCGCCTCATGTGCGGCCTTTGCACGATGACTGATAGCATTTTTATGTTCTGGCGAAAGCTCCGCCAACGTCTTATCCTCATCCAACACATAAAACAGAGGGTCATACCCAAAGCCACCGGTGCCGCGTGGTTCAAACTCTATCACTCCTGGCAAAAAGCCCTCTGCAAAATCTACTACACCATCGGGGCGTGCCAATGCAATCACGCACACAAAACGGGCTACTCGTTCATGAAAGGGCACTCCATCAAGCTGTTTGAGCAAATATGCAAGCTGCGCCGCTCCCGTAACGCCACCATAGCGTGCTGAATAGATACCCGGCTCACCGTTGAGGATAGCGACTTCGAGGCCACTATCATCTGCTAGAGTCACCATTTGACTAGCACGCATGTAGGCTTCAGCTTTGAGGTGTGCATTTTCGGCAAATGTTGTGCCTGTTTCCTCAACGTCCATATCAATGCCCAAAGCATCGAGAGTATGGAGTTGGAGGTCCAACCCATGAAAAATGTGCATAAATTCGCGCACCTTATCCGGATTACGTGTCGCAATCAAAAGGTCCATCATAACCACATATGCCCCAACCAAGCAACCCCAATAAACCGTAGCGTCTTACCTGCCATACACGCAATAATGTATGCACGAAAACGCATCCGCAATGTACCGGCTGCAATACCGGCCAAGTCAATCAAGGGCGATGGCACGGCTGCTAAGACAAACACTGTCACAAAGCCCCATTGCTGCACCCACGACTCAACACGTGGATAAAAGCGCGACTCTGTTGCCATATTGCTGCCGCTATAGCCGGCTACATAGCCTGTCGTTTCACCTATGGCGGCTGCGATACCTGCTACAAGCCCCACCAGCCATGGATTTAGCGCTGTACCAGCTAAAAATGCCGTACCCAATGCCGGTGACGGTATAACAATAGTAGCACTTGAAAGTAGGGTTAAGACAAAAACACCAAGATAGCCATATGCGCCTAACCGCTTGACTGCATCAATAGGTACGAACACTATCAGTGCTACTGTCAACAACACGGTGCTTGCAAAAAGCACTGTAGCACGCCATCTGTGAGCGCGAGATTGTGCTGTAGTACCCTGTACAGCTATATCCTGTGCTTGTGCATCAGGCACCAAAGAATCAAAAGCCATAACCTAGAGAGTACATTATTTGTTCCCTTGCTGTCAAGAGTGAAAAATGGTGTGCCCCTTCTAGCGCAACTAAGATGGGGAGTGTTTGCGATACTCCAAACCCCACATCAGCAATGTTGACTACATCTTTAGCACCTCCTTGTTTAGCACATAGAAGTCGCCCTACGCGCAATTCAACCTGCGTTTCATCAACAGACTTTACCTCTACTTTTTTGGGACCTTTTTTTGCATACACAATGTACACAATGTCGCCAATGTGTGGTATACTACATAGCATTAGGGGGAGATGGCGGAGTGGTTGAACGTGCTCGTCTCGAAAATGAGTAGGGTGTAAAAACCCTCGTGGGTTCAAATCCCACTCTCCCCGCCAATCATTTTATCCCATTCGCAAGCGCGATTGGGCTTTGTGCTATCATGTTACACCCGTGCAACCATATCCTATTGTAAAGATAGGCACTGTGCGGTATAATAAAGTACCATGTATGTACAACAACTGGGATCGTAAGAAGCCCTAAACATAAAGCAAGGAGGTCTAAACATGGAACCGTGGACCATAGCTTGGGGATTGCCGTGGGGAATGCCGATAGAATTGCCACTCGTTGCTATCTGGGTTGTACTGATTGCCCTGAACGGCGGCTTGTTTGGATGGGCCGGGTGGTATGCATTGGAAAATTTGGAACCTGACGTAAGAAAAACAACGACCAATATATTCTAAGTATTCAATACATACGTTGCTCTGTCTCGTACCAAAATTCAATGGTGAACCGGCTGCTTAAGCCGGTTCTCTCTATTTTGCTTTGCTTATGCACAAAGATATTGCTCGTGTGCTCCTAACCGAGTCTGACATATGCGCAACAGTCCAATCCTTGGGCCGGCGTATCAGCCAAGACTATGCCCACGTAGATGACGTGCTGCTCGTGGGTGTGCTCAAAGGGTGCATCATGTTTATGGTAGACTTGGCGCGGTCTATCCACATACCGGTAGCACTCGACTTTATCGCTATATCGAGCTATGGATCCAGCACCGAATCGAGTGGGGTAGTACGGATATTAAAGGATTTGGAAACAAATATTACGGGACGCCATGTGCTCATCGTTGAAGATATTGTAGACAGTGGACTCACTCTGGCCTACCTGCACAAACAACTCTTGGGGCGTGGACCAGCCAGCCTGCACATCTGCACCTTGCTTAACAAGCCAGAGCGCCGCGTTGCCGATGTCCCTATTGATTATTTGGGGTTTGATATACCCAATGCGTTTGTGGTGGGATATGGGCTAGATTTCAATGAACACTACCGTAATCTTACCTATATCGGCATTCTCAAGCCAGAACTGTACCAAGCGTGAAACATGGTTGGTATTTCCTTTTTTCATGAAGACCTCGCGCACAGACGCAAAGAACGCAACGCTATAAAAAAAGGCACATGCTATAAGCTTGATTTGATAGTGGCTGCTTTTGTTGTTATGCTGGTTGCCCTAGTTGTGCCAACTAAAAAAGGGCATTCCTACCCATGCACGGGGTTGGCAAGCAACACAATCACAATGCTGCGCTCAATGGCGATACAGTGCATATCGTATGTAAACCCGGCTTTCTCAAGTAGGGGTTGGTAGGGGTTGTTGTTGGCGAAGTCATCGGTATACTCTTTCACACTCATTTGCCATAGCCAGCGGGTAATATGTTCATACCAATCATTGCGTGTAGAACGAGCGGCTGCAACAATCACCAACCGCCCATCGGGTGCCAATACGCGCCGTACTTCACGTAGTGGTGCCCCATCCAAAAGGAAGATGGGGAATGTTGCTACAACCGTATCGAACATGCCATCGGGGAAGGGAAGATGGTGTGCAACCGCACGTGCAAGTGTGGCTGTTCGGTTATCCGCATCTAGGCGGATTTGTGTTTGTTTGAGCATTTGGAGTGACTCGTCTATCCCGACGCCAGCAGGCCAGCGTGTCGAAAGGATGTTGTGCATATGACCTGTGCCACACCCGAGTTCAAGTATACGCCCGTTGCTGTTGATATAGGGCAATGCTGCTTCTATCCAACGATACCACAACCCACGTGATACCAACGATGCGACGGTGTCGTAGGCCCAAGCGCATTCGTGATAGAAGCGCTGAAACGACCATTCCATAAGCGACCAGTAGAGGGATTGCATAACAGTTCCTTACTTTCATTTACATATGCATTCATAGACAATTCTGTATCTCATGATACTACTATATGGCAATTTCTGCATCTTTTGGATTTGGGTACACGTTGTGTTTCACCCTAGCCAAACTTGTGGTAGACTATACCACATTGTCATTGGTATAGTCTATAGTCTAGGGAGTAACATATGACCAATTTTCTGACCATACTCGTCATCCATGGGCCCAACTTAAATTTGCTTGGGAAGCGTGACACAGAGAAATATGGCACTATTACGATGGAGGCTATCAACCAAGCGTTGCAACATATGGCCCAAGAGCTTGGGGTTGAAATAATTTGTTTTCAATCTAACCACGAAGGGGCCATTATAGATTTTCTGCAACGCGACTCGTCGCGTGCTGCCGACGGCGTGCTCATCAACCCTGGCGCACTCATCCGCTATGCATACTGCTTCCGGCAAGCCTTCGTAGACTTGAACAAACCTGTTATGGAAATTCACATGTCGGATATTCACAAGACTGGCACAAACACACGTGTCAATGTGCTTGACGATGTGCGCATAGGCCAAGTTACTGGCTTAAAAGAAGCTAGCTACTACCAAGGCTTCAAGCAGTTGATACACCTTATCCAACAACAGAAAGGATAAAGCTTTATATGCTCTATCTACAGGTGCGTCAAAGCACTGCAATCCAAGGCACAGTTTCTATGCCACCATCGAAGACGCATTCTTTTCGGGCGCTCGTGCTAGCCGCACTTGCCGATGGCGTATCTACCATTCGGCACCCGAAAATAAGTAGCGATTGGCACGAAGCTGTGAAAGCTATGCGTATGTACGGCGCAGACATAACCGAAACTGAGCCGAACATATTCCGCGTCAACGGCGTGGCAGGAAACCTGCAAACTCCAGACGATGTCATCAATGTGAACAATTCGGGCACTATGCTTGTCTTCATAGCTGGCGTGGCTGCCGCTTGCCCCGGCTGGACGGTGCTCACCGGGGACGAATCGTTGCGCAAGCTCAGAAAAATCACCCGCAACTTTATCAAGCCCTTTGAAGAGCTTGGTGTAACTGTTATTTCTACCAAGGAGGATGGTATGGCCCCTTTTGTCTTCAAAGGCAAGGTCAATGGAGGAAAAGCACATATGGATGGCATAGGCTGCCAGCCTGTGTTTAGTGTCCTCATTGCCTCGGCCCTCTCCCAAGAGCCGGTAGATATATATGTCGAGAACCCCGGCGAAACTGCTTATATTGACCTGCTGCTGTATTGGTTTGATAAGGTAGGGCTACGCTCTGAACGGGTTGACAATACCTACGAACAGTATCACTTTCCGGGCAATCAGCCCCCACGTGCCTTCGACACGACGATACCGTTTGAATGGTCTGCACCGGGCTACCCACTGTTAGCGGCTCTTATCACCCCCAACTCTGAAGTAACCGTGCGCGGCATGGATTTGAGCGACCCTTATGGCGATAAACACATTATCTATTTGCTCCAAGCTATGGGTGCCAACCTTTCGATAGAAGAAGACTATATCACTGCCCGCTCGAGCACCCTGCATGGCGTAGAAGTGGATATGAATGCACTGCCAGACCAAGTGCCTACTATGGCAGTGGCTGCATGCTTTGCGCAGGGTGAAACTATCATTAAAAATGCCCAAACCGCCCGTTGGAAGGAATGCGACCGTATCGCAGCCGTGTGCAAGGAACTCCAAAAGATGGGCGCACACATCACTGAACAAGAGGATGGTCTCATTATTCACCAAGATGGCAGTTGGCAATTGCAGGGAGCGGACATAGATGGCTATTATGACCATCGCATGGTCATGGCTTTCTCTGTCGCTGGGTTACAGGCGCAGGGGCAAACCCGTATTTCAGATGCGCAGATGGTAGAAAAGTCGTGGGATACCTACATTCCTGAAATGCAACAAGCTGGTGCGCACCTAGAGCTTGTAGAAGCACCTACTCTATGTACAAGATAATTTTGATTGGCATGAAATCGAGTGGCAAAACATCCACCTGCCACGCGCTGGCCAACAACCTCGGTATTTTATGCATTGACCTAGACGCCGAAATAGAGAAAACCTATGCTCGCACAACCGATGAGCAGCTAGGGTTTAGGAACATCTTTAAGTTCCATGGACAAAGCTATTTCCGTTCGCTTGAGGTGGCAACTCTGGAGCACCTAGCCAACACACTCGCCAATAGCAGTTTTGTGTTGGCAACCGGCGGTGGTACACCCTTGGATGCCCACAACCAGCGCCTATTGCGAAACTTAGGCACTGTCATTTTCTTAGATGTAGATGCTGAGGTGTTGCTGATTAGAATCATTGCTGGCGGGATACCGGCGTTCTTTCCCTACCCCGACGACCCAGCAGCATCGCTGCACACCCTGCTTGCAACACGCCGGCCAGTCTATCGGCAAGTTGCCCATATCACCATAGCTTGCCACGACGAATCAGCCGAAACCGTAGCCCATAGCATTATGGAGAAAATACACAACCATGCATATTGATGGAAAAACCAACCTTATTGGCTTCTTTGGCTCTACCTACAAAACAAGTAAAATGTACACGATGTACAATACAGCCATCGCTGCCCTTGGTCTCTCGTTCATCTACGTCCCTTTTGCTGTCAACGACTTGGGCAAAGCTGTAGAGGGTGTGCGCCACTTGGGGATTGCGGCTATTGGTATTACTATACCTTACAAGCGCGACATTATGCCTTACCTTGATGAGCTCGATGACGATGCACGGCGCATTGGGGCAGTCAATGTTGTGGTTAATCTCAATGGACGGTTGATAGGCCGCAATACGGATGGGCATGGCGCTCTCCGTGCGCTGCAAGAACATACTGCTGTGCAGGGGCACCATGTCGTTCTCATTGGTGCTGGAGGGTCTGCGCGTGCTATCGCCTTTGCGCTGCACGATGCGGGGGCGCGTATCACTATCGTGAACCGCACAGCTACAGCAGCCCAAGAACTGGCCGAAGCCGTTGGTGGCGACACACACTATGGCAGCCTCGATATGCTCGCCGACGCACTCCAAACAAGCAGCATCGTCATTCATGCCACCCCCGTCGGTATGGCTGACACACCACAAGCCAAGCAATCGCTCATACCGGACCATCTCCTACGTGCCGATATGACTATTATGGAAATCGTCACCAACCCGAGAGAGACTCGCCTTGTACATGATGCTATCCAGCAAGGATGCCGTATTGTCTACGGCTACCGTATGCTGCTCTGGCAAGGTGTGTACAAGTTTCACATATACACTGGTGTTGAGCCACCCATTGATGTTATGGAAAAAGCAATGGAAGCAATGAAATAGTAAGGCATCTTTGCGCGATCTTATGAAAAAAGAAAGGAACTATGCAATGTTATTTGTGCGATTAATCCGATTAGTCGCTATCGCATGCATTATTGTAGGTCTGCTCTTGGTATCTGTTGGTCAACGGGTCTATTCCCAGACAGACGAACGCTGCTTTGAAGAAACAGGGTATTGCATCCACGGGCGCATACGAGAGTTTTGGGAGCACAATGATGGGATACGTGTCTTTGGGTTGCCCATATCAGCGCAATTTGAAACAATCATTACCGGTCAGCCCTACCAAGTGCAATGGTTTGAGCGTAACCGGCTGGAGCTGCACCCTGAAAATACTGCCCCCTACGATGTGCTCACTGGTCATGTGGGGGTTGACTATGCACGTGAAACCAATATGCCCAACACTCAGCCGAGTGAAACCAATGTGGAGGATCCTGACTGTGCGTTGTTTGAGCAAACTGGACATACGGTATGCGGCGCATTTCTGGATGCTTGGCATGCGTCTGGGCTAGAGATAGACGGGCAACCCGGCACGAGCTATGCAGATAGTCTAGCGCTATTTGGTCTCCCTATCAGTGAACCGCTCAACTTAACGATGACGGATGGGCAAAAGCATCGTGTACAGATGTTTGAACGCGCACGGTTTGAACTGCATCCCGAAAACGACCCACCCTACAATGTCTTGTTTGGCATGCTTGGGAAGGAGCTTCTTGCAATAAATCCACAACAGCCACAGGCTAATCCCACCGATGCTGCGACACTACCGCCCGCTACTGAGGTGCCGCCCGCGACACTGGAACCCACACTACCGCCCGCTACTGAGGTGCCGCCCGCGACGCCGGAACCCACACTACCGCCCGCTACTGAGGTGCCGCCCGCGACGCCGGAACCCACACTACCGCCCGCTACTGAGGTGCCGCCCGCGACACCGGAACCCACACTACCGCTTGCACACACAACCATTGTAGAAATGCCAACGGAGCTACCCGCTATGCAGCCAACAGCCGCACCAGGACCATCTACACCACCGCTACCAACACAACCGTTGCTAGAAGATGCATCTATCTACTCCCACGCTATGCAAGCCGCCACCGAACAGGGTATATCTTACGGGCGCAGCATCCACATACAGCGCGTCGTGGATGACTTTGCGCGGGTGCAGGTACGTCCCGATAACCTTGCGCTCTTCCCAATCACCTATGCCTTCTTTCACAAGGAACATGGCACGTGGAACTTGGTAGCAGGCTATGCTATGGAGGAAACCGATTGGCCGGACGACATCCCAATGCATATGCTCCCTAATGCCGATATTGAAACAGCCCTTGTAGACCTTGCGCGTAGAGCGGTAGATATGAGCCTAGAACATCAACAACCCAATGAGTATTTCTACCTCTTAGACCGCATTGATGGCAATGTGGCCCGCATGCGCATTGTTCACAAATCGCATGCCAAAAATATTGTCTATGCTCCATCAACCAACATGATTGCCCAGTATCAGCAAGGTGAATGGATTATTTCTATCTTTGGAGGTATAGATAAGCTAGGAACCAATCCGTTCTAATGCGCTCTTAGGTGCGAGGGGCGAGGGGCAAGGAGCAGGTTTAGTGCGACTTGCCCCAACACGCCAACGTGCCAGTAGCCGGTAGCAATGCTACTGCTATGGCTACCCCACACAGTACACATAGAATAATAACCGATGCGCTCATCACACCGCATCAGCGGTTCAACCCCCTCAGCGGTTCAGCAATTCCAGCGCATCAGCGGTTCAAACGCCGGCAAGCTCGCGCTCTATCACCGCCAAGCTCTGCCGCGAGCCTTGCGTATCGGGATGATTGACACCCAATTTCTCTTCACGTATAGCTACCGCTCGTCGCATCAGTTCTACTGCCTGCTGATAATCTTTCTCATAGTAGCATAGAATCGCTAGGTTGTTGAGGCTCTGCGCCGTGTCGGGGTGGCGGTCGCCCAGCACCTCCTCGAATATCGCCAACGCCCGCTCGTAGTAGGGGCGGGCAGCCGCGAGGTCGCCCATCGCTTGTAGCAACAAGCCCATGTTGTTGAGGCTCCCCGCCGTGTCGGGGTGGCGGTCGCCCAGCACCTCCTCGAATATCGCCAACGCCCGCTCGTAGTAGGGGCGGGCAGCCGCGAGGTCGCCCATCGCT
>CAZVEN010000059.1:0-24682 GCA_964626155.1 uncultured Chloroflexaceae bacterium | reverse complement strand
AAAAACATATAGTTCAATGAATTTCTATAAACCAGAGCAACGACATCAATACCTCTACCCATCACATACCATACAAAGGCACTTTTGGGAATGAGTCTATCCAACCGTCCCCACTGCACACATACAAGTGAGGAAACAGTACTGCCATGCTATTATTCTAGCAAGCCTTCAAGTGGGTGTATAACGATACGACCACCGGCAACGTCTAGGTTTTGCACACAGGTATGCACCATAGGGATGAGCGCATCGGGTTGGCTAGGACGTGCGACGATGAGAACATCGTTGGCTCCTGTTTGCAAGACATCGCGTACATGTCCTACATGCAGTCCGTCAATAGTTTCAACGCGGATATTGATGAGTTGGTGGATGAAATACTCTCCTTCGCCAAGCGGTGCAGCTTGGTCTTGGTGGATGTAGACTTCGGCTTGGCGGAATTTCTCTGCTTGCGTGCGGTCATTGACACCTTTGAGGGTAAGAATGAGCAAACCGGGTTTGTGTTGTAGCACATTGATGAGCTGGTAGGAACTTGTTGCCGGCAAACCCATCCGCTGTCTCTGGCGACTGGGAAAGGTGATGTAGACGGTTGGCATAGCCTGCTCAAGATGGTCGGGTTGGTCTGTGACGGCTTTGAGCTTGAGTTGGCCACGAATGCCAAAGGGACCAACAATATAGCCGACGAGTAAGAGGTTATCTTGTTGGTCCTGACCATGTCTTCCCTCAGAAATGGGAGTATGCTCTTGTCTGGGCTGTATGGTATTCGTGGCTATGCTCCTGACGTTAGCGAATATCTACATGGACGCGCTTGCTCTGGCGTGCAGCAGCCACGCTCATAACATCGCGGATGGCTTTTGCAACGCGCCCATTGCGGCCTATAACTTTTCCTGTCTCACTAGCATTGACGGATAGTTCGTAGGAGACGGTAAAACGCCCGACGCGCTCTTTAATTTTGACGGCGTCGGGTTTGTCTACGAGGTTGCAGACAATATATTCGAGCAAGTCTTTCATGGGTTCCTCTTAGGTAGCGACTGTTTAGGTAGCAACTGTTTCTTGTGGTACCGATGTTTGATTGGCTTCGTGTACTACATCAGTACTGACATCATCCATGTGCTCCTCATATTCGGGCATAACGCATCCATCTTTATCAAGTATGCGTTGTTGTTTGAAGAGGTAGGTGATGGTTTCAGATGGGCTGGCCCCCACACTCAACCAATAACGGGCACGGTCGCCTTTAATTTTAAGCACTTTGGGATTTTGTACTGGGTTGTAGTGTCCAATAATTTCGATAAATTTGCCATCGCGGGGAGAGCGTGAATCGGCTACAACGATGCGATAGCTCGGTTGTTTCGTTTTGCCAGTACGGCGCAGACGTATTCTTACCATTTTTGTTTACCAATACTCCTTACACGTTTCTTATCATTTGTTTACAGTCAAGTCGAGTATTCCTCAACAGGAACGTGTGTTTGCTCCTAATCTCCTAGAGCGCAACACCGTAGGCTGCTCGACTTCCAGCCTTTTATTTCATTTTAACATGCGCATGAGTTCTTGTGGGTCTATCTGCATATCTCCGCCTCCACCGCGACCACGACGGCCCTTGCCTTTGCCACCACCTTTACCACTCGTCATTTGCTTTATCATGCGGCGCATCTGTTGAAACTGTTTGATAAGAGCTGTCACATCTTCTAGCTTGGTGCCGCTACCCTTAGCAATACGCTCACGACGACGGCCTTTGATGATGTCGGGGTTGCGTCGTTCGTAGATAGTCATAGAGCAGATGATAGCTTCAATGCGTTTCAGTTCATTTTCTCCAACCATTTCGTCCATTTCTTCCATTGAACGTGCCACTTGGTTTAGTCCAGGTATCATAGAAAGAATTTGTTGGAAAGGGCCGAGTTGGCGCATTTGCCGCATAGCGTTGAGGAAGTCTTCAAAGTCAAATTGGCCTTTACGCAGTTTCTTTTGCATTGATTTGGCTTCTTCGGCATCGTAGACTTGTTCGGCGCGTTCAATAAGCGAAAGGACATCACCCATACCAAGAATGCGGGATGCAAGACGGTCAGGGTGAAATGGTTGGATGGTGTTACTATCTACCTTTTCGCCAGTACTGAGAAACTTGATAGGAACGCCGGTGACGGCACGGACAGATAGAGCAGCACCACCACGGGCGTCGCCATCCATTTTAGTCATGACGAGGCCGCTGATGTTGATACGCTGGTTGAACGTTTCAGACACCCGTACTGCTTCTTGTCCCGTCATTGCATCTACCACAAGGAGGCGTTCGGTTGTCTGTACAAGAGCATCAATGTCCTCTAGCTCTTGCATGAGATGATCGTCTATTTGTAGACGGCCAGCAGTATCAATAATGAGAACGTTGGCCATATCTTGCTTGGCTTTTTCGAGAGCACGGGCAGCAATATCTGGTGGCTTGGCTTGGGTCCCTTCGCTATAGACGGGTATGTTGAGCTGTTTACCAAGCACTTCGAGTTGGGTGATAGCAGCAGGGCGGTACACGTCGCAAGCAGCAAGCATGACACGCTTGCCTTTTTGCTTGCGGAGGTAGAGTCCCAACTTCGCAGCAAAGGTTGTTTTCCCTGTACCTTGCAACCCAACGAGCATGATGATGGTTGGGCCGGGACGGGCATCTTGCAAGGGAATATTTTCTTCACCGAGCAGGTTGATGAGTTCTTGATTGACAATTTTTATCACCTGTTGATGTGGCGTGAGGCTTTTCATAACCTCTTCGCCGATAGCTTGCTCGGTGACAACTTTGACAAAGTCTTTGACAACTTTGAAGTTTACGTCGGCTTCCAGCAAAGCTAGGCGCACTTGCTTCATTGCCTCGCGTACATCGTCTTCGGTGAGGACGCCTTTGCTACCAAGTTTTGTAAAAACGTTTTGTAACCTGTCAGACAGACTCTCGAACATGCGAAACTGCTTTCATTTTGGGGTTTGCTGTTTACATTCCCCTATGCTGCTTATCAACACAACAGACCAGGAGCACAATAGCTTACGTACTCCTGGTTGGTTACTGTTCCAATCTAAGAACAGTATACCATGAATTGTCACTACTGCAAGAAGCCATGCCTGTGTCATTGGTTCAATTTGGTAGCAAGTCATGGCTTTTTGACACACACAAAACAAGAAGTTTATACTTGGCTTGTTGTAGATATGATAGTGGCAAGCGTCAGCAAAGGGAATGTTTCGTTTGTTGGCAGGGGGGCAAGATAGGGTGCAAGAGAGACGATTGTGCATTGCTGAACTTCCAGAGCATATTGCGGAGTTGCCGTATGATGTGCGCAGGCTATATGAGCGCATATTGCATGTGGAGCGTATGTGTGGATATGCCGTGCCGCCAGTAGCCATGCATGGGTGGATTGAGGAACACTTTGGGAGTGTTGACAGAGTGCGTGAGCAAACAATTGTGCGGGTCACAAATAAGCTGACGCTTGATACAGCGATTTTCAATCCGTTGCGGTCGCGTCGTCCAAATGTGTATAGGAGTGACGAGACCGGCGCGAATGGTGATGCAGTATTAGATGAAACGATTGCTGCTGAGACTGGACCGGATAGTATGTTTCGGGAAGTGTATGATAAGACGACAGCGGATGTGTTTGGGCGCATTGAGGGACAACATTGCACTACTGCGTCGAATGTGGCGAAGTATGATGCATGGCACGGGTTGGTGATTTTCAAGGAGCCAAACCCACTATGGTTCACTACTGAGCAATTGAGGGATTATTTCGATGTGGCTGTGCGTTGGTTGTTGGCGGCGCATACGGTTGACGCCGAGGCACGCTATCCGTTGATTACGTGGAACTGTCTTTGGAAGAGTGGAGCCAGTGTGACGCATGGACACTTGCAGATGACACTCTCGCGTAGTATGGCTGCGGGGCACGTGGAGCGTTTGCGACGTGTCCATACCGGGTATACAGTAAACTATGGGGGAGATTATGGTGCAGATATGTGGCGCTTGCATGCGGCGTTGGGGCTAGGGTTTTATGAAGATGAGACAATGAGGGGATATGTGACGCTTACGCCGGTGAAGGACCGGGAGTTGACGCTTTTGTGTACACAATTAGCGGGCTGGCAACAACAGGGGGGGAACACTATGCCCGATGCACTCCATGGATTGTGGGATGTGCTTTATCGGGCGCTACGGAATTTGATAGATTGTCAAGGGGTACGAAGTTTTAATGTAGCCGTGTATCTGCCACCTTTTGGCCCCACTGATGAGCAATGGGATGGGGTTCCAGTTGTGGTACGTGTAGTAGATAGAGGTAGTCCACTTTCGCGCATGGTGAGCATTGGGTCTATGGAAATCTTTGCAAGTAGCATTGTAGGGACGGACCCGTTTGCGGTTGCTGCGCTGCTTGCACAGTAGGTGCGATACTCACGACAATTGCAGTATGTGTTACAATAGATAGAGGTTATGAAATAGGTCTCGGCTGGCATCTATTCGCTTATTCAAAACTTGGTTTTCATACTTTAAGCGTGTAAGAGAGGAGTATGGCAATGATGGCATACGATGAATGTGCATCGGTGCAAGAAGATGGTCTTTGCGCTGTTTGGGAAGGGCTTGAGCGCTATGGGAAACGGGTATCTTTTGCGCGGCGCACATTGATATACACCCCACAGAAGAGTGCGCACACGTTGTATTTGCTATGCTCAGGACAAGTAAGCCTCTCTATTCTTTCTTCGGGTGGGCGTGTACTTACGTTGCAGGTGCTGGGTGCGCGAGATATGTTTGGGCATAGCACGCTGGCGGGAAATGATAGGTATGATACCTTTGCTGAGGCTACACAACCGAGTGAGGCTATTGCTGTTTCACGTAGGGATGTGTTGCGGGCGCTGGCGCAGGAACCACGTTTTGGCTTGGCTCTTATTCATGAGCTTAGGTGCTATTTGCTGCTATTGAGTAAACGGCTTGACGAAACTGCTTTTAAGTCGTTGCCGGCACGGTTGGCTTCTATACTACTCGATATGGCCGATACATGTGAACAGAGACAGTATCTTGACGCTCTTGATTCGTTTCGGCATCTTGGGCCGCTTCAACAACTTGGGGATGTGTCCGGGCAGGTGTCTGGAGGATCAACTGGCAAAGGTCCGGTGCGTTTGCCTCGTCGGACACATCAACAACTTGCTGATATGACGAACGCCTATCGGGAAACGGTGACGAAGGTGATAGGCGAGTTTCGGGCAGATGGTTTACTAGAGATTGACCGTTCTGGTATTACGTTGTTGAACACGTGGCGCTTGCGGGAACTGGCGCAGGGATAATACAAGCGGTAGAGCGATACAGCGGTGCAACTGGTGCCTTCGAGACGTGAAGGCACCAGTGAGTCTTCGGGAACTCATGCCGAGCTGAGTATAGCGGGCGAGTCATCTATGGCTGATGATGCTGCGACTGGCGGGACAACTACTCGTACCGCCTCTGAAACAATATGCGTCCTGATAGGTGTTTCACCTATAATTTCGCCATCGCTATGCACAGGCAGAGGCTTATCTGAAAAAACAACAATGCTCTGTTGCGCTTTCAGGTAGCGTATGCGTCGGTCCTGCTTTTGCTGATGTAGCACAATATGCCAAAGCACACTCATATAGTCCAACATGGTGCGTGAACTGAGGATACACACATCTATAATGCCATCGTCGGGGCTAATACCTGGGCCCCAGCGAAGCATAGAAAACCCTATGGTGCCGCCATTGGCAAGAAGCACTTGGGCGGCATGGAAACGGTGTTGCTGCCCATCAACAACGATGGAGAAACGACGGGGTTGAAAGCCGGTCATCTGTTTCAACCCACGCAGCATATAAGCAAGTTTGCCAAACCGCCGCTTTTCTTCACGCTTAGTATCTCGTATCAATGACGCATCGAAGCCAATACCCACATGTAAAACGGCGTACACGTCGCCTATGCGTATAGCATCAATGCTAGCAATGGGGTGTGGCTCTATGAGAATACGGCACGCTTCTTCTAATTGCAGGGGAATATGTAACTCTTGGGCCAGCACATTGGCTGTGCCGACAGGTAGGATGCCCACGGGGGTTTTGGTGTGAATGAGGCCGTTGGCAACGGCTGAAACAGTACCATCGCCGCCGGCTGCGACAACAATATCGAAGCCTTGCTGAGCGGCTTCACGGGCAGTGTGAGCAATAGATTCTTGGCCAGTGGTTTCATAGAGATGGTAGGTGTTTCCATCATGCGTGAAGTAGCGCTGAAGGGTTTGGCGCACACTGTCGGGGTTGCATGTTCCTGCAACCGGGTTGAAGATGACAAACAACCGTTTTGGAGTATAGAAGCTCATAGACATAGTATTTTGGTTTCAATCTGTATACGCAAAAGGCACTTGCTTTCTACCTATCTATTGTACACGATGTATGCAAGTGAGCGTGGCATATTGCACACAAGATTGGCACACCATCGCTGAAATATTCACCTGAACATGGTCTACATATCTCACTGCGTCTGCTCCGTTGAGAGCATGACAATACCGAGGTACCGGCAAAACCCACATGTAGTATGCTATAATGATGGTAGGTGAAAGATATGAAATAGTCAGCGAGTGCATACCTGAAGAGAACAGAGAATTAGGACCGAGGGATGTTATGCCACTGCGAGCAACAGATACTACTATTAAAGTAGCGGATAATGATGTATCGCCATCTGTCTTTACAAGGCTTGTGGAGCATTATCTTGTGCATGTTCCTTTGACCAGAGAAATAGAGCAAGAAGGCTTGTCTATTATACAGGGCTGCTTTCCGGGAGATAATCTGCAACATTTCATACAGCGTGTTTGTAAATGGGGAGGGCATCCAGGTATTGCTGTTCGTATCTTGAAAAGAAATCGTATTGAAGATATACAAGAACATTTTACGCATGCTATGGATGCTTTGAACAAAGAAATTCCTGATATTGTAACAGCGTTACGTACCATCAATCGCATATCTGGACTTGGCAAGCCCTCGTTTGCATCAAAACATCTGCGCTTTCTGCGACCAGATGTGTGTCCTGTCCTTGACAATCTGCTTTCGGAAGCATTGACGTATAGCCTTGATACTGCAGGATATAAGCAATTTGCAAGTGATTGTCTACAAGTGGCTAACACACTGCAACGATACACTATCTTGAATCCAATGCGTAGAACTGATAAAATGTGGTTTGCAGCGGATGTGGAGATGGCTATATACATCTATACATCATGGAAAAAATCACGCCCAATGTATCTCTTGCCTGAACTTGTGCATGACAATGGGTCTGAGTTCATTGCAGAGGATGATCCTATTCTCAAGCTTACGGAACATATCATTAGTGATAATGGCAACGGTGTTGACGATATTTCAGAGAAACATGATTTTTATATATACCAATAATGTATGCGTTTATTGATACGAGTTATCTTGTAGCAATCAAGTTGAAACGTGACCAGCATCATCAAGTAGCATTGCAACACTGGGAGCAGATTGTCAAATCATCTCTCAGGCTTGTAACGACTTCATACATATTTGATGAAGTTGTTACTTTCTTAAACAGTCGTGGATACCATAAAGATGCGGTAGATATTGGTTGGTATCTCTTGCAAAGTTCAAAAGTACAACTCATACATGTTGATGAAGCATTATTTTTTGATGGTTGGGCATACTTTGAGAATCATCATGATAAAAGATACTCTCTTACAGATTGCATTTCTTTTATAGTTATGAAGCAGCTACATATTGTTACAGCCTTTGCTTTTAATGGAGATTTTATACAAGCTGGTTTTGAACAACAACCAGTGACAAAGTAAGGAACATGCTATGCGAGAATTACATAGTGAATTAGAAGCATTGCGGACACGCTTTGAGCCTTTGCGGAGGCGTCTTTGACTTACCCGGAAAACAACACGAAATAGATACCCTAGAGCAACAAACCACCGACCCCAACTTGTGGAATGACCAACGCCATGCGCAGAAAATCTTGCAGCGCCTCGGAAGACTCAAGCAAGATGTTGAGCAATGGAACGCGCTCAACGATAAAATTATCAGTTTGGGAGAACTCATCGAAATAGCCGTTGCCGAGGATGACACATCGTTGCGCGATGAAATAGATGCAGAACTTTCGGACCTCAGTAAGGATATTGAGCAACGCGAGTTTGCGTTGTTGCTCGGTGGTACCTACGATGAAAGCGATGCCTTTATCTCTATACAGGCTGGTACGGGTGGCACAGATGCACAGGATTGGACCGAGATGATGTTGCGCATGTATCTGCGCTGGGCCGAGGAGCAAACCTATCAAGCCTCTGTTATAGACATTAGCCCAGGCGATGAAGCGGGGCTAAAGAGCGTCACCGTGGAAATACGCGGTGACTATGCGTATGGGTATATGAAATGTGAAGCTGGTGTGCATCGGCTTATTCGGCTTTCGCCCTTTAATTCAGCCCATATTCGGCAAACGTCATTTGCGCGGGTTGAGGTGATGCCAGAAGTAGACGATGCGCCAGAAATTGTTATCTTACCGGATGATTTGCGGATAGATGTGTTTCGTAGTGGAGGTCATGGCGGTCAAGGTGTGAATACCACCGACTCTGCCGTGCGTTTGACGCATCTTCCTACAAGTATCGTTGTGACATGTCAAAACGAACGCTCTCAATTGCAGAACAAAGATATGGCTATGCGTGTGCTCCGTGGGCGCTTGCTAGAGCGTGAGTTGCAGCGACAACGCGAGGAGCGCGATAAGTTGCGGGGGGAATATCGTCAGGCCGACTTTGGGAATCAAATGCGCACATACTATTTGCATCCCTACACCTTGGTGAAAGACCACCGCACCGACCACGAAACAAGCGATGTAAAATCTGTCCTAGATGGACATTTGGAAAAGTTCATTGAAGCCTATTTACGTTGGAATATGTCCGATGCATTGCAAGAAGGAGGAAATCTATGAATCGTATAATCCCTTATAGAGCACGTATTCCACGCCAACCTAGGCATGTTTTGTATCGGCGTATCCCGGTGCTCGTGGTCATGTTCGTGACTATGTTGACACTTACGATGGGCATAGGCTTGCATAGGAGCACGGATGATGTGGGCTTTGGTAGGTCCCAAACGGTGCAAGCGCAAGAAGCATCCGAAGCACCATCAGAGGCAACACTAGAGGTGCTTGCAAGCGATGCCATGACAGATTTCCCCAATAAGATTACGTTTTCGCTCTCTGCACAGAGTAATGCGGCTCCTATAACGGATGTGCAATTGCTCTATGGTGCAACGCGCAGCGATGTGTTTACTATGGTGGACGCTGAATTGGTACCTGGTCCAAACGCACAAGCGACGCATGTACTCGATACGCAAATCTACCATATGCTTCCCGGCACAGATATTACGTATCGCTGGCTCATACGTGATGAGACCGGCAACGAGCTTGAGTCTAAACCACAAACATTCGTCTATCACGATGATCGGTTTGATTGGAAACAACGCACAGATAAGAACGTAACGGTATATTGGTATAAGGGAAATGATGCTTTTGGCGATGAGCTTATAGGCACTGCCGTGCGTGCGCTTGAAAATTTACAGCATAATGTGGGGGCCAAGCTCATCCAACCGGTGAAAATATACGTGTATGCCAATACCGGTGATATGCGTACTGCCCTACAATCCAATGAAGTCGAGTGGGTTGGCGGTCAGACGATGCCGGTATTAGGGTTAATTATAGGTGCTATTGCACCGGGCGACACGTCTGAAGTGCATCGCATTATACCGCATGAACTGTCGCATCAAGTGTTGCATCAAGCAACGGATAACCCCTATGGTGGGGTGCCGTTGTGGTTTGAAGAAGGGCTGGCTGTCTACAACCAAGAAACATACGATATATCCTTTGATAAGCGCCTTGAAGAGGCCGCCGAAACGGGGAATCTTATTTCGCTTGATGCACTGTCGGCTAGTTTCCCAACTGACCCCGACCAAGCACTCCTTTCCTATGCACAGAGCCGTGATGTTGTGACATACATTATTGATGCATATGGTACGGAAGCAATGGAAGACCTCATTGTCGCTTTTCATGAAGCCATGCCTGTAGAAGATGCTATAGAAGATGCATTGGGGCTTTCGATAGATGAGCTAGATGAGGCTTGGCGTGACACATTGCCTTCGCCCATTGTTGATGTGAAGCCAACGAGTGAAGTTGTTGTTGTTGCCCCACGAGACCGTTTTGCAGGTGAGGAGGTGGCTTTGCCTGCGGCGGTTGCCACGCACGTGGCTGAATCAAGTGGCAATCCATTGCCCCGATTGGAAACAACGCCAGAGCCTCCAGTCACACTACTGCCGGGTGTAGCTTTGCCACGCTGGAGTGAGTTGGGGCTTGTAATGATGTGCTGCACTGGTGTAATTGCGCTAGTGGGTGTGGCTTTGCTAGTGGCATTACGGTTGCTTGGGGCAGATAAGCAGGTAGGATAGGTATTTTGTGTATTACTGAGAGGAGAGGCTAAGGTTCAATGGAAATTAAGTTTACACCATGGCGCATGGCGTACATTCAAGGAACAGATTCGCAGAAGGAGCAAGGGTGTGTGTTGTGTCATCTGCACGAGGCTGACACAACACAAGATGCTAACAATCTCGTGCTGTACCGGGGCGAATACTGCTATGTGGTGTTAAATCTCTATCCTTACAACAACGGGCACCTCATGGTCGTGCCATATGTGCATACGGCTGACTTGGCGGCACTTGATAGCCCTATTGCACAAGAGCTTTTTGCTCTCACGCAACGCTCAGTGGATATTCTCGGTAAGACATACCATGCGCATGGGTTCAATATTGGTATGAACGTGGGGCGTGTTGCGGGTGCAGGCATTGATGAGCATTTGCACATGCATGTACTACCACGCTGGAGTGGCGATACCAACTTTATGCCACTCGTGGGTGACACCAAGTTGGTGCCCGAAGACTTGAACCATACGTATGCACGTTTGAAACCGTGTTTTGGTGATGCCTCATGCGCTCCTGTTAGAGTAGATTCATCTGTATAAGGTTCATGAGCAAGTCAATTTTGAAGGGCTTTTGTAGAATAACTGCTCCTTCAGCTTCAAGCTCATGGAACCAAGGTTTACGATTGAGAGCAGTCATAATAATAATAGGGGTGCCGCTATCTTGCAAGCGTTCGCTTATTTGGCGAAACATTTCGACGCCGTCCATATTGGGCATCATAATGTCGGAAATGACAAGGTCGGGACGGACGGTGACAAGCTTCTCAAGGCCTTCTTCACCATCGTAGGCAGCTTCTACAGAGAAGCCGGCATCACCCAACGCAAGGTTGAGCATACTTTGTAGTTGTAGATCGTCATCTATGATGAGGATGGTTTTTTCAGGGTTTGTCATAAAAAGGAACCACCGATGTATACAGACTGGACACAGATGATAGAGATAGTGCTGTGTAGGGATACCTTCATGCTACTACGTGTACGACAATCTAGCGTTTCATACTCGTATGAGATAGGTGTATGCAGCGAAACAGCACAAGGCACATGTCTCTGCTTCAGTTCCTTGTAGTGGTTTCTTTCGACATGGTGTATGCCTTTGATGCGTTCAACCATCTTAGCATGCCATTCATTCCTATCTTAACCTACCGCTACAGAGGAACTACAGATGAGTTACCGGTGCCACTATCAAAGGCATTATAATGCAATGGGTACAAAAAATCAAGCCAATAGCTTTTGTGCGCATTTGAGTCCTTTTGTAAGGCTTTGTACAACGTCTTCTGTTGGTGGTAGGTAGGCACACATGCTCTATGTTTTCTTCCTAACAACATCAACCCTATCGGCTATTGTCTCCATTAGCCTATCCATGTATGCATTGCGTCGAAGGGAAATCACCGGAGCATTTCCATTTGCACTGATGATGTTTGGTGAGAGTATTTGGACATCCGGCTCTATTTTTGAATTGCTCGCTCCTTCTTTGCAATCCAGAATCATCTGGGACAATATGCAGTTTCCCGGCACCGATATGGTCGCGTTTAGTGCATGCCTCTTTGCGCTTGGCTACACCGGCCGTGAGATATGGTTTCGTCGCTTCATACGTTTCATGATACTCATGATGATCATAAACTTTTTCATCGTTTGGAGTGACCCACTCCACCACCTTGTTCGGATAAATCCACGTATTGTGAGCAATGACTCGTTTTCTACCCTAAGCTACGGCTATGGCCTATGGATGTGGTTTATTGTTTTCTTGTACATCACCTTTCCTTTGATTGGCATTGCTATGTTACTATGGCATCTTGTGCAAACCCATCGCCGTTATTGGTTGCAATCTATAGCCATTGTTCTTGGGTTGTCAGCACCTATCATTGGGTCAATGATCATGGTAGCTGGACTGGTTCCCATTCCCAATATGGAGAATATTGACATAAACCCAATCATGTTCATGATTTCCAACCCCATTTGGGCATGGGGCCTTTTCAACCAGCGTTTGCTCGACCTCGTGCCCGTTGCTCGCAACCGTCTGATTGCGTATATCCCCGATGGCACCATTGTCGTAGACATACACCAACGCATTGTAGATGTAAACCCGGCTGCACTGCATATGCTTGGTGACGATTCTACACCTATCATTGGGAGAGATGTTATCGAAGTGTTACCAGCACTTGATGCGCTCTTTCCACCAGATCATGGACCAACCAACACCCATATTCACATGCAACATCATGCTTCCCAAGAACCTGGCGTATGGATTGAGGTGACAATGAACACCCTGAGTGACCATAAAAACCGCCAAATGGGGTGGCTTTTGCTGTTGCGTGATAGGACGGTGCAGTATCAGATGGAGATGTCGCTGCGCGAAAGTGAGGCCAACCTTGCGCGAGCGCAAGCAATAGCCGGTATTGGCAGTTTTCGGCAAAATATTCTCACTGGAGACATCATTTGGTCGCGCAATCTTTGTCGTATGGCAGGTTTGGGCGATGAGGAACGGCAATTGACATTAGATGATGTGCGCAACCTCGTTCATCCTGATGACCGCAAAAACCTTTTTGATGCTTTTGAAGAAGCCCTAGCAGGAAGACGCGAGCGGGCTGCCCTTGACGTCCGGATTGTGCGTCCCGATGGAGAAGTACGCTATTTTTTAGACCAGTTCGAGACTGTGCGTGATGAGCAGGGACAAGCGATAGCAACCTTTGGGACAGCGCAAGATATTACCGAGCGCAAACAAGCAGAAGAGGCATTACGACATATTGCCGAAGAGCTTCAGCGTGCCAAAGAAGCTGCTGAGGCAGCCAATCGTGCCAAAAGCACGTTTCTTGCCAATATGAGCCATGAGTTGCGCACGCCGCTTAATGCCATTCTTGGGTTCGCACAAATCATGGACCGCAGCAAAACATTGCCACAAGAGCATCGAGAATATGTACATACTATTTTGCGTAGTGGCACGCACCTCCTATCCCTTATCAACAGCGTGCTTGATATGTCGAAAATAGAGTCCGGGCATTGTACACTGCATGAAGACACCTTTGACCTCTATCATGTGCTGAAAGATATAGAAACCATGTTTCTCTTACACGCACAAGAAAAGGGGTTGCATCTGCATGTTGTGCTTGCACCTGCTATGCCACGCTATATACGTGCTGATGAACAGAAATTGCGCCAAGTGCTCCTCAACCTCCTCTCCAATGCCATTAAGTTTACCCATGTAGGGAGTGTGACGCTCCATGTGCATGCACGTATAGAATCGTCCCCCAATACCTACGCACACACAGCAGGAGCTACCCACCCCCCCAAGGGTACAGGCGAGGTAGAGGAGAACAGCAGAGTAGTGGATATTTCTCAACCGTACACACTCCATTTTGCAGTGGAAGACACCGGACACGGGATGACTGCTGATGAAATAGAGCAAGTATTTGAGCCATTTGTGCAAACAACAAGCGGTAGTAAAATACGCGAAGGCACTGGTCTCGGCCTTTCTATTAGCCGTACCTTTGTGCAATTGATGGGTGGTACAATGCATATGCATAGTGTGATAGGACAAGGTAGCGTATGTACATTTTCTATTCGGTGTATGGGGAGCGACATGAGCAACAATGACGAACAACAAGTACAAGCACAAAAGGATAATCGTGTTGTCGTTGGGCTTGTTGCAGGGCAACCAACCTATCGCTTGCTCATTGTAGATGACCAAGAAGATAACCGCAAGGTATTGCTCAATCTGTTATCCCCGTTTCATTTTGAGCTACGCGAAGCATGCAATGGCGTAGAGGCACTGGCTATATGGGATGCGTGGGAACCACACGTTATCTGGATGGATATGCGTATGCCCGTCATGGATGGGTATGAAGCAACGCGCCGTATCAAAGCTGTACCGAAAGGAAAAAAAACGGTTATTGTTGCTATCACGGCTAATGTTTTTGATGAAGACCGCTCGGTTGTGTTATCGTCTGGGTGCGATGATTTTGTGCGCAAACCGTTTCAAGCCAACGAATTGTTTGATGTGTTACAGAAGCATCTTGGTTTGCACTATATCTACTCGCATGAAGACCATGCGCCCGAACCATCGCAGCAACCTCTAACGCTTGCATCGCTTACCACCTTGCCTATAGATGTTGTTGAGAAGCTACACTATGCGGCAACCATTGGGGATATAGACATGTTGGTTGATATTATTGACCATGTGCAAGCATATAATGAACCCTTGGCGCAGGATTTGCACCACCTTGTGGATACATTTGCATTTCACGAGATTGTGCAAAGAGCAGAAGCAGTGATAGGGTAGGTTAGGGCTTTCCTTTCACGGGTAAGTCTCCACCACGCTTTGCATCCTCTGCGTCTTTGCTTCTCTGCACCTCTGTGTTAAAAATGGTACACATCATGGAGGGTTGCTCTATGTGCAAGACAGCTCACAGCATTGCAGCGTACCAGCAAAGAATTGCATGTTCCTTTTTTTATATCTTTGCGTTCTTTGCGGCTTGGCGCGAGGTCTTAATTAAAAAAGAATGGCAATGACACTAGTGCATACGATACCATATCCTATTGAAAACATTGTAATTTAGTGCCGGATTGGGTAAAATGGCTATGCTATATCTCGTTTTTTTGTGCTGTATGTGGTATAATGAACGCGCAATGACATAGGATTGAGGGCCCATGATACGCAATTTTTTTCGACATTTTTTTTCAGATCACGATGATGAAGAACAAAAATTGTTGCAGGAACTGTTGCAGACGCCTCTTTCCAAAGATAGCGAAGGCCCGCGCCCTGTTGCTTTACGCTCTACAGCAGAGCAGCGACGACTGGCTTTCAAATCATTTTTACAACGTACATGGGTAGATTATACGCTACATCGTCTTGAGCATATATTAGTACTAATTGTCTTTGTTTTCTTTTCAATCTGGTTTATAAACGGCTATGGACGTGACTGGCTCTATGAGCAATCGGGCTTTTGTAACAACTATCATACTATTTGTACAACCTATTTGGGGTATAAAATTCCCCAACCAGCACGATATGCTCACGCTACAACCGAGGACTATGCACAACAGGAAGCGCAACAACAACCTAGCACCGACACCGAGTTGCCGTCCCTTCCTTTCACCAACCCCGATATGCAACGCAGCACCACCGTTCCCGACTATCTTGTTCCGCAGCATGTGGTTCTCTCTCCAGAGCCAGAAGACCAACGCCCACACCGTTTGCATATACCAGTTCTTGAAGTGGATGTACCGGTAAAAGAAGTTTTTGTGGATAATGGAGTTTGGCAAGTAGCAGATTATGCAGCAGGGTATCACCATGGGAGTGCGTTACCCGGTGATACGGGCAATACTGTCATGGCTGGTCATGCCGGCTTGCGAGGCGCTGTATTTCGTGACTTAGGTAAACTACGCGAGGGAAATATGATATTTGTTGATGCCGGTGAGTGGTCCTACCACTATCAGGTGCGCCAAGTCACCCGTGTCTGGCCAACCCAAGTGGAAGTGATGGAACCAACAGATCAACCCATTCTCACGTTAATCACGTGTACCGATTGGGATACAAAACGTTTGATAGTTGTTGCAGATTTGGTAGCATCACACCCACTATAGCGCACCAAGAGAGGAGTAATATGCAAATTTTCAACCGCCGTAAAAAACTTCCCCCCAGAAAGGGACGTGGTCCAGCTCGCTGGACAATGTGGGAGCTTATGCTCATTGTGCTCAGTACCCTCATGATAATTTTCCCTCTGTATGCTGAAATTGGGCGGTGGATGAATCCATCGGCTGCCCCGGCGCAGGAGCAAACCACTGAGCCATTGCCCGAAGAGCCAGTTGAACCACTACCAGACGAGGAGCAGCCAACCGAACTCCCCGCAGAAGAAGAAGAAGAGGCTCCCACAGTTGCTGTGCCACCTACTGAGCCACCTAGTGAAACACCCGCAGAGGGTGAACCAGAGCAACAACCCACCGCGCCACCCGCTGAAGAAGCACCCGTTGAGGAACAAGAACAACCTACCGCGCCACTCGCTGAAGCACCCACAGCCGAAGAACAACCCACCACGCCACCCGCTGAAGCAACCGAACCAGCCCAACTAGGGCAACGGCCAACGCCCGAACCTACAGAAACTCCCCCACCCGACGCTACCGAAACGCCCACCCTCACACCCACGGAAGACGAAACAGGTGCAACACCAACGCCCACATCTAGTGGAGAGCAACCGACTGAGATACCGGCCAATACACCAACGCCTAGAGCTACATCAACGCCAACAAACACGCCCATACCAACAACGCCCAACCTTACCCCCATACCTACGAATACGCCCGGCGGTCCTCTTGTACTCAGCGTCTCGAAAACAAGCAATAAAGGTGCAGTGGCTTTAGGTGAACAGCTTACCTTTAACATTACCGTCAGTTCCTCTAGTGCCACCGAGCATACCGTAACGCTGGAAGATGCAATCAGTGAGCATTTGCAGGTTCTAAGCGCTGTCGCCAATCGTGGCTCATGTGCTGTTGGGCAAGCGGTGAGTTGTTCATTATCTGTTTGGGATGGTGCGTCAGCCAGTGTCATCATTACGGTTTTGGTTGCAAGTTATCCTGCCAATGGGAGCATTGTCAATCATGCATCTGTGAATGGTGGTGCAGCCGGAGACTCTGTATCGGTATTGGTGCGTGAAGATGTGCCAACGGCTACCAATGCCCCGCCGCCAACTGACCTACCAATGACACCTACGCCTGCTGGTCCTACACCAACGTGGACTGTTGTACCTGGCGCAACAGCAACACCAACATTGTACCCACGCCCTACCTTGGTGCCAGAAGAAACCCAAGTGCCTTCCGAAACCGATACACCAGAACGTCCTACAGTTGAGCCTACAGCAACAGAAGAAGATGACGACGATGACGATAAGGACGACGACGACGATGACGATAAGGACGACGACGACGATGACGATAAGGACGACGATGACGATAAGGACGATGATACTGATACCGATGATACCGATGATACCGATGACGATAGCGATGCTGTAGAGCCAACACGTGTAGATCGAGCTACCTCAAAGACGCCGCCCATACCGCCGCCACCGCCGCCAACAGAAGGACCGTTCCAACCCTCTTCACCAACACCGCCGCCGCCGCCGCCGCCTTTGCCTTCACCTACGCACGTAACGGGCATCGTGCAGCCTACTCCGCGCCCAGTTTGGCAACCGACAACACCGCCTGCCGTGGTAGCCCCCTCGGTGCGCGAGCAAGAAACGGTCGTGCCCGAAGAAGAACGCATCGTTCCTACACGGGAACCCATTGATACACCCGTACCAGAGCCAACAGAACCACCAACGTCTACCCCTGTTGAGTCTGGCATCAACTTCCGCATGATGAGCGATTGGGGCAGTGCGTTTCCCGGGAAAGAGGTAGAGTATACCCTAGTGTTACACAATGACCGTCCAGTAACTGGGGCCGGTTCAGGCGACGTGCAAGATATTGTCATTCATAGCACATTCCCCTCAAACCTAGCGTTGGAAGGGGCCAATTCAGACCGTGGGCAAGACCCGACAATCAAAGGGAACGATGTAGAATTTAAGCTCGACTCGCTCAAGCCGGGCGAATTGGTCGAGTTGACGGTAGTGACCAAAATAAAGCCTGACGTTCCAAGTGGCACACTTTTGGTAGCCCAAGCACAAGTTGAGTATGAATCGCTAAAACGTCCCTTCTACTCCAACATTGTGACGCTGCAAGTGCTTGGACCGGGGCAGCAGATGACACCTACGAATTCGCCAACACCAAAGACACGCACACCGCAAGCTACCAACACTGCCCAAACAATGGGCACGCCAAAAACGACGAACACGGTACAACCTGCTGGTACAGCCCAAGCTACCGGCACAGCGGCTATGCAAGCAGCTACAGCAACATCCGATGCGGCTTCTGATGCGACGAGTTCACCTGTGCAGGTGGCCGAAGGTGGCAGTGGCACGACCGCATCGCCTGTTGCCAATGTTGATATGCCGCGAAGAAATACGATAGATTCCCTATCGCTGCCAGCAACGAGCACGGGGGTGCCGTTGGCTGGTTTTGCACTGCTTGGTGTGACGCTTATGATTCGCACGGTGCGCATACACCGCGCTAAAGAACGTATATAAACATCATCGGGATGGCGCAATGCCGGCCCGAACGATACCTATACCCATTGTCGGGCCGGCCCTGTGCCGGCCTGTGCTCTTTTTTATGGAGTGAGAGGAGACATACGAAACTGTAGAGCAACAGACAAGAGCAAAATGATGGTCAGAAGGCATTTTCCTATTCCGTATGTGCTTTCTGTGTAGTCTAAACCGGTATCTGTATATAAGTATGTTCGAGGAGGAGGAGAAGATAATGCGAGTCCAGATACAGGTTCTTGTATGCATCGTGTTAGCATTGGTGTTAGGCGGTTGTGGAAGTAATCCATCTTCACCAGAAGACCTGCCGGAGGTTTCGTCTGGTGGCAGTTTTCGTATCACATTTGTAGGTAGTACCAGTGTACAACCGCTGGTAGAAAAGCTCGGAGCAGTGTATCAAGCTAAAAAACCCGGCATTGCATTTGAAATAGCCGGTGGAGGGTCACGGGCAGGTATTCAGGCAATACAAGATGGTACGGTGGATGTTGGCATGGCTTCACGGGAACTGACGGAGGAAGAAAAGAGTGGTCTAACAGTGCATCAAATTGCGGTTGATGTGTTGGCCGTTGTTGTACATCCTTCAAACACGGTGGAGCAACTGAGCATGGAGCAACTGCGTGGTATATATGAGGGCTACATCACCAATTGGCAAGAAGTTGGCGGAAACGATGTACCTATTTTGCCCGTGGTACGTGGTTTTACCTCTGGTACACGCGGTGCGTTTGATGCTATTGTTCTCGATGGTGGCGACCCAACTGAACATGCTGTTGAGCAATTTACAGCCGGTGAGATGTATGTGCATGTGAGTAATACCGAGGGCGCAATTGGCTATGTGGGTTTTGCGCACTTGGGAGAAGAAGTAAAAGTACTCCGTATTGATGGTGTGGAACCAAGCCCTGAAACGGCACTCGATGGCTCTTATAAACTCAAACGTCCTCTGTTGTTGCTGACAAATCAGTTGAGTAGTTCCTATGCATTTGAGTTTATAACATTTGTGTTGAGTGAAGAGGGCCAGCAAGTTGTTGTTGAGGATGGGTGGGTACCTGTACAGTAGGAACAATGAAGGAAAAGCTCCAAGCCTACCCTGCTTTCGTGCTACAGCGTCCGCTTGTAGCTCTATTTGTGTGTACCATGGTGGGCCTTCTTCTGCGCTTGCATACCCTTTCATACCACGATTACTTCGACGACGAAATTTTTACCTACATCGCTGCACGGCCTTCCATTGCTGACATATGGTCTTCGCTGCCAGATGTACACCCACCGCTTTACTATATGCTCATGCATCTGTGGATGTATGTGGGCGATGACCTGATTACCATGCGGTTGTTGTCTGTGCTTGTTGGCACAGCATGCATACCAGCACTATATCTGTTTGGCACCACACTGGCGAATAGTACGGTAGGGATGATAGCAGCGGCGTGTATTGCTATTTCGCCTGTGCAGGTTGCCCATAGCCAACAAGCGCGTATGTACCCGCTTATGACATTACTTGTGACAGTTGCTGCACTCCTTTTTCTGCATGCATGGCGTTCTGGCGGGTGGAAGCTCTGGTGTGGGTTTTGTCTTGTGTTCATTGCCGGTTGGTATACCCATTTCTACATTCCCTTTTCGCTGTTGGCATGCGATGTGTGGGCACTTGTGGATACCTACCGGCAAGGATACATTGATAAAAGGCGCTGGCGTGGCTTTCTCATTGCTCAGGTTGTTGGGGTTGTGGCTTTTTTGCCTTTTTTGCCTCAACTGTCGAAGAGTGTTGGCATTGCAATGAACCAATACTGGCTGGCTAAGAACACGCTTTTTGACTGGATGCCGGCGCTTATTGAATATAGCACTGGAACTTTGCATCTTCTCAGCTCTGTGCAAGATGCGCAGGCATTGAGAACTATCCATATAGTGGCTATTGCAACGGTTTTGGTTGGTGTCGTAGCCGTTGTGCTTGTTTTGTTCTACAGTGCGCGAGCTCTTTTCGCTGCATTCCATTCTGCCGAGTCACCTGTTCCAGTACGCGAGTGGCTATTGTTGCACTGTTTGATATGGGTGCCTATCATTGTGGCAACAACGCTTTCACTCACTGTACGCCCAATGCTGATGACACGCTACCTGATTGGGATTGCGCCGCCGCTCTTGGTGTTGTTGGCATGGATGTTTATACACTTTTATCATAGCCGTGCTGTGCGTTTGCTGGCGTTGGCATGTATGGCAAGCATGCTGGTGAGTGTAGGTATGGGCTACTCTAGGAACCCGCAGCCAAATAGCACCATACGCTTAGCTGATACGTTGGTGCAAGAACGTGGTGCAGATGTAGCTATTGCTGGCATGTCGTGGCAGTTTTTTGCGGCTATGGCGATACGCCACCCAGATGTGACACACTTTTACGTGCTCCCCGGCCCGGTGTTTGATGCGGAATATTGGGCTATACGCATGACGTATATGGACTGGCCAGGTCTTTCGCATGTGCAGCCTGTTTCAGCGTTTGCGCCAAGCTATAAGCGGGTGTGGTTGGAGCGTACAGCCTATCATCACGATTTTATGTATCACCAAGAGGTGACACAGGCGTGGCTTGAGCAGCATGGGCACGTTGTGCAACAAATGGAGTTCCCGGAAGAGAAAAGAACACTTTTTTTGTATGAGCTAACCACTCATACCAGTGATGAGCAATGAATACTGCACTGATGCATCATGCATTATGCATGATGCATCATGCATGATACGCATGTTGAAAATAGAAGAGGTAGAGGGTTTTTTGTATGGAACACATGCATCAGTACGCTGAACCGTCCCGAAATCAGTCGTTGACGAGTGCTGATAGAGGGCATGAGGACAATGGCAATGCCCAGAAGCCCTATGTTTCAGTGGTGATACCTATTTATAATGAGGAAGAAAGCATTGCTCTCCTCTATGAGCGTTTGACTGAAAGTTTAGAGACACTTGGGTGTGGCTATGAGATTCTTGCGATAGATGATGGTAGCCATGACCGCAGTTTTGAGCTCTTGAAAAACTTGTCGCAAGCAGACTCTCGGTTGCGCGTGGTACGGTTCCGGCGCAACTTTGGTCAGACGGCGGCGTTTTCGGCTGGTTTTCACCGCGCACGCGGCGAAGTTGTCGTGACGATTGATGCAGACTTGCAGAATGAACCGGCCGACATTCCGTTGCTGCTGAAGAAGCTAGAAGAGGGCTATGATGTGGTGAGTGGCTGGCGTGAGCATCGCCAAGACCCGTTCATCAGCCGGCGTCTGCCTTCTATGATAGCCAACCGCATTATTTCGGCGATGACGGGGGTCCACTTGCATGACTATGGCTGTTCGTTGAAGGCGTATCGTACGCATGTGGTGCAGGGCATTCATTTGTATGGGGAGTTGCACCGCTTCATTCCTGCTATTGCGTCGTGGCAGGGTGTGTCGGTGACAGAATTGGCTGTGCGCCACCACCCGCGCCAGTTTGGTGCTTCTAAGTATGGCATTAGCCGTACTGTGCGTGTTATTCTCGATTTGGTGACGGTCCGCTTTCTGTTGAGTTATTCTACCCGCCCAATGCAGATGTTTGGCTTATTGGGTCTGCTGTCCATGTTTTTGGGTGGCACGATTAGCCTCTATTTGGCTGTGCTCAAGCTGTTTGCAGACGAAAAGCTTTCTAAGCGCCCATTGTTGCAACTTGGTGTGTTGCTGATTATGTTGGGGGCGCAGTTCATCAGCATGGGGCTTATCGGCGAGCTCGTTGTGCGCACATATTATGAGACGCAACAAAAGTCCATTTATGTTGTCCGCGAGGAGTTGAATATGCGGGATTAGGGAACGCAGAGACGTTGCGTGCAACGTCTCTACGATTAACAAATGGCGCTGCTAGGCGTCGTAGCACCGGCATCCTGCCCGTTGCTTGGTAAAATGACCTAGGGTGCCACGCACTTTTGGGAGTGCGTGGCACCAGTCACTCACACCTCACACCTATCACCTCACACCTATCACCTATCACCTATCATCTGTCCTCCAACCCCTGCATAGCCCACGCAATACCACGCCGCAAGCTGCCGCGTGTCACGATGCTGCTCAGGTCGGCACCCAAACTCACCAACGTCTGGGCCATCGTTGGCCCGATGCCGGTGAGGACAACCTGTGCCCCAAGCAACTTCACGGCTTGTGCTGCTTGAATGAGTGCATTGGCCACTTGCGTATCTACAACCTGCACACCCGTAATATCTACAATAGCAACATCGGCGCGATTTTGCGATACCCCTTCCAACAGTGTCTCCATGACCTGTTGTGCTCGTCGCGTATCTATGCTGCCAATGAGCGGCATAACTACGACACTATCTGAAATGGGCAAGAGGGGTGCCGAAAGCTCGCGCAACGCTGCTTGTTGCGCCTCGATAATTTGTTCTTGGTATGCTTTGCGCTCATCCTCACTGGCACGCAATGCCTGTTCCTTCTGTTGCATCTCTGTCATATCACGGATGATAGCTGGCATGGCAAGTACATTGTTATGCTCATCACGAATGCAAAATCCAGATAACTGTGCAGGAAATGCACTGCCGTCTTTGCGCAACCCGGTAAGCATACCCATCCAGAAACCCTTGGTCAAGACATATTCTAACAGCGTTGGCACGATTTGCTGTTGGGTTTCTTGGGTAAAAAGCGTTACATTTATCATACCAAGCGTGTCATCGCCATAGCCGAACATATCCTGAAAGGCTGGGTTTGCATAGGTAATTACCCCTTCTGGATTTGCAATGCCAATGGCATCGGGCGAATAATCCGCCATTGCCTTGAATATGCGCAACGTTTCTGCATCTTTTTTCATAGCGTCTATATCTGTGGCAACTTCAATCCGCACTATGCGCCCATCAACCCAGCGGATAGCTTGGTCTACGATGCCATACCAGCGACCATTGAGGGTGTTCTGAAACTCCCAGCGATATGGAGCGGTTGGGTTGCCCTGCGCATCAAGCAACCGGTTATTGGTACAAAAAAGACATGGGCCATGTTGCCCTTTTTGCAATATTTGCCAACATGCACGCCCATTGATAGACCCAAATGCATCAACACCGTGCTTGTTCATATAAACCATTTCATAGGTATCCATATCAGCAACATAAATGAGTGCATCTATGCTATTCATCACGACATCGAGCATGTCATGTGAATGTTGCAACGTTTGCTCCGCTTTCTTCTGCTCAGTAATATCAACATGGGAACCAATCATGCGCACTGGCTTGCCCTCGATGTCACGCTGCACTACCTTGCCACGCCCTAGAATCCACTTCCAGCCCCCCGATTTGGTTTGCATGCGAAACTTGACTTCGTAGAATGAGCTTTCTCCATGTAGGTAATCATTGACAGTTTGTATCGTTTGGGTTTTGTCATCGGGATGCAGCAGGTTTTCCCAAGTACTGACATGACCTTCGAGCTCACCTGGTTCAAAACCGAGCATGGTTTGCCATCCATCACTGAAATACAATTCGCCCGTGGGGATATGCCAATCCCATACGCCATCGTTGGTTGCCTCAAGCACGAGGCGCATACGCTCCTCGTGCTCGGTCAGCGTCTCTTGCATACGTTTCTGCTCGTTGATGTCTTCGACGCTTGCAAGAAACAGAGCAGGATTTCCTTCTGCATCACGCAACAATGAAACACCAACACGCACCCAAATAATCTGCCCATCTTTGCGGATATAACGCTTATCTATCTGATACGAAGGACGTTTCCCTTCTATAACTTCGGTAAGCAATGCCATTTCGTGAGCAACCTCTTCGGAATGCGTAAAGACCGCAAAACTCATCCCATGCAACTCTTCATCTGTGTAGCCAACAATTGCCTGAAAGTGCGGGTTACTTTTGACTACTCGCCCTTCCATTGAACCGACAACAAGGCCTATAGCCGCACGTTCAAAAATAGCTTCTAGCGACGCTGCACGTTCCAGTAGTGTGTCGGCATGTTCCTGTAGCTTACGCTGTGCCTGTTCCATTTCCTGCAATTGTTGTCGCAGGTGTTCGTTCTCTGCCTGTAGTTCCTCTATGCTTTTCGACTGTTCCATACTCTATTCTCCTTACTCTTAGGTTTCAGGTTTTAGGTTTTAGGTTTTAGGTTTTAGGTTTTAGGTTTTAGGTTTTAGGTT
>CAZVEN010000058.1:0-24873 GCA_964626155.1 uncultured Chloroflexaceae bacterium | reverse complement strand
CCACAGCAACGCCCACAAACACACCAACGCCCAAACCAACAGCCACAGCAACGCCTAAACCGACTGTCACAGCGACGCTTAAGCCCAAACCGACTGCCACACCAACGCCTAAGCCCAAACCGACTGCCACAGCGACAGTACGGCGGGTTGTTGTCACATCTACGCCAACTGTGCAGACAACTGCTACACCTATTTTGCCTCTCGTAACACCATCAGCGGGTAGGTAGTAAGCAAAAGAGCGGGAGAGCAGGATGATGTAATCCTGCTCTCCCGATGCTACGCAATGTAAACACCTCACACGTGTACACATAACACACACACCATTGTTGCGCACGGTCACAAAATATGGTATGCTGTATAGAGGAGGCGTTTTCTCCTTTTGTGTGTTGCCAGAAAAGTTGCAAGCCAAATGGCAATAGACAATAGACCCGCAGAAAAGGCTTTGTGCTGGTTGATACGTCCCAAGCTATACTGTACACTTGTGATTTGGGTTCTTGTATCAGGACAAAGCAAGGTAGGTACATTGTCACACGTGCATAGAATACTAGTTCGCATGAATGTACGAAGAAGGTAGAAGCACCAGAGAAGATAATCTTCACTGGTGCTTTATTGCTCTTAGCAAGCCTGCATAGGCAACACTCCTATGCAGCATGTAGAGATGTGAATGGTTCACAAAACGAGTAGAAACATGATACTACTTGGATAAATATCACATTACATAAGGAAGGTTCGTGTATGTCAGATCGTCAGATCTATACCGTAAGTACTGAGATTGCTGGTCGAACACTCACCCTTGAAACAGGGCAACTAGCTGAACAGGCCGATGGAGCTGTCACGGTTCGTTACGGCGATACAATGCTCCTCGCTACCGTTGTTGGTGCAAAAGAAGCGCGTGAAGGAACAGACTTCTTCCCATTGACAGTAGACTACGAAGAAAAAATGTATGCTGCCGGGAAAATACCAGGCAACTATTTTAAGCGTGAGGGCAAGCCAACCACAACCGCTATCTTGATCTCACGTCTTACCGATAGGCCACTGCGACCACTCTTTCCCAAAGGATACACCAACGAAGTGCAAATTATCATCACAACATTTTCCATTGACATGGTCCAAGACCCGGGTTCACTCGCCATTATCGGTGCATCCGCAGCCCTCAGCATCAGCGACATTCCATTTGCAGAGTCCGTAGGTGCAGTGCAAATGGGGTACCTCGATGGTGTGCTCATAGCCAACCCATCTATGGTAGATTTAGATAAGAGTACGCTTGAATTGATGGTAGCCGGGACAAAAGACGCCGTCTTGATGGTTGAAGCCGGCGCATATGAATTGACCGAAGATGATATGGTTGCAGCTATCAAGCAAGGGCACGATGTGTGCAAGCAGATTGTTGCGCTACAAGAAGAACTCGTCGCTCTCTGTGGCCGACCCAAACGCGAGTTTGTTCCACCAGAAACAGATGCCTCATTGGAAGAGGAAGTTAAGAAATTTATGGGCGACCGTTTACAGGAATCAGCCAACAACCCCGATAAAACTGCCCGTGAGGAAGCAACCCAAGCGTTAAAAACCATCGTCGTAGAGCATTTTACCGCCGATGAGCCAGAAGAAGAAATACCTGAACGCACCAAAACAGTCGAAAAAGTCTTTGATACGCTCTTGAAAGAGGAAGTGCGCTCGGCTATCCTAAACCATGGCAATCGCGTAGATGGGCGCGAATTGAACGAAATCCGCACCATCAACATTGACGCCGGCATCATACCACGGGTCCATGGCAGCGGCTTGTTTTCGAGAGGACAAACCCAAGTATTGACTATTACCACGCTTGGATCACCAGGTGAAGAGCAACGCCTTGATGACCTTGGGATAGAAACGAGCAAGCGCTATATTCATCACTACAACTTCCCACCATTTAGCACCGGCGAGGCAAAGCGGCTTGGTTCTCCACGTCGCCGCGATATTGGGCACGGAGCATTGGCCGAACGTTCACTCTATGCTGTGCTCCCCGACGAAACCGAGTTCCCCTATACCATGCGGCTTGTGAGCGAAGTCCTGAGCTCCAATGGGAGCAGTTCTATGGCCAGTGTATGTGGCAGCAGTTTGAGCCTCATGGACGCTGGCGTGCCCATTAAATATCACGTCGCTGGCATTGCCATGGGGTTAGTAACCGGTGACGAAGGAAAAATACAGATACTCACCGATATTCAGGGCATTGAAGATGCCCTAGGCGATATGGATTTTAAGGTAGCAGGAACCAAGAAGGGCATAACTGGCCTACAAATGGATATTAAGACAACTGGTATCACCTATGACATAATGGCACAAGCATTCGCGCAAGCCCGTGAAGCCCGCTTGGCTATTATAGAAAAGATGAATGCGGTGTTACCAGAACCACGCAAAGAGCTTTCGCAATATGCACCACGTATTGTGACACTCCAAATACCTGTGGATAAGATCGGCGCAGTCATCGGCCCCGGTGGTAAGACCATCCGCAGCATCATTGAGCAAACGGGGGCCACGATTGATGTCGAAAATGATGGCCGTATTTTTGTCGCTACCGCCAATGCCGAGGCCGCGACCCAAGCCGTGCAAATTATCGAAAGCCTCACACGCGAAGCCAAAGTAGGCGATATTTTTCTCGGCAAGGTTGTGCGTATTATCCAGCATGGTGCGTTTGTCAACATCTTGCCGGGCAAAGATGGCATGGTGCATGTGAGTGAATTGGCCGAAGGGCGCGTGCGCATGGTTGAGGATGAAGTACAAGTAGGTGACGAAATTAACGTCATGGTAATAGCCATTGATGAGGCTACGGGTAAGATTAGCCTCAGCCGTCGTGCAATACTTACCGGTGAAACAGCAGAGCAACGTAAAATGGTGCGCGATGCTGCTGGTTTACGTGGCGACCGTAGCGACCGTGGCGGGTATCGTGGCGACCGTGACCGTGGTGGTGACCGGCGCGACAGTCGCAGTTATGACCGTGACCGTGGCAGCGACCGTGGTGGCAGCGACCGTGGTGGCAGCGACCGTGGTGGCAGCGACCGTGGTGGCAGCGACCGTGGCAGCGACCATGGCAGCGACCGGCGCGACAGTCGCAGTCGGTATCAGCGTCCAAGACGACGCGATACATAGTCGGTAGTCTTCTGTAGTCTGTAGCTCATGACACAAAACACTACCGACTACAGGGTCTTCATTGTATACCTATGTCTGTATAGTAGCAATGTGTTGTAGGCGAATGGAAAGCCCTGCTACAAAGAGGCACACACAGGCATAGGCTAACCCCTCCCAACGTCCATCGCGGCCACGGGTATAGGCAAAGGCACCCGGCAGGGCAATCACACAGGTAATACCATAGAGGATATGGATGCTTTGCCGTGGTAGCAAACTCCCATGCGACGGTAAGAGGTAAAGACCAATCAACGCCTCACTGATAATGAGCAACTCACCTATGACAAGCGCACCGCGATAGCCGTCTGTCACGTCTACATTCCGAAAATAGTTGAACAATCCCCATAGCCCCAAAGCTATCATGAAGAGCATGACCGTTGTTTGTAGGCGCTCATGGAGTATGAGGGCTATCGGTAGCATATGTAAAGCACTTTCATGACTATCTCGATACTCAACCCCGAGTCGAAAGAGATAGCGCTTTCATCGAGTTTAACTACACGGAATACTACAGAACAGTGTTTTTGTACTCACACCCCGAGTCGTTAGCATACCTCGTATGCCGTGGGGAGCATTATAGCGCAAAGCCCTTGGGTTTGTAAAATGCGGATGGCATTACTGATAGGCTCACCACTATCCACATCCGTTATCAACCCGCTTGGGTCATAGAGATACACCGCGCATAGCGGGGTTTCTTTTTTCATGAAGACCTCGCGCCAAGCCACAAAGAACGCAAAGCTCTAAAAAAAGGACCATGCAATGCTTTGCTGGTACGCTGCAATGCTGCGAGCTGTCTTGTGGCGTCTCGTCGCAATCCCACGTTGCGCGTATGTCGCCATGATTTCGGATGAATGTTGGAAGTTGGTTTCAGATCTCCACACAAACAAGATTTTCGTGTACCATGTTCTCTTACGTAGTGGTATAGTGTATAGGAAAGGGGAACTGGTATGGAGGTGAGTACACACAACCTTGGTGTACTCGTTGCATGCTGCCAAAAAGAGCGTGCTGAACACCAAACGCACCACACAACATCCTCGCCCTGCTGCGTCGAACTCTTACACCGTGCATTTCGTGGTGAGCAAGACGCCATTGCCCAAGTACAACGAGTCTTCAATGCGTGGGTGCAACGATGCGTGCATCATTTCTTCAACACATCTACAACCAAACAGCGTGTTGACTGCCATCATCTTGACCGTGAAGAAATAGTGCAAGATAGCTGGTGGAAATTTTGGCAATATGCGCCTCATATAGACAACCCAGACCATTTGGGGGTACTGTTACGGATTTTATCGCTCTGCATCCGTTCAGTTTGCATTGACAAATGGCGCGAATTGAAGTGCTTACAGCGCGAGTGGCCCTTGCTCTACAAACTGGAATATGAAGCATTTTTGCCTATTTCCGATGTCGCCCAAGACGTAGAACAAAAAATCGCCTACGAAGACCTTAGCACCCATATACACCATCTCCTCACAACCGACAAAGAACGTACAGCATTTGACCTCTACTTTGTGCTTGGACTGAAACAAAAGGACATACTCGAACGGTATAGCGGCCTATTTGCCAACTGGAACGAATTGCAAGCCACCATCCAACGCATTCAGCGCCGGTTGAGAAAAGATAGCACCCTGCGACAATGGTGTGACCTGCCAGCAGAGAGGGAAAAAATGGTCGGTGCCGACACAGCCCTTTTCATGCGCATGGTTGATGATACATATGAAGTAAAGGACTATGAACAAATGAAAGAACAAGTACAACAACCGTGTTCTCTAGGTGAAGATGTCTTGTTTGATTATGTCACCGGAGTCGCTACCCCAGACATAGGAGCCGCCATCAAGCAATCGCCTGCCTGCATGGTAGCAGCCGCCTACCTTGCCCATGAACTTCACGCATTGCAGGGCGCATTGTATCGTATGCAATGCCCAGATTCTACTTCCTTGGTTGCCTACCACACCGAACAATTAACCGGCGCAAAACAACAAGCCATCCACAACCATGTAATGCTCTGCCCACTCTGTCAAGAAGAACTGGCACTATTGGATGCTATAGATGCTATAGAGACAGACGAAGAGTTGCTGGAGCCAACAGCACCATTCCTGCGGCATGCTGTCGAAGCTATGACAGGCATAGTACGCACCATGATTGATGCCATCGCGCAGCCAGTGATAGCCCTTGGCGTAATGGGTGAGCATGTTATTTATACCTCGCCACACTTCCACATCACCATCAACACCGAAAAGGGCTGCGACAAGCCCCATACATGGACCTTGTTTGGCGACATACGCACACCAGACGGTCTGCTTGCAACTGGGCAGATAGATGCTGTGTTGCTCCAACAACTCAACCTGCCAAACCAACCAGAAGTAGAAGCTGCTCTCGGCGAAGATGCAGAAAGCACCTTTACATGTGAAGAGCTTGCTGCTGGCATCTATTGCATGCGTATAGTGACAAAAGATGAAGAGATTGTCGTGCATCAGCTTCACGTTGGCAAGAGCAATATGCCATCAAAATAGTGGAGAATAAAATGATATTATCAGACCCATTGGAACGTGCCAAAGCATTTCTGGCATGTTCCCCTCTCGAACGTGCGGATTGGCTTGCACGTCATCGAGAACACCTCGACCTGCGCATCATCGAAACCTACAAACAAATGCTCAGCGACGTGCTCTACAGCAACCCCGCTACCGCCGATACCATTGTTGTAAGTGCCATACACATTGCCAAAGCGCTCACTGATGAGCCTCTGGCGCATCCACTAACCGATTGGCTCATAGGCAACCGCGAAGCTCATCGCAACCCCCAAGAAGCCATACAATGCTATGAACGTTCCTTGCAAGCCTACCGCACACATGGCGACCCACTGAGCGTGGCACGACTGCTTGGCAACCTCGTCATGATGTATACCGACATAACCGACACATCGCGGTTTGACGATGCCGATGCAGCCTACCAAGAAGCAAAAGCCATCTACGATACCATAGATAGCACATCGCCCGACTGGATGCAGGTGATAGATTGGCAGCAAGCCCTTGAGCAAAACTATGGCTGGTTGCTGCACGAACGTGGCCGGTATGAGCAAGCACTCCCCATCCATGACCAAGCCCTAGAGCATGCCCACATGCTTGAGATGCCCGATGTCGCCAACGAAGTGCTCACGAACCGCATCCAAACGCAAGTGATGCTTGGGCATATGAGTGTGCATGACGGCATGCAAGCGCTCCTAGAATGCCGCTCAGTAGCACAATCATATGAACAGTGGCTGACCGTTGCCCGCATTGATATGGTGCTCGGCGAGTTTGCCAGTGCCATGGGGTATCCCCTTGAAGCATTGTATCGTCTTCAGGCAGCACGACAACAGTTTGAAAAGCAGCACAACACCATGGAAATAGGCTCAGTCATGCTGCGTGAAGCCCACCTGCTGGCGCATATTGGCATGCGCGAATCCGCAGTATACACCTATAGAAAAGCGCATTCCCTATTTGAAGAAAAACAGATGTTGAAATATGCAGGCGAAGCTTGCTATGGCGAAGCTGTTGTGCATCGGCGCGAAGGCATGTATCATCATGTACACCCACTGCTTGACAAAGCTGACGCCATCTGGCATACCTTGGGGCTTGTCGAATGGCAAACCAAGATGCTGCTGGAGCGCATTGAATTGGCGCTCGTATGGGATGAAGCACCCGTTGATGCTATTGAGCTTATCCAAACCCCAGTGCCCGACAACGCCAGTGCCGAACTTTCCCTGTGGTATGCCATCGTGCAGGCCGAAGTGCTGACGCAGATGTGGACCAACGCTCTGCATCCCGATAACCGCAAGCGCAAGCGCAAAACCAAAGGCAAGGGGCGCAACAACAAACAAGCCCAAGGAGAAGTACAAGAACAGGACCCGTCCTACTATCACCAACAAGCCACGGCATCGGCTGAGCACGCACTCCAACTTGCCCGGCAGCGCAATGACCACTGGCATGAGCGACGCGCCCTAGCCCTTCTGGGCAACCTAGCCCTGCCCGAAGACCCAGATACCGCTTGTTTCTACCTTGATGCTGCCGTCGCATGCGATGACCAAATCCGGCGCATGCTACACGTAGAAGAATTGAAAGCCTCATTCCTAGAGCAGCATGATGACCTATTGCCCACCCTCGTACATCAACATATAGCCCATGATCGCCCACTCCAAGCCCTATCATATATATGGCGTGCCAAAGGCAGTGCGCTCTTTGACCTGCTGCAAGAGTCACGCATTGCCCACAAACTGGCTACTGAGCATACCGATGAGGTAGCAGCCATTCAGTACAACATTGAGCACGTGCGGCAGCAACTAGCCTATCAGCGGTTGCAACTTACGCATGCGCCTTCGACAGGCACAAGCACCAATGGTAGACCTTCGACAGGCACAAGCACCAATGGTAGACCTTCGACAGGCACAAGCACCGTGCAGCAAACCATCAACCAGCTTCAAGAGCATCTCTATGACCTGCGCCGACGGCGTCTTCACCTTGCCAGTGTACCTAGCGAACATACAATGCTCGCACAACCACTTCAAGCGCTGCCACATATGCAAGCCGATGTACTCATTGAATATATGCGCTGCGGTACCGACCTTTTTGCCGCTTGCCTCTATGCCGATGGGACATGCTCCGTCACCCCACTTGGTAAAGCACGCGATATTGTGTCACTTACACACAAGTTCTGGAGCGATTGCATGTCCGTAGTGCGCAGTATAGACTTGCGTAAACAAAACTGGAAGCTGTGGATTCGTGAAACGCAACCAACATTGCAAGCGTGCTATGATATGCTCATAGCACCCCTTGGTGCATTGCCGGCAGGTGCGCGTCTCTTGATTGCACCTTGCTCACCGCTGTATTCCATACCATTTGCAGCGCTTTGGGATGGGCATACCTACCTCATTGAACAGCATGAGATAGAGCTAACCCCGTGTGGTGCATTAATGCTCGTGCCGCCAGCAACACAGGATACACTTGCTCCCCCGCTCGCTCTGGCCACAACGTATGGGGGCATGCTTGCCGGGAGCGTCGCCCAAGTTGAAGCGGTGCAAAAAGCCTTTCCCGACAGTGTGTGCATGGTAGATGATGCCCAAGACCTGCATATGCTCATGAGCATGCAATCTCCCCCACGATTGCTCCATATTGCAGCCCACCACGACAACAGCGTCATCCACCAAAACCCCATTTTCAGCGCTTTTCACATCACCGGGGGCTTGTTTTCGGTTGAACAATGCTTTGACTTGCCCCTGACTGGCACCGAGCTTGTCACGCTTGGCGGTTGTACCACAGCAGCCGGACTAGATACAGGTGGCTCATTGTTAGCTTTTCAATCGGCTTGCTTTGTAGCCGGAGCACAACGTGTACTGGCAAGTTGCTGGCCCCTGCACGAAAGCGATTCGGCTGTGCTCATGGAGCATTTCTATGGCTTTCTCTCCTACATAGTGCGCACTGAAAGCCAGCTCAACCCAGCAACAGCCCTGCGCCATACGCAGTTGGCTTTGCTAGAGCACTCCGATTGGAGCCACCCGGCCATCTGGGCCAACTTCGTTTGCTGCCGCCGATGATACCACAACAGCTTTCTTTCGACGTTCTCACGAACCTTTTCTCTCTCTGCATCTTTGCGCCTTTGCGCCTTTGCACCTTTGCATTGAAAAGACGCTAGACTTCCAAAGTCTCTAAGACTTCGGAAGTCTCACGGTGCCCCCTATCACCGGTCACCGGTCGCCTATAGTTGATACACCACTACATCTGTGCTATGATGGCATGCATGAATTGAAACACAGAAAAGGGAAAACACCCATGCGTGAATTTAATACCTCTGGCCCGTGCAACCCAGAGCTACACTACACCGTCATGCGCGAGGCACTCATCGCCAAGGGCAAAGAAAAAGTCAACAAAGGGCGCTATATCACCCTGTTTGCCCCACGGCAGTCTGGCAAGACCACCTATTTTCAATTGTTGCTGCACGAGCTGAAGGATGACTATGTGCCTATATGGATTAGTTTTGAAAATTACAAGAATATCCCACGTACAAGGTTTTACCAAGGATTGACACGAAATCTTCTCAAGGGATTTTCCAAACATGGCATGACGATTGACTATAGCATCCAAGATACGCTTGATTTAGAAGGTTTTTTTGAACATATTGCGCAAGAAGTACCTAATCCTGTTGTCTTAGTCATAGATGAATTTGAAGGGATACCGGATGAGGTATTGTCTGAAGTGATGCACACGTTCAGGAAAATCTATCACCAGAAAGCAGATTATGCCCTGCATGCGCTCATCCTGGTGGGTGTAAGCACCATTGCTGAGTTGGTACTCTCTACCGCGTCACCATTCAATGTAGCAGAAGAGTTGCAATTGCCCTACTTCACAGACGAGGAAGTGCGCGACCTCATCGGGCAGTATGTCGCCGAATCGGAGCAACCCTTTGACGAGGAGGTCATCGCGGCTATTATCCACAACACCAACGGGCAACCCGGCTTAGTATGTGCGCTGTGCCACTACCTCGTCACCAACGTTGTGCCGGATAGGAGCCAGCCCATAACGATGGATGCGTGGTATCCAACCCTCAATTATTTCCTGACGCGACGAAACGATATGAACATTGCCAATGTGATAGAAAAAGCACGCCAAAAAGAGTCGTTTATGCTGCGCGTACTCTTCAGTGAGCAACCACTCTCATTCAGTGTTGATGTGCCGGATATGGCATGGCTCTATGCCCATGGCGTCATTGATGTGATAGATGGCTCTGTTGGCATAGCGGTACCGCTCTATGCCAAACGCTTGATACGGGCATTCGCACCGGTTATCAACGGTGAATCGGCGCATTACCTCACCTCGGCCCACGACACGTTCAGTGACTACATCCACGCCGATGGGCGCTTGAACATCAATGCCTTGCTACGCGAATACCGTGCCTATGTGCGGCGGCGTGGCTATAAGGCGTTCGACACCGAAAACCTGCGCGAAGCCGCCTGCCACTACTCTCTTGATGGGTTCATCTCCTTCTTCATACAAGAAATAGGAGGAACAACCTTTATTGAGATACCCTCTGGGCGCGGGCGGACTGACCTGCTGATACGCTATCGGACACATTCGTACCTCATTGAAACCAAAATATTTTCAAGCCTAACGGCCTTTGAGCGTGGCAAGGGGCAACTGGCAGCCTATCTGCAATCGGAGAGACGAGAGGAGGGGTACTATGTGGTGTTTAGCGCATTGCACACCGATGACGATACGCTCGAAACCGATGAGGTCATTGACGGCAAGCGCATCTACACGCACATCATCTTGACGCACTTTGAGCGCCCTAGCAGGTTGCAGTAGGGGGCGAGGGGTGAGCTTTCAAGGGTAGGTCTCTATCATTTCCGCACATCGTGAGCAGGTTTTTGCCCATTCTCTCGTTTCAATCTTGGCGCTCTTGGCGGCTTGGCGGTTCAATACCTACCCTTGTGAGATAGGGGCCAGGGGCGAGGGGTGAGTATTTACCTACATTGTGAACAGGCTTTTGCCCATTTGTATGTTTCATTCTTTTTCTTTAGCGGTTGAAAAAATACTTGCTTTGGATCCTTGACAACGGGCAGCAGATGATGTATCCTGTAGACGTACCGAACGGTACGGTTCATTTGTAATCGTTTGAACTGGAGGTATTCCTATGAGCACACGCACACGAAAAATCGTGTTTGTCCTGACCATGCTGCTGCTTGTTGGTATTGGGTTCGGCGCAGGCGGATTTGTTGTAAGCGCGACGCAGCATCACCAACTCGTCCATGATTATGTTCATGAAACAGCATACACCGAGCGTGTCTCGCTGTCGCCGGAGCGCTATGAAAACCTGCCGGAACCTGTTCAGCGCTATTTCCGCTTTGCTTTCGCTGAACAAGAAAGCATTGAAGTCGCCTCGGTACGCTGGCAAGAATCGGGCGATTTCCTGCTACCAGTGGGTAAATTCTCCATCCGCGCCAGCCAGCACAGCCGCGTCGATTCGCCAAGCTACGTATGGCATGGTCTCTATACTACTAGCTTTGGTTTTCCCATCCTCGATAGCCGCGACGCATATAGACCAGGACAGCATAATATGCGTGCCAAGTTCTTTGGGTACAAGACGGTTATGCAGACTGACTATCAGCAACCTGTAGATGTGCAAGCCCTGCACAGCTACCTAACGCTGCGCTACTTTGGCTCTGCTCCTGCCTTCCCATGGGCATTGCTGCCGGGCGAGTATCACTACTGGGAAGCACACAATGAGAATCAAGCATGGCTGGTTCTCGACCACCAGAATCTTGAAGGTCGCTATCTCGTCACCTTTGGTGACGATGGTCGCATCACGCAGATGGAAACAGTAGACCTGATGCTGCACGGCAATTTCTCGCGTCTGCGGGAAATTGGGCAGAAATCCAGCTACAAGGAGATAAACGGCACAATGGTGCCAACACAGTATGACTATCGCTGGTATGACGAGGAAGGCACACTTGACAGTCACTATCAGTTTGCCTTGCACGATCTGACCTATGAGCAGTGAGAGGAACACGATGCGTTATTCACCAGAACGAGTCCAGGAGATTCTCAACGTGGTTGAGCAGTTGCTTGGCGAGAAGGACTATCGCCAGCTCACTATGTCCGACATTGCCCGTGCGTGCAACGGCTCCAAAGAAACGCTCTATCGCTGGTTTGGTAGCAAGACTGGATTGTTTGCCGAAATGGTACGCACCAGTTCCAATCTTATTGGCAAGCGGATGAACAACCTGTTCGCCGCTGCCGATGCCACCCCACAGATGGTACTGAGTGGGTTCTGCCATCAATATCTGCGCACCGTGCTCTCGGAGTCGTCAGTGCGGGTAAACCGCGTCGCTATCTCTGGCATTAATGAAACGCCGGAACTTGCACAGTTGCTGATCGAAAACGGCCGAGACAACGCTGTGCCGCATCTTGAACGCTATCTTGGTGATCTACAAGAGCGCGGCATCATTGTGCAGTCAGCAGATATGGACGACATGGTGAACACGCTACTCGGACTGTCGGTGGGCGACATGCAGATACGCCGTCTACTAGGAGGGCTTTCTGTTTGTCCCCCGGACGACGAACTTAAACAGGCAGCGAACCGTGCAACTGCACGCTTTCTTCTCATCTTTACTGCACCAGCGAAGGATGGATCATCGTGAATTTACCCTTGTTTCTGGTCTAAAACCCTATGATGGTATCAATCTCTCCCTTAATCCGCCGCGTTTCACGCAGAGCAATCACCATGCGCATATAGTGCAGCACCTCATCAAATGCTACTACCCGGTAGCCGCAGCAGATATAAGTCTACCAAGACGGCCCCGTGAGCGTGGCAAGGCGCAACTGGCAGCCTACCTGAAATCGGAAAGGCTGGACGAGGGGCTGCGTTTGTTGTTGATACATACCTACGCTTGTGCTATGATGACATGCATGCACGAAAACCAAGAAAGGAACACCCATGCGTGAATTTAACACCTCTGGCCCGTGCAACCCAAACCTGCACTACACCGTCATGCGCGAGGCACTCATCGCCAAGGGCAAAGAAAAAGTCAACAAAGGGCGCTATATCACCCTGTTCGCCCCACGGCAGTCTGGCAAAACCACCTATTTTCAATTGTTGCTGGACTCACTGAAGGATAACTATGTACCCATATGGATTAGTTTTGCGTCTTTGAAAAACATTTCACGGGAAGTCTTCTATCAAGCCCTTACCTTCAAACTTCAAGAAGAACTTTCCCAACAGAACATAACAACACATCGCAGCATTCAAAACGCATTTGATGTGATACACTTCTTTCATCATACTTCTATACAATCACGTCCTATTGTGCTTGTGATAGATGAATTTGAGGGTATCCCAGATGTTGTTTTGAGCGAAGTGATGCATGCCTTCCGTGACATCTATCACAAAAAACATTTGTCAGCACTGCATGCGCTCATTTTGGTGGGGGTGAGCACGATTGCCGAGTTGGTATACTCTACCGCTTCACCGTTCAATGTGGCAGAAGAGTTGCAATTGCCCTACTTCACAGATGAGGAGGTGCGCGACCTCATTGGGCAATATGTTACCGAATCGGGGCAACCCTTTGACGAGGAGGTGATCGCGGCTATTATCCACAACACCAACGGGCAACCCGGCTTGGTCTGTGCGTTGTGCCACTACCTCGTTACCAATGTTGTACCGGATAGGAGCCAACCTGTGACGATGGATGCGTGGTATCCAACCCTCAATTATTTCCTGACACGACGAAACGATATGAACATTGCCAATGTGATAGAAAAAGCACGTCAAAAAGAGTCGTTTATGCTGCGTGTACTCTTCAATGAGCAACCACTCCCATTCAGTGTTGATGTGCCGGATATGGCATGGCTCTATGCCCATGGCGTCATTGATGTGATAGATGGCTCTGTGGGAATAGCGGTACCGCTCTATGCCAAACGCTTGGTACGCGCATTCGCACCGGTTATCAACGGCGAAATGAACCACTACCTCACCTCGGCCCACGACACGTTCCGCGACTACATCCACCCCGATGGGCGCTTGAACGTGAATGCATTGTTGCAAGAATACCGTGCCTATGTGCGGCGGCGCGGACATCAGGCCTTCGACACAGAAAACCTGCGCGAAGCCGCCTGCCACTACTCTCTCGATGGGTTCATCTCCTTCTTCATACAAGAAATAGGAGGAACAACCTTTATTGAGATACCCTCTGGGCGCGGGCGGATTGACCTGCTGATACGCTATCGGACACATTCGTACCTGATTGAAACCAAAATATTTTCAAGCCTAAAAGCCTTTGAGCGTGGCAAGGGGCAACTGGCAGCCTATCTGCAATCGGAGAGACGAGACGAGGGGTACTATGTGGTGTTTAGCGCGTTGCATACCGCTGACGATACGCTCGAAACCGATGAGGTCATTGATGGCAAGCGCATCTACACGCACATCATTTTGACGAACTTTGAGCGTCCGAGTAGGTTGTCATAGGCTTCAGATGTCAGGTTTCAGGTGTCAGGGGTTAGGGATTTGCGCCGTTGCGTTAAAATTTTATACCTCATGTAGGGTTGCTATCGTATTCACGTAAAATCCCCCAAAAACATGTCAAAAAAGGGTGACGGCTTTCGTCTCATGGAGTGGAAGAACTGGACAATGTGAAAAAAGGAAATCGGAAAATGTTCGGCACACTATGCATTTTCCGATTTCTGCTTTTATGTAATGTAACGAGGACAGGTAAGATGCCTGTCCTACGAATTTTACACGTAAGAAAGGATTTGCTCTATGAGGTATCGGATGGTTCGTAAGGTATGGATTATGTTGGCCCTTATTGTTATGGGAATAGGCCCATTGTTGGTATTGCCAGAAAAGATGAAAGCACAAACGCCGGCTATGCCGGTCGTCCAGCAGCATGGTGCTGCTGCTGGTTTGCTATCGCCGCCCACGCTCTCCTCAGCCACACTGTTGCCCGGCGGTTGTCGCCGCGTCACTCCCCCTGGCGAAGATGAACCGGTTTGTTGTATCAGTGGATTTGTGTTTGTGGATGGCGCACCAGTAGCCAATGCCGAGGTGGAGATTGCTAGTCCACATGGTCAAACAATCACCAAAACAACCCAATCACATGGAACAGATAGCGATGCCTACTATCAAGCCAGTTTAGGTGCTGCTTCACTCAACATTGTACCCGGTGAAACAATCACCATGACAGCACGCTATGATGGTCTCACGCGCACAGTGTACTATGTTGTACAACCAAGTGGTCAGCAGGTAGATATAGTGCTTTCGGGCAACAATACCAAAGAATATGTCTATGAGCAACATCTGGGCAATGGAGAGTTCAACCGTGCATCCGAGGTTGTTGTGGATAGTCAAGGCAATGTCTATGTGCTTGACCCTGGCAATGCAGGCATGGGCTGCCTCCTAGACCCTGGGCAACCTCGTGTACTTGTCTACGATAGCACAGGGACATTTCTATCGGAGTGGGGCACGCCGGGTAGCGCTCCAGGGCAGCTTCAATGCCCCGGCAGTATGGCCATTGACGGTGAGGATAACCTCTATATCGCCGATAGTGCTAATCATCGCGTACAGAAATTGAGCACCACAGGAACGTTTATCACTGCGTGGGGCAGTTTTGGCAGTGGGCAAGCCCAGTTCGATTCGCCGGGCGGCATTGCCGTTGATAGGAATGCAGGCAGAGTATATGTTGCCGAAACAGGAAATGACCGCGTGCAGGCATTTGATATGGCTGGCAATTGGCTTGCTACGCTAGGTGAACCTGGCCGTGGCGAGGGGCAACTGAACAATCCGGCCGGTGTGGCAGTTGATACCAGCGCGAACGTGTATGTGAGCGATACCGGCAACAATCGGGTTCACGTATTCGATAGCACTGGCGACTATCTTGCAACTTGGGGAGAGCCGGGCAATGGTGATGGGCAATTTCAGTTCCCCACCGGCATTGCCATTGATGAGCAAAACCGCGTCTATGTCACCGACCAGAATAATCACCGCGTGCAAGTATTTGACACTGACGGGGCATATCTTGCCAGTTTTGGCAACACACAGGCGGGTGATGGGCACTTGCAGGAGCCATGTGGTCTTGCCTTTGACGATGACGATGGCATTTATGTAGCGTCCTTTACAGATAATCGCGTGCAATTGTTTCGGTATACCTCATCAGAAAAACCAATTGCCACTATTACGTACATGTCGGCTACAAGCCTCAGCGCCAGCGATACACTGACCATACATGGCATGGGGCAGAGCAGCGACCCAACAGATGACATGCAAGCCTATAACTGGATTTCAGATAAGGATGGCGAAATTGGCACTGCGGCGACCCTCGTTCAGGACGCAAGCAAGTTGAGTACAGGCACGCATCGCATTTCATTGACCGTGCAGGATAGTACGGGACGTTGGTCTGACCCTGTGTTTGAATATATCTATGTTGCGCCATCTACACAGCATGCATGGACTATGCTGCTGTATCTGGCCGGTGATTATGAGGACCGCGAAGCACAGATGCGGGCCTTTCAAGAATCGCTCGATGCGTTGCGCGAGTCTTTCGACAATGCGCATGTGCGTATTGCGGTGCAAATAGATGGCCCGGTTGACGGCGATACGCGGCGATTGCTATTTACCCCGGCTACCTCTGATGACAGTCAGCCGGTCGTTGAGGAGACGAGTATTGATGAGCAGGCTATGGATACGCCCGATGTATTGGCAGATTTCATCCGGTGGGGGCAGGAGCAATTCCCGGCGGACCATTATTACCTTGCCATTGCCAACCACGGGCAGGGGCTTCTAGGCATCGGGTGGGATATGACGAGTGATGTAGACTATCAAGCCTACCTAACGCCGGGTGAGGTAGGCGAGGCGCTACGTATGGCGGATGTCGCGCCAGTTGACATTGTGCATTTAGATGCCTGTTCTATGCAATTGCTCGAAATGGCATATGAGCTGCGTTCGGGTACGCACATACTCATTGCCTCGCAGTATCTTGGCTGGAGCTATTTTGCCTACAACGATTATCAAGCGGTTATTGGTGCCAATAGCACACCACAAGAAGTAGCTCAAGGCATTGTGGAGCAGTATGCTGCCCATGCACAAGCGGACCAGTTCCCCTATACGCTATCGGCATTAGCTATGCAGCGTGCAGATGCCATGTACGTGGCTGTGCATGACCTATCCGAGGTACTCATTGCATTGATGCGCAACGATGAGAGCGATGCTACGCGGGATGCGCTTGCGCAGGTGCGTGAAGCAAGCCGCACATTTGACTCGAACTATGACTATGTGAACAATGACCTAGATATGTATGTAGACCTGTTGAGTTGGGCTACCCATCTGCAAGCGAGTGATTTGGCGACTGCTGAGGTGCAAGAGAAGGCAGCGGCATTGATTGAGGAGATAGGTCAGTTTGTTGTAGCTCATAGCGCTGGAAGCAATACGATGCCGCCAGATTATGGGGACGTATTTGTTGATCTGGATGATAGCAACGGGGTATCTATTTTCTATCCGTTGCGGCGTGACACGCAGGAGTATGATGACTATATTAATGACCGGCTATTTGCGTTTTCGGAACATGCTGGCGGTTCAGGATGGGCAGATTTTCTTGTTGCTGAGACAAAGATAACGCTTCCTGGCCCAAGGCGGATGACGCTTGACCCGCTTGCGCCGCTGGATTCATCGGCAATAGGGCAGTCGTCGCATAGGGTTTTCCTGCCGCTCGTGGCGCGGTGAGAGGTGCTGAGGCGCTGAGGCGCTGGTGTGGCGTTGGGGGGCGACGCACGCTACTAGTCCAAAGGAACACCGCACACCTAAAAGCCATGCTATAATCATGGTGTGTATATGAACTATGCCGATAGATGAAAGGATGAGACTATGATAACAACGCTGGCACTCCTCAAACAACATATTTTGACTACACTTGAACAATTACCAGAACAAATACTCCCAGAAGTTGAAATGCGCTCGTAATGCAAGTAAATATGATACAATGTTTCTATGAAATAGATTGGAAGTGCTTCAATAAAGCATCTATTGCAGACATGACGGCGAGGATAAGATATGAATATAGCTGAACTGACAAAGGATGTACACTTTACTATTGACCACCAAGGAAAGGTGAAAGCTGTTGTGATAAGCCCGCTTCTTTGGCAACAAATTATAGCGTTGCTTGAAGATAGTGTAGATCGTACCCTTGTACAATCATTCTATGAACGCCTAGCGCAGCATCCAGCAAGCAGTGGTGCTTTGCGATGGGAAGATATAGAGCACGAATGGCAATGAGCTACGAACTTTTCTTGGAACCAGAGGTTCATACGTTCATGAGCTAAATCAGGATTGGTTGAGTGTGGACTGCCCTGAATGTTGGGTGCTGCGGGTTTGAATCGCTGACACGATGAGTGGCGCTCTGGGGCGCTGAATGGTGGGGGCGACGCACGCTATATAATAGACCGGGGACGAGGGACCGACGACCGGGGACAGAACCAAGACATGCTGTCCCAGTCCTCTCGGATTCTGTTGGCGAAGGGGTGTTTTATCGTACTGTAGAGACGTTGCGTGCAACGTCTCAGCGCCCCTCCGCGCATCAGCGCCTCAAACTCGTAGCACCGGCATCCTGCCGGACTCCGGCTTACCAGTGTGTGTTGTGCCACGCACTCCCAAAAGTGCGTGGCACCCTCGATGGCTTTGCAAAGGGATAAACCCAACGTAAGGGCGAGGGGCCCCTCGCCACTACAACCGCGCCCGTAGCACCGGCATCCTGTCGGAGTCCGGCTGTCTATCAAGCGCCACACAGGAGCGGCAAAGCTGTGTGGCGTAGGCGGTGCTACTCCTCAGCGCCTCAGCACTCCTCAGCGCCTCAGCGGTTCAAACCCGTAGCACCGGCATCCTGCCGGACTCCGGCTTACCAGACGATGCTCCCTATGTTAGACTCCGGCTTACCAGACGGTGCTACAACAAGCACCATCAGCGCCGTTACAAACCAAATGCCTCACAAAATTCTTGGGGAGACAGCACCTCAAAATGATGTCCTGCGGATAATCCCCGCAAAAAATCTCGGTTGTCGGAGACGATTTTGTCAATCTTTTTCCATTCAGCAAAACCGCCAATAATTGCATCGCCTTTTTTCAAGCCCTTCGCCTTGAACATGCTGACATACACATCAGGCACAACATCATAGTTTAGTTGAATGTTTGATTGGCTCACAAAATGGTAAAACTGTTTCATATCTTGTTCATCCAAATTAGCGGTCAACTCTACTCGCACTTGGTTGGGAACGATACTATCAAATTTGGAGAGATTCAAAATGATTTTTCTGCAATAGCTATCCCCATTCAAAAGACCAAATATCCATACATTGGTATCTAAACTAACCAGCATGACGGTCTCCATACAACTCGTCATAAACCTCTTCACGAGTTTTGCGCAGTTGTTTTAGAACCTCCTCTTTACTCATCTTTGCGAATGGATGTCGTTGACGAAGGTCATCCATCCATCGTTTCATTTCTTCTTGAGAATCATGCGGTTCAGGATACATGACTACAATTGCAACCTGTTTATATGCTGGCAATCCTGAGAGTGTAACAATCCCTTCATTATTGACCACTTCATCAAAATGGTATGTCTGCATCATGACCTCCTCACTAGTTCACAAAAAACTACTCCCCCAATTATACCTGATACAGTGGTTTCACAACAAGGAGATTGCTAGGAGATGAAACCGCTAACGTGCTGTGTGGTGCTGTGTGGCCCTGAATGCTGAGTGCGACGGTACACAACAAGGTGACATGTAATCACTCGTCTATTTGTGGCATCCACACTTGAATATCAGGCACACGTGCAAAGCCTGCATCGTAGGTTGCGAGGTGGCGCACTTTCTCGCCACGCATCACGCCAACTATCACCGAATCATTGGTCATCAACCCATAGTCGCGGCGGACTTCTTTGGCCCGATGCATGTCAAAAATGGATACCGACAAAACATCCACGTTGAATCGTCGCATGTTGCTGGCAACAGCGAGATGTTGTTTCAATAGACGTACCTTTTCCGGGTGCTTTTGCAAGTACGCAACCGTTGCCTTTGGAAAAAGCTTTCGCGCTTCCCATATCATGACCCGGTGTGCTATTTCAGCGACAACAGCGGATGAAGTTTTTCCTTGAATTTCCTCATTTTTGACCCGTTGCAGAAATGTATTACAAATGTGTGCGAGTGGCTGTTGTTGCCAGAAAGCAAACAGAAAGATGTTGGTATCAATGAAAACGGTTGTTCCTGGGGGAATAGACTCAATAGTATGTTTCAATTTATCACTCCGAGAAGGTTTCTGATAAAGCCAGTTCCAAGATTTCTTCTTCTGTTAATGCAGGCAAATCTGCATAGGGTGCCAAGATGTCGTCCATCTCGGCCTGCAATTGTTCTGGTGTCAGTTTGGGTTTTGGCTCTAGGGGATTTTTGATGCCTTGTTGCTCCCATACGCTTAGTTTGTTCCACTCTTCAAAGAACCGACGATCTTCATCGGTTTCGATTTCCTTATCTGGAGCGGGTCTGTTCATCAGGTACGGCAACAGGTTGGGGAACAGATAGCTTATCCATGCTTCAGGTGATAAACCACGCTGTTCTGCGGCATAGGCAATAGCAGGGTATATCTCGTTGGAAATGTCAATTGTCACAGGGACATGGGTATTGTCTGAACCATTGTTGTGGTGATTCATGCGTGTATGCAAGGTATTCGCAAGTAGCGCAATGAGCCGTAGTTGCTCGGCCGCAGAAAGTTGCTGTACACTATGCACAATATCTTCATATGGTGTGCTGACGATAGTCATACCGGTTATCCTTTGCTTTTTCAAAACCAAGTTGCTTACATTCTACCATCTCTTTGCCAATGGTGCTATTGCCAACATGCGCCCCGCTCCCCTCCCCACGGCTGCTCCCCCAATGGGAAAGCGTCGGGGCAGGTGGACACGCCCCGCCCCGACAAACCTACCCCTACAACCGCCATGTTTGTCACATGCGCCCGCACCTACGACTCCATCAGGTGCAGTAGCTAAACTTGCTAGACCGTTGATCAGAGAGAGAAAGGCAAGAGAATCATCACCAATAAATACCAGGACCAGCGATGGTTATGATGGTTCCATTAGGTGCGACGCTGCGAATACGGTTGTTTTCGGAGTCTGCAATGTAGAGACTGCCATCAGTACTGACCAACAAACCATTCGGTCCATTGAGTTGTGCTTGGGTTGCAGGTCCACCATCGCCACTGTAGCCAGCATTTCCTGTTCCAGCAAACGTCGTGATGATGCCATCAGGACTAACCCGCCGCACGCGATTATTACGCCATTCTGAAATGTAGAGATTGCCGTCGGTATCAAATGCCAAACCAAGTGGGTTGTAGAGTTGTGCTTGGGTTGCAGGTCCATCATCGCCACTGTAGCCAGCATTTCCTGTTCCAGCGAAGGTGGTGATAATGCCATCCGTTCCCACACGACGAATGCAATGGTTGGCTTGATCAGCAATATAAAGGCTACCATCTGCACCAAGCGTTACATCAGTAGGCACATTTAACTGTGCTTCAGTTGCGGGACCACTATCGCCGCTATAGCCTGCGGTGCCATTACCAGCCACTGTCGTGATGATGCCGTCCGTACCGACACGGCGGATGCGGTGATTGTACCACCAACCAGCAATGTAAAGGCTACCATCTGCATGGACAGCCACATGAGTCGGGTTATTAAGCTGTGCCTGGGTTGCAGAACCGCCATCGCCGCTATAGCCTGCGGTGCCATTGCCAGCCACTGTCGTGATAATACCATCTGTCCCAACGCGACGAATACGATGGTTTCCGTGGTCAACAAGGCTATTGTCTGCTCCAAATGTGATGCGAGTAGGTCGGTTGAGCAGTGACTGATGTGCGGGACCGCCATCGCCGCTATAGCCGGCTGTTCCCGTCCCAGCGAAGGTAGTAACACGACCATCTGTTTCAATATGGAGAACACGATGATTGTCTGTATCAGCAATATATAAACTGCCATCTGTGCTGATCGCCACACCAAGAGGGTAGTTGAGTGAATCGCTTTGTCCAGACACTTCGCATCGTGATGATGGTTCAAATGTCCACGAGCGAATGTTATGAGCATTTGAGGCATACCCTGTGCTGGAAGTAAACCCAACAAAACCAATGGGTTGTCCTAGAATTTCTGCTATGTCAACAATGTGAGACACAGTAGCTATATCTGGACGAGTGGGTTCCCGTGAAACGCGCACCTCCAAAAGATTCGTATCACCCTGATAATCTATCCACGCATACCATATTTCGCCAGCATCAAAGTTTCCTGCTACATCAGCAGATACTTCTGATACCGCGTTACCATTCAAGTTTATACCCACACTATTATGGCTAATGTCTTGGGGATTCTGGAATGTATCAAACTCCACAGCGACACTCGGATTTATGTTTTGATAACCAGGAGGGTCGCCTGCATTCGCAACAACATCAGGTGTTGTTGCTATCACAAACGCAAGACCATCTGCACCAACAGAAGTAATGTCAGATAACTGGAATTGAAATGCTGTGCTGAATGATGTATCCGAACCATTGTCGAGCAAGCAAACTGGCTGATTGACAAAGGCACTTCCTGATTGCCACGGAGTTTCGGTTAGACGAAGAACGTATTGATCGTTGAAGAAAACAGGTGTGGCATTAATGTCTTTCGCATCGCCATTTATCCATAAAGGAGATAAATCAGAAAAATCATCGAACGTAAATGACCCGCTGATAAAGTTCAGCCGAACATTATCCAAACAACTACTATTATTCTCAAGAACCTTTTGATAGTCTCCTCGGATTTTCAATCCCGTGAGGCTTGCAAGGACAGACTTCATCTCTTCTTGGGTTGCAGGCTGATTGGTTGACTTGTTTGTCCATCCAAACTCGTTGAGCGAAATGCTGTATTGTGTCCAATCTGTCCCAGGAAGCGTGGCGAATTTGAAACTAAGTTCAATATCTTCACCTGCTCTATTTTTCCCTAGTAGGATTACATCATCATAGCTATCATCCGGGTTATCAGTTCTTGATTGTTTGAGTTCAAAGGTCAGCGTGTTGTTGTAGAGTGCCGACGCATCACCAAGAAACTTCACAGGTGCCTGGAAGTACCAAACATCATCCAATTGTGAATCATCAGCGCAAATATGTCCATCAGGATTGCCTCCTGTTGCGACATAGCGAAAGTTTTTAACCTCTCCAAAAACTTCCCATTCCTCATCATCCGTATCAAAAGTACTCTTGGCATATAAGATACTTGCAACGCCCACGATATTCTGTTCTATATCAACTCCTGTACCAGACTCTGGAGATGACACTGTTGTTGTGAATGCTGTTGTTCCAAATACCGTGTAACGTAATGCAAGTGTGGGAGTATATTCATCTGCATTTCCTTGGAACACACAACTATACATACCTTGACCACCACTCGTCGTTGAACAAAGTTTCTGTCCACCTGAATACACCGTCACATCTTGTCCTTGTAGACCAACATCGGAATCGCTAGATTGGACAACTTTGCCAAAGAAACGGAACCCTACTTTTAACGGTGGTGGGACAACACGGGAATCTGTGCAAATACCTCTTGCAAGAAAACCGTCAATGGTATCGCCACCGGCAATATCCATGGCAATGTCGTCTATAACATTGGGATCAATCTTATCCATATCTGCTTTGCAATCGTCTTTCAATAGATTCGTAGCTTGCAAGATAAATCCCTGCTCTTCTAACCACGCTCGTGTTGGTGGACCGTTAAGTTGAGGAATGTTATATGTTTCTGGTCCTTCGCCTAGTTCGTAGGTAAAGAGTGAATCTTCTCGTTTGGTTATACGCCATGCATTCGCAAACGAGACTTCATCGGTAATGACATCAGTATTGCCTGTACGGTCAGCCCAATCATTTGTACTATTGTCATCGGGAGTGCCAAACATGCCACGCCATGGTGGTTTGCTTCCTACTGCACGATACAACCTCATATTTAACCATGAAAATGTTTTGTCCACATACAACAACACGGCGTTTTCATCACTCAAAGCAGCATCTTGTGGAGTACCAGTTAGCGTTGTCCAGATGAGAACCCGTCTACCTCCCTCAATGCGGAGAATGGCATCGCCTATTTCGTGATACCCATTTTCAAGCAGGCGCAATTCACCATCAACAAAGAGCGTTGTGCCTGTGTACGTGCGTGTCGTGGTAAATGGGTGTATCTCAAAGATGTGATCACCAGCACGCATAGCAACCGCCGTGTTAAATGCCGCCCAAGGATAGGGTGTCTCAGGGAGTCGTTGTTGACGAACTTGCAAACCAAAGCTAGGTGTTACATCGTTGGTGCTTGTAATTTCCTCTGCGTAGACAAATTCTCCCAGGCTCATTGTGTCATAACGTATACCATCAAACGTGCGATTGTGCGGATCTCCTTCTGAATAAGCACCACTCATAGGCTTGCAATCGCCTGGCATACAAGCACGATCATTTGGTGAAGTGGGTTCTTCGGGTTCTTCCTTCTCTTTGCACTCATTTTCTGTATCAACAAGTTGCCACTCATCTCCGTCACCCTCGCGGCAAGGCACGCCTACTTGTACCGAAAAGGTGTCTTTGTTATCGTTGAGATGGAAATGTAAAAACTTAAACCATTTTGGTATGGTAAAAGATGCCAACTTGTAGTTTCCTTCTGGAATGTTGTTCCATGTCCACTTCCACGAACTTCCGCTTCCAGTCACGTTGCCCACTGGCTCTGGCTTGGAGATTTTCTCCGTCTTGCATGTATCACCATCCCGAACAGTTTTCTCTTCTATCAATACGACCTTCAGTCCAGTCACATGGTCTAGCCAACCACTACCAAAGGTAAAAGTACGTTCAGCGTTACCTTCTTCTTTGTAGCTATCTTTACGATAATATTCGGTTATTGTCCCTTCAGTACCCTCTTGGCATGCTGGGGTCTCTTTTTTGCACGTAACCGTAATATTATCATCTTTGTAATCCTGATAATTGTATCTTGTACAGGTGTCACTAGGAGGAGTTTTTTTCGATGGTACGTTTTCAGATGCACCTTTTCCTTCAGGATAACCCCATTTGTGTTGAGCTAAAATTATTGGATCAGTTCTATATTCTCCACCAATATCAAAACCAGGTAGTGGTATAATTCAGACTGATAACTCCGAATTATAGTGATCAATAAATATCC
>CAZVEN010000057.1:0-26904 GCA_964626155.1 uncultured Chloroflexaceae bacterium | reverse complement strand
ATGCGCATGGTGATTGCGCTACGCGAGACACGGAGGATTATGGGGGAGATTGACGATAGGTGGTAGGACATAGGGGACAGAGATTAGGGGATAGGAACTTAGATTATATGATGCATCGTGTGCCACGCATTGGCGCGTATGCACTAAGTATTGGTCTGCTAGCAGTGCTGCTTGCGGCAATGGTGCTTGCACTTCCGTGGAAATCGCACATTGATATAGGTTCCATGTTTGACCATGCGTATGTACGCAGTTTTCATGCTGGTGAATATAGTTCTGAACAAGGGGTCCATTTTCGTTGGACAAGAGCTGAGTCAACGGTGATTTTGCCGGGCGCAGGGCCGTTGACTCCGCTAACGCTGCGTGTGTATAGCGATAACGCCCATGTGCCCATAGGTGTGGATGTGGGCACTGGTATGCAACCATTTGCCTTACGCCAAGGTTGGCAGTATATTGCACTCCTGCCCCGCCCATATGCATGGAGCGGCGATGTACTTGTGCATATTGAAGCGCCAGTGCAAACTAGCATAGACGATGAACGTGAGCGGGGCATTGTTCTTGAGCATGTGATGCTGCACGGCAACCCGGCTTGGCCTGTGCCATGGCAAACGGTGCTTATAGGTTTGAATGCTGCCCTTGCTACATTGCTGACAGGTTGGGCAACGCGGCGGATGTGGGCTGGCGTTGTCGTTGGTCTATTGTTGGCTGTAGGCAGTGCTGTGGTTTTGGGCATGCACGACGGCGCGTGGCGGCTCTTCCTCACTTGTGCCACCGGGCGACTCACCTTTGCGCTGTTGTGTGGTGGGATGTTGGCGCTGGCCATAGAGCGCATTTTTGCATGGCGTGGGGTAGCAGTCGCTGCCCTTATCTCCTTTTTGCTACGCTTTGGCGGCATGGCGTACCCGCTCAACTTCATTAGCGATATACGCTTTAGCATGGCGCGTGCCACCATGGTGCGCGAAGGGCAATTGCTGAAGCTGTTTTTGCCCAACCCCTCGCTCACGCCAGTGCAATGGGAAACCAGCGCAACGGTGCCACGTTCCCCACTCTACTACATCCTCACAGCACCCTTGACAGCGCTACCCGGCGAACTGGACAGGCTCGCCATGATGGCCTTTAGCAGCGCCATAGATGCTATAGCGGCTATGGCTGTTGGGTTGATAGTCTTGCATGTTGGCGGCAACCGTCGCACAGCGAGTATAGCGGCATGTATGGCCGCACTGTTACCATTAGGTGTGATTATGGCTATGTCATGGGGCATATTCCCGACCTTGCTGGCACAATGCTTCATGCTGATTGCCATGCTGGTTTGGATACACCGTGCCGGTTATGAGCGGCCATGGGTAGGTGTTGCGGGTGCATTGACGCTGGCCGCCGTTGCCTACCCAACAGCGCTCCTCTTTTTGGGCACGACCTTTGCTATCCTCCTAGGGTTGCTGTTCTTTCAGCGTAACCCATACGCTATGCCAACTTTTTTAGCCGGGGTGTTGGCATTTGTAGCGTCTATGCTCCTATTCTATGGTTGGCATATACCGGCTATGTTCGAGAATACATTGCCAGACCTATCGGGACGCTTGCTAGAGCATGGTACTGGCGGTAGCAATACTTTTTCGGTGCGTATATCCGATATTGTAGACCCGGTATGGAAGCCCTTGCAGGCAAAATATGGCATGCTCATATGTGGCTTGGCTAGTGGTGGCTTGCTGCTGCTGCTGCTCAAGCCACTGAACACACGCGCCCAGAATGTACGCTTGTTGCTCCTTGCTTGGCTTGCAACCTACCCACTCATGGCATTGATGAGTCGCTATGTCGTGACATTTATCCTGAAGGATGTGCTCTACATGCTGCCCTTGCTGGCTATACTGAGCGGGTTGTTGCTTGGAAAATTGGCTCGATGCCGGTGGGGTATGGTGGTAGTGGTCGCTATTCTAGGGACAGTGTGCTGGGAGAGTTTGCGGCAGGAGGTCCACGCGATTATGTATGCATTTGCACAACTGAAATGATGCGTTATACTACACGGAGGAAAGGGGAAAAGGACACTATGGAAAGCGTATCGCTTATCTGTACTGTGCGCGATGAAGCCGACAATATAGCCGCGTTGCTCGACTCGATGTTGGCGCAAGTGCGTGCAGCAGATGAAATTATCATCAACGATTGTGGTAGCCGCGATGAGACGGCTAGTATTGTGCAAACCTATGCCAAGCGCCACGCATGTATCAAGCTTGTGCAGGGTGGCCACAACATCTCATCTGGGCGCAACAATGCTATTGCCGCTGCCCAGGGGCCGCTTATTGCCTGCACCGATGCTGGGCTAGTGCTTGACTCACTATGGCTTATGCGCATTGTGGAGCCACTCGAAGATGGAAGGGCCGATTTGGTTGGTGGCTTCTTTACTCCTGCGCCGCACAGTTTGTTTGAACTTGCGCTCGGTGCAACAAACTATCGCCATGCGAATGAGGTAGACCCACAGCATTTTTTGCCATTCGGTAACTCAATGGCGTTTCGCAAGGAGCTGTGGCAGCACATAGGGGGCTTCCCGGAATGGGCAAGCCATTGCGAAGATGTGCTGTTTGATAGGGCTGCACTACAGGCTGGCTACCAACTAGCCTTTGTGCCCGATGCGTTGGTGCTTTTTCGTCCGCGTTCGTCGTTGCGGGCATTTGCGTGGCAGTATTTCCTCTATGCCCGTGGCGATGGGGTCGCTGGCCTTTGGCCGTTGCGTCACGCCATACGCTATGGCACCTATGCGACATTGCTGCTGTTGCTGCTTGCAGCATGGCGCTACCCACCAACCCGCTGGATGATAGCACTGGGTGTGCTGTTTGGGGCAGGTGTATATACGCGTGGACCATACCGCCGCTTATGGTCGAAAATGGGTATGCTTACATGGACAGAGCGGGCTTATGTGTTGGCGCTTGTGCCTATCATTCGGGTGGTGGGTGATGGTGCAAAAATGGCCGGCTATCCGGTAGGGCTATTAAGACAGCTCGCGGCATTGCAGCGTACTAGCAAAGCATTGCATGTTCCTTTTTTTATATCTTGGCGTCTTGGCGTCTTGGCGGTTCTTTTTTTTTAGGGTAGGTATGCATTGTTTATGCATATCGCATGTCGGGTTTTGCCCATTTTTACGTTTTCATGCTTTGCGTGTTCTCTGTGAACCCCTGTGAACCCCTGTGCTCTCTGTGGTACATACACACAGAATATGGTACAATTCCCCTATACTGTTCAATCGCATACCTAGCATATGGGAGCTATGCTATATCTATGCTCGAACTCATACTAGTAGGCGCTCTTGTTGCCGTTGGAAAAGTAACAACCAAAACTGTAGTAGATGGGCTGTTTGGACTTGCCGGCGATGTAGGTGATGATTGGACCTCATCCCTTGCTGAACGGGGCTACCAGCAATGGCGCTCCGGTTGGTTTAGTGAGCGTGGCACCCTCAACCACGATATTGCCAAGGCACTTACCCGTGCATTTCGTCATGCTACCAAACAAATACGGGACGACTGGAATACGATATTTCAGCATGCCACTACTCCAGAAACCATAGCCCCATTGCTCAACATAGCCGATACTCCCCCCCCATGGCTCCACCACTTGAGCCAACAAGCGAAACGTTCCCAGTTGCTCAACCAACTGCGTCGCTTGCATGAAGAAGCAGACAAAACTGCCAAAGAGTTTCTCGCTACTGAAACGTTTGATGACCGCATTCACAAGAGTGTTCACCTTTCTTCTATCATCAAGATGAAGGACCTAGATACCGCCGAGAAAGAAGCCCGGAACCTTTTCACCACAACGTTGCAAAAAGACTTTTTTCCAAAACTAAAACAACAGCCTAAATTGGTTGAGTTCATATGCGAGCAACTCTACAAGGAGTGGATGCTGCGCTTTCGGGAAGCTTTGAAAGACCCAAGCGAGCAAGGCACACGCGCATGGCGGGCCTACCAATTGCTCTGGCATCAGAGTTTGTCTACAGCCGTTGAAACAACACAACATAACACGGAAGACATCCGCGAGGTAGTGCTATGGTTACAGAATTGGGCTGAAACGCTTCGGACGCTCCCCGTGACAGAACGTGACCCCACCGGCGATGCTGCCCTTGATAGGGCCTTGCAACCCCTGCACGAATCTATGCAACAAGTGCGCGACAAACTTGACGCCCTGCAACACACCGTCTCCAACATTGATGCAACAACGACCCACATTGATGCAACAACGACCCGCATAGAAGAAAAGTTAGATACGTGGCTAGTACAAACACGTGAAGAGAGCCAACCTAAACATGTAACATCCCATAAAAGCATAGAAGCCCCCCTGTTCAGACTTCTGCCCTACCAAGTTGACCGCAAGACACAGGAGCATGAACTAGCACAGGCAATACGAGACCATCAGCAACAGTATCCGCATCGCCCATTTGTCTGTATTGTGCATGGCGATACCAAACAGTGCCACGATACGTTTTGTGAATACCTGTATGAGAAGTTCCTAAAACAGGTCCTGTACTTGGCCGATGAACAAATAGTTATGGAAAAGCGTGTCAGTTGTCCCGACTCTATTCAAGACTTTCAACAGTGGTCACAGCAGTTTGTATTGAACCTGTCCTCTGAAGTATCGCATTATAAGCATACATCAGCAGAAGCCATTAACACATCTCTAGCGCTACCCGTTCCTGTGTTTATACATACCCATATCACTATCAAAACGTTTCGCCCTATTTGGAAAGAAACAGTGCTCCATTATCTACGTTTCTGGGATAGCTGGCCCAATACGCAATCTGGCCAGCAGTTGTTATTGGCGTTTCTGTTTGCGCAATACAAGCCGTTTCAAGAAGTCAAAGGATGGCTTGAACGAAGACAGTATCAAAAACAAAAGCACCGTTTTTGGGATGAAGTGATGAATAGTAACCTTACAACTATTAATTGTTCTGTGCTACCATCTATGGAAAACGTCACACGTGATCATGTACTTGATTGGTCTAAGTTAGAAGATATACGCAAAAATTGGAACCGGCGCGATTGGCAAGCCTGCATACATGCGTTATTCGACAAACACAAAACCGACGAGCTCCCGCTTGACATCGTAGCCAAACATCTCACGGAACTATTGAAGGAATGCCAGATATGAAAGGACCAGTATACATTCCCTGTGTACTCGACAGAAGACGTAGGATAGGCTTCTAGCCCCTACGTAGCACGAGCACAAGGCGTAGGATAGGCTTCTAGCCTGTCCCGCATGACAGGCAGGATGCCTGTCCTACGATTTCTTAGTAGCATTAGGCTTCTAGCCTGTCCCGCATGACAGGCAGGATGCCTGTCCTACGATTTCTTAGTAGCATTAGGCTTCTAGCCTGTCCCGCATGACAGGCAGGATGCCTGTCCTACGATTTCTTAGTAGCATTAGGCTTCTAGCCTGTCCCGCATGACAGGCAGGATGCCTGTCCTACGATAGATCATTATGAAAGGAAACCAAAACATGGACTTACGCTTCTACCAAGGGAAAGGTGACGGCACCCGTAGCAAAACACCACCAGACCTGCCCGACGTGCCAGACATCGGCAAGCCGCGCCCGGAACACTACCAAGCCGACGAGGGGTTGCAAGCCGCCTGCAACGTTGCGCTCTTCCTGCGGCAGCCGCTCTTGCTCACGGGCGAACCTGGCACCGGCAAAACCCATTTTGCCCATAGCCTCGCATGGGAGTTGCACCTTGGCGAGCCGCTCACCTTTGAAACCAAGTCTACCAGCATTGCCCGCGACCTCTTCTACACCTACGACGCGCTCAAACGCTTTCACCATGTGCAGAGTAGCCCCCATCAACACGTGGATGCAACAAATACACTCACCTACATCACCTATCATGCCCTTGGCAAAGCCATACTACGCACGCGCAAACCAGACGAGATAGCACCCTACCTCAACTTCCCACACACCACGCCATGCCGCTCGGTTGTGCTCATTGACGAGGTAGACAAAGCGCCGCGTGACTTCCCCAACGACATCTTGAACGAAATAGAACGGCTCTTCTTTCGCATACCCGAAATTGACAACAAAAAAATAGAATCCGACGACCACCTTAAACCCATTGTCATCATCACCAGCAACTCAGAGAAAGACCTGCCGGATGCCTTCCTGCGCCGCTGTATCTACTACAATATCCCCTTCCCCAACAAAGACCACCTACACAACATCGTCACCAGGCATCTAGGGGAATACATAGGCACGCATGCCGATGGCTTTCTGAACGATGCGCTAAAGTTCTTCTTTGAGTTGCGCAAAGAAGGCCGCCTGCGCAAAAAGCCAGCCACCGCCGAGCTGCTCGGTTGGATACGCGCCATGCACGAACTTGGCAAGGACCACGAAAACCCCATGTCCGACCCGGCATTGCTACGGCGCACATTGAGCATTTTGGTGAAAACCAAGGAGGACCAGGAGAAAGCAGCCGGCATCGTTGAATCGCTGGGGCGCTGAGGGGTAAGCATGCCGACCACGAATGGGGGCCACGAATAAACGAATAGTGTCACCCTACAACCGTACTCGTCGCTGGCAAATATATCAGAAAGAAAATATACCCACGCGGTACAACCTTTGTGGGCGCGAGCGCATTCGTTTATTCGTTTCCTATTCGTGGACGGCAACGCGGGGGAATGTTTGAACCTCGCACCGCTGATGTGCGTTGAATATTTCAGGTAGATATGGACAACGACCACCACATACCCAATACCGTGTGGCTTGAAAGCCTATCCGACAAGCTCATCGCCTTCATGGATAGCCTGCGCAACGACCGTGGCTACACCATTGGTGTGGAGCAATACAGCGCGGCCCAAAAACTGCTCCTCGCCCTCGCCGCCACTACTACCCACGACGACATGCCCGATGAGCAAGCCGTGATAGAGCGCCTCAAACCCATGATCGGCCCCCTGCTCTGCACATCGCCTGAACAGCAAAACAACTTCCAACGCCAGTATGATGCGTGGTTTCCACCGAAAGCAAGGGCGTTCCCTGCGCCGGTCCCGGAGTTTATCGAAGGGGTCGAAGGGAACAAACCCACGCTAAACCAACGTCTTGGTGAGATCGAAGATACCCTGGACCGCTTGTGGTTGACCGGGTTGGTGGTTTTTGCCACGATAGTTGTACTCGCTGGGCTTGCATTGCCATTTGTACTGAATGAGACACCACCTGTACTGGATGAGCCAACAATAACACAGTCTCCTCCTAACATACCTACAACCACGGTGCCTGTAGCAAATGCATCCCCCACATCTGATGTATCTGAACCTACTTCTACACCTGTTTTTGCAATCATATATACCCCTACGGCTACTCTTTCTGTTAAACCAGAACTTACTCCCACTGAGCCTAGAGTAACATCTCCGCCTGGACCTATTGCGAACATCCCCACACCTTGGCTATGGCTCGGCACACTCAGTTTGCTACTCGTGATGCTCGTCGGCTTCATGATCATGCGGTGGAAAAAGGACATGGTGTTGGAGCGTTTGGCAACATCTGATGCTCCCCCTGACATTATGCGCCTAGCTTTCAATGCCTCGAAAGACGATATTGTGCCCTCCATGGACCTGTTCTTGACGGCCCGCAACATGCGCCAGCGCGTGCCAGTGCCGTCGGATGACCTGGATGTCAACGCTACAGTTGTTGCCAGCATAGCACGGGGTGGTTGGTTCACGCCCGTTTACCTGCAACGGCAAGTGCGCCCTGAATACCTCATTTTGGTAGATCGGGCCAGCCACCGCGACCATCAGGCTACCTTTGTGACACATGTGCTCGACAGCCTCAAGGAGCATGACGTGTATACCACCGTGTATGCCTTTGATGAAGACCCGCGCCTATGCTTCCCCACCGATGGCAAGGGCATGCCATGTACGCTGCGTGAGTTGACCCACCGCTATGCAGATAAACGGCTCATTCTCTTTTCGGATGCCAGCCGCCTGTTTAGCCCCATGACGGGTGAAAAGGAAGCATGGACTACCCTGTTTGAGGCATGGGCAAAACGCACCATTATGACGCCCGTTGTCGTGGAACATTGGGGCTATCAAGAGCATATCCTCAAGAACGAATTTACCTTGCTGCCCGCCACGACTGAGGGGTTGCTCAAGCTGGCCGATACGCTGTCGCAAGACGATACTGCCGCCCTTGCAACCGGGCAAACACGCGGACCATTTCCGGATGAGCTACGCATGCGCCCACTCTATTGGACCAGCCGCAACGCCCCCGACGACGAGGAGATAACACGCATGCTCCACAACCTGCGCGGCTACCTAGACGATGCAAGCTTCTTGTGGCTCTGCGCCTGCGCCGTATTCCCGCACCTCGACTGGAACCTGACGCTGTATTTGGGGCAGACGCTTTCGGAAAACGTATACACCCCGCAGCGCCTGATAGCCCTCTCGCGCTTGCCATGGTTTCGCCAAGGCTACCTCCCCGATTGGCTACGGGAGCGGTTGATAGGGCATTTGTCGGAGACCAAGCAAGAGGAGCAGGTACGGGCAGTCATTGAAAACTTGCTAGGCGGTGAGCTACAGCAAGACGCAAAAGCGGACTTCTCGCTAGAGGTTGCGCCTGAGCATCGCAAGACGTTGCGCATGGTCGTGCGCCATCTGTTGCACACATGGGCCCGCAAAGCACCCCACGATAGCCCACTCAAGGATTACATCTTCGTGCGCTTTATGCATGGCAAGAAGCTACAACCATTGTGGGTGCGCGTGCCAGAGCGGTTGCGGGAGATGTTGGGAGGAAAAAGGAAGCGATGGAGTCTAGGTGTTTCAGGTGCTTTGATTCTAGCACTAGGCATCCTTCTATTTATCGCAAGTCAAAATCAAGTCTCTACCCCAGAACCCCCCAACGTTTCCTACCCCGTCACACTAGACGAATGGCGCGGCGAGTCGCGCAACCTAAGCCAAACCTTCACCCGCGAGGGCCAGCACTACTGGCGCTACGTGCGCCCCGGCACCTACCCCATTGGCGGGTGGACCGACGTGGATACTGAATCTAACAATGATGCTACAGCAACGCTAGACCTCCCCGGCTATTGGATAGGCAAGTACCCCGTTACTGTGCAGCAATACCGCCAGTTCATCAACGCTGGTGGCTACGACAACCGAGCATGGTGGACCGATAACGGGTGGGCGTGGAAGGAAGATACAGGGCGCACACAACCCTACTTGTGGAATGATGCAGGTTATAACAGCGACGACCAGCCAGTTCTTGGTGTGACATGGTATGAAGCCATGGCCTATGTGCGTTGGCTCAATGCGGAGCTTGCAGATGTGCTGCCAGAAGGCTACCGGGTGCAGTTACCGACCGAAGCCGAGTGGGAAGTGGCCTGCGCCTATGACGAAGCCGGGCAGCGTCATACCTACCCGTGGGGTGAGCAGGAGCCATCGTCCGAGCTTGCTGATGGTGATTATGGGCAAGGCAACAACACCACCGCAGCCGTAGGTGGGCGTCCGGCCGGCGCAGCGGCCTGTGGCGCACACGATATGGTGGGCAGTGTGTGGGCATGGTCCGCGAGTAGCTATGGCGGCTATGCGGCCGAGAGTGGTACCCGCGTGGCTGATTTTATGACAAGCGATGGTGATGTCCCATTACGCGGTGCGTCATGGTGGAATGAAACAGATGTTCTACTCTGCGCGGCGCGGAACAGGTTCATCCCCATCGTCGACTACCTCATCAAAGGCTTTCGCTTGGTTTTGTCCCCTTAGCTTGCACACAAATGTTCTGTATTCTGAATCCTGAATCCTATATTCTGCATTGCTGCTTTTCTGGGGGGTCTGGGGGGCGTGCCCCCCAGCCTCTGGGGGTTGCAAGGGGGCTTAAGCCCCCTTGCAGGCGGCCAAAAATGTTTTTTGAACCGCTGAGGCGCTGAGGGGGTTTGAACCGCTGAGGGAGGTTGAACCGCTGATGCGCTGAGGGAGGTTGAACCGCTATTTGGTTCAACTACAAATGACAAAAGAGCATGGTATAATGAGGCATATAGGATAGGTAGCATCGTCCTCTTCACATCCATTGTAGTTATCCTTCACGACCATATATCAAAATAATCACTGCCTATGAACCGGATGCACATAATTGGATTAACTACAGAATACGGAGATAAACGTATGCATAATCTATGGAATGAATCATTTATTGAACAAGAAGTAACCTATGTTGTTGTCATTGATGATACGGTGTTGGTGATTGAGCGTGTGCCAGCACGGGTGAATGTTGAAACCGGCAATTCTTCTCCCCTGATACCGTTGAGCGCATTCAACATAGTATCAAAACGAGAAAAGCACCCGTTCGTGTGATAGAAGCACCCGTTTTTGATTTTGCTGCGTAGGCGTTCTCTGCACCTACAAACCAAGACGTTGGCGCACCTCTTCAATGGGGATACCACTGCCAGCCTTAGCTTGCGCCCCGCGTTCATCGAGAAAGTCCATCAGGGCTACATTCTGGCGCGTTTGTGCTATTTCCTCATCAAAGTCATCGCTTGTACCCACAACGAACGCTTGTACTTCGACATGGTCTGCAACAACACCGGGTTGCACATCAGCAATTCGCGCCAACAAAAACTGCTCACCATCGGCTGCTTGGAGAATAAGCTGCTGTTGCCGTGCTTGCTGCAAAAGGTGGTTGAGCACGTCGGCATGTTGTGAAATGATGACTGTTTTCATAGGTTCCTCTTCTTTCCTCGAAAGAGCAACGTATTCCTCTTCTTGAGACCAACTGCCTCAATAGATACAATACGTACCGTGTCTGTTACATCGTAAAAAACACGGTATGCATGAAGTCGTAATTCCCATTCGGCAGTATTATTGGGTCGAAGTCGCTTCCGGTTACGGGTTTCAAGATTTGGTTCATAGCGAAGATGATGTTCAATACCATCAAGGATTAGAGTGCGTTCATATTTGCTAAACCATGCTAGATCAGTTTCAGCTTCGTCCGTAAACTCAATTTGAAACACAGAGATTGCTCAATAAACTACAACCTATATGCGTTCATTATACCATACTTACCACAGAGGCGCTGCAAGCATGCCGACCACAAATGGGGCGCGAGCGCATTCGTGTATTCGTTTCCTATTCGTGGACGGCAACGCGGGGGGGGGTATTCGTGTATTCGTTTCCTATTCGTGGACGGCAACGGGGGGTGGTATGCCCTGACCCCTGACCCCTGACCCCTGACCCCTGACCCCTGTCACCTCGCGCCTCTATCACACCAACGCCATGCCCGTATCGGCATCGAACAGGTGCATTCTCTCCATATCAAACACGACCTCGACCGTTTCGCCGCTCAGCACACCTGTGCGTGCATCAAAGCGCCCGACAAACTCGTGCCCATCGTGCTCAGCATACACATACACCTCACTGCCCATGCGTTCTGTCACCTGCACTGTTGCCCGCACACGAACGTCAACACCCACACCCGGAGGTACATAGAGCGCATCGTGGATATGCTCAGGGCGCACACCCAAAAGCACATGCCTATGTATATCATCATACCTATCGAAAAACTGTGCCTTGACCGACGGCAGCGGTAGCGTCAGTAGCCCCGGCACACACACTCTCAACCCACGATCCGCCTTGTCAACCTCTATCTGCGCCGCAAAAAAATTCATCGCCGGGCTGCCGATAAAGCCCGCCACAAACCGATTGGCCGGTCTATCATATACCATCTGGGGCGTATCCAATTGCTGTAGCATCCCATCATACATCACGGCAATGCGTGACCCCATGGTCATGGCTTCTGTCTGGTCATGCGTCACATACACAAACGTGGTCCGCAAGCGCTGATGCAAGCGGCTAATCTCGGTGCGTGTCTGCACGCGCAACTTTGCATCGAGGTTGGAAAGTGGCTCATCCATCAAGAAAGCGGCCGGGTCGCGCACAATAGCTCGCCCAAGCGCCACACGTTGCCGCTGCCCCCCAGAGAGGGCTCCCGGCCTGCGCTTCAGCAAATGCTCAATGCCGAGCACCACAGCCGCTTCACGCACACGCCGGTCAATATGCCCTTCCACTTCTTTATTTCGCGCCCCAAACAACCCCGTCTTCGAGCGTAGCCGCAACGAAAAGGCTATATTGTCATATACCGTCATATGCGGGTATAACGCATAACTTTGAAACACCATGGCAATATCACGCTCTTTTGGCGGCAAGTCCTGCACTGGCCGGTCGCCAATGAAAATAGCCCCCGATGTAATATCCTCCAAACCGGCTAGGCAGCGTAGCACGGTAGACTTGCCACACCCCGAAGGCCCAACCAACACTAAAAACTCCTGGTCCCGAATTTGAAAATTGAGGTCTTTCAGCACAAGCATATCACCAAAGTGCTTATAGACGCGCTCAAACAAAATACTCGCCATATATAACACCTATCCCCTGTCACCTCACACCTATCCCCTTCCAAGGATATACTCGAATTTGGTATCGTACCATCGTTTTGAAATATACAAGCAAGCAATGCACGAATCCATGGTATCATATCTCTGTACTCTATCGTGGCAAGCAAAAGACGCCTATGTGCCAATAGCATTAGTGGGGAACCACTGCACACACAGGCGTCTCTATATGACAAGGTTGAAAGAGAGTACACACGTATAGCGTACAATGTCTCGTAATGGCAAGCAAGAGGGGAAAATTACGGAATGATGACACCCATGAAAATAATCCTGTTCGACTATCTGTTTGAGCATAACCGTCCTGGTATCACTGGGCTAAGCGACCATGTGTGGGATTGGGCCAAGCACCTCGTCCCGCTGGGCGACGAAGTCCATATTGTAGCACCCTACCCGGACAACGTCCACCCTCCAGAAGGTGCTATCGTACATCGCTTCCCACTTCCGCCCATCGGCTATCGCAACGTGGCGGGGCATCTGCTGATCATTTTGCGTGGGTGGCAAGAAATCCAAAAAATTGGACGCGCCCACCTCATCCATGCTCCAGAATACCTATCTACCGGCGTCTTTACCATGCTCAACAAGATAAACAACAAGCCTACTCCTGTCGTGCTGACAGCACCCGGCAACGTCTACGAACGCATAGCCAATGGCAACCCATTTGACCCAATGCACACACAAGCACTGAAAGTGGCTGCTATATCATCGGCTACCATGTGCAACCAAATCATCGCTATCAGCACCGACCAAAAAGAATGGTGGGCTAAAACAGGCGCACACCCGGACAAGATAACTGTTCTGCCGCATGGCATTAACACAGCAACCTTCACACCCCAAGCAGATGCACGCCAGCAACTTGGCTTCGATCCAGAGGCGCAGATTCTCTTCTTCGTTGGCCGACTATCGCCCGAAAAAGGGGTTATCTTCCTGTTGCAAGCACTGAGCCGTCTCATTGCTACAAACCCATCGGTACAACTCCATATAGCTGGCGACGGACGACAAAAAGATGAACTTGTCAAAAAAGCCGACGAACTCAATTTGCACGACTATGTTCATTGGCACGGGTGGCTGGCACCAAGCCAACTCCCGCTGCTCTACTCGGCGGCCGATGTGTGCGTCGTGCCATCACTCAGCGAACCAATGGGGCGAGTTGTGCTCGAAGCTATGGCTTGTGCCTGTGTCGTGCTTGGCACACGTGTTGGTGGCATTAAAGACCTCATCCAAGACAACTACACGGGCTATCTCTGTGAACCAAGCAATGCCAATGATCTGCACGACAAACTCTACACTATGCTCAACAACCCGCAGCAGGCTAACCATGTAGCGCAGCAAGCGCTTACTTTCGTGCGCGAAGAACAATCGCTGGAACGGCATGCCCAACGCATGCGCACAACAGTCTACAGCAAGCTAGAACAAGAAGCATAGCTCATAAGGATAAAAACACGTATGAACATACTGCATCTCTTAGGAAGCCGACAATTGCCACGGCGACCGGACCAAGAAGCCGCTTCTGGTGTGGCACGGGTAGCCCTAGAAGTGGCACGGCGACAAGTTGCTCAAGGGCATACTGCCTCTATCATATCCATAGACCAGGGATTTTGGCAGACGACATGGGAAGGAGTACAGCTTGCTGGCATTGCCGTAGCCAGTGGCGCACGCCTACACATACGTCAAACAACACTCGACTTCCGCCAACATCTGCCCTATGTCCTCCTCACCCTACGCAACTCATACGATGTCATACACGGGCACATCTATAGCTACATGCGCTTCCTACGTGCCCGTGTCCGCATTGTCCACTTCCATAGCGACCCATTCTATCGTGGTCGCCGCAACGAAGGCATAGACCTGAAAGAATCCGATTTTAAATCCATAGCCAAAAACAGCGACGCCCAAATAGCTGTTAGCCACTTCATCGGGCAGGAATTGCAACGCGGGTTTGGCACATTGGGCAATGTGCATGTTGTTCACAATGGTGTAGACGCTGAACGCTTTGCTCCACAGCATTGCGGCCAAGCAGGCATGGACCTGCGCACCGAAAAGAATATCCCAGAGTATGCTGTTGTCTTTCTTTTTTGTGGAGCCATCGTCAAAGAAAAAGGCGTCATACACCTAGCACGCGCATTTGCCCAACTGGCTCTCGAACGCGACGACGTACATCTCATGGTGGCTGGTGGCAGCAACCTGTGGGGCGGTGTGCTCGGCCACAAATCGGGCTTAAGCGACTACGAAGAGGAAATACGCCTAACGCTGCACAAAAGCTTGTCGCATGGACAAGTTCACTTCCTCGGCAATGTGCCCAGTTCCAACATGCCGGCTGTCTATGCAGCCAGCGATGTTATCGTCATCCCATCTATCTGGCGCGAGCCATTCCCTCTCGTGGCCCTTGAGGGACTAGCCGCCGCTAAACCTATCATCGGCTCGAGCATTGGTGGCATCGTCGAAACCGTTAGCAATGACAATGGTCGCTTGGTTGCGCCTGAAAAGGAAACCGAGCTGCTGCAAGCTATGCGCATGCTTACCGAAAACCCATCTCTGCGCAAACAACTTGGCAGTGTATCGCAGCAAAAGGCCCATGGCTTCACATGGGAAGCCGCTCTGCAACAGATAGACCGCATTTATCACGATGCACTGTCATAACCATGCCAAAAAACACAGATATGCGCTATGATAGGAGTATCATAACGTAACGTAAGGTTTGGAATAAATGCCCGGTTTTTCGTTCATCTACCCAGAAGCGCTGTGGTTGCTTCTTTTGCTCATACCCATGTGGGGAATTGCAGTGAGCGTCCCACGCCAGCTAGCAGCTTGGCGCTTTTGGAGCAGCTTGCTGCTACGCACAATCATATGCCTAGCACTCATATTGGGGCTTGCCGGCACGCAAGTAGTCCACTCTGTTGATGCACACACAACGGTCTTTCTACTCGATAGCAGCGACTCTATTTCGCCCTCAGCCCGTGGTGGTGCCGAACTATTCATGCAAAAAGCGCTCAACCACATGCACGACGATGACCAAGCCGGCATTGTTGTGTTTGGCGAAAATGCTCTTGTGGAACGTACACCTGGCCATAGCCCTGTCTTAGGGCAAATAACATCTCTTCCCAATGCCCAGCAAACCGATATACAAGAGGCTATTGAGCTTGGGGTGGCGCTCTTCCCTGCTGAAACGCAAAAACGCCTAGTGCTGCTTACCGATGGCGACGAAAACACTGGTCATGCCATACAAGCAGCCCGCATGGCCGCCGCCCGTCACATATCCATTGGCGTCGTAGACCTATCTGGTCCCGTTGTGGGCGACGAGGCACTCATAGCACATCTCGACATTCCCGCACGCGCCCGCGAAGGTCAACAGGTTGAAATGGTCATCACTGTCGAAAGCACCATCGAACAACAAGCCCAATTGTACGTATTTGCAGACCAAGACATCATCGCCGACGGGCACATATCCCTTTCAAAAGGTGTCAACCGTTTCCCATTCAAAGCTACGGTGCCAGAACAAGGTTTCCATCGCTTTCGTGCGCGTATAGAACCAGAACACGATGTACGTGTACAAAACAACGAAGTGGCGGCCCTTGTGCAGGTGCAAGGCATGCCACGCATATTGCTGGTTGCGGAAGAGCCAGACGAAGCGCAAAACCTGCACGATGCTCTCGCAGCAGCGCATGTCGAAGCCACCATCATAGCCCCTGCGAATATGCCAACCGACCTCACGAGCCTCAGTTCCTACGAAGCTGTGGTGCTTATAAACGTACCCGCACGTGCCTTGCCAAAAGAAACCATGGCTGCATTACCTACCTATGTGCATGACCTAGGGCGGGGACTTATTATGACTGGTGGGACGAAAAGCTTTGGCGTTGGTGGCTATAGTCGCACCCCAATTGAGGAAGCACTGCCCGTCTACATGGATGTGCGCGACCGTGAAGAACACCCAAACCTAGCCATTGCATTTGTCATTGACAAATCGGGCAGCATGGATGCTTGCCACTGCGACGGACCCAACGGCACCACTGGGCACATGCAGTCGGGGGGCGACCGCAAAGTAGATATAGCCAAAGAAGCTGTTACGCAAGCTTCAGCCCTGCTTGGGCCGCAAGATACCCTTGGCATTATTGCCTTCGACAAAGCAGCCTATGAGGTACTCGCACCTACGCGCAACCCGCTGCCCGCCGACGTAGCAGACGCCGTCTCTATCGTAGAACCAATCGGCAACACCAATGTTGGGGCGGGGCTATTGGCCGCCGAGGAAATGCTCCAAACCATAGATGCCCGCATCAAGCATGTCGTGCTGCTCACCGACGGGTGGGGACACGGTGGCTCAAACATACCTATTGCAGAGCGCATGCAAGAAAACAGCATCACCCTTTCTGTCATAGCTGCCGGTAGCGGCTCCGACGACGACAGCCTCGAACAGCTTGCCATCGCCGGCGATGGGCGCTTTTATGCTGCCGAAGACATCTATGAGGTACCCCAAATCTTCATCCAAGAAACCATTACAGCCGCCGGTAACTACATCGTGGAAGGAGCATTTTATCCTGCCATCGCAGCAGATAGCACGGTATTGCATGGCATCAAAACCTCTTTTCCTAGCTTGTATGGCTACAATGGCACGACCATCAAAGAAACATCCCGCGCCATACTCGTTTCCAACGACAACTCGCCCATATTAGCTGAATGGAACTATGGGCTAGGGCGCAGCATCGCATGGACAAGCGATATGAAAGGACAATGGGGCTATGACCTTGTGCAATGGGATAAGTTTGCTACCTTTGCAGCACAAATAGTAGGGTGGGTGCTCCCGACCACTACCAACGAAGGAATCACAACAAATGTACATACCGAAGGCGCTCAAACTACTATTGTAACCACTATTGAGGATGAAGCGGTCAACCCGCGCACTAACCTGCAACTCACTGCTATGCTCGTAGAAAGCGGACGGACTGAGGAGGCAGAAGCCAGCGCATCCCCGCAAGAAGTTGAACTTGTGCAAGTAGCGCCCGGGGAATATCGCGCCACCTTCCCTAGCCCCGACACTGGCACCTACCTTGTGCAACTAGCCGGGCGCACCAACAAGCAAGTTGTCGTGCAAGAAACAGTTGGCTTGGTTGTGCCCTATTCCTCTGAATATAGCCAAAACCAAGGCAACCCGACCTTGCTTGCCGATATAGTACACCTCACAGATGGGCAGGAAATACGTTCGCCTGAAGATACGTTTGCCCACAACCTGCGCGATGTCGTGCGTGCGCAAGAAATAGCATTGCCATTCATCCTCTTGGCGCTCTTGTTACTCCCACTTGATATTGCTATACGGCGGCTTATGCTTCGTCAGCGTGATATAGCCGACGCAGCCGCATGGATGCGAGCACAGGTATCGTTTCAGCGTCGCCCGGCTACCGTGCCGGATAATGCAACAATGGAACGGCTCATGCAAGCCAAACAACGCGCCGTTGCACGTTCAGGCATCGGCAAAACAGATGATGAATCGCCGAAACCGAGCCAACCGAGCCAACCGAGCCAAACAACAGACACTACCATGCCCAAAGCCCCATCGCATGATCCGCCCATGCCTGCGCCGAAGCTTTCACCAGAAGCATCACTCGAGCGCCTGCGTGAGGCAAAGGAACGCGCACGACGCCGTGCGCGTGGCGAAGAGTAGCCACCGCGCTAAGGGCGTTGTACAGTGGGCAAAGATATGCTACTATGCAACACGAATAATGATGGTAAGGGGAATGATACATGGTAGATGATCAAGAGGTAGAGCGTCTCCTGCAAGACCTTGAGTCCGACCGGGTTGAACGCAAAGCTTCAATGAGTGATAGCAGCAAGATTGCCAAACTATTATGATAGGAGTGTAGCATGTCGTCAAGATAGCCTGTTCCCTTCGACACGCTCAGGGAACGGTTCAGCGTACCAGCAAAGCATAGCCTGTTCCCCTCTTTCTACCTTTGCGCCTTTGCGTCTTTGCGTTGAAAAACTCTCGGTCTTTGCATTTGGTGCGACGCACTCCGAAAAGTGCGTGGCACCGGGTCTGCTGATGCGCTGGAATCGCTGATGCGCTACGAGACTCCAAGACTTCGGAAGTCTTGGAGACTTCGGAAGTCTGACACACCCTTCACCCCTCGCACCTCGCATCTCATCCCTCTCACCTCTCACCTATGCCCTATCTCATAAACGCGGCGGTACACATCCCATGTCTCTTCAGCTTGGCGAGCGGGCGAAAAGTGCTGCGCACGCGCTATGCCTTGCTCGCCTAGCCGCTGTTGGTGCTCTGGGTAGTCTAGCAACTTGGCAATAGCAAGGGCTAGGTCATCTGCACGGCGTGGGTCAAACAAGATGCCCACATCGCCCACTACTTCTGGTAAGCTCGTCGCATCGGAGGCAATAACGGGTTTGCCACATGCCATCGCCTCAAGGGCCGGCAACCCAAACCCCTCGAACAGTGACGGGGTGACAAAAATATCCGCAGTGTTGTAGAGCAGCGGCAAATCTTCATCCGACACATCGGTAATGAACATCACCCGCGATTGCAACCCATAGTCGGATACCATCTGCCGTAGGCGCTTAGATTCGTCGTGAAAATGGATAGCGCCCGCTTTCACCAACACAAGGTCTGATAGATGGGGTGCCGCCGCCAAAAGATGGAATGCTTTGATCAGCGTCGGCAAATTCTTACGGGGGTCTTCTGAACCAACAAAGAGGATAATACGTGCATGGTCGGGCAGATTGTATCGCGCACGAAAATCAGCCGGCACGGGCAACGGCCTAAATGCAGCGGTGTTGACGACCGGGTACACAACCGAAATGTTTTCTTCTGGGTAGCCAAGCAAATCTACCACGGTTTGTTTGGTATAGGCAGAAATGGTAATGATGGCCTTAGCTTGCATCACGCCGAGCATGGCGAGCCGATCACATGCTATCTCTGCTGCTATGCTGGCTTGTTTATGCTGTATGTGATAGAGCATGTTGGGTAGGAGACGATGCATAAAGCGAAACGGTGTCATAGTGCTTGGTTCAGATGGGGGCATTGTATCCTGTCCTTGTTGGTGCGGGGTAGTTGCAAGCTTCATGAGAATATGTAAATCAAGAACAGACACGACGGCTGGAGGCAACCGGTTGAAGCAGAGCAAGGTGGCGATATTTTGGCTTGTCAGATGGCACATATCTGCTCCTCGTACATCCACTGTGACGGGGTAGTTTTTGAAAAATGTTTTGAGGTCAACCCCAAGGGCATGCAGTCTCTGATAGATTGGTTCTGGTAGTTGTGGAATGGTTGGTGGCACAAGGGATACCGAACGGCCAGCATCATGAAACGTATCGTAGAGGCTATAGGTATACCTGCCAATGCCAGTCGTGCGCGAGTCGGTACGGGCAATAAGGGAGACTACCACTGTTTTCTCCTTTTCGTATTGAGCAAATCCAGAATGGGCAGTGCCCAAATAGCAAAGTCTACTAAGGTGAGCGGCACAAGACTAGCGAACAGCTTTGGCGGTAGAGAGCGTTGATGAACCAATGCAAGGCATTGGGTATAGCGTAACTTTGAACTGGCAGCATGGGCTACCAGCATTGCCCAGGGAATAAGCACTGCTCTGCCAAACACAATTGAGGTAAGCGGTGTGAATAGCATTACTGTGCCAATGGACATTGTTTGTATTGTGACGAACAAGTCTTCCTGAGCGCCATATTTCCAGCCATATAAAATGAGGTTGCGCAACCACCGCGATTGACGGGAGCGATACTCGCGCAGAGTCTGAGCATAGTGGGCCGGCACGACGCTAGACGGTACAAACCGGATAGTAAACCCACCATCAATCAAGCGCCGCGACAATTGATAATCTGTTCCTGTAGGAGCGGGAAAGTCCATTCCCCCAATGCTTTCAATAGCATAGCGCTTAATAGCCGCATTTTGCCCAAGCAACCCGCTACTATCTGTATCTCTGTAAAGTGTTGCGGCTACATCTGTTGCCCAACGATACAACGGCAAGAGTTTATCTTGCTGCTCATCGAGCGGGCGAATGGTGCCCGTTGCGATAGCGGTATCATCTTCGAGCAGAGCTTCCAGCAAGTAATTGAGCGCCTCATCAGAAAAACGACAGTCAGCATCTGTTAGATAGATTATTTCGCCCGTAACATACTCCATACACCGTGCCAACGCATGTTGTTTTCCTTCGCCGGGTATTTGCTCTATCACCGTGATGCAATCGCTTTGATACTGTCGAGCACGTTCCAATGTATCGTCTGTTCCTCCAGCACAGATAATAAGCTCAATGTCGAGATACGAAAGTGCCAGAAAGGAGCAGAGAAAAGCATCAATATGGTCATGCTCATTCCACGCTGCAACAATAGCGCTCACTTTTGGAACATGCGCGAGCGTTGGCTTGTACTTCGTCTCCTCTTGCATCGTGGCAATAAGTTCACGGTCGCGTTGCCAGAGTTTCCAATTGTAGCCGGCAACAACGGCAAGTCCTGGAAGTAACGCCTTTCCTGCATGTCGGCTTATAAATTTGTATATTTTTTGTAGCATAAGGTATCACCGTAGCCAAAACGCTGATGATGCAACCTCAGGCCATGGGTCTCCCTTGTGCCAACGATAGCACACCCCATCGCGTGAGACTATTTCCAGCGTTGTAAACATCTCCACCAAAATCATAGATTTCCCAAGAAACGTACACGCAATTTCACATGGCGCTTGCATGGTTGGTGTTTTTTCATCCAACCCTGTACTTGCATGCGCAGTAAGGTAGCGAAATGCCTTGTGTGACCAACCTACCACATGCAACACATCACGCACATCAGGTTTTTTGGGCAACAATCCTCCTGCCTGCGCCGCAAAACCCACCGCAGTTTGAATACCACCCGACTCATCTTGTCCCTGTAGTAGGCGCTGTAGGGTTGCATCCATGTTGGCGGTAAACCCATATGCGCGGCACACATCGGCCGCACTCAAAATGTCGCCAAGCGGCGCTACCCACGCCGGGTAGCGATTGACACACTGATTGGCATAGATAACCGTTGGAAATGTACCATCTGAATAGGTCCACCGGGTTATAAAATGCATTGTGCGCAACGCACAATCAGCATAGCGATCATCATTTGTCCATTGATACGCTTGCAACAGAGCCGGTATACAGCGTGCATTGTAGAGAGGAAAATATTTCTCAATACGTTTGCTTCCAAGCGTATTCTGTGCAATAGCCCCATCAAGGGGCGTCGAATCGCATACCTGATGCTGCACGATATGCTTGAGTGTTGGCAACGCATACCGTTCAACCCATAGCGAATCCCCCGTTATCTCAGCCAAAAGGAAGAGCGCACTACACGCAGTTGATGCTTTATTGGGCACAAATGTCTGCCCACGTGGGCTATCTCGAATAACTTGTACATCTTTATCCCATAACTGTTTGATATAGAACGACTGTATATTGCGCTCAGCACACGTTGCATAGGTATGCCAGCGGTCATCGCCATTGTTGCGCAGAGTGCGAGCTAAGAGCAGCAAACTCGCATCACAAGCTGCCTCATGCGGTGTGCCAGCCGTGGCGGGGTTTATTTCAAAAGCTGAAGCTGCAAAATGCCCATTGTGCAACTGCCCAGCAACAAGGTCATCCCCTGCTCTACATGCTTTTTCGAGCCACTGCCGATTGCCAGTACGCTCCCACAGATTGATATAGCCTTCAATAATACCTTCATAACGCCAATCAAGCCCCACACCAGTGTAGAGCATGCTTTGTTGCCACCAATGAACGACCGGTCCGCCATAGCCCTGTGGCCCACGCATCGTATCAAGCCACGCATCCAACCGCACAATGGAGCTATCTATTTGTGATCGTATAGTCATAGTTTCACCAGCATCTCTTACGTTGCTGCCTTATAAGTATAGCATGAATTACACTATGCAATGCAAAACGCCACGTAGAAAAGTGTCTCTCACCTATCTATAATAGCATGTATCTGCCCAGAGGTTGCAACCAAAACACATGACCAATTGATGACCATTTCTATGATCTACATCTAGGCTCTTTTGCTCCCTTCCTTTGCATATGCTATAATCTGTCTGTTGCGCTTATTTCTTTAGCAGTGTAGGAAATGAAAAACAAAAGCTGAAAGGCAAAAGGAAACCAAGAGCATATGTCACAGCAAATACTGCAACAAGTAACAGAAAAATATTATCGTAGTAAAGTTCCCACCTTTCGTGTGGGCGACAAAGTGCGCGTAGGTGTAAAAGTTGTTGAAGGCAACCGTGAACGCGTACAGCAATTTGAAGGTATTGTTATTAGTCGGCGCAGTGGAGGCATCAATGAAAACTTTACTGTGCGTCGCGTTGCTTCACATGGCATTGGGGTGGAACGTACTTTTTTGCTGCATTCACCACGCATAGATGAAATCTCAGTTGTACGCCAAGGGAAAGTACGCCGTGCCAAGCTCTATTATCTGCGCGGACGTACAGGCAAGGCTGCGCGTATCAAAGAACGCCGTACTATCAAAACAGCCCGAAAACGGTCTCGAAAAGGTATAACTCAAGAATCACCACAAGCAACCGAACAGGCTATGATGCAAGAAGGGCAAATGGGTATGGACCAAGAGCACGAGACGATGCAAACGAATATGGACGAAGATGCAATGCAGGAGCAGATAACCCAAGAGACAACGCAGGAACAGGCTACCCAAGAGACAAAAGAATCATAATACAATCGCACTGTATTATGCATCATCGCGCCATCCGGCAATAACAACGATATACTCGCCCTTGAGTTTCACGTTGCTGACCGAATCTAACAGAGATGCGAGTGTTCCACGTTCAACATGCTCATACAACTTAGTCAAGTCATTTGCAAGGGCTGCTTGCCGATTTCCCAACACAGCCTGTGCATCTTGCAAAAATGCTACGAGACGGTGGGGACTTTCATAAAAGATAAGCGTATGGGGAGTGTATTGATCTACTTCAATGAAACGGCGACGTGGGCCAGGTTTACGCGGTGGGAATCCTCGGAATGTAAAACTATGTACTGCCAGACCAGAAAGGACAAGTGCCATAATCAACGCCGATGGTCCTGGCAGCATAGTTACTTCAAGATCAGCATCTAGTGCGCGGCGTACTAGCGTATAGCCCGGGTCCGATATACCTGGTGTACCAGCATTGGTGACAAGCGCAACAGACTTGTTTTGCTGCAAGAGCGTTATAATGTGTTCGCCAGCACGATGCTCATTATGTTCGTGAAATGAAATTTGGGGTTTCTTGATGTCAAAGTGTTTCAGCAATAGACCTGTTTTGCGCGTGTCCTCACTCGCAACAACATCCACCTCGCGCAATACTTCAAGCGCCCGCAACGTAATATCGCCAAGATTGCCAATAGGTGTAGCTATCAGATACAGCATATGGTTTCTCTTTTTCAGTACGACCTCGCGCAAAAACGTAAAGAACGCACATACACACCTACACACATTTCGTCCCACAACGCGCACGCCAATGATACATATACTGATGCGTATGCTGATGCTAAGGATAGCACAACAAAGGCAATTTGCAACCTCAAGTTGGAGGAGCAACCAATGGAAGAACTGTTACAACTACGCGACCACCTAGAGCACCAACGCTATGCTGAAGCCCTAGAACTGCTTGGAGAGATGGAAGAGATGAGTCGCGATGACAAGATCAACAAAATCCGCAGCTTTGCGCAAATCTTACTGCTGCATCTGATCAAACAAGCCGCCGAACAACGGACTACCCGTTCATGGGACCTTTCCATTCGCAATGCAGTTGACCAAATCACATCCACCAACAAACGGCGCAAAGCAAAAGGAACATACCTAGATGAGCACGCATTGCGTGACATACTCCATGAAATCTACCCACTTGCCCTAGCACGCGCAGCCGTAGAAGCCTTTGAAGGGCAATATAGCGAAGAGGCACTAGGCGCAATGATAGACCAAAACACCATGGAAGCCCAAGCTCTAGCACACATCACGACATCATAACACGACTACTATCGCATCACTGCATCACGCGCTTAGGCAACATATTGCGAATGCGGTCCGGCAACACCTTGCCACGCCCTAGGAACCGTTGCCGGCTATCTTCAAGCACGACAATGGGGGCATTGGCTGTGGGTATTGGCAGGTCTACACCACGCAAGTCACGCCCCGACAACCATATGGCAGCCTGTGTACTCGAAAGAGTGAGCCGAGGTGTGTTACAATAGCGGCTAAAGCGAGATACCAATTCATGCGAGGGCACAAAATGATTATCCACATACTCACCAAGCAACATGCCTATCGCAACCGTTGGCAAATGACCAAACTGAGCGACAAATTGTTCTGGGAAGGCATAGAAAGCCTGTTGACGTTTCCACAACGACAAGGCATACTGTTCGATAATGGGGTAGAGGTCTATAGCGTACACCGTCGCTAGGTGGTCAAGCAACATCGTTTGCTCACGGTCGCTCACGTGGGTTAGCCCTGCTTGCTCAAAAGAGCGTGTGGGCGGCGGAAGGTGTTGCACAAGCACCGAGTCGTGCTTACGAATGAGCGCAGCAAAAAAACCAGTTGTATCATAGAGATGTGGCCATAGCCGTATGGCATGCCGCACCTGTGGGGGGAATATATGTTCGCCATGGGACATGAGGCCAGGCGCAGGTTTGGGCAATATGTGATTGATTGCTTCAAGAGTAGCCTGATGTATATATCGTTTCAGGAAGGCTTCGAGGACGGCTTCATTTTCTTCGGGAGCCAGAGTACATGTTGCATATACGACTTGACCGCCCGGTCTGAGCGCGTGGAATGCACTGTTCAGCAGCCCGACTTGACGCCGATGTAACGCCTGACGTTCTTTTGCCGACACAAAACGCATCTTATGCCGTTCGGCAGTACGCAAACTTTCACCACTGCATGGCGCATCGAGCAACACCGCATCGAAACAATCCGGGTACCACTGCCCCAGCGTTTCGCCGGGGTAATTGGTGATAGCAGTGGAAAATGCGCCCCAATCCTGAATATTCGTGCGCAATGCACCAACACGGGCCTTACTGCTATCGTTGGCAATGATAAGCCCTTGGTCATGAATACGGTCTACCAAGTGCGTCGTTTTACCACCCGGCGAGGCGGCCATATCAAGGATAAGCGGGCTAGGCATATCCGTAAAATCAAACAGCTCTGCGGGCAACATAGATGAAGCATCCTGTATGTAGTAGAAGCCCATACGATGTTCAAGTAAGCGCCCTAGCGTTTCCCCATGAGCGGTTATCTGCCAACCAGTGGGGCAAAAGGGCACTGGTTGCATCTGCCAACCATACAGTTCAGCCCATATGTGTAGGTCGGTGTGAGGGTGTGCTTTCAATGTGTTGATACGTAGAGCAGGGTAGAGGGGACGTTGGAGAGCCTGTTGCAACTGCTCCATGTCGTCTGGAGTAAGCATGGTTTGATAGCGCTCAATCATGCGGTACATATGGTGTGCTTATCTATACAAAATACCATCTCATTCTCAAAAGAGATTTCCGTTATCTTCCATGGCATCTGGTCTACAATACCATAGAACAATTGGCGGTGATACTCTTCACGGTCGCGTCGTCCAGTCAAATTGCGCGTCGGGAGCGTGGCAACAATATACCGCACATTCAGCGCATTGAAAAGAGCCAAACTAGACCCACGCTTGCGCCGCTCAAACGTATGTATCTCCTTCAACACAAGCGCTACATCAGCTTGCTCTTGCGGGTAATAGACCAGTATATCTTGCATCTTTGCCAATGGTAGCAACCCTTCTAGCATAAAGTAGTGGTTGATACAATCTACCCGTTGCTGATGAATGTCATAGGCATAGTAGCGTGTTGTTGTTGGCAAGCGCATCCAGCGAAACGAAAGCGGGTTCAGCCCACATGCAATGTCGAGAATCGTAGCCGGTGGCCCAGTGTGGGCAAAAAGCGTGGCATAAAAGGAGTCGAGTATCTTCAGGCGTTCTTTCGTAGAAGCATGGAATTGCATCAGCATCGTACATGCACCTTCAAGTGTATCGGTTTGCGCCGCATTGGTAAGCTCCTGCATAGCTTCAGCATAGTCCGGGTCGCCCAAATACGTCGCCACGATACGGTGCAACTTCTTGCGCGTAGCCTTAATAGCGCTCTTGGTATTCTTGTGGTGTTTGAGTTCGCCGTGCAACAAGTCGCGCACAGTCTCCTCGCACAGCTCTATGTCACGGTACTTTTTTGATTGCAAGATGCTCTGAATAATGGAATCCACGTCTACCGTCATCGCTATCCATTCCCTAATGCCTGTATCTCCTCAACACTCAATCCAGTGGCAGCACTGATAGCCCCCTCGTCGAGTATGCCAATGAGCCGCTTGGCCGTTTCAACCTTACTTTGCAACAGTTCTTGTCTCGCTAGGTCTAGTTCTTGTTTGGCTTTGGTGGCTTCACCTCGCGCTAGGTCTAGTTCTTGGCTCACAACATGGATTTTGGCTTCAGCTTTGGCGGCACGGTCTTCCGCCTCAGCGACACGCCGGTTTGCAATCGTCATGGCATTGGCAAGTTCATG
>CAZVEN010000056.1:7408-26938 GCA_964626155.1 uncultured Chloroflexaceae bacterium | reverse complement strand
CCCTATCCTCATCCATGCCTTGCAGCGGCACATGCTCACACAAGTCAACGAGTTTCGGCCATGTGAGATACTGCACAGATACATTCATGGGGCGGAAAGAGTAGCGGTTATCGCTCGTGGGGTTCACTGGCGTGTATTGTGCATCGAAATCTCGTATCTGGAGACTGGCAAGCAATTGTGCTCGCCGCTCCTCCGCCTTCGCTGCATTGATGTCATCACGGAATAATACTTTGTTCGTGTGTTGCTTATCGTTTTTCAACCAGAGAGAGATAACCACGCCTTGCTGAATACCCCCCGAAAACCCACGAATAGCAAAAATCGACTCGCTTGTTCTTCCATCTGGTGCATACTCAGATATTTTGCGATTGCCGTGCATATTCTCTACCCAGAAGCGGTCGAAGGAGTTGAGTAGATGCTGTCGTGCTACAACAAATGATGGTTCACTTACCCAAGAATGATTGGAAATGTAGCACACAATACCCCGCCCACTCATCTCTGCAATGCGCCGTTCGGCTAACCGAAAGAAGCGAATATATAGGTCATCGAGGTTGTACTTTTTGATGCCCCATGTGGTGCTCAACCCCGCTTTGTATGGTGCTACTAACCCCTCCTCATCTTTCGGACTCACTCCGGCATAGGCATTGTAGGGCGGGTTGCCCAAGATAACCATGATGGGCACATCGCGCTTGATATACCCGGTCTTTTTGCGCTCCTCTTGCAATTCTGGCATGCCCATCAGTGCTAGTTGGGTTGCCTGCTCCTCTGTTTCGTCTGGCGGGAGCCACCCTGTCAGCGCATTCGTTAGGTACACACCCACACGATCATCTTCGCCTAGCGATACGCCTAGTTGTTGCAATAAGACCCCAAGTTGCAAGTGCGCTATCACAAACGGTGCAGGCATCAGCTCAAACCCAAATATCCGCTCCTGTATTGCCTGCTTAACCTCTTCCCCTACCATAGACCCTTCGCCCTGCTCGCGCAACGTGTCTGCTATGCTTTGCAACACTTCTACCAAGTACGTGCCCGTACCACAGCATGGGTCGAGCACATACACATCCGGATTGGCTAACCCATTCGCTACGTCGAGTTCCTCGCGCAATACCCTATCTACCCGCGCTACCATATAGCGCACGACTTCTGGTGGCGTGTACCACACACCAAGCCGCTTGCGCAAGTCGGCATCAAACGCCTCAAGGAACGGTTCGTAGAAATATTGCACTGCCTGCCCCGCTTCAAACGTTGCAAAGAAGCTCACCCGATCCACTCGATTCAGTACATCACCTGCCCAATCCATTATTTCAACTAAGTTGAATGGCTTGAGTCGCCCCGGTTGTGCGATTTGCCCAAACATGAATTGCAATATCGGTACATGCAGATAGTAGGCGGACTCTTTCCAACGGAATGTGTCTGTGCGTTCTGGCTGTTCAGTATGACACAACACCCATGCGGCAAATAGCCCGTAGAATAGCGTTTGCACTAGGGTGGAGCGAAAGAAGGAATCGCCTTCGTTGCCCTCAAAGGTGATGCCGAGCGATTCTTCCAATGCACTGCGGATGGGCGCAAGCGTGGGCAAATCGGCTTGCCCAATGCGCCGACGCGCATCGCGGGCATACGATGCCAGCATCCACGCCAAGTCTTGCGGGTTGGTCATGGGGACGTTGTGCAGCATGATGCGCTTGAGATAGTCGCTCAACCCCTCTGCATGCGCATCCACTATTTGCTTGATGGGAGTTGCCCACAATGCTTGGTCGCTATCGGCGAGGCTATACGCTTCGTGCAAGCTCTTGCACCCGTGCTGGTCGCGCACGACGAGCAGAAATGCGCGGTAATTCGTTATTAGCACCTGCCCATAGCAGGCAAGGTAGTTCTCCACTTGCTCGCTTGTGGCTATCTGTTGTACTTCTTCTTTGGCAGATTTCACTTCTACGACGCCGCGTGCCGGCAACAGGTCGTGTAACGGAGGGGGGCTACTGTCTTTGGGCAATTGGTCATGCGTGAAGAGACCGCCATCGGGAATGCCGGCTCCTTGACTTTTGGGGTGTATGATGCACACGACGTTGGGCTTGAGCGATGCCCCTATTTCATTGAGCAGGGTAGCCAGTGCGCCATAGCCACTTGTTTCGGCTACCCCATGTGTGTGGCTACTGCGTAGGTCACGCAGGTAGGTTTCTACTGGGTGCATGTGAGAGTCCTTTTCTTCTAGTCTTAAATGTTTCCTTCATCCAATCTTGATCATGGTCCGTATCAATAATCTTCAAAACATACTTCTTTCCGTGTCGAAGGTTGTTGCCGATTCTGGTACACTTCCTCTATCAGATGTTCAAAATCGGGATTATCTTTCAACAAACCATATGCCAGCATCACCGGATTCATCTTTCGCTCGCGCACCTGTTGTACGATTTCAGGGTCCTGACCAAAAGCCAATGCTTGCTGGCATGCTTGTTCAAGGTTCTCATACTGTTCATTGGTCAACTGTGCTATTAATTTATCTTGCTCAATAAAAGGAAGTTGCCGTGCATAGAACAATACTTGCTCATAAGTCACAACCCCTGTTTGTATGTTCATATCAGCTTACCTTGATACCTCTTTTTGATAACCTGGTAGCCACCAATGGTATACTCCCACACGCGCTGTGGCATGTTGCATCAGTATACCATATCCTGCACGGCGATGTCGCCCAAGAAACCGAGACATAATTACCAATACACACCTTGATACCCCTTTGACATACTGCTTGTATAGGGTATACTTCATACAAAGCGCATGGTATATGCAGAAAGGAGCATCCCATGACGACATCACCCATACTAGCAACAACAACAGATATGAGCATTCCCGATAGCATGGACCATGCCCCCCCACAAGGGCAGTGGACCGTAGCCGATTGGGAACGCCTACCAGAAAATGGCTACCGCTATGAAGTACTAGACGGAGTAGTATATATGGCAACAGCACCAAGCAACTTTCACCAATGGGTTGTACAACGTTTCGACCGCTATGTCGGTGCGCCGGCTGAGATGCAAGGGTTAGCCTATGGTTTTTTTGCCCCTATTGGGTTGATTTTTCCGCCATCTGTAGCACTGCAACCCGACTATGTACTCATACGCAAACACAATCTACACATTGTGCGTGGTGGGCGTATTCGTGGTGCGCCGGACTTGGTAGCCGAGGTGCTTTCGCCTAGCAATACGTCGCTTGAAATGAGCACCAAAAGAGCAAAATACGCCACGGTAGGCATACCAGAATATGTTGAGATAGACCCGGCAACATGTATACTCAAACTCTACATGCTGGAGCCTTCCGGTCAGTATGGCAAGGCACACATATATACCAACGACGATACTGTGACGTTTGCATGCTTACCCACCATTCCACTCGCAGTAGCAAACCTGTTTGCTGGAGCACCTGATACAACGGTGTATGTGGAAGAGTAGAGATGTAATGCCATTTCTGATATAATGTTCTACAAGGTATTGGAATGAGTTTCAAAGAGCTTGCGATATGGCTTATTACGGTCCAAAAACGAGAAAATGGGATCGAATATCATACTCTAAAGAAACTATATGCAGAGCGCCATTGAAATAATTAAAAATGTGGCACGACAGCGGGCACAAGGAGAAAGTAGCCCGCTTCTTTTGCTACATACAATCGAACCCCGCCACGGCGCACTTATCAGTCACCTACCAATGGCAAACAACCTGCTGCAAACGTGGGTTGAGCTCACCGGGGCCCCTTTTTGCCAACACCAATCGCTGGCACTGGCCTCTTGGCGTCGTGGTGAGCCGTTTGCACTCACTGGTGGCGGGGTTGCTGCCTACCAAACACTCCACTTTCTCCTGCGCGAACTATTGCTTTCTGCCCCAGAAGACAGAGTACTTTTTGTGCTCCCCAACGATGAAATGATAGACTTTCATCTGCACGAAATTGAAAATTGGAATACTGCCCTCAATACTGCCTTGACAGCATCCTATGTAGATATGGAGAAAATTACCCGTCAAGCCCTCGCATCCCGCATTTTGTTCACCACACCAGATGTTTTACACAGACGATTGCTGCGCCACCACGACCGTGCATGGCGTCCCTTCTGGCAACATCTCCAGCACATCGTACTACCCGACATAGACCACTTTCGTGGTATAGCATTAGCCCACATTACTGCATTGCTACGCCGCAGTATGCGCCTGATACCCCACACGCCTGCGCTTGTTGCGACCCTCGAACAGTGTGAAAACCTTGATATAACTTTGCAAGACATCAGTGGCTATCCGTGGTGGATTATTCCCGCTGATGATACCCCACACCGGGCAACAACGCTGGCTATGTGGCGAGCCGGGAACGAATGTCTGCGCGACGTAGTGCGATTGGCGCTGCACTGTGCGCGTCCGGGGTATCATGTGCAAATCATATGCACGCCAATGGAAAAACCGCTTTTCTTGGCGCATCCCGATATAGAAGGCATGCCCATCAGCATTGGCACCATACCCGGCGATGCCGATATAACCATATTTGCCGGCTACCCCGGTGCCCATACCCATATACGTCGGGCACTTAATGGCTCCTTCACCACAACGCCCCAACTTACCCTATTGGTGCTTGGCAACTTACCCCTTGAGCATGCCATCGCTCGCCAGACAAAAGAATACGACGAATCAACCCATGCCATGCCTTTCCTCGACACCCCACCACCCATGTGGATTGCTCCCCCAGACAATGCCTATATTGCTGCCCAATACCTTCTGTGTGCCGCGAGTGAACGCCCATTGCGTGAACCTGAAATACAGGCATGGCAAGTTCAAGACATCATTACCCATCTCGTGCAACATAAAAAAATGGCTCGCTTGCCGGGTTCCAAAGCAGCTTGGCAACCCTTGCCAGCAATAGGGGACCCGTATGCGCATTTTGGTTTATCAGTTGCTGGTATGGCTCCAATATTTGTGTACAATGAACATGTACAGTATATTGATACGCTTGATCCGGCCCTTTTTGACCGGTGGGGGTTTCCGGGAGCAACTATGCCTGTTGGCCGCAGTAGCTACCGTGTTGTAGATTGGGATGAAGAACATGGCAGAATTTTTCTCACTACGGAGCACCAACAACGGCGTACATTTCCCTTGCGTCGTTGCGATGTGACCGTGCGCGAAGAACGCGAGCACACTCGTGTGTGTGGGCGGTCTGTAGGTATGGGACGTGTCGTTATAGAAGAGGAAATTTATGGGTACCGCGAAGTAGAAGGCGAAAACCCATCGGTAGACTATGCCCTAGAGCCTCCTTTGATAACCCGATGGGCTGCACCCGCGCTCTGGGTTAGCCTTGCCGTCAAAATAGATGTTCCGGGGCAACTTATTGGTTGGTCACTTGCATCTGCCCTCCCTTCGCGGATAGTGTGTAACCATACTGACCTTGTGCCGGCCTATGATGATGGCTTGATTCGCTTGTACTTTATCGAAGCGCAACCCGGTGGCAATGGGGTATCGTCTTGGGTTTACCAGCATTTTGAAGCATTATTACCATTTGCTTACGATGTGGCTCTTGCCTGCCGCAGCGATGCTTTGTTGGAGCCACTATCGCGCATTGATATGGATTGGTTACTGACCTTGCTAGGTGGTGATGTAGCATTGCCAGAAACGGTAGCACCCTGCACACGAACTGACAAAGCCCACAAAGTAGGAGCAGAACAACGTAGCGAACCACTACCTATAGATACGCCATCAGATCAACGGCGGTACACAGGTACTCCTGCCACACCAGACACGAGCGTAGATGCGAGTGTAGATAAGAGATTACCTGTGGTTGAAAAACCTCGCCCACCAGCGCCCGCTACAACACACCCAGATAGCGACCATGGAGCGCCTGCTACACCAGCGCCTCGCAAGCCACGGAAACGTGCTACTGCAAACGATGAAGCTGAACAAACCGCCGAGCATGGGCAAGCACCTAGACAAACAGAAGAACAAGAACTAGCAAGTCGCCCCACGAAAGCTAAAAGGCGGCAACGCACTCCTAAGCAACAGCAAGCATTCGACAAAAAACATCCCACAGATATGCCTGTTGCACAACACGAAGACGGTGTACAGAACGATGAGACAGATACAACTACTCCCAGTAGCCGCACAAGGCATGGTAAACAAGAGCGGACACAAGAAGAGAAGCCGCAAGAACCGGCACTTGCAACACAGCAGCATCGGGACAGTACCCCTGCAGGAAAGCAGCACCATAGCGCTGATAGCGACACCGACGAGGGTATATCTCACGAGCCAGCACAAGAAGACTCAGAAGAAGAGCCACCAGATGCCAACGCAATATTGGCCCGTCTGCGGCGTAAACGTGAACAAGGTGAAACGCATACCAAGAAAACTCGATAGGAAAGGGAACATATGGTTAAGGAAAGAAAGAGTGTGAGGATTATATGAGAGAACCATCCTGTGCAACGCATGGGCCAATGCAAACACAGCACATGGGAATGCCACGGTTTCGCTGGAATGATGCCGGCATACGAACAAAAATGCTCGTCCCATTGTTTGTGCTTATGTCGCTCTCATTGCTAGGCGGTATCTTAGGGTTTATTCTTATCACTAATACGACACGTAGTCGTGTTTTGCATAATCAACTCACACTAGAATCCGAGCAAGTCAAAATGAATTTCAAAGGGGTTTGGAAATCAACCTTTGAAGGAGCTGTTGTATTATCTGGATACCCTGAATTGATACAGAGTATCCAAGCTCACGACACAAGAGGCTCACTTGCACCATCGTTAGAACGAAGCATTGCAGTCGTACAACAACGATTTACGCTCCATCATATCCTTATCCTTGACGCGGATGGACATCTCATCTACCCGAAAAAGAGCGAAACGACCTTCTACCAACACGAATATCTTGATACATGCTCTGCACCACCCTACATTCCCCAACAACATCTTGTGAAAACAGACAAAAAGACATGGATAGCTGGCTGTGCGCCCATCTGGTCTAGTGATGAAACCGGTGCACAACGTGAATTTATTGGCATAGTCTACACTGGAGTAGATGCGGCAAACATCTTATCGGAAATGCGTAGTGACCTAGGGTCCGGCACCGAAATTCGCTTTGCAGACGATACAACGCTTTCGCCTGCTTTTCGTGACCCGGAGGTATTTGCCTCGAACACTGCAAACACACCAAGCGCTCCTGTCTCCATAGCGGGCTACCGCGTGCGTCATCTTGCGTTCAACCTCGACACCTCGACACAAGGCTCCGACACACAACACATAGCATTACTCTTGCTGCACCATGAGCAACAAGTACAAGATACTGTCAATGCAGGACTGCGCGTTATGGTCATCAGTAGCACGCTTACTATGCTCTTGTTGCTTGCGGTAGGATACTGGCTATCACAAGGGTTCACGCGCCCTATCCAAAACCTTGCGCGTGTTGCACGGGCAGTTGGTTCTGGCGACGTATCGCAACGAGCCAACCTGAACTATGACAACGAAATAGGGCAACTTGGCAAGGCACTCGACAATGCCACCAGTACGATTGAAGATTTACTCGAACAACGCGCACGCCGTGCAGGTGAACTGAAGGCTATACTTCAGAGCCTGGCCGATGGGGTCTTGGCGATAGATACTGATGAACAGATTGTTCTCGTCAACCCAGTGGCCGCCTACCTGCTTGGGCAGCAACCTGAAACCTTATTGCAACGCCCCCTGAGCATGCTCAAAGACATTGAAGACCCTGTCCTTTCCATCGGTCTACACTATATTGTTGAGCAGATGCAAAACGAGTTATCTGCCCCTCGGTCTATCTCTATTATGCCCGAAGAGCGTATCACATTAGGTGAGCGTATTGTCAGGCTCCAGAGTACACCAGTGTTTGGAAGCGGGGACATGCTCAATGGTGTCGTATTGGTCTTACAAGATATTACTGAGGCCGTGGCTGCCGAACGTTCCAAAAGTGCCTTCATAGGAACTGCTTCACATGAATTGCGTACACCGCTTTCATCAATGAAAGGCTTTGTTGATATTCTCTTCTTGAGCGGCATAGATAACCTCACCGAAGAGCAACGCATGTTTTTGGATACCATCAAACGCCAAACCAATGCTATGGTCCAAATGGTCAATGATTTGCTTGAAGTGGCGCGGCTTGATCAAGGGGGCATGCGTGCTGAAAAAGCATGGGTACCAGTTGACCAGGCTCTCAACGAAGCTATAGCGAGCTTGCAACAACACATAGAAAAACGTCAGGTTGACGTATCCATTGAACTAAACGACCCTATCCCTCCTATATGGATTGATACGATGCATATGCGGCGTATTTTCACCAATATTATCTCCAATGCGATAAAATATGTGCATCAGGGGGGGCATGTGCAGGTGCGAGCGTATATGCTAGATGACCCATCATTGCTACCAAGCTCGCCCGGCGAGCAACCTTGGAAGATGAGCGAAGAGCGCTCAGTGGTTATTGAAGTTGAAGATGATGGCATTGGCATTCGTGCGAACGATCAACCCAAGATCTTTGAACGCTTCTACCGTTCCGAAAACATATTAAGTGTTGAAGCCGGTGGCAGTGGCTTAGGTTTGGCTATTGCCCAATCATTGGTGCATCTCCACTGTGGACAAATTGGCTTTTGGAGTGTTGAAAACGAAGGCAGTTGCTTCTGGGTACGGTTTCCTGCTTCAGGCACCGAAGCTCTGCCAGAAGAACGTTAGTATGGAGTATATATCTATGACACCAGGATACCACATCACTGAACAACTGTACCACAGCACCAACTCTGTGGTATACCGTGCTATTCGCCAATCTGATACATGCCCTGTTATTCTCAAGTGCATCACAGAAGACTACCCAATACCTGAACGGGTTGCATGGTTCAAACGCGAGTACGAAGTCACCCGCACAGTCAACCTCCCCGGCGTCATCCGTGTCTACAGTCTTGAATACGACCAACACCGTTGGTGTATCGTGCTAGAAGACTTTGGCGGCAATTCACTGTCGCTTCTGAAAATTGCCGGCACACTTGACATGCTCACCTTTCTCAACCTCGCCATGGATATAACCGATATTGTAGCCCAGGTCCATTCTTTGTGTTTCAAGGTATGCAATTGCTTGTTGCATAGACGAGTCCGAGGTCACTGTTACAGACGCATTACCCCTTGAACCACACATGCTCCCTCTTACGCTTGTCAACTATGTTGGTTGCCCACTCTGTTGTAGATGCGTATAAACAAGCCAACGCGAATCTACAACATGTTATTGGACTTGCCCCTAACCAACCCTACTATCGTATTTTGGTTGTAGACGATACATGGGAAAGTTGCCAACTTTTAACCGAAATGCTTGCCCCGCTTGGGTTTGAGGTGCGCGATGCTACTAATGGGCAAGAAGCTATTGGAACATGGCGGCAGTGGAAGCCACATCTCATCTTCATGGATATGCGCATGCTTATCATGGATGGGTATGAAGCTACACAACGTATCAAAGCGACTGCACAAGAGAAACAGATACATCCTGCTCCAGTGATTATTGCCCTTACCGCGAGCGCTTTTGAGGATGAACGTGCATCTATGCTTGTTGTGGGGTGCGACGATTTTATACGCAAACCTTTCCAAGAAGCAGAAATTTTGAATGCATTGCAAAAACATATGGGGGTGCAATATGTGTATGAAGAACCTACAGCACATAACCAAGCAAAACTGGTACAGCCTACATCCACGTATGACACGTTGGTTTCCATACCAGATGATGCAGCACTTCGAGCACTGCCACCTCACATCTTGGAACAATTGCGAAAGGCGTTGATAGAAACTGACCCAACACAGATAGACAATGCCATTGGTCAGATACGCTCGCTTGATACGACGTTGGCTGATGTACTTGCAGTGTTGGCCGACAACTTTGAATATGCCAGCATCCTCACAATGGTAGAACATGCCCTCGTGCATATTCTTGGATGAGATAGGTTAGGAACCTGTCAGGTTCCTGACCAGACAGGTTCCTCATGATCGTTACCGCACCACAAGTGGTAAGAACGTTGTATACACTGTCGTATTGCTGTGTTCTCCTAGCATAAGCTGCCCGGTGCTCATGACCAAAACCGAGCTGTTGCCGGCTGCGTCCAGCACCCGTGCATAGACATAGAATGCTCCAGTGCTTTGCTCATCTTGTGTCAAGCCAGAGAACAAATCCCACGCGCTTGTAAAGGTATACGCACTATCCTTGGAGGTAGCTTCGGGTATGGATACTGGACTCCAAGCGAGCGTATCCAACTTCGCCGTGTCTGATATGGGGATGTATGTGCGACTGTTCGCTAACTCAACACCCCAGAACGGTTTCGCCCCTTCTTTTTGCAACCCATTGCCATCTAGGTCATCTTCTATCACGACATTGTTGAAGAGCAATGTAACTGCTGATGTGTTCGTTGTCTGTAGAATCTGATTACTTCCCGCATCTATCATGGTTAGGCTCCCGGCACCGGCTGTCACGTGTGGCTGGGCTGTATCCAACGTTATAAACCTACGGTAGATGTGCTCATGTCCTGATGCATCTGTGACATGCACCATAATACTGTGGTCACCGGGAGCATCAGAGATCAGCGGCATGAAGCTTTGTGCTGTGCGCACCTCAACATCATCTTCAACCGTTTCGGCCAAGCCTGTTATCTCTTCCCACACACGAACACGCTTGAGCCGACTACATTCGCCTGGTCGTGCCTGCACATTGAAGGTATAGAAGGGGATGTTGGTATAGGAAGGGTCACCTGTTCCGGGGTTTGCTACTGTCACTTCAGCATCTACCCCAAGGTCAACAGCAATGGTATCAGACATGACTGCTGAAGCGTCTCCGGATAGTGTATCATGAAACCGTCCATATACCGTTGCATCGGTACATGGAGAACTGCCCGGCACACCAGATGATACCATCCAGGGTACAACAAAGGTGCCGGTATTTTCCATAGGCGGCATAGCAGTAAATGTGGCGGGTTCCGTTGTTCCTGCGTTCCATAGCTTATACTGGTCTGCTCGCCCGCTTTGCAATTGCAACGATAGCATGACACTAGGGCTTATCACAAGCGGCTCATTGGTAGTAAACTGCAACACACCGCTTGATGCTGCAAGGGTTGCCGGTGTCGGCTCTGGCAAGGCTAGGGTTGTGGGAGATGGGGAAGACTCATGCGCAAGCACATGGGAGTTTACCACAACAAGCCCCCCTATCGAAAGCACAAAAAACATACCAATAACAACAATTCGGTTTCTCATATCTCTAGCACCTTTCTTAAAATTATGTCTCAACACAATCACACTGTAGGTATGACGATATTCAACAATATACCGTTCATCTTTACATTACAGGATTATGACAGTGAAGTGAATGAAGTAAGGATGAGGATGGTATGATAGGGTACTGCTACGGGTATCAGTATGCTCAAATACAACGGTTGTTTCTAAACGGTATGTTGTTTCTAAACGGTATAAAGAACACCCACGCACATATTGCTTTTCTGCGGTTTCATGTCTATCATGTCATGTGAAAGAAAGCCACTCGGATTTTCTATAAATACACGATATGCAAGCGAGGTTTGCTGTATGATGGAAACAGAGCCGTTTATAGTGTGGGAACCCTCAGAAGAATTGAAGGCACAAAGTAGGCTACAAGCCTTCATGAACTGGCTGAGTGAGAAAAAGAGATTGCATTTTGACACCTACCATCAATTGTGGCAGTGGTCTGTCACGGAGGTAGAGAAGTTCTGGATGTGTACCTGGGAATTTTTCGATGTGCATGCAACAAGCCCCTATCGGTATGTCTTATCTGGATACGATATGCCAGGTGCGCGATGGTTTGATGGCGCAATGCTGAATTTTGCACAACATGTTTTTCGCAATGCAACCCATGAACGCCCAGCCATCATATTTCAATCTGAAGGGCGGCCGTTGTCGCACATATCGTGGGAGGAGCTGACGACAAAAGTTGCCTCTGTTTCAGCCGCTCTGCGGGCTATGGGTATTCACCGTGGCGACCGTGTTGCGGCCTTCCTGCCCAATATTCCAGAAGCTGTCATTGCGTTTCTCGCATGTGCAAGCATTGGCGCAGTCTGGTCTAGTTGCTCACCCGACTTTGGTGTGATGAGTGTTGTAGACCGGTTTAAGCAAATTGAACCGCGAGTGTTCCTCACGGTAGATGGCTATATGTATGGTGGCAAGATATTCGACCGTCGCCCCACTATCAGTGCCATACAAAAAGCTCTCCCCACCCTCGAAACAACCGTGCTCATCCCCTACCTCTACCGGACATCGCAAACAGCCGAAGCCCTACGCTCTATGGCATGGCGCGACCTGATAACCTTTCCGCCTAGCCTCGATTTCATACAACTGCCGTTTGATCACCCACTTTGGGTGGTTTACTCATCCGGCACAACAGGGCTTCCTAAGCCCATTGTGCATGGGCATGGCGGTATCATTCTTGAACTGATGAAAGGGCTAGGGTTACACCTTGACTTGCAAACGAGCGACAGGTTTTTTTGGCAGACAACAACAGGATGGATGATGTGGAATTTTCTCGTTGGTGGGTTACTGTTGGGATGTACAATACTGCTGTATGATGGAAGCCCAGCCTACCCAGATATGAACACGTTGTGGAAATTTGCCCAAGATAGCCGCATGACGTTTTTTGGAACCAGTGCGGCATACATCGCAGCATGCACCAACGAAACCTTGACTCCCAGCAACCGCTACTCCCTCAACCACATCCGAGGAATTGGCTCTACAGGGTCGCCACTCACTCCTGAAGGGTTTGACTGGATATACGAGCATATACACAAAGATGTGATGCTTGCTTCTATAAGTGGTGGGACAGATGTATGCACTGCCTTTGTGGGCAGTTGCCCATTGCTGCCCATCTATCGGGGTGAAATCCAATGCCGCTGGCTCGGTGCAAATGTAGAAGCGTTTGACGAAGAGGGAAATGCGCTGATAGACTCTATGGGCGAGCTGGTTGTGAAAAGCCCTATGCCATCTATGCCGCTGTACCTCTGGAATGACTACCACAATACGCGCTACCAGTCGAGTTACTTCGAGCTATACCCCGGCGTTTGGCGTCATGGCGACTGGGCCAAAATAACAGAGCGGGGCAGTGTGGTTATCTACGGACGTTCGGACTCTACTATCAATCGCTTGGGTATACGTATGGGAACCAGTGAGTTATACCGTGCAGTGGAGTCTTTCCCAGAGATACACGATAGCCTTGTTGTGGATGTGACACTGCCTGAGCGTGAAGCCTATATGCCACTGTTCGTGGTGCTGGAAAATGGCGTTACGCTCGATGAGGAATTGATTTTGAACATCAAAGCCCACATGCGCACTCTCTTGTCACCACGCCATGTTCCCGATGACATCTTTGCTATAGCAGAAGTGCCCTACACCCTCAGCGGCAAAAAGATGGAAGTACCCGTGCGCCGTATTCTTATGGGCGAGCCGGTTGCACATGTAGCCAACCCCGACTCTATGCGCAACCCCGATACACTACACTATTTCGTGGAAATGGCAAAGCACCTGCACCAAAAAGAAACTCGCTAACGCAGTTGTTCAAAAAGACAACTTGTGTTACAATAGAACGTGTAATAAGATTGACACTATAGCACGCTATGCACCCACCGTAACAACAGGAGACTCACATGCAGAACATAACCATACATAAAGTACTTGTCAACCACAACAACGATACTAGCTTCACCGCAACCCTACCCGGGTTTTATCGTGCCCAAGAAAACGCCCAAACCGAAGGTGAGGCGCTTGAAAAACTCTGCTCCAGAATGATGCGTGTCCTAGAACGCAGTTGCATTGTAGACCTTCACGTACCTATGCCCAAAAAGGCATCTGGACCTTCTCACGCATCCAAGAGCATCTATAGCGACAAAAGCCACCAATGGAAAGTCGTGCGTGAGGCAGCAGTGGAGTATCACGTCAATACCCAAAGCAAAGATACCCAACCTGTCACCACCGACACAACAAAAGAAACCATCGAAACAACAACCTATAAAGTGTTGGTGATACCTCACCAAAACCACTATTATACCGCTCGCTTGCTCTTGTCGCCCGATATCTGCGTCTCAGGCGATAGCAAAGACGAAGCGCTTGATGCCCTACGCCACAAAATCAATACTATCCACGCATACAGTTGTATAGTAGAACTGGAAGTAGCCGAGGTACATACTGGCACAGGCAACGGCAAGCCAGCAGTGCATCAAGTTCTCATACTCAAAAACGCTGATAATCGCTATACTGCCTATACCCTCTGGCTTCCAGAAGTTTTTGCCTCAGATATTGATGAAGCAGAAGCCCTTGAAAAACTACGCAATCGCCTCATGCACATCAATACGCAGCATGTCGTTGAACTAGCTATACCAGCACCAACGCAACCTGAAGACCCACGAGATACTGGTATTGGTATCGCAAAAACACATGAACTTCAGTGGGATATGCTTGAAGAAGCTATTGCAACATACCGGAAACAACAAGACGCTGAATATGTGTAAGCACGAGATGTATAAGATACGAGAACACAAGACATATGCTCTATATTCTTGATACTGACCATATTTCTTTGCTTCAACGAGACCATGTCCATGTCACAACACGGTTTAAAAACATACCGTTTGATCTCTGCGGCACAACGGTCATCACCGTTGAAGAGCAAGTGCGCGGGTGGCTGAACCTCGTGAATCGTGTGAAGGGCGAAGAGAAAATAGCCCTCAATTATGAAAACTTGTCCGCGTGTATTGCCTTTTATACGACGATGCCAATAGTGCCCTACGATGATCAAGCCGCAAAAATATTTAAGCACCTACGTTCGGAGGGCATCCGTATTGGCACAAAAGATTTGCGCATTGCGGCTATCGCCCTCAGCAACCAATTGACAGTCGTTACACGCAATACCCGCGATTTTGGTTTGGTGCCCGACTTGGCTTGTGAGGACTGGTCGCAACCTGTGGATGCCTGGGAGTAGCCAATAAACCTGCATGTGTGCGTTGGTAGGGATAACAAGGGTTACTAAACCGCCAAGCCGCCAAGAACGCCAAGGTTTAAACGAGAGAATGGGCAAAAAGCTGTTTAGCTTAATACGCATGGGGCGAGTGGCCACTCGCCCCTACGTTAAAAACTCTTGGACCATACATACAGTAGGAAAACGACACAACGATAGCATGCAGCGTGTATAACTCCAACACGCTGCATGCATCATTCAGCTCTCAATAACGCACATCATCCCCAGCCTAGCTGGTCCTCTTTTTTCGCGCCGCTCCCATCCTTGTTTGCCTCGCCGCTTAGTTCTTCTTCTAGCATCTGCTCAACCATCTGATCCCAATCTTCGCCGGCCTCATCGCCCAACTGTTTGCCCATGCGCTTGGCCCATTGGGCAATGGAACGCGGGTCATTCTCGTCTATGCCCGAAAAGGTAGATGGGTCGGCTAATGCTTCCATGCGCTCATCTTCTGATTTCACCCGCGCAAAGCGTGAAATAGCACGTTGCAAATGGGTGCTTTGACAGCGTGGACAGGCCAAATCGGCCGGATCGCTGAACCCTTGCACCAATTTCTGGAAGCGGCCATTGCAGTCGAGGCACGAATATTCATAAATTGGCATATGCGTATATCCCCTTTCAAACTGGTGCCTTCGACATGCTCAGGCACCATATACATCTGCTAGGCTTCAGTCTTGAGCTTTTTTATTGCCTGTGGGAGCCGCAAAAGCAAATCGCTGGCCAAGGTGCCAGCATCTCCCAACTCCTTGCGCACCATATCGCCGGCTGCCGCATGCAGATAGACCCCAAGCACGGCGGCATCAAAGAGTGCCACACCCTGCGCCAACAGGCCAGCTATAGCGCCCGCAAGCACATCACCCGTGCCCGCAGAAGCTAGGGCTGCGTTGCCGGCTGTATGCACCATACTGCGCCCATCTGATGCTGCTATCACAGTCGTTGCACCCTTCAAAACAACCACTTGCCCCCATTGCGTGGCAGCATCTGTAGCCACTTGGATGCAGTCTTCGTCTAGCGTTTCGACCTTCAAGAGCCGCTGCATTTCGCCCGGGTGTGGTGTGAGAATAAAGCGGTTTTTGGGGAGATGCTCGGCCCAATTTTCAATCTCTGCAAGGATATTCAGCCCGTCTGCATCAATGACAGTGGGTGGCAAGTTATCTACGCTATATTCCTTTTCGCTGTCTGTTTGTTCAGCTTCTGATTTCTGTTCTGTCTCTTGCTGGGCTACATGCTTGGTTTGAAAGCCTACTGACGAAGCTTTGCTACCAGCATGCGCGTTGGCATGCTGTGCTGTGCTTGTTGTAAGGAAACCAACCGATTGGGGGGAATCGTGCGCATCTAGCCCAAGGAGCATCTTGAAAAAGGTCTGGGTGGGCTTTTCTTTGCCAAGTCCAGGCCCAATCAGAAATGCTTTGTAGTCTTCAAGATACTTGACCATTTCCTCGACAGCTTTTTGGCCGAGTGTGCCAACATCGGCTTCTGGCAAGGGCAACAGCGTCACTTCAAGCCCGCGCCCGGTCAAGCTCATGATGCTACGGGCCGCTGCCAGTGTCACAAGCCCGGCCCCCACCCGACATGCGCCAGCCGTTGCCAGCCCAGCCGCGCCGGGGTAGTTGAGCGAACCGGCCACTACCAATACCTTGCCAAATGTCCCTTTGTGTGAATCTGCTGGGCGTGCCGGTAGCAATGCACGTACACGTTTTGCGGTTATTGTCTCACTCATAATAGTCTCCAAGTCGTGAGCAGGGATACCAATATCAACGACTGTTATCTTGCCGGCGTACTGTCTGGCCGGATAAAGCAGTAGCCCTTGCTTCAAAAGCCCGGTTGCCACGGTTATATCTGCTCGTAGTGCCACACCCATCACCGCGCCAGTATCGGAATGGATGCCCGTTGGCACATCTATGGCCAACAAACGTGGCACAGGTGACGATTGGCGGTTGCCTGTGCTCTGTTGCTTGGCGTTGTGGATTGACCTGTGAATGCGGTATTTGTTGACCGTTTCAACGATTTTTGCGAGTTTGCCCTCAACGGCACGGTTTACGCCCATGCCGAGCAGGGCATCCACTATCATATCGGTTTGGGTTAAAAGGTTCTGTAAAAGACGGTTGTCTTCGTCGTCGGTGTCGCGGGTTTCGGGAAGGTCACGCTGGCGGCAGCGTTGCCAGTTGGCGTCTTTGGCGGCATCGGTGCGATGCCAGATATAGAGCGACACATGTATGCCAGCATCGTGCAGATGGCGTGCGGCTACTAGTCCGTCACCACCATTGTTGCCCGGCCCGACAAGGACCAGGGCCCGCGTTCCGCGCCCATCGCCAAGCAAGCGCAGGGCTTCTTGGGCTACGCCCCGGCCAGCCTGCTCCATGAGGTTGGCCCATGTTGCGCCTTGGTCTACTGCTGCTTGCTCGAGTTGGCGCATGTGTTCTGTTTTTACAATATACATATGCTATCGAGTTGTCCGTTTGTGTTATGGATTAATGATCTGCAAAAGAATGGCCACGGCCACGTGGTGGTGGTTGTGTGCTACCCTTTTTCATAATGCGCCCGGACGGGTCTAGCCCAGAGAGCACGGGCCGCCGCAAGACGAGCATGCCAAAAATGACGATTGTGCCCCAGTAGGCGGTTGCCATAGCCAAATGAAGCGCACGCAATGAAATGGGCATGGCGAGTAGTGAGTTTGCGCCCCCAATGGTGGCTTGTGTCATGAGCATTGCGCCCGATAGCAAGACCCATTGTAGCAACACGTAATCGCGCCACCGTTTAATTGATGTGTACACGAAAACCCCAAGCATGAACAGGATGACGATATAGGCAATGGTGCGATGGGTCATGTGGATGAAGACCGGCAACCCGCCAGTTGTGGGGATGATTTCCCCGTTGCAATCTGGAAACCCGGTACATGCAATGCCTGACGATGTGCCTGCAACCGTTCCACCAACAAGGATGAGGAGCCAAGAGAGAATGGCGGTGCTCATGACCAGTAGGCGGTAGGTGCGTGCTTGTTCTAGTTCTTTGGGCTTGATGGGGTGGGTCTGTTTTTCGGGCTTGAGGCTACCAAGGTTTTCGACGGAGAGGGCTACAATGGGAATGAGCATGCATGCCAACAGGATGGTTTGTATGCCGACGGTGAGCACGACAAACAGCCATGGCATGCCAACCCAAAGCGTTATGGTGCCCATGAGTGCTTGCACAGCCAGCAACACCGCTGCAAAGAGCGGTGGACGCCAGACCCATGGGTCTGTTTCGGTATGTCGTTGTTTCCACGATACTTGTGCGACGATGATGATGAGGGTGCCTACCACAAGGGTTAGCAGGCGATGAAATAGTTCAAGCCATGCACCTGCTTGTGTGGGGATGATTCCCCCTTGACACAATGGCCACCCGGGGCAGCCTATTTCGCTGCCGGTAATACGTACTAGCCCACTAACAACAATCAATACATAGAGGGCTAGAGCGGTGAGTATGAGGAGACGACGAAGGGTTTGCTTTTCCATACATCTTACACTGTTTTATTTACTGTGCGCACACGTGCGTGCGCCTTTGCTTTACACCCAAGGAATTGTAGTACATCTTTTGATAATATGCAATTGCGCGTGATGTGCTGTTTGTACAATGTCTTTCAATACCCCCATATCACGCTTCATAGATAACCTGTGCTGTCCTCAAAATTTCGTTGCGTATAATATCGTTGCGGCTTTGCTCAACACCTTGCTTGGTCGCAGTATCCACCTTGCGCTGCACTATTTCCTCTAACTCCATATCCATTCTGCAATGGTCCAACAAGCTCCATCTTGCTTCGGGCTTGAATGTCACCAGCATATCAATATCGCTGTCATCCCGAAAGTCATCCCGAATGACAGACCCAAACAGGGCCAATTCGGCAATGAGCCAGCGATTGCAGAAGGCTGCAAGCTCGTCTTGGGTAATATTTAGGCGATGAGGAATGATAGGTCCCGTTGTGGCCGGTATGGTATCTTTATCCCCTTGCAACCTGTGATTCTGTTGTTGGTCAGGTAGCACACACCCATTATGGTTTTCGTACATAACATCTCCTTACCATGACGCCATCCCCGGCGCGTGTCGTGGGAACTGGCAGATTGTCGTGCCGTTATTATAGCGCAAACAGGGTATGTATGTGAAATGTGAGCGGTTGGGGACTTTGTCAGGTTGAAAACCTGTCACAGCGCATACAGCGGTTCAGCGGTTCAACCCCATCAGCGGTTCAGCGGTTCAAACCCCCGCGTTGCCGACCACGAATACCACACGAATACACGAATGGTGTCACCCCGCAACCGTGTTCGTCCCTGTCCGACGTATCAGAGCGAGAACGTCCCTACGCGGTACAACGTAGGTGGACGTGAGAGTATTCGTGTATTCGTGGTCCCCATTCGTGGTCGGCAGGACTCTCCCACCGGCAGGATGCCAGTGCTACGGGTGCCAACCCCATCAGCGCATCAGCGGTACAACCCCCCGCGTTGCCGACCACGAATACCACACGAATACACGAATGGTGTCACCCCGC
>CAZVEN010000056.1:0-7308 GCA_964626155.1 uncultured Chloroflexaceae bacterium | reverse complement strand
CCCACCGGCAGGATGCCAGTGCTACGGGTGCCAACCCCATCAGCGCATCAGCGGTTCAAACTCTAGAACAAAAAGACACAAGAACACTTGTTCTATGAGAACAAACGGGCAAGGCGAAACCCGTGGTTGCCGCCGTCGCTGAAGAGGTCGTAGCGGGCAACACAGCGTAAGAACATTTGTTCTGAACGCCATGATCCCCCCCGCAAAACATGGCTTTTCTCGCTCCCTTGTTTTTCATCGCTATCAACCGGCAATTGTTCCGCCGCTGGATACTCATTATACTCCATGTATGGGGTTGAGCACCACTCCCACACATTGCCAGCCATATCTTCAGCGCCACACGCGGCTTTGCCATGCGGAAAAATGCCCACAACCGATGTTCCACGAATGCCGCTCTCTTCTGTATTGGCCATGAGCGTCGAAGGGGGCGAAGAAAACAGGAGGCTTTGCAGCAAATCGTGGTCGTTACTCTGTGTATCAGGTGCATTATCTGATAGGGTAGGCTGTTCATTGCCCCATGGGTAGGTTCGTTTGGCTGTCATCAGTTCATCCGCAGCAACATGTGCGGGATAAGCTGCTGCCCGTTCCCATTCTGGCTCAGTGGCCAACCGAATCGTATTGCCTGCGGGTATGATACCTTGTTTTTTCAAATCGTCATCCAGCCAGGCAGCAAAGGCTGTTGCGTCACTCCAAGCAATCCACACAACCGGATGGTTGCCCTCGCCGGCGCGATAGTGCTTGCCGGCCCAACCTACACGTGGGCGACGTGCATTGGCTTCTTCAGCACCTCCTTGCTGCTCTAGGTCTTGCAAAAAGCGTTGATATTGGCGGTTGGTCACGGGGAAGCGTGCTAGGGCATAGGGTTGCAGAATGCGGTAGCGGATAGCAGGCTTTTCGTCATCATCTCTGCCATTATTATCGCCCAAGATAAACTCGCACGGCTCTATGCGCTCGGCCCAGTAGACATCTTTGGTAAAGTCAAGTTCGGGGCGGTTATCACCACCGAGGCGGTCGAGCATTTCGGCGGCTTCGTTGCGCGTTGCCGGGTTGGGGCATTGGGTGGGGGCGAAGGCAAACTGTTTGAGATAAGGTATAACACGTTGTGTAAGGTCGCAAAACTCATCTTCGGCACCAACATCAACAAGTGCTTGGGCTAAAAGCTGTGCTTTCTCAACAGTAGGAGCATGGTCGAGTTGTTGCAACAACCCTTCAAGCAAGCGGCGTGTTCTTGGCAAACGTTGGTCATTACTCCACCGTCCAGCCGCTAAGAGGAGCGTTTCTCTCCAACGTTCATCATTGCTAAGGTCTAATAAAAACGTCACACTCACATTGCTAGACTGTTGTTCTTCATCAAGACTATCCAACGCACATGCAGCCAGATACTCTTGAAATGTGAGATGTGCAAAGGAATACAAAGTATTACGTTCCTGAATCAACCCACTATGCAGAGTCAGCGAGTTAAAAACATCCTGAATACGTTGTCGCTTCTCGTCTGGTTCGCCGCGCATGCGTAGGGATAGCCATGCTACTATTTGTGTCAGCGATACTTCCCGTACTTGCCCTAATTGTTGCTGCATCTCAAATGCGAGATACTCTAGGTTACGCCGCTCACGCGCAAGGTGGGATACCGTCTCAATAACCTGGAGCGTACCATGTAACTGCTGCTTGCGCCAAACTTCCAGCAAAAGCTCTACCAATTTCTCATACAACCGCGCACGCTGGTCGGGTAAACGCACATTGTTATATTGTAGCAATGCCATTGATGTAACCAATAATGGATTTTCGGACATCTCCAATAAACGAGAGTTACGTTCTATAGCCCCCCACAGTTCACCGGCATGCTCTTGGGCAGGTGTTCGTGAGGTATTGCGAGATGTCCCTTTCTCTGCTACATGTCTTTCAGCTTCTCGAAACCATTTGGTAATGAGTGCTTTTGCCTCTTCCGGTTCTAGCACATCCAGATGACGTTCGGTAAAGTTGCGCAAATGGACAAGTCCTCCATACCCACTCGGGCGACTGGCAACAAGATAACGGTTGCCATATGCCTCGCTATAGGTTTGTGACAAGTCGCTCACCATCTCGGCAATGCCGGCACGTTGCTGTTCATTTCCAGCTTCATCTAATCCATCTAGTAACAAAAGCACTGGTATATCTTTTCGCTTAATAGCATCTGTAAGCGTTCCTTTAGGCACATTCCAGTAGTCTTTCGCATACTCATCCAACCAATCCAGAAATGTACTCTGAGCGAACAGCGAGTATGTTTGACGATCATTGAAAGTCATGTCACTAGACTTTGTAGGCAGTTTATCAGCAAAGAAGGTCAGGCGTATGTATATGGGTAACGGAACCTTGCGGATATACAATTGCAAGCCGCTTTCTTTGTCTGCGAGCATCACTGCTGCCTGTTTTCTATATGCTGCTGCGAGACAAAGAGTTGCATATTGTAGCGTTGTCGTTTTGCCACTACCTGCTGGTCCAAGCACCAATAGGCATGTAGTTGTTGTGGGAATTGGCACGTTTTCGTCGCCTTGAGAGTCTGCAATTCTTCGTCGTGGTCTATCTTGTTCTGCTTGTTTGCGTAGAGCATCCGCAAGAAGATCACGTTCACTGAGCAACATCAATACAGGGGTCCGGCTTGTGGTTTGTTTTAGCTCTGCAATGTCTCTTTTCGTTATATCTCCTCTAGCACGCCGGTACTGAGCGTCTGCAATGGATTGCTCTACCACCCGCAATGGTACATGCACTGCATCGAGGTTCAGGGTGATACGTTCCTCAGCAATGCCAAGTAAGCGAATGGTTCCATATTCATCCTCTATCCATTTCAAATGTGTATCAATGCCTGCATTCATTGCTTTGCGTCTATCCCACCAGTTGAAGATATACTTCAAGAGATTGAGACGGTCTGCCAATGTTTTGAGCATTTCGCGCCCAATTTCTGTCAATGCTAAAGCGGCAACAATGACAAAAAACAAGTAACTGGCTACCAACCAGCCATTGGTAGCTATCATGTCTAGCAAGGGCTGTATAACTGGAATTTCACTTTCTGGTGTGGGCAAACTCATCCTCCTTCTTGTTTGATATACCTCGCGCAAAGACGCAAAAACGCGAAGAACTGCTGAAGTGATATTATACCATTGAACCGCTGTATCGCTGTGGGTGCTGATGCGCTGATCTGCTGAAACCCCTCACACATCCAACTCATCGCGCATCAGCACATCTGTCGTTACCCCGAACAGGTCGGCTATTTTCACCACAAGCTTTGCAGGTGGCAACTCTTTGCCACGCTCAAGGCTACTGACACGCTCACGGCTAAACCCAAGCGCATCACCAAGTGCTTTTTGCGACAACTTGCGCCGTTGCCGCAAAAGACGTAGTTTCTCACCAAAACGGTCCATAATATATTGACAATAGCACGATAAGGTGCTATCATAACTGCACAATGGAAGCTATAGCTTCCGTTTAATCAATTATGCCTCCGCGCTGATAGCGACAACGCGGAGGCTACAAGCACAGGCAAGAGTTGCACGTTTTGCCTGCCACACATGATACACCATGTTTGCAATGGCGATGGAGCATAGTGATATGGGATTGTATGCCTACGATGAGTTGGTAGCTCATTGGAAGAATGAACGGATAACGACGGAGCAGGCGATTGGGCAGGTGCTCCTGCACCTTGGTGCAGTCTACGAACGTCTGCGCCAGGTTGAACGGCGCATACACAGCATAACGCCCGCATCATCACCGCAACGAGACCCGCCAGAGGAGCGGAAGCGGTGAATAGGTGCTAGGTGTTAGGGGCTAGGTTTCAGGGGGCAGAGGCTAGGTGTATGAGCTACGGTAGCCTCGGTGCCACGCACGCGCAAACGTGCGTGGCACCCTCGATGACTAACGGAGTCTGTCACCTCATTGCATGGACAGCATGCTACAAGTATAATAGAGGTAGTGTTGATGAACGGTTGCCAATCAACGAATTGGTGCGAGAGGAGAAACCCATATGACAAACCCTGCCACGCCCACATCGCAACCCACCGATGCCCACAACGAAGAGCGCCTGCGCCGCTGGCGACTCATCCTTGGCGGCGAAGAAGCCGATGGTATTGGCATAGGGCTATCGGGTGCAGATAAGGGCATGGATAAAGCCATGCAAGCGCTCTACGATTCAGAGCGTAAGGGGGGGCTAGGAAGCTCCGCGCCCAACATAGCGCGGTGGCTTGGCGATATACGTTCCTACTTCCCCGCATCTGTCGTGCGTGTGATGCAACAAGATGCGCTAGAACGTCTTAATCTGCGCCAAATGCTCATGGAGCCAGAAATGCTAGAAGCTGTCGTACCCGACGTGCATCTGGTTGCCAATATCATATCGCTGAGTCGGGTTATGCCCGAAAAAACCAAAGACACCGCCCGCCAAGTGGTGCGCGGTGTGCTCGAAGAACTCAAGCGCAAGTTAGCCAACCCTATGCGCCAAGCCGTCATTGGCAGCATCAACCGCTCCATACGCAACCGTCGCCCCCGGTACAACGAAATTGATTGGCACCGTACCATTCGGGCTAATCTCAAAAACTACCAACCGGAGTATCGCACCATCATCCCCGACATGCTCATTGGCTATGGGCGCAAACGCTCTTCGCTACGCGACATCATTCTATGCATTGACCAGAGCGGCTCTATGGCTACCTCGGTTGTCTATGCCAGTATTTTTGGCGCTGTTTTGGCTTCTCTACCGGCTTTGCACACACACCTTGTCGCCTTCGATACGTCGGTTGTAGACTTGACAGATGAATTGCAAGACCCGGTAGACCTTCTTTTTGGTATACAGCTTGGCGGGGGAACCGACATCAACCGTGCTTTGGGCTACTGTCAAGGGTTGGTGCGACGCCCCAACGATACCGTGTTTGTGCTTATTACGGATTTGTACGAGGGTGGAAATAGTGAGGAAATGCTCAAACGTGCTGCATCGTTGGTTGCATCTGGGGTGCAATGCATTGTGCTTTTGGCATTGAGTGATGATGGGGCACCGGGGTTCAACAGCAACATAGCGGCATCGCTGGCCGATATAGGTATTCCCGCTTTTGCCTGCACACCAGACCTCTTCCCAGACCTTATGGCTGCCACGCTCAATCGGCAGGATATTGCGCAGTGGGCTGCCAAGCATGATATTGTCATCCGCACATGAGTCTATCGCAATGAGGCATATGGAGACTTGCATACTATGGCACGCATACGTGAGCACAAACCTTGCATATTCTCTCGCTAAACCCCTACCATGGCGGCTCCCATGCTGCCACAGCCACTGGCTACCAAGCACACAGTAGCCATCAGGTGACGTTGCTCACCCTGCCCATTGCTGGCGGCTGGCGTTGGCGCATGCGCGGTGCAGCAGTGACGTTTGCGCGACTCGTGCGTGAGCAAGGCATACAACCCGATGCTATCTTCACCACCGATATGCTAGACTTGGCTACCTTTCGTGCTTTGACACAAGATATATATGTCCCACACCTACCGGCCGCAGTCTACTTTTTTGAAAACCAACTCACCTATCCTCTGCCACGCGGTCGCACCCGCGATTTGAGCTTTGCGTGGACAAACTACACCACTGCCTTGACAGCCCAGCGCGTGCTCTTCAACTCGACCTTTCACCGCGCATGGTTTTTGGATGCGTTGCCCGCTTTCCTTGGGCGCTACCACGACTACAACGAATTGCACACCATAGATGCCATTGCAGACAAATCATATGTGCTGCCCACAGGCATAGACTTGCAACGCCTAGCATGCCATGCCCCACTAAGACGCGACGACGGACCGCCAATCATCATATGGGCCAGCCGTTGGGATTACGACAAACAACCGCATGTCTTCTTTGATGCCCTAGAAGCACTACAACAGCTTGGCGGGGATTTTCGGTTGATTGTGGCGGGTGAGGCAGTAGACCCGCATGACCCGGTGTTTGTGGCAGCACGCGAGCGCTGGCAGTCGCATATCATCCATTGGGGCTACCCACACGATATGCAACAGTATAGCACACTCTTGCATCAAGCGGACATATTCGTGAGCACTGCTATTCAGGAGACGCTAGGGATTGGGCTGATTGAGGCGCTCTACTGCGGGTGCATTCCCATTCTGCCGCATCGCCTTGTCTACCCAGAGGTGTTGCCGTCGCAATATCATGCGGAATGTCTGTATGATGGTGATAGCCTCGATGACTTGGTTGCGCTCTTGCTACGCACGTTGCAGCGGTGTACTGAGCTACGGCGCTACGATTGGCAAGCAATAGCGGCCGGGTATGATTGGGCATATATGGCTCCCCGCTATGATGCGTGCCTGAGCGATATGCGGGGGTAGGTGGTCTCACAAAGGTCGGTATTGGAACCGCCAAGAAGCCAAGAACGCCAAGGTTGAAACGAGAGGCGGATACTATTCATATAGGGTTGCTATATGCTATGTGGATACTGTCACGCGCAACACCTTGGTCGTGTCATTGCCCAAAATGTCTATCACTTTCACCATAATGGTATAGTCGCCCGGTTGCGCATACTCATGGCCGGCACGTAGCCCAATGCTTTTCTTTTTGCGTGTGCGATATTCCTGCCACATGTTGTGGAAGGTATCATCGCGGTTATCCCAATCCACTGCCCAATAGTCTATCCATTGGCTCCAATGCGCAATAGCCTGTTGCACGTCGGCCGGCACATCGTCAAGCGGAATGATGAAGTCAGTCAACTCTAGGTTGACGGCTTGCCTTGTTTGATGGACCTTGACGTCAAGCGCGGCTAGTTCAAAAAACTTGATGTCGCCCTGCTCAACGGCGCGTTTTTCAAGCACTTCGCGGGGGATGCGCACAAAGCGCATGCGGATGCCGGCATCATGCGCCTGTTGCTTGATCACCTCGTTGGTTTCAAGCGCAAAATCCCATCCCAATATGTCTATACTTGTTTGGCTTGGGGCATTGGGGCCGGTGCCAGTGGCTTTACGAAATTCGGTGGCGATTTGCTTGACGTCCCATTGTGTGACGGGGGCATCTACGGCACCGATATGGACCATGGGCAAGCATGCTATTCACTCGGATTCGTTGTTTTCCAATGCTTGTAAGCGGGCAAGAAGCTGTGCTATTTGCTCTTGTGCCTCTTGTGCCTCGCGCTCTTTTTCAGCGGAAAGCCGCTTCATTTCTTCCCGTGCTTGCTCTGCTTCGCGTTCTGCTCGCTCTGCTTCCTGCTGTGCTCGTTCTGCTTCGCGTTCGGCTTGTTCGCGTGCTTTGTGTTCTTGCTCTAGCAGTGTTTGTTGGGCGTATTCGTCTTTCATCTGGGCGCGTTC
>CAZVEN010000055.1:5915-27054 GCA_964626155.1 uncultured Chloroflexaceae bacterium | reverse complement strand
GGACAGGCTAGAAGCCTATCCTACGCCTTGTGCTCGTGCTACGGCGGACAGGCTAGAAGCCTATCCTACGCCTTTCACGCCATTTCTTAGTAGCATTAGGCTAGAAGCCTATCCTACGCCTACGTTCTCTGGGTCCACTCAGCTTCAAACCATGTTTCAATGGTGTGCTGTGTTTGTTGAACTTGTATGGTCGCTTGCAGTTGGCGTACTTCTTGTTCTAATGCGAGAATACGTTGCCGCATACGCAAAAGTATTTCGATAGCATCTTGCTCTAGCTCTAAATCGTGCATGAGACGACGCACGCGGCGCAGCTCACATATATGCTCCTCGGTGTAGCCAGTCGCAGGCACAATCAAGCCACACTCGGCGTAGAAGCGCACGACTGCAACCGGTAATCCTGTAATTGATGCTGTTTCTTCCATACTCAGGAAATGATGTATCATCTATGTCACCTCTTTCCATACCTCAATTTTTCCGGTGTTTTTGAGCAAGTTGGCGTAGGGTTTCAATTTCGTCATCGCTCAACGAGTCGGGCAACACAATGCGTGCCTTGGCATAGAGGTCACCCCGTTCAGATGGTTTGTCGAGACGAGGCATACCTTTTCCACGTAGGCGGAAGGTTTGCCCGGCCTGTGTACGTGGTGGCACTTTGAGTGTCACTGAGCCGTCTATTGTCTGCACGCGCACTTCGCCTCCGGTGGCTGCGGTGTAGATGTCTATAGGTATCTCACATGTGAGGTCCTCTTGGTTCCGCTCAAACTGGGCATGGGGCTTGACTTCTATGACGAGGTATAAGTCGCCGGGGGAGCCGCCAGAGACGCCCGGCAAGCCCTGCCCTGCCAGTCGCACGCGTGAGCCAGTAGCGACGCCGGGGGGTATGCGGGCTTCTATACGGCGCTCGCGTGTTTGCACCGTGCGCGTGGTGCCATGCAGGGCTTCCTCTAGGGTTATCTCAACAGCAACCTCAGTGTTGCGCCCTTGACGGGGACGTTGTGCATATCCTCCTCGCGTATCTACCCGTTGCCCAAAGAGTGAGCTAAAGAAATCTGAAAATGGGCTTTCATCGTCGAACATGTCTTGCAAGTCTTCTGGTGAGACGGTTTGGCTATAGGCATACTCGCCGGGTGAAGCCTGCCACTGGTTCCAGTTGAACCCACCGGACCCGCCGCCACGTTGTTGCCACTGTTGATATTGTTGGCGCAGGTTATCATATTTTTTGCGCTTCTCTGGGTCGCCTAGCGCCTGATACGCTTCGTTGACTTCTTTGAAACGTTCCTCGGCTGTCTTGTCGCCGGGGTTCACGTCGGGATGATATTGGCGTGCCAGTTTGCGGTAGGCCTGTTTGATAGCTTTGTCGTCGGCGTCTGGCGATAGCCCAAGCGCTGCATAATAGTCTTTATATTCCATACTCACTCCCTACAAAGATTGCTGCTAGTATAGCATATCCTTCTCCTCTTATTGCTTCGCTCCATAGCGACTAGTTAACAACATCCCAATGCCAACACGATAGAGTTCGGCAACATTGTACCGTTGCGAAGTTTGCTCTTGCAATTCTCGTTTTCGTACTTCAAATACACCAGCATGTTTGAGTGTTGTAATTCTGTTTTGCAATTCCGCTTCGTCTTGCACATTCCAGCGTTTCTGTAATTCTTCTGTTGAAATGGGAGACCGTGCTCCTTCAAGCACACTCAACCATGCTGGCACATCGGGATATTCTTCGCCAAGCGCTTGTACTCGCTGTTTTGATACTTCCGGTAGCGCACGTGTCAAGGTTTTTGGTCGAATAAGGGATGCTGCCGAGACAGGCATTCCAGGTTGTTTCTTTTCCTCTTCGAGTGCATACTTCAAGAGTTGCACGAGACTGCGGGGAAAACTGTTCTTTTGGGTATCGGTTATACGTCCCAAGACCCACCGATAGGTATATGCAGATCTGCCTCCCCCCATACGTTCGCCCCACAGTGCATGTAATCCTGAACGCAAAAACGCCACATCCAATTGGTCAAGATTTGATTGTACCACTCCCTGATGTTCAACGACACGGCGAAACGCTTCTGAGGTGTACATTGCTTGTCGGAGGACTAATCGCCATAAGTCCTCTTCTGTCCAGAAGAGTTGCATATCATGACCGGCATAATGACTATGGTTGGTAAATATTATTGTTCGCCATACATCTTCACGAATGAAGTATTTCCACTGTATGGAGCGTAGCGATTGCTTTTCTAGCCATATTGAGAAGAGTCCTGCCAAGGCGTGCTCGCGCAATGCCGTATCTTTACCACCTATCAGGTCAAGGTTATCGTGCAACAACCAGATTTTTCGCCCACGCTCCTGAAGCCACGTATTGATTGTTTGCATCTGGTCATGGAGCCGAGGGGCCGCCATAGGCTCACGAACCAGAGCAACAATATTTTCTACGAGGCATTCTCGTTTGAGTGATCCCAAATCACCGATCAATGATTGCCAATCTGGGTGCAAAGGAAAGGTCTCCGATACCTCTTGGCGTAGGGCATACCAACATTTAATGATGGCATATGCTTGCCAAATAAGAGACCAATCATGTTCTCCAAGGTTTTTCGCTAACGCATTGAAGTCCTTTGGACCGAGTTCTAGTGGATCGTCGTTGTTTCCGTGGACACTGATAAAGGTTGTGGTTGATAGATCAACATTAGTTCTTTCTTTTGCCCATTGTCGAACAGTTTCGGGAAAAGCAACACATAGGCGAAACAGCATGGTTTTGCCTGTGCCTTTTGCGCCACGGATGAGTGTTGTGTACTCACGGACGAACGTATCAAAATCACTCGTGCGTTGGAAAATATATTGTAGCGCATCACGCTGTATATCATTGGCTACAGGAGCGGTGAAAGCAAGTTGTTGTAGGGCTTCTTCACGATTCAACGTGTTGTTTGTTGGTTGCGGCTTGGAACGCTCAAAGGTAGCATCAATATGATCTATAATGCCTTTATAACGGATGCGCAGGTCATCTGGCAGGCGTCGTATAGTTTCGCGTACAGGCAAGCGAGCATCGTAGTCTATCCGCACGTACATATCTTGGGGCAAAATGTCAGCGTTGATAGGGCTATGTGGCTCTATCCAGGTTTCCGCTTTAGCCACTATCATATCGTCGGATAGCTTGTCTGAAACAATAGGAAACGGTGTCACGATGAAGCGATAGATGAGGTCGGGGCGTTCTGTCATTTGGCGTGTGCGGATTGCCTCCACAATCCAATGCATGCCATGCATGTTTTGATCGCTGGGGGCAAGACACAGAAAAATGAAATCGGCCAAATCAAGCACAACTGGGCTGGCGAGTTCATTCAACCCTGTTCGTGCATCAATCAAAATAATGTCGGGGTCGAGCAGTTCAATCAATGTTGTTTTGAAGGTGCTGAGGATGTTGGGGTTCTGGCGATAGAGTGATGGCATATGGAAATCGGCAAGGCGGTGTATATAGTTTTCATTGTACTGCCCCGCTGGAATGACAGATAATTGCCCGCTGGTCCCGCGTAGATCAACATGGCGTATACATGTTTCTAGGGCTAGTGTGTCTGTTTTGGGGTGGATCTGTCGTTGATGGAGATAGTCAAGCAAGCCATTGCCTTCATCGGGGGAAATGCCAAACAAGGTTGCTAGTCCTGGGGCTTCCAAGTCGAAGTCAACGGCAACGACACGCCGGCCTTGCATGGCTAACTCTTGCGCGACAATAGCTAGGGCAGTGCTTTTTCCAACCCCACCCTTGAATGAGTAGAAAGCCACAACTCCTGGACGTTTGAACTGTGGTGGTTTATATCCATTTTCATTGTCTGTTTCTGGGGTATCATAGATTTCGGGCGTGTTCATGAACAGGGTATCGGACCAAGTCGGGATAGGGGGCGGCAAATCTTGTGTTGCAGTATGATAGTCTTCCCAATATTCCCGTTGCATCTCATACTCCTTTGGTTCATAAAGGAGATAGATACCCATTTGCGGCGAATCGAGCGACAGCCCTATGGATTGCAGAGCTTTGTCCAACACAACCTCTCGCTCTTCAATATCCATACCTTTAAACTGTGGCGTGACAATAAAAATTTCCCATTGCTTGGTTGCGGTTCGCTCGACTGTTACAAAAGCATCTGGGTCCGTTCCTTTGAATGTGTTATGAAGATGCTGGCGAATATTTTGAAGAGACATACCCATATTATGTACCTTTCTTATCTCTCACGTAAGCGGTTCCACCGAATCTCATCGTGCCATCCTTCCACAGCTTCTAACACTTTTTTAGCCTGTTTTGCATAACCTTCATCCTCATTATAACGATACAGAGTATGGTCACCTAGTTGCACTATCCGTTGTTGCCATATGCGCAAATTTCTACTCATCCCTGAATCGAAGTTGTTTCCAATGAGCAGCAAATCAGCAGCTTTAAACATGCCTGTTATGTTGTGTCCTTTGGTGCCACTAAATTGTTCATAGAACCGAGTATCTGTAAAGTTCATTTTGTTCCTATCTAAGCGACAGAGATAGCATTTCAGGATGCACTCAATTGCATAGCACCCGATATAGATTGCCCCATTCCAGCGCTCAGCTTTGAGTAATGCCTTGGCATCTGCTAGTCTCTGGAAGGATGCGCCAAGCAACACTTGGTATTGGTATGTTCTGTTCGATTTTTCGTCACTGGTCTTATTCCTCTTTGACCGGCCCAATGCATCATATCCCTTCTGTCTTGACTTCCCACCAGCCTATTTTAATCCTCCTCGCCCGGATCTATACGCCAAGAGCCTTCTGTCTTCACCTCCCACCAGCACAGCCCATGTGGAAATGTAACTTGGGTATATTGATGCAAGGGACCGATGACATTTTGCAGCAGGGTTGTTTTGTGCAGCGAGTGCAACGTCACAGAAAAGTTAGACCGGCCAGTGTGGACGAAACGGTATGGAACAGAAGCAACGGTAGCAGGCCGAAAGCGCTCGCTCACCATATCGCCTGTGCCGGATATAGTCGTGAGCGGCTTGTGTGTAATGGGCACTGCCTCAATCGTGATAGTCCATGTTCCATCGGCGGTAATTTCAAAGTAGAACTCTTTTTTGCTGCGCAGCAATGTACTCCCATGGTAGACACCAATGCGGTTGACAAGCAATTCGTTGTAGCCACCATTGACTGGTTGGGCAAAGACCATAAAGTTGCTCCGACCGGAGTGGGTAGCTATTATGCGGCTCACCTCATCGGGGAGTGCAAACGATTCTGTCACTGCTTTGCCTGTTCCAGAGAGAGTGATTGGTTCTGGAGGAATGGGTGCATGCCTATCAAGATAATCGGTGATATGTTGCCGTTCTGTTTGGCTCCGTGGGTGCGAAAGAATGATGTCGGAACAGCAAAGAACACCCCACCGTTCTTGCAAAACAATTTCAGCTATATCTGATGCATGGATGCCAAATTGGGCTATCCCCTCGATAACTTCGGCCCGTATCGCTTCTTCGAGAGTCTTACCCTCCCATTCCATGCGATACGCAATAGACTTTGCTTCATCATCGCGCCATGCCGTGATAGCTTCAACCTGATGCCATAATGGTAGACGTTCATCTCGCAGCAATCGTGTGTGCAGCTTGTCCGATAGTATATTGCTAAACAGTAGCGAAACAAGGGCATCTGGCATCGCTGATGGGTGCAAATGTTCTTGCTCTGTCTGAGAATCGTGCCTGTTCATGGGCTACTCCATTTCGTATGGATAACAAAAAAGTGTTTTTCGTACTATGTTTGTATAAGTGTAGTACACCTGTGTGCAAACAGCAACAACAGTGCGTTAAAAAAAAGTTGGAATTGCAGCGTGCTTATGTATAGGTAACTGGTATGTCATGCATACCGGCACGAGCATTGGCTACACGTGCCACGACAAATAACCAATCGGAAAGACGGTTGAGGTAGCTCATAGTCGCTTGGTTGATGGGTTCTTGACTGGCTAGGGTGACGACATGGCGTTCAGCACGGCGGCATATTGTGCGAGCCATGTGGAGATACGCAGCGGATGGCACACCTCCGGGTAAGATGAACTGACGAAGCGGTTCAAGTTCGCTTTCAAATTGGTCTATTTCCTGTTCAAGCTGCACAATATGCTCGTCGCTGATACGCTTAGTCTTGGATGAATCGCTAGGCGAAGCTAAATCGCCACCGAGCACGAACAATTGATTTTGGATACGCGCTAGGGGAGTGTTTAGCGTTGTGTCAATGCCATGGGCTCGTACAATGCCAAGCATGGCATTCAGTTCGTCTACCGTGCCGTAGGCAGTGACACGCACAGTGTTTTTATCTACGCGCTGACCGCCCCACAGACTGGTTTTTCCTAAGTCACCTGTTTTGGTGTAGATTTTCATAGGTCTATATCCTTCTATTTTATGAGATTTGTGTATGTGTTCTCATCAAATCTATGAACTCGGCAAAAAGGTAGGTTGCATCGTGAGGACCTGGACCGGCCTCTGGGTGATATTGTACACTAAACACGGGAAGAGTACGATGACTCAACCCCTCAACGGTGTGGTCATTGAGGTTGATATGGGTTACTTCTACATCGTTTGGCAAACTATCGGCATCTACCGAAAAACCATGGTTTTGTGACGTTATCTCTACCCGACCAGTGGCGAGGTGTCGGACAGGGTGGTTGATACCATGATGGCCAAATGGCAACTTGAATGTGCGTCCACCGAGGGCAAGCCCTATCAATTGGTGCCCTAGGCAAATGCCAAAGACAGGTATATGCCCAATAAATGCACGGAGTGTTTCGACGGCATAGTGCGCTGCCGCTGGGTCGCCCGGTCCATTGGAGTAGAAGATGCCATCTGGCTTTAGCGCAAGGGCTTCTTCGGGCGGTGTTGATGCAGGTACAACAGTCACACGGCAGTTGTGGTCAACAAAGCGTCGCAGGATGGTGTACTTGAGTCCGAAATCGTAGGCGACAATGTGGTAGGAATGACTGGAGGAGTGATGGTGTTTGAGGGATGGGTGAGTTCCACTCCATTCCGTATTCCGTACACGCCAGTGTTCGCTACCCTTATCCCATTGGTAGGGTTCTTTGCATGTGACGGCCCCGGTGAGGTCTAAGCCTTCCATAGGGGGAGCAGCACAGGCTTGTTGGCGCAACCTTTCAAGCGATGCTCCTTCCGTAGAAATGATGCCGCGCATTGCGCCAGCCGAGCGGATGTGTCGTGTTAGTGTGCGTGTGTCTACATCGGTGATGGCAACGATGTTGTGTTCGCGCAGCAGTTGGCTGATGCTGCCACGGGCACGCCAAGAGCTGTAACATTCATTGCTATGGGCCCGCACGATGAAACCGGCTACTTGGGAGCCTACGGATTCAAAATCAAAATCATTGATGCCAGTATTGCCTATGTGGGGGGCAGTCATGGTGACTAGTTGCCCACAATAGGAGGGGTCTGAGAGAATTTCATGGTAGCCGGTCATGCCGGTGTTAAAGACTACTTCACCAACACGAGTGCCAGGCGCACCAAATGAGCGCCCACGAAAGCTGCACCCGTCTTCTAGCACGAGTATTGCATCCAATCTTGTTACTCCTCTTTACTATTTTGCCTATTGTTTGTTGTGAGCTGGTACCTGGGTATGTGACAGGCACCCGCGCTACAAATTCGTACATGGATATTTTAGCATAGAAGAATGAGATGTGTGTGGAGGTGCTATAATGCGAAGCGTCGAAGTGGTATCCTCCGTTTAGATGGTAATATGAGAAATAGCTATGCATATCCTTCATCTGTATAAAGATTATGCCCCAGTACTAGGGGGTATTGAGAACCATATCAAGGTGTTGGCAGAGGGGCTAGGAAACCGTGGGCATCGTGTCACGGTTTTGGTGACAAATACTGCCCCGCATGACAGCACAGAACAGTACGGCAATGTAACGATTATCAAAGCTGCACGTTTGTTGCACATGGCTTCTACACCGTTGAGTTGGCGCATGGTGTGGCATGCCAGCAAGGTAGAAGATGTAGATGTTATCCATGTGCATTTTCCCTACCCACCGGCAGATGTGGCGGCTCTGTGTGTGCGTGGGCATCCACCAATGGTTGTCACATATCATAGCGACATTGTACGTCAAAAGATGCTGCTGCGGGTCTATAGTCCACTCCTGCAATATACGCTTGACCATGCAGCACGCATTGTTTGTACAAGCCCTGCATACATACACAGTTCACCATGGCTACGTTCGCGCTCAGACCGGTGTGTCGTGTCACCATTGAGTGTTGACTTGGAGCGTTTTGCACAACCACATCGGGAAGCTGTAGAAGCATTGCGTGCGCGGTATGGTGGGTCACTCGTGTTGTTTGTAGGGCGCTTACGCTACTATAAGGGGTTGCATTTTTTGCTCGAGGCGCTTGGTTTGATGCGTAGTTCGGTAAGGGTGTTGCTGGTTGGTACAGGACCAGAAGAACAACGGCTACGCGAGCTTGCGCAAGCGCTAGGGGTGGCGGAGCAGGTGTGTTTTTTGGGCGAAGTATCAGATGCGGAATTGCCCCTAGTGTATGGCGTTGCAGATGTGTTTGTGCTTCCCTCTCATCTGCGCTCAGAAGCTTTTGGCATTGTTCAGTTGGAGGCCCAAGCTGCTGCACTTCCAGTAATTTGTACGGAATTGGGAACGGGGACAAGCGCTATCACGCAGCATGGGCGTACTGGCTTTGTTGTGCCCCCAGCAAACCCAAGCGCTTTGGCACAAGCGCTCGATGTGTTGGTATGCAACCCAGACATGGCACGGCACATGGGCTTAGCAGGGCGACAGCGAGCCGAACAAGAATATAGCCATAGCCGTATGGTTGAACGCATGGAGCACATCTACCAAGATGTTCAAATGTGCATACCTTCTGATACATGAATGAGTGTGTTATAATGAAGTGGGTATGTGGGTGAATCAAGGGATGGAAGGAGACTGTACGTGTTACTTGATTTTCTCTATATAGCAATCTTTTTTGGTGGTTTAGCACTCGGATTCTTTCGTGGTGTCGTTCGTTTGACCATTATGTTGGTATCATTCTACATTGCCGTGTTTCTTGCAAGTTTCTATTTCATGCCACTCTCAACATTTATTGTCAATAAAACAAATACTAGCCCAGATGTTGCCATATTTATGGCATTTTTCATTGTAACCATCTTAACCTTTGTTTTCGTACTGTTAGCAGGGTTGTATACATTTCGTGAAGTGGAAATGCCCGGACAACTTTTGTATGTAGATAAGTTCTTGGGGGTTTTCGTTGCATTGGTGTTGGTTTCCTTAGTATTGGGCATTACCTCGGTGATGCTGTGGAACATGATGATAACCCATGGGGTTGGCAGGATTGATTACGCTCCCGCGAAGATTCTTGGAAGAAATGTACAAAATTCATTATTACTGAAGTATTTCTCGGTACATATTTTGCCACGTGCATACCATTTTGCAAACCCTGTTTTGCCTGATGCAGTCGAAATGCTCTTTCGTATACCTAAATAATCTCTCTTTTAAGAAATACGGCGTTGATATAGAAAACGGCTGGAGCGTTCGAGCGTCTCAACGCTCGAACGCTTCGTACTCAGCTTTTGGCTATCTCACGCACAAGGTCAGTGATAGAAAGGACCCCAACAGGTTTTCGCCCATTTTCAGATTCCTCAACCACCACAACTCGGTGAATTTTACGGTCCATCATCAGTTTACTAGCATGGCGCACAGTGTCAACAGATTTCACTGAAACGACATCAGTGACCATAATGTTACTAGCAGTCAGGTCTTGCCAATTTTTCCAATATTGCTCATAGAGTCGGGCATTGACAAGGTCGGTTCGTGAAATCAACCCAACTAAGTTGCCATCATTGTTCACCACAACGAGCGCACTGACATCTTGCTCAGTCATCTGCCGTGCAACTTCTTGTATGGATGTATCTTGGTGGCAACAAAGTACGCCATGATGCATCACTTCTTCAACGGGATTATCCACACTCTTGCTCCTTTCAATGTATCACACTGGGGGCGATTCCGATTGTATCGTGCATTATTATGCCAAACGTGTGTAGCGCAAATACGTTACCTGTGAAGACAGGCAAAGACGGCTACATTTTTGTGGCAGAGGTGAGAGACCCCTATCAATACGGTATCCGGTTATCTAAAGCACTAGCATACCACACTTGGGGATGATGCGCAAAGCATAGGTTTGTGGGTTTGTGTTTGTCATATAACTGGCTAGTGGTTTATTCCTTCCATGCCCATGTGGATATATTCCACGTGATGGGAGCGAGAGGATCTGGCGCTAAACCATGCACATGAGGGTTGTTGAGTGTAACAATCAACCGTTGAAAAAGGGGTAGAGACGGTACCTCCTGCGTAAAGAGCTTTTGCTGCAACGCATATGCTTCCAATCGTTCAGTATATGTCACTGAAGTGGCGGCTTGACGAATGGCTTGGTCGGCCTCACGAAAACACCACCCAGAGAAGTTGTTGCCTTGCCAACCATTTTCTTCGTTGGGGATTGATCGGCAACTCCAGAGCGCTAACCCACCTGGGTCTGGGCTAGCAACCCAAGCAAACTCGGCCAGTTCAAACGTTCGTCGGTACAGTGGACCATCAGGCTTATAGATTTCTTGGATGGGTTGTTCCCTGCTCTCTACCCGTAACCCAATGGCTGTCATGTCTTTTTGGAAAAGTTCAACGATGTGTGAGCGCAAAGGGGTATTTTTTGTTGTCACCAATGCTATGGTGAGAGGGTCAGTACTATCGGGTTGTTCAACCAGTCCATCACCGTTGGTATCTGCTAGACCTGCTTCATTGAGTAATCTGCGGGCATGGTCCGGGTCGTAGGGATACCGTGTGATAACATCAGGTGGTGCTGCAGCCCAGTGCTCAGAGACAACCCAACTATGCAAAATAGATGCATGTCCGCCAAACAGAGCATCTATCATAGCTTGGCGATTGGTGCCGTAGATGATAGCACGGCGCACACGAATATCCTGAAACACTGGAACATCAAGATTGAAGTCTATATGTTCCCACACTGGGCCGGGGGTATAGTACACATTGTACAAACCACTTTCTTCATCGCGTGAAACAAGCGGGTATTGCTTGGGAGCTATGCTATCGGCTACGACAATGTCTACCTGATTGTTGAGCATGGAAGTACGCAATAGTTCAAAGTTGTGAAGCGATGCGAAAGATACCACATCGGCTTGTGGCAAGGTTCCTTGGTAGTGGGGGTTGCGTTTCAGAATAATGCTCCCCGCATCGCGGCGGTCTACCATGTATGGACCATAGCCCACTGGTGCCCAAGCAAAATCGGTAGTGGCTAGCGTTGGGGTGAGTTCATTGGCAGCAGTAATGGTAGGTTGCAGAATGTGCTTGGGCAATGGTGTCCAACAAAAGAGGATGTAGGAATGGTCGGTAAAGTCGGGGGGCAATGTGGGTGGAATGACAAAATCAGTTTTGAGAAAGGCACGGTTTGTGTGCTCATCTACACGTTCGTAGCGTTCAATGAAGGTTTGGCGGTGGCTAGCAGCCGCTCCAAGCACACCCTCTTGTGCAAGCTCAAAAGCAAATACCGAATCGTCTGCTTGCACAGGCGTGCCATCAGACCAGTGCAGATTTTCATTCCAACGATATGTGACCACAACTTGTGATATTTGGGTTGTTTTTTGCACTGTGGTAATAATGTCAGTGACAGTAGTGGTGATATTTCCAGATGCATCTACATAGGTTTCTTCGGGCACAGTGGTGTCAACAGTGTGTAGTTCAATATCACCATTTTCAAATGAGGGCAGACGCTGCAACACCCCAGTTGTCGTATAGGTATAGTTGAAGGCCAGCATGGGAGATGGGAAAAGCAACTCGCTGACGGGAGCAGTTATGTGTTCATCCGCTGGTTCATTGTGGTAGGGCAACAAGTCGCCCGGTTCATCAAGCATGCCGATACGGAATCGCGTGGCATCAAATGGTATGTGTGTTGGTTCTGGCACGATTTCGGTGTGCAACTGCGAGGAATCATCTGTAGATGAAGATGGCGGCACGCCACCTTCAACTTCGCAACTGGTAAGGAATAGCAGGAATAGCATTCCGGCCAAACAGAGCCTGACCGCTTGTTGTATACACATCATACTCATACGGTTCTATTTTCTGCTCGTTCTGTCTATTTATGCATTAAGCACTCTATACATAGCATATGGACAAGGTAGGTACGTTAGCGGTCATTGCTCAAGATATATTGCCCTGTTTGTTGACTCTGAGGGCGACGATGGTAGGAATGTCCCATAACGCCGGTTGTACCGTCATAGCCACAATAGGGGCAGATGCTCCAAGTCAAATCTACCACACGATTGCACGAGGGGCAGCGACGACGTAGCATGGTTTGGCAATGAGGACATAAGATAAAATCTGTTTCTATGGGGCGTTGACAGGTAGGGCATGTACATTTTTCCTCTACATCGCGGCGCAAATATTCTTCTTCGAGTGAGCGTTCATATTTTTCAGATAATGTTTGCCTTGGACGCAGGATAAGGTGTAAAGGAATACCGACAAAGGGCATACAGAGAACAATACCAACTGCTAAGACTTGCACAGAAATGTCTTCACTCCGGGCGCGAATATCCCGATATGCCCACAAGATAGATGCGGCCCAAAGCAGGAGGAGGTAGGAACCGATGATAATTCCTATTAAGTTAAGAATGGGGCGCAAATTGGTAAGAAAATCCTGTATAACTTGCATAGTTAAACCTTCATGACTTGTGCCAGTAATGGCTGTACAATAGATCCTATTTCTTGGGCTAAGGTTGGTATAGGTTGGGTTGCGTCCAATCTACGCCAACGTTGGGGTTCTTGCTGCATCAGTTCATAGAACCCGGCTGCTACGCGTTGATGGTAGGCAAGGTCGCGTGCGTCGAGACGATTCCACTCGGGCGGAACAGCCACAGATGCCGATGGCGAAGATGTCGTAGATGTATGCCGGGGATTTTCATCTGGACGCCCTCGTCTGCCTGTAGCTTTGCGTTCTAGTCCTGCTTCGGCTGCAATATCTAAATACAAGGTAAGATCGGGGGATAATCCACCAGTAGCGATAGTGGTAATGGTACGCAAATCATCGAGATTAAGCCCTAGCCCATAGCCCTGGTACGCATAAGTCGAGTCAGCGTAGCGGTCACAAATAACAATGCCCCCGGTATCAAGATAGGGACGTATCCGCTCGTTCACCAATTGGGAACGAGCTGCTGAAAAGAGAAATATTTCTGTGCCGGGTACAATTTCTGTGTGCCGCAGGTCAACCAAAATACGGCGAATCAACTCACCAATGCGTGTACCACCCGGCTCACGGGTGAGAATAACAGGGTAGCCTTGATTTTGCAGGGATTGGTAGAGCAATTGCGCCTGCGTGCTTTTGCCTCCACCTTCCGGCCCTTCAAATGTGATAAAGACTCCCATTACCGATAAATCCTTACTCTTCGATATGGCTCTATTCCACGACTCTTGGAATGCAGGTTGTAGCGGTCGGCCATTTGATGCTGCAACCGTCGTATGTAGCTGTTTTGGGGAGCCATCTCTACACTATCGCGTTCACCATTCATCAATTGGGTAATAGCTGATTCTGTTTCCATCATTGCATCTTCCAGCGATGGCTCTGTGGCTAACGAACCATCATTGTCATGATTGTCTGCATAAAATGGTGCATCCAACTGAAGCTGAAAGATGTTGGCCAGTTGACGTTCCATTTGGGCTATGGTGTTGTTGCGCAAGACATACACGGGCACACCTTGTGATTCAGCCTGCCGCAACCGTTGAGTGCTCCGGCGATAATAGTTTTTGAGCGTCATGACAAGGGTTGCCTCTTGCATATCGCGCACGATGACGGCTGGAACGTGCAGGTTTTCAATGGCATCTTCCAAACGGTTACGATTGACTCCAAAAGGGAAAATGCGGTGTGATTTGACAGGTGTATGGGTATGAGTAGCCGGTTTGCCATTGTTCCCTTTCATATCGTGTTTCTTCCGGGGGGCTAAGGAGTGATACGCAGGCTCGGTCTGTTGTGTCACAGGTTCCGGAAGAGATAACGATGCTACCATTTTAATGGTACCCTCGGAATCACGCAACCGCACTTCGGGTTGGAGGTACTCCCCGCGCAACAGAGCATCTACAGCTTGTGCTACATCTGGATAGACTGCTACCTGTTCCCAACTTTGAATTTCAACAAGTACATCAAAGGTTGGTGGTGCTTTGCGTTCAAGGACTGTCTTTTGCGTACCCCGCCTGCGAGCCTCTTCATCGCCAAGGGTGACAGCCTGAATGCCCCCTATCAAATCCGAGAGCGTTGGGTTGACCATAAGATTTTCGAGCGTGTTGCCATGCGCTGTGCCGATAAGTTGCACACCACGTTCGGCTATTGTGCGAGCGGCTACCGCTTCGAGCTCATTGCCAATCTCATCTATAACAATAACTTCAGGCATATGGTTTTCTACCGCTTCGATCATAACAGCATGTTGTTCAGATGGGCGCAAGACTTGCATACGTCGTGCTCGCCCAATGCCGGGATGGGGAATATCGCCATCGCCGGCGATTTCGTTTGATGTGTCTACCACAACAACGCGCTTGCGCATTTCCTCAGCCAAAACACGGGCTGTTTCACGAAGCAAGGTGGTTTTGCCAGTGCCGGGTTTTCCAAGCAGCAAGATACTTTTGCCGGCTTCAATCATATCACGGATGATGGCAACCGTGCCAAAAACTGCCCGCCCAACACGACATGTCAAGCCAATGATAGCACCGTTGCGGTTGCGAATGGCCGATATCCGGTGCAGTGTACGGGTAATGCCAGCACGATTGTCTTCACCAAAAGCCCCTATACGTGAGATGATATATTCAATATCTTCATGCGTGACATCATTGTCGCTCAAAATGCGCTCATGAGAACGATACCGCGCTTCTGGCAATCGTCCTAGGTCCATGATAATTTCCAGAAGGTCTTCTATTGAGTCTGGTCCCTCCGTTAAAGAACGCTGGATATGTGGTGGGAGAGTCTCTATTAACAAATGAAGATCACTCGTTCCTTTGTGTCCCATTAACATATGAATGTACATCCTCCTTTGGTGACGAGATAGTTGGGATGGGAACTTGGATATCGTAGGTTTGGGCTTCAAATGCAGGCAAAAGTATAGACCGTCGCACTGGCACAGTCATGTTTTTGGACATAAGCATTTGTTCACCAACCGGTTGAAACCCAAGATTTTCCATAGGCAGAAGTAAGTCTTGATGATATTCACGGAGTAAGAGATAGACTGGGCGTGAATCGAGCAGTTGCGCTAACCCAAAGCGCAAGACATCAGTGGCTTTGTCGCGTTCATCGGGATGGATGAGCAAGGTAAACACATGCGCCAACGGGCCACTTAACATGTGCAGGTACGCTTGTACATTATTTTCGGAGCCAAGCACCCACCCACGACAACAGCGTTTCTGCCAGCGTTGTGCGAGCGGCAACATCCATGTGCGTGGTGTACGTACTTCTGCTTGTTGTACGAGGCGTGGGGTGACGGCTCCATAGAGCTTATGGATAGCCCAAGCATCACGTCGTAATTGTGGACGCATCGGTGATAGGGTTGTTCCTTGGTCCCAATCTGGGCCCGAGAGTTGTAGGATGATGCGATGGGTGTAGCGTTGAAAGGCCAGTTGGCGAAAGATTTCTTGGAGTTCAGTTTGGTGATTCCCTATTGGGGCGTAGAGACGTTGGATGTATTTTGCGCCTGCTGTAACACACAGTTGTTCTACCAAACGAAACCAGATGTCGTAATCACTTGGTACTCTGTTTCCATTTGGACCATAGACACAAAGACTACTAATATCTTGCTCAGGCCAACCATTGCGCCCTTGTGCTTGCACGACTGCAGTCACGGAACGGTCACGGTATACCATCATAGATCGGTCGCGCCCATTGCCTTGCATAAGGCAAAGCAATGCGAACCAAAACGAATGGTGTGGTTTTGCTAATAATGACTCGTTGTACAACACGACCTGATTGCGCGACTTCCGTCGGAGCGCCCACAGATCTCCTAGTGCAACGGATCGTATCATGAAATAAGCTACTGTACGAACAACAAGCTTGGTTGTTCGTGATAAGATTACAATTCTAAAAAATAGCGATGCATCCGATCATCAGACGTTAATTCTGGATGAAAGGTTGCAGCGAGCACATGTCCTTGTCGTACTGCAACGATGGTTTCATCTCTTGGCAAACGAGCAAGCACCTCGACTGTATCGCCTACTGTGTCAATACGAGGTGCGCGAATAAACACCGTGTGTAGGGGGGCTTCTCCCAACACTGGTATGTGGATGTCTGTTTCAAAGCTATCAATTTGGCGGCCATACCCATTACGTCTTATAGACATGTCCATCACACCAAGGCTTGTCTGATCGTGTGTGCCACCCTCTACGATAGAACTGGCCATCAGGATAGCTCCGGCGCATGTGCCAAATATGGGAAAATACCCCTTGGCACGTTGGCAAATCGGCTCAAAGAGCTGATACGCTTTGAGCAACTTACCCAGCGTTGTACTTTCTCCACCGGGTATAACGAGGCGTTCGACCATAGTAAGCTGTTCTGGCAGGCGCACGAAAACCGTTGGCACCCCCATGTGTTGCAACATTGCCGCGTGTTCTTGAAAGCTGCCCTGAAGGGCAAGTATACCGACTGTCATCTACCATCCTCGATCTGCAAGCAGTTGCTCACGGGGAAGTTGATGAATTTCGATGCCCACCATAGCTTCGCCTAGCCCTTTGCTTACATTGGCGATAATCTCCGGGTTGTTGTAGTGCGTCGTTGCCTCAACAATAGCACGAGCACGATGGGCAGGATTGCCAGACTTGAAAATACCACTTCCTACAAACACGCCATCTACTCCAAGTTGCATCATCATTGCCGCATCGGCAGGGGTGGCTATTCCACCGGCTGCAAAGTTGACGACGGGCAGGTTGCCCGTTTCGGCAACATGACGTACAAGCTCATAGGGAGCTTGCAGATGCTTGGCAGCAGCATACACTTCATCTGCGCTCATACTGTGCAAGCGACGTACTTCACTGTAGATAGTACGAGCATGACGCACTGCTTCTACCACATTGCCGGTTCCTGCTTCCCCCTTGATGCGCAACATAGCTGCCCCCTCGGTCACACGACGTAATGCTTCGCCCAAGGTGCGACACCCACACACAAATGGCACCTTGAAGTCTTGTTTGTTGATATGATGCTCCTCGTCTGCCGGTGTCAACACTTCGCTTTCATCTATATAGTCTATGCCAATAGACTGAAGCACCTGTGCTTCGACAAAGTGACCAATACGGACTTTTGCCATAACTGGAATAGTGACTGCATCCATTATAGAAAGGATTAAGTCAGGATCACTCATACGAGCCACGCCACCTTGGGCACGAATGTCTGCTGGTACCCGTTCGAGCGCCATAACGGCCACTGCACCTGCGTCTTCAGCTATACGCGCATGTTCTGGTGTGACGACATCCATAATCACACCACCTTTGAGCATCTTGGCCAGTCCCACTTTTGTGGTCCAGGTAGATGTTTCCATAAAAATGAACCCCTTTCGCTGGATCATTCACTATCACGATATATTTTCTATGCCTATTTTACCACATTGCGGGCAGTTTTGTGTAGATTTGTACTACCAAATGCCGTAGAAAAAAGAACATTGGTTGATAACGGGGTGTCTGTTACTTGAGTAGACTACATACTACGTGGGCATACACCCCTATACGCTGTCGCCGCAGTGGGCGAAGGTGCCCCATGAAATGTTTGGCACCTTCTACACAGAGCTCCCACACATAGGATAGGAGCAAAAACCAACGCACGACCCATGCAAACTGTTCGCCATACCACAAGCGTGCCAACTGCACTTTACTGCGCTGAAAGGCAATATGCCGTGTTGCGGGCACTTGTTCGCTACTTTTGGCTTCGTGGTGCAAAATGACTGCGTCGGGAAAATAGCCAATGGCTCCTCCGCCTTGTGCAAGGCGCTTTTGCCATTCTAGTTCCTCACTATACATGAAAAATGCTTCATTGAGTAGGCCAACACGGGCAATAGCTTCGCCACGCACAAGCAATGCTGCTCCAACAAGCCAATCTACATAGTGTGCCACATCATCACGTTTATCGGCGCAGGAGTAACGTTGGTTCCATGGGTTGCGGGGCCAGAGCCGTGCAAGAATAGTACTTTCCCAAAAGAAAGTCAACCGCGTTGGGAAGCGTCGCCGCGATGATTGGATGCAGCCATCGGGGTAGCGCAACTGTGGACCAACGGCTACAAGTTCTGGGTGTTGTTCTAGGTAGCGCAGTAAACGTGGTAGTGCATCGCCCACTGGCTCTGTATCTGGGTTGAGCAGGAGGATAGCCGAAGGGTAGGTTGTGGTAGGTTGTGTAGGCTCTCCCGCTGTGTGCAGACTTTGTGTATTTTGTGTACTTTGTGGTGCAATAAAACCGAGCTCGCGCAACGCAACATTGTTGCCACCAGCAAAACCAAGGTTGCGCCCCGGCTCCAGCAATTGCACGTGCGGGAACTCTTGACGCACCATAGCCGGCGTGCCGTCGTGACTAGCATTGTCAACCACAAGGATGGTATAGGCTATGTTCGTGCCCGATAATGATGCTTCAACCGCATGCAGACAATGCCGTAGCAGGTCGCGCACATTCCAAGAGACGATGATAATGGCTAGGTGTGGCTGCATAGTCATAGGCTATTTGATGAGTTTTAAGATTGCTTTGAACTGTGGACCTTGGGCTATTTTGAGCAATTCATACAGCGCCATTTCGACACATGTAATGTTGGCTCCATGGGCTTGCATCCGTGCTAGTCCGATTTCCTTGTTCGCTAACGTGCGAGATGCGACAGCATCCGTCACTACCTCAACATCATAGCCACGGGCGAGCAACTCGCGTGTTGTTTGATAAACACAGATATGCGTTTCAATACCGGTCATAAGCACTTGGTTGCGTTTGGTAGCAGCAATAGCTTGCATACATCCATCATCGCTACAGGAGCTAAAATGCAGTTTGCTGATGGGTTGTATGTCTGGGAACAGTTCGGCTATGTCTGGCATAGTAGGTCCCAATCCTTTGGGGTATTGTTCAGTGACGATAATGGGCAGTTCGAGGATAGCTGCCCCTTGAATGATGCGCTTGAGATTTTCAAACAGTGATTCTTTTTCATGCATAGCTTGGGCAAGGCTTCCCTGTATGTCTGTGACGATGAGCATCGTGTTGTCTGTCGTGAGCATATACTTTCATTCCTCCTTACAGTATCTTCTGTATTGTGGTAAAGTGTGGTAAAGTATAGCATAAGTTGTGCTCACTGTATATGCACAAGCACAAGGGTGTCTCTTGTTTTATTCGTATGAATTGAAGTAGAAATGGTATTATCATGTCAGATGTTATCGTTCGTATGCAACACTATACCGTGCCAGATACAGGTGAAATGACCATCAACCACCAACTCTACCATATCATTATTTCTGAGGCTTACGAGAATACCTATACCTTCGATAGTGAAGGACGGTTTATGATGGGCTTCATGCATGGGCACAACTATGTACGCGGCCTTGATAATACATTCATGATGAAATCAAAAAAGAACGTCTCCTTCGGTATACACTGGGACCCGCCAAAAAAGAAGGTTTGCGCATTGCTTTCAGATAAAGAAGCAAGAGCATTGATAGACGAAGTCCTTGCGCGAGTGCGCCAAATCCGTGCATGGTTGCAAGACGATGTACCGGCCGAGACGCTGGCGTGGCTCGACACCATCGTGGCATGGGACTTTGAGCACCTTGCGGCCGAGCGTGTCACATTTCAATCCATCTACAAGCCCATTGGCATAGTACCCCCAGACCACTATTATTCGGTTGTATTGCAGGCAACCGAAGGGTGTAGCTGGAACCGCTGTGCCTTCTGCTCCTTTTACAAAGATAGGCCATTTCGTATCAAGCCCCCGGATGAGTTTCGGCAGCATGTACAACAAGTCAGACAGTTTTTTGGGCGCTCTATTGCCATGCGCAGGTCCGTGTTTCTTGGTGATGCCAATGCGCTCATCATTCCACAACAGCGCCTGCTTAAATTGCTATCTATTGTTCACGAAGAACTCCCCATAGACCAACCGAAACCGGGCTACGATTATAGGTTGTACGGCATTTTTGCATTTCTCGACATATTTGGTGCCGAGCAAAAAGATCGTCAAGCCTACCAAGAGCTACGCGATGCTTCTGTCATGCGTATCTACATTGGGCTAGAAACAGGCGATGCTGAATTATTCAAACTCCTCAATAAGCCCGGTTCACCGTTGGAGTGCGTTGACAGTGTACGTCTGCTCAAAGAAGTCGGCATCTATGTTGGGGTAATAATCCTCGCTGGCGTTGGGGGCGAGCGCTACTATGAGCAGCATGTACGTCACTCACTGGAGATTATCGCGCAGATGAACTTGGAGCCTTTAGATATTGTGTATCTCTCGCCCCTCGTCCTATCGGGTGAGGATGCCTACTCGCAGCACATGCAAGAGCTTGGCATACCACACCTAGAACCCGCTGCTATTATGAAGCAAATTGACACCTTCAAGTCGGTCCTGCGTCCAGAAGGGCGACGTGGGCCAAAGGTGACGCTCTACGACATTCAAGAGTTTCTCTATTGACGAGACGATATGACGATATGTGTACCTTGCATGTGTTGTATCATGTGGTATCATACGCACGAGAGACAAAAATAAAGCGCATGAACTGAATGTGGTGTGTAAAGATGACGATAACAAAACAAGAATTGAAAAACATGCTTATGCAAGAATTGCCGGGTATATTGCAGCAAGATGCCTCAGTACGCGAGAGTATCTGGACTATGCTCGTGCCCTATTTTGCCCCACGCCAAGAAACAGAGAGTCGTTTTGACCACATGCTTGGCGAATTGCAACGCATGCGCGAAGAATCCGAACGCAAGTGGCGCGAGAACCAAGCTGAATTGCAACGCATGCGCGAAGAATCTGAACGCAAGTGGAACGAGTTCCGTGAAGAAATGCGCCAATTGCGCGAAGAAATGCGCCAATTGCGCGAAGAATCCGAACGCAAGTGGAACGAAGCCCGTGAAGAAATGCGCCAATTGCGCGAAGAATCCGAACGCAAGTGGAACGAAGCCCG
>CAZVEN010000055.1:0-5815 GCA_964626155.1 uncultured Chloroflexaceae bacterium | reverse complement strand
GTGAAGAAATGCGCCAATTGCGCGAAGAATCCGAACGCAAGTGGAACGAAGCCCGTGAAGAAATGCGCCAATTGCGCGAAGAATCCGAACGCAAGTGGAACGAAGCCCGCAAAGAATCTGAACGCAAATGGCAGGAAGCCCGTGAAGAATTTGAACGCAAGTGGAAAGAGTTCCGCAAGGAAATGCAACGTGAGCGACAGGAGAACTGGGATGAATTGCAACGTGCCATTGATGCGCAAAACAGCATGCTTGACTCGAAGCTTGGCTCTATAGGCGTTCGTTGGGGACGAGGCTCCGAATCTGCCTTTCGCAATGCTCTGCGTGGTATTTTACAAGATGTGACCAATATCCAAGTGTTCCATATCAATGAATATGACGATGATGGCATGGTGTTCGGGGTACCCGACCAGGTTGAAATTGATGTGGTTATCCACAATGGGCAAATTATTATCTGTGAGTTAAAAGCCTCTGTGTCAAAGCCAGATGTGGCCGCTTTTGAACGTAAAGTTACCTTTTACGAAAAGCTCCATCAGTGCAAGGCTGACCAAAAAATTATTATTACCCCTTTTCTAGACCCATACTGCGAGAACCTCGTAGCTAAACTCGGTATGGTAGTCTATACCTATGCTGAAGACGTATCCTTTTAATGCCACATGTGTTACAATTCAATAGATAGAAAAAGTGGATAGGCTTATCGCCTATCCTCTATCATTTATCATTACATCATTTTATCACTGTGAACAAAATACATGAACAAAGGAGAGAGTGAACGTATGTCAAAGCATTCACGAAAACACCGTATTGTAGCGTTGCTTGCGCTACTCGCATTGATAGCTAGTATCATACCCTCGTCGCCGCCCATCGTCTCTGCACAACAAAACCAACCAACACCATCAGCACCCAACGCAGTCTTCACGACCAGTAAACCCATCAACGTAGCCCATACATCCTATGGCACTCGTATACTTGCTGCGTCAAGCACCTACCGTCAAGACAACGACTATGCCCCCGCGCACATACTCGACAACAACCCAGATACCGTCTGGCGCACCGGGCGAGGGCAAACAACTGACCAATGGGTGACATTCCACATTGGTGGCGATACCCCGGCTGTGATACATCGCCTCGCATTACGTAGTGTTGCGCACCCCAGTAACCTCAAACATTTCGAGCTACGGGTTGCTGAAGACAGCATGGATGAATCAGCCTTTACCACCGTGCTTACGGGCACTCTTCCCCTGCATAGTGGCACAGATGTGAAGGAGGACACAGAAACATTTTCGTTTGCACCCGTGCGTGCTAAATATATACAGCTCATAGCGCGTGATAATTGGGGAAGCCCAGACTATATTGCCGTGCGCGATGTCCAGTTGTGGACCCGTGACCGACAAGGCGGCATTGTCTCCCTGCGTGAAGGGCCACCCGCCACCATCGTTGACGTTTCGAGCCAACAAAGCAGCGAATATGCTGCCCACTATGCGCTTGATGGAAACGATACAACGGCATGGCGCTCAGCGTATGGAGAAAAAACCGCCCAATGGCTCACCGTATCCCTTGGAGGGCAACAGATAGCCACACCTATTAGCAGCATACGTTTCCGATCCGATTCTATGCGGGCAGCAGTCAAAGACTTCCAAGTGCGCATATCGCGCACAACCAACGACGCCAATGCCTATACCACCGTGCTTTCCACAACAGCACGCCGTGTGAATACAATGCAAACATTTTCTTTCGCCCCAGTAGAAGCACGCTATGTGCAATTGCGCATCAACAACGTCTACGGCAATAGCTCCCATGTAGGCATCAGTACGTTTGACATTTTAACGCCCGATGGCGCAAACGTTGCTCGCCTCGATGGTGTTGGGGCTTCCATCAGTGACTTCTCCAAACGCCACATCACCAGCACCGACCACAACCCTGAGTATGCCATTGACATTGACCCAACCACCGCGTGGCACGCCGAACAGGGCGAATGGGTGAAAGTACGCTTGAATAACGGTCATTCCTATACGATAGACCGCATTATGCTCAACGGCTCATCCACAGCAAACAAACCCATAGATATTGCAATCAGTATTTCCAATAGCACCCTTGACGATACAGACTTTGTACCAGTGCTCAACGCATCCTTTACGCATAATGATGAACCCCAGTGGTACACCTTTGCACCTGTACAAGCTCGCTATGTCAAGCTTAGTTTGCTCAATACCCACAATGCCTATAGCAAGGTAGCTATCAACACATTCCAAGTCTACTCGCCGCACTATGGCGGAGCCAATGTTGCGTTTGATGACTACTCCACAGACTCGAATGCAGCTATTGTGTCTTGGGAATGGGATTTTGGCGATGATAGCACATCCACCGCGCAACACCCCATGCATACCTACGCAGCACCCGGCACCTACACCGTGCGCCTCACCGTCACCAATAGCTTGGGCATGAGCGACGTAGCTACCATGAACTATACCGTCTTGCATGCGCCACAGGCAGACGTTACATGGTCGCCAGCAACCCCAGCTATGCGTAGAGATGTAGCCTTTGCAGCAACAGCAACAGACGCTGATGGTGCCGTCGTTGCATGGGAATGGCTCTTTTCGGACCCAAGCAACTCCAGCGACAAAGCTCATCATGCCCACGGGCAAAACATAACCCACCAATTTACCACCAATGGAGATGTACCGGTCTACCTCCGTGTCACCGATAATCACTTGCTCACAACAGTTATCAGCAAAACAGTCGCTGTATCTGGCACACTTCCAACACTCTATGCCGGTAAAGACCAGCAACTGTCATGTGGGCAAGATTGGACTGCCACACTTGATACCATCGTCTCATCCGTCGCACACGACACCCCCCCCACAACATGTACATGGGATTTTGGCAATGGAGAAACAGCCGACATACCAGCATGCACATCCAAGAGCGCCCGTGTAGCATATGCCTATACCGAACCCGGAACCTATACTGCCACATTGATGCTTTCGGATGAGTACGGCGTTCTTGCCAGCGATAGCCTTGTAGCAACTGTGTCTCAGCGAGAAAGTATCATTGTTGTCTATCGTCCACGTCTCTATGAGGAAGGACGCGCTGAACTGCAAGCCCAACTCATAGATATGCACAACCGTGAAACAGCTATGGATGGGCATACCGTTCGTTTCACCGTTGACGGGCATACCCATACTGCCGATACCGACAAAGACGGGTTGGCTACAATACGCTTCCCAGCGACTATCGGGCAGAACATGGACATAACAGCCCACTTTGAAGGCAACCAGATATATAGCCCATCCCGCTATAATGGCAAAAAGACGGTTGGGCGTGTTGCCCCTGAAGGCGATATTGTGTTCATTGTTGACGAATCCGGCAGTATGGCAGATGACCACAACGAAGTCAAAATGCGTCTTAACGACATCGTTAGCCAACTAGAACAAGAAGTAGATTTTCGGCTTGGGCTTGTAGGCTATGGGGCACTTGCGAACAATGGCGATGCCCGCATCGTCTCAACGCTCACAGACGATATGCAAGCCTTCAGAGAGGCGCTAGACCGCTTGCATGCCAATGGTATGGTAGAACCAGGCTTCCGGGCAACCGTGAAGGGCATGGACAAAGCCATGAACTTCCGCCCCGATTCTGGTGTCTGTGCCATTCTCATTTCCGATGAAGATGCTACGAGCAATATCAAGCCATACCTGCCGGAAACCAAGCAAGATGCCCTCGATGCACTCGAAGAACGTGGTGCCGTCTTCCTTGGCATCGTGCCCACTGACAGCTTTTGGACCAAGCTCCATTCAACATTCTACCTGCCCGGTATGTTTGGTGCAGCCTTCATCAACCAAGACTATGGCCCTGAACCAGGGAGCCTAGCCGATGAGACTAATGGCGAGGTATTCAACCTGTTCACCTTCCGAACCAACCCAAGCCCAGTGCTGACATCTATGCTCAACAAATGTACCGAACGCATTAGAGACGTTGATGCTGCCAGTTCTGATGCTGATACAACAGTAGCTTATCTTGACCCAACAGACACAGCAATGCCAACGCCGACAGGGGACAGGAGACAGGAGACAGGAGACCGGGGACAGGAGTCAACAGTGTCAACAGACACCCCAGAGTCAACGCCGATAGAGCAACCCGCAACAGAGACAGTAGTCCCTACAAAAACCCCAGAGTCAACGCCGATAGAGCAACCCGCAACAGAGACACCAGCACCAACAGAGACGCTAGAACCAACACAGCAAACAGCCACATCCCCAACAATCACGCCAGTACAAGAACCATCGCCTAGTGACACGCCTGCACGTAGCACGGCAACAGCAGTAGAAAACGATACTACCCAAGTAGCTACGGCTATTCCGACACAAGCAGCTACGGCTACACCTGTACCGACGCAACTACCAACAGCTACACCTGTACCGACGCAACTACCAACACAACAAGCTACAGCTACACCTGTACCGACGCAACTACCAACAGCAACGTCTTCTGCGCCCACACAACAGCCTACCAACACAGCCGTGCCCACGCAACAGCCTACCAGCGTGAATACCAAAACGCCCGTGCCCACGCAACAGCCTACCAGCGTGAATACCAACACGCCCGTGCCCACGCAAACAGCGACGGCTACACCTGTGCCCACGCAACAGCCTACCAGCGTGAATACCAACACGCCCGTGCCCACGCAAACAGCGACGGCTACACCTGTGCCCACGCAACAACCTACCAGCGTGAATACCAACATGCCCGTGCCCACGCAAGCAGCGACGGCTACACCTGTACCCACGCAACAACCTACCAGCGTGAATACCAACACGCCCGTGCCCACGCAAACAGCGACGGCTACACCTGTGCCCACGCAACAACCGACCAACACACCTACTAACACGCCCGTGCCGGCTAATCCAACGCCAACATTGGCAGTTCTACCGGCTACAACCACACCAATAACATCATGGGACTATCACTGTAAAGCACAGATGGTTGACATCATAGGCGCAGGCATGAAGAACCGTAGTGAACAGAGCATACCTGTGCCAAGCAACGCGCTCTGGTCTACCATTCAAATTGGCGGAGCGGGGTATCGGGTGCAACCCCCCAAACATGCGCTCTTTACATTTGCCGATAGCAATGTGCCTGTGCAGGCACCAACAACGCAGGTACTCGATAGTAGCCCGCACATACAACCGGCGGGTATGATGGGCTATACGTTTGAGGTAGATGGGCAACCCGGCAAAGTGACGGCGCAGGTGACAGATGCACAAGACACCACCGAGTCGCTCATTGCCTATGCAGCCATACCGACGCAAGATGAGTATAGCGGTGTGGGAGCAACAACCTTGCAGTATGCATGGGGTGGCGACAATGGTCAGCAAGCTGTTGGTCCGGCCCATCTTGACTTCACATTGCCTGAACCATTGCCGGCTGCGGTAGATGTACAAGTAAAGGCAGTTGTGATGAAGAAAGACACGCAGAGCAGTAGGGACCAGCGTATAGCGATAGTCCGTGCTGAGGCCGGCGGAGTGACAAGTGAAGTGGTTATCAACAACCCAGATAAGCCCAACATGAATATCACGACCGTCACGCTGCACGACGTACCAGCCGGCACACAGCATGTATCTGTGTTGCTCATATCGCCGGCTACACCAAGCGGTATGTCGCAGTGGAATAATCCACAAGCTGGCGACTCAGTCTTTTTGGTAGGTGCTACAGCATGGCATGCATGTGTGATAACAACAGCAACGCCCGAACCAACAGCCACAGCAACGCCCACAAACACGCCAACGCCCAAACCAACAGCCACAGCAACGCCCACAAACAC
>CAZVEN010000054.1:0-27653 GCA_964626155.1 uncultured Chloroflexaceae bacterium | reverse complement strand
GCCGACCACGAATGGGGGCCACGAATAAACGAATAGGGGTTCCCCCACAACCGTGTACGTGACTGGCAGACCTATCAGAGAAGAAACGAACCTATGCGGTACAACCTTCGTGGGCGCGAGCGCATTCGTGTATTCGTTTGCTATTCGTGGACGGCAACGGGGGGCTAAGCATGCCGTCCACGAATGGGGGCTACGAATAAACGAATGGAGTCCCCCCCACAACCGTGCTCGTCGCTGGCAGACACTACGATGGACAGGCAGGATGCCGGTGCTACAACAGTAGAGACGTAGTTTGGCTACGTCTCTACGCTCACATCTCACCCCTCGCACCTGACCCCTCGCACCTACCTCATCACAAGTGGAAAGTACGTTGCATGTTGCACGACATCGGCATGGGTATCCAACTGGGGCAACCGTGCAAGCATCATAAGCGGCAGGTAGATTGCCCGCTGCACAACGGGGGCTACCGTGTCGGGGACGGTGGCTTTTGGTACAATGTCATCGTCTAACATTATGCCCACACCAAATATGTGCGCGATGTCGTCCGCTATGTCCTCCTCCGTAATCAACTCGGCGTCGGCGTCATCGGATATCTCGAAGCTAGCTCTGGAACCGCTGACGCCGACCGTGACAGTATAGCGTCCAACAGGACGATCTGTCGTCAGGGTAACGAAGACAAACCTGCCATTGGCATCGGTCGTGAGCGTTGGTATGACAGTGAGTGGCTTGCCGTTGATAGCAACGTTGACGGGTTGACCAGCCGGGAAGTTGCGGCCAGTGAAGACCAGCACGCTACCGGGCTTGACTTTCGTAGCATTGACGGTGAGCGTCGGGGTTACATCGGTATCGCTGTCGTCGCCGGTGTCGTTGCCGGTATCGTCGCCGGTATCGTCGCCGGTATCGTCGCCGGTGTCATCACCCGTGTCGTCGCCGGTGTCGTCGCCGGTGTCGTCGCCGGTGTCATCGCCGGTGTCGTCGCCGGTGTCATCGCCGGTATCGTCGCCGGTATCGTCGCCGGTATCGTCGCCGGTGTCATCACCCGTGTCGTCGCTGGTGTCATCGCCGGTGTCGTCGCCGGTGTCATCGCCGGTATCGTCGCCGGTGTCATCACCCGTGTCGTCGCCGGTGTCATCACCCGTGTCGTCGCCGGTGTCATCACCCGTGTCGTCGCCGGTATCGTCACCGGTGCCAGGCAGCAATATCAATGCTCATAGTGTAGGCAACATCGCTGGCTGTGCCACTCGAGTCGATGAGGTAGAAGGTGAAACTGTCATTACCCTCGGACGCCGGTGTGTAGGCAAGTGTTGTAACATCCGTGCATTGGCTATCTTTGATCATAGCAGTATTGCCACACATAAGTGTGCCTTGCGTTGGGGCAGTAGCAATCTTAATACCCTTAAAGGTATGCCCATCGGCATCGTTGAACGTGAAATCACCCGTGCCAAAGGCATGCGCCGTATCCTCATTGGCTGTGACGCTCACGTTGCTGCCCGTGGGCAGGTCATTGACGGCAGTGACGTTGATAGTCATAGTATAGCTGTCATCACTGATATGGTATAATAACAGTTTAGAGATAGCAACCAAGGAGCTATCACAACCGTCTTCCATCATATGAAGTAAAGAACAGTCTCAAAAGAAAGGACACATCATGAGGTATAACCAACGCAAAAAAACAGTGGGGAAAGCCCCATACCGTACATGTTTCAACGTGCAACCGTTTGCATACCGCTTATCAGCAACCGTTATATTTGCTGTGGCGCTCTGTGTAACGCTAGGAATGTTTGGTGCTCCCAGGGTTTTTTCCGCGCCTAGAGTGCAGCAGTCCGCAGCAGAAGATGTCACATCGGTGACAATTATCGGAGTTACTCCAGTGCAAGGAGCCTCCGATGTTGACCGTTTAGCTCCTATCACCGTTGAGTTTGATATTCCCGTCGTCTCAACGCAAGCTATAACGAGCACAGCCCAAGACCCCGAACAGGCCGACGAGTTGCCTCAACCGCTTGCGCTAACGGACGACACCGGCCAGCCTATCATAGGCTTTGGGCGCTGGCTATCGCCCACCCTCGTTGGCTTCTACCCAGAAAGCCGCCTCAAACCGGGCACAACCTACCGTGCTACAGTAGACGACAATCTCACCTCGGATGGGCAGATTGTACTCGATGCCCCATTTACATGGGAGTTCACCACCGATGCCCACATACCCGTCTCTGTCTACCCCTACGACGGCGCAACCGAAGTATCGCTTGATGCCCCCATCGAAGTGCGCCTGCCAGCCGATGTCTCCATTGATACCGCAGCTACTGGCGGGCTGTTGAGCGTGCGCGAAATTGAAACCGGCAACCTCGTCAAAGGCAGCATCAAACCCCGCGCCAGCACATCGAATACCGACGATAAAACGAAAGAACCCGACAAGAAAAAACAATCCGACGGTGCAAACACAACCTACGTCTTTGAACCGTCCGTCCCGCTCCAGCGTGGCATGCACTACCAAGGCGAATTAAACCCCGTTATCAAAACCACATCTGGCGCATCACTCGTACCATCCAAACAATCGTGGGCATTTGCCACCATGGGCGAGCTTGAAGTAGCGCAGGTAGAGCCACTACCCGATGTAGGCGATGTCATGCCCACCATACCGCGCATCAGCGTCCATTTCAACCACCCCGTTGTGCCACTCGTGCCAATTGGTGAGCAAAAAGACTTGCCGCACCCACTCACCATCACGCCACACATCACCGGCACCGGGCGTTGGCTTGATACCAGCACCTACATCTTTTCACCCACGGTTGTATTGACACCATCCATGCACTATCACGTCGAAGTAGCGCAAGGGCTAGAGGACCAAACCGGTGGCGTCCTGCATGAAGGCTATACGTGGAATTTCACCACTATCATGCCCCAAATAGCCGCTGTGGTTCCCGAAGATGAACAGCATGCCAGTCCACACGAACCTATCACCATCTACTTCAACCAGCCCATGGACCCGGCAATCGTGCAACAAGCAATCGCCCTGCGCCGCAACGACACCGGCAGCGACGTTCCCGCCACCATAGAGGTCCTATCAGCGCAGGAGCTTGTGGATATTCCTTCGACACACTCAGGCACCGGTGAAGAGGACGAGGAACACATACCTGTGCTTGCCAATGCCAGTATTGCACGTATCACCCCGGCTGCGTCGCTAGAACGTGGCAGTTGCTACACCGTGTTCATTGCCGATAGTGTGCAGGCCGCGCATGTCGAAGCAACCCTATCAGACGCCTATGAAGCTGCATTTTGCGTCGCCCCAATACCCCAACTCGAACAGTTTGAACCTGCCGATGGCAGTGTTGACGTAGACGCACACGAAGGCATTGTGCTCAATTTCAGCACCTCTATGGATTGGCAATCGGTCGAACAGCATATCACCATAGAGCCAGCACCAACCGACATGTATACCTTTACCAGCGACCTCAAGTTTACCCTCTACCCCGTATTGCAACCAGAAACAGACTACCGCGTGACCGTGGGCGCAGAAGCTCGTGATGCCTACGGCGTCGCCATGGGCGCAGATGAATCGTTTGGTTTCCGCACCGCCCCTACATCGCCATCGCTCTGGTTTATGGGCGTTGATCGCATCGGGAGCTACGACGCCCACATGCCCGTTCGCGTGCCCATCAAGCATATCAACGTCTCCGATGTAACATATGCCATCTATCGCATTGATGCACCCGATGCAGCCTACATGTTGAGCGACTACGATGCATGGAAAGAATTTGCCCCCGGTGACGATATGCGCATACAAACCACAACAATGCAGCTCGGCGGCGAACGGAATGAAGAAACCATAACATTACTTGATATTGGAGCGCTTGAAGATGGAATCTACTATCTTGAATTGATTGGCTCCTCGGCCAGCGATATATCCCTAGAAAACACCGTCAACCGTCAAATTATGGTCGTTAGCCCCTATGGAGTAACAATCAAGCGTAGTAGTGACCATCTCTTTGTGTGGACTGTTGACCTAGCCACAGGTGCGCCAGTAACCGACCTGCCACTCACGGTTGCCTATGCCGACTATGAAGATGAAGAGACCACGCTCTATCAAGAAGATAGTGGACGCAGCGACCATGAAGGCATAATGCACGCACCCTTTGTGCAAGATGAAACCTATCGGCTCTTTCTCTGGTCATCGGCCGACCCTGAAGGCGCAGAAACTGACGAACCCAAAGAGTTCGTATTTGCAACGACCGACTGGAACGATGGTATTGACCCGTGGAGTTTCGATGTATCCGCGCAGTATGAACGCATCTCATATGTTGGTGGCTTGCATACCGACCGCCCAATCTACCGCCCAAGACATACCGTATATGTGCGTGGTGCCATTCGTGCCATCGAAGGAGAAACCTATGCACTGCCCGATAGTGGGCAGCAAGTACGCCTAAGCGTGCGCGACCCAAGCAACAAAGTAATGTACTCAACCGTGCTATCTCTGGGCGAGTTTGGCACATTCGACACGAGTATTATACTCGATAGCTCAGCCACACCGGGACACTATAGCATAGCCATTGGCGACCCTGCTGCCGAGGAAGGCCGAGGCAATTTCTTCCATGGCTCATTCCAAGTAGCCGAATATCGCAAACCTGCCTTTGAAGTAACCATAGAAGCCGACAAAGAAGATGTTGTGCAGGGCGATACCATGGAGCTGGAAATAGAAGCCAAATACTTTGCTGGTGGCGCAGTTGCCAATGCCCCCGTGCGCTGGCGCTTGCTTGCCGAGCCTTTTACCTTCCGGAGTGAGACAGCACCCGGCTACCGTTTCGACAATGCAGACGATGCCTATGCTTGGTATCGTGATAGTGACGATATGCTATCGGGCAAGCGCCTCGTCAGTGAAGGCACCGACACAACCGACGCCGAAGGCAACCTGAGCCTCAGTCTGCCAGCACAACTGGGCGACGAGCAGCACAGTAGCATACTGACCCTAGACGTTGAAATAACCGATAGAGATGGGCAAATTATCGCCTCGCGCACCCCAGTTCGGGTGCATAGGGGAGCATTCTACATTGGCCTGCGCCCCGATGGGTACGTTGCGCAAGTCGGTAGCCCGCAAAACATATCCCTGCGCACACTTGATACAGATGGCAACGCATCCCGCGACCATGACCTCGACATAGAAATATACCGCCGTGAATGGTATAGCGTGCGTGAACAAGGAGCCGACGGGCAGATGTACTGGACCTCAACCTATAGCGAAACGCTGGTTGAAACCCAAACGGCTACCACTGATGCACGTGGGCGAGCCAGCATAGCGTTTGAACCCGACGCAGGTGGCTCCTATCGCATTGCCGCACAAGGGCAAGATGCGCAAGGAAATACCGTGCAAGCCAGTGCCTTTATGTGGGCATATGGCAGCGCTACATTCTGGGGCGTCAACGACAACAACCGTATTGACCTAGTAGCCGACAAAGATGGCTACAAACCCGGCGACACCGCCAAGGTACTCATTCCCGCGCCCTACGAAGACATGATTGCACTCGTAACACTAGAACGCAACGACATCATTGAGCATGAGATTGTGCAGCTCCAAGATACGACAGAACTGTTTGAAGTGCCGATTACAGCCGACTACGCGCCAAACGTATATTTCTCCGTCGTATTGCTGAAGCCTACCGGCGATGATTTCCCGGCGGCCGAAATGCGTGTCGGACTTATCAACTTGCCCGTTTCTACCGAACAGCAAGTATTAAACATAGACATAACACCCGACAAAGAGAAGACAGAGCCACGCAGCGATGTCGTGTACAATATCAAAGCGACAGACTATAGCGGCAAAGGTGTGCAGGCTGAGCTTTCGCTCGCCCTCGTAGACAAAGCTGTGCTGACCCTTGCCGATGACAAAAATCCTACCCTCACAGAAGCATTTTACCAAAACCGGCCGCTTGGCGTCATTACCTCCCAATCGCTTGTATCGCTCGTCAATCGTGTAACGCACAACCTTGAAGCAAGCGGCAAAGGTGGCGGCGGCGGTTTAGGCTCCGAAGCACCCATTGTGCGGCGCGAATTTGCCGATACCGCCTATTGGAATGCTGCACTCGTTACCGACGAGAAAGGTGAAGTACGCGTCACCGTTACCCTGCCCGATAACCTTACCACATGGCGCATGACCGCTCGTGGCTTGACAGAAGATACGCTCGTCGGGCAAACAACCAGTGACATTGTCTCCACACTCAATCTGCGCATCCGCCCATCGTTGCCACGCTTTTTAACCGTTGGTGATGTACCTTCGTTGCAAGCTGTCATACACAACACCAGTTCGCGTCCCGCCGAGGTTGCTATCACGCTTGAAGCCACCGGCCTAGACCTCTCTACCGACTCGACGCAAACGGTTGAAGTGCCCGCCAATGGGCAAACCATGGTGCATTGGCAAGCAAGCGTGCTAGAAGCAGAGCAAGCAACTCTATCCTTTACGCTTGCAAACGATGACGATGAGGTGCTTGATGCAATCGAGCAAAGCATACCCATACAACGCTTCATCACGCCTGAAACTGTCGCTACCGCCGGGCAGGTAGACGACGAGCCAGATATTGTCAAACTCGTATTCAGTGACAATGCGCAAGCCCCAGGCGGGGGGCAGATGGACCTAGAGCTTATCCCCTCGCTTGGAGCCGGTGTGCAACCCGGGTTGAGCTACCTTCAACACTTCCCCCATGGCTGTACAGAGCAGACAGTGAGCAGGTTTATGCCCAATGCAGTCACCTATAGGCTCTTGCAACAAGCCAGCACCGAAGACAAAACCCAGGCGGTCCTGCAAGCTAGGCTAGAGCGTACCCTATCGCAAGGCTTGCAGCGCCTCTACAACTTGCAACAACCCGATGGCGGCTGGAGTTGGTGGGCTTCTGGCGACAGCAACCCCTACCTAACAGCCTATGTCGTGCATGGCTTACTCGAAGCAGAAAAAGCCGGCTATGGCATAGATAGGTATGTGCTTAAAAATGCCCTTGAGTACCTTACCGATATGTTAAATGGCGATACCAATGAAGAAGTAAAGGATGCTCTCGCGCCTGTTTCCGGTACACGGGCCTACGTCCTCTTCGTTATGGCCGAGGCAGACCAAGCAGATTATGGCCGCACAGTTGCATTGTTCGAGCGACGCGCCGGGTTGCCCGTCTATGGGCGGGCATATCTACTGATGACGCTGCATGCCCTTGGCGGCGAAGATGCACGGGTGCAAACGCTTATCAGTGAAATGATGAGTAGCGCTATCGTGCATGCAACAAGCACGCATTGGGAAGAGAGCCAAGCAGACCGTTGGGCTATGAGTAGCAATGTGCGCTCCACAGCCTTAGCGCTACAAGCATTGGTGCGCACATCGCCGGATAACTTCCTCATCCCCAACGCAGTACGCTACCTCATGGATGTGCGGCAGAATGGGCACTGGCGCACCACGCAAGAAACAGCCACGGCACTCATGGCATTGAGCGAATACGTTGTGCAGCACGATATATTTGATGCTCGCTACACCTACCTCGTGACACTCGATGAGGAAGAACTTGCAAAAGGCAATGTTGGCCGCTCCAATATGAACGATACCATTGAGATAGTGGTAGATTTGGCCGATAGAGTGGCCGACCAGCAACAAGCGGACGAGGACGACAAGGACGACGAGGATGAGGACGATGAGGACGACGAGGATGCGGATGGTCAGCAAATAGCATCGCTTGCCCTACAGAGAAAGGGGCAGGGAACGCTCTATTACAACCTGCGCGTGCGTTCATTTGCAGATGCCGACGACGTAGAAGCTCTCGACCAAGGGCTTGCCGTGCAGCGTGCATATATGGCAGTAGACCCCGTCACATTGCAACCCACAGGTGAGCACGTAGACGAAGTGCAGGTTGGCGACGTTGTGCAAGTGCAATTGACGCTAGACATACCAGAACATGTGCATTACCTTGTCGTAGAAGACATGCTGCCCGCCGGCTTAGAAGCGCTTGATAGCAGCCTCAAAACCGTTTCCGATGTCGCCGAGGATGCACAGCTAGAGCGTGCCGACGAAGATAAGCCATCGTGGTGGTATTTTGCCCACACGGAGATATACGACAACCGCGTAGCACTGTTTGCCAACAGCTTAGCAAGCGGCACCTATCACTACAGCTACCTAGCACGGGCAGCCATCCCCGGCACCTATCAAACATTGCCTGCGGTAGCCTACCAAATGTATGCGCCAGAGGTGTTTGGGCGCAGCGATGGCACACGCTTTGTCGTCGGGGGGCAGAGCAAGTGAGGGAAAATAGCGCGTGTAGTGGGCGTGCGGCCGCACGCCCACTACACTACCCTTGTGAGAGCATGGGACAAGCTAGAAGCCCGCGATAGCCCGCGCAACCCCGTGCATACCCACGACAACCATGCCCAAAGCCGGTAGCGCAACCAGCACGAGCAGCAACGCTACTGTGCCCACTGGTAGAGCCGCAACAAACACAAACCACAGCCACGCATCAAACAGATGATGGCGCGGCGAATCGTAATACCACAGCCACAAATCACGACGGCCAGGCTTCACAGTTGGAATAGGGAGCGCCTCGCGCACAGCGAGCGACTGCCCATGCTGCTGCAATGCTATGTGTTCTACCCGCACCCCCAAGTGCTCATCACGCGGGTTTTCATCCGTCATATCGTCGGGGTTCCACGTATCGCTCTGCAGGGTGATAGTAGCTCCGCGCTCCACCTCTTGTGGCATAAGCATAAACTGGAGCTTCCATGTGATAGATTCGCCGGTCATATCACTGCGTTGCACACCCTCTAGCGGCTGCCCATTCAGCAACAGCATAAACTTTGCCCGTGGCAACGGCCACGGGCGATGATCGCCAACCACAAGCTCCCCTTCAATCGGACTATTCCCGTCTAGCGGATAGATGCGTATATCGGCATCGGCATAGCTCCAGCGTGGCAGTATATCTCCCTTGCTACGGTCCCCTTCTGAATAGGAAAACCCATCGTATAGTATTGCCACACCATCTGGTGGCGCAACCCGCAGCCACCACTCACTTGCCCGCTCAGCCCATATGCGCATATGCCCCACAAGCGGCGACACAAGCGGCCTGAAATAGCGCTGATGTGGGTCATGCGTTTCATTGCTCAGCCACAGATAGGTGTTGAAGTTCACCAATACTGGCAGAAGCTGTATCAGGAAAGTGATGCCCGCCAACACACCAATCAATGCCCGCACAACACGCATACGGCGCTCTGCAATGGCGGCGAGTAGCCCCGCAATGGGCAGGTAGACAAAAGGCAACACAAAGACCATGTAACGCGGCCCCCAACTCCCATCACCGTGCCAATAGCTTAGACGGCAGTAGAAACCCACATTGATCACAAACACAGCCAACGCAAGCAACGACTCACGCCACTGTTGCCGCCAATGCAACCCAATGCCGATCAAGCCAAGCAAAATGGTAGGCGAAAAGAAGAATACCCCCTTGCCTGTGCTCAACAATAGCCCATATAAACCTTGTTTCCAATCGCTATCGAGCAACCCAGTGGGGTCTACGCCACCATAGCCCGTCTCAAACGGGCCGCCAAAAATCTGTATATTGTAGAGCAGCAACAAAGCAAGTGGCAATGCCAAACCAGCAAGCCCCATTGCCACGCGCCCTGCCAGTGCGTGCAGCATAGAGCGCCACGGTGTAGCGCCACCACGCCAGCATACCAACACCGCATACCCCGCAATGGCCGGCAAGAGCAACAATGCTTGGAGTTTCACCGTCAACGCACAACCGGCCGCAGCACCGGCAATAACCCACCAACGGCGTTCATCACGACGTATGCCATAGGCACACACAACAAGAAAGCATGTCGTGAGCGGTTCCGTAAAAAAGGTGCGACTGTAGGGCCAAGCTAGGCTCGTGCCATAGAGCAGACCAACAAGGAGACCAACCCGTGGACCATACCCCACATGCCGGACCCATGCATAGAGCACAAGCCCCGTGGCAGCAGTGACAAGCGCAGGCAGGAGCGACACAAACAAGCGCATAATGAACCCACTAGCATAGTGTGGCGCAACACTAGCAACAAAGTTGCCGGCTGCAATAAATGGCACAGCCGCAATAGACTGCCCCGGACCATAGCGGCTATAGCGTTGACCATCTACCCCCGTGCGGTGTGTCATCAAAAAGTCCAGTGGCAGCGTAAATGTGCCATGTTCGACAATGCGTTCGCCCACAGCCAATACCGTCTCCTCGTCATTGGTGTAGGTATGCCCACTTGTAGTGACAACGTACCACCCAAACAACAGCAAAAAGAGGGCTATACCAGGGCGTAGAATGGGAATGCGGGAACGGTTCAACACCCATTATCCAAACTACGGAATCTGGACCGTTGAGCAGCCAGCTCAGCCCGCATATCTGCATCGGCAGCAATAAGTGGAGGAACCATATCAACGACAGCAGCATTGTAGGCGTTTTGCTGCTCAACAATAGGGTTAATCATCCAACGCAAATAAAAGCGGGTGAGCTTATGGATGAAAGCAACACCTTTTTGTATCGGGGTATGCTCCTCGAGCGGCCAGTGCGCATTGATAGTGTCACGTTGCGCCAATTGGGTTGCATAGCGTGGCATTTCCATATCGGGAAAAGTAGCAGGCGGCTCTTCGCACCCAAGCTGCACTACGACTGCTTGCAATGCAGATGTATCTACATCGGCGGGCAAGTCTACAAGCGCATCGTAGAGTTCTTTGCTTCTTTGCAATGAACTATTTCCCCCAGTAGATTCACTTGGCGGCTCCTCGTCCTCACCCTTGCTTTCTGTCTCTTGTTGGTAGCGCACTTCAGCCATGTGTGTACGCAATTCTTGATGCGCTTCTACAAGCAAGCGTAAGGTACGAGCGGCTACATCGTTAAATTGGTTTTGCTGCTCAACAATAGGGTTGATATACCAGCGCAGGTAGCGTCGTACCACTTTGTTCACCAGATTTCTAGCACGTTCAAAGAGAGTGCGCCCCGTCAACGGCCAATGGGCACTAACAACGCGGGTTATTTCCAACTGCTCTGCACATCGCTGCAACTCGCGGTCGCGTGCATTGTGGGCAGCACTGCTCTGCTCATTGCCCGCCAGCGCTTGTCGTCGTGCGCGTACTTCTTCACGCAACGCTATCAATATGGATGCACCATCACCGTCACATTGCCCATGTGCAGTTGATGGTGCCTCTGTAGGTTGACTTGTCTTTGTCATTCCTCGTTTGCTCTCATACCTTGTATCGTATTCTATGCCTCATGCAGTAGGCAGTATACCATACCATGGAATGTGCTTGTACAACTCAACAAGTCTACAGGATACACAAAAAAGAGCAGGATGACATCATCCTGCTCTCCCGCAGTATGAAACCCCTTCACACATGCATACGTGCAGTCACCTATCGGAGTCCATTTTCACTACCGCGCCACCAGCGGCAAATACACCTCGTGTGGCGCACGTCTCGTCCAGATTTGCAACGGCACCTGGATTACAGGTTGTTGTAAATCATTGCTCTCTATCACAATAAAACTGCGGTACGGTTGCTCATACTGCGGCGAAGCCCAGTTGAGCATAAACGGCACATCCACATGCCCGCCCGGCTCTAGCGTGCCAAAGATAATATGTTCATCAATGTTACCATCTATAACACCCCATTCAGCTACATCAAGCCATTGTGTCGAATCAGGTTGTGGGCGAAGATCCAAAGTCAACCCACTGGTAATAGGGATGCTCATACCACACCCGATGGTTTGCACATCCTCACTCGAAAATTGCAACCCAACAGAAACATCCCGTGGCAGAGGCGTTATATCCCGATAATTAAACCGTATACTCCCATCGTCCCCAAGCACTACCTGAAACGTGAACTGCTGTTCTGGCTTATCAAAGAGCGGCACCTTCTCATACGTCACCACAAAACCCTCGCCGACATTGCCATAGCGTATCGTGCCACCCTCTTCAGGGTTCAAGTCGGCCCGCAATGGCATAATAGCGCCATAGTCTGTCTCCGGAATAGGCGGACACCAAGGAATAAAACCATCCGTCTTCGTTGGCTCACCAAAAACCAATATCCCATTGGACACCACTTGCACCTGTGTAAAAACACCCGTCGCATAAGGAAAAGCAAACCCCAACGACAATGGTGCCGAAGACTCATCATCCGCCAGCGTAATTGGTGCTCGATCTACTGGCAATGTTACCCATTCCGATGCAACCCCTTCGTCCTCATCACTACGCCACACACCAAAAGGTCCTGTTTGGAGTGTAATAGCATAGTCTAACGGCAGAGTGCCAACATTGCGTAGTGTCTTGACACCCCGCAAGCTTTCGCCAAAGTCCAGAGTCGCTGACACTGGCTCCGTGTTGACGGCTACCTTAGCCCTATCAAGCGTCAACGTAAAGATCATCGTTTGTTCCATACCAGCACTCAAGGAAACAACCTGTGTCTTGCGCACATATCCTAGCGCATCAGCAGAAAGCGTATAGGTAGTATAGACGGTAGGGACTATAGGTGGTGTATAGGTGTAGGGATTAGTATAGACAGTAGTGATGGGGTATGTCGTGTAGGGGGGTGTTTCAGGTGCAGGCTCTATGGGTAGGCGTATATCGAAGCGCCCACCATCGTCATCCTCTACATTCACACGGGGCCCGTCGTGTACCTGCACCGTAGCAACAAGCGGTGTATTGGTCGTCGCATCTACCACGCGCCCACGCAGCCTAGCATTGGTATCTGTAAGCCCGACTGTAAACGTTATCGGGATGGTCAGCAGCGATTCACCCAAATCGTCGGACCCCACCAACAGGCGTGCATAGTATCTTCCTGGTTGCACAACTTGGCCCGAATCAAGTGTCACCGTCAAGGTGCCAGATTCCCCCGGCGCAATAGCGCTAGGCTCCTCTGGTAGCTCGAGCCACGGCACATCTACCCGAGCCATTTGGATAGCCGCATATGCATCTACAATACCATACCCATAGATATTGTTGGGGATTACATCGGCTTGACAATCGGTAAAAGCGCTTAATGTATTGTAGGACGCATCGGTAATAGGTCTTGCCGTATTAATCAAAATTGCATACGTACTATCATAATCCCCTATCAAATCGGGGTTGGCCGACCAGAGCAACGCAACCACACCAGATACATGTGGAGCAGCCATTGAGGTGCCGTTGAGCGTGCCATAGCTCAGCCCGCTCCCTGCATACGAAGAGGTAATGCTGGCACCGGGTGCTGTCATATCGGGTTTCATCCGGCCATCAACCGTTGGCCCAATCCGGCTAAACGAAGCAAGTTTATCACTGCTGTTCGTTGCCCCTACCCCAAGAACAAACGAGTAATCTGCTGGTGAAGCAATAGAACCACACGTTTTATTGGAACTGGTGTTGCCAGCAGCAAATACAGGGAAAATGCCCGCAGCACGCCAAGCCTTGATGAAATCGGCATAGGACTTGTCATCACCAGACCCAGAAGCCCACGAATTATTGATGATATGTGGGCGCAAATCGGGCCGGGGGTCTGTGCCATCTGGTTTGGTAGGTGCAAGTAACCATTCAGCCGCAAGGTATAAATCTTGCGCTTTACACAACGAAGACCCACAGCCGCGTGCAGCTATCCACGTTGCCCCTGGAGCCATCCCAATAGAAGGCTGTTCAGCACTCCCATCGCCGCGCCCAACTATTGTCCCCATAGTGTGGGTACCATGATTACCAGCATCCTCAGGGATTTCCACCCATTGGGTCGGGTCATACCAGTTATACCGATGGTCATAGCCCCATGGGTCATAATAGCCGCGATACTGCCACCGTAGAGCCGGGTGGTCATACTTCACGCCACTATCTATGTGTGCTATCGTAATGCCCTCTCCACTCACACCAAAATCGTGCCACACCCGGTCGGCCCCAACCTGAGCAATATTCCAACATATCCCATTCCTATCTGGGTCGCAGTTGCCCGTACCCGCAAGCGGCAAGCCCATTGAAGGTGTATCTGGGAGTGGCCCGCTTGTGCCAGTATCGAGGCTAACCGTATAGGTTGCCTGTAACACAGCAACATCTTCATGCGCTGCCAGTGCATTGACATCTGCTTCTGTGCCATAGACTATCAGCGCGTTCACAATCCACAGGGGCGTATAGGCAATGGCCTCTTCGTCAAGCCATCTGCGTAGCTTCTTCTGGCTCTGTTGCGCATGTTGCTGCAACGCTTGATACACATACCATCCGCGTGTCCCCCAATCTTCAATTGCATATGCTCCCGAAAGGTCGGGTTGCTCCCGCAGAAAAACAAAAAAATCAGTATGCTTATCAGGCGCAGCAGCCAAATCGCGCATAATCTGCTTGTCTACACGGGTAGGTTGGGTGGGAGCCAACATGCGTTGGGTTGGTTCTGGCATAGCTGCTTGGGGAGGCACACCGAGTGGAGGCGTTTTGTTGCCTTCAAAGAGCATTGGCTCTATAGCTGTGTCCGTCGTATTGGTGATGGGTACTTGTATGTGTACAACTGTGCCAAGCGTCGTTTCTACCTCTAAGGTGGGCGAAACCGTGTTGAACGCAGACGACGCAAGGTATGCAGCTTCTCCGAGAGCAGCAGGGGCAGATGGCGTGGTAGCCGTATACGCACCTTGTGCTTCAAACACATTGCTAGTAAGTATTGGCGATGAGTAGCTTGGTTGTGCCGCTTCTTTTTTAATTGAGCCGTTCCCTGAGCTTGTCGAAGGGAACATACGATCTTTTGCTGGTACGCTGAAATGCTGCGAGCTGTCTTGCGGCGCTCTGCGAGACATTGCTGTTGCACGTGGTATCAGCACAAGCGTCATCGCAACAGCCAACAGAGATAGAAGAAATTGCCAAGGAAGCGTTTGCTGTGTCGGCACACAATAAAATGATGTACGCCTAGTATGCCTAGCCATCCTAGCTACAGCTTCATCAAAACCGCTATATAAGAGATGGTTGCCATCATGGTTTGTGTTCTGGGGACTGTTCATATTCATGGTCGTTTGCTCGTTGTTCGAGAATGCGTTCTACCTCTGCGACAAGCGCATCAACTTGCTTGTGCAGACGTAGAACGTCATTACGATTGGAGAAAGGGATATTTAATTCTTTCCCTTCCCGAAGGTTCATAATGATAGCAGGAAGCCACTTGCTCGTATCCTGTACCCTTATGGCCGAGTCTTGCTTCAAGAGGAGGTGTTGCAAGCGGGTTGCTTCCTCTTGTTCCATTGCACCTTCAGCTACTAGTTGGCGGAGACGGTGTTTTATTTCCGCGTCAACAGCATCTTGACTACTCAATGAAGCCAGAAGCCCTTGTTGCAAACTCGCAAGGGTATCGCTGCTAAACCTGATAATATTCGTCAGCACATTGGTCGGCAATATACTGCCATTGCGTCCACGTATCTGCAAGGCTATCTGCGCCAGCGTTGCGTCGGTAATGTCCGCCCCGGTTTCATTATCTATCACTTGCACCGGCATACCGGCTTGAATGATGTGTGCCACACCCTCAAGCGTAATGTATTGCTTGCGGTTGGTGTGATAGAGCTTGCGGTTGGCATATTTTTTGATTACCTGCATAGATACGGGCATTATGCATCACTCAGGGTGCCGCATGTTGCACGCAGCGCTCCATGTCATATTAGCTTTTGTTGCGGCGTAATTCCTCAACACGTGCGGCAAGCTCGGCTATTTTCGAGCTAAGCTCATCTATATCATGTTTCGTAGGGATATTGAACGTACCGAGCAACTGCTCCAGCCCACTCTCTATCTGCCCTCCAACATTTGAAGCTTGTTGGCTTGCTTGGTCGCGCTGACGGAAAAATCCCATCACTTCAGTTAAGATTTTCTCACCATCTTTTTGAGCAAGCTCGCCGCGTTCTACCAAACGATTGACCATTTTTTCCGCTTCATCGTAAGTCAATGCCACGGCCCCAAGGCTTGCAAGCAACAATCGCCGCAACAGTACATCCATTGGTGTGCTGTCCGTACTCGACCCGTCATGTCCTTCACCTTCTATTTGGCGTACTTTCACTTCAATTTCTTCAGACATTTCTCCAACCTCCTTGTATTTGTTGTGAGTCACCATATATAATGATACTGTAGAGATAGTTGCTTGGCAAGTACTATTTTGCAATTGTCAAGTTCATCGGGTAATCTCTATGGTATAGAACGTACCGGATAATGCCTTTTTGTATGAGGTAATGCATGAGTGATGATGCGGCAGTAAGAGATGCAATGCAGAAGCAAGCCCTTCGTCTGCGCGATGAGTTTCACAATGTAGACGAAATACGTTCCGTTGTAAAACCAGTGTATGACCAAGACATGCAATGCGCCAAAATGCGCTTTACTGTTTCAGATGGTACCTGTGATGTGTGGTGGGATGAGAATCATTGGAAGATTGCTCTTCCAGGCGGCGTTGTAACCTACGTTGCCCCCGGTACCCTGCGCCAATCTTTGCGCCAAGGTACTCAACGTTTGCGCAATGATGCCCTCGTCGTTCGCTTGCGGCAAGAGTTTGCCAACCTTGAAGAGATTCGTACAGTCGTACAGCCAGCGTTTGACCAACATATACAGCGGGCTGTTCTTCGGTTTACCCTTCCCAATGGCATGTGTCTTGCATGGTGGCAAGATGACCGCTGGGCTATGCAATTTCCTAGCAACGCAGTTGGGTATGTGCCCGCTGGCAAGTTGCGTGAGGCCCTGCGAAGAGGAGCCCAAGCTCGCCCAGAAACCCAGCCCCATCCCAGTAAAGCTCCACAGCAACCGCAGCCAGAGCCACCAGTTCCTGTACCACTGCCAGAGTCGCCTCCAGCTCCCACACAAACCCCGGCGCAACCTATTCCCACCCTTGATGCAACATTCATAGCCCATCTACGCAATGAATTTGATGACCTAGAAGAAGTACGCGACCTTGCACAACCTGTCTATGACCAAGACATGCAACGCACCATATTGCGGTTTTCTGTTGCCGGTGGAACGTGTGACGTGTGGTGGGAATATGAACAATGGCAGATAAGGGTCGCTGAAGGCCTTCTTGCCTATGCCATGCCCGGCAAACTGCGTGAAACATTGCGCCTAGGGTGGGAACGTCTCGAAGAAGAAGCCATCATGGGGGCTATGGAGTATCAAATGGCACGCCTGCGGCAAGAATTTAGCGAAATGGAAGAATTGCTTGGCTGGGCAAGACCATACTTTGACCGTGAGAGCAAACAACCCGAAGTGCGTTTTGATACGCCCGGAGGACTATGCCGGTTTTGGTGGGGCAATACCAATAGGTGGCACATTCAATTGCCAGATGGCTCCTTTACCTATGCCCGAGCAAGTGAACTCAATGAGATGCTCTCACAGGTGCGCAAACTTCTCCGCACAGGTGGGTAGCACCAAACAAGGGGCTTGCATGCCCAACCAGTGGGGCTTGCCAACGGCAAGCCCCAACATTCCTGTAGAGACATTGCACGCACTGTCTTTGTGGTTCATTCCTCTATCTCATCTTCGCCAGAAAGATCTTTTTCTATCTCCTCAAGACCAATCTCTTCTTCATCATCTGATGTTGTAAAATCCTTCTCACTATCGTCTGTTTCCTCATTCGTATCTTCCTCTTCATCCATCAATTCACTCACCTCGCCATAGTCATAGCGCATACTCTGCATATACCCCATCGTCGCATCGCTAATTTTTGCCGGGAACGATACTCGCCCTAGCTGGCTTGGGTCCTGGTACGACTCTCGTATCAACAAGCGTATATGCCGGGGGTCAGACTGCGCAATCGCCGACGTGTAGCGGTTGCCACCCTTGATGAGTTCAATCAACCGCTGCCCCAATCGTGGCTCTACCGTCCCGAGTACATGACCATGGGCATTGAAAGCCAACAACTTCTGGCCATCTATGTGCAATGCTACCTTTTGTCCAGTGCTAGCAGATTCCACTGCTATACTGTGCGGTACATCCTGTAGCGTGGTTAAAACCGTTTTCCCAGCCTCATTGATAAACAACCGCATATCTACGTGTGGTGGAGAGATGATAGGTTCTGTCTCATCCAACTCATGCGCTTGTAATACCTCTATCGTATTAAGGTTTTTGCTTGCAATGGTATTGGTTGGGTTGATACGCAACGTTTGTTCATAAGCTTCGTGGGCTTTGCTATAAAACCCTTGCTCCTTATAGGCTTTCCCAAGACGGTTGTATGTCTCGTCCTCTTCTCCCAAATGCAATATCTGCTTATTGACTTCTACCGCCTCCTGCCAACGGCTACTTATTGCCAAATAAATAGCATATTCTTGCAACCGTCGTTTTAAGCGCTGTTTTTCATCTTGTTTTGTCAAAAGGTTGTTTCCTCCTCATACCATGGAGCCTTGCAAACTCCAAGGGCTTGTATTGGTAATATGCACCTGAACCAACTGCCCTGTCAAATCATCCGGATAAGCAAAAAAAACCAACGTATTTGTTCCAGTACGCCCGCGCCATTTATCTTTCGCCTTGCCCTCAACCAGCACCTCAACTGTTGTATGCAGCAGGCGTGCATGTATCTCTGTTGCAATGCGCTCTTGAACCTCTTCGATCGCCCGTCGCCGAGCCTGTTTCACCGCTTCATCTACCGCCAGCATTGCATCGTGCTCCTCCTCCGCAGCCTGTGTACCTGGCCGAGCCGAAAAAGCCGCAATATGGACCTTATCAAAACGCAATGCTTCTACCAACGCCAGCGTCTGTGCAAAATGCTCCTCTGTTTCACCAGGGTGCCCCACTATCACATCGGTTGAGATGGCCCCATGGGGAATATGCGAGCGTATAGCAGCCACCAATGCTTGGTAGCGCTCTACCGTATAGCCACGGCGCATGCGTTGCAACAGCTCATCGTGTCCCGCCTGCAATGGCACGTTCATCTCTGGTTGGCACCGTGGCAAGCGTCCAACTGTTGCAATAAGTCTCTCTGTCATCCACGCCGGGTGCGACGTAAGAAAACGCAACCGCACCAACCCCGGTATCGCATCAACCGCTTCAAGTAGCATACTCAAATCTGGTTTTCCTGGCAAATCGTGCCCCCACGAATCCACAATTTGTCCAAGCAACGTTATCTCCTTCGCCCCACGTGCCACCACCTCATGGACCTCTTGCACAATCTCATCCATTGGGCGACTGCGTTCCCGCCCACGACGTAGCGGTATAACACAGTATGAGCAACGCATATTGCACCCATACTGAATCGGAATATACACCGAAACAGGCGGATTGCTCCAATCGCGCACCGGCAACACAGGCCCATCAAGATGATACACCGGGTTCGGAGCCAGCGCCACAACCTCATCCACCGCCGACGGAGCAACAAAATAATCTACCATTGGTAACTGCGCTTTGAACACCGACTCATTGTTCGGCCCAACCATACAGCCCCACAGCACAATGCACGTATCCGGGTGAGCGTGCTTAATCCGTTGCAACTCATACAACTTACCAATAATGCGCCGTTCAGCACTTGCACGCACACTGCACGAATTGAGCACAATAAAACTCGCCTCTTCCGGGTGCATAGCCGGGTTATACCCAATGCTCTGCAATGCCGCCTCCAAACGGTTCGAGTCCGACACATTCATTTGGCAACCCACTGTCCATACCCAATATTTCCACACACGTGGCATGCTCTTGTGAGAATCTTTTCTATTCACCATACGCTCTAGTATAGCATATGCATGCATAACCCAAAAACAAACTACTCTGTATCGTTTTTACTCAATAGAATGGTTTGTCATTGATTTGTCATCTTCTTCATGATACAGTACTAACAGGCTATTGTTTGCATGCAGAACTAGGTTTATACTGAAACCAGTATTGGCCGGAGTGTGTCTTCAAAAGAATTGTACCATGAAATGACATTGCAGGTTCCCTTCAATGCACACAGCGAACAGCAAGCTCCGTGTGATAAAGACAAGACAGCTCGCAGCATTGCAGCGTACCAGCAAAGCATTGCATGTTCCTTTTGTATAGCTTTGCGTTCTTTGCGTCTTTGCGCGAGGTCTTCATGAAAAAAGAGACAGAACTGACAAAAGAAAGGGGTTGGGGTATGTTAAACCAGAAAATAGGAGTGTATGTGCAGCGGGTTTTAACAAAAACGCAACCGGTGTCTGATAGAGACGAACGCACCGAGCAAGACCATGTGGAACAAGACCATGTAGAACAAGACAACCAGCAGCAATCGCCAGAACAGTCACGCGGGCAGTCGCTTGTTGAAATGTCCTTCATTCTTCCGCTACTCCTCATTATCTTATTTGCTATTGTTGATATTAGTTATTATATCTATGGCTATGGTGTCATCTTTCAATCTGTTCGCCGAGGTGCAGAAACAGCCGCCTACTTTCCACCCTACACCTCGCAGCTCGAAGGTGGCCGCGATGCCGATGGCAACCCTGTTGCGGGAGCCTATGACATGAGCGACAAATGCGTCAGCGCTATCGTTGGGTGGGCCCAAAAAGGGGCCGTCTTGATGGATTTAGAGGATATTTCATGGCGGCGTGACAAGTTCGCCATCTCGTACCATGAGTGGAAAGATTTAGATGGTGATGATAAAAAGGATTTTAACCCCGAACCGCTGACTGGCCCCGATGCACGAAAAGTAGGAAATTCTGTTCAAGTCGTGATAACCTACACCATTGAACCGTTGACACCGCTCTTTCAACTCGTGCCCATTGGCGATCAAGGAAGAATGACAGTACGCGCAGTCTCCGTCCGTACCATTCAAGGCCAAGGCGAATCCGTATCTAGTGAGAGTGGCGGAGATCTTATTCAGTGTAAACAGTAACAGGTAGCATACGAAAAAGGGGGGGATAGGTATGAACAAGCAAAGAGAAGCCGAAAGAATAGTCAAAAGGATATTTAAAACACAAGCCGAAAGAGAAATCAAACCAGCAGTCATAGGCCAAGCCATTGTTGAGTTTGCCATTGCAGGAACATTAATTTTTACCTTGCTCGCAGCATCCATTGACCTAGGCATGATCTTCTTCATTAAGCAAGGCATGGATAACGCCGTTCAAGAAGGTGCATTATATGGCAGCACCAATTACCTGGATTTTTTTGATAATGAAGATAACTATGACTCATTTGAAGAACAAATCCAGGCATTTCGACACGCTGTCCGCACACGCACCAGTTTTGAATCCGGCGAACGTGGTGGTATTGGCTTCATCAACCTCCGCGACCTCGACGCCAATGGTATACGCGATGATTCAGAACCATGCACCGTAGGCGATGAACCAGACTTTGCAAATTGCCAAGGAGGTGTTGCCGATTCAGAAGATTGGGAAGACCTTATTTCAAAAGATTGGGAAGACCTTATTTTTGTTGACATTGTAAGGAAACAGAGTTGTAAAGATTCGACAACTGCCGAGTGTTCATGTGCTGACGATCCCGATAATGATGGCGAAATTGATGAGGGGGGGTGCTACGTCAAAGTACACATCCAAGCCAAGTATGACATTCTGTTCCCCCTTGCCCCCGCTTTCAAAGAATATGTGTGGATAGGTGCAGATTATGTTATTCCCTTCAACGAATCCGGCTTTGACCAGTTTGGTGAATTCTTTACCACTCCAGTTGTTACTCCTATCGAACCCAAGGAAGTTATTGCCGGACCCAACACCCTCACATCCGACGACTTTTCTGGTGTCGAAAAAATTAGACTAACCGAAATACCTGCCGGTACATTGTTGTTCGATGGCGCTCAGGTGACATTGTATCAAGAAATTGAAAAGGAAGGATTAGACGCAGGGCAACTTGTCTACACCCCACCCGAAGATGGCAACTTTGGCGGTAATAACATATTGGCCTGGAAAGGGCTTAAAGACGGCGAGTGGAGTGAGAGTGGTATGATCAAGTTTGAGATAGTCGCAGACCAAACACCAACTCCTACCGCTACAACCATCCCTACCCCTATGCCCGTCTATGCTTGTACCGAGTATTTCAGTGGCGATGCCGATGTCGAAGGTTCTTGGTCTGAAATGGAAGTATCTGAAGAAGAAGTGGTCGGTGTCGGGCAGGTTCCCGATGACGGCGGACCACTCAAAATGTGCGCCAGCGGCAAAGAAATTGGCAGCTTCTCCGACAAGTTCTACTTTGTCTACCAAGAGCGCAACGATGAGCGCAACGATGCTAAAGCCCGCAATGTTGACTTTACAGCCAAAGTTTCCGACTTGCAGAGTCCCGAAATGGGCGCAACATCCAACACCATGGTCGGCCTGATGATACGTGATAACAACCTCGAAACCTCGCCCTTTGCCATGATTGGCTATAGCGCAGGCGACAGCGAAGTGTTCTTTATGTATCGCAAAGGCGACGAAGCCGTTATAGCCGACACCCGCGACATCTCATCCAATGACCCGTGGTTGCGCATCGTCCGCACCAACGACCAAGTATCTGTATCCTATGCCATCACATCTAACCCACAAGAAGGTGATTGGATTGACCTCATAGATACCAAAGCCAATCCCCAAACCAAATGGCTACAGTCGCTCAACCTAGGCGAAAACGTGCTCTTTGGCATGGCTATGGCCTCCGGCTACGACCCGCGCCCACTCAACGACGCCGCCACCGGCTACGATAAAAAGTTTGCCCAAGCCACTTTCACAGACATTGACTTTGGTGACATAGCCGAAGTCAAAATTGATTTCATAAAACCGAGCGAAGACCTGTTTCTGCTCACCGCACGACGGGACGATACTTCGTTTGAAGTGAGCGTAGACCTTTCTGAAACCAATGATATTGCACGTACCACGTACCGTATCTACAACCCAGTGAGCGACCAACCCATAGAAGAATGGTCCGAAAATAGCTTCATATCCTGTCCATTTGGTGAAAGTGGGGGAGCATGTGAACCAATGGAGACCGACCTCTACGACAAACTCACACGGATAGGCGACGGCACAACCATCATGCGTGGGGCCGACCAGCGCTATCGCATCGAGGTTGAAATACTCGTTGATGGCATGCCCTACACCGCCCAAAGAACATTCATCTTCAACCCCATTTCCATAGCATTTGTCAACCCAAGCGCCGATGTAACCGTTCAAGATATTAATGGTACCCAGTTTGAAGTGCTCGCCTACGACCCCAAGTATGGAGGGTCAGAAGAAAACCTTGCCCTAGGCATTCAGCAAATACGCTATAGGCTCTACAACCCCGACAATACCTCAACCGACATAGACCGCTCGTGTGCTGAGGCTACTGAAGACAACGCATGCACTGAGATACTATGTGCCTATGACGGCACACCCGGTACATGTAATCCTATGAGTCTGAGCAACTTTGAACAACTCCGCGCCGGCCGCACCTATGGCATCATCGCCAGAGCACAATCGCTCGGTCGCGACTGGTCTGACTGGACTTCACCACGCATCAATCTCGAAATACCCAAAACGAAGTTGCAGTTTGTGCGACCCGAACAAGACGACGAAATAGAAGGCCTTGGTGACACGGCGTTTGAAGCCCAAGCCTACGTGCCACACCTCAGCGAGAGCGACAATTTCGACACCGGCAACGGCGAAGGCGTCCAACAAGTACAATTTCTCATCAAAAAAGAAGACAGCGACACCGCCATCTATAGCATATCTGATACAGCAGCACCATTCTGTGTGTTTGGCGAACAAGGCGGTATTTGTAGTCAAATGCCCACCGAACAGGATGGCATCTTCCCTGGCTACTATCACCTCGAAAGCGGCTCCTACATCCTCCGGGCGCGTGTCTTGCAAAATGGAGCCAGTCTTGACGAATTGACTCCATCCGACTGGGTAGACCAACGCTTCATCATTCCAGACCTACCCGTCTGTATGGACTTCGTAGACCAAAACAACAACGTACTCCCAGACGACTTGGGCTACATAACCAACCGCGAAGAAAAAACCAACATACGGCTCATTGCCTACCTTGAAGAAGGAGACAGCGAAAACCGTTGTGCAAGCCTCAGCACCAGTCGTGATGGCGAAGGAGTTGCCGAAGTCAAGTTTACCCTGATAAGCCCGATAGATAGTGTGGATGACGACGAATCTACCGATAACGGTGATCCCTACTGTTTGTTTGGTGGCTCTTGTAGTGCCATGGCACTGGATGCGTTTAACCAGTTGGAACCAAGCATCAACCCATACATCATTGAAGCACAGGTCAAACTGACCGAGTCCGACCGTTGGTCCAACCCCATCCGGCGCACATTCTACATCCCACCCATGGACATACGCTTCTTCGACCCCGATGCCGACAACCCACGCGAGGTTGACGGTGAGGACGAGGACTATATTGGCGACAGCAAGGAAGTGACGCTTATTGAGCATACTCGTTTTGAAATACAAGCTTTCGACCCGCGCTCTACCGAAGTGACAAATTACAACCCTGATAAAGCCGATGACTACATTGAAGAGCACAACGGTGTTGGCGTCTCTGAATTTGAGTTCTGGATTTATCATAACGGTAGCACTGTTTACCAACAGAGCTATGATACCATTGGCGAGTACCTCTGTGTCTTTGGTGAAATGTCCGGCGAATGCGATCAAATGGACCAGGGAGACTACGACGATCTCAAGACCGGCGACTACGAAATCGTCGCCAGAGCCTACAACCAAGTTGACAACTATTGGGTAGAAGAGCGTGCCGAGTTCATCATCCCCGACATCTACGCAGAGTTTCTCGACCCAGACGATGAAGATAAGGAAGATGTATTTGATGATGACAGCGAGATAGAAACAGTGGATGACCTACCCTATCTCTTCAATGCCTACGACCCGCACATTGCCATGCAAGAGTTCCCCGAAGACCGGCCCGGCAAAGGCATAGATAGGGTTCGGTTTAAATTGATAGACCCCGATGGCGATTCGCTCGACGAGTTTGAACGTGAACTATTGCAAGATGATGCTGGCGGTTATTTCTGCGTGTTTGAAGGCTCAGGCGCTATCGCTGTTGGTGAAGACTGCCCGCGCATGGACCTAGAAGATTTCCAAGAACTTGAAAGCGGCGAATATACCCTTGAGGCCGAGGTGGAAACCGACGCAGGCGAATTTATTGACCATGAAGTCACCTTTACCATACCACGCATAGACATGACCGCCGCGTTTGTCTACCCCCATGCAGCAACCAGTGCCATCACAACAGTTACTACGCAACCCATATCTATCTCAGCCCGTAGCGAAACAGCCATGCAATTGCGGGTAGCCATTGGTGACTATACCCTTGATGAGCTAGATACATTTGATGGCAATGACGTGCAAGGTGTCGAGTTTGCATTTCCCAATAGCGACATAGACCCGCACCCCGGATCGCCTTCCAACAACCAAGATTTAGACTCGCCCTATTGTGCATTTGGTGGCACAACAACCTGTCAACCAATGGATGTTGCAACCTACAACAGCCTCGACCGCTATTCAGACATCGCCAACTATATGAGCTACACCATCAGAGCACGTGCCCAAACCGACGAAGATAGTGAATATGGCGGGCGCTGGACCGATTGGGAAGAAGTGACATTCTTTATTGACGACGGACAATAAAGGACCACACTGTAGGCGTAGGACAGGCTTCTAGCCTGTCCCCTTACGTAGAGACGTTGCACGCAACGTCTCGCGTAGGACAGGCTTCTAGCCTGTCCCCCGTAGCACACTGTAGGCGTAGGACAGGCTTCTAGCCTGTCCCCTTACGTAGAGACGTTGCACGCAACGTCTCGCGTAGGACAGGCTTCTAGCCTGTCCCCCGTAGGTCGTTATAATTTGCCCATTGTAGAGACGTAGCATGCTACGTCTCTACGGTTTATCAGAAAGCAAGGAACAGGGACAGGCAGGATGCCTGTCCTACCATTCTTTACATTGTCATCCACTTGTCACCTTTTTAAATATACAGTACCATCAGGCTATTGTATCTGCCCAAGTCAGGGGATATAATGCAGAATAACAGCTAACCAGAAGTACGTGCAGCTATCTGTGAATGAACCACAAGAAGGATGTGTACCTTAACAATTTAATACTTAGGATGTCACGAAGCACACTACAAAACATTGGGTTTTGCCGGGTTGAAAGGACGAGTAGGATTTTTGGATTAAGCAAGTAGGTAAGTTAGGTAGGTAACGGTATGAAGTACAGGAACAATCAACAGCAAACTGGTTGGCAACAACCATCTTTTGGCAAAATAGTAGACAGTGATTATCAAACCATGAAACAAGGTTTTTCGGATCGTAAGGAGGAAGTTATGAACAAGCGTTTATTTGGTACAAAAACACATGGGCAAAGCCTTCCCATTATCGCTTTGGTTATTGTCCTTGTCTTTGCTATGGTCGGCTTGGCAGTTGATGTCAACAACACCTTTGCAGAGCAGTCCAAAGTTTCCAAAGCAGCCAAGGCTGCTTCTACCGAAGCAATGAATGTTTTTGTTGGAAGTGATGAGGCAAAAAACAGCGCTATCATGAATGCTGTTGAAGATTCAGTTGTTGCCAATGGCATCAACGTTGCTCAAGACAGAAACAACCCGCAACCTGGCGAACGGGTTGCCCGCATCTACTACCTCGGTGCAGATGGCAATATTATTAGCGATGCGTATGAGATGAGTCCAGATGACACAATACCACCAGGTACCGTCAGTAGTATCCTGATTACCCTTGAAGGGAAAGTCAACACCTTCTTCGCCAAGGTTGTTGGGCAAGATGACCTCCCTGTCAATGCAGTTGGTCAATCCATCAGCTTGCTCTGTATGGAAGGTGTCTACCCCATTGGTATTAACGATGATATTATTGCAAATGCAGGCTCATTCAATGCACCCGACGCAGTCATGTCTTGGAACAACCCGCTCTTTGAAATTGAGCAACTCGAAATGAAGAATGTTTCCGAAGGTGGCGACTTCATATTCCTTGCTTGGAATGAAAACACCACCCTCACCAATGCCTTCCAAGGCCGTGGCAACATCGAAGGTATCTACCAAGAAGCCGCCCCAGGTGGTGTGCAAGTTGTCAACCCAGGCCTGATTGATATTGGTGACTATCTGCGTAAGTACAATGAGACCATCCCAAGCGACTTGGACGAAGAGGTTGAAACCCACATCAATGACCGTACAGTCATGACCCTGCCCATTTATAAGCAGGACACCAAAGGCTATCAACTTGTGGATCTTGGCAACTTCTTGCTGCGGGGTGTCGAGGATAAAGATGGTTCTTACGTCTTCTCACTCGCATACATTGGCAAAACTGAGAAGTGTACCAAGGTTGTCGCAACATTGCCAGATTTGACACCAGTGCCAACCGAAACACCAGAAACACAGGTTGAAGACCCAACCGAGACAACCGTGGCAACCGATACACCAACTGCCAATCCAACCAGCACACAAGCAGCAACTGATACACCTTCACCAACAGCTACCGATGAGGTTGAGCCTTCTGCAACGCTAGAGGCAGGCACACCGACCGGTGATGATGAAACCGAACAAACGCCAGAGGCACCGCGTGATACACCATTGCCAAATGACGATGAGGTTGAAACGCGACCAACGGAAGATACATCACAGCAAGACGATGCAGATGCCGACACCGAGCCAACCGAAGTTGCCGAAGAAGAAGACGATGCAGATGCCGACACCGAGCCAACGGAAGCAGCCGACACAGAAGATGACACCGATGCCGACACTGAGCCAACGGAAGCAACCGATGCCAGCGATGAAGCAGATGCCGACACTCAGCCAAC
>CAZVEN010000053.1:0-27952 GCA_964626155.1 uncultured Chloroflexaceae bacterium | reverse complement strand
TCAAGACAAGCGGAGACGTTGCACGCAACGTCTCTACATCGCTCCCCTGAAACCTGAAACCTAACACCTATCCCCTATCCCTTCCGTTTGCCCACAACCTGCAACATAGTCGCTACTACAGACAAGAACCGAAAGAATGCTTGGAATAGCTTATCTAGCACCGTTTCATGCCGCGTCACTGGCAGACGCAGCAAATGGTAGACTGGGCTATGTTTCGGTTCCTGCTCCACATGTTGTGGCTTTGTGTACGCACCATTATTGCTCACGTGCATATTCTACCCTCCATACTCGTATTGTCTTATCATCCGATGCCGAAGCCAACATTTCTCCGTTCCTTTCCCAAGCGACGCTATAGACATAGCCGGTGTGTCCTTCTAAGGTATACAATAGGTTGCCATTGAGCACATCCCATATGCGCACGGTGGCATCGTCGGATGCAGAAGCAAGGTGCTTACCATCACCGTGCCAAGCAACACCACGCACGCGGTGGGTATGTCCTTGCAAAATAGATTCTCCATCGTCTTTGTCTACATGCCACAGGCGAATCGTCGCATCGTGCGAGGCGGAAGCCACACGCGCACTATCGGGGGTCCATGCAACACTATTGGTGTGGTTGGTGTGCTCCGTGAACATGCGAAAGAGAATGCCACTGCGCACTTCCCATAGTTGCACACAGCCTCCCCATCCGCCTGTCGCAAGCGTCTCCCCATCGGGCGACCATGCGATACCCCACATACCACGCCGATGCCCCGTGCGACTGAGCAGCACCTTGCCATCACGCACGCGCCATACACACAGCGTGCCATCACGCGATACCGAGGCCAGCATGGTGCTGTCGGGCGACCATGTCACGCCATACACACCATCTGTGTGCTCATCGAGCACGCGGAAAGGCTTGTCGTTTGTCATATTCCATAGCGCAATGGTGCCATCGCCCGAAGCCGAGGCAATCGAGCGGCCATCGGGTGACCACGCCACGCCAAGCACCCACGCACTATGATATTCGAGTACGCGCAACATAGCCCCATCGGACACGCGCCATATGCGCACGGTCTCATCACTTGAAACCGAGGCTATCGAGCGACCATCGGGCGACCACGCACAGCCCCACACACGGTCTATATGCCCCGTCAGCGTATGATAGGGCTGTATGGCTGCAATGCGGCGGTGTGGGAGTATAGGTGGTTGCTTCAGTGCTATGTTGTCCGGTAGCGATAGGTGTGGCAAATCGAGCATGGTGTGTGCGGGTGGATAATAGTCTGCATCACATACTTTCCCGTGGGCATTTCCGTTTCCGTTCCCATTCCCAGTTTCATTTGGCATATGCATAGGTGTCATTGCAATAATTTCCTTTCCTTCCCTTGCATTTCAAATCGCTGGTTGCAATGTGTGCCAGCACATTATAAAGCCTTGAGATAGACATTGAGTTCATCCAAGCGCACAGTCAGATTCTCTGCAACGATGAGATCCTCCCAAGCCGGGTGCTCCTCGACAATACCCTGCGCAATACGAGACTCGAGATCAAAAACAGATAACGCGCCATAGCGAGCCAATATTTCACGTCTTTGTTGCAAAACTTGGCGTTTTTTATCGAGCAGAAAACTCACAAGTGCTTGATGGTAGAGTTTGTTTTCGGATAGTCCAAACATGTTGGCAATGTTTGTAACAGTAATAGCAGCATGTGTCATCGGATTCCTCACATTCTAAAGGGTTATGATTCTATTATAGCATACAGGAGAGAGCATCGGATAGACGAGAAGCGTCATTTCTTGCATGAACCCTGCACCTGTTGCTTGGCAACAAAAAACACCCAATTGAGAATACTTATCACCATAAGAAAGAACTACCCTTTCATTTACAAAGCTTGCCGATAGAGACCATTCAAAAGTTGCTCTATAAGCGCAAGTGCTCCTTCGGTGCCCAACAGTTTCTTTTGCACGACATCAATGTAGATGCCACCCGGCAGGGCAATATCTACCCCGGCGCAGGGCCAACCTAGCCCATGGGTCTGTGCAATGAGCACTTGGCTTCCTACTATAGCATCAGGCGCTTGGTCTGCTATGTTGGCATTCCAAGCCGCTGCACAATCAATAGATTCAAGGTAGCTGTATAGCGCATGTGTATACGCGCTCGCTTCGTCTGTGATTTGCACTGCAATCGGCACCATGCCTAAGTAGGAACATAACCACTGTGTGAGTGGGTAAGCCAACGACCCATCGGCTTGCAGTGCAAAGGTAGCACCTTTTGGTAGACCAGTCAACGAATGAAAGCGGCTAATAGCAAGGTAGCTACGGCGGCGTGCCTCGTTTATCGTGTCTAGTGCGGGAGTTGTGCTCACACCAACTACTTGACACACTTCGCCTACCCATGACTCTAGCGCATCAAAGCCAATTGGCGCACCCTGTTGCGGGATGAGAAATGGCATAGCATAGCGCTGTTTTAGCCAAGGCGCAAGCACATTTGCATACTCTTCGTGAATGATGACATTGACGTGTGCTGTGCGTAGGTTGCGCAACGCATCTACCGTTGTGCCCGCGCTGAGAGTAGCGCCCATCTCAATGCCACAACGACGTAGCAGATGCTGGAGCGCTTCTAGGCTTCCTTGCCAGTGGCGGTGGTAGAGCGATAGCCCAAGCAGGTTGACGCGGTGCTTATCTATGGGGAGCGCTGGCGGGTCTACATGCTCAATAGCCTGCATGAGTGCATGCTGAAAGCCCTGTGTGAAGCTACCCGAAAAGCCGGGGTTTTCGAGTATCACGCAGGGTATGGAGAGCTTGGTATGGGCTATGGCTTGCGCTATGTCATCGCCGATGAGAGCTGCGCCGGGCGAGTTGACAATGGCAAGCAATGCCTGCCGCCCGTTGTCATTATCATTGTTGGCAGCCGTTTGCAATAGGCGTTGGAGCTTGTCTACTGCCCCAAACACATAATCGTGTTCGTCAATATAGGTAGAAGGGACACGCGGTTGCCCAAAGTAGAACTCGCTGAGGTAGGCCAGCGTGTCAAACGAGTCGTTGCGCTCAAACTGCCGCTCGGCTATTGCTCCATGGTAAAATTTGCATCCTGTTGGGCTATGCATAAGCACTGCGGCGTCTTCGATGCCTTCAATGGCAAAGATGGCACCACTGAGGTTGTCAGGGGTGATGGGTTGTAAAGAGGCTACGGTCATGTCGCCATCCTTCCTGTATGGGTGCTTTGAGTAAGGTAGCCCAACGTTGTACCAGTTGTAGACCACTGAAAAAACCGACATCTGGACATAGAGGTATCGTATCTACGTGGAATGGCAGCATTACGTTTGCCGGGGTATAGGTAGAGAGCAGCAGATGTGGCTTGAGCTGTTGCATGTCGGCGTCGCGCTTTTCGGCGGTGTAGCCAATTTCCACGTCGAAGCGTTGCGTGTAGCGCGTGCGAAAGCCGTGGTCTTCGACATAGTTCAATATGCCCACTTTGACAATATCTATGCCGGCATCTAGTGCTGCTTCAACTACCCAATCAATATCGTGGTTATAGGTGACTATCATCAGGCGTTTCCCTTCCATATGGCGACGCAATAGGCGCATGTGGTGCTGATATGTTTGTTGCGTTTGGGCGGTGAGGGTTTCAGTTTGGTGGGTGCGTGCAAAGAAGCGTGCTATTTCTTGGAGCCACTGCTGGGTTTCGGTGAAACCTACGGGAAATGGGCGCTCTGCAAAGGTGAGGTTGAAGTGCTCAATGAGAAAGTGTTGCAATACACGCCCCAAATGGTCATTGTAGGCGAGGAGATTGAGGGGAGCTTTGAGAAAGCCGCGCAATGCGTCGGTTGTGGTGCGGCGCACGAAGCGGCAATGAATGCGTAGCCCTAGGTGAGAGAGGAGGTTTGCTATTGTGGCGAGGTTGGGTTCGGTATTCGTGGCGATATTCTTCTCGGCGACGACGTTGACAAGGTTATCCTGGGTTGTGGTGTGCGGGTCTATCAAAGCCGCTGCGCCTTCCATGCATGCGTTGATGACGCCCTGCATATAGTCGCCCGCCATATTGCCGTCTGCGGTGATGGGAATGATGGGAACAGCCGGGTTGTCGCGGGCTATGCGCTGGATGTCGTGCTGTATATCGTCGCCAATGATACCGGCCGGGCATGTGGTGGCAATGAAAAGAGCTTTTGGTGCCCGCTGCATGGCTTGCTGAAGCGCTTCTTGTAGGCATGCTGAGCCGCCATAGATAGATGCATCTTCGCTCATATCAGTCCCGAGTACATTGGGCAAAAGGTGCTCAGCTATGGCAATGCCTTGGCGTTGCAGCGTATGCATGCCACTTGAGAGAATGGTTTGACTAGCCATATGGGTGCAACTGCGTGGTCCATGTGCAATCGTTATCGTATCGTGTATCTGGGTTGTGGTGCTGACAATGCCCGAAAAGGCGCACCCGTGCAGTGGCTCACGAAAGAGCATGCTTTTGGAGAGGAAGCGCGAGGCAGGAGTGCCCCCACGCGCAAAGGTAGCAACATAGGAAGCCCCACCAGCAGGCATGGTGACACTGCTGTAGCCCCGGCTTCTAGCCGGACTCCGGCAGGATGTTGGTGCTACGGGTGCTGTGACCGCGGTACACGGAGTGGAATCGGGTGGTTGTTTGCCCACGATAAGCTCTTCGAGGTGCTCCTCATCAAGCGGGCATGCAGGTGACAACTGTCGTCTACTGAGCAGATTATAGGCAAGCACGCGGAAATGGGCTGCAATGGCAGTATTTGGGAAGGCTTCTACCACGGTTTGCCCCTGTGTTTCGGCTTGACGAAAGAGGTCGCTGCGCGGGAATGTTTCTACAATGGGCAATTGCACGGCTTCTGCAAACCGTTGCACGGTGGCTTGGTTTTCTTGCTCGCCACGGCTATTGAGAATAATGCCCGCCAAGCGTGTGCCGCTGCCGTCGAAATGTTGCACGCCGCGCAGGATGTTGTTGGCGGCGTAGATGGCCATGAACTCTTCGGATGTCACGATGCATACCATGTCGGCATAGCCGGTGCGTAGCGGCACAGCAAAGCCACCGCACACCACATCGCCTAGCACGTCGTAGAGCACGACATCGAAATGCGCCGTGTCTAGCCCAAGCTGCTCGAGCAGGGTGAAGGTGCTGAGGATGCCGCGCCCGGCACACCCAACTCCTGGCTCTGGACCACCGGCCTCAACGCATACCACGCCACCATAGCCCACATGCAACACATCATCAAGACGCTGCTGTTCTGGCGATGTAGTGCGCACATAGTCGAGCACGGTAATAATACGATGCCCTTGCAGCAACAGCCGCGTCGAGTCGTGTTTGGGGTCGCAGCCTATTTGCAACACGCTACGTCCACTATCGGCTAGTGCGGCCGATAGGTTTGCTGCGATGGTAGATTTGCCAATGCCTCCCTTGCCATAGAGTGCAATGCGCATAGATGTATTCCCTCTTTACAAAAAAAACCGCCCCAAGGCGGCATGTCAGAAGTATAGAGCTTCTGCCCCGGCCTGCTTTCACGCGAAGACAGCACATGGGTCCTCATCTCTACAGGTTGAGTATCGGGCTTCGTTCTCATATCACGAGAACGTTACCGTTGCGCGACAGCGCCGGACTTGCACCGGTCTTCCTCATCATGCCATCCTAGCGGATAAGCATACCTGTATCGTGCATTCAATTGTGAATAGTAGTATAGCGTCAAGTAGGGAACATGTCAACATGACAACACAGGCACAGCAAGGAACATGGTGTATAATAGTGAAAATGAAGATTCTCACTATCCCCCTCACACCTCATCCATAGCCAGCAACTCCCAGCCGGCATACACCAGCACAACACGTTTCATCTGCACACGCCCCCGGAGCGCCGGCAAACGCGGTATATGCGGCGGTGTGTCGGATTGGATGTCTTCAAGCGGATAGTAGCGTAGCAATTGCCCACGCGCATCGGCAACCTGCTTTTGCACTACCGCTTCGCTGCGCTCCTCCCGTGGGAGATATTTCACCTCTGCAATATACCCGTAGCACGTTTCACCTTCCAACACTTGGTATGGCTCTATGAAGATGTCTACATACCCCTTGTGCATTTCCCGTTCCGACCGCGCAATGAAATAGGTGCTCACATTCAGATACACCAACAGAAAGGTTTGTACAACCTTTTCGCCATGCAAGTAATCGCGGATAGACGTATGTTCATCAAGTTCCTGCGTCAAAAAGGTAAACACCGGCTGCCAGATACCCTTGTAGAGCATATCATCCAGCAACCCTATCAGGTGTTGCACATTTGCTCGCACCGCACCCACATCTATTAAGCCTTCGCGGATGTAGCTATAGAACAATTGCATGACCGTCTCATTGGGCACCATCAAGTGGTGGTTGTCTTTACTCAAGGTCAACAACCCAAAATAGTACAAGAGCGAAAAGAAATTGTCTTGTTGGGTGACATGCTCCATAGGGAAACTCGTTTTTATCTGGTTTCCCTTGACTTGGCGCGTCTCAATGATGTGCTGCAAAAGGTTGAAGTTGCCATTGAGTTGCTTATTGATCAGCATGAGATGGCGCAATTTGCCATAGTCTACCTTGACATTCTGGTCTACCAGATCGCGTGGAGGTTTAGCACGTTTCAAATAATGTTTGACAAAGTAGAGCACCATATCGGTATTGAAGAGGTAGGTATCGGCATCAAGAGAAAAGCGGTAGTTGTTATACCATGCTTGCATAAGCGGCAATACATCATCTATTGGTAGGTCATAGTAGTGCAGCATATCGCGCACTTCTTGCTCGGTAAAGCCAAGCACTTCGTTGAATTGTGGGGCAAGGCTAATATGCTTGCCAATGTTAAAGCCACTCGTCACGTCATCCATCGTCACGGGTGACACCCCCGTGATGAAGAGCCGTGCCAACCCGCTCTGTTTCTTGCCGGCTGCGCCCTTCAATACACTAAAGAACGAACGGTAGAACCCCACGCCATGCGTTATCTCTTCATAGGCATGTTGCCCTTGCGTTGACAAGATAGTATTGGTGAAATTGTCATACTCATCTATGAAGATATAGGCGCGATAGCCCCGACGCCCGATATAACTCAAGGTAAACTGTAACTTTTGATGCACCCACGTATTGCTCTCAAACATGGGGAAAAAGTCTTTTTCAAAACAGTGGTGATATGTTTCAATAAAGTCAAAGAGGATATTCTGGGTATAATTATGAAACTGTTCTTCTATATAGGTTACGTTTGGGCCGACTTGCGAAAAGTTGAATGTAAGAATAAGGTAGGCATGCTTTTCGGGCGTGGGGTTATCGTAGATGTAGGTATCTTTGAAGAGCATGTCGAAATGGTCAGCCATGGCGATGTCGTAGTAGTGTTCGAGTGTGGAGAGCAACAACGACTTGCCAAAGCGACGCGGACGTATGAGGAACAGATACTCCCCGGCTCTTTCCAAGTGCGGAATGAACATGGTTTTATCCACGTAGTAGCGATCTTTTTTGCGCACGTCGTAGTAGTTGGCTAGACCATAGGGTATTGTTTTGAGACTCATACCGTATTACTCCTTTCATGAGCATATGCAAAGCGATTGGATGTATGATACCATAGTTTCACAAAGTTGCTCACCACAGAGAGCACAAGGATACACAGAGGATGCATAGATTATGAAACATAAAACGGCTATACTTGATATTACCGTTCCTATCACACCGGGCATGCCCGTGTGGCCCGGTGACCCGCCTGTACAACTGGAGCGTTTCAGTGCCATTGCCAATGGGGATGCGGCAAACATTTCGCGCCTAGCGTGCTGTGTGCATACTGGCACCCATGTAGATGCGCCACTCCATTTCATTGAGCATGGGCAGGCAGTAGAACAATTGGCATTGGATGTGCTGATAGGGCCAGCCCTCGTTGTAGAGCTAGACGATACAGTGGAAGCGATTACTCCCACACACCTAGAAGCACTAGCATTGCCCCCAGAGACGACGCGGGTGCTGTTCAAGACACGCAACTCGGCGCTGTGGCACAACCCGGAGCATGCATTTGTCCCCGATTTCGTGGCGCTTACCAGTGAGGCAGCGATATGGCTCGTCGAGTGTGGTATGCAACTTGTGGGTGTAGATTATGCGTCGGTGCAGCGTTTTGCAGATGAGAGTCCGCGCACACATCAGGTGCTCCTAGAAGCCGGCGTGGTCATTGTTGAGCATGTAAACCTGCTGCATGTGTCGCCGGGTCTCTACCATCTCATCTGCTTGCCGCTAAAACTCGTTGGCAGTGATGGAGCGCCTGCCCGTGCCGTGCTTATGCAGCACCAATCCTAGTAGGATAGGCTTCTAGCCTGCTCCTTTGCAAAGCCATCGAGGGTGCTACGCACGTTTGGGAGTGTGTAGCACCGAAGGTTTTCACCACAGAGGATGCACATTAGCCTAGGGCTTCTTGCACTTGCGTATATTCAGCTTGAGCTTGTTTAATCAAGGCGGGAACCTGCTCTAGGGTACCATTTCGGCCGAGCATCTCCATCTGTTTACACTGCTCCGACAACCGCAAAGCGCCAATTTGGGCGCTGCTTGACTTGAGCGAGTGGGCAAAACGGGTGAAATCTTCTACCTTGTTTTGTTCAAGCGCTTGTTGCATATTGGTCAACAGTTTCGATGCATCTTGCAAGAAGAGGTTGATCAACCCGGTTGCTTTTTCTGCTCCCATCATGTCTCGGAAGCGTTTAAGCACGGTTTGGTCAAGTGATGGGTAGGTAGGTGGTTCTGGCTCTGGTTCTGGCTCTGGTGCAGTGGGGATTTGGTCAAACGCTGATGCGGGTTGTGTAGGGACAGTATCAAACATGGTTGTTCGCTGTTTGGGTTTCGTCCGTTCAAGTGCAGCCACCAACTCTTCAAGGCGAATGGGCTTACTCACATAGTCATCCATGCCACTATCAAGGAGCCATTCACGGTTGCCTTCTAGTGCATGTGCGGTCATGGCAATGATACGCGGTTGCTGCATGATAGACCAGTTTTCACGAACGTTTTTTGTTGCTTCAATGCCATCCATCTCTGGCATTTGTACGTCCATCAAGATAGCATCGTAGGTTTGCAATTCCAGTAGGTGCAATACTTCAATGCCATTGGATGCGAGGTCAGCGCGGTAGCCAAGCTTTTCGAGCATAAGCAGCGCTACTTTTTGGTTGACGCTGTTGTCCTCGGCCAGCAAGAGGCGCAAGGGGTTGCGTGTTGCCATGTTGTGGTCGAAATGGCTGCCATGCATAATGGTTTTTATTACAGGAGAACTTCCCTTGAAAATGGTTACTAAGGCGTCGTAGAGCGCCGCCGGGCGTATTGGTTTGACGAGCAGAACAGCGATGTTGGTGTTCATCTGCTTGGCCATTTCACCCCGCACGGTGACAGATGTCCAGAGAATCATCGGGAAATCGTGTTCAGGTAGGTCATTATGAATGTTCTCGGCCAGCGTTAGCCCGTCCATATCCGGCATATGCATATCAAGGATAGCAATATCGAAGGTGGGATGTTGGCGCACTGCATCCAACGCTTTTTGGCCTGAGCATGTAACAGTAGGTATCATACCCCAATTTTCAACATAGTGTGATAGGATGCGACAATTGGTAATATTATCGTCTACAATAAGCACCCGTTTTCCAGTGAGGATGTGCTTGTCGTCTCGATAGTCAAAGAAGCTCTGCGGTTCCGATACCTCCATGGCAAGGGTTACATGGAATGTTGAGCCTTCGCCAAGCACACTTTCAGCCCAGAGCGTGCCGCCCATCATCTCAGCGAGCCAGCGGCTAATGGCAAGCCCTAACCCAGTGCCACCATATTTGCGTGTGGTGGATGCATCCACTTGGGTAAATGGCTGAAAGAGACGACCCAGATGGTCCGCGGTTATGCCAATACCAGTATCACGCACAGAGAAGTGGTAGATGTAGGGCTTGGTAGTGGTATCGTGACTACTCCCATTGCTGCGTTGGTTTACCGGACCTTCTGCTAGGACAGCAGACACTTTCACCATCACTTCGCCTTTGTCGGTAAACTTGACGGCATTGCTCAAGAGGTTGACGAGTATCTGCCGCACTCGCGTCACATCACCAATAAGGTCTTCGGGGGTGTTTTCGTCTATCCAGTAGACCAAGTTGAGTTCTTTTTCGGCTGCGCGGGAGGAGACGAGTTCTAGGGCTTCTTCAATACATGCACGCACGTTGAAGGTATGATGCTCAATTTCGAGCCGCCCGGCCTCAATTTTTGAGAAGTCGAGAATGTCATTGATGATGGTCAGGAGGGTTTCACCACTGACGCGGATGGTTTGCACATAGTCGCGTTGCTCTGGGGTGAGTTCAGTATCAAGCATGAGGTTGGTCATACCAATGACGGCATTCATGGGGGTACGTATTTCGTGACTCATGTTGGCGAGAAATTCCGATTTAGCGTGGTCAGCAGCTTCAGCCGCATCTCGCGCCCGGTGGAGTTCGATTTCTATCTCTTTGCGTTCGGTAATATCCAGAAATGCGCCAGTCAATTCTCCGGCTTGATTCGTGCTATCAAACGTCACTTCACCAACAGAGTAGACCCAGCGTACAGACCCATCGGGGTGTACAATACGCTTTTCAATGCGATATGGTTCTTGTTGTTCTATAGCGTGCGATATATGTTTAGCGGCTCGTTCTCTATCGTCGGGATGGATAAGCTGCATACCGAGTTCAGCGGTGGGTTCAAACGCGCCCGGTTCAAACCCACAGATGCGAAAAAATTCATCCGACCATGTGCTCTGCCCGGTGGCTATATCCATCTCCCAACTGCCTAGATGCGCGATACGCTCGGCTTTTGCTAGACGCTTCGACTGCTCACGCAACGTTTCTTCCATGCGCTTGCGTTCGGTGATGTCAGTCGAAATATTGCCCATTGCATACACATCTCCTCGCTCATTGAACAAGGGGAAGCGGATGCAATGAAAGGTATGGGTTGTATCACCTAGCGTGAGGGTAACCTCACGCTCAATAGGTTTGCCGGTGCGCATGACATACGCTTCATCTTCGCTTTGCGACTCTACGACATCTGGTGGGAAGACAACATCGGCGGTTTTGCCGATAAACCACTCGGGAGACTTATGTTGCCGGACAGCGGCATACATATTGACGAGCAAATAGCGTCCTTCTTTATCATTAACATAAACAATAGCAGGAATGGCATCGAGGATGCCTTGCAATAATGTTTGGTTGTAGTGCAGTTCAGCAGTGCGTTCAGCAACGCGCTGCTCAAGGGTAATGTTGAACTGTCGCACCTCTTCTTCAGCTCGCATGCGTTCGGTTACGTCTTGCACAACGCCTATCATGCGGATAGGGTTGTCTTGCGCATCGTAGTATACTTCGCCCTGTTCATGTACAATGCGCTCTTCGCCATTGGGTCGAACGATGCGATGATGCAATTTGTAGGGCTTGTGATGTTCCAAAGCCCATGCTACTGCTTGTTCCACAGCCATACGGTCATTGGGATGTACGATTTGGAGAAACATCTCATAGGTAGCTTCAACTTCTTGTGGGGCTAAGCCAAAGATACGATAGACTTCATCGGACCATGTTAGGGTGCCAGTTGGTATATCCCATTCCCAATTGCCCACTCGTGCAATGCGTTGGGCCGATTCGAGGTTGGCTTCTTTTTGGCGTAGTGCTTGTTCTACCTGTTTGCGTTCGGTGACATCTATGTAGGCTGCCTGCACTGCCGGTTGCCCTTGGTAGGTTGTGCGGGTTACGTAGGTTTCCAACCAACGCACAGTGCTGTCCTTACGAATAATGCGATGTTCGTAGCGGTTGGGTACATCTTCGTCTTGCATGCGGCGTTGATAATAGGTTACCACCATATCGCGGTCTGCTGGGTAGACTATCGTCTCTATCTCTTGGGGGGACATAGCCAAGAGCTCATCCACCGTGTAGCCAGTTATATGGCTCATCATAGAGTTGGCAAACACATAGGGTTTGCCTTGGCGGATAATCAACCCTTGGAGTGAGTGGTCTACAAGGGTACGATAGGCTTCGTTCAATTCTCCATGTATTTTTTGGTGTTTGGTTAGCTCATTCAGTAGACGAGCAACGGCTTGTTGCAGGGTAAAAGTGCGCTCATCAACGCATTGCTGCATTTCATCATCTATAGGGGCATCTAGTATTTTTTTGGGGTACGTTTTATCTTCGTCATACCCGATGTTACCCATAGGAGCAGCATGGGTATGCGTTTCTTGTGGTAGCGTATTTTGTTTGTTCTGCTGTATGCCCTGCTGTCCAATAGTTGCGAGTGCTAAACGACATATGGATAGCTCTTGTTCAAGTTCTGCTACTCGCTGGCGCAAGGATACTATTTCAGACTGAGTCATATCCTGAGTAGTCATAACCATACTCCATCGAAAGCTTTCTCAAAAAGCTATGTTCTCTTAAAAATAGCGTGGGCTTTTTGAAGTGCCCAAATAGCATGTTCTTACACCATACCACATAATACAATATACTAGCAAAAAAGGGCTTTGAAAGTTAAGAAATGGGTTGAGATATGCGGATAAAAGGTTGTATTTGGTTAAGATACACATAATATCACACCAATGGTTAAAACTTGGTTAAGGAGCACATGGTTGAAATTTGGTATAATACATGTGATAACCTTTACCTATGAATAATTGTTAAGGAGAGTGTACTTTATGACAGACCAAAAATCAACCGATGCAGCAAGTGTATTGGAAGCATTTGAACAGTGGATAGAAGCGGTGACGAGTGGGGAACCACAGAAAGTCACCAAGTTGTATGACAAGGAGGCTGTTTTTTGGGGCACGGTTTCGCCCTACATTCGCAACTCGCCAGAAGAAACATTGCACTATTTCAAGATATTCATGCAGTTTGAACAGTTGCAGGCTATCTACCATCACCCACATATTCGGGTGTATGGTGATATTGCGGTCAACAGCGGGTATTATACTTTCTTCTATGAACGCAATGGACAGATGCATAGCATTCCGGCTCGCTATACGTTTGTCTATCGGCGTGAAGGCAATGCATGGTTGATAATAGACCATCATTCGTCTGCGATGCCAGCTCCTAGTGGGCATTAGAGCCTACGAGACGTAGGATAGGCTTCTAGCCTGGCCCACCGTAGCACCGACATCCTGTCGGAGTCCGGCTAGAAGCCGGTGCTACACTCCCTAGGAGTCCGGCTAGAAGCCGGTGCTACTCCGGCTAGAAGCCGGTGCTACTCTCCCTAGGTCTCCGGCTAGAAGCCGGTGCTACGGGTGCTTTTGTGGACAGCAGTTAGCCAACGGCGGCAGGCAGGATGCCGGTCCTACGACCCAACGATTTGTATACTTTGCACAATGCTCAACCGCATAGTCGGTATTCGTTCATGGCACAGATGTGTATGATACGATGTATGCTAAACGGATATGGTATAATTGCACAAGTATATGTAGGAGGAATGAAGGAATGAAGGAATGAAGGAATAAAAAACGTTTTATGGCAAACGTCACTGTTCGGGATATTTTGCGTTTAGCGTTGCCGCTAGGCTCTCACGTGGTTGCTGGTGTGGGTGGTTTGCGCAACCCAGTCACATGGGTTATTAGCATGCGCACAAAATTGCCAGCCTTTGTTGATTTGCGTGGTGGCGAAATTGCGTTGCTCTCTGTTGAAGCGGCCCATACACTCGACCCCAAATTGACCTTGGGGCATATGGTACGGCGTCTTTCGCAAGCAACAGTCGCGGCTGTTGCTGCTATAGGTACTGTATCTGATGATGATGTGCGTGCTGCTGAAGAAGTACATTTACCGCTCATTCATTTGCAAGAGGGGAGTGATCTACGCGAGATTGAACGCGAAATAGCTCGCCTGATTACCGATTATGAGGCGCAACTAGAGCGACGTGGTGCACAACTGTATAACTTGTTGACGCAACGTTCATTGTCGGAAGGCGATATGACCGACTTACTGGGAATTTTAGAGGAGCGTACCAACCAAAGTGTGGCTTGCTATGCTTCCAATGGCGATTTACGTGCGCTCATAGGCCATGGGTCTGGCAAGGTGGCTCTGCAATCGTTGCGCCCCAATGCACGCGGTGATAGCTCGCTGCTGAGTCAGAATATATGGGTGGAGCCGGTTGGGTCACCCGATTACCCAAATGGCTATATTGCGCTGGCTGGCACGGTGCTTGATGAGTGGGATAAGCTGGCTACGGTGCAGGGTGCCCATGCGTTGGCGTTGGTATTTGCTCGGGAGCAAGCGGTAAAGGCGGCCGAGGAACGATTGCGCGGCGATTTTCTTTCTACCGTGCTGGTTGGCCCACCGGCGGACCCGGTTTCATTAATACAGCGCGGCGAAGAATTGGGCTATGACTTGACATTACCATATGTCGCGTTGCTTATCTCTATTGAACATGCCACCAGTTCTATGCAAGGCCGGATATTGAGTTCGGTGCAGAGTGAGTTATCGCGGCGTAACATAGCTGCTCCGTTGTTGCGTCGTGAGACGGGCATATTGTGCATGTTACCTGTCAATACCAATGGGGCACGGCCACGCGAGTTGGCTGAAGCGTTGCGTGACCGCCTTGTAATTGACTATGATGGCATTACGCTGGCACTTGGTACACCTGCACAAACACTTTTGGATTGGGCGCATACGTTGCGCGAAGCTGAGCAGGCACTTGCGCTTGGGCGGCAGCTTTTTGGCACGCAGCGTGTGTTGGCGTTTGGCGATTTGGGGGTCTACCGTCTGTTGGTGCTGTTGCGTGATGCGCCAGAGATGTGGACCTTCTACCGGGAAACGATGTCGAAGCTCGTGACCTACGACCGCCGACAAGGGGGAGAATTACTCAAGACGTTGGAGGAATATTTTAATCACCTAGGCAATCTCCGCGCTACGTCAGAAGCTTTGCATGTGCATCGCAATACATTGCTCTATCGGCTAGAACGTATCAAGCAGATTAGTGATATGGACTTGGACGATGCGGACCAACATTTTGCTATGTGGCTTGCGTTGCGTGCGCATTATGTGTTGAGCACTATAGATGAGATGTAATCCTTGGGAATGGGCAAAAAAGCCTGTTTACGATGTAGGGTTGTGGAAAGGTTGAGGGGAGTGGCAACGAGTTATAAAGAGCGAGCAGGCATTATTATACACAGTTGTGCGGCAGCTTCTGCTTTGTGGGCCGGGTCGGTAGCCACCGTGCCAGTGTTTGGACCGCTTGGGATTATTTTTGGGGTAGATTATCCCGCACTGATTGCGATAACCGTCGGCATGATGATAGCCCTAGGCAAGATGTTTGGGCATAATTATACACGGGGAGCAGTTATTGGCACGGCTACGCAATTGCTAGGTTTTGTCTTTGGTATGTCGTTACTGCGGGGCGTTATTGGCATTGTTCCAGTGGTAGGCGCAGCTATTAACGCCGGCTTAGTCTTCACCGTTACCGAAATTTTGGGTTGGACAACCTACCTAATTTTTGAAGAAGGCAAAGATATAACCAAGCTTGGCAAAAAACATCTCAAATCATATGTTATCAAGGGGCGCAAACGGGCCGATGCTGAACGGACTCGACGCGAGAATCTGCTTGAGCAGTTCCCACCACATATCAAGTCGCAATACGATTACCTTACTAAGAAACTCGCAGATGACAAAACTACCGATAGCGAACGACATGCTATACTACACGACATAGAGCGCCTGATAGACCCATACAAATACTCTTGACAGCACCATGATCTGGGGTATACTGACTAATAAGTAACAAAAAACTTTTTTAATGAAAGGATGTATAGCTCCTTATGTTGAAGGGCAGAGTACAATGACAGTACGTCTTACCTATTGTGGGAGGTGTGCAAGGTCTCATGCAGAATTTAGGCGCGTTATTGAGAAACTCAAAGCAGAATACCCCCATGACCTGCGTGCAGTTGAAGTTGAATGTATGGCAGCTTGTGGCGACCCACCAGTTGCCATGATAGACTACGACTTTATGCCTCATGCAGAGGCAAAAGATATATATGAGCGTGTGGTGGATTTGATAGATGCACACCATGCAGAGGAATAGGTGAACACAGGGCACAGGGTATAGGTGACAGGATAAAGCCATCATTGGTGCCAAGCACTCCCAAAAGTGCTTGGTACCAAGAAGCATGCCAGATTTTGTCCATTCCCCCGTACCCTGTTCTTTGACGCCAAGATATAAAAAAAGGAACATGTAATTCTTTGCTGGTACGCTACAGGGGGGCGGGCTGTCTTGCTCTACCCATGTGCTCTGTGCATCTTGTTGTTGCTATGTCGTTAGCGGCTACGTGTCACCCCAACACGTGCGCAACACTCCGACAGCGGGCATGTGCTACATCTTGGCGATGTTGGGTGGCATATATGTTGCCCCAACGTCACCAACAGCCCGTTAATATCAATCCAATACTCTTGGGGGAGCTTTTCGCGTAGCGCAAACTCTGTCTCATCCGGCGTTTTTGTCTGCACATAGCCCCACCGGTTGCAGATGCGATGCACATGCGTATCTACACAAATACCCAGCAAGCCAAAGCCACGTGTCAAAACCAAATTAGCGGTTTTGCGCCCAACACCTGGCAACGCCAACAGCGTGTCGAGGTCATTGGGCACTTCCCCCCCATACTGCTCTACCAAGAGCGTTGAAATCTGCCGTATAGTCCGTGCTTTATTGCGATAAAACCCCACCGGGTAGATAAGCTCTACAATACGCTCTTCGCTCACAGCGAGCATAGCGTTGGGGCTATCGGCAAGAGCAAACAAGCGTGGCGCTACCTGTGCTGTCAGCGTGTCTTTTGTGCGCAGGCTCAAAATGGTGGCTATCAGAATCCGAAAGGGAGACTGCCGATGGTCTCCCATATCGTCAATCAATGGGCGCTGATAACGTACCATCTCCGTGTGTAACATAGCCATACACGTGTGAATATCCATTGGCATTATGCATGATACCGTTCACGGGCAGTAGCGACAATATCGCCAAGCACCCCGGCAGCCGTCACATCTACACCTGCACCTGGTCCACGCACTACGAGCAATGGCACATCACCGCTATACCGTTGGGTCGTAAAGACAAACATATTATCTGTGCCACGCAAGCTTGCCAAAGGATGGTCTAAGGGAAGTTCACGCAAACCGACCGTTGCATCTGAAGGCTCTACACTAGCAACATAGCGCAAAACTGTGTTGTGTGCTCGCGCTTGCTCAACCCGTTGTGCATAGGATGCATCCAACTCCGACACCCGTTCCATAAAGGCTTCTACAGACATGTCGGCCATTTCTGGGGGGAACCATGGCTCACTTGAAATATCGGTCATATCCCATTCTAAGCCACATGTACGCGCTAAAATGAGCGCTTTGCGGGCAACATCGGCACCACTGAGGTCATCGCGTGGGTCCGGTTCTGTCCAACCGTTAACCTTGGCCGTATTCACAGCATTCGAAAGCGGCACCCCATCTTCAAGCGCACTACATAGGTAGCCGAGCGTGCCACTCATAGCCGCTTCTATGCGTATGAGTGTATCGCCACTATCTAGCAAGCGTTGTAGCGTATCAATGACAGGCAAGCCCGCACCGACTGTCACTTCATAGCGTGTAGCGTTCTGTTTTGTTAATGCCTTGAACACATCCATCGAGCTGGTAAGAGGGCGTTTATTGGCAAACACAACCCGGTGCCCAGCTTGTACCGCTGCTACGAGGCTCGGTGTCAACCCACCAGACGCTGTCACATCTACCACAATGCATGGAGAGCTTGGCAAAAATGCTTGCCAATCACCGGGCGGGTTGCCACCCACGATGCTTTCCAAGGGCTGCCCCGCATTCTTTGCTGTGGTTGCAGCCGAAACAGTAGCCGTATCCAACAGTGTGCCCGTATGGACAATGCCACTTATTTCAGCCAGCGCATGATAGCCCAACCGAAAGCCATAGCGCTTTTCTAGTGCTGCTTGCTGAGTCATAAGTTGTCGGGCTAATGCACTCCCTACCCCACCTATACCAATTTGAATGATGGGTATGTCACACGTCATATCTTCTAGCTCCTACTCTTTTTTCATGCATCGCAGAGACCACAGAGTATCACAGAGGATACATACTGTCTCTGTATCAGGTTCCACTCAAAGTATACCACTACCAGTGCTGCATGCTGCACACTGAACGCTGAATGCTGAAACGTACCGATTACCACCCATGGATAATGACATACACAATAGCTCCAAGGCATAAGTATGTGCCATATGGCATATATTCTGGCATATCGCGGCGCTTGAGTATATGTTTCGCTCCCACTATGACCAGCGCTACCACGCCTGCCATAAACATGCCATACCAGAGCGTAGTCGCCAGCCGACTCAGCCCAAATGCAGCCCCAATAAAAATGCCCAAATAGACATCGCCAAGGCCAAATGGCACAGCTTTGCCCGGAAAGAGCACCCGCGCCAGCATAAAGAGTATAATGAAACAGAAACCGGCGATGAGCATGCCAATGATGGCGTCGCGCAGGTCAAAAGATACATCCACCACGCCAAGGTGTGCAAGTGCCTGAAACCCCAACACCAATACAGTTGCGCCGAGTATCACAAATGTGTAAATATACCGATGCGTCCAGTCAATTGCTCCCGTGATGATTAAGACAATACATACAAAACTGAGGTAAAAGAATACTGGCGTGAAGGCATACATACGATAGAGCAACACCAAGGTACTCGCCGTGAGCACCTCCACCATAGGGTAAACAAAACAGAGCGGTTGCTCGTTGTGGGCGCGTCCACGTTGTAATACCCACCCCACTACTGGGAGCAATTGCCAAATAGCCAGAGGCCTGCCTGTGCGTGTACAGCGTGGCCAACCGAGAAGACGCCGTTCGCGTGGCAGGCGAATAATAATGATATTCAACAACGTGCCAAGGAGCAAACCGGTCAAGAAGAGTAAAAAGAACGTCGTCACCTCACATCCCTTGACGTATAGCTACAAAGACAGCTCGCAACGTTGCAGCGAAGTGCAAAGAATTGCCTGGTCCATATTTTTGCCTCTTTGCGTTCTTTGCGGCTTTGTGCGAGCGCGCATGAAAAAAAGAGGTGTCTACATGGTGCCTCTCATGTGCGCCAGTATGGGCTTGCCGGCAGCAAACCCCCACAGTAGCCGGCAAAGCCCCTCCGGTGTGCCTGTCATTGCCATGTTTAATTGCTACATTTGAGGTATTCGTCTTCATATTTGCGGAACTCTTCAAAGTTCGTGGCAAAGTTGTGTGACCCATCGTCCTGGCAACTCGCAACAAAATAGAGGTATGCCCCGCCCTCATCGGGCTGTGTGGCAGCACGTAGTGCTTCAAGCCCCGGGCTACAGATAGGGCCGGGGGGTAGCCCCGCGTTTTTGCGTGTATTATAGGGGCTGTCTATCTGCAAATCGGTAAAGGTCAAATCTTTGCGCCACCATGTTTGTTCATCTTCACTATAACCAAGTGCATATTGCACTGTTGGGTCAGCCTCAAGGCGGCCACTCCCAGTTTCAGCAATGTGCTCAGGTTTCGTTCTATTCCAAAAAACAGCAGCTATTTTGGGCATTTCTTCAATCAATGCTGCTTCGCGTTGTACAATAGAAGCCATCGTCACTATTTGATGAATGCTGACATCAGGCACACGCACATCTTCTTCTACCTTACTATATTGGTCATCAAAGCGCTGAACCATCATGTGTACAATGTCTGTAACCGTTGTTGTAGCAGCTATGCGGTATGTATCTGGAAAAAGGTACCCTTCTAGGGATGCATCGGCAGGGAGACTGCTTAAATAGAAATACTCATCTCTGAAGAGGGCTCCATCGCGAGCAACCCGCAAAAAATCTTCTTCACCCACAATGCCAGTGCCAGCAATACGTTGTGCTATTTCCTCTAGGCGCAGACCTTCAGGTATAGTAAACTGGGTCTCTTCCACACGGCTATATTGCAATGCCTGCAATATTTCGCTCATCGTCATAGAAGGCTTCAACACATATTGGCCGGATTGGAGTTGACTATCAAGCCCTTTAAGACGCACAAGAGTAACAAAGAGGATAGGTTGACGAATCAGCCCTGCAGCACGAAGCTTCGTGGCTATCTGTGTCGTTGACTCGCCCGGCTTGATTTCAATCTCAACTTCAGTCTCAACACCTTCATTGGCTTGCATAGGCGTAGCGCGTATTTCTTGCAAAAAGAGATGCGCCCCACATGTGACGACAAGGGCCATAAGGGTAATGCTCATCATAACTGCGCGTACATTTCGCATACATCCCCCTAACGGCGGTCGCCAAAGATACGTAAGAGGAGCAAGAACATATTAATAAAGTCGAGATAGAGCATTAACGCTCCTATAATAGCGATGCGGTGTGCTTGGGTATCGTCGCCACCCATCATGCTCATACGTTTAATTTTCTGCGTATCCCAAGCGGTTAGCCCAACGAAGATGAGAATGCCTGCGTAGGTTGTAATCCAATATATAGCCGGATTGCGCAAAAAGATATTGACAACCGACGCAAGCAAAAAGCCAATAAGGGCCATTACCAGAACGTTGCCTATGCTGCTCAAATCACGTTTTGTGGTATATCCATAGAGACTCATCAGTCCAAACGTGCCACCAGTAACAAAGAACGTTACAGCAATGGAAGCTTGAGTATAATGGAGAAAGATAACCGAGAGCGTGAGACCATTTATGGCCGAATAGGTCATAAACATACCGGTTGCCATAGCCGGGGACATTTTTTGTATGCCTGCGCTGAGGGCAATGACCAAAATGAGTTCGCCGATAAGCAGAACCCAAAACAACGGTGTTCCTACAATGGTAGACACCAGTGCGGGTTGGTTGGCAACAAACATCGCTAATGCACCCGTGACAAGCAACCCAGCCATCATCCAAGCATAGACTTGGGTCATGATCCCTTGTTGACGAAAGGCATCAACATGGCTCGGTGTATAGGGTGCATACATATCGTTCGGATTCATAGGTCGCATAGCAAGTACTCCTTTCATGCACCATGCATGGTGCATCGTTGTCCATTCAATTCATTCTGTGTCATTATCCATATGCTTCTGGTCTGTTAAACGGGTTGAATGTTTGTTCAATAGGCACAGGTTCTACTGTAATAGGTTTGTGCGAAACAACGCGCAAACTGGTATTGCATTGTGGGTTTGCACAGACAATGTTGGAACCCGCTAACACATACGTATGAACGGCAAGCTTTTGCTTACACGTTGGACATACAACAAACTCTACGCCCATACACTACTCCTCCATAAAGAGTGCATCAACAAAACTTTGTGCATCAAACAATGCCAAATCTGTCAATTTTTCACCAGTGCCAATATAACGAATAGGGCGTTCAATATCTTGAGAAATTGCTAACGCAATGCCACCCTTGGCTGTGCCATCCATTTTGGTGATAACAACCCCCGAAACATGCGATGCTTTGAGGAAAGCTTTTGCCTGCAACACACCATTTTGCCCAGTGGTAGCGTCAATCACAAGGAGCACCTCATGGGGAGCATCCGGTAGGCGGCGCTTGATAACTTTGGTAAGTTTTTCAAGCTCTTGCATCAGGTTATATTTGGCATGCAAACGGCCGGCAGTATCAATAATCAGGACATCGGCTTCAAACTCAATAGCTTCATCTACCGCTTGGTACACAACAGCACCAGCATCCGATCCTTGCCCCATGCTCAAAACAGGAACTCCTGCGCGGTCGGCCCATACTTCCAATTGCTCACTGGCAGCAGCACGAAATGTGTCGCCGGCTGCAAGCAAAACACTTTTGTCTAGGTTGCGGTAACGATGCGACAGTTTGCCTATCAGGGTTGTTTTTCCACCTCCATTGACACCAACGACTATGATAACATACGGAACTGTTTCCGTATCAAGAGGCGGCTGCGGATATTTCTCAAGAATAGCTACCATTTCAGCTTTGAGCATATCGCGTGCCTCGCGAGCTTTCGTGATGCCATACCGGTTGCAACGGTCTTTGGTTTGATTCACCAGGTACAATGTTGTTTCCACACCCACATCGCTCTGGATGAGTGCCTCTTCAAGCTCCTCCCACAGCTCATCCGTCACAGGTTCATCGGATGCAAACATCTGCGCAATTTGCCCAAAAAAGCCCTGACGCGATTTTTGCAGGCCCGCTTCAACTTTTTGTTCTTCTTGTTGTGCTTCCTCTTCAGTACGAGGAGCATCTTGACCACGGCCAAAAAGGCGTTTAAATAACGACATGACTTTATCCGTCTCTAGCGTCTACCACTATCAATGCATATGCACACTTTCTATTATATTCGGATAAGGCGTTATTGTACAGAATCAAAAACCGCCCTCTGAAATGTGGCGCAGAAGACGGTACAGATAGGTGCTTATTTCATCTTTCATTGTGGCAAACATTTATGCAGCATAGTCACCCAAATGCTGCACTATCAGGTGTTTGGTTTTTCTACTTGCTCGTTCATAGGCTTCATGCACCAATCGTTGGCTAAGAATAGCGCTACGACGCTGTTCCTCCCAGTGGCGGGTAGTGGTAATTGCTCCATTGAGGTTATCGCATGCAACAGAAAGCCTGTTCATAGCCTCTTGCCCGAGAGGGGTTTGAATGAGTTTGAGGGTTGCATGGAGCCGGCGCAAGTCTGAAAGCAAATCCTCGGCAGTGGATGCACCTTCGTGATAGGTAGGAGCAACCACTTGCATATGGGGGGCATCAACGCCAAAATGGTCTTTCAATTGTTCACAGATGCGTGTATAGATGCGCTGCCCGGCAATTTCACACTCCCAGCGGTAGGTAAGTGCAGCACGCCATTCCACCAAAGCATGATCAATAATACTTTGGTAGGTTTCTAGCTCGCGGCGCATTTTTTGATAGAGCACAAGCTCTGAATCGGCAAATGGTAATGACGTGCGATGACGTTCCAATAGCTCAATCAAACTTCTCGAATCATCAACTGTATCATGAGATAAACCAAATGTTTTCAATGATAGAACATCATGCGTAGATAAAACCTCTTCACTTGCGAAAGCAACGTGCATCATCAGTATATCCTTTCAAATTTTTATTCATACACAAACATGTGTCAAAAAACATGCTACAAATAAGGTAGTGGCATCATAATACGCTAGATAGAGCATAATTGTCTATAGTACTTATGTAGCGATTTTTTCTAGGACTGCTGGGAAAGCGCTAAATGATTAGGATAACAAGAGCGCATGACTCCTGCCGGAGTCTTGTGCAATGTGAGAAGCGCCGTTGCATGTAACAGCGCTCCTCCGCACCACACCTGGTATCACGCATTGCGTGAACGCGACTTCATCGCACGTTCAATATCGCGCTGAGCATCACGTTTAGCAATGTCCTCACGCTTATCAAACACCTTCTTCCCGCGCCCAACAGCTAACTCTAGCTTAGCCCACGGACCCTTAAAATAAATCCGCAACGGCACTAGCGTTAGCCCCTTCTGTCGCACAAGCCCAAGCAATCGCTTGATTTCCTTCTTGCGCAACAACAACCGGCGTGGGCGCATAGGATCATGGTTAAAATAGTTCCCCGACTGCTCATAGGGCGAAATATGCGTTTCATAAAGAAAAATTTGTTCTTCTTTTGGGCGTGCATAACTACCGCGCAGGTTGACACGTCCAGCACGTACCGATTTAATTTCGCTCCCAGTCAATACAAGACCAGCTTCAAATGTTTCTTCAATATGATAATCGTGGTGGGCACGCCGGTTTACCGCCACCGTACCAGGATTTTGAGACCTTTTTGCCATACGATTTTTTGTTTACCATTTCTACCTTATACTCATACATGTGGATAATCACCATGTAACTGTATCTTTTGCATAGCAGTATTATGCATATTCTACCATACCACTACACCCAAATACAGACCCTTTTTCCAATGCTGCAATAGCCAAGATAGAGCATGTTTGCATATCGCCATAGCCCTTCGTTGAAACGACTCATCGCAACTTGTGCTACAATAGCGTAACAAACCTATACAAGGTAAGGTATAGAGAAACAGATAATCTACAAAGGAGGAGATTACATGCGTATTGGCATACTCACAGGTGGCGGCGATGTACCCGGGCTGAATCCGTGCATCAAAGCAGTAGTCAATCGAGCCGAAGAAAACGGTTGGGAAGTCATTGGTATTCGACGTGGCTGGGGTGGTCTTCTAAACTATAACCCCGACGACGACCACGAATCACAGAGAGAATGGATCCAATCTCTAAACCGTCAAACTGTACGCACCATTGACCGCTACGGTGGTACCCACTTACATACATCGCGCACAAACCCACAAAAAGTACGTGAACAAGACCTACCAGCCTTTCTGAAAGACAAATATTCCTTTGAAGAAGGGCAAAAAAGAGTAGATTGTACATCCCATGTGTTAAAAGTACTCGACCACCTCAAAATAGATACGCTCATCCCTATTGGTGGCGATGATACTCTCTCATATGGGGCCCGGTTACATTCTGAAGGCTTCCGCGTTGTCGCTATTCCCAAAACAATGGATAACGATGTCCATGGTACAGACTACTGCCTTGGCTTTAGTACCGCCGTTACACGTAGCGTCAACTTTATTCATGATCTGCGTACCCCGACAGGAAGCCATGAGCGTATCGCCGTCGTGGAGCTGTTCGGGCGCAACAGTGGTGAAACAGCATTATTAGCAGGGTATCTTGCCGATGTAGACCGTACTCTCATCAGCGAAGTGCCTTTTGACATGGAACGGTTGGCACAAATGGTTATTGAAGACCGCAAGAATAACCCAAGCAACTATGCCATTGTCGTCATTTCAGAAGGCGCCAGCATGGTTGGTGGCCAAGTGGTAGAATACGGTCAAGAAGACGCTTACGGGCACAAAAAGCTTGGTGGCATTGGCACAATTGTTGGTGAAGGACTCAAGAAACTCACGGGTATAGATATTGTCAACCAGCAAGTAGCCTACCTGATGCGTGCAGGCGCTCCCGACTCGCTCGACCGTATGGTCGCTATATCATATGGTAGCATGGCAGTACAACAAATTGAACGCGGACACGTAGGGCTTATGATGGCGCTCCAAAACGGTATCTACACGACCGTGCCTGTAGATTCTTGTATTCGTGGCACTAAGCACGTAGATATTGGTGAACTCTACGACTCTGAACAATACCGGCCCAAGATTTCACACCTGCTCGGCAAACCAACCTTCTTATACTAAAAAAGACCCGAGCAACCGTTCATTGATACAGGCAGAACCGATAGTGTAGAGATGTTGCATGCAACGTCTCTACACCAAATCCTTTTCGTTCCAACTCGTTCACCTTGCACAGAGCGCTTTGGTATGCTATGATGTATCTGTGAACAGTTTTTTATATAGTGAGCACAAAACTGTTTTTCAAAAACATATCTCGTCTGCGATCTATACTTAGGAGACGAACGTTGAATACGTGTATAATAAAGAAAAGCGTTGTTTGTTGTTTCTCGCAATGTGCAGTACACAGAATAAAACTGTTTCTGGGTGACACCTATGATTCTTCCTGCTGAAACCATTGTTGTGCTACTCATGTTCCTAGCTATTGTAGCTCTCACATGGGTACACCATGCCCGCTCACTCAATGAACGCATCGCCATACCCAAGCGTAGGCCATTGCCTTCATTCACAGCATTACGTGCTGCGCTAGGGCGTGGAGCCGAAACAGGACAAGTCGTGCATATTTCACCCGGCGCGGGCACAATAGGCAATCATGTGACTATGGCAGAAACAGTTGCCGGCCTGTTGGCGGCTGAACGTATCTCTAACGAAGCTGCCCTAAAAGGTGCCCCCCTGTTAGTGAGTAGTGGCGATGCAATAGCCCACCTAGCACTACGTGGGTTGCTCAGGCAGGCCTACCGCCATGCCGGGCGTGCCCATGATTACAACCCAGCCAGCATCGAATTACTGGCCCACCAAAATGCACCTGCCTATGCAACCGGCGTTATGGCACTCTATGCCAATCAACGCATAGAAGCGAGTCAACTCATAGGCAGTTTTGGAGAAGAATTTTTGCTCTTTGGCGAAGAAGGAGCACGGCGTGGAATTCATCAAGTCCTTGGCACCACAGCCATGAATGCCCTCCCTTTGATGGTCATTAATGCCCAAACAACCCTCATCGGCGAAGAAGTGTTTGCAGCAGAAGCCTACCTATCAGATTCAGCACCACCACAAGCACGCCTGATGACTCAAGATATTCTTCGCACGGTCGTTATCATCCTTATCGTAGGCGGAGTTATCTACAGTTTGCTGCAATCATCCCTTGCATTGCCACCATTGCCGGGAGTGTAGTTATATGCAATCACCACTAACATTTGTACACGATCCCAAAGCAACCTTCTTTCGAGATCCAAAACGCCTCATCCCCACGCTTATAGCTGGCGTAGCAGGTGTCTTTGTCATGCTAGGCTCTACGAGCAGAGGAGGAGAAGTAGCAATCATTGCACTCATCCTCATGAACTGGGCTGCCCTATTGGTAGCCCTTGCACTCCTTATCGGCCTAGCTAGCGTCGCTAGTTCACATATTAGGCGTGTCATCAACCAACAACCTGAGTGGGGCTACAGCATCATTTTGCTCCTGTCAATGTTCATTGTCATCGTTGTGGGTATACTTGGCGTTCCTAGCATTGTCGTCCTTCCCGCCAGCCTAGAAGAAGCAGTTATCCGCAACCTCTTCCATGCTGTGTATGAACCGCTCACGAGCAGCATGTTAGCTTTACTGGCCTTCTTCAGCCTGAGCACCATTGTACGTGCATTACAGCGACGCAATAGAGAGGTTTTTGTTATTGTTGGTGTGGCTCTTGTAACGCTTATAGTGCAGCTTCCACAAATAGCCGCCCTTTCTGCGGTGACAGGAGCCATGGAATGGTTCAGAGAATATATAGCTCTTGCAGGAACACGTGGCCTGATTATTGGTACAACCATCGGGACGCTTATCGCCAGCATGCGCGTGTTGCTCGGTTTCGACCAGCCTTACCTTGATACATAGAGCTATACCCTGTATTGTATGGATAAACTTCCACCTTGGTTACAAGACGTGCCCTTGCCAGCACGACCACGCACACACGATCCATTTCCTTCATCTACGTCAGGAGTAGACGAAGGACAAGACGCCGTGCCCGATTGGACTCCCGTACTCGAATCAACCCCGTTCTTGCCTGATACAGAAACACCCAACTGGTTGAGCGACATTGACGACGCTCCAGCCGACAACGAATCTATACCAGACTGGTTGCAAGAACTCCAAGATGAAATAGGCAGTGATATACCTACACCACCATCATCAGAACAACCCTCCACGTTGCGCATACGCCCATCTGTTGGTGCAACCGATTGGTTACGTAGCTTAGGAGTAGATGAACAAGAAGGCGACCTACCAGAAGAAGAACCCCCCTACCATACACATGAAACATCACCTAGCGAACGCATATCCTCGCAAGATGATATTACAGATTGGCTTCCCGACATATCACCTGATGAGCTTGAACAAGACCTTAAAGCTTTTGACACACCTCCTGCTCCATCTTCGCCCCCATCTGAACCACAATCACCTGCGCAATCAGATGCCAACGCGCTTGATATTGAACCATTTCACTTTGATGAAACATCTTCTCCCCAAGCACCTCTTGCATCCAGCAATATGCTCCCTTCTTGGTTGACACCATCGTCTGAATCAGCAACAGAAGACCCCGATAGCAGTCCACCTAGCTGGCTAGGAGAAGCCACACAAGAAACCCCAAGTGCAGACGCGCCGGTTTCAGATGATATTTTTCCTGATTGGATGGCCAGTAGCGAACCTGAATCACCATCAAAGAGTGCCACCTCAGACCAGAGTGGTATGCCAGACTGGTTAGGTGTTGGAGCTCCCGAACCAAGTTCAAGCACTTTCCCCGACGCCGACACCGATGTCCCCGACTGGCTTGCGGGGGCAGCCGAAGAGCCAGCACCAAGTGCAGCAACAAGCGACGACAGTGGCGTCCCTGATTGGCTTGC
>CAZVEN010000052.1:0-29388 GCA_964626155.1 uncultured Chloroflexaceae bacterium | reverse complement strand
ATTACTGCCCTCAGCATTGGATGGTGTAAACGTCGTGCCATCTGGCAACACAAACTCGATGCTATAGTCGCCCGGTTGCAGCCCTTCAAAGTGATAGTAACCGGGGTTGCCATCAGCATCGTTGTGCGTCGTGGTAGTAGCAACAAGGTTGCCATCAGCATCGTAGAGCTTGACAGTCACACCATTGATACCATCGGTGGGTGCTTCATTCTGAATGCCATCCTTGTTGCGGTCATTCCACACATAATTGCCCACCGATGAAGTGTTGGCAAAGCCAAAGTCTACGCTCAGGTTGGAACTGGCATTATCGTCGCCGTCGTTCGTGGGTTCGTCGTTATAGTTGAGTGTAACGGCAGCACTGGATACGCCATATGCATCACGATATCCGCCATTATCATCGCTATCGGTGTCATCGTCGGGATCGGGAGCCATACCGCGCATATCATTGTTGCCAGTGCTGCTATTGAGATTGTACAACGGCCCACCCTCCACAAAGTTTGCAGCCGGAATAAGCACAACGTAATCACCCGGCACAAGGTCTGTGAAGGTGTAGAAACCGGCATTTTCACCACTACTGCTTGTTGTCGTGTTGGTTAGGAAGGTATCAGCACCATCATAGATACCGTTGCCGTTGGTGTCGTAATACAATTCGACAAGCACGCCATTGATACCCGCCTCATCTTCATCTATGATGCCGTTGTTATTGCTATCGCGCCATACGCGGTTGCCCAAGCTCAGCGGCTCTTCTGGCAAAATAAGCCCGGCATCCCACGTCATATCGGCTTCGTTCTCGCCAAGCGTAAAGGTTGGCGTGCGCCCATTCGTACCGGCGTCCGAGTCGTTGGTGGCACTACTGCCGCTTGCATTGGTAGCAGTAAATTCCGCTCCATCTGGCAGCACAAACGCAAGGCTATAGTCGCCGGCTGCCAACCCGTCGAAACGGTAGTAGCCGGGGTTGCCTTTGCCATCATCGTGTGTAACGGCAGTTGCAACAATATTGCCATCAGCATCGTACAGATGTACCACAATGCCATTGACACCTTCTTCGGGTGCTTCGTTCTGGATACCGTCACTGTTCAGGTCATTCCATACATAGTTACCAACTGAGGATGTAGCCGCAAAGCCAAAATCTACGCTCAGGTTGGTGTTGGCATCGTCATCGCCATCATTGGTAGGTTCAGTGTTGTGGGCAAGCGTGACGGCACTACTCACAACACCATAGCGCTCATCGGCATTGCCATTGTCGTCGTTATTGGTATCGTTGTCGGGGTCGGGCGCGAGACCACGCGCATCGTTGTTGCCAGTGCTACTCGAAAGACCACTGAGCGAGCCACCCTCACCAAAGTTTGTATCTGGAATAACGACAACATACTCACCCGGTGCAAGGCTGTCGAAGCGATATGTGCCAGCATTATCACCTGTGCCGCTAGTGGTGGTTTGGGCAACAAAGGTATCAGAGCCATCATAGAGTCCATTGCCGTTGGTATCGTAGTAGAGTTGCACAAGCACATCATTGATACCCTGTTCGCCACTGTCTACGATGCCGTTGTTGTTGGCATCTTTCCATACGAGGTTGCCAAGGCTCAGCGGTTCCTCTGGCAGCACAATCCCTGCATCCCATGTCATGTCATAATCGCCTGCCGCTAGGGTGATGGTTGATGTGGAGCCGGTATTGGGGTTAGCGTCGGAGTCGCTGCTTTCGCTATTGGTGCCAGCATCTGCTGTGGTAAATTTGGAGCCATCTGGCAAGACAAACTGGATGGTATAGTCGCCCGGCTCTAGCCCATCGAAACGATAGAAGCCGGGGTTGCCACTGGTATCGTCGTGTGTGGTGGTCGTAGCGACGAGGTTGCCATCGGCATCGTGCAGTTTGACGATAATGCCGTTGACACCGTCTTCCGCAGGCTCATTTTGCAGGCCATCGTTGTTGCGGTCATACCAGACATAGTTACCAACTGCGGCCGTAGCAACAAACCCAAAGTCTACGCTCATGTTTGAATTGGGGTTTTCGTCGCCGTCGTTGGTAGGTTCATCATTATAGCTCAGTGTCACTGGTGTGTTGAGCACGCCATAGGTACTTTGGTGGTTGCCGTTATCGTCATTATCAGCATCGTCGTCGGGGTCGGGAGCCATGCCAAATATATCATTGTTGCCGCTGCTGCTGATAAGCCCCTGCAATGCGCCACCTTGGTCAAAGTTATCGGATGCTATTTGCACAATGTAGTCGCCGGGCAGCAGGTTGTCGAAACGATAGTAGCCGGCCGCATCATCACGGCTCGTGGTAATGGTTTGGTCAACAAGCGTATCGCTGACCGCGTCAAACCGTCCATTACCATTGGTATCGTGGTAGAGCAAGACCTCAACATCATTGATGCCCGCTTCGCCATCGTCTATGATGCCATTGTTGTTGGTGTCAAGCCACACACGGTTGCCAAGCGATAGGGTTTGATAGAAACCAAAGTCTACCGTGAGATTGCCATTAGAGTCGTCGCCGTCGTTTTCGGGTTCCGCGTCGCTTTCTAGGGTAATGGGTTGGCTCATAACACCATATTCGCCACGTGCGCCGCCGTCATCGTCACGGTTGACATTGTCATCAGGGTCGGATGGGTTGTCGGGTGCTGCTTGGTAGCCGCTGCCGGTGCTACTCGCCATACCTTCCAAAGCGCCGCCGGCCTCAAAGTTGGCCGGGTCTATCTGGACGATGTAGTCATCGGGGATGAGTTGTTCAAACAGGTAGTAGCCATCTATACCCTCTTCTGTACGGGTAGTGAATGGTTCGCCCACTTGCTCACTGGCTTGCGGTATACCATCGCCGTTGACATCACGGTAGAGGTTGACAAGCACATCGTTGATGCCCTTTTCGCCTTTGCTCGGCTCAAACACGCCATTGTTGTTGGCATCGAACCACACATTGTCGCCCAACACAAGATATTGTGCAAAGCCAAAGTCGAGAGTCATATTGCTATTCTTGCAATCGCAATCGCTATCAACATCTGGTTCAGTACCGGCAAGAAGCGTAATAGCGCTACTGAAGACGCCCTGGCCGGGTTGGTAGGTATTGCCGTTATCATCGTTATTTTGGTCATCATCTGGGTCGGGGGCATTGCCGCTGTCGTCATCGTTGCCGGTGCTGCTGAACATATTGTTCAGGGGGCTACCAAAGTCAAAGTTGCTATCGTGGACCTGCACAATATAATGACCGGGAACGAGTTGATCAAACATATAGTAGCCGGGCATGCCGTTATCGTCATTCTTTGTTGTCACCATAGGTGTATCTACTGGGGTATCGCCCTCGTCATACACACCATTATTGTTGGTGTCTTGGTAGAGCTTGAGCGTCACACCATTGATACCCTCTTCGCCCGCATCTTGGATGCCGTTGTTGTTGGTGTCGCGCCAGATACGGTTGCCAAGCGAGAGCAAACGCACGAAGCCAAAATCTACGGTCATATTGGAGTTGGCATCGTTATCGCCGTCGTTGGTGGGTTCGTTGCCTACAGAGAGCGTGATAGGCTTGCTCACGACGCTACCGTCTTCGGCCATATCACCGTTGTCATCACTATCGGTGTTGTTGTCGGGGTCAGGCGATAGTCCGTTTGCATCATTCGGGTTTACGGTGCTCATGCGCCCATACAGCGGTGAGGTTTCTTCTGCAAAGTTGATAGCCGGAATGACGACGATATAGTCGTCGGCCGGCAGGTCGGTAAAGTCATAGTAGCCCGCTTCGCCATCTTGCGGGGTGGTGATGGTAGCAGCAAAGAACTCGCCATTATCGGGTTGCCCGTTACCATTGAGATCACGGTAGAGGTCAAGCCGCACATCGTTGACACCAATTTCGCCACTGTCGGGGTCATACATGCCATTCATATCAGCGTCGAGCCACACACGGTTGCCCAAGCTCAATGGACCAGTAGGCATGACAATGCCCGCATCCCACGATAGGTCATAGTCGCCGGTGTTGATGGTAAACACTTCACTGCGTCCGGTCTCAGGTGCTATGTCCGAATCTTCGGCGTCACTGCTACCTGTTTCACCTTGCGTGGTAAACGTTGCATCTTTGGGAAGCACTACCTCAACCGCATATTGGCCCGGTTGCAGTCCATCGAAGAGGTAGAAACCGGGTTTGCCATCGTCATCATCTTCTGTAATGGTTGTAGCGATGAGCTTGCCAGCTTCATTGTAGAGGTTGACGGTAACGCCGTTTAACCCGTCTAGGAGCGATTCGTTCTGGATGCCGTCCTTGTTGCGGTCGTGCCACACATAGTTGCCAATGGAAGCAAGTGAGTTGAAGCCAAAGTCAACGGTCAAGTTGGAGTCAGGGTCATTATCGCCGTCGTCGGTCGGCTCCGCGTCATCCGTGAGAGTGACGGCTTGGGAAACCACGCCATGGCTGTCTTTCCAACAACCGTTATCGTCTAGGTCTATGTCATTATCTGGGTCGGGTGCTTTGTGATGCTCGTCGTTGTTGCCGGTGCTCGTGGCTAGACCATACAATGGGGAGCCTTCAGCAAAGTTGGATTCGGCTATCTGCACAATGTAATCACCCGGCACAAGGTTGTCGAAGCTATACGTGCCTTGCGTATCGCCTGAACCGCTGGTAAGGGTTTCAGCAAGGTAGGTATCACTCGCTGGATCAAACATACCATTGTTGTTGGCATCGTGGTAGAGCATGACGCGCACATCGTTGATACCCTGCTCGCCGGCGTCTTGCACGCCGTTGTTGTTGGTATCTTTCCATACACGGTTGCCAAGGGTGAGCATGTCGTGGAAGCCAAAATCTACGCTCTTGTTGCCATTGCGCCCATCGCCATCGTCTATAGGTTCGTCATTGTCAGTGAGTGTCACGGGCAGGCTCACTACACCGTTTTCGCTACGTGCGCCACCGTTGTCGTCCATGTTGACATCATCATCAGGGTCAACCGGGCTATCGTCTTCAGGTGGTATACCGGGTGAGGTGCTGCCTTCCATGCCTTCTAGCACACCACCATCAGCAAAGTTTGCTGGGGCTACTTGTATGATGTAGTCGCCGGGCAGGAGGTCCTCAAAGGTGTAGTAGCCATCTAGCCCCTGCTCGTTGCGCGTAGTGAATGGTTCGCCTACTTGCTCACTTGGTTCTATTTCGCCATCGCCGTTGAGGTCTTGGTAGAGGTTGATGACAACACCATTGATACCTTGCTCACCGAGTGCAGGTTCATAGATGCCGTTGTTGTTGGTGTCGTGCCAGATGTGGTTGCCAAGCGAGAGGTTTTTGTGGAAACCAAAGTCTACGGTCATGTTGTCATCTGTGCCGTCGCCATCAATATCGGCATTGGGTTCTTCGCCTACCATTAAGGTAATAGCGCTGCTGACAACGCCTTTACCAGTTTGGCGCGTGTTGCCGTTGTCGTCGTTATCGGTATCGTTATCGGCGTTGGGAGCTTTGCCGTTGGCGTCATCGTTGCCGGTGCTGCTGAAAAATTCATACAGCGGGCCGCCATTGCCAAAGTTGGCATCTTCCACTTGCACAATATAGGTAGCGGGCGGGATGTTGGTGAAACGATAGTAGCCGGGTTCGCCATTGGCATCATTGGTGGTTGTTTGAATGTCAACAATAGCCGGCTCATCGCTATTGTCAAGCACACCATTATTGTTGCTATCGCGGTAGAGTTTGAGTGTGACACCATTAATACCCACTTCGCCTAGCTTTGGTTCATAGATGCCGTTGTTGTTGGCATCACGCCAAACACGGTTGCCAAGGCTAACGAGTTGATAGAAGCCAAAATCCACGCTGAGGTTGGAGTTGGCATCGCTATCGCCGTCGTTGGTAGGTTCTGCGCCTTCGCTCAGGAATATGGGTTTGCTGATGACGCCATAGCCTTCGACAGGAGTGCCGTTGTCGTCATTGTTGGTATTATCATCAGGGTCAGGCGCTGTACCATCGGCAGTGTTATTGCCAATGGTGCTGGCATACTTGTTCAACACGCCATCATCAGCAAAGTTGCTTTCAGGTACAACGACGATGTACTCGCCGGGTGGCAGGTTGGTGAATTGATAGAAGCCATCTTCACCGTTGTGTTGCTTGGTATCGGTTGCCATAAAGTATTCGGCCGGGTCGGGCACGCCGTTGTGGTTGCTGTCGCGGTAGAGATAGACGCGCACACCATTGATACCTTTTTCATCAGCACCCCGCTCGTAGATACCATCGTTATCTATTTCTTGCCACACATAGTTGCCCAAGCTCAATGGCCCTTGGGGCAGGATGATGCCCGCGTCCCAGGTCATATCACGGTCGCCGGCGGCTAGGGTGATAGTCTCGGTACGCCTGTCAACTGGTGATACGTCGGAATCGTCAGGGTCGCTGCTGCCAGTTGTGCCATAGCTCGTGAAGGTTGCTCCTTCGGGTAGCTCAAATTGGACTATGTAGTCGCCCGGCTTGAGTCCGTCGAATAGGTAGTAGCCGGGGTTGCCGTTGGCGTCTTCGCCTGTCACGGTAGAGGCGATGCGATTGCCTTTTGTGTCGTAGAGATGTACAGTAACGCCGTTCAGTCCATCGGCGGCAGCTTCGTTTTGGGTACCGTCGCCGTTGCGGTCAAACCAGACATAGTTGCCAAGCGCAGCGGTTTCGGCAAAGCCAAAGTCTACCGTGTAGTTGGTGTTGGCGTCTTCGTCGCCATCATTGGTGGGTTCTTTGCCAAGGGCAAGGCTCACTGCTGTACTTACCACACCTTGCCCGTCTTGCCAATCGCCATTATCGTCTTTATCGGTGTTGGTATCGGGGTCGGGGGCTTTGCCGGTGATAGCATCATTGTTGCCTATGCTGCTATTCAAACCATTGAGTGCGCCACCATTGGCAAAATTGGCTTGTGGTATTTGCACGATGAAGTCGCCGGGCAGCAGGTTGGGGAATTGGTAGAAACCAGCATTGTCGCCCGTGCCGCTGGTGGTCGTTTCGGCTATCTTAGTATCGGTATTGGGGTCAAACGTGCCGTTGTGGTTGCTATCTTGGTAGAGCACCACGGCAACGCCATTGATACCCTGTTCGCCCGTATCCTGAATACCATTGTCGTTGGTATCTTTCCACACACGGTTGCCAAGGCTCAGTGGTTGGAATAGACCAAAGTCTACCGTGAAATTGTTGTAGTCATCGGTGGCTCGCCCGGAGGTGAGCAGGTTGACATCGGTTTCACCTTTTGGTTCGGTGCCATAGTCGAGTGTAACGAGTTTGCTACGAATATCGCCCGTTGCACTGCCGAGTGTGTCGTTAATTGAGCCGTTATCGTCGCTGTCGGTAGGTGTATCATCTGCATCGGGGGCCGGTTCATAGTCGCCAGTCGTTGCACCGTTGGTGCCGGTGCTACTGGTATAGGTTGCCAATATACCATCTTCGGTAAAGTTGCTATTGGCTAGGGCTACCATGTAATCGCCCGGCAGCAGGTTTTCAAAGATATAGTAGCCATCGGCACCCGTTGTGGTGATAGCAATAGGTGTAGTTTCGTCGCCGTTGAGTTCGCCGTTGCCATCTACATCGCGGTAGAGTTGCACGAGTACATCGCTGATGCCGTCTTCGTCATCGTCAATGAGGCCGTTGTTGTTGGTGTCTGCCCATACGCGGTTGCCAAGCGAGAGCAAGGGGTAGACGCCAAAGTCTACGGTGAGGTTGCTGTTATGGTCACTGGCATTCCCAGAACCATGCGTACCTCGGTCTGGCTCGCCGGTTGGCTCCTCGTTGTGGGTGAGTGTGACGGGCAAGCTACGCACTCCGCCCCCATTGCCAAGCGACCCGTTGATAGTACCGTTGTCATTGCTATCGGTATTGTCGTCTTCGTCGTCGTCGTTGGGGTCGGGGTCGGGCGCAGGTTCATAGTCGCCTTCATTTACAACAATAGAGCCGGTACTGCTGCTATAGCCAACAAGCGGGCCATTGCTAGTGAAGTTGTCGCCATCCAGTTCAACAATGTAGTCACCGGGCGCTAGGTTGTCGAATAGGTAGTAGCCGTTTTCGTCGGTGGTTGTGGTTGCAATGGGGGTTTGTTCGCTTCCCACAAGGCTACCATCGCCATCAATATCATGGTAGAGGTTGACTGCGACATCGGCCACGCCCGGTTCTTCATTGCCGTCTGCGTCGTCATCTATCACGCCGTTGTTGTTCAGGTCTTTCCACACCCGGTTGCCCAAACTCAACGGGCGATAGACGCCAAAGTCTATGGTGATATTGCTGTTGTTGTTGTCGGCGCTACCAGAGCCAAGCGTGCCGGTATCGGTTTCGTTGGTAGGCTCTTTGGTAAGATTGAGCGTTACAAGGTCGCTCTGGATTGTGCCACCACTACTCCCCAGTGTGCCGTTGATTGAGCCGTCGTCGTAGCGGTCAACGTCGTTGTTGGGGTCGGGGGCCGGTTCATACATGCCGCTGGTCTTGCCATTGGTGCCGGTGCTGCTGGTGTATTCGGCTAGAACATTGCTGCCAGTGAAGTTGCCGTCGTCGAGTTCAACCATGTAGTTGCCTTCACCGAGCAGGTCAAACAGGTAGTACCCCCCATCGGCGGTCGTGGTAGTTGAGAGCGGGGTGGTTGCTTCTGTGCCGTCTAGCTCGCCGTTGTTGTCGGCGTCGAAATAGAGGTTGACTTTCACGCCGTCCATGCCGGCTTCGCCCGTGTCTATTGTGCCGTTGTTGTTGATGTCATCCCACACGCGATTGCCCAAACTGAGCGGCACGAATACGCCAAAGTCTACCGTGATGTTGCTATCGGTGTCTTGGGCAAGCCCGGCCCCGTTTGTGCCATCGGGGCCCTTGTCTGTTTCGTCAGCCGGCTCGTCGGTATGCGAGAGTGTGACTGGCGCACTGCGGATTGTGCCGCCGCTGCCAAGTGCGCCGGCGGTTGTATCAAGTGTGCCGTTATCGTCGCTATCGTCGGCGTTTGCGTCGCTATCGGGTGCTGGCTCTGAATCGTTGCCGGTGCTACTCGTGTAGCCAGCCAGTGTGCCGGTGCTGGCGGTGAAGTTATCCGATGCAAGCTCTACAACATAGTCGCCGGGCAGGAGCTTGTCAAACAGGTAGTAGCCGTTGCTATCGGTGGTATCGGTTTGCACGGGTGTTGTTTCTGCGCCGGTAATTTCACCGTCGCCGTCCGCGTCGAAGTAGAGGTTGACGGTAACGTCGGCCATGCCGGTTTCACCATCGTCTATAGTGCCGTTGTTGTTGTTGTTGTCATTCCATACACGGTTGCCAAGGCTGAGCGGGCGCACGACACCAAAATCTACGGTAAGGTTGCTGTTGGCATTGGTTGCGCTACCTGTACCATCAGTGCCAAGGTCGGTTTCGCTGGTTGGTTCGCTATTGTGGGAGAGCATAACCGGTGCGCTCTGTATAGAACCACCACTACCTAGCGTGCCCTCAGTCGTGCCGTTGTCATCGCTATCGTCGGCGTCAGTATTGGGGTCGGGGGCAGGCTCGGAGGTGTTGTTGGTGCCGGTGCTGCTATTGTAGCCTTCCAACGGACCGCCACTGGCAAAGTTGCTGGTTGCCAGCTCAACCACATAGGTGATAGGTTTGAGGTTGTCGAAGAGGTAGTAGCCACTGGCATCGGTGGTGGTCGTTGAGATGGGCGTAGTTTCATCTATGTCGATGGTGCCGTTGCCGTTGCTATCTTCGTAGAGGTTGACTGTCACACCGCTAACGCCAGACTCGCCGGTGTCAATAGTGCCGTTGTTGTTGGGGTCGTCCCACACCCGGTTGCCCAAACTCAATGGGCGGTAGACGCCAAAGTCTACGGTGAGGTTGCTGTTGGCGTCGCCTTGCCCTGCACCAAGGTCGCCAAGGTCGGTTTCGCCAGTAGGCATGCTGTTGTGGGCGAGGGTCACGGCGCTGCTGCGTATGCTAAAGCCGGTGCTCCCCAAAGCTCCGTTGTGGCTACCGTTGTCGTCACTATCGGTTGTGGTGCTATCTGGGTCGGGTGCTGTTTCGTAGGTACCAACATTTTGGCCGGGCGTGCCGGTGCTGCTGCGATAGTTGAGCAATGCGCCACTGCCGGTGAAGTTGCTGGTGTCGAGTTCTACCACATAGTCACCGGGGGCGAGGTTGTCAAAGAGATAATGCCCGTTTGCATCGGTTGTCATGGTTGCAAGGGGTGTTGTTTCGCCGCTGCGGTAGAGGTTGACTAGCACGTCTTCAATGCCGGCTTCGTCGCCGTCAATGAGGCCGTTGTTGTTGAGGTCATCCCATACGCGGTTGCCCAAACTAAGGCTATAGAAGCCAAAGTCTACGGTAAGGTTGGTGCTGTTGTCGTTATCGCCATCGTTGGTTGGTTCAGTATCGGGTGCCAGCGTTATCATTTTACTGACGACGCCTTGCCCAACAACCGTATCGCCGTTATCGTCGCTGTTCACATTGTCTTCTGGGCTAGGCGCTGAGCCAGATACATCATTGCCGGTGCTGTTGATATAGTTGACGAGGGCCTCAGAGCCGGCGAAGTTGGATTCGGGGATGCGCACGAAGTAGTTGCCGGCGGGCAGGTCTTCAAACAGATACAACCCACTGTCATCCGTCGTGTCGTTGGCAACAAAGGTATCTGTGTCGGGGTCAAACGTGCCATCGCCGTCATCACGGTAGAGTTCAACAAGCACGCCGGGGATGCCGGTTTCGCCTGCGTCTACCTCGCCGTTGTTGTTGCCGTCATTCCACACCAGGTTGCCAAGGGCCACGACGGGGTAGAAACCAAAGTCTACAGTGAGGTTGCTATTGTTGTCGGTATCGCCGTCGTCGGTTGGTTCATCTCCTGCGGCTAGATCAACGGCTTTGCTCACACCGCCATAGTTGGTGTATGGATCGCCGTTGTCGTCATGGTTGACATCGTTATCTGGGTCGGGTGCTGTGCCGCTGACGTTGTTGCCGGTGCTACTAGCAAGCCCATTGAGTGGCCCACCGCCAAGGAAGTTAGACGGATCAATCTGCACAATGTATTTGCCTGCGGGCAGGTCGTCGAAGAGGTAGTAGCCGGGTTGCCCACCCTTGGTGAAGGTCTTCATGGTAGCGTAAAACTCATCTGTGCCGGGAGTAAACTCATTGTCATCGTTGGTATCACGGTAGAGGTTGACAACGACATCATCCACGCCGGCTTCGCCGGAGCCATATTGACCATCGTTGTTGCTGTCGAGCCACACGAGGTTGCCGAGGCTCAAGCTGCCGGTGGGCATGATAATGCCGGCATCCCATGTATCGTCATAGTCGCCGCCTGCAAGCGTGAATTGGTCGGTTTTACCAGTCGTTGTATCTGGGTCGGAGTCGGAAGCATCAGTAATACTACCACCGGTCGCGTCTTGAGAGGTGAAGGTTGCGCCGGTTGGCAGGGTGAAGCGCAATGAGTAAGTGCCGGGTTCTAAGTCGTCAAAGAGATAATAGCCAGGCTTGCCACCAGCGTCAAAATCGGTGGTCGTAGTGGCAGTGACAACACCATTGCTATCAAGCAATTCCACTTTGACGCCGTTGATACCGTCGCTCGAAGGCTCGTCTTGGTCGCCTTCGCCATCGCGGTCGAACCAGACATAGTTGCCCACGGCGGCAGTGGGTTTCTCCACCAAGCCCATATCCCATGTTAGGTCCTTTGTATCATCCGCAAGGGTTATGATGGGTGTGCGGTAGATGTCGCCGTCGAGGAAGACGTCGGAGTCGAGCGCGTCGTCGCTCCCTTGGTCGGGCGTGATAACATCATAACCGACTGGCGGGTAGAAGCGGAGGTAGTAGTCGCCAGCATCAAGGTTATCAAAAATGTAGTAACCGGGTTCGTTGTCGTCGTTGCGGGCAGTGGGGCGGTTGGTGACAACAGGTATATCGTCGCCGTTGCCGGCAATGCCATCGTCGCCGGGCGTGTAGAGGTCAACACGCACGAGGTCCACGCCATTGGTATCACCATCATCCTGTATGCCATTGTCGTTGGCGTCTATCCATACATAGTTACCCAAGGCCGCTTTGTTGGTTGACGACACAGCAATACCCACTTTGAGCGGCTCTGCGGGTAGCATTATAGTGTTGTTGTCATTACGGGTGGCAATATAGCCAAAGGAGTTCCATGCGGTGCGTATATCGTTTTCAGGGTGTTCAGAATCTATAATACCTGTAGTAGGAGCATCTGCTGGCGCACTCATGAGCCAACGCACCTGAAACTTGTCGCCGGGGTAGAGAATGGTGCTCCCAAAACTGATACGGAAGGATTTGACCGTGGTGCTATCAGCCGGTGGGATGGTTGTCCAGTTTGGTGGTTGGCAACTTGGTGGACTCACTCCTGAAAGAAGGTTGGGTGGGGAGGTTGCATTGCGGCATGGTTTTTGCTCGGTGCTATAGTAGACAGTGACGCCGGCCGGCACTTGGATGAGGCGTGTAAACTGCGGTTGCCAGCGGGTACTACGTGGACTGGTATCAATAACACCAGTATCTCCCACATAAGGCATAATGTCTACCAAGTCTACATCTTTCATGGGGATAGTGCCGGTATTTTCAACTTCAAGCAGGTATTCAATGTCTCCACCAAGCACAGTGAAACCAACATCTGGGTAGCGGCTAAACTTGGTATCAAGTTCACCTTTGACCCATTTTGCTGAGTCAAGGCTTGCATATGATTGTATAACCACCCGTTCGGCAGTGGATGTTTTGATAGGTTCAGTCGTATCGCCGTCATCGTCCAAGTCATTGCTATCTTGCGGTGGAGAAGTTCCAAGGTCAATATCGGTATTGTCCCAGTCAATAAGCGTAGCACTATTGTCGCTGTTTCCTGCTTGAGCACTGGGGCCTACCAGCGCATCAAATTCAATGGTAAGGGTTTTGCCTTTAGGGAGGTTAAAGGCAGTACTGTCATTGGTGCCATCCATATAGAAGCGCACCAAGGTGCGCCCGCTGGTTTTGTAATTGGTGATGCTCTCAACACCAACAGTTGGAGCTGTACCTCCATTGTAGGCGACGACAACATTCCCTACATATTCTATGCCCGCGGGCAGAAAATCGGCCAGCACAGGGTTACGCAGGTTGGTGTTGTTGGGGGATGTGTTGCCCAACTGTATGGTATAGCCCACGGTGTACCCTTTGCGGGCGACACCAGTCATGTTAGAATCTTTCGTAATGGTTGGCCTAGGGTAGGCTAATACATCTAAATTGACAGGTGCAGAGGTTTTGGTTTGTATGGGGGATATTAAATATTGACTCTCCAGTTGGGCTGTATTGGGGATGGGGTCGGCTGGTTCGTCCGAGAGCACGGTTGCCTCGAAGCCGGTGCCACTACCATCAGTTGTGTCAAATCCAAGCGGGACACCGTCTACATAGTCCCATTTCAGGTCAGTGATGCCATTCTCCGGAAAATGAGTAGGTGCATTAAGGGTTGTATCGCTACTATATGGGCCTAAAATAGTCCAAGAACCGCCTTCTTTATAAGAGACTTTGACAGGAGCACTACCACTTGCATGTACATTGATTTGGGTTACTTGGAGCTGTGGGCTAATTGCATCAGTAATAACAAATTTGTCAAGGGGAACGTTGCCGGTGTTTTCGGCGTCAATGCTATAGGTGACTGTGCCATCTACGGCTGAAGAAGTGGGATTAACGCTTTTGCTGATAGTTGCGTTGTTGGTAGTAGTTGGTGCCACCGTGGTGAGCTTGGCATCGTCTGTTCTGGTGCCATCTTGTGTACTGCTCAATTCTGCGGTGTTGGGTATGCCAGTAGTTGGAACATGGTTAAGCACCATAGCAACAAAGCCTGTGCCCGTGCCGCCGGTTGTGACGAAGCCGTTGGGCACGGTGCCGTAGTCCCACTTGATGTTGGTAATATTGGGTGATACACCAGATACGTCAATGGAATGATTACCCCTGGAACTGAATGTTTGGTCGGTCCAGGTACCGCCATCATTTGTGCTATAGGAAACAGTAACAGGGACAGCGGGAATACCATTCACCCGTGCGTTGATTTTGGTTACTTGCAGGTTCGGGTCAATGGTATCACTAATAACAAAGCTATCCAAGGGGATGTTGCTGCTGTTTTCAGCATCAATACTATAGGTGGTTGAGGACCATGGCGGGACGTTGTCGGGCGATAGGGTCTTAGCGATAGAGCTATTGTGAGCAGCAGCAGCAACGTTGAAGTTGGCAGGGCCGCTTCCCGGACCGGGGTCGCCGACACTACATGTATTGTCATAGATGCTATCAACCTCGGCAGTGTTGTTTATAACCGTATTTTCAGATACGCTATGCAACCGGGCGACAAAGCCGGTGCCATCGCCACCGCCCGTGGTGAAGTTGGTTGCCACTTCATTATTCCCCACACCATAATCCCATTTCAAATCAGTGATGTTCGCTATACCAGACACATCAGCAGTACAATCTGCATCTGCACCACTATCGCAAGAAAGGGTAGTGATTTCCGTCCACGTTCCACTATTGTTGGTATCATAGGAAACAGTAGGAGTGTTGCCGGACACCTTGCGTGCTTTAATTTGCAACACTTTAAGTTGCGAGGGAACTATCCCTTCGTCGGTAATGACAAAATCATCCAGCGGAACGTTGCCGGTATTTTTAGCGACGATGTCATAGGTAACATCTGCACCTACACCGGGAGTACTGGTAGACGCTCCAGATGGAGTATAGCTCTTGCTGATACTGTGGGTGGCGCTTGCTACTATGGCAGTAAGATCAACATCGGTGTCGGGGTCAGGAGTCACTGTAGTAGTGTATGTACTCGTCAATGAAGTATCGTTTGGAATAGTGCCAGTCGCAAGCACACGGGCAGTAATACCGGTGCCATTGCCATTGTTGCTGTTGAAATTTGCTGGAACAGTGCCATATCTCCAGCGTATTCGTTTAATATTGTAAGCAGATACATCAAGAGCTTGTGGACTGTTATCAGCTGCAGTATAAGTTGCTATAAGATTCCAAGAAGTGTCACCAGTGCTATCAGGGCTATACTCAAGGTATACAGGATTAGTACCACTCGTGGAAGCTGAAGTACGGGTTCTAATGGTCAAAACATCTAAATTGTCGTCTACCGTGTCAATGATCGTAAAGTCATTTTGTGGCACATTGCCAGTGTTGCGGGCAGTAATTTTAAACTGAGCCGTTTGACAGAGCGGTATATTATTGGCCACGCGTGTTGTAGCAATAGAACTTTTTGGGTCTGGAGCAGCAACATCCACATTGGCAACCGCGCTGGTAACATCGTAGTTTTGGTTGCCATTTTCGCTATGGAGTGTTGCGGTATTGGGAATGGGGTCATTAGGAATGGCATTAAGCACCTCAGCAACAAAGCCGTTGCCGTTGCCATCGTTGGTGTTGAAGCCAGCCGGTATATCATCACCGTAGTCCCACTGCAAAGCAGTTATGTTAGATATACCAGACACATCAACGGTACAGTTTTTATCGCTGCCAGTAGCACAATTAGGATCGTCGAAAGTAGCAGGCGTCCATGAACCTGCTCCTATTTTATAGGAAACGGTAGGTACTATTCCACCCACATTGCGTGCTCTAATTTGCGTCACTTTGAGTTGTCCATCAATAGTATCTTCAATGACAAAATTGTCTACGGGTACTTCGCTGGTGGCTAAGTTTTGTGCATTGATTTTGTAGGTGACTGATCCGCCTACGAGCACACCTCCAGTAGGTATAGACGAAGTCACACTTTTGTTAATAGCAGTGTTGATGTCTGGCACTCGTGGAGTTATAGCAACACTATCGGATGGTATGGTTGCGAGCGGATTGAGGGCAGGGTCTTTGGCTGTCACTTCAATGCTATTGGTTTTGGGTGTACTTTCTGTAAGGGTACCGGCGGGGAAGCGCAGAGTCAATTGGCGTGTAGCACATTGGGTGCCGCTGCCTACTGGTACTTCTATCTCCCATGTAACTATATCATAGTCTGTTCCTAATGTACAAACCGATGATCCATCACACTTGAATGTATCACCTCCTTCTGTATGACTTACATAACGTGCTTCTTCGGGTAATGTATCGGTGATTGTTGCTGTCAGATTAACGCCACCCTTGTCGCTGTTGGGGGGTTGGCAAACTGTAATGTCGTAGGTAATGTCCGAGGCTTCTGTGTCATCGGAAGTGTTGGTACCGGGATGTTGCTCAACCAGAAGCTTGCCACCGCTTGCAATGTCTTTGTTGGCACTGAAGTCGGTGTTTTCGGCATTGGCTTCAGCGGTAACTGGATCGCTTGTCACAAGAGGGAAATTGCTTGCATTGGCGGTTGGGGCGGTTGTTACGATTGTACCATCTACAACCGTCCCATCGCCTTTGAAACGCACAGTCAATTCGAGTTCTTTAGATGGTCCTGGGGGCACATCACCAAGAGACCAAGTGTCAGTATTGGGATCATAGTAAATACCTGATTGAGGTAAATGGGTAGCAACTATGTATTCATACTCATCTGGTATCTCGAAATATACTACCACATCTTCACAAGGCGTTGTTGTGCCTGAACAACTATAGCTTATCGTGTAGGTAAATTCTTCATCTCCTACATCAAAGGGTGGTGTGCCTTCTGTAATAGAATGTGAGATGAGTAGACCTTCGGCAGCGCTCGCCGGCTGCACGCCAACAAAGAGCAATGAGGGAACAATAGCAATAATTGCGAGAAGGGTAAACACAATACGGGCAATGGGTGTATGAGCATGACGTTTTTTGTACATGACAGGCTGGGGGCCTGTGCTTTTTTTATGCAATTGGATTCGCGGTTTCATAGGTTTGATTCTCCTTTTGTTTGATATAACTTAACTTAATTACCTGATAAACATGTTTTCAACTACGGATCGGTTTTGGTACCTACTTACGTTTGCCGTCTACGAGTAGCACATGAATACACGAATGCGCTCGCGCCCACGCTTGAGCAGTCCCACACCTGTAGGACTCTGTTGGTAAGGTACTTGAATCGTGTAAAAATAGCCTCGGTGCCACGCACTCCCAAAAGTGCGTGGCACCCTCTATGGCTTTGCAAAGGGACAGGCTAGAAGCCTATCCTACAACATGCTCCCATCCCTAGACGGGATACATACCTTTACCAACAGAGTCTTTTTTAATTAAGACCTCGCGCCAAGCCGCAAAGAACGCAAAGCTATGAAAGAAGGATGCAATTCTTTGCTGGTACGCTCCAGTGGTGCGAGTTGTCTTGTAGGGGCGTGCGGCCGCACGCCCGTACCACTCGACCGGCTAGAAGCCGGTGCTACTCGCCGGTCCTCGGTCCTCGGTCGTCGGTCAACCCTACTACACCAAGACGCAGGGTTTTGGGAGACAATAAAGAATGCTTCACAAGCGTTGCAAGGAAGACCATGATAGTAGGGCGCTTTATAGTAAAGCAGATGTGCTACGTACGGATGTAGTAGGTATACACTGATATGGTACTATTATCGCTTATTGCGAGGAGATTTGCAATAGGGAGAAACCCTACCATGGGTAGAGATTTAGGAGAGAATCGGGTAGAGGGTATGGCAATAGAAACATTTGGTAATTTATGATACACTATGGCATGTATAGCAAAGCAATATCGTGCTAGGGTAAGCAGGTAGCAAAGGAGCCTTGAACCCTTTGTTATCAACATACGCGCAAAGGAGGCGCAAGATGTCTGGAACAGATACTCAGACGACGGGGAAGGGTTTGGAAGGTGTTGTGGCTGCACAAACGGCTATTAGCAATATTGATGGGCAGAATGGGCGTTTGTTTTATCGGGGCATTGATGTCAACGAGCTGGCCGAGAAGTCTACGTTTGAAGAAACGACGGCCCTGCTGTGGTATGGGACGTTGCCCAATAGGACGCAACTGAACCGCTTTAAGGAGAAGTTTGTTGGTAATCGGGTTTTGCCAGACCCCATTATTTCTATTTTGTTTGCGTTGCCAAAAACGACTTCGCCTATGTCGGCGTTGCGTACTGCTGTTTCGGCCCTAGGGCCGTTTGATGAAGCCGAAGCACAACTATCTGACAATTCGCTGGATTCTATTGTAGACCGCTCGATACGGGTGACGGCTTCTATGCCGACGATGGTGGCGGCTTGGGACCGTATCCGCAAGGGGTTGTGGCCTATTATTCCCCGCGAAGACTTGAGCCATAGTGCAAACTTCCTCTATATGCTCACGGGTGAGGTTCCTTCTGAGATGGCAGCAAAGATGCTGGACATTGCCTTGATACTGCATGCTGACCATGGGTTGAATGCGAGTACATTTGCTGCACGTGTAACGGCGAGTACGCTTTCTAACTTGCATAGTTCTGTCGTTTCGGCTATTGGTACATTGAAGGGGTCTTTGCATGGCGGCGCAAATGAAGAAGTGATGCGTATGCTCATGGAGATGGGCAATGTAGACCGGGTGGAACAATATTTGCGTGGATGCTTTGCGTCAAAACGGAAGATCCCGGGGTTTGGACACCGGGTATATAAGGTAGATGATCCGCGTGCGGTGTGGTTGCGTAATATGTCGCGCCAAGCGGCCGAGGATTGTGGCAATATGCGCTGGTATGAGATAAGTGAGCGGGCGCGGGAGTATATGAAGGAGACGAAGAGTCTGCCAGTGAATGTAGACTTTTACTCGGCGTCGCTCTATTATGTGGTGGGGGTGCCAATTGAAATCTTTACGCCGCTGTTTGCCATTAGCCGTGTGGCTGGGTGGACGGCGCATGTATATGAGCAGTTGAGCGATAACCGTTTGATACGTCCATCGGCAGAGTATATTGGGCCGTCTGAGGTGGCATACTTGCCACTGGATGAACGGGTGTAAGGGGCCTAGGTGTTAGGTGTTAGGTGTCAGGGGCCTGGTGTCTGGTGTCAGGGGTCTGGTGTCTGGTGTCAGGGGCCTAGGTGCTAGGTGTCAGGGGCTAGGTGCTAGGTGTCTGGTTCTAGGTGTCAGGGGCCTGGTGTTAGGGGCCTGGTGTCAGGGGCCTGGTGCTAGGTGTCTAGGGTAAGGGCTAGGGTGCCACGCACTCCCAAAAGTGCGTGGCACCGGTAACAGGGCAGACTCCGGCAGGATGCCGGTGCTACGGGTGTGAGCTGTTTTGACTATAGTGGTAGATGAAACGGAAAAGGAAGGGCGCGAGGAGCGGACGCAGCGTGTGTTGGTTGCTGTGCTCATTGTAGCTATTTTGGTCAACGTAGTCATAACGTGTTTTTTGGGGTGGCAGATTGTTATGCCGGGGCCGCGTGAGATTGCGGTGGGGACAAGGGCAGATTATGTGGCGGATGTGCCAAGACGGTTTGAGGTTGAGAAGCTAGATGTGAGCGACTTGGTGAAAAGCCGCATGATGGTGAGCGAAGATATTTTCTTTGTGGTGCAGGATGATGCGGGCAATTGGCATGCGTTGCTTGGGCTAGATGTGCGCACGGGGTGCTTTATCCATTGGGAGGAGGCTGAGAACCGTTTTGCTGCGCCGGATGGGGACCCGAAGTGTTTGCAAGCACGCTATGCACTTGATGGGAGCTGGGTATCGGGCGCTGAGTCTGAGTCGGGGGAGCTGCCACAACCGATGATACGGTTGAAGATGAAGTTTGTTGATGATGAGGTGTTTGTGCTTGATAAGCCGGAGTAGTACCGTATCCTCGCAAAAGGCGTAGGACAGGCATCCTGCCTAATGCTACTAAGAAATCGTAGAATGCATCCGTTCTGCTTCCATTCTCTACCCTGCCGACCACGAATGGGGACCACGAATAAACGAATAGGTATCGCCCTACAACCGTACACGTATCTGGCAGACGTATCATAGAGGCAAGGTTTCTACGCGGCACAACGTAGGTGGGTGCGAGAGCATTCGTTTATTCGTGTTCTATTCGTGGTCGGCAAGACTCCACAGCCTATCCTACACCTTTCGCGCCATTTCTTAGTAGCATTGGGCATCCTGCCGGTCCCACGTAGCACCGGCATCCTGCCGGTCCCACGTAGCACCGGCATCCTGCCGGTCTCCGGCTGGCTAAGCATTACGAAGGGCTACTGGCGGTGCTACATATGTCGGTCTCCGTCCCTCTGTAGAGCCATCAAGGGTGCCACGCACTTTTGGGAGTGCATAGCACCAAACAATCGGCACATATGGAATGGGGACGCTTTCAAGGGTAGGTTTTTTGATGAGGCTTCAGAATGGGATAAAACTGGTACATCTGTGACTGATTCCCCCCCTAGCCCCCCCGTACACAGGGGGGCTTTTGTGCCTTCAGGGAACGATTCCGAGAAACCTACCCTTGAGAGACGGGGACGGGCAGGATGCATGCAGGATGCCGCCTGTCCTACCTTTTGAGGGAAAAGCCGTCGGGCCACTGGGTTTTGGCGTCGTAGGTTACGCTTTCGATGATGGCTTGTGCAATGTTGGCTCCGCTGAGGTTTGCTCCACTCATGTTGGCTTTTTTGATGACAGCACCGGCAAGGTTGACGTCTTGGAGGTTGGCGTTGCGCAGGTCGGTCCATTCGAGGTTGCACTCACGCAGGTCAGCCCCTTGTAGATTGGCTTGTTCGAGTTTGACACCATTGAGGTTAGCGCCATGGAGGTTGGCGTGCGTGAGGTTGGCATCGCGCATGCATGCCCAACTGAGGGCAGCTTGGCGCAAATCGGCATGACTGAAACAGACACCACGCATGGCCGACCATATGAGGGATGCTTGGTGCAGGCATGCGTTCTCTAGGTTGGCATCCTCTAGGTTGGCATCTTCAATTATGGCTTGGTACAGGTTAGCACCAGTTAGATTTTTGCCTTGCAAGTTAGTCCCGCTGAGGTCTTGGTTGCTTAGGTCGGCACCAATAAAGCCGTTTTCGTCAATACTCAATATAGTAGTCATAGAATATAGTATAGCATATGGGTGTTACGATGTGCGCTTTGCTATGGGGTGTGTATGACACAATGTGAGCTTGGCATTGGGTATATGCTATGACGATTGCGCCTATGCTTTGATGATGTGGGGGAAATGTTCAGTGCTTTTGCCTAATGTCTTGGGCTTCTTTTCCACGCGCCAAGATGCCAAGACAGCTCGCAGCATGACAGCGTAACAGCAAAGAATAGCTTGTTCCCTTCGACAAGCTCAGGGAACGGTTCAATTAAAAAAGACACAAAGGTATCACTCACGTTGCTAAGGTTTATGGTATTTTATGGTAATGTATGGCTTTTTATGACACCCAATTACACCATAAATCCACTTGATAAACAACGCGCAACGTGCTACAATGTCATAGTCAAGGTGTCACGTTACACCTTTTTTAGATGATGGTTCGCATCATCAAAGTAGCTCCTGATGCATTCGTGCAAAGGAGTAGAGGGTGCGTAGTTCACCCAGTGCGGCTCGCCGCATAAACAGGTTTATCCCCTATGGCTTTGCCATAGATTTCTATAAACCTGAAACTATAACAGGGAGAAAAGGGGGATAACAAATGAAACCATCCCACAGGTGTTTTGTCTGTGGGATGGTTTGTGTGTACTAGCAACATCTTGGCACTCTTGGCGTCGAGAGGCAGCAACAAGGGCTACTCTAGGTAGTCTCGCAGGTGCATGCCAATTTCGGGTTGGCGCAGGCGGCGCAGGGCTTCAACTTCAATTTGCCGCGCACGTTCACGGGTCATGCCGAGTGCTCGGCCCACTTCTTCTAGCGTGCGACGTTGTCCATCTGCCAAACCATAGCGCAAGTCAATAATGCAACGCTCACGCTCGCTGAGGTGTTGGAGCGCTTCCGCTAAGTCGTGCCGTAACATTTGCTGTGCAGCATTATCGGTGGGGGTGGGCATCTCTTCATCTGGGAGAAAATCGCCCAGAGTATGTTCGCCCTCATCCCCAACCGGCGTTTCGAGTGAAACAGGTCGCCGCGATGCGTCAAGCACACGTTGTATACGTTCTGGGGTTTGCCCCATGGCTATGGCTATTTCTTCGGCTGTGGGTTGGCGTTCGAGCGTTTGCGATAGGCGTTCGGATATGCGCCGTACTTGCCCAACCGATTCGCTCATATGGACAGGCAGGCGAATAGTGCGCCCTTGTTCTGCAATTGCCCGTGTGACTGCTTGACGGATCCACCATGTGGCATAGGTAGAGAAGCGGTTGCCCTTGTGGTAGTCAAATTTTTCTACCGCACGCATCAACCCAATGTTGCCTTCTTGGATAAGGTCAAGCAAGGAGAGTCCTCGGCCGACATATTTTTTGGCAATGCTTACGACAAGCCGTAAATTGGCTTGGATGAGGTGTCGCCGCGCATCGTCACCACTGGCGACATCGGCTTGGAGGGCACTATAGAGTTTGTAGTTGTGCTCTTCGTCGGAGTGCAGACGCTGATTGGCTGCGTCGCCACGCTCTATACGTTCGGCAAGCTCGACCTCTTCGCTAGCGGTGAGAAGGCGAACGCGCCCTATTTCTTGCAAATAGTGCTGAACAGCATCAAGCACGGGCTGTTCACAGGCTGCTTCAACCTCTGGACCGAGGCGCATGTCCTCGCCCAACTCAAGGATCAGGTCTTCGCTATCGGCAGACTGTTCCCGTTCTTTTTCGTATGTCACTATGCAGGGTTCATTCAATTTCCAACTTGTTATGGCATGTTTGAGCATATGCACGCTCCTCGTTTTCAGTTTCAAATAGAAGACAACGCGGCTCCTCTCCTTTTGGGAGGAGCCGCGCCCTCTATAATGTATTTATTCACATGCACTTAACGAAGCATGGTCAAGCGCTCTCCGTGTAATCCCTTGACTGAGGGTGCGACACACTACGTATGCATTGGATCACAATACATACATAATACAGTATAATGAGTATGACGCAGTTTGTCAAGAGGTAAAAACATTTGTTTTTTCATGAAGACCTCGCGCCAAGCCGCAAAGAACGCAAAGCTATAAAAAAAAGGAACATGCAATGCTTTGCTGGTACACTGCAATGCTGCGAGCTGTCTTTGGTAGGTGTTGGGGACATAGCATAATTCACACGTTCGCATCTCTGGCAAAGATGCATGAGATGACCTGATGCTATCTACACCACCCGCCGCATAAAGGTGTGCAATGGTTAGCCAAGCATGGCTTTGAGGTCTTCTGCGGCTTTGCGTGTCATGCCGGGTACTGCGGCAAGCTCATCAAGGCTGGCCTGCCGAATAGCGTCAAGTGACCCAAATGCCTTGAGCAAGGCGCGTTTGCGCTTGGGCCCGATGCCGGCGATGTCTTCGAGGGGGGAACGCAAGGTTGCTTTGTCGCGCAGTTTGCGATGATAGGTGATAGCAAAGCGGTGTGCTTCCTCATCTATCTGCTGTATGAGGTTTAATACTTTACTGTCACGTTCTAGCACGACCATAGCCGCATGGTCGGCGCGTACCAAGTCGAAGCGGTTACGATTTACCCCTTTTGCCACGCCAACAGTGGGTATATGGGCAAGCCCCACCTCATGGAGCGCTTCGAGCGCACCATTCACCTGCCCTCGGCCGCCGTCTATCAATACCAAGTCGGGGAGAATATCCCACCCGGTAGAACTTCTGCCGGTCGTTTGTTGATGTTGTGATGGTGTGGCACGTTTGAAGCGGCGTAGAATAACTTCATGCATAGATGCAACATCGTTTGCACCTTGCACCGTCTTTATCTTAAAGCGCCGATAGCCTTTGGGAAACGGCTTACCATCTTGGAACACAACCATACTAGCAACCGATTGATTGCCTTGGATGTTGGATATATCGTAGCATTCAATGCGTTGCGGCATAGCCGGTAATTCCAAGAGGTCGCGCAATTCACTCATAGCAGCCACGGCCCGTTGATCGCTGTTGAGCCATTGTTGGCGTAGTTCTTGGAGCTTTTGGGTAGCGTTTTGGGTAGCTAGTTCAACAAGGCGACGCTTTTCGCCCCGGCGCGGCACCCGTAGCTCTACCTTGTGGCCGCGCTTTTCAGAGAGCCACCGTTCAATAATCATGGGTTCTTCTACATGGTCGGCTAACAGCAACGATGGGGGAACATCTGGGGCGCGGTCATAAAATTGCATGAGAAAGGATGAGAGCAAGGCGGTGTCTGTTTCATCTTCGGTGCCTTCTAGTGGGTATGGCTCGGTGCCAATAAGTTTGCCACCACGAATGAAGAGCACCTGCACAACGGCGCTGCTATGTTCACGGGCAAAGGCGATGACATCTTCATCGGCATGCACAGTACGCAAAACTTGTTGCTTTTCGAGTACCCGTTCAAGCGCACGTATCTGGTCGCGCACGTAGGCTGCTCGCTCAAACTTGAGTTCCTCGGCTGCTTGCTCCATACGCACCCGTAAATCGCGTACTATCTGGTCGCTTTTGCCTTCTAGGAAGCGGCATACAGATTCGATGGCGCGGCGATATTCTTCTTGTGTCACCAATTCTGGCACACATGGCCCGAGGCAACGCTTCATGTCGTAGTAGAGGCATGGTTTGCCCATGCGGTGATGGTAGGCAAATTTGTGCTCAGAGCATTCGTAGTGGGGACGAAAGGCAAAGAGCCGGTTGAGCAGGTCTAGGGTTGTGCGCACTGAGCCAGCGCTGGCGTAGGGGCCAAAGTATCGTGCGCTATCTTGACGTATTGTGCGTGTGGGGAAGATACGTGGCCACTCTTCTTGCAGGGTGACTTTGATGTAGGGATACATTTTATCGTCTTTGAGCAGTATGTTGTAGCGGGGACGATGTTCTTTGATGAGGGTCATTTCAAGCAGCAATGCTTCAAGTTCGTTTTGGGTAACGATGATGTCAAAGTCGGCAATATGGCTTACGAGGGAGCGTGTTTTGGATGTGAGGCTTTTGGGGGATCCAAAGTAGGAGCGCATGCGGTCGCGCAAGTTTTTGCTTTTGCCAACATACAATACATTGCCTTGGGTATCTTTCCATTGGTAGATACCGGGCAGTTGCGGCACATTGTTGAGTCGTTCTTGAAACGCGTCGGGGTCTGTTCGTGTTGTGCATGCTTGCTGATGCATAAATTCTAACCCTGAAACCTGAAACCTAACACCTAGCACCTGAAACCTAACACCTAGCGCACCTACTCGCTCTTACGAGAAAGTATACCATAGCGTGCTACACCATGTCTGTAAGTTGCGTAACAGCAGTACGCACAATGTCGAGACAACGTTGGGCAACATCTACCCCGAAATGGCGCGGCGCATCGCCAACCGGTTCTACCCCAGTGGCATAGTTGGTGACGTAGGCGAGGGAAGCGAAGGCTATGCCGAGTTCATGCGCTAGGTATACTTCTGGTATGAGTGTCATCCCTACCACGTCGGCACCCAACTGACGCAATAGGCGAATTTCGGCGGCTGTCTCTAGGCGTGGGCCTTCGCTACAGGCATAGGTACCGCACGAAAATGCGCGTGCTGTGGTTGCCCGTGTTGCTTGGTAGAGTGCTAAACGGAGGTGTGCTATTCGCTGTTGCAAGGCTTGCTCACCGGTTTCGAGTGGGTAGCTATGCCAAGGTTCCAATGCTTGCTCTGTATTTGCAGGTGTATGCGTATAGGCATGTGCTTGGCTAAAGCTGCGTACTCGCGTTTTGGTGAAGTCTAGGATATTGTCAAGGATGAGCATATCATGCACTTCAAGGATGGGGTTAATTGCACCTACGCCATTCCAACTGAAGATAGCTCGCACGCCAAGCGCATGGGCGGCCCAGATGTTGGCGCGTGCGTTGACAAAGGGTGGGGTTACGTCTAGGCGTTGTAAGCCGTGGCGCGAGGCAAAGGCAATAGGGAGATGTGGGTTGTGGGATGTGTGGGATGATTGCTGGTGGTTGCTAGGCATGAGTATGGGGAATGAGGGCCCGTAAGGGGTATCGAGTATGACTTGTTCGGTTGCACCAAATGCAAGCTCAAGATCAAGGAAATAAGCGGCTGTACCACCAAGGATGAGGACCATAGCACGCTCACGTTGTTGGAGTTGTTGGATAGGTTGCCATGTCTGTAGGCTTGTACACGCCCTGCTCAGTGACGATGGCCGTTATCAGGTCTGGGGGGGTAACGTCAAAAGCGGGATAGTAGGCTTCAATGCCTTCGGGTGCTGTGCGTATGGTGCCACACATGAACACTTCGTGGGGGTTACGCTCTTCGATGGGAATGGCATCGCCGTTGGGTGTGTTGGGGTCGGGGCCATCGTAGCCAAGGACGTAGAATGGTATGCCATGACGTGCGGCTAAGACTGCATATTGGTAGGTGCCTATTTTGTTGGCTATGCTGCCATCGAGGGCTATGCGGTCGGCTGCGGTGATGTAGGTGGTAAACATGGTGCGGCTAAAGCAGAAACCGGCCATGCTATCGGTGAGTAAGGTGACACGCACGCCAATTGTATGAGCTTGATGGGTGGTGAGACGTGCGCCTTGCATGTAGGGGCGCGTTTCGTTGGCGTAGAGGTGAATGTGTTTGCCTTGCTCTCTATGCGCGGTATACAACATCCAGTTGAGGGCGGCTCCTGCAAAGCAATGGGTGAGGATAGATGCGCCATCGGGGAGGAGGTTGGCGGCATGTCGTCCACATGCTTCAGCGGTAGCATCACCGCGTGCTACTTGGGTATCTACAAAGTCTACGAGAAGGTGTTCTATGTTTTCTTGGCCAAGCAATAATGCCGCATCGGCCTTTTGCAATGCGGTGTCAAGTATGTGGTGCAAATCATCAGCAGTGGGGCGTGTGCGTTTGAGTGTTTCGGCTGCCTGTATCAATACACCACGTTGTTGATCTGTTGGCCATGTTTTGTGCGTGCGGGCTACCAATGCCAACCCATAGCCGGCTACGTAGGCTAGTGGTGGCCCGCCTTGCACAACCATGGTTGTGATGGCTTCTGCTACTTCGTCTAATGTACGGTAGGGATGAAAGATGGTTTTGTATGGATACTGACGACGGTCTAGTACAAATACTGTGCCTTGCTCTTGGTCATAGTAGAGGGTGTTGCCACGTCTTGTGAGCAGTGGAAGGGACATTTCGGTTTTGTTCTTATATTCTCATATGTTGCGTTAGTAATATCGCTTGTGCAACTTCTTTCATAGGTTTGCGATTATTCATGGCTAGTTTCTGTATTTTACGAAATGCTTCGGATTCACGCAAGCCGTGGCTATCCATAAGGAACCCTTTGGCACGTTCTATCACACTGCGCGTTTCTAGCTGTTCTCTGAGGCGATGAAGTTCTTCGTGACGTTGGCAGTGTGTATCCCAATAGGAACATGCAACTTCAACAACTGGTATGATTTCTTCTTCTTGGATTGGTTTGATGAGATAGGCCATCACTCCGGCACGGCAGGCTTGAGTGGCTAGGTCACGGTTGCTCTGGGCGGCGATGAGGATGACTGGAGCGAGCCTTTCATCGCGCAAGATGTGTGCTACTTCAATGCCGTTTAGGTGTGGCAGGTATGCGTCGGCCAGTACGACATCTGGGCGCAGTTGCCGCGCTATGTCTACGGTACTTTTGCCGTTGTCGGCTTCGCCTATCACAAGATACCCGAGCCTATCGAGTGATTGACATAGATTGTTGCGGATGATTTTGTCCGCATCTGCTATCAAAACCCGTGATTCAAACATTGGTTTCTCCATTGCTGCAAGTATGCTTTAACCCCTACACCCTATGATACTCGTGCGCAATGGCAATAAGCAACGTATAGAATATACAAATTTTTTATTGTTGTGTTGTGCTATACGTGTACCATTGCAAAGGAGGTGCAATGTGGGTAGAATGAGAGGAGTACATAAAGCTTTTTTTATGAGGGTATTATGCTCAATGCAGGTGTAGTCACATTTCAAGAGTTTATGAAGGGTTCTACATTGTTACTATCAACTCTCCATGATGCGATACTGATGTTCCTACGTGACCGTGACGATGTTGTTTTGTTTGGTGCGCATGCTGTCAATGCATACGTTCATGAGCCACGTATGACCCAAGACATTGACCTTGTTTCAACCCATGCGCTATCGTTGGCGCAGGCATTACGTGATCATCTCAGTGAACAATTTCATATTGGTGTGCGAATACGTGACGTTGGCGAGAGGCGTGGGTATAGAATCTATCAGTTGCAAAAATCTGAGAATCGTCACTTGGTTGATGTGCGACCGGTTCGTGTATTACCATCTGCTGAGCGTATTGCAGGTGTGCTTGTATTACAGCCACCTGCGTTGATTGCCAGTAAGGTCATTGCGTATGAGCGGCGGCGTGGGCAACCGAAAGCTGGTACAGACTGGCGCGATATTGCTATGCTCTTACTCACGTTTCCAGAACTGAAGCAGGAAGATGGCGCTGTTGCAGTATGCTTACGTGAAGCTGGCGCTGATGAACCTATTTTTTTGGCTTGGAAAGAATTGGTATCTCAAGACATACGCCCACTAGACGAAGATGATGATTGGTGAGAGAGAGTAGGGTTGGCACAAGCTAGGATTGAGTTGACGATACCAGAGGAGCTAGGCGGGGCTTCGCTGTACGAATGTCTCTATGCGTTGGTTGATTCCGCTGTGGTAGCCTTGGTGTTGGCGCATGGCGGGGTATGGGTGGATGGGCAACGTGTAGTTGATACGACGTTCACGGTGCCGGTTGGTGCTCAGGTTCGTCTTCATCGCCCTCCAGATGGGCGGTATGCGACTACCCATATTGGGCAAGGGGATGTGGTGTATGAAGATGCGTGGTTGTTGGTGCTCAACAAACAGGCTGGGTGGTATACGAGTGCTACTCCGTGGGATGTGCAAGGCAATGTAATCTCGGCATTGACGGATTTTTTCCAAGCGCGTGATGGGAGTGTGCCTCCGCTGCGTTTAGCCCATCAGTTAGACCGCGATACGTCGGGCATATTGCTCTGCACCAAGAACCCACAAGCAAATGCACCGCTCCAAGCAGCTTTTGCCAACCAGCAGGTTGAGAAGAGCTACCAGTGTCTCTGCATAGGGGAGCCAGTAGAGGATATGTTTGAACTGCGCACGGGGCATGGGCGTATGCGTGGTGGGCGGTGGTGTCTGTATAACTTGGAGCAGGTAGGTATGCTGCTACCAAATGGGCAACGTGTGCGTTTTGCGCATACGGCATTTGCGCTAGAGCAACGGTTGGGAGATGCGGCTTTGTTGTGTGCGCGTCTCTATACTGGTCGCACACATCAGATACGGTTGCATTTGGCTGTGGTTGAGCATCCTTTGATTGGGGATACGCGCTATGGAGGATCGGCGGTCTTTCGCGGCGATACTGTGCAGTGGCATTTGCTGCATGCTGCGCAGGTGTGTTTGCCGCACCCGGTGACGGGCGAGGCTATGCAGTTTGTGGCGGAGATGCCGGGGCATATGGCGCGGTATGTGTGATAGGGTTTCGCCCCAATGGTGCTATTGTCAACGCACACTCGGAGAGCCGTTGTGCTGGTTTTTATCATGATATTACATTTACACCTCAAATTCCTTGATTTCGAGGGCCAAAACAAAAACTGGACTGGTATACACCAGTCCAGTTACAAGTTGTGTGGTAGCGGCGAGAGGATTCGAACCTCTGACCTTCGGGTTATGAGCCCGACGA
>CAZVEN010000051.1:0-31961 GCA_964626155.1 uncultured Chloroflexaceae bacterium | reverse complement strand
ACCCGTACCGTAGCACCCTAAAACCTGACCCCTGAAACCTGACCCCTGAAACCTGACCCCTGAAACCTGCGCACCTACTCCCCCGCCACCACCCGTATCTCCTCATCGGTTAGCCCATACAGGCGATATACGTGCGCGTCAATATCCGCTTCCAGCGCCGACACATCTGCATCGGGGTTGGCTTGCTTCGCCGCCAAGATGTCGTCTACCAACTTCACAATAGGTGCTTGTTGTGCTGGCGTGGCAGTAGGGATGGGGATTTGGGAGACATACTGAGAGAAGAATCGAACTGTCTTACCACCCAATTGAGAACTTATCTTTGCATAGAACCAAAACACCACTTTGCTGTTGAGCAAACCAACAAGCCATTTTTGATTCGTTGGCAGAAAATAATTTGTGTTCGCTAGGTAATAGCCCTCATTGTCATACACAAACTCTCCCGATCTCGCTATATCTGGATAGATAATTTTCGACTGCTCAAATTCCTGCCAGTAGGCACAAGAGCGTAATTCCCAAAAAAAGCGTCCTTGGTCAAGTCGCTTGATTAATGCTGGTCGGTGGTTATCAAACCAAGCATGTATTGCTGGATAGGTTTTGGCAAAAAGGCGTTCTGCTTCTTGTTCTGGTTTGCCAGACCAAGGATGGGTTTTGTTTTCGGATGACTCTATCTTGATAAGATATTGTTCAGCAAAGTTCACTCGCCAGCGGCGCACATCACGCCCGCGCAAGAAAGGTTTGAGTACCTCAGCAGATGATGCATCTTCAGCAATCAAGCGGTCACGGGTTGCTTGGTCTACGACAAAAGCTTCATTCAAACCGGTAATGATGCCACGGAATAGTTTTCCCTGCACATACTCGCCTAATGGAGTGCCTGCCTGTCGCAGTTTATCTAGCAGATGCAGCACATTGGGTTGTTCCAATTGCCAACCATCGGGGTTTAGTTTCTGTTGTTGTACCAACAACCCACTGGTTTCTAAGGCAGATGTAATATCGCTCAAAGTTCTTTCTGGTTCCCAGAGCAATACCTGTACCTGCTGATTATTAGGCTTGGCTTTGCTTATAACGAGGATACACGTGGAGACAATAGCCGTGAACACCTTTGCATCTCCAAAGTCAACCAACTTATGCATTGTCATGTGACTACTGAAAAACTGACGCAATTTTTTGGCATATGCGGCACGAAAAAACTGGTTACTTGAGATATACGTCAAAATACCGCCATTTTTGAGCACTTGTATGCCACGTTCGTAGAAGTAGACATACAGGTCAGCGGTGCCGGTGTAGCAAGAGTAGCGTTTTTTGAAGTTGTCTTTCAAATGCTTAATCTGTTCTTGGCGTACATAGGGTGGGTTGCCAAGCACCACATCGAAGCCTTCGCGTGCGCCAAACATCCACTCTGCGTCAAAGAATGGTGCGGTTGCATTTTGGTCGTAGGGATCCCACTGCGCCAGCATATCGGCGGTAGCCCCTTCTACCCCGTCACGCTTCAGTTCAGCACTTATTTGTTGGCGAATGGACCTATCCCGTTCACGGTATTTACGCTTTGTGTCTGGTGTTTTGGCATTGAAGTGATAACGGCGCACGGTTGCGAGTTCGGTTTCAAGATTGATCACTGTTTGGCTACGCAATGCTCCTTGGTGTACGTCCGCCCCAATGAGCGTATTGGCGGCAATAAAGCGCGTTTCAAGGTTGGGCAGGGCCAGCATACCGCGATTTTCTTGGCTATCGTCGGCCTGTTGGTCTACTATCAGCGCAATAAAACAGCGCAACTTGGCTATTTGCATGGCAATGGGTTGTATATCTACCCCATAGATGCAATTTTGGATGAGGTAGAGCTTGCGTGCATAGTCGAGCGAGTCATAGGCAAATGCCTTTTCAATCGTCTCAATAGCCAAGTCACGGGCATTGCTCTCGTCAATACGGTTGGCTTTGGCTATCTGTTCAGCTCGCCATAGCTCATTGCGCGGGTCGAGTTTGCCAAGCACAAACACGAGTTTTTGCAATATGCCGATGAGAAAAGCTCCCGACCCGCAGGCCGGGTCGAGTATCTTCACCTGGTCTATGGCGTGAATGAGGCGCTGGCACTCGTCGTCGTTAAACTGGGGGGGAGTGTTGTTGTAGGCGAGCAGGTGGGCGAGGCGCTCAACTGGCGCAACGTATTGCGACAAATACGCCAAGAGCGACTCATCTACCATATAGCTCACAATATCACGCGGTGTATAGAAGGACCCCGTTTGCTTGCGAGCCGTTGCGCCCGTCTCTGGGTTGTAGGCGGCCAGCAGGTTCTCAAACACTTGGCCAAGCAATTCTGGGTCTAGGGCGATTTCATCTTCAATAGGGGTGTTTTCTGTCACGGTAAACTTGTAGCGGTTCAGGGTGTGAATGAGACCGCGCACTTTGTAGCGCTTGCCTTTTGTGTCATAGGTTGCATTCAAGTCTATATCCTGTTCCCCACCAAAAAAGAACTTGTTGGGCACGGCAAGCGGGTTTTTCTTCTCATCCGAAAAGCCATCAATACGGATGGTGCGACGGGGGACCGCAGACGGGGGACCGGAGCCAGAATCATCCGTCAGTTCTTCATAGTCCAAACAATCAAAGAGACCACCATCAAGGAAAGGAATATTGCGCATGAGGTCAAGCATGGTCGTGTCGCCAGCGGGTTGAAAATAGTCTTGGTAGCGGTAGAGCGTCGTGATAAGGCGGTTTTGGTCGCGCCCACCACTGGCATGCTTTTTGCGAAACTCGCGCTTGCCCATTTCTTGGTTTAGCGTGGCAAAGAACAGGTTTTGCAGTATGGCTTTGTAGTAGCTACTCGCATCTGGCGACATGTCGTTGAGCATGGTCTTGAGTTTGCGCTCATCGAACAGGTCGCCCGGTATCAGGCCCTTTTCCTTGACGAACCACACGAAAATGAGGCGCGTAATCAGGCGGATGATGTTGGTAGCGGTGCGCTGATCTGCATTCGGTTCCGTGCCTGCTGGGAAGGTGACGTTTTGCGTTGCCCAAAAATACCAGTTGGCGATGTCGCGGTAGAAGCGCTTGTTGAGTTCGCTACTGCTGAGAATATCGCCCCATATCCGCTGCAAGTCCACAAAACTGCGCACGGTATGCTCTTGCAAAATGGCAGGCAATGCGAGGTCATACAGAATATCCAGATGCCCCCGGTGTGGCTCGGTGATGTGGATGTCTTTGATGAGCGTGACCTTTTCGAGTACATCGCGGGCATCATCACGCTTATGCACACGGCGGTTGATAATGGCAATGGTGAGGGTATCGCCATGCTGAAACAGGATGAGCACCGGCATGGGGAAGTGCCTGTTGAGCTCACGGGTGATGCCGGCTAATTGCGTGCGGGTATAATAGTCACCCGTGAGACGTATGGCAAAAAACATGTACGAATATATGCGCACTTGGTCAACATCTTCGGTGGTGCCGAACGGCATGCCTGTTTGCCCCAGGTGTTGCATTTCGTCGTCGGTCAGTTGGAACACAAAATCAACCGACTGCCACTCGTCGGTGAGTGCGCGAGCGGTGTGTATTTCTATGGGAAACACATCTTGAAACCCCTGTACGGTATTCGGTACAAGTTCTAGGGTTTTGTTGCTGCGGTAGCCGAGGGCGTTCAAAAGCGCCGTGGCGTTGGCGAGCATGCTGCTATCGCTGGTTGCGAAGCGCTGCAAGGCGTTTTGTACCTGTTGTTTGATATGGTGGTCGTTCATACGATTCCTTTCACATTGTAGCCATCCCAATGTTTTCCAGAACTACTTGACTGAAGGTTTGTGGATTATTCAAACGTACTTTGGCATCGAGTATTTCAATCCCTGCCAAATAACCGTCTGTGTCATAGTCTAGGGCTATTCCATCATCCAGATGTACAGTAGTCACGGTTGTTTCCTTGAAACGAATATATAGTGCATCTACTATCGGGTCATACGTGATTTTCATATGTCACCTCAGAAAAAATATGTGTAGACAGTTACTACAACTATCTGTGTCGGTTCATCTACAAAAATAGGGCGCACTTGCTTTGTTGTATAGTATTTTCCATTCCAATCAGAATTAAAAGGAAAGTCTTTACGGCATTCTAGTCTACCAGATTGTGCTGGTGTCCAAGTTTCTGTCTGGATAGCTTCTACAATTTCTTGCTCAGATGTCCCCCGAAACGTTATTTGCTGTCGAGCATGCCCAGAAATAAAGATTGCCTTTTGTGGAATCATATGTATTTCCTATCCATGGTATCAATTCAAGAGTAGCCGAGGGCGTTCAAAAGCGCCGTGGCGTTGGCGAGCATGCTGCTATCGCTGGTTGCGAAGCGCTGCAAGGCGTTTTGTACCTGTTGTTTGATATGGTGGTCGTTCATACGATTCCTTTCATGTCACTACGCAGATTCTGCCGTAGCACCGGCTTCTAGCCAGATTCTGCCGTAGCACCGGCTTCTAGCCGGGATGTCGGACTCCGGCAGGATGCCGGTGCTACGATTCTTTGTGTTTTGGTTCGTAGCGAAAAGTATAGCATAGAGATTCTCCCATGTCTATGTAGCTCCTAATTGAGGTATGATAGCAACGGACAGTGTGTGGCACCTATGGTATAATGACGCAAGGCATGGAAGAATGTAAGGAAAAGACAGCTCGCAGCATTGCAGCGTACCAGCAAAGAGTTGCAAGTTCCTTTTTTTATAGCTTTGCGTTCTTTGCGTCTTGGCGCGAGGTCTTCATGAAAAAAGAAAAGGGTTGCGAGAAAGGAAAGAGCTATGTCCGTTCCGTGTCAAAATACCATAACCGAAGAACTCTTGAGCGACATCGTTCGCCACATAGTAGCATCGGGAAACCCAACTTCTATTGTACTCTTTGGTTCGCATGCTCGTGGTATGGCTCGACCTGAGAGCGACCTTGACTTGTTGATCATTGAAGAGTCCGAGCTACCACGTTATCAACGTGCCAGTAAATATCGCCGCGCATTAGTAGGAATCTACCCCTCAAAAGATATTGTTGTCTGGACACCTGAAGAGGTATATGAATGGCGTAGTGTTCCTAGCGCCTTCATTACAACAGCATTGGCAGAAGGAAGAGTACTCTATGAACGATCTTCAGACTCTAGCACGCGGTTGGTTTTGCAAAGCTGATAGCGACCTTCACACGTTGCGTTTAGTTTTGGGTAGTGCTGGACCATATGACACCGCATGCTATCACGCCCAGCAAGCAGTTGAAAAATACCTGAAAGGATTTCTCGTCATCAGAGGACAGTCTTTTCCCTATACGCATGATTTGGAGGAGCTTGAACGATTGTGCCAAGGCATTGAGCCACTACCAGATTTGGGTATGCTTGATTTGGTTCAATTGACTGATTATGCAGTTGGGATGCGCTATGACTTTGACCAATGGCCAACAAGAGAAGAAGCAGAACAGGCGCTGTTTGTTGTTGAACAGGTGCGAGCAACAATACTAGCACATGTGCCTATGGATACACACCCAAATTGAGTTGTCAATGATACAAACAACCAACCACGAAATGTGCTTCAGGTTGCGCCTCTGCGCCTCTGCATCTCTGTGCCTCTGCGTTGAAACATGCACGTTTCATTTAGGGTTGCTGTACTAACACTGTCCATGTTATCAATTCAAAATCGGTCGTTTCGTGGACTTGATTCTGGGCGTCAAGCATTCTCCCCTTGCGGTCCATCATGACACTGGCTCCCATACGACTCTTGAATGTTGCCGTGATAGCCTGCATGGTTTTCTGGAGCAACATGGTTTCGTGCGACATATCCTGCCCGTTTTGCGTGCGTTGGTCAAAGAGGTCGCACAAGGATTCGTAGGGGGTGGTACGTTCGGCACACAACACCCGATAGAGTTCAAGTATTTGTTTGGGTTGCACAAAGCCCAAGCGCACATCGCCCGTATCGCGCACATACACCAGATAGTAGGGGTGCAGCGGGTTGACCTCGGTGCTTTCTTTGGCTTGCTTCTGCCGCAAACAAAAGATGATACCGGGTGCGGCTATCGCATGGTCCGGGTGTGGTGGCACTACGGCATACATGCCAAGCGGGGCTTCTTCCAGTTGCTTGCGATTGTTTTGGATATACGAGAGCAGATCAATGCGAAAATCATCTAGTGTAAAATCGTTCAGCGTGATGCTTTCGTTCAGGTCTTCCAAGTCGAGCACTTCATCTTTTAGGCGCAGCAATTGCTGGTCGCGGTACGATAGCTCTTGAGCTATCACATCGGCATCAAGCTATTCTGCCAACACATTATCTTCCCCCCGTCGCCGTAATATCTACCAACGCCATACGTGCCTCAACGCGGTTTTTCAGGTTGATATACTTGTTTAGGTCGGGCGTGGGCCAGAAGTTGACAAGGTGAATGCTGGTGTTGAGGCTGCCGATACGGTCTATGCGCCCGAAGCGTTGAATGATGCGCACGGGGTTCCAGTGAATGTCGTAGTTGATGAGATAGTCGCAATCCTGCAAGTTTTGCCCTTCTGAAATACAATCAGTTGCAATGAGCACATCAATCTCCTCATCGTTGGGGAAGGTAGGAATGTCGGCCCGTTTTTTGGCAAGCGGCGCAAAGTTCGTCAAGATATGCATAAAGTCACTTTTGCCGAGCGTGCTCTTGTTATCCCCCGTGCCTACCACAAGCGCACAATGCACATGCTTATCGTTGCGAAGCCATGTGGAGAGATTGTTGTAGAGGTAGCGGGCAGTGTCGGCAAATGCCGTGAAGATGAGTACTTTGCGATTTGGGTTGCTATGGCTATTTGTCGTTGGGTTATCTACCTTGTGTGCAATGAGTTCCTTCAGGCGCTTGAGCTTGGCATCACGGTCCACCGTCACGCGTTCCGCCGATGCATGCACTAAGCTCAATTGCTCCTTATCGTCATGTAAATCTTGTAGCCAGCGTTCTGTATCCAGATGCGCCATTTGAATGGCGAGGGTGCCTACCTGAAACGCTTCCTGTAGGTCGGCGTCGTCGTCATCTTCCACGGCGAGCGCATCAAAATCTACCGTGGGATTTTCTTGCCGGTAGGCATGGAAACGCTTGATACGTTCTTCTAAGTCTTCAATCTTGCGTATAGTGCGGTCGAGTGTGATGGTAAAGGCATGCACTGAGCTTTCAAGGCGCTTGAGAAAGTTCACGCGCATCATGCCAATGAGATAATGCTCACGGGTGCTCTGTCGAAAATGATGCGCTTGCGCCGAGTCGTAGCGGTCTTTATACTCATCCAGCACATATGCTGTGGGATTGAAGAGCGACAGCCGATAGTCGGTAATTTCTTTGTGCAAACGGTCATACGACATGAAGCGACCCTGCAAATCTACATCATCTATCACGACAGAAACAGGTTTTTGGCGTTGTGGAAAGCCCCCCAATTGGTGTAGGGTGTCGCTATAGTAGCTTTGGATATGCTTGCGCGAACGGGCTATGGTTAGCTCATCGAGCAAGGTGAATAGGGCCGAGCTAAGGCGGTCGAGCAAGTCTTTCAGGCTACGCTTGCTCTCATTGCGGGCCCATTCGTTGAATGTGCGTTGTGCAACCGAAAGGGTCCGTTGTAAACTATCCACTCCTAACGAGGCTTTGAATGCGGTATCATCGCCCCCGGTGAGGAAAGCCAATTGATTGCGCAGGTCGCTCAGGTCTGTGTTGACTGGGGTAGCCGAAAGCAACAGCACCTTGGTGCGCACGCCGCTGTTGATGATGTCATCCATGAGGCGTTCATAGCGGCTTTTGCGGATGATGGTGCCGTCTTCATCACGCTTGCCACGGGTGTTGTTGCGGAAGTTGTGCGATTCGTCAATGACCACGAAGTCATAGTTGCCCCAATTGATGGTGCTGAGGTCAATATCGCCCGACTTGCCCGTTTCACGGCTCAGGTCGGTATGCGAAAGCACGGTATAGCTGAAGCGTTCTTTGAGAAAGGGGTTGAGGGGGCTATTGTTTTGGGCTTGATACACTGTCCAGTTTTCTCGCAGTTTTTTGGGGCAGAGCACGAGCACGCGGGCATTGCGCAGCTCGAAGTAGCGAATGACGGCGAGGGCTTCGTAGGTTTTGCCCAAGCCCACACTATCGGCTATGATGCACCCGCCGTGCTTGAGGATTTTGTTGATGGCACCGCGCACGCCATCGCGCTGAAAGGCAAACAGCGCTTGCCAAATGCCCGTATCGGTAAACTGGTCCTGTTCAATGAGCAAGTCACTATGTGCCTGCTGCTGGAGATACTGTTCAAAGAGGTGAAAGAGCGTTTTGTAGTAGATAAACTGGGGGGCGTTGTTGGCATAGAGTTTGGCGAGGTAGTCCAATATATTGTCTTTCACGTCCGACACGAGGTTGTCATGAGCCCATAGCTCATCAAACCAATATTTGAGGTCTCGACGGTCGCGGGCGCTATCTATCACGAGGTTGAGTTCAATATTGCTGGCTGCCCCTAGCCCTAGCCCAGAAAGGGTGAAGTTGGAACTACCGACTACGGCTTCTTCGCCGCCGTGGTGCTCCATATGATACATTTTGCCGTGCATGAAATTGGAGCGCCTGATAGAACGCACTTCTACCTTGTCACGAATCCAGTTGGCGCACTCGCGGGCTATACGCTTTTGGTGCAAGCTTTGCGAAAGTTTCAAGCCATCGTCAACAAGCGCAAACGCCTTTTTTTCGGAGCGGCTCGGGTCTACAATGGTGATGCCACGCGGTTCTCCGTAGAGAAACCGCACATGCTCCACAGCGCAAAGTTCTTGCTTGAGGGCTTCAAAAGCGTATATGGTGAAATAGGCCGAAACAATGGAGAGGGTAGCGCCGGGCTTGATATGTTGCTGTAAGAAATCGCCCACTCGTCCACAGAGGTAGTTGTCGAGGATACTGGAGAAAGCAAGCATATTTTGCTGTGTTGGCGGTTGTGTTGGGGCATGCAAGTCTAGCTGCCCTTGGGGTTGGTTTTGTGTTTGTGCCTTTTTGTGCGTCATATGTGTGCAGGTCCCATTCTTTTTTCATTGTGCAAAGCATTGCCAGTATAGTACAATACGTTGCGTTTTATTCACACAATACTACACAGAAGAAACGCCCATGCGGTGGCTTGGCATGCGCGGGTGTTTTTTCTTTGTGCGTTATTTTATTGGGGAATTATACCATAGGTGGTAGGTGCCCTATGCCCTGAAACCTATAGCAACCCTCCATGATTGGTACCATTTTGAACGCAGAGGCGCAGAGAAGCAAAGATGCAGAGAGATACAACGGTTTTTCGTGTATGGTTGCTGTATCATGCACAACGCAATTAGGACTGCTCTATGCCCTGCGCCTGTGCGGTCTTTGCGGCTTTGCGCGGGGCATACATACTTTGCGGCTTTACGCTAAATCTACACGCAGAGGCGCAGAGACATTCTTCCCCTCAAGCTTGCATTTTAGCGCAGTGGAACGTTGTGAGCCTATAACATACGTATGTGAGTTGCCAGTTGTATCAAAAAGGTGTACACTGCTACACTTGTAAACAACAAACGCTCTTGAAAAAAGGCATTCGTTGTACAGAAAACTCAGCGTAGTACTGTAAAATACAAATATATCTTTTGTAAGGAGGAATAACTTCCACTATGACCGTAGAACACAACAATGCGGATACACAGTGTATAGAACCGTATGGCGGAAAACTCGTCAATTTGTGTGTGCCTGAAGAAAAGCGAGAACACCTCATTGAGCAAGCACGGAAGCTTCCATCAGTGCAGCTTTCAGCACGTGCATTGTGCGACCTTGAGTTACTGGCAGTTGGGGCATTTTCCCCGCTAGACCGTTTTATGAACCAAGCCGATTATGAACGTGTGCTGCACGAAATGCGCTTAAAGAATGATACGCTTTTTCCATTGCCCATTACGTTGACGGTTGATGAGCAATCTCTAGCCGAAGGGCAAGACCAAGTAGCCCTGCGCGACTCGCGCAATAACCTCATAGCCGTTATGGACGTAGAAGAAACGTTTGTATGGGACCCTCAAACTGAGGCACAGCTTTCTTTAGGCACAACCGACTCGCGCCACCCGCTCGTTTCTGAAATGATAACGTGGGGCAACCGTTGTATCTCAGGCGCACTCCAAGTGATTACCCTGCCGCGTTATTTCGATTTTGTGGATCTGCGACGCACACCGGCACAAGTACGTGAACAATTGGAGCGTATGGGAAATGCGAACGTTGTGGCATTTCAAACGCGCAACCCACTACACCGCATCCATGAAGAACTCACCAAGCGAGCCGCCAACGAAGTTGGCGGTAGCCTACTCATCCACCCCGTGGTGGGGATGACAAAACCGGGAGATGTAGACCATTTTACCCGCGTGCGTATTTATCGCACGTTGGTAGAACACTACTATGATCAGCAACGCACATTGCTGAGTTTGCTACCATTGGCGATGCGCATGGCTGGCCCACGTGAAGCGCTCTTACATGCCATCATCCGCCGCAACTATGGTGCAAACCATTTCATTGTTGGGCGTGACCATGCGGGGCCAGGCAAAGATAGCACAGGTAAGCCGTTTTATGACCCCTATGGCGCACAAGACTTGATGGTAGAGCACGAACGTGAGCTAGGCGTGAAAATGGTGCCGTTCAAGGAATTGCTCTATGTCATTGACAAGGGCGAGTACGTGGAAGCCAATCAGGTACCAGAAGGCACTAAGGTAGCCAGTATTTCTGGCACGCAGGTGCGCGAAGAGTATCTAGCCCAAGGCAAACCACTTCCCGAATGGTTTACCCGCAAGGAAACAGCCGAGATTTTGGCGCAGATGCACCCACCACAGCATGAACAAGGCTTTTGCGTATGGTTCACCGGCTTGAGCGGCGCAGGCAAATCTACGGTTGCTGAAATATTGACTGTGCTGCTGCTGGAGCATGGGCGACAGGTGACGGTACTCGATGGTGATGTTGTGCGTACACATCTCTCAAAAGGTCTCGGGTTTAGCCGCGAAGACCGCGATACGAATATTTTGCGCATTGGGTTTGTGAGTGGCGAAGTGGTACGCCACAATGGGGTAGTTATCTGTGCGGCTGTTAGTCCCTATCGGGCAACGCGTGACGAAGTACGCAAAATTGTCGGTTCAGACTATTTCTTTGAGGTATTTGTTGATACGCCACTCGAAGTGTGTGAAGAACGCGACGTAAAAGGGTTGTATACGAAGGCACGCCGAGGCGAAATCAAAGGCTTTACTGGTATTGATGACCCATATGAGCCACCGCTGAACCCTGAAATAACGCTGGACACGGTCAATAATTCACCAGATGAGAATGCACGTACTATTGTTGCTGCGTTGACGAAACGTGGGTTTTTATTGTCATCATAGGAAGTACTATGACGTTCCTTTTGACACACGTAGGGAACAAAGGAAGAGTGACAAAGATGTGTGCCAAACATCAGCAGGGGAACATTTCATTTTCACCTAACGTCTGTATACTAGATACATACCTCCTTTCGTGAATTTCCTCCATACCTTTCTGGTAGCCCCCGGTATCTTGTACCGGGGGCGCTGTCTTTGGCGCTGTTTTTAGCAGATTCTGTGCCTCTTTTTGGGTTACGGAACAATTCTACCAATTTTGTACTTTATTGTACGCAAAACATACGTTATAATGCACAGCAACAGCAACCCCTTGCGTACTATGAGTGTGACATGTTACTTGGGAGAATAGATACACGGAGGTTATCATAATGCAAGCAGTCAAGCTAAAAGCGCATATCCGGTCCGATACAACCCTCGAATGGGATGAACCTTTGCCCAAACTGCCACCCGGTGAAGTTGAAGTCATCGTGCTCTACGAACAAGCTGCAAAGGAGCAATCACGACATGGGTCCGAACCATCGTCAGAACAGCCTCAGTCTACGCAATTGCCACGTTCCAATCAATCAGGCAAGAAACAAGATGGATTTTGGATTGACCAGTTGTGTGAAACATTGAGTGATGCAACGAAATCAATTGGCATAGAAGAATTGAAACGGCAAAAGCACGAAATATCTATGGAGTAGCCTAGTCTCTACGGGCGATGAACTGAGGAAAAGATATTCCAAGCTATCCAAAGCCCACCCCTTTTGTTGTGCTGCGTGGGTTGATTCGTTGCCCCTATGATTGGCTTTTGAGGTAGGTTCTTGCTGTGTATGTGGCACTATGGTTGGTTGTGGTGTTGGTGCCACTCCCATCTTTCTTTCGTTTCAATCGTGTTTGGTCTTCAGATACATTGTGCAAGATGGTGTTCTTCATGTATTGTATCATAACTCATGGGGATGATGACGAAGAACACTTTTTATACCATTTTGTATCACGCAAGTGCTTGACTTGAGGAGCAATTTCGTATACTATAAAGATTAGTGTACAAGATACTATAGTATTGTAGCGTAACTGAAAAGAATAGCCTGTTCCCTCCGACACTCTTAGGGTACAGATCAATCAATCAATCAATCAATCAATCAAACAATCAATCAATGAGAATACCGCAAAACAGAAGAATCCACGCATGTATTTTCTCAATGATCAAGAATATGTCAAAATATGTATGGAATTGTGTAGAAATGTGAGGAAAGAACATGATACCAAGCAAAACGGTGCATGCGAATAAAAATACAGGTTCAACCGACCCCATGAAGCCGAATCCAAAGATTGTTATTGTTATCCCTGCGTATAATGAAGCATATCACATCGGAGACACTGTAACACGCATACACCGGGTAGCTAGTAGTGTTATTGTTGTTGATGATGGGTCGAGCGATGAAACAGCCCAATTAGCACGAGCGGCTGGGGCATTCGTCGTACACAACACGCAGCATCAAGGGAAAGGGGTAGCTCTCACGTATGGGTTTGCACTTGCCCGTACACAAAACCCGGATGTGGTTGTAACACTCTCAGGTGCCCATGCGGTACCGGTACAGATGTTTGAAGTTATTTTGCCAATACTCACCTGTCAGGTAGATATTGTCGTTGGGTCAAGAACTATACAAGAAACGTTTCCCTTTGGTGTTCTGCGACGATGGTTCAATACGTTTATTGGGTTTGCTGCTGGCGTCACAGTGACAGACTCATTGAGCAATTTCCGGGCTTTTTCAGCACATGCGCTTGAGGTTCTTTCTTTCCAATCGCCCCTTTTTCCAGAACTAGAGCTACAATTCATAGCGCGTGACCACAATTTGCGCACAGCCGAGGTGCCCATTACATTCGCCTCTGGGTGATTCCCCATACTCACTTTCGGAGGTAAAATCGTAGGATAGGCATCCTGTCTGTCTTCAACGGACAGGTTAGAAGTCCATCCTACTCTGGTTGTGTACATCTGAAAGAAAGCGTGTGAGGTTGGCATTATGCTCTGCCATACGCTTTCTTTGAGTCTCTGACACGATAGCACCTTTTTTTAGCCCTCATGAACGACTATTGAGTGGTATTCTCGTTCCGGTTGATACTATGCATACTCCAATTGTTCTAAATAGGCACCAAACAAAGCAGAATTACTCCTTTTTCTTTTTTCATGAAGACCTCGCGCAAAGACGCAAAGAACGCAAAGCTATACAAAAAGGAACATGCAATTCTTTGCTGGTACGCTCCAATGCTGCGAGCTGTATTGCTCTATGCAAAAAAAACGGCATCTATCGTTTAACAGTAAGAGCAACCTAGAAAACGTGTTACAGATGAAGATAGTAGCTTACACATACGGTTTCCTTTGCAAAGATTTGGTGTGCCACGTCATAGGGTTCTACTACATAGCATAGTAGAGATAAAAGAGTGTAAAGAAGGGTTTAGATACTCCTTGCCTGTAGGATAATCTACAATTCAATACACTTTCAAACAAGAAATTCAACAAACCCCTTGACTCTGGCTTTTGAGCATGCTATTATGAAACATAGTTAAGCTTCTGTTTGATATTCTTAATCACAATGTAACAAACTATTGTGTTTTAACTATTTTGTAACTTTATTGAATTGCAATGTAAGCATATCGGGTGGTGGTTGCATAATTACTGATAGTAGGTTTGCTTTCTCTTCATAATCAACAATATCAATAGCCATCAGTATGAGTAGAACCACTACCAGCATATCGTGGTAATAGATAACATGTAGGTAAAAGGGGAAAAAAGCCATGTCTGAACCAAAACCCAATGATAGTAGCAAAACAAGTACACAGAAAGCTGCTGCTTTTTCACACACCAAGCAACAGCCATTGCGTGTAGCACAGGTTACACCTGAGACAATCCTTGAAGAAAGCAACAAGTCCAATGACCAATATGTTATTACTCTTTCTCATGCCAGAACATCGGATCCGCGAGTAACGGTTGTTGTCGTTATACCGGCCTACAACGAAGAAAAACGTATCGCAAACACCATAGAAAAAGTACGCGAATTTGTGACGGATATTATTGTGGTGGATGATGGTTCGTCTGACAATACAGCAGAAATAGCACAGCAAGCAGGTGTCACCGTCATCCAACACCCACAAAATCAAGGCAAGGGCGTAGCCCTTACGACCGGATTCCGAAAAGCACGTGAACTGTTTAACCCCGATGTGGTTGTAACACTCGACGCCGACGGCCAGCACGTTCCAAAGCAAATGCCCTTTGTTATGGCTCCCATTTTGCGGGGTGAAGCCGATATAGTGGTAGGTTCTCGTTACCTCTCTGAACCCCCCCCCGATGGGCCAGCAAGCAATGTGCCAGTGCATCGTATTTATGGGCACTGGTTTTTTAATCTGTTGACCAATAAAACATCTGGCGTTGATTTGACAGATACCCAAAGCGGGTTTCGTGCCTTTTCGTCACGTGCCCTAGAGTTTCTCAACTTTGAATCGAACAGCTTTGGGGTTGAATGCGAAATGCAATTCATAGCCCGCGACTATGACCTAAAAACCACTGAAGTCCCAATCACGATCCTCTATAACGATAAACCCAAGCGCTCTGTGATAAAACATGGCTTCATCGTGCTGAACGGACTCTTCCGCCTAATAGGGCAATATCGCCCATTGCTGTTTTTTGGCATGACCGGGCTTGTTATGTTACTCTTTGGACTCTTGCTTGGTGCTACTGGCACTGGCCTGATGTGGCTTGACATTGTCGCACGTACCAACCAAGGCATGTCTATAGGTTCAGCACTGGCTACGACTCTGGTCTTTTTCGTTGGGGCTGCCCTCTTTTTCAAAGGGTTTATCCTCCACTCAATGCGCGGCATGATTCTCAAACAGGATAAAGAACACCTCAAAGGGCTAGATAAAGTTGTTCACCCATTAGGGCAGCAACATCCGCTTCTCTATTGTGGTTTGTCAGGTTTTCTCATCTTGCTTACAGGGGTTATCGGAGCCATCGTTGGCGCATCTACCGGCTTTTCACTTACCAATATACCAGCAATGGACATGGCTACCCTTGTACTCTTCTTTATCTTCGGTGGGTTACTGCTCTTTACGGGCGTCATCCTGCATTCAGTTCGCGGTATCTTTGTTATGCAACAACGCAAAGCTGACCGCGTGATTCCCATAATTATACAGAAAGGATCAAGCAAAATTGGTCTTGATAGCTTGCTCGATGAGTTACTCACCAACTTAGGAACAGCACAAGAAGAATCTGCGCCGGCTGGTGGTCAACAGCGCCTTGATGTGGCCCCCATGCGCAGATATGCACCCAACACACCGGGCGCTCGTTGGAACAACCTAGAGACATCTTCATCTGCCGCCATGTGTCATTGTTCTGATACACACCCGAAGAATGTGCTTGAATAATGAATGAACCTATGCGAGCAAGCATTATCATTGTCAATTATAATGGTGGGGAATTGCTTCAGCGGTGCGTCCAGGCTGCTGTGTCTGGACTGCCGCCAACCAATACCGATGAAATACTCTTGGTTGACAATGTGTCAACCGACGGAAGTGCTGACGCTGTCGAAGCCAACTTTCCCACTGTGCAGGTTATTCGCAGCACAGAAAATCTTGGCTTTGCTGGCGGCAACAACCTAGCAGTCCAATATGCCAAGGGCGAGTATCTTGCCTTCCTGAACCCAGATGCTGTCGCAGAACCAGCTTGGCACGACCAGCTTATCGCTGCTCTCGAAACAACCCCACAAGCAGGTATGGCTACATCCAAAATAGTGCTACTGGAAAAACCCGACACAATAAACACATGTGGTGGTGAAATGCATATCACTGGGCTAACCCTCTGCCGTGGCATGGGGGCACCGCACAATACCTACACGCAACAAGACGAAGTGAGCGCTATCTCAGGCGCTGCTTTTGCTATGCGCCGTGACCTCTACCTAGAGCTAGGGGGCTTTGATGAATCCTTCTTCCTCTACATAGAAGATACCGACCTCTCGTTGCGGGTGCGGCTAGCCGGCTATCGTTGCATCTATGTGCCAACCTCTCTTGTCTATCACAATTACGAACTGCGCTTTGGTCCCAAGAAAACGTTGTATCAAGAACGCAATCGCTACCGTATGCTCCTCAAAAGCCTGCACTGGCAGACTATCCTAGCGTTGCTACCCGCACTACTCCTTGCCGAAATCGTGACATGGGGGTTTGTGGTGCTCCGCGACCGTAAGCGGTTTATGAACAAGCTCCATGCCTATGTTTCTATCGCGCAACATTGGCCAACCATCATGCAGCAACGTGCCGATGTACAAGCTACGCGGCGAGTGAGTGACCACGAGTTGCTTGCCCTCTGCACCTATCGCATCGCCTATGAACAAACAGGCGAAAGCTTTTCGGCACGCATGGCCCAAGCCCTGTTTGATCCAGTCTTTTTTCTCTTGAAATCGAGCTATCAAGAATCAGCACGCATAGCCCACACGCGCTGCCGATGAGACTTCCGAAGTCTTAAAGACTTCGGAAATCTGGAGTGGACACCATACATACCAAATATGGTGTATACTGTATGCAAACATGAACAACAACGTTGGATAGAGGTTCCCGCTATTGAATGAAATGATACGTATAACCTATGAAAATTATGCATGTGATAGCAGATTTTCCACCCCAACGGTCTGGCACAGGCAATGTTGCCTACCACAATGCTGTTGAACTGGTGCGGCTTGGCCACGAAGTGCATGTTTTTGCTCCGCGCATACCCAATGCCCCCGCCAATGAAGTGATGAACGGCATCCACGTACATCGTCTGCACCCGCTGTTGCGCTATGGCAATGCCGTCTTCCTCCCATCTTTGCTCACACAAGCGCGTGGCTTCGACGTGGTACACCTGCATATGCCTTTCTATGGTGGCTCAGAAGCCATTGCCATGCTCCATTGGCTAGGCACACCGCTTGTCATTACGCACCACCAAGACGTACACCTCCAAGGTATTACTGGCATCATTAGCCGTGTCCACGATGCAACGTTTGGCAATGTGCTGATGAGTGGCGCAAACCGCACATGCTTCACGTCGCTCGACTATGGGCGCTCTTCTAAATATGCTCACGTTATCAAAAGCAAGCGTATGCATGCCGATGAGCTTTCCAATGGCGTAGACATACATCGGTTTACGCCAGGCGAACGCCCCCCCTACTTGGTTGAACGCTACAACCTAGCCAACAAAAAGGTGATGTTGTTTGTTGGGGTTCTCGATAGTGCGCATTACTTCAAAGGCGTCCACATCTTGTTGCAAGCACTAGCCAACCTGCGCGATGTGGCAGCTTTACAAGACACAGTGCTTATTGTCGTGGGCAAGGGCAATATGCTCACAACCTATCAGCAACAAGCTGAAACGTTGGGCATTGCAGAACAGGTCCACTTTGCCGGCTTCGTGCCAGATGACGAGTTGCCCGACCACTACCGCCTAGCCGATGTGACGGTGCTACCCTCAACTACATCCGGCGAGGCGTTTGGCTTGGTGCTCGTTGAGTCGCTTGCCACCGGACGCCCGGTGATAGCATCCAACCTGGCTGGCGTGCGCACCGTGGTAGCCGAGGGGCAGGATGGGTTTTTGGTGCAGCCGGGCAATGTGCTTGACTTGGAGACGAAGCTGGCGGCGATGTTCAAATTGTCTCCCGAACGACGCACACGCATGGGCGAGCATGGGCGGCGCAAGGTTGAGGAGCGCTACGCATGGGAGAAAATAGCCCTGCGGCTAGAACACATCTACAGGGAAGTGATAGCATGAAATTGCCAACATATTACCTACCGGAGTCCAGAAACGGCTTAGTGCGGGTGCATGTTGAACGCTTCAAGGCATTCCATCAGCGTGTGGATATAGATTTGCACCCCATAACCGTGATAGCAGGAGCCAACAGTAGCGGCAAAAGCGCTCTCATCCAAAGCTTGCTACTGGCAAAGCAAACCCTGATTACGCCCTACCACAGCAGGACCGAGATGGAGCATGCGCTCATCTTCGACGGCGACCTCGTGCGTTGCGCCGACTTCCACGAATTGGTAGCGGGTAGCCCCCAAGATGGTGGCGATGGGATAAGGTTGGGGTTTACGTGGCAGTTGGACGAATATGAAACAGATGATTTTGTGGATGTGATACAAAGGTATTTGCCTCCCAATGTGCCTTTGACAGGCTCAGACACCGATAATGTGCCTTCGACAGGCTCAGGCACCGGTCTCCGGTCGTCCGTCTCCGGTCGCAACGTGTTTGTTGACCTAGATGTTACCCTGCAATATGACACCACAAAACAGGTTGTTGTTGTGCATGAGTGCATCCTCACATGCACGTTTCAGCGCGAAGAGATGCGCAACCAATCGTTTACCCTTGGTATGCAATATGACCAGGATAATGACGCATGGCACACGACGTTAAATGCTATCCACGGGAAGAAAACGGAGTTTTTCCGTAGCTTTATGCGCTTTTATCGTTTTGTTCCAACACGAGCATCACTTTTTGAAGAGAAACCCGACAAGACGCATAGGCCAGTAGACATAGAGAATATACCTTTGCTCCCTTGGCTTCAGCAAGAACTGATAGACAACCTCTCCTACCTCGGGCCGTTGCGCAGTGCCCCACAGCGCGTCTATGTGCGTCGCAACGTGGCAGAGCTGGATATTGGCACGGCCGGGGAGTATACTATTCAGCAACTCCATAGCCACTGGAACGATGACATCACCTTTGTTGATGTGCCGGATAACATAGAAGGCTATCGCCCGGAACATCTCAAACCTAAAGATATGCCCCTCGGCGATGCTGTGCAAGCTGCCCTGTGCGTGATGGGCATGCAGCAAAAACTGACGATTGAGCGCCATAGCCAAAGCTACGAGGTATGGTTTAGCCTGCTTTCCGACCCCGATACGTCTGTCCCCATCACCGATGTCGGTTTTGGCATAAGCCAAATATTGCCAGTGATAGCACTCGGCTTACTGTCCAATACACATAGTATCCTCATCTTTGAGCAACCGGAGATACACCTGCACCCAAGCGTACAGGCCGGTCTAGCCGATTTTCTCTTTTGCCTCGCCCGCACCGGCCGTCGTGTGCTCATCGAAACGCACAGCGACCACCTCATCAACCGCTTGCGGCGGCGCGTGGCGGAGGATAAGACCAATCGCCTGCACAACCTCTTGAATCTGCTGTTTGTTTCTCCACCAAACGCCAATCATCACAGTGCCACCGTCGAACAAGCAAAGATTGACCGGTTTGGGCAGATTGAGAACTGGCCACCGGGGTTCTTAGCAGAAAGCCCCGACGAAGCACGAAAAATTGTTGTTGCATCGGCAGACAAGATGATAGAAGAAGAGGAAGTAGAAGACAAAGAACACTATTTGGAATGTGTGTTATGACCCATGCAATATTCAAGGTGTGGATAGTGCCAGACTTGAGCATGCTTGTCTGCAAAAACAATGGAGAAGACCAGTTCAAAGCTTTTTACAAACAATTTGCCAAGGTTGTTCTTAAACATGACGAACAAGTGCAAGCATTGCAAAAATGTGTCTCATCCCTCAAACCATATGGGTATATATGTGAGGTGTCTTGGGCTATATCGGCAGAACTGAAAAGCCAAATTGAACATGAGTTCCCTTGGTCTGCTATGAATGTGAAATGGGTACGTGACCTGAACGCCATTTTCTTTCCTTGGCTACAACATATTGTGCCACTTCGGATTAGTGAGCATATTGATGTGCAAATTACTCCCGATATTGTGCCAGACTATGTGCAAGATACAACCAAGTGGATATGGCATAATGTATTGATAGCCTGTGTACGTCAAAGCCCATTACACACGCATATTGCATCATCTCAACAACAGCAAGTAACATATGTGCAAGTCCTTCCGGGAAAGGATATGTCTGCGGTAGTTGTTGAACTTATCCGCCGTATAGAGGAGTGGGAACAAGTACACGAACGATGCGACCCGTGGTATCGGGAAAAGCTCCCATCAACAGGCGATGTTCCCTATGTGCCACCCAAAAAATGGTATCCATCACCCGATACGAATTTCCCAGTAAAAAGTACAAATCGTGGGGCGGGGTTTGAAGATGCCGATGGATGTGGTTGGGTTTGGGACAAAGCCGAAAAGCATTGGGATGTGCAAGACCGCCGTCAAGGGTATGGTACGTACTGGCGTATTACGCCGGATGGAAGAGATTTGGATGTATAGACAACACGGAGAAAACGACTACCTGTATGCTACAATAGTCTAAGGATGAAGAAAGAAAGGATTTTGGTCTATGAAGGTTGTTATTCTTGCAGGAGGTATGGGCACACGACTAGCCGGAGAAACCGAAACCAAGTCGAAAGCCATGGTAGAAATTGGTTCAAAGCCCATTATCTGGCATATCATGATGCATTACTCCGTCTACAACTTCAACCATTTCATCATTGCACTAGGCTACAAAGGCGAATCTATCAAACGGTATATGTTAGATTATGCTTCTCTGAGCAATGACCTCACTGTGAATACACGCACTGGCGATGTTATGCGTCATGGAAATGACGCTCAAACGAATTGGATCGTTGAACTGATAGACACAGGGTTAATGACCGCAACAGGCGGACGCATCAAGCGACTCGCCCCACGTATCGGTAACGAAACCTTTATGCTGACATGGTGCGATGGAGTATCCAACGTAGACTTACACAAGTTACTGGAGTTTCACCGCTCGCATGGCAAACTTGCAACGCTAACGGCCGTCTACCCAGTTGCACGGTTTGGCTACCTTGATTTAGATGGTAATACCGTCACCACATTCACCGAAAAATCCCAATCAAGAGAAGGGATGATCAACGGTGCCTTCTTTGTCTTGGAGCCGGGTGTATTCGATTACATTGAAGGCGATGAAACGTCATGGGAGCGTATATCGTTGGTACGCTTGGCTGAAGATGGGCAATTGATGGCCTATCAACACGAATCTTTTTGGCATTGTATGGATACCCCTTACGACAAGCAAAAACTCGAAACGATTTGGCAGGAAGGTAAAGCACCATGGAAAACATGGGAATGAACGACGAATGATGCATCACACGTTGTGCATAATGCATCATGCATGAATACCAAAAAAAGGAGCTTAAACATGCGCGTTCTCGTAACAGGACACCAAGGGTATATTGGCACTGTCTTAGTGCCTATGCTCCAGGAGCATGGTCACGATGTTGTTGGGTTTGATAGTGACCTCTACCGAGGTTCGACATTTGGCACGCTTGATATGAACATCCCAGAAATACGCAAAGATGTCCGCGAAGTGGAAGCTGCCGACGTGCAAGGATTCGACGCAATTTTACACCTAGCCGGATTGTCGAATGACCCACTCGGCGACCTCGACCCCAACTTGACCTACGATATAAACCACAAAGCCTCCGTGCGGTTGGCAACCCTTGCCAAAGAGCAGGGAGTTGCACGATTTATCTTTTCTTCATCTTGCAGCAACTATGGCGCATCTGGCAGCGACGACTGGCTTGTCGAGGAATCACCTCTCAACCCAGTGACCCCCTATGGGCAAACCAAGGTGCTCGTTGAGCAAGATGTATCGAAACTGGCAGACGACACGTTTAGCCCGACGTTTCTGCGCAATGCCACGGCTTACGGTGTCTCATCACGTTTGCGCTTCGACCTAGTGCTGAACAACCTTGTTGCGTGGGCCTTTACCACTGGCACCGTGCTACTCAAGAGCGATGGCACGGCTTGGCGGCCCATCGTCCACATAGAAGATATTTCACGCGCATTCATAGCAACCCTGCATGCTCCACGTGAAACCATCCATAACGAAGTGTTCAATGTTGGGCGCAATGAAGATAACTACCGCATTCGTGATATTGCGCAGATAGCATGCGATGTAGTGCCCAATAGCCGCGTAGAGTTTGCCGCCCAGTCAGACGACCCCGATAAGCGCCAGTTTAATGTTGGCAAAGACCCGCGCAACTACCGCGTTGACTCGGGTAAAATCTTGCGGGTGTTACCGGACTTTCAGCCCCAATGGGATGCTAAGCGGGGTGCGCAACAACTCTATGAGGCATTCACGGCACACAATGTAACCCGCGAAGACTTTGAGGGCCCACGCTATCAGCGTGTAGCACACATCCGGCACTTGTTGAGCGAAGGATCATTGGATAATTCATTACGATGGACAAGGTAGGAGGAATGAGATATGACCTATAGAGTTGAACAACATTGCCGCGCTTGTGGAGCCAAAAACCTTGAGACAATTATTGCATTTGGGGAAACACCACTTGCGGACCGTTTGCTTACAGAAGACCAACTGCAAGAACCGGAAATACTCGTGCCGCTCACGCTTGCTTTCTGTCCCGATTGCAGTTTGGTGCAAATTCTTGAAACGGTTGAGCCAGAGGTGCTTTTTGGTGGCGACTATCCCTACTTTTCATCAGTTTCAAAAAGCCTTTTGCAACACTTTGGGGCAAGTGCCAAGGCCATTATAGAAGAGCGCCCCCTAAACGAAACCAGCCTTGTTGTGGAAGCCGCCAGCAACGATGGCTATATGCTGAAGAACTTTGCTGAACAGGGTATACCAGTGCTTGGGATAGATCCGGCCAAGGGGCCGGCGGAAGCGGCGCAAAAAGCGGGCATTCACACGCTGAACACGTTTTTTTCTAAAGACCTCGCGCACCAATTACGCAATGAAGACAAAGCTGCCGATGTGTTTCTTGCCAACAATGTCCTCGCCCATGTAGCCGACATCAAGGGCTTTGTTGAAGGCATTTGCACTATCTTGAAAGAGACAGGGGTAGCGGTAATAGAATTTCCCTATGTGGTTGACTTGATAGACCATTGCGAATTTGACACCATCTATCATCAGCATCTCTGCTATTTCTCTGTCACATCGGTAGATAGGCTTTTCCGCCAGCATGGTCTTTTTCTCAACAAGGTACAGCGCACACCAATCCATGGTGGCTCATTGCGTCTTTTCTTAGAACCAACCGAAGCGGTAGACGAATCCGTCACAAGCCTATTGCAGATGGAGCAGGAGCGGCAGGTTGATACAACCACCTTCTACCGCACGTTTGCAGATCACGTGCAAGACATACGCGACACAATCAAGCAAACACTACATGACCTCAAACAGCAAGATAAGCGTATTGTGGCGTATGGCGCAGCAGCAAAAGCAACGACGTTGTTGAGCTATTGCGACATTGACCGTTCGCTTGTGGAATACGTTGCTGACCTCAATCCCTACAAGCATGGGCGCTATATGGGAGGCAACCATATCCCCATTGTCCCACCAGACCGTTTGCAAGAGCATCGCCCAGATTACGTTCTATTACTTGCATGGAACTTTGAAAAAGAAATTTTGCAGCAACAAGAGCCATATCGTCAGCAGGGCGGGAAATTTATCATTCCCATACCAAAAGTTCGTATCGTATAATGATGTACATTGAGGGAAAGCCTGTTCCCCTACCACAACAGGTGGGGAACAGTTCTCCATAGAGAAGGGAAAATGTCATGACAGAAAACTTACCATGTCCTAGTTGTCGTTCAGAAGACGTCACGGTTTTCTACGAAGTTGATACGATACCTGTGCATAGTGTATTGCTTCTGCCTACGCGAGAGGAGGCACTCACCTACCCAACCGGCACGATGCGTTTGGGCTTTTGCCAAACCTGTGGGTTTATCTACAACACCGCCTATGATGCATCGTTGCAGCATGAATATTCAGACCGCTACGAGGAGACGCAGGGTTTTTCGCCCACGTTCAATACCTTTGCCATCAACCTAGCCACACGATTGATAGAACGCTATGATTTGCACAACAAAGATATTGTTGAAATCGGGTGTGGCAAAGGCGAATTTCTTACACTCCTATGTCAAATGGGCAACAATCGCGGCGTGGGCATAGACCCAAGCTATGTGAAAAGCCGTAGCCTGAGCCAAGAAGATGTGCGGGTGAAGTTTATCAAAGAGTTTTACTCCGAGCGGCATGCTTCCTACGCATGCGACTTTTTGTGTTGCAAAATGACGTTGGAGCACATTGATAAGACGGCCGACTTTTTGCACACCGTCGCACTATCGCTACACGACAAGCCGCATGCTATCATCTTCTTTCAGATACCAGAAGTGACCCGCATTCTCAGTGATGCAGCGTTTTGGGATGTGTACTATGAGCACTGCTCATACTTTAGCGCTGGCTCACTCGCCCGTCTCTTCCGTAGCCAAGGCTTCGACGTGCTCGACCTAGCGACAGAATATGATGACCAATACCTGATGATTGAGGCCCGCACGATGGGCGGTAATGATACCTTCTTTGCTGAGCTTGAAGACGACCTCGACACACTTACAGCGCTTGTGCGCACCTTTCCCCAGGCTACCCAGCAAAAATGCGACTATTGGAGGGAGACGATCCGGCAGATGAAGGCCGACAGAAAGCGCGTGGTGTTGTGGGGGTCTGGGTCAAAGGGTGTCGCGTTCCTCACGACGCTCGGCATTACGGATGAGATTGAGTACACGGTTGATATCAACCCCAACAAGCATGGCACGTTCATGGCCGGCACGGGGCAGGAAATAGCGTCACCGGCCTTCATGCAGACCTACCAACCCGATGCGGTCATTGTGATGAACCCAGTCTACCGCGATGAGATTCAGCGCACGCTCGCCGGCATGGGCTTGCACCCGGAGGTGTTGACGGTATAGGGGAGGAGATTGTATGTCGGTGGAAGAGCAAGTACAAGCCCCGCCAAAGGAGCAGTTTGAAGAACCGGAGGGGCTTGACCAAACCGTTTCTGTTGACCTAGGCGAATATCCCATAGACAGCTTGCTAATACGTCATGAGACCCGCTCGGTATTTGAAGTGTTGCGTCGTATCAGGAACGGGATGTACATTCTTGATCCCGATTTTCAACGCGATTTTGTATGGGAACAGCTTAGACAAAGCCGATTGATAGAATCTGCATTGATGCGTATTCCACTGCCCGCGGTTTACTTTGCAGAACAACCAGACGGACGTATTGTGGTTGTTGATGGGTTACAACGCCTGACCACATTCGCCCGCTATCTGAACAACGATTTTGCATTGTCGGGCTTAACTGGTGCTGGACACCAACTCAATAAAAAATACTTTAAGGACCTTGAGCCAAAGCTTAAAAACCGTCTTGAGGATACACAACTCATTCTATACCTCATAGATTCAAAAGTACCCGACCAAGCAAAGCTAGATATTTTTGAGCGTGTCAACAGCGGGGTTCCCCTCAGTCGCCAACAAATGCGTAACTGCCTCTATGTTGGTGAAGCCACACGCTGGCTGAAAGAACAAGCAAAAAGTGAGTGGTTCCAGCGTGCTACCGGTGGTAGCCTCAATCCCAATACGATGCGTGACCGTGAGGTCATCAACCGTTTCTGTGGATTCCATCTGTTTGGTTTTAAGGATTATCAAGGGGATATGGATGGATTTTTGGCTACAACATTGAAACGTATGAACACTATGGAAAAACAAGACCTCGACAATCTAGCAAAGACATTTGAAGGAAGTATGCAAAAAAACTATACTGTTTTTCAACAACACACATTCCGTAAACATACCCCACAAAGCACATCACGAAGTGTCATTAACGTTGCCCTTTTCGACGTACTATCAACCCAAATGACCAAGTACTCATATGAAGCAGTTGTTGCTCATACTGAACTGCTACATAACCTCTTTTACCAACTTATGGATAACGAAGAGTTTAAGAGTGCCATCTCGATCTCAACCAATGACAGAAAACGTGTCCGCACACGCTTTCAAATCATTAATGAAGTTTTCTCACAGGAGTTACCTGCATGTTAAACAAGATACATATGGAGCACTTCAAGTGTTTTGAAAAGCTGACTCTGCCACTGGGTCGGCTTACACTGCTATCTGGATTGAATGCTGCTGGTAAATCAACCATCTTGCAGGCTCTTTCCCTATTGCATCAAACAGCAGTAGAAAGCGAGTGGAACAAGACTCTGTTACTCGATGGCAAAACCATTTCGCTTGGGACAAGCCACGATGTCATTGACAACATCAGTGGACAAGGTGGTTTTCAGATTGGACTAAGCTCCGATACATGTGATTGTTTCTGGACTATGAAAGAGGAAACCCGCGACGAACTTGCTATACCTATTGAATGTATTACTTGGCGTGAAGCCGAGGAATGGAATGAAATTGTAACCGAGGTTGGTACACAAAGTACGCGTATCTACCGCCTGCTCCCTGAAACGATTTGGAAAGCATCCCCACACGCACAACACCTTTCCAAAATATTGATTCGACTAGCCTATATTGCAGCAGAGCGTATTGGCCCACGTGAAACCTATGCAACTACCACACCCGACCAACAAACAAATGTTGGCACCCATGGTGAATTTACTCCATGGTTTTTGCACTCTTTTGCTCAACAAAAGCCGATGGATGGACTTGTACTTCCAAGTATACCACCTACGTTACAACGCCAAACTGAAGCTTGGATGCAACATTTCTTTCCCGGCGTCATCCTGAGTATAGATTCTGTCCGAGGAGCAAACTTGGTAACAATGGGCATTCGTACAAGTGATGCCTTAAACTTTCATCGCCCACAAAATGTGGGCTATGGACTGACACATATCTTACCTATTATTGCCTCGTGCCTTGGCGCACAACCCGATGATGTAATCATGATTGAAAACCCAGAAGCACACCTACACCCGGCCGGGCAATCGGAGATTGGCATGTTTTTGGCACGAAGTGCGGCAGCCGGCGCTCAGATAATCGTGGAGACACACAGCGACCATGTGCTCAATGGTATACGACTTGCCGTCAAAAAAGGTGTCATTGCCCATGATGCTGTGTCCATCCATTTCTTTGGGCAGCGTGGTACAACCAGAGCACAGGTTATGTCGTCAATGATTGACCCAAATGGCACCATTGACTACTGGCCCGAGGGATTTTTTGACCAATTCGACAAGGATACCTCTGAACTGATAGACTGGTAGGTGGCGTGTGGATTTGTTTGCCAATGAACGTTCACTGCATGGGCAATTTCAGGATAGACAATCGTTTCTTATTGCTCTCAAGCAGATGTTGCGCTGCAAGGATATGGCAGACCGGTACAACGTTCCGCTCTACTGCATGCGCAGTATCACGCAACAGCATGCAATGCCGAGTGTTTCTTTTAAGGATGCTGTAGGCGGCATTGGTGATAGAAATAGTATCAACAAAGTCAAACTATGGGTAAGTATACGCGGTCCCTTCTGGGATGATAGCCGCCAGCATGATCCAAGGGAGTATTTTGCCTACGGTGATGAAGATGACATTGTTACGGATTGTTCTCTTGGTGAAACAGCATTTCGTTGCGCGTGCAATCAACAATCCGCAGTGGTCAGCTTCACTCCATCGAAATTTGTTCCCATAGACCCACTCATAGTCTACTGGCATCATTCAAATACGCAGCATGATAAGCTCGAAATACGCAACTTCTGGGAGCCAAATGACCTCTCTCACTACCTGCAAAACAGCAGAACACCACCCCAATCATGGAAGACATTTATGGCATATGTCCAGACAGACTTTGCGTATCTCACATTTCTTGATACCTTGATGAGTACCCTACAGAACGTGCCGTTTAATGCCACAGTTGCTAGTCATATTGTAGAGCGCCTCAACGTTTTGAATACCTTGAAAACCTGCTTTGATGCGCAAGGTAAATTGACATCAGATGGTCACGCAATCATGCAAAACCACTTTCATGGAGCGACAGCATGGTTTAGCGATGAGTCTGCCACAAACAAACGTGATTTCAAGAACGAGTTGACATTCAAGAAACCAGATGGTGGCGAGCTATTCTGCCCCTACCATGGCAAGATACGCGGTGAGTTACAATTCCGTATCCACTTTAGCTGGCCTATACAACACGATGAACCCCTCTATATCGCATATATTGGCCCAAAGATAACGAAGAAATAGCATACCTTTTTGTACCATGATGTCTTATAAAAACTATCTCGCTCGTATCGTGTTTGACGATGAAAGAGATACCTTTCATGGAGAGGTCGTCAATGTTCGTGATGTCATTACGTTCCAAGGTACATCTGTTGACGAACTCCACCAAGCATTTATTGACTCGGTCGAAGATTATCTGGATTTTTGTCAAAGTAGAGGTGAAGAACCAGATATGCCATTCTCAGGAAGGTTTACCATTTATCTTTCGCCTGAACAACACCGTCAAGTTGTTTTTGCCGCCGAGAAATCTGGTAAAGGCATAGATATGTGAGTGACAGACGTAGTAGAAAAGGCACTAGTGGAGGTCATCTGACTCAAAAAAGTGGTTACGATGAAATACGACCATTCAACGGGTTCGTTTTTGTCGTAGCTGTTTGTTCTCTGCCTGTAGCTTACTAATCTTTCGGGCTTGGTATGCTGTCATCCAATAAATGATTGAAGCCAACAACAATATAATACCTAATGCGCCCCATTCCATAGCTTCATTCTCCATTCATATTGCATAGTATACCATAAGTTTTGGGAGAGAGCACTTTTTTTCAAGGGAGTAGATACGTCAAAGCCCTGACAAGTTGGCAACCTGTCAGGGCTTTATGGTAAGCGTTCAGGGGGGGTATAGCATAACTACATCCTAATCGCATACATTGGTCCAAAGATAACGAAGAAATAACACACCTCTTTGTACCATGATGTCTTAGAAGGCGTTATGGAATGGATTGTAGGGGCGTGTGGTCGCACGTCCTCATTCGCATATGCTAACACCATTTGCCCGCTGTCTTTGCTTATGTTATGATAAGCAAAACACTGGTATTGCTGTATCGCTAAAGAGCGTTGAGGGCGCTGGAACGAAACGAGAAAGCAATGGATACGATTGCAGTGCATGAAAGGAAACCAGACATGACCCAAACGGAAGAATGTGTTGTCATTCCTACAACGCAAGACTATTTTGTGATGCCGGAAACGGGCGAAATCATCCTCCCCCCCCGGAGTGATGTGCGCCCAGAAGACCTTCCCCCGCCCGATGACATTTTTTTCTACGGGTGGCGCTTTGTTGAGCATCGGGTGAATAATGGTACGACAGCCATGGCCCGTATGCCGTTGACACGTGAGGATGTGCTACATCCACAGCTAGGAGATTATATTGTGCAAAATATAACCCATGCGTTGCTTTGTGATGACTTGGAGGATGGACTAAAAGGCCATATTGGGCATGAACCGGGTACCGTTATTTTACATGATGTGGGTATTGATTGGGGCATTCCCGGTCTCAAGATACATTCGCCAGACCTTGCCGTGATACGCGGCGTGCAAGAGTTCTTGAAGGGTGGTATTTTTGACTTGAAAAGCTCCAAAGGGTATGTTGTGCTCGTGCTAGAAATTACATCACCAAGCACATGGGAAACGGATATGGAAGGTGAACGTATCCCAAACAAGGTACAACAATATGCCCAAGCGGGGGCAGTTGTCTACATCCTGATACATGCCGCCAATTGGGAAGAGGGATACCCACCACCAATCATCGTGTATTTGTTGGGTGCTGATGGGAAGTACCACAAGCAAACGCCCGATGCGCGTGGGTGGTATTGGATAGAGGCGCTACAGGTATGGATAGGTCCCTATGGTGACTGGGTAGCGTGGTATGACAAGGACGAAAACAAGCTCAATACCTATATGGAGTCGGAGCAGGCTCGCAAGCGCGAAGCAGAAGCCCGCAAGCTGGCTGAAGATAAGGTGCGCCAAGCCGAGGAGCGCATTCGGGAACTGGAAGCGTTGCTGGCGGCTAAGGACACATCGTAGAGCTGTTGTATGTCATAGTAGCACTGTGCTATAGCTTGAATATAAGGAGAAAAACCTATGCAAAGGCAAATGTTCACCATTATGTTGGCCCTATGTACGCTATTGGTCCTGCCCGCCACCCTGCTGCTGGCAGCCCGCACCTCTGCGCCCCCCACGCCGCCCTCGCCAGCCTATGCGCCCACTAGCGATTCGGCGAACTTGGCAGACGAGGTGACGGTTGAGTGGGTGGGTGGCATCGGCGGCAGTGTGAACGCTGTTGATGTCCAAGATGATATTGTCTACATGGGCGAAGGGTCCGTATTAACCATTGTAGACATTAGTGACCCAACAAAACCCATACGTCTGTCACACATAGCGTTGCCTAGTATTGTGTATGATGTGCAGGTGTTAGGGGAGTATGCCTATGTTGCCAACGATCAAGAAGGTGGATTGCAGGTCATAGACATCAGCACCCCGGCTGCCCCAACCATCGTTGGTAGTGTAGACACACCGGGTTGGGCTAATGGTGTGGCAGTTAGCGGGGGCTATGCTTATGTTGCAGATGGTACGAGTGGTTTACAGGTGATTGATGTAAGTAAACCTGCTACTCCAACTATTATTGGTAGTTTAGATGCATCAAACTCTTTCCAAGGTGTGGTTATCGCTGGTAATTATGCCTATACCATCCAAAACTATATTGGTGCTGGATTGAAGATTATAGACATCAGCACACCATCTGCTCCAACTATTGCGGGTAGTATAGAAACATCGTGTCATGGCTATAGTGTGGCAGTTGAAGGTGACTATGCTTATGTCACTGATGAATGTAGTGGATTGCAGGTCATAGACATCAGCACACCATCTGCTCCAACCGGCGTAAGCGGTGTACCCATGCCGTTCCTTGACATTCCTTATGCCGTGACAGTCGCTGGAGGCTACGCCTATGTAGGCGATAACGGTAACCATTTACATATAATTGATATAAGTACACCTGCTTCCCCAACTATTGTAGGTAGCGTAGATACACCAAGCGAGGCATTTGATGTAGTAGTGTCCAGTAACTATGCTTACGTTGCAGCTAGTGGTTTGCAAGTGATAGATATTAGCACGCCATCCATTGCAACTATTGTGGGTAGTATAAACGCACCTCGTATTGTCCGTGATGTAGCTGTTGCTGGAAACTATGCCTATGTTGCAGATTACAGTGGTGGATTTCATATTATAAATATCAGCACCCCTGCTGTCCCAACTAGCGTAGGCAGTGTAAACACACCGGGCGATGTTAAGGATGTGGTGGTCGTTGGTACCTATGCCTATGTCGCCGATGATGACAGTGGATTGCAGGTCATAGACATCAGTACCCCCACTGCCCCAACCATTGTTGGCAGTGTAGATACGCCGGACAGTGCTTATGGCGTGGCCGTTGACGGGAGCTATGCCTATGTCGCCGATCATAACGATGGCGGCTTGCAGATCATAGACATCAGTACCCCTACTGCCCCAACCATTGTTGGCAGTGTAGACACACCGGTTATTGCTTATGGCGTGGCGGTTGACGGCAACTATGCCTATGTCGCAGGTCTTGCTAGTGGCTTGCATGTTATAGACATTAGCACCCCGGATGTTCCAACCATTGTCGGCAGTGTAGACACACCGGGTAATGCTCGTGACTTGGCGATTGTTGGTACCTATGCTTATGTCGCCGATGATTACAGTGTCTTGCAGGTCATAGACATCAGCAATCCTACTGCCCCAACCATTGTCGGCAGTGTAGAAACACTAGGTGATGCTAGATGCGTAACAGTTGCTGGAGGCTATGCCTATGTCGCAGATGGCTCTGATAGTGGATTGGGTTGTGGTATAATGGTAACTGAATAGATAAAAAGATAAAGAACAGATATTC
>CAZVEN010000050.1:0-37395 GCA_964626155.1 uncultured Chloroflexaceae bacterium | reverse complement strand
GCCACTGTTGCTGCGTTGTTGTCCGCTGCCACTGTTGCTGCGTTGTTGTCCGCTGCCACTGTTGCTGCGTTGTTGTCCGCTGTCACTGTTGCTGCGTTGTTGTCCACTGCCACTGCTATGACGATTACCACCTGTTTTCTTTTGCTCAACGGTTGTGCGGTCTTCAGAAGCAGTGAAACTTTTGGATGATTTTTTCTCTGGCATTTCCATCCCTTTCCAGGGTTTCAGATTTTGTGTTTCTTGGGGCTTATTTTCAGACCAAAAATCTGAAAACCAATTACTCCTACACCGTTGTTACTTGCTTCAGACTCTGGGCAAATGCTGTGAGTTTTGCCAAGTCTTCGGGATGTAACGTTTCGAGACGCAATGCACGTTCCAAGCTTCGGCGCTTAATGGCTGTTTTCCAGCAAGCTGGATTGTGACACAAGTAAGCACCTCGGCCGGCACATGTTCCAGCCAGATCCAGCGTGATGCGCCCCTGCGTTGTGCGAACAAGCCGTATCAGTTCATCCTTGGTTCCTTTATAGCGACAGGCTACACACATACGCTGTGGCGGTTCTCGGTTTTGTTTTGCTGAATCGGGCATCACAAAGATTATGCTCCTTCCTGTATACTCATATTTTCTTGGTGCTCATCAGATAAGATGTATGAGGCTACCAGTCGGTCATGATAATAGATATAGAGTTTTTGGGGCGTTGTGCGGATTTGCACCGTTTCGCCGGTAAGGTCATCACCCAGCGGTCCATAGTAGACATTTTGGTAGACGATGGTGCCATCGATTCGTACTTTGCGTGTTTCTACCTTTGCATTTGCAAGGGCAGCTTCAGTTGCCATTGCTTCTGCATCGGCTGCCTCACGTGCTTGGGTTGCTTCACGTTCTTCTGCCAGCAAGGTTGTGGCACTTTTAATATCAATGCGCCAGCCCGTTAATTTCGCTGCTAGGCGAACATTTTGCCCTTCGCGCCCAATGGCCAAGGATAGTTGTTTATCGGGTACAATAACCATTGCGGCTCGTTCTTCTTCATCAAGATTAACTTCTACCACTTGTGCAGGCGAAAGGGCATTGGCGATAAACTCCTTTGGGTCATGGGACCACTCGACAACGTCTATTTTTTCGCCGTTTAGCTCATTGACAATGTTTTGGATGCGGATGCCACGCATGCCAACACATGACCCGACGGGGTCTATCCCTTCTTGGCGTGCCATAACGGCTACTTTTGTGCGCAATCCAGGCTCACGTGCGACAGATTTCATTTCGACGGTACCGTTATATATCTCTGGTACTTCCATTTCAAAGAGCCGAGAGATTAAATTTTTATGCACACGCGAGGCTATCAACCTTGGCCCACGCTCTTCGCGTCGAATTTCTGTCAGGTAGACTTTGATACGTTGCCCATGATAGTAGCGGTCTGCTTCTACCTGTTCTTTTGGAGGCAAAATAGCTTCAGCTTTGCCTAGTTCTAGGATGACATTGCCCTTGGATGTTCGTTGGACGGTTGCTGTGATGAGTTCTCCTTCGCGGCTCATGAACTCGCCATAGATATGTTCACGTTCAACTTCTTTGATACCCTGTAGTACCACTTGCTTAGCTGTCTGTGCAGCGATACGTCCAAAGTCACGCGGGGTACTTTCGATGAACACGGTTTCGCCAAGCTGTACATCTGGCTTGACTGTACGGGCTTTTTCAAGCTCCACTTCAAAGCGTTCATCGAACACTTCATCTACAACTGTTTTTTCCGAGTAGACTCGTGCCATGCCCGTCTGGGGGTCCATTTTCACCGAAATTTCTATCGGTGGTGGGTTGTTCCCCAAGGTGCGTTTATACGCTGTGATGAGCGCTTTTTCCATCACATCAATAATGGCTTCCCGTGGGATGCCGCGCTCCGCTGCTATTTGTGAAATGGCCGTGTAAAAGTCGCTTTTCATAGTCCTCACTCGCCCTACAACAAGAAAAGTGGGGGACACCCACTTTTCACGAAGTGTATGGCACGGATACGTCTATCTTTGTGAATAACAAAGATACTCCCGTTGCTTATGTATCCTAAAAACCGGGAGAGTCACAAACGAACGTACAGTTCTTTACCCCTACGCACGTATTAGTATAGCATTTCTAAGATGCTTTTGCAAACCTTTACGAGGGAAGATGAGAAATTATTTCTCCATGCTTTCCTATTTACAAACATTGGTTCGCTTTTTCTGTGTGTTTCCTAGTATTGAGCACTGTAGCATAACACAGGCTTTTGACGATGCTGTTGTGTGCTTGTTCAGGTACGCAACCTGCATAACATCATTACTCGTGCGCCTTATGATTCCGTATTGGTAGCAGTATCAGGTTCAAGAGATACGCCATTGGCATCGTCATTGGGTCCAGTCGTTGGCTCTGCTTGTGCTTCTGGCGAACCTTCTTCTACTGTCTCTGGGTAAGGGGATAGTGGCATAGTTGGCTGCGGTGGTAGGTAGGGATAGGCTGGCACTATTGGTTGTGGTTGTGGGTAGGGATAGGCTGGCACTATCGGTTGTGGTTGTGGGTAGGGGTATGCCGATATTGTTGGCCGTGGTTGGGTCGGGTTGACAGGATAAGGAGATTCTGTCAATTGAATTGGCGTTATAGTAGGTACTTGCTGTTGTTGCCCACAAGCGGCCAAAAAGAATAAGAAAAAACCAATTATTACGGTCAGATACAACGTACTTTTCACAGACTATGACCTCCCTATGGTATTGTGTAACCCCAAGAAGTATAGAGGAAAATTCTTGGGTTGTCAATGCAGTGCGTTTCTTTTTGCGTATGATATGTGCTCTACGTTGGTGGTTTCATACCTATACAAAGGTGTCTTTGCGCACATAGCCCAAATTTCCTATTGCCAAACCCCTTCCTATCTCCTACAATAAGAGCTACTATGGTACATCATATACGTAAATAGTACAGAGGCGCAAAAAGCCGGGTTTTCGAGAGAAACCCGGCTTCTTAATCCAAAGGAGGATCACTATGGCAACGCTGACGCAAAAAAAATATCCGTATATTGAGGGAATTGACTACTCAGTCAAACCGTTTCATTATGATTTGAACATGGAATCCTATGTCATTGGCCGCAATCCGGCTACGTGCAACATTGTTGTCGGTCAAGAGATTGTGTCACGCATCCATGCAAAGATACAAAAACGTGGCCAGCGCTATCTCTTGCTTGATAACAATAGTCGCAATGGAACCTATGTCAATGGTGTGCGCATTAGCAACCCGCATCTGCTCACAACTGGCGATATGATAGGGCTTGGTTCAGAAATGGCGCTCTTTCGCTTTGTAGACAACCGTAGCCACGAACTAGCGCACACTACCAACGCTATGGACTATGTGCTATCGTAGACAGAGGAAAGCATTACACGAAACGCATGCTACACCATGTGCAACGACACGCAGCGGCAATCTACCTACCTGCTGCCATAGTATGTTGTTGCCTGCTCCTTTGTGCTTGCAGCGCACTACCACCTAAGCCTGCTGCTCCTATCGAAAAGGGTATCCCATCGCCTTGGCGACCAGGTACACCTGAACCACTCTTTGCGCCCCTCACCAACGAGTGCCTAGCCACACCAAACAACCGTAGCAGCACATCTCCGCTCCACCTCGACGGTGTGCGTTATGGACTAAACGTGTTCATGTTCGACACCGATACTGAGCGTGTGCTCACCCTCACCAACATAGCTGGCTTTGGGTGGGTGCGTCAACAAATACATTGGCGCGACATTGAGGGGAAACGTGGGCAATATATCTGGCGACCACTTGACCAGATTGTCAGTGCAGCCCGCTCACACGACCTCAACATTATGCTCAGTGTTGTGCGTTCGCCTGCTTGGGCAACCAATGCTGGCGATAGCGGCTTGCCAGACGATACCGCAGCATTTGGTACCTTCCTCCGCCAGATGTCTACACGCTATCGTGGGCGCGTATCTGTCTACGAAATCTGGAATGAGCCAAACCTCGCCCACGAAAATGGCGGCACACCTGGTGCGCCTGCCGACTACCTAGCAACATTGCAGGCCGCCTACCCCGCTGTCAAAGCTGGCGACCCATGCGCCGTTGTATTGGCAGCACCCCTAGCTGCCACGAATGACCCAGAACCACAGAAAGCTGTTGAAGATATACCTTTTTATGAAGAGTTGTATACGCTTGACAACGGTGCTTTTCTGCATGTTGCCGATGCGGTAGCCGTCCATCCCGGTGCTGGAATGCACCCACCCATGGCAACCTGGCCCGACGATGTGCCTGAAACGTCGCATCACTACTTTCGCCATGTCGAACGTGTACATGAAGTCATGCTGCGCCACAACGACCCACGCCAAGTGTGGATTACGGAAGTGGGTTGGACGGTAGAAACTGCCGAAGGAGCGCCCCCACCAGTGAGCCAAGAACAACAAGCTACCTACCTTGTGGATACGCTCTGGTTTGTGCGCCAACGCTACCCTTGGATAGCGGGTGTGTTTGTTTGGAACCTCAATTTTAACGTCATAGCGCCACCCGGCGATGAAAAAACGACCTATAGCATCCTCAACCGCGACTGGTCCACGCGCCCATCGTTCATTGCGTTGCAGCACAACATTCCGGCCCTGCGCGACATTGAGCACCCCCCGCTCATGAGCGATGATGCGGACAGCTACACCTTTCAGTGGAACTTCCCCGCACGTGGTGCCGTACAATATGCCCCTATCCTAGCCGAGGACGGAACTATCTACACCGTGAGCACCCCCGGCACGGTATATGCCATCACAACGACGGGGCTACTTGATTGGTCATACCATGCGAATGGCATTATTAGCGGTGCGCCCGCACGTACACCCGATGGTATGCTCTATTTGGGGCATAGTGGTAGCCAGTTTGTGGCGCTCGATCCAGATGGCACGGTGGCGTGGGAAGTGCGTCTGCGTAGCCCTATGCGTGGTAGCCCTCTCTCTAGCAAGGGGCGCATCTATTTTGTAACCGACATTGGCGAAGTGTTGGCGTTTGCTCTCCCGGATGATGTTTCATCACTCGTTGAGGACAATAGCGATGATGTGTTGTTGCAAGAGGGCGATGACTATGTACGTCTCTGGACGCATGATTTTGAGATGGAGACAACAACACCGGCTCTGAGTAGCGATGGTATGTTGCTGCTCGGTGTGGCGTCGGGGGATGTTGTGAAAATGGGAACAGATGGACGTATACGCTGGCGCACGCCTGTAGGTGATGGCGTGTGGGCTGCCCCAACACCCGATAGCAGTGGCGGAGCATATATCGTTACGGTATCTGGGCGTGTAGTAGCGCTTGATACGCATGGAGATGTACGCTGGTGGCGTGCGCTTGGTGCGCCAGTTGTTGCCTCGCCGCTGGTTGGCTACGATAAGAGCATCTATATAGCAGACCGTAACAGGTTACTGTGGGCACTAGATGCAGACAATGGCAAGGAGCGTTGGCATGTGCAAACAGGCAGCGATATGCGGGCTACACCAATGCAACATGCTGATGGGACGCTGTTTGTCGGGACGGAAGATGAGCGTCTATTGGCCATCAGCGCGGATGGGCATATACAGTGGCAGGCGTACTTGCGTGGTGCTGTGCGTGCTACACCTGTGCTTGCTGCCGACCAGACGCTCTATGTGGGAACTATGGCAGGGCGCTTGTATGCGTTTGCGCCTAGCGTGGCGGCAGTGAGATTCTGATTTTAACGCAGAGATGCAAAGGCGCAAAGACGCGGAGAGATGCAAGGGTTTGTGAGAAAATAGCACTATTAAGACTTAGGTGTAGGTGGGCTAGAGTGGCGAACTTTCCCATACATCCACCCACCCTTCCCACATCGTGTATAATACAGGCACGTAGATACATGCATGAGCTTCGATGAGGAAAGGTATGCAGAAAACGAAACGCAAGAAGAAAGCCCAAAACAAAAAACGTAAGCACACCCACAACAAGTACGATACCGCATGGAAAATCGTCCTTGAGCGGTTTTTTTCCTACTTCCTATTGATGGTTCTCCCATATATCTATGACAAGGTTGATTGGAACTACAAACCAGATTTTATGGATAAAGAACTGCAACAGATGATGAAGGGAGCAGCGATAGGGCGGCAGTACGTAGACAAGTTGATCAGAGTGCGCTTGAAAAATGGCAAAGAAATGTGGTTACTAATCCACATCGAAGTGCAGGGAACATCGCAAGAGGAGTTTTCATATCGCATGTTCGTCTATCACTACCGATTGAATGATTGCTTTGAGTACGACATTGTGAGTGTGGCCATCTTGACAGACGAGGATAAAAACTGGAGACCGACAACGTACTCCTATGCATGCTATGGAACAGCAATTGCGTTTTCATTTCCCGTTGTGAAGTTGCTCGACTTCAAAGAGCGCTGGGAGGAGCTAGAAGCAAGTACCAACCCCTTTGCGACGGTCATCATGGCGCACCTGGAATCGCAAGCCACCCGTGGGGACGGGGATGCACGCAAGCGCACCAAACTGCGCCTAGCACGGCGGATGTACGACTTGGGGTATAGCCGCGACGACCTGATTGACTTGATGCGCTTCTTGGATTGGGTGATGGAGTTACCGAAAAAGCTAGAGGTGGAATATTGGAAGGACATACAAGCGTATGAGGAGGAAAAACAGATGCCATACCTGATGAGTATTGAACGCATAAGCGAGCAACGCGGCAAGAAAGTTGGCAAAAAAGAGGGTATCCAGATTGGCAAGAAAGAGGGTATCCAGATTGGTGAGCAACGCGGTAAGGAAATAGGTATCCAGATTGGTGAGCAACGCGGCAAAGAAGAGGGTATCCAGATTGGTGAGCAACGCGGTGAGCAACGTGGCAAGGAGATAGCCCTAGAGGGGATAGCCCTCGCGCTGGAACTGAAGTTTGGCGAGGATGGTCTGGCGCTTCTGCCAGAGATACGCCAAGTGCAGGACTTGTCGGTTATTGAGGCGCTCTACACTGCATTGCGTACTGCCCATACGCTTGACGAGGTGCGCCAAGTTTATGTGCCACACATCACACATGCTGATTGATACATGACACGTAGGTGATAGGTGATAGGGATGAGGGTCTAGCTCACAGGGGTAGGTAACGAGAGAATGGGCAAAAACCTGCTTATGATGTACCAAAATGATGGAGACCTACCCTTGAAAGTTAGGGTCTAGGGGAGACGTTGTGTGCAACGTCTTCCTAACTCCGGCACAAATTTGGGTTGTCAGCATTCATGCCATCGGGAGCGTCAGGTAAAACGTGCTGCCGCTTCCTTCCTTGCTGCGTACCCATAAGCGCCCACCATGCCCCTCGACAAGGTGCTTGGCAATGGCAAGCCCTAGCCCCGTACCACCTGTGTCGCGGTTGCGCGAACGGTCTACTTTGTAGAAACGTTCAAAAATGCGTGGCACATCTCTGGATGGTATGCCGATGCCTGTATCGGTAATGCTCAACACAAGCCACTTCCCCGGAGGATGCGATTCCGGCAACAACCCATTTGTCTCACCATGCCCATTTGTTCGCGTAGGGCTACGTTCCCATTGGTGCAACTGTATCTTCACCGGATGAGTAGCGTTTGAAAACGCATGGGTATGCACGGATAACGCATGTGGAACTTGCTCATGCACCGACTCAACTGATGTGTATACGATGATAGTTCCTTTGTCAGGGGTAAACTTTATGGCATTATGCAGCAAATTGAGCAATACTTGCCCAATACGCTGCTCATCCATTAAGACTGGGGGCAACTCTGCTGTTGCATCATACTCAACGGTGATATGTTTGCGTTCTACTTGGGTTTCGATGCGATTAAGAGTCTTTTTGATGACCATATCAATATTGCCGGGGGATAATTTGATAGAAACTCGCCCCGCCTCAATTTGCGATAATTCATGCAACTCATCGGCTAATTGCGTTACCTCGTCCACTTCTTGGATCATTTGCCCAAGCATGCGTTGTGTCACATCTGGTGGTGGTTGGGATTGCACGGTCTCAACGAGCAACTTGAGCGAGGCGAGTGGTGTACGCAATTCATGCGACACATTGGCCACTAAGTCACGCCGAGAGCGTTCCAACATATTGATCTGTGTCATGTCACGTATGATGAGAATGGCTCCACTCGTGCTATCATCGCACACGAGAGCTGTGCAACGCACATGCAGCGTGCGGTTATTGGTGAGTAACTCCACTGTCAACTCACGCGGTTCTTGGTCATCCAACACCTCACTGAGCATTGTATCTACTTGATAGTCACGCACAAGGGAGATAAGCCCTTTGTTTTCGACAGGTTGATCATTTATATCGAGCAGTTCTCTGGATTGTGTGTTGAGAAATTGCACTTGGTGTTCGTCATTCACTATCACAAGTCCCACATCAATGGATGAAGCAATGGCATGAAACAAACGTGGGAATGTGTTGGGAGATTGGATATTGAGTATTGATGACGAGGAAGATACATCCAACGTGGCACATGACTGCCACTTTTGTTTTTCATAATCGTGTTCTTGCTTCAGCGTAGCAAGCCTGCTCCGAAGCCACATAACAAGAGCTAAGCTTACCACAAGAGCTATCATAAGAGATGCATTGAGCACTGTCATTCTGTTTCCTGTGTTGGGTCTTTCACATGTTGACGAGGTATAGTATCCTCACCGAGCACTTCAATAGGGGGAATGTCTACTTTCTCACCGGGTGGCACTTCAAAGCGATACCCTACCCCACGAACAGTTTGAATGTAGGTAGGGCGTGCCGGGTCTGGCTCTATTTTGCCGCGTAGCCAACGAATATGCACATCTACAGTTCGACTGTCACCAACAAAATCGAATCCCCACACACGTTCAAGCAGCAAATCACGCGATAGAGCAATGCCACGATTGCGCATCAGGCATGTGAGCAAGTCAAACTCTTTTTGTGGCAATACCAATTCTTGGGTATTGCGCCAAGCACGCCTGCTCTTTATGTCTACGCGCAATGTACCTGCCTCTAACGATTCGCGTATGCCAATACTCGGTTGTCGTTCAGTGCGCCGCAAGATAGCTCGAACACGGGCAAGAAACTCTCCCAGGCTAAAAGGTTTTGTTACATAATCATCTGCGCCCAATTCCAATCCTGCAATACGGTCTACCTCATCTTGGCGGGCAGTGAGCATGATGATGGGTATATCGCTCTCTTGACGTAAAATACGACAGACGGAGAAGCCGTCGAGTCGTGGTAACATAATATCAAGCACTAACAGGTCTGGATTTTCTTGCCGTGCTAGTTCTAACCCTTGAATACCATCTGCACTTTGAACAACCGTGTAGCCTTCACGCTCTAAATTATAACGCAACGTTTCTGCTAGTGTTGCGTTGTCCTCAATTAATAAAATAGTAGGCATTTCATTTCTATTGTACCATGATAACAGCAAACGTAAAACACACAGAAGACATCGGTAGCACCGGCTTCTAGCCGGACTTTGGCAGGATGTTGGTGTTCCTATGTTTGCTAACAAGACAGCTCGCTCCCCTGTAGCGTACCAGCAAAGAATTACATGTTCCTTTTTTTATATCTTGGCGTCTTGGCGTCTTGGCGGTTCTTTTTTTAATTAAAAAAGAGTCCGAGAGACCACAGTACTGGGTGTGCTATAATGTGATACGATACGAGGTTTAGAATGAAAAAAGGTTTTGAGATAGTCAAGAGAGGTTCCCTGACCATATGAAGCCATTTTCATCTCTGATACGTCCACAGAATGGACGATTGGATAAAGCATGGCCTGGCATATTCACACGGGATGCGCATGGCATCTTTACCTACCGTGTCTACATTCCCACTGGCTACCGCAGCGATAGGCCAGTGCCACTTGTGGTGCTGTTGCATGGGTGCTCTCAATCGCCCGAAGAGTTTGCTCTGACAACCGATATGAATACGTATGCGGAGCAACACACATTTTTGGTGCTCTACCCCGATCAGCCACAGTCATCCCACATGCTCAAGTGTTGGCACTGGTATGAACCCGCACATCAGGTGCGTGACAAGGGGGAGCCGGCCCGTATTGTGCAGATGGTACAGCAGATGATACATGCCTATGCTATAGATACAAACCGTATCTATGTGGCTGGACTATCGGCCGGTGCTGCTATGAGTTGCATCCTTGGAGCTACCTACCCGGATGTTTTCACTGCTATTGGCATATGCAGTGGCGTACCCTACCAAGCAGCTACTACCTTTGCCGGTACGTTGCCGGCTATGATGCAAGCGCAGTATGATGCTGATATGTTGGGAGAAGCAGCATTTAAGGCTATGGATAGCCACAAACGAGTCGTGCCAGTTATTGTGTTTCATGGCACAGCAGATATGACGGTTGGCCATATCAATGCCGATAAGGTGATGGCGCAATGGGCATACACTAATCGGCTTGCTGCCAATAGCTTGGTGGAATCATATTCTATGCCGACAAAGCCTACACAGACGATCTACGATTCTGTGCCGAGTGGCCGAAGCTATACTGTATATGGTTACCAAGATGAACACGGTATCCCTGTTATGGAAAAATACCTCGTCAAAGGCATGCGGCATACATGGTCAGGTGGTCCAAAAGATGCATCGTTCACAGACCCCAAGGGACCCAAGGCTAGTGCGTTCCTTGTGGAGTTCTTTTTGCAGCACACGATGTCTGACATACCTGTTCCTGCGCCTACGCCGGCACCGGTTGGTGTCTATGCTGCAACATTGCCACTGGACCAGGTAGCCACACAACCCACTATGCTGACACGTATAAAGAGATGTGTGCAGGATACTGGCGCAAAGGTAATGCGCTTTGTTCGGGGGATTTGGAAGAAGTGAAAAGGTTTACCACAGAGAAGTTTACTATATGGGACACAGAAAACACGAAGATAAGCCGATTCTTTGTGTGTTTCGTGTCTTTGTGGTGTACAACTATCTAACCACAGAGGATACTGGGGAACACAGAAAACAAAGATGGCGGGCGGGGTGGGATTCGAACCCACGAGGGCCGGAGCCCTACGGCATTTCCAATGCCGCGCACTAGACCAACTATGCGACCCGCCCATGTACAAGGCAATACATGATATTGTACCAGAATGACGTTGGTTGTGCAACTAACCACAATCCTGTTATCTTGTCTCCATATACTCACCACACTATAGTAGTCCTAATTGCGTTGTGCATGATACATCAACCATAAACGAAAAACCTTTGTATCTCTCGGCGTCTTTGCTTCTCTGCGTTAAAAATGGTACCAATCATGGAGGGTTGCTATAGCTTGAATCACCCATCTTCCTAGGCTTCATTTTACCTGTTATAGTTCACGTATTTTGTACTGTACGCATTGCAGTCGTTTGCGCCATATGCTTACCTATGCTACAATCGTTGTCGCTATCAAGTCAGGTAATTTGTCATGAGATGCAGAGCAAGGGCACAATTCCTTGCTTTCGCTACGTGATAGCGGAGTGCTTTTTTGTAGTGGGGCGTGTATGGAAAGGAACGAATTGCGGACTGTTTGGTGGGAAGAAGGCACAGTGTGCCTGATAGACCAGCTTTTGCTACCTCTTCAAGAGGAAACAGTACGGTGCCAAACTGTTGAGGCGGTAGCGCATGCTATCAAAACGATGCAGGTGCGTGGTGCGCCTGCAATCGGTTGTACGGCAGCGTATGGCATTGCCTTGGTTGCACAACGCAGTCAAGCACCCGATGCCAACACATTGCTCAACGAATTGGTGCAGGCAAAAGCAACCCTCGATGCCCAACGTCCAACAGCAGTCAACTTGAGTTGGGCTACATCGCGCATGGTGCGGGTAGCTGAAACCGTTGTCTGTGAAGGATTGGAGATGTTGCGTTCGCGGATGCTTGACGAAGCACATACTATCTTGAACGAAGACCTAGCCATGTGCAAAGCCATTGGCACTCATGGAGCACCACTCATTCCAGAACGTGGACACGTATTGACGCATTGCAATGCAGGTGGTTTGGCTACAGCAGGCTATGGCACAGCCCTAGCCCCCATACGCACAGCACACAGCCACGGCCGCTCACTCCACGTCTACGTTGATGAAACGCGCCCATTTCTTCAAGGAGCACGCCTAACTGCATGGGAACTGCGTGAGGCAGGTATTTCGCAAACATTGATAACGGACTCTATGGCAGGTTGGTTTATGAGCCGAGGTGAAGTAGATTGCATTATTGTTGGTGCCGACCGGATAGTCGCCAACGGCGACGTCGCCAATAAAATCGGTACCTTTAGTCTCGCTGTTTTGGCCCACGTACATTCTATACCGTTCTATGTTGCAGCGCCATCTTCCACGGTTGATGTGTCGCTTCCCCATGGAAAAGATATACCTATCGAGGAACGTTCTGCTGATGAGGTTACACATATTGGTGGGCGGCGCATAGCTCCAGAAGGGGTCCATGCTGCTCATCCTGCTTTTGATGTGACACCTCATGCATACATTACCGCTATCATCACAGAACAGGGGGTCATCTATCCACCATTTGAAGGTGGCTTGCGCCAACTATGCCTCTCTCATTCCGGCCCGCTTGTTTGCCAATAGCACACAGCGGGCTGCCGCATACGAGTTCGTCCCTTGCACTCGGTTTGTTGATGACAGCAATACCAGGGATACCGTCATTGTGTACGTGGCCGTATTTGCCAAAATATAGTTTCCGTGAACAGCGCTTTGTACAGAGTGCTGCCGGGTTTCCTGGCTTGGTTGTAGATACTATAGCTGAACAGGTTTTTGTTGACAGAGCAGATGCCGAGCAAGGTATAGACGGCGTTTCGCTGGCATACCTGACACACAATACAGCTATTGGTGCTCTGACATCCGAGTATGCATCGGGCTTAACGAGGCTCTTGCACATTCCATCCGGATGGCTCGAAGGAGTTGCTATTAAAAGTCAGTTGGTGGGGCCTATCAGTCTCGCACTCTACATAACAGATGAACAACAGCGTCCTTTGCTCTACGACCCGGTGTTGCGCGAAGCACTTGCACAGCATCTCTCATTGCGTAGTGCTTGGTTGTCAACCCAACTGTCCACGCTGACCGAACATGTGATGATCTGTCTGGATGAACCGTTTCTTGATGCATTCAATTCACCGTTCTTTCCAATTGATTGGGACCGAGGCATTGAACTGTTGGAAATCGTGTTCAGCGGTGTTACTGGGTGTCGCGGGGTGATGATTGGCAATGGTAGCATGTCATCTCATGGAGACCAATCTTCTGCCTACTGGGCACCCATCTTAGAAACATCGGTAGATATGCTCATGTTCGATGTCTATAACCATAGTGCGGTATTCCTAGATGGTGCGCATCTGTTGCCTAGGTTTCTCGATATGGACGGTTCTGTGATATGGGGGCTAATCCCTTCCAATGCTGAAGCATTGCACACGGAAACAACAGATACATTAGTAGTACGCTTTCAAACGATGCTGCATCTGTTGACTAAGGCGGGAGTATCGCAAGACCAACTCCTACAGGCATCATTAATCAGTACTGATGGTAGCTTGGAGCATCTATCTGTCAAAGATGCTGAACACGCTTTGCAACTCTGCTCAAGTGTTTCGACACATATTCGCCTATCGTTCGGATTAGAAGAGAGAGGAAAAATTGCATGACCATTGTTGTAACCGGGTCGCTGGCCTATGATTATATTATGAACTTTCCAGGGTACTTCAAAGACCACATTTTGCCTGAGAAGGCCCATATTATCTCTGTCAGCTTTCTGGTTGATTCTATGAGTAGAATGCGCGGAGGAGTGGCTGGCAATATTGCCTACAACCTAGCCCTTTTGGGGCAACGGCCACTGATTGCCGGCACTGTTGGGCACGACTTTAGCGACTACCGCACGTGGCTCGATAATAAGGGCGTTGATACAAGCGGTATCGCTACCATTGACAACGAGTTTACTGCTTCATGCTTTATTACCACAGACCAAGCAGATAACCAGATTGTTGCGTTCTATCCGGGCGCAATGACCCATTCGCGCACCCTTTCCCTATCGAGTTTGGGGATAGGACCGAATGACTTGGTGCTCATTTCACCTTCCGATTTTGAATCTATGCGCCTACTTGCTGTTGAATGCCAACACCTTGGCATCCCTTATATCTTTGACCCAGGCAAGCAAACACCAAGCCTAGAAGCACACCATATCCGTGATGGACTAACCGGAGCCAAGGTGCTGGTTGGCAATGATTATGAGTTTGGTATGATGGCTAGGAAACTCAATATGACTGAGGAAGCGCTCATTGCGAGTGTGCCACTTACTTTTGTTACACGTGGAGAGCAAGGCTCTACTATTTATGATAATGCGAATGGTCAGCAACGCATTGATATACCCGTTGCTAAAATAGGTGAGGTGGTAGACCCCACTGGCTCAGGCGATGCTTACTTAGCCGGGTTGGCCGTTGGTATTATGCGTCAATACCCGTTGGAAGTGACGGGACGTATAGCGGCTCTAGCAGCCGCTTATAATATTGAGCAGCGCGGTTGCCAAGAGCATAGCTATACCTTGTCGGAGTTTGCAGCACGCTATGCTGAGAACTTTGGGTCTAGTACCCATGTGGAATCGTTGGGATAAGACAAGCATAAGAAGAAAAACAGCAGGAATGATAAGGTATGAGTGACCATGGGTATGATATATCACGCATACCCCATCATTTCATAAGGAGCATCTATCTATTATGAGTATTAACTACGATGTCAAAGACATCAATTTGGCTGAAGAAGGCAAAAAACGTATGGAATGGGCCGAGCAGGAAATGCCTGTTTTGCGGCTCATACGCGAACGGTTTGAAAAGGAACGCCCACTTGCAGGTGTGCGCTTAAGCGCGTGTTTGCATGTTACGACTGAAACGGGCAATCTGATGCGCACACTCAAGGCGGGTGGGGCGGATATTGTGTTGTGTGCTTCCAACCCATTGAGCACACAAGACGATTTGGCTTCTGCACTGGTAAAATTCGATGAGATACCCGTCTATGCTATTAAGGGCGAAAGCAACGAAGTCTACTATCAACATATCAAGGCTGCGCTTGACCACAACCCGCAAATAACTATGGACGACGGTGCCGATTTGGTGACAGGTCTGCTGAACGAACGCCAAGACTTGATACCGACCATGTACGGCAGTACGGAAGAAACCACTACCGGCGTTATTCGCTTGCGTGCTATGGCTAACGATGGTGTGCTCAAGTTTCCGGTCGTTGCTGTCAATGACAGTGCTACCAAGCATCTGTTTGACAATCGTTATGGCACGGGGCAGAGCACTATAGATGGTGTTATCCGCGCTACCAATATTCTGTTGGCAGGCAAGACGTTTGTTGTTGGAGGGTATGGCTACTGCTCACGTGGTATTGCAGAACGTGCCCATGGCATGGGAGCCAATGTTATCGTGACGGAAGTAGACCCAATACGTGCGCTTGAAGCTACTATGGATGGCTACCGCGTTATGCCTATGCGACAAGCTGCTCCATTGGCAGACTTCATTGTCACCGCTACCGGTGACAAGCATGTGATTTCAGCCAAAGACTTTGAAGTGATGCGCGATGGCTGTATTGTGGCGAATAGTGGACATTTCAATGTGGAGATTGATATACCTTCGTTGGAAGCTATGAGTACACAGAAACTCCAACCACGCACCTTCATAGACCAGTATATCTTGAAAGATGGCCGCAAGATAAACCTGCTCGGTGAGGGCCGCCTTATCAACCTGGCTAGTGCCGAAGGACACCCAAGCGCTGTGATGGATATGAGTTTTGCTAACCAAGCGCTTGCATCTGAATACCTCGTTAAGCATAAAGGGCAACTCGAAATTGGCACAGTGCTGTCCCTGCCGCAGGAGTTAGACCAAGAAATTGCATCTCTCAAGCTCAAAGCAATGGGTATTGCTATAGATGAGCTTACTCCCGAACAACAGAAGTATCTCACCTCTTGGGAAGAAGGTACATGATACCAGCACTTGGTGCCTGCGTATGTCGAGGGCACTGACTCAGCCGGTGCCTGCGCGTGTTGAGGGTACCGACAACTTGCATCATAGTCGGTGCCTGCGCGTGTCGAAGGCACCGATACCCTATATCACAATAGTTTGTATACCAAAAGGAAAGAAGTAACTGAATGGAGAGTCCTATGTCAACAACTTTTATCAATGCGCCGAAATTGTATTTTACCAGCGAATCGGTGAGCGAAGGCCACCCAGATAAAATGTGTGACCAAATCAGCGACGCCGTGCTAGATGCTATGCTTGCCCAAGACCCACGCTCGCGGGTTGCCTGTGAGACAGCAACTACCACCGGCCTTGTTATTGTCATTGGTGAAGTAACAACCAACAGCCAAATCAACATCCAAGAAATCGTCCGCAACACCGTCCGCGAAATAGGCTATGTAGATGCCTCTTTTGGCTTTGATGCCAACACCTGTGGCGTGATGGTGAGCCTAGGCCGTCAATCATCAGATATTGCCCAAGGTGTAGACCAAGCGCTAGAAGTTCGTGGCAACCAGATGACGGAGGAGGAGGTTGAATCCGTTGGTGCTGGAGACCAAGGTATGATGATAGGCTTTGCTTGTAATGAGACGCCAGAATATATGCCATTGACAATTGCTCTATCACATCGTTTGGTGCGCCACCATGCTGCTCTGCGCAAAGCTAGCGACATTGCCTATTTGCGTCCAGATGCTAAGAGCCAAGTCACGGTTGAATATTCGTATGGCAAGGCTGTGCGTGTAGATACGGTTCTTGTGAGCACACAGCATGCGCCCGATGTTTCCCAAGAACAAATCCACAAAGATATGATAGAGCAAGTGATACGCCCGGTTATCCCTGCTGAATTGATGGACGATAAGACGAAATTCTTTGTCAACCCCACCGGCCGTTTTGTCACTGGTGGGCCGCTTGGTGATGCTGGCTTGACGGGCCGCAAGATTATTGTAGATACGTATGGTGGCGTTGCTCGCCACGGCGGTGGCGCGTTTAGTGGCAAAGACCCGACGAAGGTAGACCGCAGTGCTGCCTATGCTGCCCGCTATGTTGCTAAGAATGTGGTAGCGGCGGGCTTGGCCGACCGCTTTGAAGTTCAAGTAAGCTATGCTATTGGTGTGTCGCGTCCTCTCTCTATCTCTGTTGAGACATTTGGCACTGGCAAGGTCAGCGATGAGGTCATTGGTAAGTTGATAGATGAGCACTTTGACCTGCGTCCCGGTGCTATTATTCGTGACCTAGATCTGCGCCGCCCTATCTACCGCCAAACAGCGGCCTATGGGCACTTTGGGCGCGATGATATAGACCTGCCATGGGAACGAACGGATAAAGCCGAGGCTCTACGCAAGGCTGCCGGACGGTAATGCAGGTGATTTAGGTTTTAGGTTTCAGGGTAGAGACGTTGCACGCAACGTCTCTACTATCTTTTTTGGCCCATGTAAGAAATGGCGCGAAGGCGCAAAGAGCCTGAAACGAATCTCTCGGTGTCTCTGTGTTGCAATACTCTTTTTTCATGAAGACCTCGCGCAAAGACGTAAAGAACGCACAGCTATAAAAAAGAGAACATGCAATTCTTTGCTGGTACGCTGCAATGCTGCGAGCTGTCTTGGTAGTCAGTCTCTGCGCCTCTGTGTTAAAACTATTCCCCCCTTACTGCGACTCTTTTCCCAGTCCGTGCTGCAATGCTATGATGGCCGCTTGTGTGCGGTCTGAAACCTCTAGCTTGCCCAAAATGGTGCTGACTCTATTGCGTACCGTTCCTTCCGATACATCCAATTGCGCCGCAATAGCGGCATTGGATAACCCCTGCGCTAGTAAGCGTAATACATTGACCTCGCGCTCAGTCAGCTTCGAGGTGATTAATGTATCTGTCGGACACTGTTGTTTGGCAACATGGTGCAATAGCTTACTCGCCACTGTTGGGTCTACAAACGATTTGCCCTCAACCGTGCCACGCACTGCCCTGATGACATCTTCACGCGGCATATCTTTTAACAGGTAGCCCACTGCTCCTGCACGAATGGCATCAAAAACCCATTCGTCATCATCATAGGTTGTCAGTACAAGCACATAGATATTTGGCCAGCGGGCGTGAATGATGCGGGTTGCCTCGATGCCATTCATGCCGGGCATCTTCAAATCCATCAATACGACATCTGGTTGACACTTTCCGACCTTTTCTACTGCCTCCTTCCCGTCACACGCCTGCCCTACCACTTGAATGTCTACTTCTAAGTTGAGTAACATTTCTAACCCATTGCGTATTAAGTCTTGGTCATCACAAATAAGGACCTTCATGCTGACACCTCCTCATCTCTGTTGGTAATGTTATAGCACCGGCTGGTAAGCCAGTGGTTGAACAAGATGTTGGTGCTACGACGGTGGACAGGCGCGAAGCCTATCTATCGTACCCTTATAGTCTCCAAATCTATTGGGAATATTTGCAACGGCACCCGTAAATGAATGGTTGTACCTTCGCCCGGCGCACTGATAATTTCCAACGTGCCACGAACTAATGCTGCCCGTTCGCGCATGCCTGCTAAACCAAAATGCCCTGCCATCCCATCTTGTTGTGGGTCGAACCCTTTGCCATCATCGGTAACAGACAAGGCAACTATATTGTCCCTAACCGTCAGATATATGCCTATGGTGTGGGCATTGGCATGGTGCGCTACATTTGCTGCTGCCTCTTGGGCTACACGGTAGATGCACTGCTCCACGGCTGGGGGGAGGTGTGGGAGATGCTCTGGTATGCCAAGCTTGAGTTGTACGTTTGCGCGTTGTGCTGCTTGGGTAGCCATTTCCCGCAAAGCCAACGATAGCCCCATATCATCCAAAGGGGCTGAGCGCAATGCTTTTAATGCCCGCCGTGTTTCTTGCAAACCGGAGCGTGTGACTGTAAGGGATGTATCGAGCATCGTTTGCGCTGCTACTGGGTCTACATCCCAATAGGCTTTGACTGTTTCGAGTTGCACGCTGAGGGCGCTGAGTGTATGTGATAGGGTATCGTGCAACTCACGCGCCATACGGTTACGCTCACGGCTAATTGTCAAATCCTCTAGGGCTATAGCACAGTTTGTCAACTGTGCATTGGCCTGCGCCAGCGATTCTTGCTTTTGCTTGAGCTGCCCCATGAGGGCACAAATAAAATATCCCACAACCAAAAGACTACCTGTCTGAATAGTCAGCATGGTGATTCGTGGCATGAGCGGTATTTGACGCCAATGAATCAAGAAGAGGTGTATGGTGAGACTGAGCAGTGCAATACCAACATTACCGAGAATGACATAGCGCCAATTGTACTGCCAAGCGGTGAGAATGAGTGCGAGCAGGAGGAGGGGCATGGTGCGTAAAATCAATGCTTCTGGACTGGTAGCCGGTCCATGCTGCAACCAGGGTTGTAGCGTTATTCGAGGTCCACTGGGGGTACTGGGAATGTGTGGCGAAGGTGCCAAGAGATTGCTGCAATGTGTTGTCACCAATGGCACGACGGCTAGTAGGACAATAACGAGCGGCAAACACATAGGTCCAAACCGACGATGTATACATGGAAATAGCACTGTTCCAAGTGCCACAAGTGCGACCGCTATATTTATCACATAATAGGTTGCTGAAAAAATGGGGTAAGGGTAGGCAAGATGGTCTACCAATAGGAGAGACAGCAAGTAGCTGAGCCACAACCCCACAGCAAGTGGCACTATTTTCATGATGTTTCCGTTATGTACATGTTTTTTGTCTCTGAACTATCTACTGCATTGTATTCCGTGTAACGATTATAGCATAGCGGTTCCGGCTTTGGCTAGTGTTTTCTGTCACACTTTTTTGGTTTAATCCATGACAAATGTCATGGTTGGCATGATATTTGTCATGCATAATGTCTTCTATAATGCATCGCTCGAAATACTGTGCTGCGATGAAGTTTGTCACTCTTTTTTAATAAAAAAAAGAACCGCCAAGACACCAAGACGCCAAGATATAAAAAGGCGGGCTGTCTTGTTAGGCGGCTTTCTCGCCGTTGATAGGGTACTATTGCATAAGCATATGAGCTAGGCTATACTTGGGGTATACAGAAATGCCATGGTACCACTGTCGCTGTGGTTGCTAGGAGTAGACCTATGGATGCTGTGCGAGCACATGTTTTTATTTCAGGGCGTGTGCAAGGAGTGAATTTTCGGGCGTCTACCCGTGACGAGGCACGTCGGTCGAACGTCCGTGGTTGGGTACGCAACCTTGATGATGGCCGCGTCGAAGCGGTCTTTGAAGGACCACGTGCCGCAGTACATCGTTTGGTTAGTTGGTCGCATTCTGGTCCAATTGGTGCGCATGTTGACCACGTGGAACTGATATGGGAGGATCCAACTAGTGCAGAAGATGGCTTCATCATTCGTTGGTAACGTAATAGACCCGGAGGTTTTTGGATCGATCCTCCGGGTCTCTGGACGTGCTTTCGACGTAGTCGTGCCTTTGACAACGAAAGCGGTAGGTGAGCCTGTCGAAACTCAGGCAACGAACATAGTGCTACTATTCTTGGCTATCTTGGAAGCCAGCTTGTTTGTGTTTGCCATCGCAAAATGGCTTCTTCTCAGATGCTCCGCAACGGCACAATGCACATTTTCCACCGTCAACCGGTATTTCTTTGCCACTGGCGGTGACTATCTTAAAGGTTCCTTCAATATACAATGGACCATCATTCAAGACGGTAATATTGGTTTCCTGACCTTCAACCATTCGTGAACCTCTTTCACTACGTATACTTCTGCACCTTAGTCCCTTTTCAGGATACTATGTTCTCGCGCTATTGTACCATATGTTTCGCAGTGGGCGTGAAAACCCTATTGCTCCGGTAGCCACGGACGCCACATATCTTCGTTTTTGGCAAGCCATGCACGTGCGCCTGCTTCTAGCGACATATCGTGCGCCTGAATAGCCGCCATGTGGTAGCTTTCAAGATTTTCACCACAGGGGACACGGATGTACACGAGGAAGTGCAAAAGAGTAGGTAGGATAAAGACAAACGACTATGACAAGGACACACCATCGGTTAGCTCACCAGCTCGCCCATAGCGCCCGTCAACTCAATGAAGCCATCAGCACGATAGTGGCTACTGAAGACCACCATGGGCCATGGCATCAGCAACTAGAAGCGCTGCGACACACGCTCTTGCCAACCCTCACCCCGGCCGAGTTTGCCGATATGTATGCCCAAACCTTGGTGTACAATCTCTTCGCCACCCGCGTGATACATCAATCCCCTCTGTGTTCCGCTGTGTCCCCTGTGGTGAAAGCGTGTGTGCAAAAGGATGACCATATAGCATCACTTATTGACGACTGCGCCCGCCTACTCGAACATACCGATATGAGCGAAGTGTTGCGCGACTTTGGTAAGGCAACCATGCAGCAAGATCCGGTCGTGCATTTCTACGAGGATTTTCTGGCGGCGTATGCTCCCAGGACCCGTGAAATGCGCGGTGTCTACTATACCCCTGAACCCGTCGTCTCCTACATCGTGCGTTCGGTAGATGAACTGCTCCAGATACACTTTGGCAAATCCATGGGGCTTGCCGACAACGATACTATCATTCTGGACCCGGCGATGGGCACAGCAACCTTCCTACACGCCGTCATCCACCACATCTATGCCACCTTGCAGCGTATGGGGTTGGAAGATACCTGGAACCAATACGTCCCCGACAAGTTGCTGCCCCGGCTGTTTGGCTTTGAACTCCTCATGGCTCCCTACACCATTGCCCACTTGAAATTGGGTATGCTGTTGCAGCAATTGGGCTACTCCTTCCGTAGCAATGAGCGACTGGGGATTTACCTGACGAATGCACTTTCTGATACCCCATCTAGTCAACAAGCTATGCGCTTTGCGCAATGTATTGCCGATGAGGGTCGCGCTGCCAATGCTGTCAAGCATGACAAGCCGGTGATGGTCGTTTTGGGCAACCCGCCCTACTCCGCCAACTCTGCCAACCGAGGTATTTGGGAACAGCCCATCCGCACGCACTACTATCCAAAGGACACTATGCGCGAACAAAACCCCAAACTGTTGCTTGATGACTATGTGAAGTTTCTGCGCTTTGGGCAATGGCGCATTGAGATGGCGGGCAAGGGTATTCTGGCGTTTATTACCAACCATGGCTACCTTGATAACCCGACGTTTCGGGGCATGCGCGAGAGTCTGATGCACACCTTCAGTACCATCTATCTGCTCAACTTGCATGGCAATATCAAGAAGCGGGAAACGTCCCCGGATGGCTCCAAAGACGAAAACATTTTTGACATTCAACAGGGCGTGGCGATAGGCATGTTTGTCAAAGACCCCAAGCAGCAACACCCATGTGAGGTGTACTATGCTGATCTCTGGGGCATACGGGAATCCAACAAGGATGAGCATAACGGACATGACGGCAAATATCCATGGCTTTTGGCGCATAGTGTTGCTACGACGCAATGGCAGAAGATCGTCCCACAAGCGCCATTCTTTCTCTTTATTCCCTATGACACCGTGCTGTTGCCGCAGTATGAGCGGGGATGGAAAATCACCGATGTGTTTCCCATACACTCCTCTGGCATCAAAACCCACCGTGACCACTTTGTGCTTGACTATGAACGTCAAATCTTAGCACAGCGCATCACCGATTTTCGGGACCTAAACATTCCCGATGCTACTATTCAGGAGCAGTATAACCTTAAAGATACCCGTGATTGGAACATGCATCAGCGGCGAAAGTCATTGCACACCGACCAAATGTGGCAACAACATTTTACTCAATGCCTCTATCGTCCATTTGATATTCAAGACATCTACTACCACCAAGATGTAATTGAATTGCCGCGCACCGATGTTATGCGGCACATAGTGCAACAAGAAAATCTCTTTCTTATCGTCTCACGACAAACGAAAGTTGGTCATGAAGAATGGAGTATGATTTTTACCGGAAATGGGCTTGCCGATACCAATCTTTTTTTTCAAGGCGGCAATCAATGTTGTCCCCTCTACCTCTACCCTAATGGCAATGAGCATCCCGACCTGTTCGTTGTTCACCCTTCGGCAAGCTTAGGGCATCGCAATGGTCGTTGCCCCAATCTCTCCGCTGCCTTCATCAGCGATGTGGAGCAGCGCCTAGGGGTTGCTTTTATCCCCGATGGCATGGGCGATTTAGACATCACGGTCGGTCCAGAGGACATGTTCCACTACATCTATGCCGTCTTTCATAGCCCCACCTACCGCACACGCTATGCTGAGTTTCTGCGCATAGATTTCCCTCGTGTCCCTATCACCAACGACAAGGCCCTGTTTGCAACCCTAGTTGCCTATGGCGCAGAGTTGGTAGACTTGCACTTGCTGCGGCTACCCGGCACGAGCGGCGTTGGCGGCGCGGGTGGGGCCGCTATGCTGCTCAAGCCTGCCGAGCATGGTGTGACACAGCATAAGGCTACCGCTGCCCCCATTGACAACGTAACCTACGATGCGCAACGCCAATGTGTGCTGCTCGGCAACGATACCGGGTGCTACGTTGCGGGTGTAGACCCCGATACGTGGAAAATGCAGATTGGGGGCTACCAACCGTTGCACAAGTGGTTGAAGGACCGCAAGGGACGCACACTCTCGTTTGATGATGTGTTGCACTATATGCGCATGGTGATTGCCCTGCGCGAAACACGTCGCATTATGGCAGAGATTGGAGATTTTTACGGGTTATTACCTCCATACGGTTATGATTTCGCTTGCAATCAATCATAACATCGTGTATGCTTACCTCTTGTAGTAATAATCTTTTTTCATTCACCACAGAGGACACAAATGAATATGCATATACCCTGTGTACCATGTGGTAACATTCTTTGCTGTTATGCTCCAAGTGTGCAAGCTGTCTTGTTGTGCTACAGCAACAGATAACAAACGAGCTAGGAGAGAGCAATGTATATATGCTGTAAACGTGTTATTCTATTGGTTATGCTTATGGTGCTCCCTTTGCATGCCTGTGGCAACCAGCCCGATACAGCCCCTATGCCAATCTACCCCGATGCAAAAGAAGCGACCAGCCAAGGCAACCTCGTCATTAGTCTTCTGGAAGGTTTTGCAGAGCAGATGCAAGAACAAGAAGATTTTCAGGCAACCACCCATTTCTACACTCTCCCAGATGACACAACGCTTGAACAGGTGCGCACATTCTATGATGATGAACTCACAGGCCGTGGTTGGAAAAAATGGGAAAATGCCCCCGAAATGGAAATAGCGGGCAGTGGCATGGCTGGTTGGGAACATGGACGGGACCAGGCATTCCTTATTATGCTGATGCCAAATGAAATCACTGGCGATGTTGTTATGATGACAATGGAAGCTATGCGCTGAAGGGTTTTGACTAGCTATTTTTGCATCTTAGCACCTTCGCATTTTTGCGTTAGGACAAACGCACACTTAGCGTCTTTGCATCTTTGCGTCTTTGCGCGAGGATAAGTAATTACTCGAAATTGGTATATTAGGGCTGGCTCTATGTGTTGGAAGGAGTTATTGGTATGAACTATCGTTTTGCACACCACGTTCTTTTCATAGGCGTTTTTATGCTATTGCTTATTGCCATGGGTATATCCCTTGGAGCAAATCAGCCTGTTGTACAAGCACAGCAGCAGGCAACACCAACGCCACCTGTCGAGTACTCCGGTGGTTTTGGAAACCGCAGCAGAAATGAAGCCCCTGCGTCACAGCAACCCGCACCGCAGCAACCCGTAGCACCCGCACCGCAGCAACCCGTAGCACCTGTACCGCAGCAACCCGTAGCACCTGTACCGCAGCAACCCGTAGCCCCCGCACCGCAACAACCCACCGACGATGCCGGCGATACCTGGGAAACAGCGACAGATATGACCCCTTTCGCATCGCAAGACACTATGCGCAATGGTATCATAGACAACCCCTATGACCTCGACTGGTACAAATTCACTGTTCCCTACCCCGGAACGGATGTTGATATAACTCTTTCTGGGTTTACCGGCGACCTTGATGTAGCACTGTTTGGCGACCTGAGCCAACCTATTGATAATATAGACGGACTGAATCTTGACCAGATAGTTGACTTGGGGCGCATCAATGCCATCGGGCGCATCAACGCCATCGGGCGCATCAACGCCATCGGGCGCATCAATGCCATCGGGCGCATCAACGCCATCGGGCGCATCAACGCCATCGGGCGCATCAACGCCATTTCCGTCAATAGCGGCACGACAGATGAGCACCTTGAATCGTTCCTATGGTTCCCCGGCACCTACTACCTGTTTGTCTTTCCCTCGCAAGGAACAGCAAGTAGCCCCTACACCCTGCATGCGCAAACACGCTACGATGCCGATATGAGCATACCTGCGCCGGTGACACTTTCCCTCACGCCAACGCTACAAGCAGACCCTTCGACTGATGTGCTCTACCTTACTAACTGGCAGCGCATGGGGCAGCTCTACCCCAACGAGACTGCGGCGATAGAGGAAGCACAACAAATGCTCGATACATTGGCTACTGGCACTCCACGTGGCACAATCCTGAATATACCAGACATTGTTCACCCTGCACACACACCAGTACTTACCCAGTTATATGCCGATATGGATGCGCACCCTAAAAACCCATTCTATGCCAACCGCTTGGTAGAGTCTCTCCACGGCATGCTCTGGCAGACAATAGCACAGTATTACCCCAATACGGATTACCTTGTGCTGGTTGGTGGCGATGCGGTGTTGCCTTTCTATCGTGTACCCGATGAGACGTTGCTGGCGAACGAAAGCGACTATGCGGGGCTTTCGCACATTGGGGCAAGCTCTATGACATATGGAACGTTGCGATCACACGCAATACAAACGGATAACTTCTATGCTACGCGCAATGGTATGCCTTGGCGTGCGAGAAAGCTCTACCTGCCAGATATGGCTATTGGGCGGCTTGTCGAACGCCCTAGCGATATTGTCTCCTACCTTTCTAGCTATGCGCATCGCCCGCTCGATATTCCTATAGGCAACACACCACAAACCGCTTTTGTCAGTGGCTACGACTTTTTGATAGACCAAGCGCAAGCCGTTGCAAGCGTCTATGACACACGCGGCGTAACAACGACCAACATCATATGGGATGGGTGGAATGCTGAAGCATTGGGCTATACATGGCTTGGCTCTCTTGTAGACGATAACCCATTTACCAATAGCCCCACAACCTACCACTCGGTGAATGGGCACTTTGAGCATTGGCGCAGCATAGCCGCCGACCAGAGTACCTATTTACCTGCACACGTTATCTATACTGAACCACGCCCCGCCGGTTCACAGGGGCTATTTGACCATGCTTTGCTCTACTCTGTCGGCTGTCACTCTGGTTTTTCTGTGCGCGATGAAGATGTGCAAGACCCGGCTGTTGCTATTGATTGGCCACAGGCTATCCTCAAGCAATCTGGCAATTGGGTGGGCAATACAGGCTATGGCTACGGAGATAGTGACTTGATCGGCTACTCAGAACGGTTGATACTTGACTATACCGAGGAACTAGGGCGCGACCAGCGTAACGATGCCAATGCATATGTTGGTATGCCCATAGGTCAAGCCTTGGTGCGTGCCAAACATCGCTATGTAGAAGAGTCGGGTGTTGGCTCATTTGGGGTTCACGATGAGAAAGCATTGCTCGTATCAACGCTGTATGGCTTGCCCTTTTTGCATGCCAAGGTGCCCAACCCGGCACCGTTTCCGCCGGAGAGCCGTGGTGCGCAAGCACAACCACCAACAACCGTCCATGCTATGGCCTTGCCTACGCAGCCACAGCATAGCAAGCCACATGGTGGCGATGCGTATGCCCGCACACGCACGATTACATTGCGCATGAACTACCATCTTGATGCAACAAGCCGCACAGGTCAACTGGCACAGGTGAGCAATGCCAATGTGCAGGATTCGTGGAACTACCTCACCGGCCCAGCGAATCCAACCGTACAGCCGCGCACCGGGCGGCCGTGGTTCCCATTCTTCTCACTCCCACTGAAAGCTGGTTCGCTGCATGTGCAAGGGGTTAGCCTCCGCAATGCCCGTTCAGATATACACGCTACCTTTGACCCAGTTGTGACACAAATCGTCACCGACCATGTGTATATGAAAGATGAACCACTCTTTGCCCCCGAAGAGGCATGGTACCCCGACCTGATGTTTGGCTCTAACGCTACCGTGCCGGGTAGTGTAGACCCAGATGGCAAAATGATTGTGATGCCTTTCCAGTTTCGTGGGAACCAACAACAAGGCACGCTACGTGTATTTACGGAAATGACGTTTGATGTGTATTACATAGACCGCGCACTCGCCCCGGCGCATGTGCGCGACGATGCTATTCCGCCGGCTCTTTGGTCTGTGCAGAAAGTTCCAATGGCCGGTGGGGGAACACATATCACTTTGGATGCGACGGATGCGGGTAGTGGTATCCTTGCTGTTGAGGTGTTGGCTTGGAATGGTGCGCAATGGACTATCCAGACTCTTACCCATGGCGGTGCTACTACATGGAGCGGCACGATACCCGGCGATTCGTTTATTGTGAGTGCGCGTGACTATGCAGGCAACGTTGGGTTTTACACGGGCAAGGGTTTGTGGAAGTAGCAAGGCACAGGGGGAGTGTTTCAATGCAGAGACGCTTCCCCTTGCACCAGCGTTTAGAAATGAGGTGACTAGCGGAGCTTTTGTGGTGACATGTAGAGAAGTAGCTGAAGTGGCAACAAGTACATAATCGTATCAAAAAAGCGATAGGTATATACGAGTACGTATAGTATAGTAGCAAACCATTTTGAGCTATGCTATACTACTACAATAAAGCTATCTAAAACTTGTGTAAATAGATTGCTCAGTAGCACGTGTGTATTGTTGTTGTATGAAGGACGAAAGAAATTGGGAGCGCCATACGACTGGACCTGTATGTCAGAGAGGGGCTACAAGAGAGCTACTTATGAGTACACCACGAAAGAGTTATGAGATGTTAGAGGCTGAGGTTGCTGCATTGCAGCGGCGTGTTGTAGAACTAGAACAATCTGAAGCAAGCCTCCGCGCTGTTCTTGAACACCATGCTGAAACGGTTATTGTAGATAGCAGGGGTATTGTGTGTTTTGTCAACCCGGCTGCTGAGGCTTTGCTCGGGCGCAAGGCGGCAGACTTGTTGGGTACTGAGTTGGGCATTCCAGATGTGCAGCAGAATAAAACGGAAATAGACATTGTTCGTGGAGAATCGGACTACACAACGGCGGAGATGCAGGTATCAGAAACGGAGTGGGAAGGCACCCAAGCATTTTTGACGATACTCCGTGATATAGAAGGTTATAAGTATACTGAAAGGACACTAGAGCAGACACTAGAAGAACGGACAAATGTTCTCCAACATGCGGTGCAACGAGCATTGCTCGAGTTGGTACGACGTGAGCAGGTAGAAAAAACTCTCCGCAACAATGTCCAATTTTTGGAAACGCTCATAGATACTATCCCTGGACCGGTGTTTTATAAAGACACTAAAGGGTATTACCTTGGCTGCAACCGCCTATTTTCAGACCAAGTAGTTGGCTTGCCCAAGGAACAGATAATCAATCATACCCTTGCTGAACTCACATCTGCCATTCCGCCAGATTTGGCCCAAGTGTATTATGAACGTGACCAGTATTTGTTGGTGAACCCGGGTATACAGATCTATGAGGAGCAGGTGCAGTGTGCTGATGGGGTGCGACGTGATTTTGTTCTCTACAAAGCGACATTTCCAGATAGTAAGGGGAAGATTGCTGGCATCATTGGGGTTTTGATGGATATTAGTGAACGGAAACGTTCCGAGGAGGCATTGCGAGCCAGCGAGGACCGCTATCGCGTTGTGTCGGAGATTATCTCCGATTGTGCCTATACCTATCGCTATGAGCCAGATGGTCGCATCGTTCGTGAGTGGATGAACGAAGCTTCTACGCGTATGACTGGCTACACGGCCCAAGAGCTTGAAGATATAGGTGGGTGGCTCAAGTTGGTACACCCCGACGATTGGCCCATTGTGCAGCAAAGTACTGAGTGTATGCTGGCCGGCAATGCGGATGTGTGTGAATTTCGCATTATAGATAGGTATGGTACAACGCGCTGGTTGCGTAGCCATGTACGCCCTGTGTGGAATGAGGAAGCAGGGTGTGTGTTGCGGGTGTATGGGGCGGCCCAAGATATTACGCAGCAAAAACAGGCGGCGGAAGCCTTGAAGGTGAGCGAGGAACTCTACCGGGTGGTTGTTGAGGACCAAACGGATATGATTTGCCGCATTTTGCCCGATGGTATGGTGACATTTGCAAACGAGGCCTTCTGCCAGTTTTTTGGCACGAACCCGGAGGACATAAACGGGCAGAACGTCTTTTCGCTTCTCCCTGAAGACATACGAGAACAAGTTGCACATTATTTCGCCGAGCTTCATTGGGGCTATCCTGTTTCTATCACAGAAGTAGCTTTGCCAGATGTGCAAGGGGGGCAACGTTTTATCCAATGGACAACCCGTGCTCTGTTTGATGAATACAAAAACGTCATGACCTTACAAGGTGTTGGGTGCGACATTACTGCTCGTGTGCAGGCTGAGGAGCAGGTGCAGCAAGCACGCGAAGTGGCTGAACAAGCCACCCGCGCCAAGTCTGAATTTCTGGCTAATATGAGCCACGAAATACGTACTCCCATGAATGCCGTCATTGGCATGACCAACCTCTTGCTCAGTACTCAACTGACGGCAGAACAGCACGACTATGTCAATACTATCCGCATTAGTGGCGATGCTTTGCTCACGCTCATCAATGATATTTTAGATTTCTCTAAGATTGAGGCGGGCAAGCTAGAGCTTGAACAATACCCGTTTAACCTCTATGAATGCGTAGAGGAATCGTTGGATTTGATAGCTTCAAAAGCAGACCAGAAGAACATCAACTTGGCCTATTTCATTGATGAGTGTGTTCCCGCCGATGTTGTGGGGGATATTACCCGACTGCGGCAGATTCTTGTCAATTTGTTGGCCAATGCGGTTAAGTTTACTGAAGAAGGCGAAATAGTTATTTCTGTACAACGATATGATGCAGAGCCAGAGGACAAAGCATCAGAAACATGCCAATCGCCAAATTCCCCCCTGTATACCGGGGGGGAGCTAGGGGGGGCTTTCCAAGAAGCTACCCCACAGGTACCATCATCTACATCATCTATCACCTACCATCTGACAGTAAAAGATAGTGGTATCGGTATTCCCAAAGAGCGCATCCAGTACTTGTTTCAATCTTTCAGTCAGGTAGATACCTCAACAAACCGCAAGTATGGTGGCACTGGCTTGGGGTTGTCCATTAGTAGGCGTTTGGCTGAGCTTATGGGTGGCACGATATGGGTTGAGAGTGAAGAAGGGGTTGGCTCTACATTCCATGTGACGCTGGTGGCTGATGTTGTTGCTACGACACCACGCCCCTTCTTGCGCCCTGAGCAACCATATTTGCAAGGCAAGCGCGTGTTGCTTGCGGGAAGCAATGCTACGAACCGTGCCATGCTCCAGCGCTACCTTGACTTGTGGCACATGCACCCTACTATAGCCACATGTGCCAATGATGTGATTGCTCTGTTGTGTCGTGGAGAACATGTTGATATGGCTATCTTTGATATGCCCATGCCCGACATGGATGGCCCAACATTTGCCCAAGCCATGGGTGCTTGTTGCGATATACACACATTGCCTATGATTATCTGGACGCCTTCTATGCGCAGTGAAAACAGCTATGCGAATAGACCAAAAACAGACGCACACCATTTATTCCCTATAGAAGCACCGCGTACACATTTTTTGGTTAAGCCTGTGCGCCCAATAGTGCTCTACAACACCTTGCTGAACATGGTGCAGGGACCAGCAGAGGTATCGAGTACGTCACATATGCCCACCCATGCACAATTTGACCATACCCTAGCACAGCAGCACCCGTTGCATATCTTGCTGGCTGAAGATAATGTTGTCAACCAAAAGGTTGCTATTCGCATGCTCGAAAAGCTTGGCTACCGGGCTGATATTGCATGCAATGGGCTTGAGGTGCTTGATGCGTTGGAGCGAACGTATTATGACGTCATCCTTATGGATGTGCAGATGCCTGAAATGGATGGTATTGAAGCCACGAAAACGATTCGCATGCAGATACATACGCAACAGCATATACACATTATCGCTATGACAGCCCATGCCCTGCAAGGGACACGCGAATGGCTTATCCAAACTGGCATGAACGACTATGTGAGTAAACCGGTGCGGGTAGAAGAATTGATTGCGGCCCTCAAGCGCACCAAACGGAGTGCGTATACTGCATTGCGAAAGTTGCCCACCGAAGAGCACCCAACGCGGTCATACCCTTCTGATGTACACCATACAACTGTCATTCCTGCAGGTACATTACCAGATGCAGTAGATAGCTCTATCTTGCATGATTTTCTGTCTCTCATGAGTGGCGATGCACCAGATATAGCAGAAGAGATACTGCATATCTACATGGAAGATACAGAAGCTCTGTTGGTACGTATACGTACAGCGCTCCAGCAAGAAGATATGCAAAGCCTCATGCAGGCAGCGCACACGCTCAAGTCGAGCAGTGCGCAGGTGGGTGCTCTAAACCTTGTAGCGCATTGCAGGCAGTTGGAGGCAATAGGTCAAGTAGGCTCTCTCAATGCAGTATTTTATCTTGTGGGTATGGCAGAAACTGAATATGAACGGGTGCAACAAGTCCTCATGAAAGTGTTGGCGAATCTGGAAAGGAATAAGGAATGAAGGCGTTGGTGTTGGATAAACCGGGCAAGCTGGGGTATCTGCATATGGCAGACAGTGCATTACCCGAACCGGGTGAGGGCGAGGTGCGTGTACGTGTGCATGCCGTGGCACTGAACCCAATTGATTACAAACTGGTTTTTGGCGGTGGGTATCCCAATTGGAGCTTTCCTTTTGTGCTTGGGCTTGATGTGGCTGGCACAATTGATGCAATAGGTCTGGGGGTGCAAGGTTGGCAGGTTGGCGATAGGGTGCTGTATCATGGCGACCTATCGCGCCAAGGTGGGTATGCCGAGTATGCAACCGTGGTGTCCCACGTCATCACACGTATCCCTGATACATTATCCTATACAGATGCGGCAGCGATTCCCTGTGCTGGCTACACGGCGTATCAGGCATTGACACGAAAGCTCCACCTCCAAGCAGGGCAAACTATTTTGATACAGGGTGGGGCAGGCGGTGTGGGCAGTTTTGGTGTGCAAATTGCGGTGCATATTGGCGCTACGGTGTTGGCAACCGGCGCTACCGACAGTCGTGCGTTTATTGAAAAACTTGGTGCTCATCATGTCATTGATTACCAGACGCAGAATGTGAAAGAACGGGTGATGACATTGACGCATGGGCGTGGCGTTGATGCGGTGTTTGATACGGTTGGGCGTGCAACGGCTACGGAGAGCCTCGATATGTTGGCTTTCTTTGGTGGGATAGCCTATATTGTCGAGGACTTGATAGACTTTTCTAAAGTGCGCTTTGAAAAGGCTACATCGCTGCATGGCGTTTCCCTTGGTGGTGCGCACATATCGGGCGACCGCCCCGCGCAGGAAGACCTAGCCCGTATGGGGACGGAGCTTGTTGACCTGGTGGTGAAAGGGGCTGTTGTGCCTATGGTGACTGAAACCATTTCGCTTGAGCACATACCCGAAGCTCTTTCGCGTCTATCCGAGCGGCGCACGAATGGCAAAATCATTGCTGTTCTTGTATGAAATGTGCATATTGCCGTTGGTTTGTACTATACTAGTACTTGGGGAAGAACCACGTACGTTTGCGAGAGCAAGGCGTGCGTGACCTTTATCCCCTATCTCCTATCTCCTACCACCTATCCCCTATCTCCGCCATAATGCGGCGCGTCTCGCGCAGCGCAATGACCATGCGCATGAAGTGTAGCACATCATCAAACGACAGCGTGCGCCCCTTGCGGTCCTTCAACCACTTGTGCAGCGGTTGATAGCCCCCAATCTGTATTTCCCACGTATCGGGGTCTACACCTGCAACGTAGGCATCGTTGCCTATAACCACGCGCTGGCGTTGGGCATCGTAGGTCACGTTGTCAATTGGGCTGGCGGTAGCCTTACGCTGCGTCACGCCGTGCTCGGCAGGCTTGAGCAAAATAGCAGCCGCCCCACCCGCGCCCCCAACGCCACCCGTGCCGGGTAGCCGTAGCAAGTGCAAGTCTACCAACTCTGCACCATAGGCAGCGAGGGTTGCAAACAGGGTTTTGTCGTTGGTAATGGGGACGCGGGGGAAATCTATGCGCAGGAACTCAGCATAGCGCGTGCGGTAGGTGGGGCTATGGAACACGGCATAGATGTAGTGGAAAATGTCTTCTGGACCGACCGTTGTAGTTAAGTCTCCTATACCATCGGGGATGAAAGAAAGTTTTAGGTGTTGCTCCACATCGCGCACAAAAGCAGCGGAGAGGTTCGGGCGACGGCCATTATGAAAGTCGAACAGGTCCGGGTGCTCATTGCCGTTAGGGTAGTGGAAGTAAAGTTGTGTTATAGGGCAATACCTTCGCCAATTATTCAGTGTGAGAGTCTTCTTGGAGCGGATGGATACGCCCCAAATCTGTGACCTGCGCTAGGATCCGTTGCAATAAACTCGGCTCTGGCTTTTCCGGAAGGAGTTTTATTACCTTCTCCGCATAACAAAGCCCACGATAGTGTGTTTTGAGATCCAGCACGCTGAACGTCGAGTCATACCCAGGACGATCTCGCATGAGGCAACGACTCAGGTTGACCATGAAGCATGCCAGGTTCATCGCATTGGTGACAGCGATCTCTGTGATGACCATGAAATCCTCCAAGCCCCAGTAGTGTTTGGCATCTCGGAACGTAAATTCGATCTGGAAACGTAATTGGTAGTGATCCCTTGGTCGCAGTAGGTGCGTCCGCACAAAGACCCAGAGGAGCGCTGCCCAAGGCAGGGGGGTATGAAAGAACCGTTGGATGGTGCGATAGCTCCCACCCGTTCCAGCCCAACGGGCGATTCCCAGCATCGTGACCCTTCCGGTCATGGCGAGCATCGCCAAGACAATCCGACTCACCTGCCGTACCGTGGTCATCGTGACCGCACTGGACAGACATTGGAGGAGTGGTACAATAGGTTCCATGGCTTTTGTGCCCTTTCTGTTGGTTTAAATATAATTTCCCCAACAGTACCACAAAAGCCACGTTCGTTCGAGTTTCATATTGGCGAAGGTATTGTGTGTCTATTATACTATTCTTTTGGTATTTCAGATACCTATTCACATATCAAGCACCATCTATGCTAGCAATCGCCACACTGTTGCCACCAAGAATGTCAGCGCGAAACCTATTAATAAGGGCAACAACGCTGATATGACAGTCCACTTAACGCTTTTCGTTTCTTTGTGAATTGTATATATCGTTGTGCTGCATGGATTATGCACTAAACTGAACAGCATCAGGTTGACTGCTGTGAGCAGTGTCCAATGACCAGATTGCAAAATGTTCATCGTGACCGACTCTGAATCAAGCTCAAACATGACACCCGCTCCCGCACCAATATCGTGCATACCAGTTACCATGACTGTCAGCATCAGTATGGTGGGGATGATAATTTCGTTCGCCGGGATAGCGACAATATAAGCAAGCAAGATAACCCCATTTAAGCCTATCAGTATGCCAAGCGGATTGAGCATGTTGATGAGATGTTCGGCTATACTCGCTTGACCGATATGTATATTGGCACTCAGCCAGATAATTGCCCCGGCTGGCATAGCAAAGACAATAGCACGCCAGAGCACAAACAAGGTGCGGTCTATAAACGAAGTATAAATGGTTTGCAAAATGCGCGGCGGGCGGTATGGTGGCAACTCAAGGCTAAACGTAGATGGTTGCCCTTTAAGTACCGTGCGTGAAAGGGCCCAAGAAACCACAAAGGTGAGCAGCACGCCGAGCAGGGCGACGCTAACGACAGCGGCTGCGGAAATAATCCCGGCGAAATGTGCCGGCACTAATGCCCCAATAAACAGTGTGGCTACCAATATTTGCGTTGGCCAGCGCCCGTTGCACAGCGCAAAGTTGTTGGTGATGATGGCAATAAGCCGCTCGCGTGGGCTATCAATGACGCGAGTGGCAATAATGCCTGCTGCATTGCACCCAAAGCCCATCATCATGCTTAATGATTGCTTGCCATGCCCGCCGGCTTTCTTGAAGAAATTATCGAGATTGAAAGCGACACGCGGAAGGTAGCCCAAATCTTCTAGCAAGGTAAAGAGCGGGAAGAAAATAGCCATGGGTGGCAGCATTACGCTCACAACCCATGCGGTAGCTAAATAGACCCCGTCAATGAGGAAGCCGCTGGCCCACCACGGCATACTGATAGCCTCTGCGCCGGTTTGGAGTAGCGGGTATACGGTATCTATCAGCAAAGCTGCTAGTAAGCTTGAAGGCACATTAGCCCCCTCAATCGTCAACCAAAAGACGAGTGTGAAGAGCAAGAGCATCAGGGGGAACCCCCACAGGCGGCTTGTGACGATCCTATCAATTCTGCGCCCGAGCGTCAATTGTTGCGTTTCGCCCGGCCGCGTCACGGCACGGTCTGCAATGCGGCTTGCTTCGCCATAGAGTGCCTCCGCTATCTTGTCGTGGAAGGTGTTGCCCATCTCCTGCCGCAACGACTGCGCAAGGGCAAGAGCTTGCTCTGCTGATGCTGGTTCTTGCGGTATAGATGGTGTGTGTGTGTTCATATATATTGCTCCTTCTGCTGTGTTATGCTACTCCTGTTGCTGGCCATGCTTCTTGCATCGTAGCTCACATCTCCCAGTGTGCCGGTGCGTAGTGCATGCGCAATATGCTCGTCGCCGTCGAGCAGGCGCATAGCTACCCACCGTGCATTGGGCAAACCCGGCGCAGCCTCCAATACTGCTTCTGTTAGACGTGCTAGTGCTTGTTTCAGCGCTGGTGGCTCATTTCTGAGGCGGTGCGGTTTGGGGACAATATGCCCTTCGGCTACATCGTGTATTGTTTGCAACAACTCTGGTAACCCTTGCCCGGAGCGGGCTGAGGTGGGCACGACTGGGACGCCTAGGTCACGGCTCAGTTGGCGCTCATCTATGTGTATGCCTTTACGTCGTGCTTCGTCCATAAGGTTCAAGCACAGTACAACGCGGTCGGTAATTTCATGCACTTGCAATGCCAAATGCAAGTTGCGTTCGATGCTGGTTGCATCTATGACGATAATGGTGACATCGGGTTGCCCAAACAAGATGAAGTCTCGCGCTATCTCCTCATCAAGCGTGGTAGAGAGTAGGGAATAGGTACCCGGCAGGTCTACTACCTTATACTTTTTATTTTGGTATGCAAAGCCCCCCTCAGCTCGCGTGACAGTTTTGCCCGGCCAGTTGCCGGTGTGTTGCCGCATCCCAGTGAGCTTGTTGAATACGGTGCTCTTGCCGGTGTTTGGGTTGCCAGCAAGGGCTACCACGTAGTCCCATTGCTGCATATCTACGCCAAGTTTTTTGAGGTTGGCAGCGCGGTAGATGCCGCATTGTTGGCAGGCTGCCCCTGATGCGTGTGGTATACTGGTTTGCATAGGCCGTTCCTCCTTTAGTTGTGTGGTGACACATATATTAAACTAGCTTGCTCACGTCGTAGGGCTATGTGTGCTCCGCGCACACGGTAAGCCGTTGGGTCTCCACTCGGGCTAACCATTTCGACGGCTACATCAGTGTGTGGCACAAACCCAAGGTCTAGCAACCGTCGTCGTTCAACACCTTGGCATGCATCTGAAAGCCCTACAATACGTGCTTTTTGCCCCGGTATCATGTGTGCAAGCGGTATACATTCTGGTTGTGTAGCTTGTTGATATGCATCATGTCCTTTGTATACATTTGTCTCCATAGCTATATTCCTTTATGCTTGGTACCTTGTTCGTTACAAGGTTATAAGAAAGTACGCTTTAGCTTACTTTTTTTTTAGTTGAGACTAACATAGCATAAAATAGGGACAATGTCAATAGTATGCGGGTAGCCAAGCCACGAACTGTATATAGCACAGATGTAGTAGTGTATCAACGATAGGTGACAGGTGATAGGGATTAGGGGTCAAGGCACCGTGAGACTTCCGAAGTCTCTAAGACTTCAGAAGTTTGGAACTCAGCAACACCCATCCCCTAATCCCTATGCCCCTATCCTGCTTGGGCGCTCAAAATGCGTCAAGATGATGTGCGTGTAGATGCGCTTGCCATCAATGACCTCATCGGTTTCGAGGGTATCGTCATCCGTGTGCAATGCACTAAACACCACATAGTACCCCTCATCTAACCTCTCCGATTGCAGATAGGCTGCCAGTTGCCCCTTGCCACTCGGAACGGGTGGTCAAAAATGGTTCCATCCACACGGGGAAGCAAAC
>CAZVEN010000049.1:0-38644 GCA_964626155.1 uncultured Chloroflexaceae bacterium | reverse complement strand
ACATGGAAATGTGGTTGTACTATGGTGTATTATAAAAAGATGATGATTCTGATGAGAAGGTTTATGAAATGACTACAACCTTATCTGCGTACTAGGAAGGAGCAAACAGTGTGTCCAAATCACTGATTTCGTTTGACACAGACCGGATTAAGAACTACGTCTTTGCAACAGATACACTCAAAGAAATACGGGGAGCAAGCCATCTGCTTGACTATCTGAACCGTGAGAAGATGAAAAATATTGTCGGTGGTACATGTTACTATGCCCATGGCGGCAGTGGTCTTTTTTGCATCGAGACAGATCGTGTCAATGATGTAATCCAGCAAGTACAAAGGATGTACCGCGAACAAACCGGCGGTGCAGCATCTATCACGGGTGTTGCCGTTGAATTACCCAACGGTTTTGACGAGAATCACGATAACGTTCAACTTCTCTGGAAGTTGCTTGGCTACCGTCTCAAGGCGGAGAAAGCACGCAACCAGGAATATATCACAACAGTGACTCATCCATTGCTCCATTTTGGCGAATCTGACGGGAATTTCTATGCCACTGATATAGCTAGTGCTATAGATGCTGATGAAGGACAATACCTCATCAGCCGAGTCAGTAGATTGAAGCAAAAAGAAAACATCCGAGTTAAAATAAAGAACTATCAAGCGGGCAGAGCACAACCCGAACGATTCGATGACATTGCAAAGGCATCTACACCGCAAAACTATTTTGCATTGATGGTAGCGGATGGCGACGGACTAGGGCAGGTACTCGATAAATGTGATACATTGCCTCAAATAGCCGCGCTTGCTACGTGTATCCACGAAACACTCACAACACTTGTAAAGCAAGTAGCAGAACAACTCGGCATTGAAGAAAAACAGCACGATGTTTTACTCCTAGGCGGTGATGATCTCGTCGTTGCACTGCCCGCCGACAAAGCCCTTGCATTTGCCATGCAGGTAACAGAACAATTCACCGATCAAATGAAGTGTGCCTTGCAAGGAAGTGGTATATTGCCAAGCAACATTGTAAACAAACCGTTTACGCTCTCGACTGCGGTGGTGTGGGCACATACGAAGTTTCCCTTTGGTGCATGGCATAGCATCGCCGAAAGTGTGCTGAAGTTTGCCAAGACAGAACGTGCCAAACGGCTACAGAAAGACCCAAACAATACAAAGCCACTTATCAACTTTTTGGTTATTTCGAGTGCCAACCATCTTGATTTTAGTGACTACTACGGTAATGTATTTACATATAATATAGGCGACGACCCAAGAACAGGATCGAAGCAAAAGGTTGTTCGCACGATGCGCCCCTACACGGTAGCTGACCTACAAAGACTCGTTGACTATCGGCAGAAAGCACTACGAAGCATGCCGCGTAGCAAGCTCGAGTCGCTGCGCAAAGCAGTGTTTCAATCATCATTACATCAGGCAATGCTTGACTCATTGCGTGTACTGGTGCATTGGCGTGGCGGCAAGACACGGGAAGCAGTGCGAAATTTATTGTTAGAATCAACCACCAACAATGCAGATATATTGAGGTCTTTTCCCTTCGTGAGAACAGAATCGCCAGACCCATTTGACGACGAGGAGACAATCATCACCTATCGTACACCATTAGCAGACTTAGCAGAACTATGGGATTTTATCCCCCCCGGAGAAGCAAAGCAAGGAGGATCAACATCATGAGGACTGACCGTATTGAGGTGCGCTATCAACTCACATTTGATCGGGCGTTTCATTGTGGCACTGGTTTGCGTGTTGGGTTGTTGCATCGGGCAATAGCACGTGATGCCGATGGCTTTCTCTACGTGCCAGGCTCAACTATCAAGGGAATTTTGCGCGATCACGCAACACAGATTGCTACGTTTCTTGTGCCAAACATAACCATTCCAAGCCAACATACGTTGACATCGGGGCTTGCGCACATCGTTTCGCCAAACAACATTGTGACTCAAATCTTTGGATCACACTATCAACCCGGTACGCTCTTCTTTGACGATGCAACATTGTGCAAAGAACAACGAGATTTCTACAAACTGTTCTTGGAGCAGCAAATCGAGACACGTACTCAGGTGAGCATGTCGCGTGTCACGCGCACGGCCCGTTCAGGCATGCTGTTTAGTAGTGAATATGGCACACAAGAGATGACCTTTGAAGGAATTATCTACGGCATGGTGACTGGTATACCTATTTTCAATGAAGCAGAAGACAATTACTCGCTCGTGTTGTTGCTTGCCGCTCTGAGTAGTTTAGATCGCATTGGTGGCGGAAAATCAGCCGGCTTTGGGGTCGTTACGTGCAAACCGACGTACTTGCGGGTGAAGAACGACGTATTCACAGAAGAAACAGCCGAGAAACAAATAGCTGCCTACCTTGATTTGCTTGCAGACTTTGGTGACTATGAGACAGCATTGGAATTAGCAGAAGAGGGAGCGAGTTAATGTACTATCGTATTCTCCTAGAGGCTGAAACGCCGCTATCGTTGCGAAGTGGCCGCAATACGACGCAAAGTGATACCCTAGATTACATACCAGGTGGTAGTATTTTGGGAACGCTTGCTCAAGCACACCAACTCCTTGAACGTGATGAAAACAAATTTACTACCTTTTTCTTGCGAGAAAGCATCCGTTTTGGTAATCACTATCCATCGTCCTTTTGTGCCAAAGAACTTTATGGGCAATATGATCCCGTGTTGCCAATGCCATTAACGGCCCGCTCGTGCAAACGGTTTTCTGGTTTTCGCTTTCATGCCGATAAAGAAGAAAAACAACGCCAAGGTGTCACTGATATGCTCATACCGCTTGCACTTTTTGCGCTGAGTAGCGAAACGTGCATTGATGTGCTGAAGCCGTGGGATAAGTGCAATTGCAATGTACCAGATGACCAAAAGCACCCGTTGGATCGTGTTAAGGGTTTTTTTCGGCGCGGCGTACAACCAAAACACTACGGTCAACCAAAACCTAAAAAGGCACTCCGCACACGAACTGGTATCAACTACGATACCGGCATCGTGCAATCGTCCATTCTCTATAGCCGTCAGGTCATTGAGAAAGGGAGTACATTTTGGGGCATGTGTTTCGTTGATGATGAATTGGTAGAAGCATTTGATGCGTTTGTGAAGGAAACACAAGAATGTGGCTTGCTACGAGTGGGCAACAACCGTACCCGTGGGTTTGGGCGCATCAGTTTTAACCATAGCAGCATGGAGTGTGACAGTGCTACAGATATTCAGAATCGTGTCGAAGCCTTTACTAAGCAATTCAAACAAGCAGCAGAAGCAGCCAAGATAGATGCTCCCGCACATCTCTACGTGCCAATATTGTTGACCAGCGATGCCATTCTTCCAGACCCGCTGCTACGCGCCCGTATGCGTCTCATGGCAGACGACTTGGCGACAGCGGGCATTGCCAATGCAGAATTGGTGTTTCATGTAGCAGGAACAAGACAAATTCAGGGGTGGAGCAATCTGTGGGGCTTGCCCAAAGCCGACGATTGGGCGATTGCGATGGGGTCGGTGTTTCTCTTTGCACTGCCAGATACAACCGAAGACACCTTTACCGCATTGTTGCGTTTGCAGCAAGAGGGCATTGGGTTGCGCCGTGCCGAAGGCTTTGGGATGATACATATTGCACATCCATTTCATGTTGAATTAGCAGGAGTGTACCGATGACAATAAACATACAGAAACAGATTATTCGAGAAGTCAATCTAATAGCAGACGGCTTTTATGCCGATGCAAAAGAACACGGGCAACGTGCATTTGATGCATTGACGGATAAGAAACGTTCGCAAATCACTGGACTAGAAAGTCTTGCGAACAGTACCCAAAAGGTAAGCGATGTGTTTAACTACGTCAAAATCCGCACTGCACGCCAAAGAGAATGGAAAGAACACAGTTTTGGTAGGGAATTGCTATCATATATGGAAACGACATTGGCTCAAAAGCGTGAAATCGTGATAGCCAATCTCAAGGCACAAGAGTTTCAACCTGGCAATTATCAGCAACAAGAAATCTACATCTTGCTCATCCGTGCCTTCGTATCACAGCTCGCCGCACACTATGAATATGCTGCTTTGTGAAGGGAAGGATAAACGATGCGAACAATAAATAACCGAGAACTTGACCGTCTGAGCGATACCATACTCTATGCTGAAGCATGCACATTTGCCAAAGAAAATCCGCCACCTAGCAACAAACAAGTAAAGTACTTGGAAGGGTTGGCAATGAGTAGCAAAAGTTGGCAAGGGTTGATAGACTATATCAATCACCAAAAAGGGCGTGACATCAGGGAAGAGTATAAGAATTTCTACGAGGCATTGTGGCGATACCTTAATGATACCCATAATGGACTCTACCAACGAGTTGAACACGAGTTTCACTTGGTAGACACTGAAGGGTTGAGCAAAAAAGAGAAGAAGGAAGCATTAGACATGTGGGCACAAGAATTGGCCCAAGAGTTTATTACACACCTAGTTGCAGAGTCATTGCTGCAACAGGTATAAGCAGAGGAGAAGGCAACTATGATACGAGGCTTGGAATCTCGTTATGTATTTAAAGGCAACTTGGTATTGCAAACCGCCATGCACATTGGTGGGGGAGATGCTACACTTGGCACGACAGACAGTCCGGTGATACGCACGGCAGAAGGAAAACCCTTCATTCCAGGTTCATCGTTGAAGGGGGCTTTTCGCAGCACAGTGGAAAAACTGGCTGCAACTATTGGTTTACCCAACACTGAGATTGATGTGATAGATACGAGCAGCGAATGGCACAAAAAGTTTCACAAGCGTTTGACAGACCAAAGATGGTCTGAGGAACAAACTATCCAAAATGTTGCAGCAGAATGGCCCGCCACTGCCATGCTCTTTGGCAACCCCTACACTGCCAGCAAAATCTTCTTTGCTGATGCAATGCTTAGTGATGACGAAATAACAACAGTTCAAAGGCGTGATGGTGTAGCAATAGACCGCGATTCGGAGCGGGCGATGGATAGACTCAAGTATGATTATGAAGTGGTACCATCGAGTTTGCGCTTTGGTTTTGAACTACACCTTGAAAACCCAACATCAGAGGAACTAGCATTAACCTGCCTCGGTCTTTCTGAAATGGTGAGCGGCTTTTTTGGGTTGGGTGGCAAGCGTTCCAGTGGCTTGGGGCGTTGTATGCTAGAAGACTTTGAGGTCTACGCTCTTGACCTTAGAGATGATAAAGCCACTCGCGCAGAGAATTTGAAACAATACCTCACAGGTGAAAGCCTAGAGAAGAAGATGAATCGCAAAACCGGGAAAGATGCCACACAATTTATCAACGATAGTATTACAGTTTTGTTCAAGGAGGTGTCCCAATGTTGAAGAAACTCGTAAACGAAGCGCGTTTCGCGCTCACACTTACAACCACAGGTCCGCTGCTCATTAAATCGGGCATGCCAACACAAATTGGCCCCGATATGACACCTGTTTTAACTATGCGCCATGGTGAACCAGAAGTTTTTATTCCCGGTTCATCCTTGAAAGGCGTTTTTCGTAGTCACACAGAAAAGGTTATTCGCACCATTCGAGATGGCGAGATAGTTGTGGCTGACCCGTTTGAGAGACAAGGTGAAAACCAATCGTGTGGCTATTGGTTTGAAGAGCGTAATAAAGAACGTAAAAAACGTAAAGAAGAACCTCTCCCAAACACCGTCATTTATGCCGAATCGTGTCCGGTACATCGCTTGTTTGGCTCTACCTATTTTATTGGGCGAGTCAGTATTGGCGATGCCTACCTTATAGACGAAAAAGGGAACTATCTTGGATATAATGAAGAAGGGGAGTATCTTGGACAAAATGTACCCAAAACCAAACGTCTACCGACTGAACCACGTGATGGTGTGGGGATAGACCGATTGACTGGTGGTTCGTCACATGGAGCATTGTTTAACCTAGAAGCAGTTAGTACGGGTACACGTTTTCGTGCCGAGGTATTGCTCCGCAACTTTGAATGCTGGCAACTTGGCGCATTGTTACTTGTGGTGCAAGATATGGAAGACGAACTGATACGACTTGGCTCTGGCAAATCACGCGGTTTGGGTTCTGTCAAAGGTGCGGTAGACAAAATAACCATTCATCACATCGGACGTGTATCTGGTAAGCCCACAACTGACATCTGGGGGCTAGGGCATTTTCTTGGCAATGACATATCCTATGGCACACAACCAGATGACACTTTGACTATCAGTAATGCTCCTACTGCTGAAACCAACGGTGTTCGCACGATGCAAACGTTTACTGGTGATAGCTTGCAAGAGCTAAAACAACAGTCGGTGCAAGAGTTTGTGCGTCGTATGGAAACATACCCTGTCTACAAAAGCCAACAATGGGGGGCGTGATGAATGAGCAAACTGCATGGACACATACGTCCTCTATCACTGCGATCATCCAATCTGTTGCGTGGACGACAGGGCAAACCTATATGTACCTTGAACTTATACCGTTGGCGTTGCTGCATGCCAAGGATATACACACTGGCATTAGGCTCGAACACTACGACGCTACTACACCATTTGACAATTGGCGGCGTGGACGTGTGTTTGACACACACCAAGAAGTAAAGTGGGAGTGGTACAATGGTTCATTTCACATCGTCTCGTGTGGTAAGCAGATACCACAAGGATTAACAGCATTTCCTTTGAATGCTGCTCGTGTATCTATTGATAACTGGTATTACATATGGGGTACACAAACGGACAACACAGAGATTCGTGCAATGCAACCCAATGCCAATGCTGCCGCATTCGTCGAGTTGCAAATCCCACGGATACTCTCTTATCCCGTATCAGAAAATGCATGGCGTGTGCAAATTCATATGAAGGAGTTTTATGCTTCCAATGGAGCATTGTGCTATACACGTTGGTGTGGGTTGAAAGAAGTTATAGGCAGCGCAGGTGAAGACAAAGACAAGGAGGAACAACCATGAATCCCTACGATTTTGTGCGTGTTGAATGGAACAATCCGGGGCGCAAAGAAGACGCAAAACCAATAGACCGCTTTGGTGGCATCAGCGGGCGCTTGGAAGCGACTATTACCGCCCTGACACCCATTTTTATACCAGAGCAACGGCAAAGTAGCCCCCGTTACTTTTTGCGGAATGGGCAAGGCGTTGAGATTATTCCTGGCTCGTCGCTCAAGGGGCTTTTCCGCAGTTTGGTCGAGACTGTGCATGGCGGCGCGTGGTGGTTTTTTGGTGATAGAAATGGTACATGGAGAGACAATCAGGTTCATGGTAATATAGTTAATTACAACAACAATTTGCCCAACAACTTCAAACGACCCAGAAACCGTAAAGAACTTGATGCGGCGTGTCGTATGTTCGGATTTCTCGGAAGCAATTCAGAGGATATATTGCTAGGGCAAGTCAGTTTTGACGATGCTGTTTGCACCAACCGCATTGACCATAATGCTATCTACACGTGCATTCTTTCAACGCCCAAACCGCGTCACCACGTCTGGTATCTTGATTCCACTGGCAATTATGTTGCAGGGCGCAAATTTTACTTTCATTCCCAAGAACCGCAAACCGTATCAGGGTGGTTGCCGAGGGGTTGTGTTGTGGGGCAAAATTGTCAAAATGCCTATATCAAACCACTGGATGCGAGCAGCACGTTTACCTTTCGCACCCAATTTACCAACCTTGACGCGGATGATTTTGCGCTGTTGCTCTATGCTATCGTGCTAGAAGATGGCATGCGTCACAAACTTGGTTATGCCAAACCTGCCGGTTTAGGCAGTGTTCATGTACAACTCAACTGGGTTGACATTGTGGATTACACGGCACGGTATCGTGCAGGCGGAGGTGGTTTCACGCGCTACGCACGCGAGGGCAATGGCAATGATGTTGATACGCTCACCCCATTTGTAGCACAACACATTCAGCTATACACAAACAACACAACGTCTGTCACATTGCAAGACCTGCGACGTATCTGGCGCTGGCCGCCCGTGCATGTGCAGACATACCCATCAAGGGATTGGTTTACGCATCATCCGAACGACCCGATTAGTGCAACACCATAGAAAGGAGTGTATGGCAATGGCAAACCAACAAGCCAAAACAGTGTTGATGGCAACACTAGGCGAGTATCCTTTTGTCGTTTCTGCAACGGTAAATTTGCTGCTGCATCAGGGAATAACGCTCGATACGATACAGATTATCTACCCAGATGAGCCGGATGAACGGTGGATTGGCATTGGCTACGAACTGCTAAAGAAATATTTTATGCATCATCACCCTTCTATCACAGTAGAACCAGTGCCTTTACCATTCAGTGATGCCAATAGTTATGAGCATAGTCTCACATTTCTGCGTCTATTGCAAGATTACCTCGAAAAGCACGAACAAGCAGACAACACCGTGTATCTCTCGTTGGCGGGTGGTCGCAAACATACATCAGCATTGATGGGTCTACTGCCACAATTTTACACCTGTGTCAAAAAGCTCTACCATCTGTACGACAAAGAAGAAACCAATGCAGGAAAACAATACTCAACCCAACAGTTGGAGAAGATGAACACCGATGTACAATACCGTCGGCTCCATGTACCGACACCACAACAAATCCAACGAAAACGTTTTACCCTGATTGAATTGCCGTTTGTGCATATTACTGAAGGTGTAGCACTTCGCAAGTGGTTCAGGCATGCTGATGAAGCAGATACACCACCACCGATACCAATTTCACCAGATGTAGAAACCTTTTTTGACGACCTGTTCAATCCAATCAAAGATACAAGCCGTCTTGAACTTTGGCTAACACAAACGGCGTATAACCAGTATTGTGAGCTTTCTAAATATGATGCAACACGTATTAGAGACATCAATGCATATCTTGATATGATGGTTAAATTAGCGTGGCTAAAAAGCAATATTCACGATTTTCAACAAGACACACAAGAACAACATGTACAAGAAGGAACAAAGGAGAAATTGATACACTATGTATGCCGCAGAAGCAGGAATCCCAGAATAGAACGACCATTCTATTATACACAACCATTTCCAATAGGCATGTACAATGACAAAAAAGAGAAAGCTGTTCCTATCAGAAAGCTTATCATAACTCGATTTAGTCATCATATTGATGCGGTCAACTATGATGTTCCTTTAAGAGATTGGGTGCAACAGCCTGATATAGAGCCACGCTACCAAGTAAATGACCTACCAAAGCGACCAGTGGTTCTCATTGCTCCGTTGGGTGAGTCGCCAATGGTCGTCACCCAAACCTATCGGTTGTTGCTCCAAGAACAACAGAATGTACCTATTGAGGCAATTTGGATTATCTATCCGGGGGATCATCCACCAGCAAGCAATGGCGCGAACATGTTGTGCAATGTGTGCAAAAAGCGATCTATTCCACTGCATGAAGAGCGGTTGCCTATAGCGGATGTGAACAGTACCGAAACAGCCCGAACATTTGCCATTGGACTGATGTCTGTCATCAAAGATGCACGCCAGAGATACCCCAATGCATCTATTGCACTATCTATTTCGGGCGGACGTAAGGGAATGAGCGCAATGGCACTCTACGCGGCGCAACACCAAGGCATCACTCACGTCTATCACACAACCATTTGCGATGTTGACCGCGAACGTGAGATTGATAGCCAATACCAGGATGTTGTGAGTAAGCACGTCACCACACAAGCAGAGGTGCTGTTTTTGGCGAATATGCCAATGAGTGACTTTGATCTGTTTCGTGTGCCGGTGATTTCACTGATGAAGTGAATGCATTTCACACTGACGCACTCCCAAAAGTGCGTGGCACAGGCAGCTTACACTTTGCGTTCTTTGCGCCTTTGCGCGAGGTAGTGTAATAAGAAAGGAAGGATTGTGATGCAATTTATACTCTCTACCTGTGGAACAAGTTTATTAACTAATGGACGAGACCAAGAAGAACGAAGTCTAGTCAACAGACATACCAATGTTAAATATCGTGACGATATAGACAAGGACATAGCGAACAGGTTAAGTACTATTATTGAGCAAGTTCATACACAATTGAAAAGTGCATCAATTCAAGATGTTGCCAAGATGTCAGCAGAACTCAATGCATTGATTAAATTTTATGAAGGAAAGGCACCTTCCGTCCGCGATCATCACATACTACTTTGCACCGATACATGGCTAGGCGAGGAGAGTGCAAAACTAGCAGAGATGTGGTTGAATGAAGAACAAGGATGTAAAAATGTACAGATTAAGCGTCAAGGCGATTTACAAACAGCATCCCTCCATGAATTTCAACTCGCTCTCTCTGACCTAATAAAATGGAGTGGAGATGAAAACGGAATACTCAGTTACCAACAAGGGGGGTATCGCATTGTCTTCAACCTGACAGGTGGTTTCAAAAGTGTGCAAGGCTTTCTGCAAACACTTGCTATGTTCTATGCTGATGAGGTGGTGTACATCTTTGAATCTGGCGAAGAACTTTTACGCATACCACGTATGCCTATCGTGATGGATGCTGTTCCCATTGTCGAGAAACATCTAACGACGTTCCGTCGTCTTGGATTGAATCTTCAAAATGATGATGTCAACGATATACCAGAGACTATGCTGATGACAATTGACCAAACTATAACACTCTCTCCTTGGGGGCAACTGATTTGGGAACAGTCGAAGAAAACCATTTATGCTGAACGTGTTTATCCCTCACCAAGCGATAAATTACGGTATAGTAGGGGGTTTGAACAGGATGTACAGCAACTTCCACAACAACGCCATGTTATCGTGAATGAACGAATTGACGACCTCGTTCGTTATCTGGAAACAGACAATTACAATCTGCGTTCGCTTGATTTCAAGCAATTGAAAGGGGATCCGAGACCACCATCAACCCATGAATGCGATGCGTGGCATGACCAAGATGCTAGGCGCATGTTTGGTCATTTTGACGATGCTGTGTTTGTACTCGATAGTTTAGGTGAAGCACTACACTAAAGGTGAAGTAAGGAGAAAAAGTGATGGCAACAACTATGATTGCGCTGGTTGGTGGGCAACCTTTGCCCAACTTGATACCTATTCGATATTACCAAATTCATGGCTTGGATTCAGTGTTGTTCGTATATACTAAAGGTACGAAGAAAATTTATGACAATCTTCAACAAGTTCTTCAGGAAGACGTAAAAGTTTATGGTGTGGAAACCGATCCTTATGACATTATAACTATCACCCAAACCATCAATGATAAGATAGATGAATTACAAGCACAGGGCAACAGTAACCTTGTTTTTAATCTCACAGGTGGAACTAAACCAATGTCATTAGCAGCGTATCGGGTTGCTCAACAACATGATGCACAATGGGTATATCTTCAGAGTGAAAACAAGAAGAGTCTTCTTCATTGTTATACATGGAAGGATTCACAAGTTGGTTTATTATCTAGCATCGTTCTTCCTAGTTCGGTAACACTAAAGGACTTTTTTGACGTAAGTTTTGGAAGAGATGCATGGAGAAAAAATGTACCTAGTTCACCTCCTGGTTCACACTTTGAAAAAGCATTAGCGAATGCCCTAAGTCCTAGTTTTTCTACAGTAGATGAAGTCATGGTTGGTGTTAGAACAAGCTTAACAACGAAAACCGGACGAGAACAAATTGATCTCGATATTGTAGTGCGTCTGGATGACCAGGTTGGTATCATTGAAGCAAAAACCAGTGGCAAGAAAACTTTGGATGGTGTGAAACAACTTAGCAATGCGATGCGTTTTCTCAGTACCTATACACGACAATTCTATGTTGTTTCAAAGGATTTTGAACCTTCAGAAGAACAAAAACCTGTCTTCCAAAGGCTAGAAATTGAAGTTATCTCTTTACCAAACTACACAGTTCCTGAAGAAACACTCTCACCAGACGAAGCAGACAAACTTGTTAAAGCTGTTGAGAAAGCATTGAAAGGATAAACTCACACTCTTTGCTTTGCATTCGCATATGCCCGACGTAGCCCGACTACATCCCTACAGCAGTATTGATACACGGGAGACGAGTTATGGCATTCAGTGATTACAAACATATTTCTCAAGTGCAACAAGCGTTTACCATTGCCTATCGGCAAGAACCGTTTCTCGTGCAGCAAGAAGCGCAAATACCAGAACCATTTCTCGCCGAGCTTCTCTTCAACAAAGAACACCTCGACGGGTATGCATCTGAAGCCGCACGCCCCAAACTGCTCATTTTCCCACTGTTGCGCGAGGTATACAAACCACATGCCCACCAATGTGCGCTTTGGATACAGAAAACATTGACCTACGACCACAAGCTTACAGGTACAACCGACTACCTTGTTGCATCGCGTTCGCCACTAGGAAAAACAGTGTTAGACGTGCCATTGCTCATAGCCGTAGAAGCCAAGAAAAACGACTTTGAGCAGGGGTGGGCACAATGCGCCGCCGAACTCGTCGCCGCCCAACGCATCAACAACAACGCCAACTTGCCTGTGTATGGCATAGTCACCGATGGGCGATTCTGGGAATTTGGCAAACTGGTAGGAGATATGTTCTACCACCATAGCGAAGCATATAGCGCAGATCAACTTGCGCTGTTGTTTGGGGTGTTGCAGCATGTGTTTGATGCTGTGACGACTGAGGTAAAGGTATAACCGATTATCCTTCTGGTATGAATGAAAACCCAAGGACTGCTAGGAATGTATCGAAACAAGCGAATACTATATATAGTCAACTGAAGACTTTATGGAAAGGATAAACAAATGCTGATTTTAAACTACACACACCCGATCACGCCGGCCCAAGTTGCCCAGATAGGGGATATGACTGGCGGAGAAGAACCAACCATACGGATGATTGCGGTGCAGATAGACCATGCGCAACCATTGACTGAACAAGTGGTTGCCCTAACAGATGCAGCCGGTCTCTCGACGGAGGAGTGGCAAACGATACCGCTGCTTGTGAACTTGCCGGGCTATGGGCCGGCTGTTGCGGGTTTGCTGGCCGAGATGCATGGGCGCATAGGGCACTTCCCCAGCATCATCCGGTTGCGCCCGATAGCGGGTAGCACGCCGACGATCTACGAGGTGGCAGAGTTGCTCAATTTGCAGGAGGTGCGCGAGCAGGCACGCGAGCAGCGGTGAACCTACCCTAGGGGCTTGCACAGCGCAAGCCCCCAACACCCCCCCCCTATCACCTATCACCCACGCACCGCCACCCCAGCACCCTGTGTGCGGCGATAAAACTGCGTCGCCTGATACATAAACGCCTCCAACCGCGTCTTCAAGTTCGTCCCCTTTTGCGCATCATACGAAACATCCAGCCACGGAATATTATCCAAATCCGCACGAATACACGGAGCCAACCCCGCCGTAATCGTCCCCGGCATACACGAGAACGGCAGAACATTCAAAATACCACAAAACCCCCGCCGCGCATAATCAATCGAAGTACCCATACTCAAGATAGCCTCCGAATGCAACGCCGAATGATAGTACGGCGTCAAATTATCCATCAACTCCTGAATAGACGAATCATGCGGATGCCGCAGCAAATGCTCCACCGGCTGCAACAACCGCCGCTCCAAATACTTCTGGTACTCATCCGTCAACACCGTCTTCACAAACTTCTTCGGCATCCCAAAAATACGCGAATCACGCTTATAGGCCCAGTTCGTATAGTACAACCACTCAATCACCGGCGCAATCTGCACCTCCCCGCCAGCCTCCTCCACCTGGCGCACCAAATCAAGGTTCACATAGCGGTTAAAGCGCAGGTAAATCTCCCCAACCATCCCAATGAGCGGGCGACGCTCGCGCATATCCACCGGCAAGCGCTCAAACTGCCTCGCCGTCCAGCGCATCGCCTCCACAAGCTCCCTACCACCGCCCGCATCCGTCGCCACAACAACCCGCTCCAAGCAGCGCTCATACACCTCATCCGTCTCACCCCTATGCAGCTCATACGGACGAAACGTATGCAACAGCTTATACAGCAAATCGCAAGCCACCGCCCCCTGCCAAATCAGCAAGCGCACACTTTGCGGGTCCTCACCCAGCCCCGCATACGAATTGCCCGCCGAAGGCGACAAAAACTCCAGGTCACTCATCCCCACATCGTGCAAAATATCCCGTTGCAACACATTATAGCACCCAAAGCGACACGACCCCGACGTCGTCGGCATAAACACCGCCGACTGCCGTGCATCAAAATCATCCGCATCCGCCCGCTGCAAAATATCGCCCGTCGTCGTCAAACACGGCAAACACTCACGCCCCTTACACACCCGCAGCCCCAGCTCCCGCGTCTCCTCCGTCGTCGGCTTCAACACCTCCGCCGGCAGATTATTAGCCCGCATAGCCGCCGCCATTGCATAGCAGTGGTCACACATATAAGGGATATAGATTTTCTTCTGCTCCGTCTGATAAAAATCCTCCCGCGCAATCGGCGTATTGGCAACAGCAGCATGCGCCTTGCCATTCCCCGCCGGCACACCGCGAGTCTCAGCAGAGCAGCTACACGCCGAAGCCCCCCCTGCACACCCCACAGGCGTACTCTCAACCACACCCGCCGCAGCCCGTGTCTCAGGAGAATCAACCGATACCGTCATACCAACGCCTCCTTCCCCATCTTCAAACTATCGAAAAACGCCTCACACCGCGTAATAATACCCGCATCCGCCGTATGCTCATCCATCTCCAACTCCAAAAACGGCTTACTCCCCAGAATGCGTCGGAAGAACGTCAGAATGAACGAATCCGGTCCACAACTAAAACTCGTCACATACACCGCCTGCAAGCGCGGATCATCACGAATAATCATCGCCGCCGCCAAAATATCCTGCCCACTGCGCCAATACATATCATCATAATACTGCGAAATATCCACCGTATTCAGCGGCAAAAAGTCCATAGGTATAGGCAATATACCCAATTTGCGCAACTTAAACGGCAAATCCTGACACACCCCCAAATCCGCCACATTGTAAGGACGCCCAACAACCACTGCCGCCGGCTGCTCACCATCAAGCCCCCGCAGCACCTCACGCCCACGCTCGCGTATCGCCGCATAAAACGCCCGTTGCGCATCAGCCGCCACCGCCTCAGCCTCATGCACACGCTTCACCGACAGACCCAATTGCCGCGCCAACTCCTTGAGATGATTTTTCTTCGCCTTATCATTGCTCATCTCCAACGGAAACTTCAACTCACGAAAACCCCGCCCCGCAACATCCAAGTGCGCACTAACAAGGTAAGCCGACGCAGGAATATACGGACAGTAATTATTCTGCTCCTGCCCCGGCGCAGTATTCTCACGGCTAATCACCCCCGGCAAAAACATAAAATCGGCATCCTTCTCAAACAAGTTAATAGCATGCCCAAACGTCAGCTTAGCCGGAAAGCACGACTCCAGCGCCGCATGCTCCAACGACTGGCGCACAATCGTCGGGTTTGTCGGGTCCGAAAGCACAACCTCCATACCCAAATGCACAAAAAACTCACGCCAATACGGGAACATATCATGGAAAATCATCGCCCGCGCAATCGCCACCCGTGGCCGGCCATTGCGCTCCGCCGGCGGCGTATAGCCCCCATGCAACAGATGAGAACGCTCAGCATACAAATCTGGCAACGCATCCACTACCCCCGTCACGGCTGCCTTCTTGCCCGCATCCTCAAACATATCGCAACGCGCCCCATAGAAAATAGGCGCATCCCCACCAATAACCACCTTACTAATTTCGCACAGGTTAGGGCAAGCGCGACACTCAAACACCGTCGTCTTATACTCCCGGTTAGTCAAGTCAAACCCCCGGAAATTCGTCGGCACATCCACGCCCTGCTCCCGCACCTTCGTCAACTCCTCCATCGCCAAAATAGCCGACCCAATAGCCCCCGTCACATCGTGATGTGGCGGAACCCGAATTGGGCGCTTCAGCAAACTTTCAAAGGCAGCGACGACGCTCTTATTCCATGCTACGCCGCCTTGGAAGAAGACGTTTTTACCAATAGAGCGCCCATCAACGACGCGGTTGAGGTAGTTTTGTGCAATCGCATACGCCAAACCCGCCGTCAACTGCTCAACCTGCGCCCCCTGTTGCTGATGATGCACAATATCCGACTCCATAAACACCGTGCAGCGCTCACCCAAACACGTCGGACATGGCGACGAAAGCGCCAGCGCACTAAAATCATCCTTAATGCTAATCTTGAGACGGTCGGCTTGCTCCTCAAGGAACGACCCCGTGCCAGCAGCACACGCGCTATTCATCGTAAAATCAACAATCGCCCCATTGTTCAAACTAATATACTTACTATCCTGCCCACCAATCTCAAAAATCGTATCAACCTTCGAGTCAATAGCCGTAGCCGCCCGCGCCTGCGCCGTAATCTCATTGCGAATAACATCGCCGCCCACAAAGTCAGCCGTCAGATGACGCCCAGAGCCAGTCGTACCGACACCTTGCACCAAAACGAAAGGCCCCACCTCCTCGCCAATCTCACGCAATGCTCGGCGCACAGCCTCCAGCGGCTTGCCGGCAGTTGGCAAGTAGCGCCGCGCAATAACGTGGGCATGTTCATCAATCAGCACCACATTTGTACTAATAGACCCAACATCAATGCCCAAATACACCGGCAACGGCCCATGCCCATTGTTTGCACCATACTCCTCAAGCGACATCGACGTAGCATTATAGATAGGCATAGGAAAACCCGACTGGCTCAGCGCCGGCATATACTTCTCATCCCCCCGCGCCACATAGATAGCCTGCTCCAAATGCTCAAAGCCCTTGAATAGCAGCAAACGTCCCTCAAGCTCCTCATCCATCGCCACAAAGCCAGTGCCAATTGCCGCCATCAGCGGGTGATTGTTTGGAATAATCAACTCGCCCGGTTGCAGGCTAAGCACTTCCTCAAACGCACGCACCACACCTTGATTATACGCCACACCCCCTTGGAATAGAATTGGCGGCACAAACGCCTTACCCTTACCAATCACACTCTTAAAATTACGCGCCAGCGCCATACACAAGCCCGCAACAATATCCGGCATAGGCGTACCCTTTTGCTGGAGGTGAATCATATCCGACTTAGCAAACACCGTACACCGCCCCGCAACACGTGCCGCACTTTCAGATTGCAACGCCAGCTCGCCAAACTCCCCCTCAATAGAAATGCCAAGCCGCTCAGCCTGCTGATCAAGAAAAGAACCAGTCCCCGCCGCACACAGCGTATTCATAGAAAAATCAATCAGCAACATCTTCTGACTCTTCTCATCCCACTGCGTCGAAAGAAACTTACTATCTTGCCCACCAATCTCAATAATCGTCCGCGCCTGCGGATAATACTCACCAACAGCACGAGTCTGCGCAATCAACTCATTCACATGATGCCCACCAATAAGTCGCGCAATAGGCTCACCACCTGAACCAGTCAACCCCACGCCTGCAACCCGCGACACATCCACCTCCTGCCGCAAATCTTCCATAGCCTGCAACAACGTCTGACGCGGCTTCCCCTGCGACCGCACATAACGATGCGCCAGCAACTCCCGCGCCCGGTTCAAAACAACAACTTTAACCGTTGTTGAGCCTATATCAATACCAAGAAAAACCTCATCCATGCAAACCCTCCATCTATCATTTAACTCCATTCGTCGAACCAAATAACCTCTTAACAAACTTTTCCTATCCCTGTGAACCCCCGTATCCCCTGCGGAAAAACCCATCATCACCCGGCATGCTCAGTTGTACGCTTCTGATTGCGCTCTGCAAATGTCAGCACCACGAACGCCTCTTGTATATCATTCTTGCTCACCAACCCCAAGTAGGTATCGCCACTATACACAGCCACAATGCGCGTGCCCCGCTCCTGCATCACCTGGCGCACCTCATCCAGCGACGCACTCGCATCCACCTTCACAATATCGCGCTGCATAATAACCGTCACATACACATCTGGAATGTACGTATCAGAATCCTTTGTCGCCATAGCCCGCAGCACATCATCACGGGTGACAATACCAATAAGCTTATGATCTTGAATAACCGCAAAGTCCGGCTGATAACTCGTAAGAATATAGTCAATGACCTTGCTCACGCGGTCGCCAATACCCAGCGTATGCACATGCTTATTGTAGGCATCACCAACACAGCGCGTATGCAACACTGTCCGCGCCTGCGTATCTTGTTGCTCTTGGCCAGCCCCAAAGAAAATAAAAACAGCCACCAAGACCAAGATGATATTGCCAGACACGACACCTACAACACCAAGCAGCACAGCCAAAACTTGCCCAATGGTACCCGCAATGCGCGTAGCACGTCGAAAACCCAAGAACATAGCAAGGATAGCCCGCAGCACACGCCCACCATCGAGCGGAAAAGCCGGAATCATATTAAAAACCACAAGGGTAACGTTGGCTTCAATGAGCCACAATAACAGCGTAGAAAGCGAAGGATTCAAAGCGGCACCCGGTACCATCCCCTGCTCATCCAATAGCGTAATATTAGCCGCACCCGTCACAACAACAAGCAAGATAGCAATGACCACATTCACCACCGGGCCCGCCAGAGCAATGAGCAACTCATGCATCGGCTTCTCAGGTTGCTTTTCAATCAGCGCAACCCCACCTAGCGGCAACAAAATGATCTGCCGTACCGGAATACCAAAGCGTTGGGCCACAATGCTGTGTCCCAACTCGTGAAGTGTCACACAAAGAAAGAGGAGAAGGATAAGACCTGCACCAAAAAATGTACCCAGAGCACCATTGCCCATACCCCATTGAATTGCACCGAGAATGACAATCAAAAAGAACGTAATATGTATCTTAATATCAATCCCGGCAACACGCGCAACACGATATGTCCAGTTCATAAATACCTAAACAACCCGGTTGGCACCGGCACAGCAACATACCACAGGACATAACACACATGAAGCCATGCCTATGCCAATTATGAGATTCCATAGTTATTTTACATCTATGTTTTCAATCGTGCAAAGGAGAAAAAGAGCGACATGCCCTTATTCAGCATAGCAAAAAGCTAAAACCACCTTCAACCCCCCCCCTGTTACCTAACCCCAAATCCCTAACCCCTGTTCCCCTCATAATATTAGATGACAACAACGTGCATAAGGTGTCACATCCCCCGCTCACTCGCTCACTCGCTCACTCGCTCACTCGCTCACTCGCTCACCCGCTTTATCGCTCACCCGCTCACCCGCTTTATCGCTTTATCGCTTTATCGCTTTATCGCTTTATCGCTCACTCGCTTACCCGCTTTATCGCTCACTCGCTTTATCGCTTACCCGCTCTACCGTTCTACCGCTTTTACGACATACTCTCGCCCCGGCTCCAACACCAACAACGCCTCAGCCTGCGCCGGGCCATCATCCACCCGTACCAGAGCAGCATCCCCCATTGGGCGCAGCAGCACTGCGGTAGCACGATCAGCCTGAATACGATACGTTTGCGCATCCACATCAAACGACATATTCAACACTGCCCCTTGGTATGTAAAATCTTGCACCCCATCACCCAGTATAGGCTGAAACGGATGTGGCTCAACTATGAGCGCCGATGGAGTCATTCTCAAGCCATAATGCCCCCCATACACGGACATAAACCATGCTGCACTATCCCACGAACGGCCACGGTCGCTACTGCTGCCCGGCCCATAACGCGCAGTCGCCTCAGCCGCAAACTCCATCACCGGCGGACTCGTCTTACGCACCATGTCTTCGTAGGCTTGCAGCAATGTTTGTGCATCTTGCGTATACCCGGCCTCGGCATATACTGGCGCTGCCAACCCCACAATCCATGGCGCACTTGCATCGAGCATCCACTGCGGCACAAACGGGTCCGTTCGCAGCATATCCGGCTCATAGCCCCCCAGCGCCAGCTTCATGGGAATAGGACCGGCCATCAGCGCCGGCAACTGCATATGCAACGCATCCATCATCTGCCAATAATGCTCGCCATCATCGGACGAAATCAACCCACTGCGCACAGCCTCAAACACCCCAAACGTCTCAAGCAACGGCACAACACTGCCATCGGTCCGACGAGCCGCCACCGGCCACGGCTGCCCGGCCAGCCAATAGCCCCCCTCAGCCACCGGCCTATGAAAGCTCGCCCGCAGTCTAGTAGCCCGCTCATCCCACACCGTGCCATCCGAAAGGCCACTCACACGCTCAAGCTCCGCCAACTCCCGAAACGTCGCATAGCATTTTGCCAGCGCATACGTATGTAGCACACTATTGCGTATCGAGTCGTAATAGCCATAGGGGAAAATATCTAGGTCTGGCAAGCCATCATCATTCGTATCAAGGCGCACAATCCACTGCGCAACCCGTAGCAACGTCGCCTGATGTCGCACATAAAACGCAGTATCGCCCGTCTTCGCAACATAGGCATACACAGCATGCACCAAATTGGGCATGGCATCCCAACTTTGCCGGTTTTCAAAGTCTGCACCCGGCGGCCAGTTAAAATGGATTGTCTCCGGCACAACCCCATCAGCCGTCACCCGGTCTATGAAAAGCCGCGTGCTATCTTGCAACACCTGCATATCACCCAGTACATAGGGATACCCACGCATCGCATAATCTAAATCGCGGGCCCACACACTCGCTGTATAACTCCCCTGACTCGCCCGCAAGCCACGCAAGCCACGCATAGCTATAATATTCGCCTCATAGCCATTGAACAGCAGCGTCGAATCAAGATCGGGTGCATAGAATGATGACGCATTCCCAAATTGCCCAGTAAGATGGAGCAAAGACCGCGCCGACCGCTCAGCATCAATAGCACTGGTCTGTTGTGCAAGCGTCACTGCTGTCGCATCAAGCTGCGCCTGCACTGTCGCTGTGCTATCAGCCTGTATTGTCGCTGTCATAGCCGATAGCGCCTCTTGCGTCATCGTGATGGCAACCTGCGCCGTTTGCTGCGCCTGCATTGTTGCTGCTGCTGCCGACGCAACCGCCAAACGCACCTCTGTCTCAACTTCTGCCGTAGACGCTGCCCCATTACCCTGCATTGTTGCTACTGTTTCTTCTGGTTCCTCTTGCCCATCCGCAGCATCCTCGTCATCCACCACAGCCGCTATGTGAGTAGTTGCCGTGCCATTAGCTTGTGGCTGACCGTTGGATGACGTACCTTGGCACTGCACCAACAGCACCACAAACACCAGCACCGGCACAATACCAGCAAGCAACACACCCCACAACGGCATCCTATCCGATTGTTGCTTGCCCCTATGTGGCACAACAACCGGCTCGTACCTACGTTCTCCCGCACTATGAGCTTGTTGCTTTGCATCATCGGCTACACGCACCGCCGGCACCTGCATCGTAGCCGCTCCCGCACTATCGGGACGCGAAAACTGTGGGTCTTGCTGCTTTTGTACAAACGATAGCGGCTCCGGAGCTTTGAGCATACGCGCCCATTGCGTCAATGTTGGGCACTCACTCAACGATGCACTAAACCACGCCTGTTCAAACGCATCATACGCCTCAACCCCCCCGCGTTCGCGCAGCACTTCTTGCAACACAATATAGCGCTTGCTGCCATCTTGCTGCATCTCCTTCGGGTCAAAAAAAGCCGGCTTGCTATGTGCCTGATACCGCACACGCTTATCGCACCACGTCAACAACTCCGCCAGCAACACCGCCCCCGCAAACCTATCTGCCTCGGGAACCCACACACCCGCTGGCGTCTGCACATGGGCATAGCCAGGCGATTTCTCCGGCCGCACATGTGGGCTATTCATACCCGGCGCATACAACGAGTCTAAATCTAGCAACTGCACAAATGCTTGGTCTTGCTGGCGTGTCACAACAATGTTCACCCCCGACAAATCGCAGTGGGCCATAGCGTGCTGCTCCATGGTGCCCAAAATATGCGCCAGCGACTGCGCCAGCAACAACCCATGTTCAGGCGTAAGCACTTGACGGTCTACCACTATGTGCTGCCATACCTCACCCGCAATCCATGGCATCAGAATAGCATAGGTAAGGTCTGGGTAACGCGTCGTTACCTGCGCATGGGCTTCAGGTGTAATAACCGTGCGAGTGCATACATGCAAGCCCGGCAAAAACTGAAATGCACGCAATCGCCGCGCATCTTCCACAATGCGAGGACTACGCATACCGACATTGAACACCTTCAGCGCATACCGCTCCTCACCCGCTGCCAATTGGTAAACAGTGGAGTGTTCGCCCGTCTGTCCATATGGCATCCCCGGTGCGCTAGGATGTTCGGTAAAATGATACACCATGCCATTTAGCGTGAGAGTATCATGCATATTGGGGCGAAAAGGCATATCAACGTCCTTCCACACTACCTATTCTACGGCATGAGGTCTTCAGCAATGTGTATCACCTCATCCTTACCAAAACCAGAACCGCGAACCGTGTACAAAATACGACAATCGTAGTGTGTACACCCTACCTCGCCCACTTCACAATCGTAGCATGCACAATCAACGTGCTCATTGCTACAACAACAGCACATTGCATCTTCCTCCCACCACACAGTCACGGTATCACCTTTTGAGACCAAACTGGCATCTTGGTCATGAATAGATATGCTTTCAACCTCAGTGTCGGGCATGGGCGCAGGCACCTCGTCCATAAACTCCACATCATCATCAAGAAGCACACATTGCGCAACCATTGGCGGCATTCCTTCTGGCGGCATTCCTTCTGGCGGCATGCCTTCTGGTGGCGCTTCTTGTGCATCGCCATCGTCCGGCGGAATCAGTCGCACACCCGTTGTGCCCGTCATAGGTGTGCCATAACCTTCAGGTATCACCGCTAACAAGGGGGGGATTCCCGATGTCCTCGTGACGACCCGTTGTGCATATATTTCTACCACGGGTGCATCTTCTGTGTCATCATCTGTTTCAGCCACAAACGTTTGCGCAATCATACTCACTGTACTGGTTATATCGCCATGTACTTCTATGTAGGTTGGGACATCGGACAAATCATCTGGCAAATAGTCTGGCCAAGGAGCAAAAAAACCTGCCTTGTCGGTGGCTTCTTCCCAACTGATTACCTCTTCCGGGTCTTCATCTGTTATTTCCTCGGCGTCTTCGGGTATCTCATAGGTAAAAGACACATCTTCAAGAGCACGTCCGCTGTTGATTTCCAACTCGGTAATAGTCCACCCATATTCAATCACGTCTTCGTCGTCCGCCTCTTCATCGTCCGCCTCTTCATCGTCCGTATCTTCATCGTCCGCATCTTCATCGTCTTCGTCCTTGCCTTTGTCTTCCGTGAGCATTTGCACTGGTAGCCATGTTTCTTTGTCAATCCATATCCATGTGGTATAGGCAGCAGCATCAGGGTAACATGCTATTTTATATGTTTCAAAATTGCCCACTTCCTCATTATCATCAATCAGTTCATGCTTCATATCGCGCCCACCAAGGTGCTTGCGCGATTGGCGCACAGTGTTGAAAAACATATAGGGGAGCGAATTGGCTTGGATGCCACCAATGGTTGGCTCGCGTTCACTTGTGATAAGGACACCCTCAGATAAGTCGTCTACGTCTGGTCTATAAAAAAAGCTGACAACGTCTTCTTCATTGTCACTATCCTCATCGTCACTATCCTCATCGTCACTGTCCTCGTCATCACTATCCTTATCGTCACCGTCCTCGTCGTCAAATAGATAGCGCATAGCAATGGTGCCTTCGGGCAACATATTGACATCCGATTCGATGACCTCAGCATGCAATTCGGGCAAGTCTGCACCTGGCATCAGCATGCGCCCCAGAGCATAGACGTGCATTGTCACGCTACTCTCTGGATCATTAGAATGGAATCTTATGGTAGCCTCATAGTCTTCGATTTCCTCAAAAGCACGCAGAGATTCTTCAATAATATCGGCAACCTCATCCACTTCATTGTCGGACGATTCAGCAGAAATGACCCCACAAGCACTTAGCCCCACTGCCAAGCAGAGTGCTACGAATGCTATCACAGCCAATTTGAAGTGTTGAACCATAGGAATACTACTTTCTTTTTTATGAAAATTGCCTCGCGCAAAGACGCAAAGACGTGAACAATAGGAAATACACTGTTAATAACATACTTCATAGATGACATAGCGAATACAGTACATATCTAGGCAACGAAAATCAGTTGCACAGAATGGAGATTCTTCGTCGTCCTCATCGTCCTCATCGTCGTCCGTATCTTCATCGTCTTCATCGTCTTCATCGTCGTCCTCGTCCTCGTCGTCATCATTCTGATTGAGTTGTTCTGCATGAGTGTTTTGTACTGGTGCGTCTACTGAAGCATGCACGCGCTGTGGCAGCATTGCTTCCGTGCGAGTTATGAGTAGTATGAACACTATAGTGAGACATACACCCATTAAGATAATCACTTTACGCAGCATTGTTGCCTCCCTTTTGGCAAACTAATCGTAATCCTCTTTTATTGCCCATCTTGACGCTTGAGAAACCATGCAGTCAACGCAAAGCACACAAGAATAAAAGCTACCAACACGCCCCATGTAGTCAACAAATGGTCTATCGTATACGAAAAGGCATTGGGGAAGGCATCGGAAGGCTCTAGGGTTTTGCGAAACGCAGCATAGGCGTTTCGCAAATCTTCTGGAATATCCTGCACATTCACCACACACTGCGTCTTTACTTCACCTTTGCTAAAAATGTTTGGCAATTGACACAGCCCGTTGAGATTGAATGTTGTACCCAGTGCATCGAGCGACCATCGGCTGACGGTAATCAGCGAGAGCGCCCAAATAACAGTGCTAATAAGGCCTTCTGGCTCTATCTTAAACAGCATACCAGCGAGCAATATCTGCGGTATGAGAATAAGCGGCACGATACTCACGGCTTGGTCTTCTGTAGATGAAAAGCCGCTAATGAGCAACCCGATAGATGTGCCTGCGAGTGATGTGAGCAGCATGGTTGCAAACATGTTCATCCACACGGGCAGAATAGGCACAAGGGTATCTATGCCCGGCGCAAGCGAAAAATCTACATTGAGCATGAGAATGCCAACCAAAATGACATTCTGCACAAGAACCAGCGCCCCCAGCACCGAAATCTTTGAAAACAGGTAGGAGAAGATATTGAGTTTCGAGAGCCGTTCACGCCGGAAGATAGCCCGCTCTTTGGTAATTTCACGCGCAGCATTGTTGATGCCAAACCAGACGGCAACAATGGCCATGACAAAGAGCAGGCTTTGGGCTTCGACACGTTGTACAACATCTTTCACACCCTCAACACCGGTGAGCACATCGCTGCGTGCCAACATGAGCAAGAGCACGGCTATGATGGGGGCTTGCAGCAGGAGAATGAACAGATTTTTGCGGTCGCGCAGGGTCAGGTCGAGGTAGCGGCGCGTGAGAATGACAAACTGCCGCAAGGGAGAGACACGCGGTGTCTTGCCTTTTGGGTCTGCTTGGGCTGTTTTGATAGGGGCCGAGGGGGTTGTGTTTAGTCGGTCGCTGACATATTTCTGATATTGTGGCGAACGTTTGTATTTTGCTGCCCATAGTTCACATAAAGGTGGTGGTTCAGTGCTTTTGGGGTGGGCTGTTCTCCATTCATCATACTCGCGTTTGAGCATATCTTGCACAAATTGCTCGTTTGATTCGGCTGGGCCGTCAATGCGGGTATAAATATCGGAGAAGCTGCCACTTTTGACACCAAAGAAGCCAAGCGCTTCTTGTGGTGGTCCGAAGTAAATCATGTATCCGCGTGACATAAACACGACATGGTCACACTGAGTAATATTTTCTGTTGCATGCGTCACGAGGACGACTGAGCGCCCACTATCTGCCAAGCGTCGCAGGGTATACATCATCTTTTTCTCAAGCCCTGGGTCAAGGCCACTGGTTGGCTCATCGAGAAAGAAGAGGCTTGGTTCGGCCAGTAACTCGGCTGCAATGCTGACACGCTTACGTTGCCCACCGGAGAGGCTACTGATGTTCTTTTCGCGGTGGAGTACCATCTCTACCTCATCGAGTGAGCTATTAATGCGCTGTTGTATTTCTTGTGGTGTGGTGTCGGATGGTAGGCGCAACCGCGCTGCATAGTCAAGGGCTTTGCCAACAGTGAGTGAGCGGTGCAAAATATCATCTTGTGGCACGTAGCCAAGCATGGAGCGGTAGGCATCGAAGTTCTTATAGTAGTCGTCACCATTGACAAGCACGGTTGCATCTTTCACTTGTGAAAAGCCACTAATAGCCTTCATGAGCGTGCTCTTGCCGGCACCACTACCGCCAACCAAGGCTACAAACTCGCGTGGGGCTATGCTCAAGGATATGTTATTTAAGATAGTGCGTGGCTTGCCTGCGACTTTGACGGTGAGGGTCATATTGCGCACGTCAATGCGCATAGAGCCACGTTCATCGTATTGGTCTAGCCCGGTGCCGCTATAGGGTAGCTTGAACGGCCCTATTTGAATAATGTCACCGTCGGACAAGATGCATTGTGTGACACGCTGCCCGTTGACAAAGGTGCCATTGGTGCTGCCGGCATCACGCAAGATGTGGTGTCCATCGGGCATGCGGTCTATTTGGGCATGAAAGCGTGAAACGGAGGTATGGTTGAGGTTGATGGTGCAGTTTTCACGTCCAATGGTTGTTTTGGCTGCATTGGGGTCAAAGTTGCTTACAGGAACTACCTGCGTTTTTTCGGCCGAAAGGCGTGGGTTGTGGTAGGTGAGCGTAACCACTTCGCCCGTCGTGGCATTGTAGACTCGCACAGTATCACCATCACTGAGCGAGTGTTGTTGAACAAGTTGCCCCTTGAAGTAGAGTCCATTTTTGCTGCCCACATCTACAATACGGTGCCCATTGCCTTCAGGCTCAATGCGTGCATGGTTCCCAGAGACAAAGTTTGAAGCGAGTACAATATCATTATCGGCAGCACGCCCTATGCGCACTGGTTGGTTTGCCAATAGAACCGTTCGTTCTTGTTCGCGTCCCTGAAAATCTTCTTGAACCGTGAGCGTCGGCTCCATGTAGGATGTTTTTGCTCCACCACTAGCAGATGGTATGGTCATAGCTCTCCCCTTGATTCATCAATACAAAGGCTTTTGTACATTAACCCTTAATTGTCCATAGTTCAAAAAAGCTTATGTCATCACTGGCGGGCATCATACCCGCTTGCTCAATGGTTGCGTCGAGTGACGCATTATCTGGCGAATCGGACATGCCGGTATCAAGCTGTGCCAAGCCATCTGAATAGACGACAAAACGGTCTATGGTTGCAAGGGGTGTGACAAACGCATGCACGTCTCCGACAGTCCCGCGTCGGCTAGACCAACGTTCAGCGGTGTCGAAATGGTTGCCTAGTTCCGCAGTCCGTTCTTGATGCTTGCCCCAAAGCCGTATGCGCATGTCGCCCATCCACGCACATGTCAACTGCGACGCGGGCATATCAATTACGCCGGCCGCAAACATACTTTCACTACCAAGTGAACGCTTCTTTTCTAACACCTCACGCACCATGTCTGGCAGTGTCTCTGGCAATACCAAAGCCTGAATCTGTTCAGAAGCGGGCGTTGTGAGGGTATGTAAGAGTGCTTTCACGTCGGCTTGTACGTTGTCTGCTGTGATATTGCCGGACGGTATAGCCCAAAACCAATCTACCATTGCCTGGCCGAGAATGCGGGCCCCAAGGTCGCCCATAAATGATTGCCCCACGCCATCGCACAGCGCAAAAGCCAATCGGTTGGCATTCTCACGTATTGTCAGGAAATCTTGCCCGTTATCTTCGGCTGCCCGACTATCGGCTGAGCGGGCATAGGCATACCGATAGCGAAATGCCTGCCGTTGTACGAGCGTTACGAGAGTCTCTTGTTCCTGTGGAACAGAAGTAGCTATATACTCCATATCTGTCATAGTTCCCATTCCAACTATAAAGATTAGCGTGCTACTGGCGTAGATGTAGACATGACGAACCCCATCTCTACCATTTCGGGACTCATCCCAGGCAACATCATCAGCGCCCCTTGCTGTACTTGATACCCGGCATCTTCCATCATCAGGCGATAGCTTTCGGGCAGAGGCGATGACATAGAACGCAATACCTGCGCATATTGATTGGATAGTTGGGTTGTTGGTATAATCCCTTGCCACTGTTGCGGGTCGGTAATGGGGGTAGGCAAAATCTTGTCTGAAATAAAAATATTTTCGACTAAGACGTGGCCATCAGATACCTGCATATTCATAATGCGCTTTACCATTGGCTCTGGATTGTTACCCGTATATTCCCCATCGGTCATATGGCATATGAGCGGTGCGGGGCAGCGGTCTAAGTTGGGAAGTTCTTGCTTGAGCAGATATTCGACTTGCGCAAACGCACTGGCCGTGTCTGTCCCCCGGATGGGGTTGATTTCTGGGACGCCTTTACTTGCTACATAGTCTACGGTCTTGACACCCTCGAACAGGTCATACACATCGTCGCTATAGGCAAACATAGCCACGCGATAGCGCGGAGCAACGCGGGTGCCTTTTGTTGAACGAAAGACCATTTGGCGCAGAGCTGCATTGAGCGCATCACGCACGACATCTATGCGGCGGCGGTTGCCAAGCATCTGTGTCATAGATGCGCTGATGTCAAGCACATATACTATTAAGGCTGGTGCTCGGCTCGTGGCCAAACTTTGGTAGCCTCCGGGGGCGGCTGGTATGGGCGATGATGGGGTTTGTGCCGGTGGTGTAGGTGGCGGAGTCGTCCTTGGTGCGGGTGGTGTATAGCCCGGTGGAACCATGCCCGTTGCGGTGTGCCCCATTGGGGGCGTTTGCCTGCCATATGGTGGCGCACTGCTGGGAGCCATGCCCGTTGCGGTGTGCCCCATTGGGGGCGTTTGCCCGCTATATGGTGGCGCACTGCCGGGAGCTATGCCTGTCATTGTGTGCCCCCCCATTGGCGGCGGTGTTTGCCCCGGCATCACGGTGACTGTTTGCCCAGATGTGGGTTGATAGCCGGCTGTGGGCGCAGACTGGCTTGCATCTATGGCTGCCTGATAGAGGTCGTTTAGCAATTCGCCGGTACTTGTATGGCGTGCATCTGGCTCGCGTGCAATAGATCGCAAGATAACATCTTCTACTGTCTGTGGAATATCGCTACGTATCTGGCGTGGCGGTTTTGGGGAGTTAATGATACGCGCTACTGCAACAGCCATAGGGGTACCGGCGTCAAACGGCAGTTCGCCTGTAAGCATTTGGTAGATGATGATGCCCACTGCATAAATATCGGTGGGTGGGCCTATATCGGCAAGCCCTTGCGCTTGCTCAGGCGACATGTATTCTGGTGTGCCCATAACCATGCCGGTCATCGTTAAGCCGGATTTACTCGCGGCTGCACGTGCCAAACCAAAGTCGGCCAAGTATATCATGCCATCGTTGGCAACCATGATATTGGCTGGCTTAATATCGCGGTGTATGATGCCGCGCTGATGCGCAAAGTCGAGTGCTGAACATACTGGCGCGAGCAATTCAATAGCCCGCATCACATCCATAGCACCTTCTTGCCGCATGATGTCCTTGAGTGTACACCCTTCTATGTAGCGCATGACAAGGTAGTGCATGCCGTTGATTTCGCCTATTTCGTAAATCGGTATGATGTGTGGATGTTCTAAGCTGGCGACACTCTGCGCTTCTTGGCGAAAGCGAGCAATATAGCTCTGGTCATTGTTGAGTTCAGAAAGCAGTACCTTTATTGCAACGATACGGTTTAAGTTTGTTTGTTGTGCTTTGTAGACAGCGCCCATCCCCCCATGCCCAAGCTCGGTGAGGATGTTGAAATGACCTAGGGTCTGTCCAATTAAATTTTGTGCCATAGATGCCTCGTTTTATCTTTACCTATTACTAACTCATGATGTTGTTTTCGGATAGGATTCTATCCTGTCGCTTTGCAAAGCCATCTATAAAGCGTTTCCAGCGCCTTGTAGCGAGTGAGTGATTCAACTATTCCCCTTGATCTCTTGATAGATGTTGCGCACATCGTCTAAGGTATGGGCAGTATGTAGCGCATGGTTCTGTACGCTATGTTTCCTATGTTAAGAAACAGACAGCTCTTTCCTGTTTTTCCTGTCACACCTATCCCTTTCAATAACTTCAAATGTATCTTCATAGCCCATTAAACCCATATCTTGATTGGCAAACCCGACCTTTTCCCGAATAACGGGTTCAAGTTCCTTTTTTATTTCTATGCCGATACTGTTGCGTCTATGCTGCCGTGCAACGCGCATGGTTGTGCCGCTCCCTGCAAATGGGTCTAAAACGGTATCGCCTCTATATGAGAAAAGCCGTATTATCCGATAGGGCAATTCTTCGGGAAAAGCGGCTATACTTTTCTCAAGCTTTGAATTGGGTAACACATTGGTCATATCCCACAATGTCAAAAACCATTTTTGTTTTTGAAACTCCTCAATATCAATGCGCGACTCTTCTTTGCGTTCTTGTGAAACCGACTTGTAGGTAAATTTGCCCTTCTGAAAAATGAGAATGCTCTCCAACAAGTTGTCGGGATAGAAATACATCGGGTAGGGGTGCTGCAATTGCACCCCGCTACGCCTACTAATTCTGATATAGCCCTCTGGTTTCTTCCACAGTATTCTATCTCGATATGTGAACCCGGCTTCCATAAATATCTTGGTTGCATCTGCTGTAATAGGGTATTTTTGCCCATTGACAAGCATATCATCAATATTGACAACAAAGATGCGCCCCGGTTGCAAGACACGATAGGCTTCACGTGCAACATGTTGGAGCAGTGCTATGTATTCGTCATAGTCTTGGTATAGTCCTTCATAATCAAACGGTGCATTAAAATATGGCGGCGATGTGACACCAAGGTGAACGGACTCATCCGCAATTTCTGTCATAGATGCACTGCTGCCAAGGATAAGCTTATGATGCGTTGTTGCCTGACCTTTTTCCTCATCATGTATCATTCTATCACTCTATCACTCATCATTGTCATCGTTAGCAGGGCTGCTGCTCACGACAACATATTGCGTGTTTGGTTGTACAATGGTGCGTAGCTGTGGCACGGGTTCGCTTTCATTGACTTGTACCATAGTTTCGGTACCCATAGGACGGAAGACTACCCTCAATGAACGGTCGGATTGCATGGTATAGGTCTTTTGTGCTGCATCAAAGCTCAATTGGAGCACTGCGCCTTGGTAGGTGAGGTTTTGCATGGCATCACCCTGCACTGCTTCAAATGGGTGTGGCTCTATGATGAGCGCTTCAGGCGTCATCTTTAGGCCATAATGCCCACCATAGACAGCCATGAACCATGCAGCACTGCCCCATGTGAGGCCTCTTCTGCCATCGCTACCGGCCCCATAGCGAGCACTTGCGCCAGCGGTAAGGCTTGGTATTTGCATGCTATTCTGTTGGGCTGTCGCTACATAGGCTTGTATGAGGGTTGTTGCATCTTGCGTGTAGCCTGCTGCTGCATATGCTGGGGCGGCAATGCCTACAATCCACGGGTCGCTGGCATCAAGCTGCCACAAGCCTTGTGCTTTGGGGTTCATCATGCCTTGGTCATACCCACCAAGCGTCAACTTCATGGGTATGGGGCCTTCTAGGAATTGCGGCAATTTTTCATGCATTGCTTGCACAAGCGCTTGGTAGGCGCTCTGGTAGGATTCTTCGGTTGATGGGCTAACGAGACCGCTACGGATAGCCTCAAACATACCGAATGTTTCTACTGTGGTACTCGGTATACCACCGGGCATGCGCCACGAGGCTGGCCAGGGTTGCCCTTCTACCATATACCCCCCTTCTGCAAAGGGGCGATGGAAGCCGGCCTGCAAGCTGTCGGCTCGCTGGTCCCATATACCGCCATCGGATAGCCCGCTGAAGCGTTCGAGTTCGGCAATTTCACGGAATGATGCGTAGAATTTGGCTAGGGCATAGGTATGCATGACGCTATTTTGTATTGAGTTGTAGTAGCCAAATGGCGCGACATCTGCACGGTCGGGCATGCCATTGCCATCGCTATCGAGTGCGGCAATCCATTGGCCAAGTTCAAGCACGGTTGGTTGGTTGGTGCGGTAGAAATCTGCATCGCCTGTTTTGGCAACGTAGACGTAGACGGCGTGGATGATGTTGGGGCTACTGTCCCACGCGCCGTTGTTGATATAGCCATACATGGGGTCATACTGTTCGGGCGCTATGTTGACGGGCTTGACGTTCTTTTGTTGTGCGCCTGTGAGGAAAAATTGGGTATTTTCGCGCAGGACACTCATGTCGCCCACGACGTAGCTAAAGCCACTCATGCCATAGTCGAGGTCACGCGCCCAAAATGTACCTTCGCTGTGGGATGGTTTCAAGCCCCGGATGCCACCAATGGATGCGATGTTGGCATGGTAGCCATCGTCAAGAACTGGGCCGGATATTTCAGAATGGTAGTGGGCACTCGCTTCACCAAACCCACCCGATAGGTGGAGGTTGGCGCGTGTTTGCGCTTGGGCTGCGAGTTGTTGTTCGAGTGCTACGGTTGTTTCGGTTGCTGCGGCAATAGCTGCGGCGGTGCTTTCGGCGGCGGCTGTTTGCTCGGCTACGGCTGTTGCGGTGGCGTTGTTGGCTTCGACAGTTTGAGCTACCTTGGCTTCTACAGAGTCGTCATCTTCCTCGTCATCCTCATCGCGCTCTCGTGTTGGTCTTTTGATTGGCTCGTCGTCCTCTGGCTCATCAGTTGGCTCCTCGTCCTCTGGCTCGTCGGTTGGCTCCTCGTCCTCTGGCTCGTCGGTTGGCTCCTCGTCCTCTGGCTCGTCGGTTGGCTCCTCGTCCTCGTCGCCGGCATCATCAGCTTCTGGGGTATCTGTTGACGTTTGGGCAACAATACCCGGCACTGAATCGTTGTCGGCTGCCTGTGAACCTGCTGTAACTTGGTAGCCTACAAAGATAAGGGCTGCGATGAAGACGATGGCAATGGGCACAATGAGCCATATCCATTTTTTGCTACCTTGTGCTGCTGGTTGTTGGGGTGCTGGGGTGGCTTGTGTTGGTGCTGATTGCTTTTGGGCTGGCTTGGGCACTGCGGCTACTTTGGCTTGCTGTTTACGAGTGGCCGGGGGTGCTTGCTGTGGCGATGCGACGGTGTGCTGCAATCGCTCTGTGAGATCAGCTATGATGATGGCGAGTTCGTCGCGCATGCCGGCTTCGGGGGCTATTTTGCGGGCTGTTTGGTAGTCATCCAATGCTGCTTGCATATCGCCAGCTTTTTCCAGTGCCGTACCACGACGCATGAGCGCACGCGCATAGGAGCGTGATGACATGTTCGGGTCTGTTTGATAGGCTTCTTCCAGTTCAGAGATTGCTTCATCGGTTTTGCCCAAGTCGAGTAATGCCTCGGCAGATTCTATTTTGCTGCGCAAGAGCCGTTCTTGCGGTGTGAGTTTTTTGCCTATAGATGGTTGCTGTTGTGGCACTCCCATGACTTGAGACCATTCTGCAAGCATGGGACAGTCGCCAAGTGTGGGCGCATACCAAGCGCGTGCGAATATGTCTGCTATTGGTGCGCCCCATGTTTCACGCAATGTGACATGGAGTATCTGGAAGCGTTCACAATTTTGTTGCATTTCGTCGGGATCAAAGTAGTGTTCGCCATAGGAGAGTTGACGCACGCGAGAGTCGCACCACCCAAGCATTTCGGCAATGAGCACTGCGCCTGCAAAGCGGTCTGAGTCGTCGCTCCATAAGCCGGCATGGGCGGTGTTGTGGGCATAACCGGGTGTGCCACCGGGAAGCTTTTCGGGTTGTGGCAATCCGGGGGCGTAGATGTCTTCTACGTCTACGAGTGCGACTAGCTCATCGTCAGTGGTCCGCGATGTACCGGATGGCGATAGCCCTTCGAGGATGACGTTTGGGCCGGATAGGTCGCAGTGGGCGATGTGGTGTGCTTCCATGCCGGAGAGGATGTGTAGGAGCGATTGGGCTAGGATACGGCTTTGCTCTGGGGTGCTAGGTTGTGCGCCGAGCATGAGTTCTTGCCATGTGTCGCCGGTTATCCATGGCATGAGCACGGCATAGGTGAGGTCTGGGTGTTGGTTGACGAGGTTGGCATGCCGTTGTGGGGTGAGCACTGAGCGTATACAGACTTGCAACCCGGGCATGTTGGCAAAGGGTTGCAAGCGGTCCGATCCTTCGGCTATGCGCGGGACGCGGAATGCCTGGGTAAATACTTTGAGTGCTTGTAATGTGTTGTCGGGTGCAGCTAGTTGATAAACCGTTGCTCGTCGTCCTGTCTGGCCATAGGGCATGCCGGGCGCAGCAGGGTGTTCGGTAAAATGGTATGTAACCCCATCAATACTGAGGGTTGTATTAACATTGGGGCGGAAGGCCATGGCAATAATCCGACTCTCTTTCCAATTCCAATGCGGGCGAATATTTTTTATGTATGCCTAGGGTATGGTAATGTTGTTGTGTACGATGTAGTTACAGTATAGTCAGGTTGTGAAAGCTGTCAAACATGCGACCTTTTTTTGTAAAGGTTGTCATGTAGGGAGGAAGAGAGGTGGAGGCCCAAAGACTGAACGGTTTTGATACACGTTTCATCCGTATGCGGTATGAAAGCAGGAAGCGTGCGAGTATACCAATGAAAAACTGGCATCCAGCAAACATGCAGGGAAATGTCAGGAAATAAAACATTATAAAATAAAGTCTTGACATTTGTCGGGTTACTCTGTATAATGATTGCTGTGAGTACAAATTATCTAAGGAACAACTAAATATGGCCGATGGAGATATTTACCATAATAACGTACCACGGAGTTATCAAGCGTTGTATCATCAAGTTGAGCAAGGTTACTATGAGCCTGAAATACTGTCTCACGAAACACTCAAACCGCTCATAAAAGATATTCAGAAGTTTGGTGAACCTGTGATTCAGTTTCTTGAAGAAGTTGCACATCAGATAAAAGAGCATGTTTGCTCCCCTTTATTTGCTTCGCCTGATGATCGAGATGCACTCAAACAAAGTATTGAGGAGCAATCCCAAAAGGTTTATTGCGATAAAGATGCTGTTAAATTAGCTTGTAACGCTTGTGAGCAATACATTAATCAGTTGATGGAAACTGATTACAGTTCGTTTCAAGATAACAACCCGTTCCAAGATATAGTCAAGGAATATTTTATGAATGTATATAAATCTCGATTTGAAGCACGAGCCGAAATACCTCCAACCGGAAAACTTGCAAGAGAAGTACAAGTGGATATTCCACAAATACTTGCTTGCATGCGACCACATGTAGAAGAAAAAATTGCCTTTTTATCCAAGCAAGTGGCTAAATCAGGGCGCGTTGACAATATTCGTCTGCCGCCACACCCATACAAAGAACAGCCTGTTGATCTCAATGAGAATTTACTCGCACCAAAAAAGGAGTCTACATGAGCCAGTTTGACTATTCTTATACTTTCAAAGATATTGGAGATAACCTTACTCCTGTTTCAGTCTTCAATCATCACAAAGGAAAAAGTGATCATCTCAAGATTGCAGCGAAAGACAACTCGTTGTGGTATCGAAATAATATACCACGACAGGTCGCGGATATAGTTGATATAGCGTTGGCTGTACACATAGCTGATCGCTTGTCTATTCCACACCGCAATCTTCCTTGCCGTATTCATATTGATCTATCAGTGCGCGAACCAGATTTGTTTATACAATTCACTGAAGAACTAAAAAAAATACTGTTTTGGTACACTGGTAATCACTGGTCATTCAAATTTCGCCCTCGCACAAAAGGTGGTCGGCTTTCAGAACGACGAAGTAAAATGTTTGTCCCCACGAATCGAGTTACAGAAGTAGCACTTTGGAGCGGTGGTCTTGATTCATTTGCAGGGCTATGGACAAGGCTAAATAAACAGACTGCTGAAAAATATATTTTGCTTGGTGCAGGGGGAAGCAATTTCATTGGTCATATTCAACGAAAAACTGCCCATCTTGTGCAAAGAGCACGGTCAACTGAAATTGATCTAGTCCAAATACCCTTTTTAACAAAGTATAACCGTCGCTTGAGGAACCAAAAAATTAAACGTTCACAAAGAAATCAGCGTTCTCGTGGATTTGTTTTTCTGTTACTCGGAGCAGCTTGTGCCTACCTAGAAGGACAAGACACTCTCTTTGTTTATGAAAATGGCGTAGGTGCCCTTAACCTACCATACCGTGAGTCAGAAGTTGGGCTTGACCATACACGAGCAGTGAATCCTCTTTCTTTGTATAAAATGAGTAATTTCGTCTCACACATTCTTGATTCACCTTTTTATTTCAAGAATCCATTTTTATTTTGGACGAAAGCTCAAATGTGTGCATCACTAATACATCCCAAGGCAATTGAGATTGCAAACAACACTGTTTCCTGCGATTCTCTTCATAGAAAACCCAAGCAACCCACTCAATGTGGAAAATGCTCTTCTTGCCTTTTAAGAAGGCAATCTCTCGCAGCAGCAGATATTGTAGATAGAACACGTTATTACCGAAAAACCTTGGACCAACCATCTGATAGCATTGGTTTGGATGCAATGCTTTATCAAGTTGAAACATTACGAAACTGTTTCGCAGCACCCAATCCTTGGGAAAAACTCTGTCAACGCTACCCAAACCTTGTTGCTGTAGCAGATAGGATAGCTAAGCATGAAAAAACTACTCATCAGTTGGTTGCCGATCAACTAATGCGTTTGTATAGAACTTATGTGAGCGAATGGGATTATGTACTTCATACGTCTGACTCCACGATCCCCAAAAACCATAAGGAGCAAGAAATATGCAAACTGACATACTCGCAACAATAGATATGATGACGCTTGGGGTAGAACTCCAGGCAGCACGCAAACGTAGCGGCATGCGGCAGGAGGATGCTGCTGCCATACTTGGCGTTTCTCGCACTACCATCACCGCAATTGAAAACGGGAAACGTCGCATCACCGCGCCCGAACTTTTTAAGCTGGCCCGTGCCTACAAGTGCCAACTCAGTGATTTTGTTCGTGAGCGTCCACATGTACACCCTTCCCCTGAGCAGTTCCGTGGGCCAGACGCACTCAGTGAAGCCGACCAACAAGCTATAGAGCCGCATGTTGGCACATTGATAGAATATGCCCGCACCTATGTTGAGCTTGAGCACATACTGCAATCCCCGCTCGCACGTCGTTATCCGGCCGAATATAGCACCAAGGGGCCAATAGAGCGTGTAGCAGAACGTATTGCCATTGAAGAGCGGCAACGTCTTTCGCTTGGCGATGGTCCGATAGGTAATCTACGCGACACGCTAGAACAGTGTGTTGGGCTACGTATTTTCTACATGCCACTTCCAAACGGCTTTTCTGAAATATATATCTATGATGATGTGCTTGGTGGGTGCCTTGCCGTCAACCAGAACCACCCAGAGGAGCGACGACGTTGGTCACTTGCGCATGGCTACCTGCATTTCCTTGCACATCGGACCAGTCCAGATGTGTATAAGGAGGAAAATCGCCGCTTTTCACCCGGCGAGCGCCTTGCTGATGCATTTGCACGCTTTTTCCTTATGCCGAGCAATAGCCTTATGCGTAGCTACAATGACATTGTGGATGCAGGAAACAGCTTTTCGCCCAGTGATCTGCTAACCATGGCCCATTTCTATGGCGTATCGGTAGAAGCGTTGGCTTTGCGGCTTGAAGACATGGATTTGCTACCAACTGGTACGTGGCAATCGCTCAAAAAACGTGGCTTTCCTATACGTCAGTTTCAAGAGCAACTAGGGTTACGCATTGCTGTACGCGATGATATATTCCCGTTGCGCTATCAGATTCTTGCGTTCACAGCTCTGAATGAAGGACATATCAGCGAGGGGCAATTTGCACATTTCTTGCGTCGTAACCGTTTTGAGGCAAGGAGCATGCTAGAAGAACTGGAAAGCCAATCTGATGCCCCTCTTGACGGTGATAATGAGGACACGTCGTCGGATGCTCTGTATAGCGCAGAATTAGTTGAGCAGTGTAGCCAGTAGGAGGTATTCGCTTCATGACAGGATTTTCTTTTCAGCACGATTATCTTTTGCTGGATGCATCATGTGCTATTTCTCTCTATGCAACGAGAAAGATGGATGAGATACTACAGGTCTTGCCAGTCAAGGTTGCGGTTGTTGATATTGTATACCAAGATGAAATACTGTATGTTTGGGATAAACCAGGTGAACATGGTGCTCAATACAAAGAACCAATCAATCTACAACCGCTCTTTGATCAAGGCCTTCTCTATAAAGTTTCACTCGTAGAAGAAGATTACGCGGTAGCAATTGACTGTGCTGCTCTGAATCTTGGTAATGGTGAGTGCTATACTGCTGCTGTAGCACAACGTTGTCATTGGGCTATTGGTATTGATGATCAACGTGCGCGGAATTGCTTTGCACAGACTATTCCCCAGATACAGCTTGTTTCGACCTCACAGATTGTCAAGTATTGGGCTGAAACACAAACCATATCAGATGCCGAGATACGCACAGTATTGAAGAATATGGGTATGCGCAAACCACCTAAAAGGGATGTATTGTACAATTGGTTAGCATACTATCTATAGGTATCTCCAACAGCTACTATGTAGATGTGGAACACAGGAGGTGACGATATGGGAACGGTGACGATAGAACGTTTAGACCAACTTGGCGAACATGTGCAACTGCTTGCCTTTGCGT
>CAZVEN010000048.1:22578-40373 GCA_964626155.1 uncultured Chloroflexaceae bacterium | reverse complement strand
TTGCGTGCAACGTCTCTACGTAAGGGGACAGGCTAGAAGCCTATCCTACGCCTTTGGTGCTACGTATGCCCCAACGTGCATTGTACCATAGGGCTTTGGTGGTGCTGAACTGCTGGAGCGCTGAGTCGCTGAACCGCTGAACCGCTGAACCGCTCTACCGCTTTACCGCTTTGAACCGTTTTACCGCTCTACCGCTCTACCGCTCTACAACACCTGTGTGGCTACTATACTATCAACATCCGGTTCATCTTTAAGCAGTTCTTCCAACTCCCTGTATGAAGGAGCAGAACCAAGAAATACTCCCTCACGAACTGCAATCCATTGACCTCGGTACTCTTTCGCATGGGTGCGCAACCATGCTGATGTAGCACGCAAGCCTTTTGCCTTTGCTGGGCCTGTGCCAACAATTTTTGCAGGCGCTATCACTCGCGCAGACCATTGGCAACGAGGGTCATCGGGAAAGAGGCGCACCGATTCCTGCGCCAAATCCATCGCTAAGCGTGCTGCCCCTACCAACAAAGCCATATCAATGGCCTTGAGAATATGCTCCGTCGGACGCGCAGACCAATCTACATCTTGGATGCACGCTGAAAACGTGCGATAATCTTGAGCATAGGCGCTCCGCTCAAGAGTTTCCAATAGCTCATCTGCACAGACCACCCCATTCGTTTGCTCATGTTCCTTTACAACAGGAGTTGTAGTATTATCCAATGACATATACGTTTCCTTTCTTTTTCATGAGGTGTCAGGTATCAGGTGTTAGGTGTTAGGGCAAAGGCGGATAGGTCAAAGCTAGAAGAACGCTTGCATTATGAGAACATTCCAAGTGCATTGTACCATATGGCTTTGGTGGTGCTGAAACGCTGATGCGCTGAGTCGCTGAAGTACTTCACACCGTACCACCCACATACCCCTACACCGGCCCAAAGTAGAATGCGTTTTCAGTCGGGTCAACCGCGAATCTCATCCGGTCTAGCAACCCTTCTAGTCCAAGAAAGTTTGGCCATGGCCACACATCATCTGGGTCTAATGTTGGTACGAAAACGGTTGCGTCAACCGTCAGGTCTTCTCCATAATCAGCCTTCAAGGTGACATCTACCCTTATCTGCCTACCCTCATATAGGGTTCCTCGTACCATAAGACAAATTTTTCTGGACTCGTGTTCCGAGTTCAGATCAATTCCAAATGCTTGAACAAGAACAGGGTCAAAGACAGACCACTGGGCTCCCGTATCAACAATAGCATATGCTTCTTGGCAATGTTCTATGTTGATACGTACAACAACCCTTGCCCACATTTCACTCCCTGGGTAAAAATCCTGATAGTGTGTGCCACCCACCGCAAAATGACTTCCCAGAAGTTTCTGTGTGAATTGCGCCATTTACAACACCTTCGTTACCAATATACTACAAGGGTCATCCTCGTTTTGTATCATCTTCATCAATTCTTTGCAGGAAAAATCTGAAGCCAATAACTTGCCATCACGCAGAGCGACCCATTGCGTTCTATATTCTCTTGCATGCGCTTTTAGCCATTCTGAGTTCGGGCGTATATCTCTTCCAGTTGCCGGGCTTGTGCCAACAATTTTTGCGGGCGCTATCACCCGTGCAGCGAGTTGGCATTCGGGATTGTCGGGGAAGAGGCGCACCGATTCCTGCGCCAAATCCATCGCTAGGCGTGCAGCCCCTACCAACAAAGCCATATCTATGGCCTTGAGAATATGCTCCGGCGGATGCGCCGACCAATCTACATCCTCAATGCACGCTGAAAATGTGTGATAATCTTGTGCATAGGCGCTCCGCTCAAGGGTTTCCAACAGGTCATCCGCAAAGTCCCCATTGGTTTGCTCATGTTCCTTTACAACAGGAGTTGTAGTATTATCCAATGACATGTACGGTTCCTTTCTTTTTCATGAGGTGTCAGGTATCAGGTGTTAGGTGTTAGGGCAAAGGCGGATAGGTCAAAGCTAGAAGAACGCTTGCATTATGAGAACATTCCAAACACATTGTACCATAGGGCTTTGGTCATTTTGAGTCTTTGCATCTCTGCACCCTTACATGAAAACCTTTACGCCAACCCACCCTCCAAAACTCAAGTTATGTTTCGTTCAAATAGGCAACACAAAGAACAATCGCCCCTTTCTCTGCCCACGCCGAACATAGCATGGTACAAGATATGGTACAATTGCACCGTGTACGTTCTCTAGGAATGCATTGGCGCTATGGAGAATAGAACGAGTGAGGCGCATCTGTGAAGAGTGATGTATGTCAAGACAACTCGCACCATTGCAGCGAACCAGCAAAGAATTGCTTGTCCCTTTTTTTTATAGCTTTGCGTTCTTTGCGTCTTGGCGCGAGGTCTTCATGAAAAAAGATACATCATATGCGATAGGCAATGAGTGATTGTAAAGCCACGGCGGTTTGTATCATATGGATAGAAACATTGTCTTTTGGTATTTGGAAACAGTCAAAAATAGCACCATAGAGGAGTTGGTATGGATAGAATCCTGAACCCTGTTGTCAGGCCCTCTCTGACCCTGTTGTCAGCACACTCATCTCGCAAGTATATGTGGATTGTTCACTTAACGCTCTTGGTATGTGACCAAGCGCTTGTCTTCATTGGTTTTGCTCTCGCTTATTGGATGCGGTACCTCGCTGTTTGGCCCCCTGTGCTCCAACCTATCGTCTCTGAAGTTGCCACCGAAAACTGGGTTGATTTCACTGCCTTTCTGCCTATTAATATCTTGCTCATGGTTGTATTAGCCATTCTCTTTGAAACGAAAGGGCTATACCGTCTACCACGTGGGGCCGGGTTGGTCGAGCATGGCAGTATTATTGTCAGCAGTACCTTGACAGGTATTGCACTCCTCATTGTCTTCGTGTTCCTCTATCGCCCATTCTACTATTCACGCCTAATTTTTGCATTCGCTGGCGTCAATATCATGGTGTTGCTCATGCTGTGGCGGGCCACGCTCATCAACATTCGCCGCTGGAATTGGTCACGCGGCATTGGGCAAGAACGGGTCCTCGTTGTCGGTGGCAATGGGCTTGCCAAGCAAGTGATGAATGGCTTGCTGGCGAAAGCAGATCCAGGCTATCACCTTGTAGGGTGCCTCCATGACCTCCCCGAAAAGGCTAATGAGCAACCTGCGTATCGCTACCTCGGTGGAACTGATGAAATAAAGCAGACTATTCAGGCGCAGGGGATTCACCAAGTTATTCTGGCCCTTCCATTCTGGGACCATGGCCGCCTGCCGCAATTGGTGCAGGCATGCCGTGCGCTCGACGTAGAGTTTCGTATTGTACCCGACTTGTACGAATTGAGTTTCGACCGCGTGGATGTACACCAAGTGAGTGGTGTGCCGCTGATTGGGCTAAAAGAGGTTTCGCTCAAGGGGTGGAACCTAGCATTCAAGCGTGCCATTGATGTGGGGCTTATCCTGTTCACGCTGCCGGTAACATTGCCGCTTTCATTGCTCATTGCGCTGGCTATTCGCCTCGACTCAAAGGGGCCGGCACTCTTTCGCCAAACACGGGTGGGCAAAGATGGGCAGCTTTTTACATGCTACAAATTTCGCACAATGGTGCAAGATGCAGAGCAACGCAAGGCAGAGTTGGTAGCACTCAACGAAGCCGATGGCCCGTTGTTCAAGATTCGCCAAGACCCACGCATCACTCGCGTTGGGCAACTGCTACGACGGAGCAGTTTGGATGAGTTGCCGCAACTGTGGAATGTGCTGTGTGGCGAAATGAGTTTAGTCGGTCCACGTCCCGGGTTGCCAAATGAGGTGGAACAATATGAGTTGTGGCATCGTCGCCGCCTAGAGGTAACGCCAGGGTTGACGGGGATGTGGCAAGTGCTTGGGCGCAGCGATACGTCGTTTGATGAAATGGTGCGCCTAGATATTTACTACGCCGAAAACTGGTCTGTTGGCATGGATGTGCGTATTTTATTGAAAACGATTCCTGTGGTGCTCTTGAGTAAGGGGGCCTATTAAAAGGAGCAAGCTTTTCTATGCGTATTCTCATTACCGGGGGTGCGGGCTTTCTTGGCTCGCATCTCTGTGACCGTTTCCTCAAAGAAGGACACACGGTTATAGCAATGGATAATCTCATCACTGGCAATACCGATAACATTGCGCACTTGGTTGGGCATGAGCGCTTTACCTTTATCAAACACGATGTAACGAATTATATTTTTATTGGTGGTGCTCTTGATGCTATTTTACACTTTGCTTCGCCTGCATCGCCTATAGATTATCTGGAGCTGCCTATTCAAACGCTCAAGGTGGGTTCACTTGGCACACATACCACGCTTGGGCTTGCCAAAAGTATGGGCGCACGTTTTCTGCTGGCCTCTACGTCTGAGGTCTATGGAGACCCGCAAATACACCCACAACCCGAAAGCTATTATGGGTATGTAAACCCCATTGGCCCACGCGGCGTCTACGATGAGTCCAAGCGCTTTGCTGAGGCGCTAACCATGGCCTACCATCGCTACCACAAGGTTGATACGCGAATTGTGCGCATCTTCAACACGTTTGGCCCGCGCATGCGTTTGCGCGATGGGCGCGTAGTGCCAAACTTCATTGCGCAAGCATTGAAGGGTGCGCCGTTGACGGTGTATGGCGATGGTTCACAAACACGCTCATTCCAATTTGTGGATGACCTTGTCGAGGGTGTCTATCGCTTGCTGTTGTCGAATGAGGTGGAGCCTGTAAATATTGGCAATCCGGGCGAGTTTACGGTGCTGGAGCTTGCAGAAATGATTAACCAGATCACGGGCAACACGGCCGGCATTGTGTTTAAGGATTTGCGCACGCAGGATGACCCGCAGGTACGGCAACCAGACATTCGCAAGGCGCAGGAAAAGCTCGATTGGTCGCCCCAGGTTTCGCTTGAGGAAGGCTTGCGGTTGACGATTCCGTGGTTCCAAGAAGAGTTGCATCGCCGGGGCGAGTTGTAACTTTCAACTTTCATAGGTGTTTTTTTACCACAGGGTACACAGGGGAAAAGCATTTTTTTGGCAATGGCATGACTACTTCAGCAATTAATCACGGTGAACAGGTCAAGAACGTGTGGTTGAGTGATGACATGCTCCATGTAGATTTACTTGATGGACGCACAATAAGCGTTCCTCTGGCATGGTATCCTCGGTTGTTGCATGCCACAGCAGAGCAACAAGCCAACTGGCAAATATGTGGTAGTGGGTATGGCATTCACTGGCCCGATATTGATGAGGACTTGAATACAGCAGGATTGTTGCGCGGTGACCCTGCTGCCCGTGGAACGCTTAAAGCTACGCAATGTGAGTAGATAACAAAACCTACCCGTGTAAGGTGATACGCTTATGATCAAGCAAATTACATTTGAAAACTGGAAGAGCTTCCGCAATGCAACCTTGTATATTGACCCGCTGACAGTGCTGATTGGCACAAATGGCAGTGGCAAATCGAATGCCCTAGAGGGACTAGCGTTTTTGAACCGCATAGCCCACGGGCAACATATTCGTTATGCGCTAGAAGGTGATGACAAAAAACAACCTGCTATCCGTGGCGGTGCAAAGTTGTAAATCATACAGAGCAACGACTTGCTTTTAACTTTCTCACGAACCTTTGCATCTCTCTGCGTCTCTGTCTCTCTGCGCCTCTGCGTTGAAAATTCACATTTCATGTAGTGTTGCTATGCTCACAGACTTGCAAAAGAGAATGAATATGTTATGCTGAGAATGATATGAATCAAGAACAGTTAGAACAACTACATCGGAGGGTATGACCTATGCGCGTCGCAGATCTTTCTCCAGAAGCACGAGAAAAGATAGCATCATACGACATGGACAAGTTCCATGAAAAGCATGAAGGACCCTTTGACTGGAGCTATATGTTGGAACACTTTGATCCAGAATTTATACAGATCAATGGCCATCATGTGTTGATGCACCTTGATACAGAACACCATCTTGCGCTGTATTGAGAGCAACGATGGACAAAGTTTGACCATCTTTCTCAAAGATAAAACCAATTGGTATGATAGTGACCCGCCAGATTATGAGAAGTTTTATACCGGTTTTGTGGCTATATGTGACAAGGTTCCCGGCGAGGATTTTTTCTTGTGTGTGTTCTACCATCAATGGATTATAGTGAATGAAGATAAGTATGGTGCAAGTAAGAATCAAGCCTAAATCGTAAGACAGGCATCCTACCTGTCCCCGTTCAACAGTGCCATCCAAGAAGGAACGAGCAATGGCCTTTAGTGATTACAAAACCATTTCGCAAGTTCAAGCCGACTATCGCATACGATACCAAGAAGATACCTTTGTTGTCGTCAAAGAGTATACCATTTCCGACACATTCTTGGCAGAATTTGAGTTCAATCAACAGCACATGGATGTGTTCTCATCTGAGGCAGCACGGTGTGAAATGGTTATTTTCCCCCTCCTGCGCGAACTATACAAACACTACTACCAACACCTATCGCTGTGGGTACAAAAACCCATCACCTACGATACCAAGCTCAGTGGTGCCCCTGATTATATTGTCTCAAAGCGCTCTGAACTGGGAAAAACCATGCTAGAATATCCGCTAGTGATAATTGCCGAAGCAAAGAAAAATGACTTTGAGCAGGGGTGGGCGCAATGTCTATCTGAACTCGTAGCCGCACAACACATCAACAACAACCCGAGCATGCCAGTGTATGGCATAGTCACCGACGGGAAGCTATGGGAATTTGGGACATTAACCGAACGAGAGTTCACCAAAAATAAGGCTAGTTTCACCGTCACCGACTTGCATACACTGTGCGGCGCTTTGAAATGCATCTTTGATGAAGTCATCGCACTCGTCACATGACAGCTTTCATGAACCACAAAGGGCATAAAGGGCTAGTTCTTTCTCACACAAAGATACTAATAAACCACAAAGAACACAAAGAACACAAAGGAAACACAAAGCATTGTTCTTTGGCGAATAGAGGACACAAAGAAACCCAAGGCAGCATGGTTATACGATGATATATACTCCCCGCATAGTTCTTTTCCGCTGGTCAGCGGTTATCCTCATAGGTTTGGCGCTAATGCTCTTGCCCCTACTCTGGTCGGCTGCGCTCCTAGCCGGGCTATTGCTACTCGTTCTCGTATTAATAGACCCGGTGTGGGCATTGTATGTAGCCGTGCTGTCTGTACCTCTGCAAGAGCATATCTACCTACCGGGCGGCTTGACATGTACCCAAGGGGCTGTGTTGTTGGCAACCGGCGCATGGGGCTTGCAAATACTCGCCTACCCAGAGCGCCGCGTGTATGGTGGGCGCGTCTTGCTTGGGCTATTGGCGCTCGTGTTTGCACTAGCGCTGGCAACAAGCACAACACCCTACAATCAAACGCTAGGGTTCAAAGAAACAGCCCGCTGGCTCATCGTCATCGTCATCTACTTGCTGGCACTGAACAGTATTGTGCGACCACACATCTCCTCGCACACAGACGCAAAAACGCAAAGACTGAACGTTGTACATACAAAACACAATGCAGCATATGACTGGCGCGTTATGGGTTTGGTGTTTTGCCTCATCTTCACAACATTCTTTGAAGCCGTGGTTGGGTTGTGGCAATTTGTCACCGGCACGGGGCCGCCCGGCTTTCTCATACTCGACGAAGCGTTTGCGCGTTCATTTGGCACCATCGGGCAACCCAACTCGTTCGCGGGCTACCTCAACATGGGTTGGCCACTCGCTTTTGCATTGGCTTGTGGGGCCGCTTGGATGGTGTGGATACACTATGTGCAATATTGGGTGCGGCTGCAACCTGTCCCACACTATAAGCTCAATGCCTTGCTGGGCTATTTTGCACTCCTGAGCATAGCTGGTGTGGCCGCTGGCATCGTGTTGGCAGCATTGATGACGAGCCTCTCACGGGGTGGGTGGCTAGGCGCTATGGGTGCAGGTGGCGCTATGTTCCTCGCTCTGGTGGTGGGTTTGCAACGGCAACAACGCCAACGCATAGGGAGATGGCTAGGCATTGCCGGAGTTTGTGGTATACTGCTATTCCCGATGGCCAACGTGGGGTTCCTGCCCGATATTCTCGTTGAACGTATCAGCAGCATCACCCGCAACCTGCGCCTGTTCGATGCACGGACCGTTGAAGTGACGGAAGAAACGTTTGCCGTTGTGGAACGTATGTCGCATCTCCAAGCGGGATGGTCTATGTTCCTAGACCACCCCGTGACAGGCGTGGGGCCAGGAAATTACAGCATTGCCTATGAAGGGCGCGGGTTGTTTGAACAAGCACCCTATGCGTTCGACCCATGGTATGCCTCGCGTGGGCATGCCCACAACTACTACCTGCATATAGCAGCCGAAGCGGGAATAATTGGTGCATTCGCCTATGCCCTATTGCTCATAGTGTTGGTAGTACAAGCATTCGCAACCCTGCGCACCCCCCAACACTGGTTTCTACGTAGCATTGCAGTAGGATGTTGTGGTATCATGGGGAGTGTTGCCGTGCATAACTTGTTTGAAAACTTGCACGTGTTGAATATGGGCGTGCAGCTTGGCGCAGTGTGGGGGTTGCTTGCCGCACTTGAAATCCGGCAACAAACTGAATCAAGCTAGGATAAGGACCATACTTTTCTCTTATGGAAGAAATGACGGATAATGATAGTTTATTGCAGCAACACCAAGAACAAATACCCGCTCCACCAGAAGCTGAAGCAATAGAAGTTGAACAAGAAGGTTTCTCGTTGTGGAAAAAGCTCTTTCGTCTACGCACACTTGTTTCTTTTGGTATTGCCATAGCCATTGTCATTTTTGCCTTTCGGGGGTTGGATATAGACCCCCAGCAAACATGGTATCATATGCGCAATGCCAATATAGGGATGATGCTGGTAGGGTTTAGTGTATTCTACCTAACCTTTCCCCTGCGTGCATTTCGTTGGCGGCTCCTCTTAAACAATGCCAATGTGCCGATGCAGAGTGGAAGCAAAACATGGGCATCTTTCCCAGCACTGATAGAATATATCTACCTGTCGTGGTTTGCCAACTGCATCGTGCCAGCGAAGCTAGGCGATGCCTACCGGGGCTATTTGCTCAAGCATAATGGCAATGTATCGTTTTCGGCTACCTTTGGCACCATCTTTGCTGAACGGCTGCTTGATATGCTGGCCCTCTTCACCTTACTCGTCATTTCCGGTGGGGTGACGTTTGGTACACATCTGCCAACAGAAACACGGATTGTGTTTGTATTTGGCTCCTTGCTCGTGGTGATGATTCTTGCAGGCTTGGCGGGTATGCGTTGGTTTAGCCCACTCATTCACCGCATATTGCCCCAAAAGCTCCACGAGTTCTATGGTCGCTTTGAACAAGCTGCATTGCGCTCATTCCACCCATCTATCTTGCCCAACTTAGCACTCCTTACAGGCGCAGTGTGGTTGCTGGAAGGGTTCCGCCTCTTTTTTGTCATTCAGTCGCTTGGTGCGCAAGGGCTACACCTCAACTTGCTGGCTATCATCTTTGTTGCACTGGCGTCATCGTTACTCACGGCGCTACCACTAACGCCAGCCGGGTTGGGCGTTGTGGAAGGTACAGTAACCGTTGTCTTGATAAAGTTTTTCTCTATCGAAGAGCATCTAGCCGGAGCCGTGACATTTCTGGACCGCATGATTAACTTTTGGAGTATTGTCATTTTCGGATTTATACTGTACATTATAAGCAAAAGAAAATGATTGTCGGCATTGATTACACAGCAGCGGCTTGGCAAGGTGCCGGTATAGGCCGCTATACGCGTGAACTCATTCGTGCAGCTATTACAATGGGCGGGCCATTCCGCTATGTGCTTTTTTATGCCGCGGGTGGTCTGCCGTGTGACAGTGCCTATCGTGCAGATATGCAAGAACTTTGTGCTACCTATGCGCATGTACGTGCAGTCCCTATACCCCTATCACCACGCTTGTTGACGATAGTATGGCAACGTCTGCGCCTACCACTGTATGTGGAGTTTTTCATCGGACCAATAGATGTGCTGCATGCACCAGACTTTGTTCTGCCACCAACAATGCATGCCAAGACTATCCTCACCGTGCATGACCTAACATTTCTGAAGCACCCGGAATGCTTCGAGGCTTCACTCCAACGCTATCTGAGCCATATTGTGCCAACAAGCCTACGCCGTGCCAACCTCGTGTTAGCCGATTCGCAGACTACACAACAGGACCTGCGCGATATGTTGCAGGTTTCGCTAGAGCGTAGCATCGTGGTATATCCGGGCGTTGCCGATAGGTTTCGCCCGCTCCCCACAAACCACACAGCCCAAGTGCGCGAACGTTTGGGGCTACCGCCACGCTTTCTGCTCTTTGTTGGCACCTTAGAGCCGCGCAAAAATCTTGTGCGCTTGCTCGAAGCGTTCCATGAAGGTATCGTATACCATGCCCATGCATATCAAGATATACACCTCGTCGTCGTCGGGCGTAAGGGGTGGCTCTATGAACCAATTTTTGCCACCGTAGAACGCCTCAACCTCACTTCACGAGTGCTGTTTCTGGATTTTGTAGCCGATAGTGATTTACCAGCATTGTATAATGCTGCCGAGGTATTTGTTTACCCCTCGCTCTATGAAGGGTTTGGTTTGCCAGTAGTTGAAGCGATGGCTTGTGGCACACCGGTTGTCACATCCAATGTTGCCAGCCTGCCAGAAGTGACAGGCAATGCGGCTATCGTGGTAGACCCATACGACACACAAGCGCTTGTTGATGGTATCATGCAAGCATTGACACAGCGCACACGGTTGCAAGCAGCGGGGCTGGCGCAGTCGCAGCGCTTTGTGTGGGAGCAGTCGGCACGTGTTCTTCTTGCGTGTTATCTGCGTGTGGCAGAAAAGCCACAAAAAACAATTGGGAAAAACAGTAAAGATAAATAAGGACCATGGAAATTTGAAATCATGCAAGCTGTAATCTTTCTGTAATCTTTTATCTGTAATCATGTATCTGTCCCTCAAAATCTGTAACTAGTGGGAGTGTGACACACTATGACTGAGCGACGAGGATTGCCTTCTGATGTAGTCAAAAACCGAGATATGCCAGTAGACTCGATGCCGACGATGCACACAACAGGGTTTGACTATAAGCTGGCACACGTGCTTTCGTATGTCTTTCATCCAATCATTACTTCGGCCCTGACGTTTGTGGTAGTCGGCTTGTTTGGTGATATACCAAGACTCAATGGGATGATGTGGGCTATTGGCATTACGCTTTTCCAAGTTGTGCCATCTGCAACATTTTACCTCATTCGGCTACGCCAAGGTGTCTATACCGATAGAGAGGTTTCAGTACGTCATCAACGCCATGAGTTGTATCTCTTTGCTATGATAGTGATGCTTACCGGGGTAGGCATCCTCTTTCTTATAGATGCGCCACGGCAATTTATCGCCCTTTTGATATGTGGTGCGGCATTAGGTATGGTTGGTGGGCTTATCAATCTCTTTTGGAAAATTAGCATGCATACGGGTGTCATTGCTATCTGTGCTGCTACGTCTGTCATCTATGCACCCAAGCTTGGGGTATTGTTGTGGGCTTGCGTGCTTGCGGTAGGGTGGGCCCGTGTGCGTACACGCAACCATACTTTGATGCAAGTTATTGCGGGTTTGTGTGTAGCGAGTATCATTGTTGTGATGGTATCACTGGCATTTGGCATTATCTAGCACGACTAATGAGATTGAACGATATTGGGTTATTACCGCATATATCGCTAGAAAACGAGCAGAAGGAAACACGCTATGGCACCATCCATGATGTTTACCTATGATAAAGAAGCAGATATTCTCTATATCACCTTATGTCCTCCTTACCCACAACAAGAGAGTGAAGAATTGGGAGATGAGATCATCGCACGCTTGAATCCCCACACAAACGAGGTTGAAGGGTTGGAGGTACTGTTTTTTTCAACACGATTGTTGCAAGCTACTCCGTTTGCGTTGCCAATTACGGCCCATTTGAAACTAGCTTCATAAATAGGTTTTTGAGATTGCTGATTACCGCGCCTCATTCTATGGTTATTGGCTCTATCGTGTGCTATAATATGCTATGTTCAGTGGTGGATGATGTTCCATCTATACCACCATAAGGAAGCATAGGACAATGGGGTTCCGTCTCATTGTAGTTAGGAGAAAAAACCTATGACAGCACAGGTGCATGAAACACTCATACTGGATGGCGAAAAAACATCAATGGCTTTTTGTCCACCATTCCCAGAGAATGACCCTCGGATAGTTGCGTTACAGGATGATGAAATAGAGTGCGATAGTATTATTTTCTCAACTGCCTGCTGGAGGGAGTATATAGGCACTTGGGAGATAAAAGATAATGCTTTCTACTTGGTGCATATCGAGGGGAGATACAAGGTATCAGCAGATGCGCCAATTTTTGCAGACTGGTTTACAGGCACACTCAGGGTTCCTCAAGGTGAATTGTTGACGTATGTGCATATGGGGTATGGTTCTGTTTACGAACGGGAAATACACATAAAAATAGAACATGGGATAGTTACGCAGTCTCAAACGATTGACAACCGAAACAAAGATATGAACGAAAGCGAGCTTACGTGGAAAAACCTACCGGGTTTTGAGAATAGGTTTGATGGTGATGATGAACTGTAAATCCCCCTAATGAAAAAGAAAGGAACCGTATATGTCATTGGATAATACTACAACTCCTGTTGTAAAGGAACATGAGCAAACCCACGGGGTGGTCTGTGCGGATGAGCTATTGGAAACCCTTGAGCGAAGCGCCTACGCTCAAGATTATCGCACGTTTTCAGAGTGCATCCAAGATGTAGATTGGTCTGCGCGTCCGCCAGAACATATTATGCATGCCGTAAAAATGGCTGTGCTCGTAGGGGCAGCACGCTTAGCGATGGATTTGGCGCAGGAATCGGTGCGCCTCTTCCCCGACAACCCGCGATGCCAGAAAATGGCGCGAGTGGTAGCGCCTGCAAAAATTGTTGGCACGAAACCAGGGACAGGAAAAGATATGCGCCCGAACTCGGAATGGCTAAAAGCGCATGCAAGAGAATATAGAATGCAATGGGTTGCTCTGCGTGATGGAGCGTTATTGGGTGCTTCTCCTTCATTGAAAGAGGTGGATGAGATGATACAAGATGAAGAAGACCTGGGTAATATACTGGTGACAAAGGTGGTGTAGATGACACAAGTTGCGAAACGACTTTTTGCTAGTCAATTCGTGAGTGGAATGCTCCACTATGATGATTTTTATGCAGAACTGAATGACATGTTTGCTAGGTTTGTCATTCGTTTCAAAATAGAGGGTCGTCATTCGCCTGTGAAAGCAATTGTTGATACAGGGGCACAGTGGTGTGTATTTGATCCGGTACTGCTTCATCAGAATGAACTTGATATGTCGCTTGATGATGATACAAACGTATATCGTTTGATGGTCCGGGGAACGATATATGAAGGACAATTAATTAGAGTAGGGATTACCCTAGAAGCTGAATATGGAGATGACCTTGATGTTGACGCAACCGTTTTCGTACCGACATTAGACCCAGACGATGTGTGGCCATGGCCAAACTTTCTTGGACTAGAAGGGTTGCTAAACCGCATTCGTCGGGCAATAGACCCAACGGAAAACGCATTCTACTTTGGGCCGGTGTAGGGGTAGATGAACAACCAGAAAGGAACAAAAACAAACCATGTTACAAGCAAACATGCTTATTCACAATCGCTATCGTGTCAAGCAATGTATAGGAAGAGGCGGCATGGGGGCCGTCTATGAGGCCGTAGATGAGCATTTGCACAACCTTGTCGCCCTGAAGCAGACATTTGCCAGTGGGGGGCAACTAGAAGAGGCTTTCAAGCGCGAAGCCTACTTGCTTTCGCGGTTGCGCCACAGTGCCCTCCCTCGTGTGACAGACTATTTTACCGACCCGGCCGGGCAGTTTCTGGTGATGGACCATATCCCCGGCATGAACCTCGCCGAACTCCTGACACAGCGTGGGAGCGCGTTTCCCCTTGAGATTGTGCTGCGTTGGGCCGAGCAACTCTTTACCGTGCTAGAATACCTGCATGAGTACCAACCGCCAATCTTGCACCGCGATATTAAGCCGCCCAATATCAAGGTGACGCATGGCAATGTCATCATGCTGCTCGACTTTGGCTTGGCAAAAGGGGCACTCACAACGATTGCCAACAGTGGCAGTGTGTATGGCTACACGCCCGGCTATGCTCCCCTAGAGCAGATTAATAAGTCTGGCACAGATGTACGGAGCGACCTGTATTCACTAGCAGCAACATTGTATTATTTGCTGACAGGCACGTCGCCCGAAGATTCCCAAGTCCGTGCGGTAGCAAGAATAAATGAAGGCCCGGACCCGTTGCAGCCAGCGCATACACTGAACCCCCAAGTACCCGTGGATGTGAGCATGGTATTGATGAAGGCCATGGCCTTGCCTGCGAAAAACCGCTATGCAAGTGTTGCCGAGATGCGCTCGGCCCTGCATGGCGCAGTGCAAGCGGGCGCAACCGGGCGCACTGTGACTGTGCAAGTGCCAAGACCCGCACCAGCACCAGCAGCATCTGCTACTCCGCGTGTTAGCCCACTTTTCCCCGTGATGGTTGCCGAGTGGCGTGATGAGATACAACAACGCACAACGACGTTTGGCAATGCGCATGGCTATTGGTGCTATGTGCGCCCCAGTATGTACCGTATTGGGGGTTGGCCTTCAAAAAACTCAGATAGTGAGAAAGTTGCCACTATCACCTTGCCAGAGTTTTGGATAGCACGCCATCCGGTGACTGTGGTACAGTACCATGCGTTTATAGAGGCTGGTGGCTATACCACACAACGTTGGTGGACGCCCAAAGGGTGGAGTTGGAAAGGTAGCCGTACACAGCCAAGCTATTGGCATGATCCAAAATATCATGTCCATGAGCAACCAGTTATTGGGGTAGCATGGTATGAAGCGGTGGCGTTTGCCAACTGGTTGACCGAACAACTAGCCAATGTGCTACCTACTGGCTATGGTGTGCGTCTGCCTACTGAAGCCGAGTGGGAAGCATCCGCAGCGTATGACACTCGCATGCAGCGTCAAACCTACCCATGGGGCGAGAGTGAGCCTACAACCAAACGAGCAGTGTTTAAGGAAAGTGGATTAGACCACCCTGCTGCTGTGGGGCAGCGTCCAGATGGAGCGGCAGCTTGTGGTGCGCACGATATGGTGGGCAATGTGTGGGAATGGACCATGAGCAGTTGGGAAAGCTACCCGGGTGCGAGTGGCACGGTTGTGGATGATTTTGCGTCTAGTAAAGGGGATGTGCCTGTACGAGGTTATTCATATTATGGTAATAGAACAAATGTTCTCTGCGCGGCGCGGTACGGGCTCTACCCCGACCTCGGCTACAGCGGCGGAGGCTTTCGCTTGGTTTTGTCCCCTTGCTTGCGCACAAATGTTCTGTATTCTAAATCCTGAATGCTGTTTTCTGCATTCCTGAATCCTTGCGGCGGAGAAAATTTTTTTTGGAATTTGGGGCGTTTCCGGAGTAGCATGAAAGGCGTAGGATAGGCTTCTAGCCTGTCCCCTTACGTAGAGACGTTGCACGCAACGTCTCGCGTAGGATAGGCTGTGGAGTCTTGCCGACCACGAATAGAACACGAATAAACGAATGCTCTCGCACCCACCTACGTTGTGCCGCGTAGGAACCTTGCCTCTATGATACGTCTGCTAGCGACGAGCACGGTTGTGGAGGAACCCCTATTCGTTTATTCGTGGCCCCCATTCGTGGACGGCTAGGCAACGGGTTTGAACCGCTGAATCGCTGAGGGTGCTGATGCGCTGAATCGTCCCAAACTTCCGAAGTCTTGGAGACTTCGGAAGTCTGACGGTCTCGAACCTCTCGTATGCCCCTTTGCAAAGCCATAGAGGGTGCCACTGTCACCTATCCCCTAGTCTTGCCGACCACGAATAGACCACGAATAAACGAATGCTCTCGCGCCCACACATGTTGTACCGCGTGGGTATGTTTCCTTTTTGATACGTCTGCCAGCAACGAGCATGGTTGTGCGGGAACTCCTATTCGTGTATTCGTGGTCCCCATTCGTGGTCGTCAGGGTATGGAATGGGGACAGGATGGATGCCTGTCCTACGATTTTGCTGCTATGGATGCCACGCACGTTTGGGCGAGAGCAATTCAGAATTGACAGAAAAAGTAGCTTTTAGGTCTATAGGAAGCCAAAAACGAAATGTATAAAATGCATCTACGAAACGTGATACTGAAGCCCAAAACCTACTCATGATGGTGCTATTACGAATTGCTCTCGTTTGGGCGTGCGTGGCATCCATAGCACCGGCATCCTGCTTGTCCTGCGACCGTATGGTACAATAGGTTCATGTGTACTTGCAACATACCTAGGATAGCTTTTCTATGAACGTGACTGAGAAACGCAAGCACTGTATTGCTCTTGTCAAGCGCCGTGTACGCCCCGGCAGTGGTAGCATACATGCATTTTTGCACTGGAGGACAGCTATGTATCCTATTCCCAACTTGCGAACCATTATTCAATACACCCCTTTTGTTATTGTTGGTGGGGTTGCAACGAGGCTCTATATGCCCGAACGTATGACACAAGATATAGACATACTGGTATCGGAACAACATGAAGCATCTTTGTATCAGGAATTGCACCAAGCAAAATGTACGCTCGTAACGACACTCAGCATTGGTGGCACAAACTGGCGTCTACCGGATGGAAGCATTCTTGACGTTATTCTTTCTGATGAACCTTGGGTGTATCAAGCATTACAAGAACCTGTATATGTACAGAATCTTCAACCGTTTATAGCTTTGCCTTATCTCGTAGTTATGAAACTCCAATCGGGGCGTGTTCAAGACATTGCCGATATAAGTCGTATGCTTGGTGGAGCCGATGAACTAGCCTTGCAACGTGTACGTGATACTGTTCATGCCTATATACCTGATGCAACTGATGATGTCGAAAGCTTAATAACACTCGGCAAACTCGAATATGGTATCGAATAAGCTGCGATGTGAGACTTCAGAAGTCTCCAAGACTTCGGAAGTCTGGTACTGGATGCTCCAATAGCCGTCTCCGGCTAGCTGCGGTTGCACACTACGGGTTGTCTAATTCGAGTTCATCGCGCACGAGCACATCTATTGACACGCCAAAGAGGTCTGACATTTTGATAAGATGCCTTGTGTTCGGCCTCTTTCGCCCGCTCTCTAAGTCCTTAATAAACGATTGTGATAGTCCAATATGTTCTCCAAGTTTTTGTTGCGATAAACCATGGCGTTTGCGCAACGTGCGCAATTTTTCATGGAATTGCATATTTGGTCCTGTTATGCTACACTTATAGTGTCTATAGACACTATCCACACTGCTTGTTGGACACGCACAGTGTGGATAGCCGTAACCATAGAGGGAACTGCTTCCCTCACATATATATGATACACCATGTTTGGAATAGCATGGCAAGGAGGATGTATATGGGCATGTATGCCTACGATGAATTACTTGCCCACTGGAGCAATGAGCGGATAACGACCGAGCAAGCTATTGGGCATATGCTCCAGCATATGGGTACACTCTATGAACGATTGCGTGTGCTTGAACGGCGTGTGGGCAACATGACGACGACAACGGCAACGGCAGCACCACAAACGAGCAAGACGGAGGAGCGCAAGGAACGATAGGGGCACACATTTTGGCACCGCCGTAGCACCGGCATCCTGCCGGTCCACCGTAGCACCGGCATCCTGCCGGAGTCCGGCTAGAAGCCGGTGCT
>CAZVEN010000048.1:0-22478 GCA_964626155.1 uncultured Chloroflexaceae bacterium | reverse complement strand
ACAGAGTCCGGCTAGAAGCCGGTGCTACAGAGTCCGGCTAGAAGCCGGTGCTACAGAGTCCGGCTAGAAGCCGGTGCTACAACTCTTTCGCCGGTTTTACGACATATGCTATAATGTTGTGCAGATGACGACCATCATGGTATCCTGATGGTAGCGTATCATTTGGCTCATACCGTATACCTCATTGCTCAAGCGAAAGGGGCTTACGGGCTATTTTGGTATAAGAGAGGTTGATGTAGGTATTTGAAAGCACACTCCATGCGCACATTCTTCATATCATATACAGCAGAAGATGTCCATTTTGCTCAAACAGTCAAGAACGAGTTGGAGCAGGCCGGTTTTCCTACGTGGATGGCCCCCGATAGGCTCTCTACGAACAGCATCTGGCACCCTGAAATTGACCAGATAATAAAAGATGCCTTTGCCGTACTGGTTGTATTATCACCAAATACCAGAACAAATGAGTTTGTAAACTATGAATGGGCTTTTGCCCTAGGGGCCGGTGTGGATGTTGTCGTGCTACAGCGTCAATCTACTACCGCCCATCCCCGTCTCAATTTGGCGTGGAAACTTGATTTCACGTATGCAACAAGGGAAACATGGAATACGTTGTTTGGCATATTGCGTGAGTTTATGGGCAGTGAAGCTCCACCAATACCTGTTGTGGAAACCAAGAGCACGGCTAGCACAGTACATGTGCAAGATACGTCTGCCCCATCGCGTGCTGCTCGTCAAACCCAATCGGAGCCGCTCTCTGATGTGTCTTTCGCTTCAGACCAAACAGCAGTGCATGAGACGCTCACCGAGTCGTTGCAACACCCGATGCGCGATGTGCGCATTCAGGCATCGTTGATGCTGGCGCAGTTTAAGGAGGCACGTGCTGTGCCGGTGTTAATTGATGCGTTGCACGATAGGGGACGCGATGTGCATCAGCATGCGGCATGGGGCTTGATGCATATTGGACCCCCTGCTGTGCCTGAGATGATCAAGGCCCTGAAGGATGAAGATGGACATGTGCGTAAGGATATTGCAAAGATACTTGGGCATGTGGGCGACCCATCGGCAGTGGATGCTATCATTGAGGCGTTGGGTGATGATGTGGCGGATGTGCGCCGAGCGGCGGCTGAGGCGCTAGGGCAATTCAAAGATGCTGCCGCTGTGCCAGCGCTGTGTATTGCCCTTCAAGATGCACAAGAGTTTGTACGTCGTACTGCTGCCGAGGCGTTGGGGCAAATTGGCGCTACAGATGCCGTGCATGACCTTATCCACGCTTTGCACGATGAGAGTGAGAGTGTGCGTGTGGTTGCTGCATGGGCATTAGGGCAAATAAAGGATGACACCGCTATTCCGGCATTGATTGAAACGCTCCGTGAGAAAAATCTGCAAGTTCGCCAAGCTGCTGCGGAGGTGTTGAAGGAAATAGGCAACCAATCTGTCGAGACTGCGCTCAATGAGGCATTGCTTGATAAGGATACCGACATGCGCCGCACTGCTGCACGGGTGCTTGGCTATATTCGTGGTCGCCAACGCTTGGAGACAGCCAACACGCTTGATGACGTGCGCAATGTTTTATAGAGCAACCCTCCATGATTTGTAATGGTTTTAACGCAGAGCACCAAGGATGCCGAGAGATGCAAAGGTTCATGAGAAAGTGGCAGTTCAATACCTATCCTTGTGAGGATCCACCACCTCCCACACACGAAATTTCCAATGCCCATCAACTTCGCGGAACATATCCGGCGAATGCCGCAACCAAACATCATAATCCGTACCCTCGCGCACCAGCATATACTCAACCCCCTCTGCCCCCAAGCGCCCCAAAAAAGCGTCTCGTTCATCCTCCTGCACAACCACAACATAATGCTGAAAGCGGCTACCAAAAAGCGGGTAGGCAAAACTATGCTGCCTTGGATGCAAGCCAATGCGTGCGCCATCTGGTAATGTATCTACCCAACGAAATTCAGGATAGTAAAGATTGCCTACTGTGCGTTCGTGGGGGGCTTGCGGCACCGTGCGCACAATGGTGCGTAGCCCGGCATGGCGCAGGCAACAAGCAGTGGAGATAAGCACAAGCACAAGTGCAAATACAGCCAGTACCCGATACCAACGCCGATAGGGGGCTTGCTCCAATATGAATACGAAGGCAATAGCACCCGGCACCACACTAGCAATCGTGAAGCGCGACCACCAGTTAGCAGGTTGCACCAAAAATGCCATAGCAAACGGGAGGAGCATATACCCAAACCACCATTGGCGCTTCCACAGCGTCGCTACCAACAGAGCCACCATTGCTGGGAACTCCAGGTAGACCCACTGAAGCCCTAGCCCACCCAAGCGCTGGTCATAGACATAGAAAGCTGGCTCATGTAGCCACGAGAGCCACACCTGCTTCCACACCGGCAACCCCTGCAACAGAAAAGGTGTTTGTTCTGTCTCAAGGCTATGCACATTGGTAGCGCCAGCAAAGAGCGTAGCACCGGCCACGTCTACGCTATAGGGATAGAACGGGTTGCCATACACTACCCATGTGCGCACATACCAAAATGAACCGAGGAGTATCAGGCAGGCACCATATACCAGTAGGAGCGTAACGATAGAACCGCCACGAGGCGCAGAACGAGAACACCAAGGATGAAGATGCAATGGATGCATCGCCAACACAAGTACCAATGAACTCATGCCTATATATGCCACACCGGTAGACTTTATGCCCATGGTGATACCGCCAGACAGACCAGCTAGCACAATATGTGCCAAGCAAGGATGCTGTACACTGCGAAAAACAAAAAAGAGATGGACAATAAACATGGACGCAAGTGCAACATCGTTATAATTTGTGTTAGACTGTACCAACACAATTGGCGTGAGAAAAAATAGGCACCCGGCGGCTAGAGCACCCACGCGACTCAAGCCAGCACCATGCCGCCCAATGCCTGCCACAGCAACCATGCCACCTAGCGCAAAAAGCACTTGCCCTAGCTCTACAACCATATCATTGTGCAAAAAGAGGGCCAGCCACGTATAGGTAAGCGTTGCATTGTGCGGGTACACATTCGTCCATAGTACAAAAGGAGTAAGCGTTATTTTGCCTTCCTGAAGCCATGCACCCATAGTTGTAAGGTGGTAGGCCAACGCATCCCACGCATAGGGCGGAAAAAGGTAGATGCGCAACAACAACCAACACACCTCGGCTATCACCAACAGCACCAGCACCCTGTGGGGAATGAGAGGTATCTTGCTGAGCCAATGACGAAGCACAGATAGCCTGACGCCCTGCGAATGGCTAGAAGCTTGTGCTACCGATTTAGGCGTATGGGAAGCCCGCCCAAACATGGCATGCAGGAGCAAAACAACAAGGAGTATGAGCACATTCACTGAGAGCACTGTCCAAGGCTGCAAGCGTTCTAGCACCACACCAGATATGAGTAACGAGAGCACAACCTGCGACACAGCCAGCGTACCGATTGAGAGAAGTTTGCTCACCCTATCGGCCAAACGCAAGCGTTGGGTGAGCAGCATAGCACTAGCAAGCACAACACTGTTTGCCACGAGAAATAACAAACTATTCAACCCTGTCAAACGTGTTTCCCCTTTGCAGAGCACACAGCATAACGATACCTTGTCACAAGTGCAGGCATGGGTTTTAGCATTCCTGCCACTTCTGCCGTGGCTCATTATTATATGTCAACAGACGGTAGCGTGCATGCAACATACACCTGTGTTGGAGCCGCATGCACGTGCTATGACTGGCATGGTCATCCGGGATCCGTGGTATGATTATGGCACGATGCCGGGCTACCCCAATGTGCCCAACATCGTCGCGCAAGAGCGCATGGGCGCTATGCTCGCCGCCATGGGCGTGCGGTGGGTACGGCTCGCCTTTCACATAGAGGGCAGCGACGCCTACTCCATCACCCAAGTAGCCCGCAATGACTACTTCATTAACCATATTGCACCCCGCTACAACCTCAACGTGCTTGGCCTGCTCAGCTATGGCCTAATGCGCGACCAACATCCCGGCGTACTTGCTACACCCAATATGGGCTATGACCCGGTCTATGGCGACAACATAAACCCCAACATGCGCACATGGCTCGACCGCGCCCGTATGATAACCAACCGCTACCAAGGGCGCATTGCAGCCTACGAACTATTCAATGAGCAAAACCGCATTACCGATACAGAAGCCCTTTCACCAACAGTTACGGCACATCTGCATACCACATTGTACCATTTTTTTCATCATGTAGATGGTGCGCAGCCGGGGGACCAATCGTGGCGCGAGCATGTGCCAATTGTAGTGGGCGGGCTACATCCCTATGGACCTATGCCACCGGGCGACACCTACTCGTTTACCGATGTCCGCTATCTGCGCCAGATGTATGCTAGTGATGCATTTCAGGACTATCGGCAGAGGTATGGGCATTTTCCAGTTGATGGGGTTGGATATCATCCCTACCCCAAGGAGATTTTTGTGGGGCCAGATGATGATATAGAGCGTATGCTCACACGCCTTGATACTATTCGCGCTACCTTGGCAGAGGTAGGCGACCCAGATGTGCCGTTTTGGATTACGGAAATAGGCTATAACGCGGCCTATGGAGAGCAGACAGAGCAGGGGCAAGCCGATTTCTTGCAAGCGGTGTTTACACACCTGACAGACCGCGAGGATGTGGCAACAGTATTCTGGTTTAAGTATGAGGATTTTCCTCCCGCCGAGGGGCCGAATGCGCATCAATGGGGCGTGGTGCAAATACCATTTGTTGAGCAGCCATGCCCTGGCCAAGCATGCTACGATGCAGCCGGACGCCCAAGCAAGGTGCGCCCATCTTTTTGGACCTACCGTCAGTTGACAGGGGGACAGTAGCGATGTTTGGGTTTTGCCATAATAAGCCTTGATTGGTCGGTGACGTGTATTGTATGCACATGAGAGTGAGGAAAAAAAAGGAGACATAACGCCAAAGTCCACAAATAGGCGATTGGCCTCTTGACAGTATGTAAAAAACTGGTATAATAGCATATGTGTTCAGCATCTCTGTGCGGAACAAATATGCAACCTATAGCAATTATTGGATCTCCAAACAGTACCACCACATTTACGGTGGATATTCTTGAAACAGCCCGTGATCGCGCACTCGATCATGCGTGGGTGCTCTTTGAGGTGGTCGAGCGCTTTAACGGCAAAGCGTACCGCAAACGAGCTTTGTGTCAACTAGGTGGCATCGTTACGCGCAACCGTTGGCATGAAGATCCGGTTATTCGTGCCGTTATCAAACATCAGGGGGCCTTGCCTGCCCTGAGTGGCGATAGTGACCTCACCAGTGCGCAACTGACTGCCTTGGGTGTTTTTCTGCTCGATGATGAAGGGCGCGTGCGTCGTCGTACTATCCTCTCTACGCCACCACCAAGCGGTACACCTGTCTTCCCCGCAGACCCTAGTACATTGCGTGATCTTGTGCATACTGAAACGGGCATTTTCTATGCCGGGCAGTCGCCCGGCGATGGTTTGCCGGTGCCGTTGACTCTGCGTGACTTTGGCAAAACGGAGGATGGCGGCTTTGGTGAAGCAGTTATGATGGGCATTTTTGGGCAGACGCGCAGTGGCAAAAGCATCCTCGCCGCACAATTGCTGGCCGGGTTTGCTGTTAATCCACGCATGGGCTTGCTCGTGCTAGACCCGCAGGGCGAATTTGGCAATGACCGCTTTGCAGCCGGTGACCACCGCGTAGATTTCAGTATCAAGCGGCTTCTTGGTTCGCTGACGCAACACCGTCAAGTTGTCGTGATGACAACAGATGACGTGGCACTTGAAGGCACAGAGGCGTTTACAGAAACGTTGCGACGTGCTGGGTTCTTTGAAAGTTTGGGCTTCAAAGGCTACAACAAGGAACGCGAAGCGAGTGAACGGTTGTGTAGCCTCTTGAATGATTTGACCAACAGTGATGGAAAACGGCGGAATGTGCGTGATTTACGCGAATTTGACTTGCCTATACTGGTGAAAGACTTGGCACGGTTTGCCGATGTCATCTACGCTTCGCGCCCAGGCACCACGCCGGGCGAAGGGCAACGTGCGTTGGATGTGATGGCACGGTTTGAGCTAGATGGTGTGCGCCTACGACGTATCTGGACTAATTCTATGGCTGCTTTTCGTACCGATGGTGGCAAGCGCATGCTGCTCTCCCAAGTTATCCAGCGTGTCTTGAGTGATCGTGAGGTTGTGGTGCTTTCCTTTTCGCAAGAGGGCGATTGCGATTCGGTACCCTATTTTTTGCTGAATGAGATTTTGACACGCCTACGACACGTCATTCATCGCAGCTTTCAAGCTGGCAATGCCAGCAATGCGCTTGTGGTGCTCGATGAGGCGCATCTTTTTGCGGGCGAGCACGCGAGTGAGAGCAACGATGGCTCACGCACACGCACGCTGCTGGCGCAGAGTGTGCGTATGACTGGGAAGTATGGTGTGGGGTGGATGTTTATTACGCAAACGTTGCACGATTTCGATAAGACGATTTTACGGCAACTCCAAGTGAAAATATTTGGGCAGGGGTTTAAGGTGGGTGCAGACCGCGAGTTTGTGGAGACGGAGCTAGGGCGCGAGGGGTTTGTTCGCTACTGCTCGTTGCCAGACCCGAAGCGCACGGGACGCTATACGTTTATGGTGACGGGCCCTATCGTGGCGCTTGGTTCGCTTGGTACACCGCTTGTGCTCCAGAGCTTTCGCAACAGTACGGAGTTGATGCGGGCTAATGAGCATTATTTTACCAACGGTTGTGAGGTGTAAACGCTCCTGTTCATAATGGCATGTGGGAGCAATGACAGTAGCGATGTTCTATCCATTGCTCTATGATTACATCGTAGGTATCTATAATCATCAAGTTGGGTTCCTCCTGTTGGTAGATACTGGCTTCGTCAAGTGTTGGCAATATGTCAAGGCAATTTCCAAGAAAAAGTGTCATATTCTACTGTGCCTTTCTGGTATCGGCAATATGCCACAAAATGCGTTTTAGGTCTATACCTGTACGTTGTTGTATATATTCCCAAGCAGCATCGCCTGCGTAATACTGCCCACCAACACCATTGTACATTGTCTTTAAAGTAGCTTGGATACGTATTGCTTGGGTGTACGGTTAGGATAGTAAAACATAACACGAATAGGAATATATCCATGGTCCTTGATGGCTTGAATACGTGTATGTTCTTTTGTGATATGATCGCCGTCTGTTGTTGCGTCGCGCCACTTCATTTCTATGGCATCATTGTCAATCAAACAGTCTATTTCAAACTGTTTTGGACGCTTTCCTGTAGTGTTGTCAATTCGCACCTTTTGAGCATGGGGGAATTTCTCTTTGAAACATAAAAAGGTTGCTTCTTCAAGAAAAGCACCTGCGTACTTGTACAAAAAGCGTCCTTTGTTTTGGTATAAGTCAATCAATTGTCCCTCTTCATATGTTATCCCTAAAACACGATACACAAGGTAGTGAGAAGTGTTATCTCCTTCCATTTCATGAACACGCTCTGCTACTTTCATCTCGAGTTGAAGTGCATACTTTTCAGCCAGTTGACGGATTTTTTGCTCAATGTTCATAGGTTGACTCATACAACTCTGCACACATCCAAAATGACTCTCACCCCAAGTATAGCAGATTTTGGGGTGTGTGGGGTTGGGCATTGGGAGAATGTAATGGCAGAAAAATCGCTACTGTCCCCCTGTCAATTGGCGATAGATCCAAAAAGATGGGCGCACCTTGCTTGGGCGTCCGGCAGCATCGTAGCATGCTTGGCCAGGGCATGACTGCTCAACAAATGGTATTTGCACCACGCCCCATTGATGCGCATTTGGCCCATCGGCAGATGGCTACCATCGCATACGGCAAGTCATTACTCTGTCAAGACAGTTCGCAGCGTTTCAGTGTACCAGCAAAGAGATGTAGTTCTCATACGCAACGCTGGGAAGTGGGAAGATGTGCGGCTGGCAACCAGAGAGGTTCCCATGCGGCTGGATATATGCATTGAGTATGGCGATTGGCATTACCGCTACCCGATTGAGTTGAAAATACGCTATGACACAAAGACCATGGATGAAGGGCAAACACAACTGGCGGGCTATATGGAGCGTCTCGGCTGCGACGAGGGGTGGCTTATTGTATTCGACAAGCGCACGAGCGTTGCGTGGGAGGAGAAGTTGTTTTGGCACACGGCTACCATCAATGGCAAAACGGTGTATACCGTGGGGTGTTGAGATTGGCGACATGCTATTTGACACATAGGCGTTCTCCTGCTATACTATACTCGTGCGCCAAGCAATGGTGTACGGTATATGCAGTATTTCTGGTGGTCCCCGATAGCTCAACGGTAGAGCGGCTGACTGTTAATCAGTAGGTTCTAGGTTCGAATCCTAGTCGGGGAGCCAATTTTTTCTCCTCCGGTCCAGATCCTTTTGTGGCAATCATATAGCACATGGTAAAGACATTGCATGCAATGTCTCCAGCACCCCCTACACAAATTGCATGCATGTGCCAATGCCCCATGGTGTTACACAAGTATGCAATTTGTGGTATGATGTAAACCCTACAAAGCGATTACACTACCGCTTGTAAGAGTTGTACCATAGACGTGGGGAGGTGTTGCAACATGGAAGTAGCGACCATTCTCGTCGTTGATGACGAGCAGCCTATTGTTGACCTGGTAGCCAATTATCTCATTTCGGCAGGATTTGAGGTATACCGTGCATATGATGGCAATACTGCGCTGGCACTTGCCCGCAGTGTGCGCCCTGATTTAGTCGTGCTTGATGTGATGCTGCCTGGTCTCGATGGTATTGAGGTTTGCCGTAAACTACATCAAGAAACATCGGTGTATGTGCTTATGCTCACAGCACGCACAGATGAGGTAGATAAGCTCATTGGTCTTTCAGTTGGGGCCGATGATTATCTCACTAAGCCTTTTAGCCCGCGTGAATTGGTAGCACGGGTGAAGGCTATTCTGCGCCGTAGCCGCCGAATGACCGAAACATCTGATACGCGCCCATGTTTGCATTTTCGCTCGCTCGTCATAGACCACGAGCGGCGCGAAGTGACATGTGGAGATACCCATATTGAGTTGACCCCGCGTGAGTTTGACCTCTTGTATGCCTTGGCTTGTCATCCAGGACGTGTCTTCACCCGTGATGAACTGTTGCAACGAGTATGGGGCGAAGACTTTGACGGCATTGATCGTGTCGTGGATGTGCATGTTGGTACCCTGCGCCGCAAACTAGCCGATGACCCCTCGGATGCCAGCATTATTCAAACTGTGCGCGGTGTGGGATATAAGTTTGTGGATAGGTAGGTAGGTTATGCGATGGCACCATAAAATTCACTGGAAATTATTTATTTCCCACTTAGTTATTCTTGGTGTAGCCGCAGTAGCATTGCTTTCGACGGCCTACATCATGGCAGGAGTCGGCTTTGTGCATATCACCTCGTCTACTGAAAACGTTTTGTTGGAACGCTTCGAGGTAGTCGTTCGCAATTCATTATTTGCCGCTGTATTTGCTGCCATCGTTGCTTCGGCAGTAATGAGTTTGTTTATTTCACGACGTATTGTAGAACCATTGCAGGATATTGCCAAAGTCAGTCGGCATCTTGCCCAAGGGTTTTACCGTGAACGCACAATGGTGATGACCGACGATGAGCTGGCTGAGCTTGGGCAAAGTGTAAACCAACTAGCCGAGGCATTGGAAAAGACCGAACATCGGCGTATGGCGTTGCTAGCGGATGTTATCCATGAGCTGCGCACACCCTTAACGACAATTGAAGGCTATATGGAAGGTTTACTTGATGGTGTGGTGCAACAAAATGAGCATACCTACACCCTAGTGCTACACGAGTCGGTGCGTATGAAGCGCTTAATAGAGGACCTCGAATTGCTCTCACGCGCTGAAGCCGGACAGATACAAGTAAACCTACGCCCGATAGACCTGCGGATTATTCTTGCAGATTTGGTTACACAATTTCAACTCCAATTTGCGGCTAAGCAGATAGATTTGCTAGTGGCTCTCCCCGTCATATTCCCGGCTGTATGGGCAGACCCCGACCGAGTGCAGCAAATTGGCATCAATCTGTTGAACAACGCATTACGCTATACCCCAGAGGGTGGCAAAGTTATTGTGCAAGCATGGGGTGAGCAGGAGTATGCAGTTGTTTGTATTAAAGATACCGGGGTTGGTATCGCACCAGAACACCTCCAGCATCTTTTTGAACGCTTTTATCGTGTAGATAAGTCGCGGGCACGCACAAGCGGTGGCAGCGGCATTGGGTTGACCATTTCGCGGCACTTGGTGCATGCTCATGGCGGTGATATTTGGGCTAAAAGTGACGGCCGGGGGTTTGGAACACGGTTTTACTTCACGCTCATGTGGGCATCGGAGCCAGCTCCAGATATATACAAGCCTGACGAGAGGGAGCGCCAGAAGATTGGCGAAATGGCAGCAGCAGCGTAGATTTTGAGGAGCCACGGAGACGTTGCACGCAACGTCTCTACGAGGTTGATGCTCCCCACACGTTCCCCATGCACATGACTCCGCGTCTTCGGAGTCATGGTCCCCTTTTTTTCGTAGTTGTGTTATTGCATCATGGACCTTGGGAAAGTGTTGCTCTGTTTGTCAGGCAACTTTTCACAGTATATATACGTCTTACCTCTTGTATTTGTAAGACAATCTGGAGCAACACGTTCAAAAGGTTTGTCAAGCACGTGAGTGCGTACAGGTATGCTTCTAAAGCATAGACATGATCACGTTTTTGATGTAGCGTATGAGCAGAGAAAAATTTGTTTGCTCGGAATGTGAGAAAGGAACTGGTCATGCACACACATGGTAAACATGTATTCTATGCGTTGATATATACCTATTTTGCGGGATTGTTTAGTTGGGCTATGCTCTATATGTTGCTTGGGGACCACTGGTGGTGGATGTTCACCATAAACTCATTTGCTGTGTACTTTTTTGTACCGCTCGTGTTTCTCTTGCCAGTGGTTTTGGTGCTACGCAAACGGGCAATGTGGGCGTGTTTCAGTGCAGCATTGGCGTTGGGCATCTTTCTCCATGGCGGGTTGTTTGTCCCCAAGCACCAAGAGGCGCAAGCCAGTGGTGCAACGCTTTCTGTGATGTCGTATAATGTGTTTGGCTTCAATGCAAATGCCGACGGTATTGTAGCTGCACTTATTGCTTCAGATGCCGATATTATTGGGTTACAAGAACTCAACCCAGACGTTGCTGCGGCTATTGAACATGAGCTGCGCGAAGAATACCCCTACCAAGAGCTTGCACCCCATGCAGGCACATATGGTATGGGCGTCATCAGTCGCTACCCACTACAGCCAACTGGCACTGAAGTGCCCGGTTCGTGGGCAGGTGTGCCACAACCGTTGTTGGTAGATGTTCACGGTACGTCGGTTTTGCTCTTTCACTTTCATGCCATCCCCCCAACAGCAGGGGCGCAAAACACGTGGAATTGGGTCGTGCGTGAACGTGAACAACAAGCACATACCATTGCAGAGCTTGCGGCTACTCACGATGGACCTTTCATTGCTGCTGGCGACTTTAATGCAACCGATACGAGTGACGCATATGCTATCGTGACGGAGAGCTTGCACGATGCGTGGCGTCAAGCGGGCTGGGGTTTGGGGCATACCTTCCCAGGCAGTATTTCACCTGATACGTCTTGGGTGTGTATGAACCGCGTTATGTGTGTCCCCCCGTGGTTAGTACGTATTGATTATGTGTTTTATTCAGACCAGTGGGAAGCTACTACTACTACCATTGGTCCGTGGGATGGTCAGTCGGACCATCGCCCCGTATTGTCTGAATTGACTCTACAGTGAGGTATGAAATGTGCAAAAAGAAACACAAAGCCCCCATAATCGTTTATACTATGAGTAAGAAGGTTTTTGTTTCGTCATTGTAGGTGTATCTGTTCACGAGTGGGGCAAGAATGCACAATGACTTTGGATTGGGATTGAAGGGGACATGGTCCTATGGAATACGCTGAAGCCTATATACCGACTGATCGCCGCTTTGCCTTACGCAATAATGTAGATGTGCTTGAACATGCTATTGGTTCTGTGCTGTTTGCCGATATATCTGGTTTTACACCTATGACAGAGTCGCTCGTGCGCCAACTTGGCCCGCGTCGGGGTGCCGAGGAACTCACCAAGCTGTTGAACCGCGTGTACGATGCTTTGATAGCTGAGGTTGATGCCTACCGGGGGAGTGTGATCGGTTTTAGCGGTGATGCTATCACATGTTGGTTTGATGGGGATTATGGGTTATGGGCAACGGCAAGTGCGTTGCGTATGCAGCAAGCGATGAAGCACTTTATTGATTTTCAGATACCGACTGGCGAAACCATGTCGCTGGCGATGAAAGCGGCTGTTGCTACTGGACCTGTAAGGCGCTTTCTGGTGGGTAATCCCGATATTCAATATATAGATGTGCTGGCCGGCGCTACCCTTGATTATATGGCGATGGGTGAAAAGCATGCTAACAAAGGCGAAGTTGTACTCGATTCAGTGACGATGGAGCATATAGGCGACCGGGTGAATGTGGACGAGTGGCGCATTGCTGAAGGCACCGAGAGACAGCTTGCGATTGTCAGTGGCATGCGTGATATGGTTGATACCTTTCCTTGGCCTGATTCATGCACATGTAGCCTGAGCAATGATGCTGTGCGCCCATGGCTTTTGCCACCTGTGTATGCGCGTTTGACTAGTGGACAGGGTGATTTTCTGGCTGAAATCCGTCCAGTCGTGCCTATGTTTTTGCGTTTCAGTGGTATAGACTATGATAATGACCCCGACGCTGGCACAAAACTCGATGCCTATATTCAATGGATACAGACCATTTTGAAACGCTACGAAGGCTTTCTCATTCAGTTGACAGTAGGTGATAAGGGGAGCTACCTCTATGCTGCATTTGGTGCGCCGATTGCGCATGATGATGACCCGCTGCGTGCTGTAGCGGCTGCCCTAGAAATGCGGTCGCCTCCTCCAACATTTGATTATATAGACAAGGTGCAAATTGGCATTACACGTGGGCAGGCACGAACAGGTGCATATGGCGGTACAACCCGCCGTACTTATGGCGTGCTTGGGGATGAGGTGAACCTTGCTGCACGGCTTATGGCCTATGCACAACCGGGGCAGGTAGTCGTCAGTCAGCGCATTGTAGATGCGACGCAGAACTATTACGAGTTTGATGCACAAGGGGCCATACGGGTAAAGGGTAAGAGTTACCCGATTGATATAGCGCTTGCCCTTGGCAGGAAACAGTTTCAGCGTCAACGTACTTTTTCGGTGTCACTCAACCCACTGGTTGGGCGCGAGCACGAACTTGCCCAGATAGAGCACGTGCTTGATACGGCGCTGAATGGCACGGGGCAGATAGTGCGCATTGAGGGTGGGGCAGGCATTGGCAAAAGCCACTTGGCAAATGAATGTAGACGACGCGCTGCAAAACGCAATGTGCAGGTGTTTCTTGGTGGCTGTCAGAGCATTAGTCAAGGTATTGCCTACCTGCCTTGGCGACAAATCTTTCGGGCATTCTTTGCCTTAGACGATGAGCCTACAGGACATGAGGGTCATTTGAATAACGACTACATCAACACCCAAATTGCGCAGATAGAAACCATGCTTACCTGGATGAACCCCGATTGGCTTTTGCGTTTACCGTTGCTAGGCGACTTGCTCGATTTGCCGATCCCTGATAATGCCACGACTGCGAGTTTTGATGCTCGCCTGCGCCAAGAAGCCTTGTTTGCATTGATGGTAGATATTGTGCAAGCATGGGCAGCCGATACACCGTTGCTATTGGTGCTTGAAGACGTGCATTGGATGGATGAGCCATCGCTTGGCTTGAGCATTGCACTCAGCCGTATTGTGGATAGATTACCCGTTGTGCTCCTTTTGGTGCATCGCCCGTCGCTTGAACAAGGCGGGATAGGTGTGGTACAAGATTGTGTATCGTTTCTGCAAACTGAGCTGCAACTGCTCGCACATCATTCTTGCATCAACTTAAATGAACTTTCCCTAGAAGCGATGGGAAGTCTCGTTGCCAATCGTCTGGGTGGACCGGTCGCGTCACTGGCGTTGGAATTGGTGCATGCACAGACACAAGGTAATCCTTTTTTTGTTGAAGAGCTGATTGATACGTTGCGCGAGTCTGGCAAACTATGCCAAAAAGAGGGTGATGCAACATGGGTTCTGGACGACACGCTTATTGATTCACTAGAGGCTGCAAACTGTTTGATGCGCGACTCTGATGGGCAATGGATGTTGCTGCCGCAAGCCAAGGTGCCAACAGAAGCTTTAGGCATTCCAGACTCGGTGTATGGCGTGGTGTTATCACGTATTGACCGCTTGCCAGAAAGTCACAAGCTCACGATAAAAATAGCGAGTGTGATTGGGCGCGTGTTTTCTATCAATGTGCTTGCGAAAGCACACCCACAACAGGTAGAGCCAGATGTATTGCATGCTGAACTGCAAACCATGGAGCAACGCGATTTTACCCATTTGGAAACACCACAACCCTACCCAACCTACATGTTTAAGCATAATGTCACGATGGAAGTGGCATATGGTACGATGCTTGAGACACAGCGCAAAGAGTTGCATTGCACGGTTGGGCGAGCACTGGAAGAGTTGCATCCCGATGAGGTTGAGCAATTAGCCTATCACTTTAGCCAAGCAGGTGAGCGTGAGAAAACGCTTGTGTATACACAAAAAGCTGCCCGCAAAGCACAGCGCGACTATGCAAACGAAACGGCTCTGCGCTACTATCAACAGGCATTGGAACTAGAGGAATGCTGGGAGTGGCGCAAGGAAATGGTAAATATCTACCATTTCCTTGGCCAACGTCAAGCCGAACAAGCTACTCTGCATCAGCTAGAGGTGTCCCCACAAGTACCTACCTTTGATGTTGCCTATCTGTGGGGGCGATATTATGAAGCTATCAGTGATTACCCCAAGGCATTGGTGACAACTGAGCAAGCGCTGACTATAAGCCGCGAACAAGGTCATCGTATGAACGAAATCTATTGCCTCAGTCAGCTTGGGGTGATAGCACGTCGTCAGGGAGACTATGCCCTTGGTCAGACCAAATATACAGAAGCGCTTGAACGTATACAGGTAGATATGACTCCAACGGGCAAACTCACTCCTGAATCAGCGCAGACATTTGCGCTTGTGCTAGATGGGCTTGGCACGATTCACCGTAATTTGGGCTATTTTGATGCGGCTCAAACATGTTATAAACGTGCATTGGAGTTGAATCGCTCCAGCGGCAATCGTAAAGGTGAGGCTGATGTGCTCAATAACTTGGGCAATATGGCTGATGCTGAACGCAATTTTACAGAAGCGTTGAAGTACTACCATCAATCTTTGGATATGCGACGTATGATTGGTGATCGTGTGGGGGAAGGTGCAAGCGTATCAAACATTGCTGCACAGATGGTGACAATTGGTGACTATATCAAGGCGCGTGATAATGTACTAATGGCATTGAGTATTGTGCAGTCTACTGGCAACCGTTGGAATGAGATTAATATTTGGAATGAACTTGGCATTATCTACCAAGAATTAGGTGACTTTGCACAAGCGCATGAGAGTCTAGTACATGCATTTGAGTTGAGTAAATCCATTGGCGACGAAGCAGGCCAGGCCTATGTGTTAGTGAATCTTGGGTCGGTTGTACGTGACCAAGGGGATATGGAACAGGCTACAGCCCTATTGCATGAAGGATTGATTTTGGCACAACAACAGGATGATGCATTTCTCGTTTCAGCTTTTCAGAGTTACTTGGGAACAGTTTGTGTATTGGTGGGACACTATGACCAAGCTATTGAGCATGCGAATATGGCACTACAAATCCGCAGGGAGCTTGATATGGAAGTGATGACCACGATGGAATTGGCAACATTGGCTACTGCATACTTGCAACAGGGCATATCCGATATGGCATGCGACTATGCACGCCAAGCACGCACCATTTTGGATGAGTGCGGTGGTGAGGGGCCAGAAGCACCGCAACGCGACTACTTTCTCTGCTACGATGTGCTCAATGCTACTGGCTGTGTGGAAGAGGCGCACAGATCGCTCCTATCTGCGCATCGTTTGGTTATGGAGCGGGCCGAGAAAATCACTGATGCAGCGTTGCGGGCATCTTTTCTTGAGCAGGTGCCTATCAATCGCCAGATTGTCAAGGCGGTAGAAAACACTGTGGCGGTGCAAGGTGAAGAGCGGCAAACCAAAATCATTGCTCTAGGCTAAGTGGTGTATGCACGATATGCCATTGGTACCAAACCTACCATTTTGTGGCAGACGCATTGTATCACAAATCAAGTTGCATGCAGATGCGTTGCTCTTTTGAGATGCCCGTCGGAGTTTCTGCCTGCCATAGTGCTTGGAGTGCCGGCGAGCAGGTTGCTATATCCAGCGTGCGAAACCCTAGCCGCGCATAGTATGGGCCATTCCATGGGACATCAGGAAAGGTTGTCAATGCCAACGCGGAGTAGCCTTGCTCGCGTGCCCACTCCGCCAATTCTCGTATCAGTCTTCCCCCCAACCCTTGGCGTGCATGGTGTTGGTGCATATCAAGCTCTTTGATGCTTATAAACGTATCGTGCATCTGCACCAGTGCAAACCCAACGGGCTGGTCGGTGGCATCGGCAACAACCCACAGAAACTCGTTCGACTTGATTTCGATTGTGGGCATGGTGTCATCGGCGAGAAATGGGTAGGGAGAGTCACGAAACATGGCACCGGCCGATGCAGCTATGGCTGGCACGGACTCCAAATCGTCAGGATGTGCAGGGCGTATGGTGTAAGGTGTTGATGTCATCCTAACACTCCTGCGGCAAATAAAATACTCAAGTTTGTTTCACTGCGCCACTCTCGCAAGGCCGGGTGGTCTCTACCCAAAACAATATCTGTAGCACCTTCTTTCGGATTAACCTCGGCTCGAATCTCTTTCCAAGACCGCCCGTCAAGCATGTCATGTCCGGCCAATACCCACACCTCAACCTCTTGCCAAGCATTTTCTGCAAGAAAACATTTGCCGGTATCTAGCATGGAAGATGCTTGTTGTTCGAGATGGTCTAGTTGTGCTCGTTGTCCTTCATACCCATCACGGTCTACACACAGCAAAAAAAGGCTATACATACCACGATACCGATCAATAATTTCGGCAATGCGTTTCCATTTAAGAGCCTGCCTAATACCTCCAAGTCGCGGGTCATAAAATGGTCACTTTAGGTTTTGGCTTGCCAAGATACTTGAGCATAGCATCAATAATAGGGCGCAAGACATATTGGTTTTTCACAAAGTCTTCTGGTATTACTAAGACATTCATGCCTCTGCCTCCCGATCAGCAACAAAGTCTGCCGCATCTTCAAACCGACCTGTTTCATGGAGACGCCCTATATCTTGCGACTCTATCAAGCGTCGTGTATCTGGCAAGTCAACAACACGTATAATGCGCGTATCATGCTTCTCTGGCAAGCGATACGTCAACGAAATAGCATCGAGATAGGTGTGACGCACTATCAGCAATACTTGTGGTGAGTGCGTGGTGGCAATGACTTGACATGCGTTCTGCGCAGATTGTCGTTGTATAAGCTCTAACAACAGGTATAACCGTGTTGGGTGTATGCCATGCTCTATCTCTTCAAAGATAGAACATTGCCTTGTATCGTGACTGAGCAGAGCAGTGAGAATAGCAACACCGAGTGCGAAACCTTCTGCTCTATTGAACGCCAAAGAGCGCGTACAACCACGAATGCCCGACCAGATTTCTACGCCATTGCGGTACACGCCCCCGATTATTTCAGCGAGGGTATATCCACATCCGATGCCATGTAAAAAACGAAAGGCATTGCATAGGTTGCTTTTGCCAGAGGCATTGGTGCCTACAAGTAAGGTAAAGTCATCAACGGAGAGTTCTGCGTGTTGAAACTCTTAAACCGTGTAAGTTTTCATTTGGTTATCATTATTGCATACTAGCGCTGTAGACGTGTTTCCATCAACGCTTCATAGCGCACAGAGCCATTCTCTTCGCCGACCTCCGTCCACATGGGACTATTGGGGTTTCCGGTGGCAATAAAAGGCGAAATATTTTTATTAAACGTCACATTGCCGCCATATTTTTGGCTTGCCTTCTCTTCAAAAGCCTCGTAGAACGCTGCATGTATCGTTGCATCGTCAGCGCCTTCATCTACCACAACTTCTACCTCAAACTGCACAGGGGTGCTTGGCAATGGTGCAAACGTGGGTTGTGTGTTGGGCTGTGTCACGGTTGTATCTGAGCCGGCAAACACAAAGAAATAGGTTGCTGCGCCGCCCCCCACCAGCAACACAAACGCGATGAGCAAGCCAATGAGCATACCACTTCCCCTGCCCTTACGTGTTGCCGATTTTTGTTGGGGAGCAGGAGCAGGGTGAGCCTGTTTTTGTTTTGCCGCCGAGGGCTTGGGTTGTGGCTTAGCTGCTACTCTTTGGCTCGATGCAGGAGCGGGGGCAGGCTGTGCTGCCACACGCGGAGTTTGCTGTGTTGCTGTGTTGCCGCCAGTGCCACGAGACGGTGCGGGAGCGGTAGGAGCCTGTGCAACGTTGCTACTCGATAAAGCTATGGTACTAGCTGCGGTGGCGGGCATATCTGGCAATTTTGAACTGGTAATAGTGCGCAATTTTAACCGCAACTCGACGACTGTTTGATAGCGGTCTTCGGCTTTGGTACTCAAGGCTTTTTCAATTGCATCGCTGGTATTGCGTGATACGTTGATGTTGACATCGCGTGCTGGCGGGAAGGAGAAAGGGGCTTCCCGCGTTGGGTCACGCCCGGTGAGGAGATGATGTAATGTTGCGCCAAGCGCATACACGTCGGAGACGGGAGTGGCGATGCCCTGATATTGCTCAGGGGGCGCATAGCCCGGTGTGCCTATTTGTGTGCCACGCTTGGTACCTTGAAAATGCTTGGCTATACCAAAGTCTATCAACTTGACATTGCCATCTTTCTCAATCATGACATTGGAAGGCTTCATGTCACGATATACTAGGCCATTATCGTGCAGGTAGGCTAGTACATCACAAATTTGGTAGGCCCACTTCAATACCTGATCTTCGGAAACAGCTCCCTCACGCTCAACAATCTGCTCCAAATCTTCACCTACTACCAAATCCATGGTGAGATAATGACGCCCCTCGTCGGTAAAATGGCTGTAGACATTGGGAATGCGCGGGTGGCTCAAGCTTTGCAATAATTCTGCTTCGGCGTTAAACCGTTTGATTCCATCGGTACGTTCTTCTGGGTCTGAAAAGGCATCGAGCATTTCTTTTATGGCATAGATGCGCCCATTTTGGTCAACTCCTTCGTAGACAGCCCCTTGCCCACCGGCTTTGATAATGCGGGTAATAGAGTAGCGCAGGTCATCACTTGGCGCATCGTTATTGAGCACCATATCGAAGCCGCAATGCTGGCAGAACAATGCATTTTGTGCATTGGGCTTATGGCAACTTGGACAGAGAAACTCAGCACTATTGATCATATCTCACCTATACCCTGATAGCTAGAAATAGGTGCGGGAATCATGCACAAAACCTAACCCCGCTAATAGTAGCGTAGCATAGTAAAGATGATTAGGCAAGCTATACATCACAGAGTCTATGGTTCATAGATTTGGACTTCATGCAACTTTTATTGAGTTGCGATACCACCTAACTTGAAGTAAACTAGACCTATGATTGGAGACCATTTTTGGTTTATTGACGTTGCATATTTGATTGTGATGATGGCAAGACGAAAGGATATGTTGGTATAGCGAATTTGCCATGACTTTGAATGTGCTTGAGATGTAGCACAGGGTAGGTGATTGGTCGGGAAATACATGTAACACACAAAACGAGAGAAGTACAATGAAGAACAAAAAGAAGAAACGACGTGCATTAAAGCTCAAAAAGTTTCAACAGGCCTTCCGGAAGATGATTGCCGACGGCAAATATACCCCGGAGCGACACGAGAAACTGTATCAGTGGTGCCAAGCATCCAAGCTAAATTGGGATAAAGCTCGACGGTTTGTACGTAAAGATGCCCAAGCTTTTTTGCGCCGGTATGCTAAGACACATTCCAGTGACGACGTAGAGCAGATGCGAAAGCGGCTTCTGCTTGAAGACATGCCACCAACTACCACGCTCGAAGCTGTGCTCTTTACAAGTTTGTTGCTCCTATTCGTATGGCCGGCATCATGCTTTCTCTATAGCATGCTTATGAGAATGCTCATAACGCTACTTAATATAGGGAGCAAATACACTGCGGTGGCAGTGTACCTAGGCGCAACAGTGTTGTCGGTCGTATCCACTATATCGCTTGCTTGGCTTTTTTGGCAATGGAAGCAACAACTAGTGCATACGCAGCAAGCACGCGCAGCTACCGCATCGCAATCCCATGTACCTTCTCCAAAACCCTCCGTGGTGCAAACACAGCCTCAATCAAGCACACCGGATAATTCAGTAGACATACGTTCACAACCTGATTCCCATACACCATCCCAAAAGCCCCCCGTGCAAACACAGCATCTATCACGTACACCTGCTCCCCCGGCAGACAAACGTCCACAACAGGCACGTGCAACGACCCAACCACGTCCCCAAGCACCTTCGCAAAAACCACAGCATCTATCACGTACACCTGCTCCCCCGGCAGGCAAACGTCCACAACAGGCACGTGCAACGACCCAACCACGCCCCCAAGCACCTTCGCAAAAACCACAGCATCTATCAAGTAATTCTACCCTTCCAGTGCTCGATGTCCGTGAACTGAAACGCTTTGTTTCCAAGCTATCGCCCCAAGACTTTGAAGTTTGGGTTATGAAGATACTTACCTTCACCGGGTGGAAGAACGTTTCAGTGGTTGGTGGATATGCAGACCGTGGAGTTGATGGACGCGGTACCTATCGTGGCGAGCGCTGCATTGTACAATGCAAGCACTACAAGACAAGAATGGTCAGGGCAAAGGAGGTACGCGAGTTTGTTGGTACACTCTACATTCAAAAAGCGCAACGGGCCATATTCGTCACCAGTTCATCTTACAGTTCACAATGCTACCAAGAGGCAGACGGGCACCCGGTCGAGCTATGGAATATTGACTCTCTGGCGCACCACATAAGCAAAACGCTTACCCGACAGCCAAGTAAGCCCATTCCAAAAAACCTGCTGACGGGGTGTATTTACTATCCCAAAAAACCGCGTAGAAACTAGCTGTATTTGCACATTGACAGACATTGTGAATTATTATACAATTGAGCATGAGCGCGGTATACACTGGTGTATATCGTCCACAGTCAAGCAAGGAGGTGCGTTGTGAGTACACCTATACACACGCAGGAACGGCGGCAGTTGGTAGAGCAAATGGCCAACGACTTTTCCATGGACACAGCCCGAGCAGTCATTCGAGCAATGTCTGAGCACACGAACATGACGTGTGACCGCGTAGCCGACATTATGCTTGATGCTTGGAAAAGCAGCAAAGAACGCTCACCACAAGATGTCGAGCAGGATATGGAATGCTTTGAAAAAATCACTATGTATCCATAATGGAAGGATGAGCTGTTCTCTTCCATGTTCACAGGGAACAGATGTGTGCTAGAGAACGACACGATACAGTGGAGACGTTGCATTGCAGCGTCTCTACAATGTTTTGGCGATTGGCTCCATACACCTTTGCACCCTTGCGCCTTTGCACAACAACAAGTCTCTACTCAAATGTCGTGTTATGGTGTTCCATAATACCATACAAGTACTCCTACATGAATGACCACAATCATCCAATAGCTAACTTGGTACGATAGTTTAGTTGTTTTGTGACGGTAATAGTGTTGCGCAACCAGCGCACCCGGCCACCCACCGAGCAGTTCCAAAATATGCAACCTACGTTCAGGCACACGCCAAGCAGTACGCATAGCACTTGACTTATCTATGTAATAGGCAAGAAACGTAAAGATGCTTACCAGCACATAGGCACTCGGTATCAGCGGCGATTTCTTCAACAAGAATGTAGCACCTATCATTGCCACAAGAACAACACCACACACAAATAACGGAACAACAATAGCTGTGGGATAGGTAGGTATAGTCGTAAGTTGCACATTGATAGCACGGGGATGTTGTCGGTCATCGTAAGTCAAGGTATACGTAACCAACGTGTCCACTGAAGGGCGATACTGCTTATTTGTCACATCGCTCACATGAAAAAACACCTGCTCACCACCTTGCTCTGGTGTAATAAACCCAAAACCCTTATCATCCTTCCACGTCGTTATCCTACCTTTATGTTGCATGTGCTTCATGTTTCCTTGCCAAGTAGTGGTATAATTCAGACTGATAACTCCGAATTATAGTGATTAATGAATATCCGTATACGTGTTTGATACAACAGCTCATCTTTACTAAACGAGAGA
>CAZVEN010000047.1:40513-40652 GCA_964626155.1 uncultured Chloroflexaceae bacterium | reverse complement strand
CATATTGCTGAGGCCGAAGACCGCGCAGCCAAAGAAGCAGACCGCGCAGCCAAAGCAGAAGCCAAGATCCACCTTATGAGCCAAGAACTTGACCTAGCGCAAAATGAAGCCGCCAAAGCTAAACAAGAACTTGACCTAG
>CAZVEN010000047.1:0-40413 GCA_964626155.1 uncultured Chloroflexaceae bacterium | reverse complement strand
CGCAAAATGAAGCTACCAAAACAAAACAAGAACTTGACCTAGCGCAAAATGAAGCTACCAAAACAAAACAAGAACTTGACCTAGCGCAAAATGAAGCCGCCAAAGCTAAACAAGAATTGCTACAAAGTAAGGTTGAAACGGCCAAGCGGCTCATCGGTATACTCGATGAGGCAGCTATCAGTGCTGCCACTGGCTTGAGTGTAGAGGAGATACGCGCATTAGGTGCGGGGTGAGGTTTCAGGTGCGAGGGGTCAGGGGTCAGGGGCCAGGGGTTAGTTTTCGTTGAAAAAACTGCGGAAGAGTATTCGTTTTCTATTCGTGGTCGGCAAGTTTGCACAGCCTATCCTATGCCTTGCACGCTATTTCTTCGTAGCATTGGGCAGAATGCCTGTCCTACGGCACCACAACCTCGCCCAGCACAATGTGGTCTCCGTCGTCGGGCAGGCGCAACCGCTCACCGGTAGCCGGGTCGAAGAGGCCCGCAATCACGCGATACGTGCCTGATGACGCATCCGGTGCAATGGCAAGCGGTATGTCTTGCCACATGCGCATGCTTGGCTGCCATGCTGTTGTAGGGATCCAATCACCACCAACTGCACCATTCCACTCGGCTATCTTGCGATTGGTGTTGTCGAGCACTTGCACAAACACCATAACCGTTGACGCGAGGGGTTGCTTCGCTTCCCAGAGCAACGACACACGCCCCGTAGCACCCGGCGGGAGGTGCGTCTCAGCAAACGTAAAACCGCTTAGCTCAATGGCCTGCGCAAAGAGCGCCCCATCAAGCGTTTGGGCCGGCTGCTCCAAGCGTGTAAAGACCATGTTTACGTCAAGTGGTTGCAGGGCTTGCACCACACCACCCACGCGCTCAAAGCGTAGAAACGGCACGACACGGCGCACCTGCTCGCCCTGATAGAGCCACAGCGCCGCAAAAAAATGCCCATCACGCAATGCACCCGTTTGCACCTCTAAGGGCATACCATCAAACATCATCGTGGGCGTTTGCACATCTATGTCGAGGGTGTGCATCCCCTCCCTTGGCGCGGGGAAGAGGGACCACGCATAGTGGGCTGGCGCGGTGGTATAGCCCGGCACATCTTCATAGATTTCTACTGCGAACCGGAGCATATCACCTGCCGGAATGAGCGTTTCGATATGGGTGCGGCTACTCGTTGCTGTCTGGCTCTCACTGGCAATGCTCAATAACACCGTATCATCAAACGCCGTTGTCTGTTGGGCGCTTTCTGGTGCTTGGTTCGCTTCTAGGCTTGCCCAACGCAAGAAGATTGGAGCGGTGTGTGGGCGCAGCGACACATCCGCCATGCTCATGCTATCGAGGGGCGCAGTGTGGTAGCTACTTGCACCTGCCGGCACGGTAAAGCTCTGGCTATTGTCGCCTATGGTCAGTTCAACCGTTTGGGTCACAAAGCTCCCTAATGCAAGATTGAGTACATATTCGCCCCCTGCGCCGGTGCCTGCGCCTGTTGAAGGCACCTCAACTGTGCCCGCGCCGGTGCCTGCGCCTGTCGAAGGCGTCGTGGGGAATGCAAGCGCATCAGGCATGGCAAGCGGTGCATCAGGGTTCCCGTGCAGATAGTTGCCTATGCCTGCTTGGGCACGGCTATACGTCGTATTGTGAGCCAACAATGCGCTTTCTGTTGCGGCACGATTGCTGCGCCCACTCACCCACGACAAACGGTCTGTTGGTGTACTATAGAGTGCGGCACGCGCATCGTGCCATACGACATCGTTCAATCCATATTCGCGTGGGTCCTCATGACGGTAGACGATGCCATATGCTGGAGCTATTCCGGGTTGTGTGTTGACGAATGATGTATACCCGGTTGAGAGCACACCTATGAGTTCGCGCTTTCTCAATATGTATGCCAATGCCCCGGTATATGGTCCATGCAACTCTGGCGCAGAGGAGATGGCCACGGGTCCGGGTTGCTCTAGGTTGGCGACTGCTGCACGCAAACCGGCCATTTCTAGGCTCCATACACCGGGGCGTTCTGCATAGATTGCATAGGTACGACTAGCCGCAACCCCAACGCTGATAAGCAGTACGATAGAGAGCACTATATGCCCAATGATGCGGGGGGTGCTGATACCTTTCAAAAGAATGTTTCTATATTCCCCCCCTAGCCCCCCCGTACACGGGTGAGAATCGGGCTTCTCCCCCCTGCGTGCGGGGGGGATGGGGGGGGCTTTTGTACCTTCAAGGAGCGATTTTGGGAAACCTACCCTTGAAAGCCCTACCCCTATTCCTGCGCCTACTATGCCAAGCAACAAGGTGTTTACGTAGCTTGCACCGCGCAGGTAGCCATAGGGGTAGCCGACGATAAAACGCAAGCCTAGCAGGTAGAGCACGATGCATAGCACTATACCCACGGCAATGCTGCGTTGTCGCTGAGCAGTTGCGCACCATGTGCCAAGCGCCAACAATACCAATGCTATCGCAAACCCGCCCCATGCTAGCAACGTTGCAAGCATTCCGCTATCGGGCAAGCCACGATGTGAGTAGGGCGCACTACCGGCTAGTACGGTGGGTGCGAGAAACTCGAACACGCCCATAGATGGTGTCTGGGCGGTAAACATGCTTACAAAGGCGACTTGTGCATGCATGTGTACTGGCAAGGCGATGAGTATGCCTATAGATAACACTAGCAAGCTACGTTTGACGACACCAAGCCAATCACCACTGCGATGCTGCCACAAGAGGGCCAGCCCGATGCCTAGCCCGGCTGCTCCATATGCCATGAGCATGGGCCAGTAGGTGCATGTCATGCCTCCGAGGAGGAATGCAGCAGACAATACGGCTTGTAGGTTCCAGTTGCCCATTCTCACCATTGAATCTTGGCGTTCTTGGATGATTGGCGGTTCAATAGGTTCGAGAGCCGCTATGGTACACAAGAGTGCAGCCGGTAGGAGCGCTAGTCCGCCTAGCCCCATGCCAAAACTGTTGTAGGTGGTCCACAACAGCAGGCTATTGGTGCCGGCGAGCGCAACGCCAATGAGTGCTCCAACTGGACGTATCCCCAAACCACCGCGCAAGAGCATGTAGAGACTACCTACTGTGATGGCTCGGAAAACGGCGAGCATGGGCACCCAACTATCCCATGCATCGCGCCCGGTGAGGATGTCGGCTATGGCTTGGGTATAGGTTGCGCCCATAGCACGCGCTGCGAGACGGTCTGTGAGTAATAAGTTGCGTAATGGGTTGGCAGGTGCGTGCGCTAGGGTTTGATAGCTGTAGTCTTTGAGGTAGTCGGTGAGGGGCAGGTAAAATTCAACATCCCAATTATCGCCTATAGGGGTTAAAGTGCCATAGGCAAGCACGGGAGCGATATGTAAGAGCCAGCTTCCCAATGTAAGCAACCCGAATACGGCAAGCTCGGCAGGATGGAGGGAATTGGCTATGGGAGTATCTTTTGCTTGCGTGCGCTTTCTATGGTATAGCCCAGCAACGAGGAATATGGCTGCAAGCACAAGGGCTACGGGGAGTATTTGGCGCATGGTTAAGCCGGCATGTGCGCCGTAGTAGCCTAGCATTGCGAGGAAGGCTAAGCCGAAGAGGGGGGACATGGGTAGCCTATACCCATGCAGACGTGGCGGTACCAGCAACAACGACAATCCTACACCACATACGCTGATGAGCACAAATTGTATTATGCTGATGATAACTGCGGGAAGCAGTATTTGCACGATTGGGTCTCCTTACTCCTCCACAAGGGTAGGTATGGAACCGCCAAGACGCCAAGTGCGCCAAGGTTTATGCGAAAGAATGGGCAGTAGCACCGACATTCTGTCGGAATCCGGCTAGAAGCCGGTGCTACTGAACCCAATTGCATCTTTGCGCCTAGGCGTTAAAAAATGAGCACCCAATGCTCCTAGGGACGGCGCATGAGCGGCACCATCCACGACAAAAAGGCATCTGTTGAACGTGCTTGCATGAGCAAGCGACCGGGGCCGGTCATTTCGACCATGACTCCTTCGCCACTAAACATGGATGATTTGACGCCGCCAAGCATGCGCACATGAAAAGACATGTCTTCGGTAAAGGCGACAAGATGCCCGGTGTCAATGATATAGCTTTCATCGCGTGCGAGCACCTTTTCGTGAATGGCACCATACGAGGCAATGAGCACTGGGCCCGAGCCAATAGCCCGCAACATGAGCAAGCCTTCTGTTGCAAAAAATTTCTTGGCACCACTCCAGCGTGTGCTCATGTCTACCCCAATGCCAGAGGCCATATAACACCCGGATTGCACCATGAGCGACTCATCCTCAAGCGTGAATACGCGCATATCGCCGGGTAGTGGAGGTGCAACGATCACTTCGCCGCCGCTTGATGGGGCTTGGTAGATGTTTTGGTAGAAGCCAACACCACCGCGCAATGCACGCCCCATGGAATGCGTTACACCAGTTACATCTTGCTCTTTGAGCACAACCCCTTGCGACATACTGACCATAGCCCCACATTCAACTTGCACTTCTTCGTTGGCATCGAGTTTGAGCACTCCCATAGCAGACGATGGGCCGTAGAGTATTTCTATATCCATAGCTCACTTCTCCTTTTGCTATCTTTTTCTATCAAAGCCACAGATGTATCCGTAGCTCAACACACTGCATACGCTATAGACCTATGCTGGTTGATTGTACCACTTTTTGGCATTTGGTTTGAAATGTGTGTCATTGTGCGTAGGTTGCCCATGCTTGCATGTTTTTGTATTCTCTACTATCATATGTTTGTTGCAAGAGCAGAAAGAAAGTAGCAGAAAAAGAAACATGTTTACATATGACTGCATTATCGTTGGTGCTGGCATGAGTGGACTAAGTACTGCCTATGCGCTTCACCATCGTGGTGCAAAAATAGTCCTTATCGAATCGAAGTCAACTATTGGGGGAGCACTGTGCAGCGAGAATACAAACACCGGTTTTGTACTCGAACATGGCACACAAACAGTGAGCAGTGATGCCCCGGCATTATGGAAACATTTTGAAGATATAGGCATTGCCCAAGACCGCATAGTGGCAAGCAGTCAACGAGTGTATCTCCCTCGGCAGGGAGTGCTTGAACCGTTATCGCTTTCTCCGGGGGCATTGGTGCAGAGTCGGCTGCTCTCACCGCAAGCAAAACTGCGCATGCTGGCTGAACCACTCTTGCCGCGCACGCCCACATCCGATGAAAGCATTGGCAGCTTCTTTAAACGCCGACTGGGGCCAGAATTTACCCGTACCATCATTGAGCCATTCGTGTCTGGTGTCTACGGGGGCAATATGGATGAGCTTTCGGTGCATGCATTGTTTCCGGCTTTGTGGGAAATGGAGCAACGCCATGGTAGTTTGGTAGGTGGCATGCTTGCAAGCAACAAACATAACCACACAGAAACTACCTCTTCTGCAAAGCGCGAAACATTTAGCTTTCGCAAGGGGCTTGCGACATGGCCCCAGGCATTGGCTGAGCAGGTAGGATGGGAGCATATATGGTGCAATACGCACATTACGAAACTCGCTCCGGCCAATCAAAGCTGGTATGTCACCGTTATGCGCAATGGTCACGAGGAGGTTATCCATGCCACACGGGTTGTGTTAGCCATACCAGCGCATAGCGTAGCCCCATTGTTGGCTGAATTAGAGCCAATGACAACACACTACCTGAAAGCGATACGCTATCCTCCACTAGCTGTCATCCATATGGTCTACCAACGCGATCAAGTGTCGCATCCACTCGATGGGTTTGGCATGCTGTGTCCGGCGGATGAACAGTGCAAACTACTGGGTACGCTATGGATGTCACGTATTTTTGCTGAGCGTGCTCCGGATGGTATGGTATTGGCTTCGTCTTTCTTGGGTGGTGCCCGTAACCCTGAACTTACGGTGCAGAGTGATGAAGCACTTATTGCACGTGCCAAGCAAGAACAACGGAACCTTATGGGTATCAGTGGCGAGACGGTTTTTACACGCATTGTACGTTGGCAACACTCGATACCTCAATATGACGCGAGCCATGCTGCATGCTTGGCGGCATGCAACCGTCTTGAAGCACGCTGGCCGGGACTCTATCTGTTGGGGAGCTATCGCAATGGGTTTAGCGTGGAAGCATGTTGGCAAAAAGGGATGGAGTTGGGGCATCATATGGTTTTGGCACAAAACCCAACCCATTTGGAACACTCTGTTTGCACTACACAAGCAAAGGAAAAGGAAGCGGCTGCCTCAGTTTCCCTCTAACGAAACGAGCCAGCTCGCTTCACCAAACGGTTTTTCGTTAAGACGTACCAGCAATGATGGTGCATCTTGCATGACAGGGCCGGGCACAATGGCTGTGCCACGTTCCTGTTCACCTGGGTCAACACGTATCACACGCGGTTGTGATTGTTTGCTGGCAACGTCATACATATTGCCAAGAGGGTCACGGATTGTAATGTTGTTGTTTTGGAGGGGAAACATAATTTGGCGATTGCTATTGTTATGCACGCTCCACGTCAATTCAATCTGTCCTTGGCAATAGGTGACTGTTTCGAGCACGACGACAATTTCTGGAGAAAGGTCCCCTGGGGTACGGTCTATGCCGACACTGATCCATGCTTGTTTAGATTTATCCCAATATTTGCCAATCGGTTGAAACTCAGACCACACACAGCGCTTATCTTCTTGCCTACCCCCACCAAAGACTCCTCCTGCCGGTCCACTGGTTGCATTGATAAGCGATACGTGGGGGGGGGCTTGTGCCATTGGCGGCGTTACTGAACGCACGACAAGGACAAGCAGAAGCACCATGACCAGTGTGCTCATAAACAATGCGAGACGGCCAGCGACAGTATGCAATCCGCCACGCAGCTTGTGCAAAACAGCAGGGCGTGCTTCTTCGTTATTTGTACGACTGGCATCTGGTTGCTGGGCAATGTTGGTAGCATGCCATGCAGGAAAGACACCTGCTAGCAATTCGTTGATGTCATTCCAGCGCGTACACTGCAACAGTGCCGGTATCGCTAGCATCTCTTCTTCACTCAAATCAATTTCCAGTGAGCGCTCGGTGACAAGAAAAGCTGGCAACTCATCGAGTCCCCGTATCTCAACTTTCCAATCCAAGTGAATATCTGACCCTTCCTGTATTGTGGGGGCTATGACGATAAGGCGTCTACATGTGCGAAAGTTGACGGTTTTAGCGCGATGTTCAGAAAGAAAATCGGTACGGTGCCTATGCAAAAAATTGGTCAAGCTATAGTAGCACGAAATAGCTTGATTATAGGGGTTGCCACGGCCTAGGTTGAGTTCTTTGCGCTCACCGTTGGCGTCTTCTACCATCCACGGGCCATTGACTCCTCCGGTAATGGTGCCATCGCAGTGCTTGAGTTCAATAATAAAAATGGCGTCGTGCTTGACAACGGCCAAGTCAACTGTGCGACCACCAACATTGAAGTTGACCAGTAAAAGGTACAGGCCTTCTAGCCGCTCTAGCCCATTTGCAAGAGCAACAATAGCACGACGCTCATTTGGGTGTTCTGGTTTTTCGCCTATCCAAACCTGTACAGCCACACTGACACTCCTACTTTAAAGCCAATGTCTTGCGTATCTCTGTTATTTGGTCACGCAGGGCAGCAGCTTGCTCAAACGCTAAATTGCGGGAAGCTTGTTTCATTTGCCGCTCTAAATCTTTCACTAGTTTTTGCAACTCTTCAGGAGATGCGGCTTTTTTCTGGGGAGCAGCTACATTGCGCCCCTTGATAATATATTCGCCGGGTTCTTCTGCTACTGCTTTGCGCAATCGGTCTGTCAAGTCACGCACGTGTTTATTGATGCCGACTGGTGTAATATGATGGCGCGTGTTGTGCTCCATTTGAATCTCACGGCGGCGTTGGGTTTCTTTTATGGCGGACTGCATAGAATTTGTGATGGTATCGGCATACATAATCACGGTTCCCTCAATATGCCGTGCTGCTCGCCCAATGGTTTGGATGAGCGACGTTTCTGAACGCAAGAACCCTTCTTTGTCGGCATCCAGAATAGCGACCAACGATACTTCTGGCAGATCCAACCCTTCGCGCAGGAGGTTGATACCAACGATGACATCATAGACACCAAGGCGAAGGTCACGGAGAATTTCTACCCGTTCAATGGTATCAATTTCAGAATGGAGATAATGGGTGCGTATGCCCATTTCCTTCAAGTAATCAGATAAGTTTTCGGCCATACGCTTGGTGAGTGTTGTCACAAGCATCCGTTGCCCTTTCGATACACGCTGGTTTATTTCGCCGAGCAGGTTATCTACCTGCCCCTTGGTAGGACGCACTTCGATGAGTGGGTCTATCAAGCCGGTTGGTCGGATGATTTGCTCCACAATCTGCTGGCTATGCTCACGTTCATACTGGCTTGGGGTAGCGGAGACGTAGATGCCTTGAAAGATGCGGTCTTCAAACTCTTCAAAGCGCAAGGGGCGATTATCGAGGGCTGAGGGTAAGCGGAAGCCATACGATACGAGTGTTTCTTTGCGTGCGCGGTCGCCACGATACATACCCCGCACCTGTGGCAGGGTGATGTGGCTTTCGTCTACAAACAACAGAAAGTCGTCGGGGAAATAATCGAGCAAGGTCCACGGAGTCTGTCCAAGAGCTCGGCGGTCCATATGGCGTGAATAATTCTCAATGCCACTACAATAGCCAAGTTCACCGAGCATCTCAAGGTCATAGAGTGTGCGTTGCCGCAGCCGTGCTGCCTCTAGTGCCTTACCATCGGCTTCAAGTGCCTGTACCTGTTCATCTAGCTCATCTTGAATATCCTGCATGGCAAGGGCAAGTTTTTCCTTTGTGGTGACAAAGTGCCGCGCCGGGTAAATGTCAACGCCAGTGCGCGTAGCTATAACATCGCCAGTGAGGGGGTCTATATCCAGAATACGTTCAACTTCATCACCCCAAAACTCTATGCGCAAAGCGATTTCGCTGTTAGCCGGGAACACATCGAGCGTATCACCACGTACCCGGAAGGTGCCACGATGAAAGTCTATGTCGTTGCGTTCAAACTGCATATCAAGAAGTTGCCGCAGAATCTTTTCACGCCTGCGTATTTCGCCCACTCGCGCACGTACCATGACTTGGCCATAGTCATGGGGTGAACCTAGGCCATAGATAGAGGAAACAGAGGCGACAATCAAGACATCTTGGCGTGTGAAGAGTGCTTGGGTGGCGGCATGGCGCAGGCGATCTATCTGTTCATTGATGCTGGCTTCCTTCTCTATATACAGGTCTTTGCTTGGTACATAGGCTTCTGGGGTATATTCGTCATAATAGGAAACAAACATTTCTACAGCGGCATCGGGCAAAAATTCCCGAAATTCGGCCCACAATTGTGAGACAAGCGTCTTATTATGCGCCAACACCAAGGTTGGGCGCTGCACCTGCTCAACTATCCAGGCCATCACGGCCGTTTTACCAGTTCCTGTAGCCCCTAGCAATGTCTGATGTCTATACCCGGCGTTTACTCCTTCGACAAGCTTGGCAATGGCATCGGGTTGATCACCAGTAGGGTGATAGGGTGCTACGACATGAAATGACATGATTTTAGCTCCACACGCTACCGCTGTACGGTTTCTTTCTCATTATCATGTATTATAGCGAATTGTGGGCAGTTTTGCCATAACGATTTGATACCCATGTGTCTTACGAAGGTACATCAGCAATGACAACACGGTTTCGACCCGATGATTTGGCGCGATACAGGGCATTATCGGCGTTTCTGATGACATCAGTGCATGTTGTGCCATGGGTTGGGAACACAGCCACACCCAGAGAAATGGTAATAGTCCCCATGACGACATCGCGGTGTTGCACGCTAAGCGTGCGTACATGCATACAGAGTTCTTCAGCACGCTTGTGGGCATCTTCAAGCGATGCTCCAGACAAGACGATGACGAACTCTTCGCCACCATAGCGGCAAACCATGTCTTCTACACCCACACGTTGCGTCAGGAATGTTCCCAATGCATGCAGTAATACATCGCCGCCCTCATGGCCATAGGTGTCGTTAAACTGTTTGAAGTGGTCAATATCAAGCATGACGATGCCAACGGTGTAATTGTGACGCGATGCACGGTTGATCTCTTGACGCATTATCTCATCTAAGTAGCGCCGATTAAATAGCCCGGTGAGTGGGTCACGGATGGACTGTTGGTGCAGTTGCGCACGCAAATGGAGGTTGGCGAGGGCAAGCGCAACATTCCGTGCAACCATTTCGGCCAAGCGTTCCCGGCGTTCGCAATCGCTATATGATTGGATGACGTTGTGACGCAGATGCAATACACCGATGGATAGGTATATCCACGGTCTGTGAAAAGATGGTGTCGGTACACCGTGGCATTCATGACAAAAGGACTGTGTTGCTTGCATGATGGTTTGTACGTTCCCGCCGATTTCGTTGTATTGTTCAATACGATGCGGTTTGGTTGCATGAGCTTTTGTTTGGTCAGAAGTACGGGTGCCGGGACCTATCAAGGGAACGCAAATAAAAGGGGTTGTTCTTTGAGAGGGGTATGACTCTTGATTGGCACACCCGGCTATGGTGCGAGTCGTGCCAGATACGTAGGCCCACCCTTGTTGCAAGGCACAGCATATGGTGGGGTTTATAAAATGTGTCGTTGGTGGTGCATTGCCCCATGCAATCGCTATTTCAAGTTGTGTACGCGCATCGTTGAAGATATACAATGCTCCGGAATAGTCGGCAAAGAGGTGCGTGGCTGCTTGCGCAACTATCTCATACGCTTCGTCAACGGTTTGGCAACTCAGGAGCAGGTCGCCCATCTCATTGAGCAGGGTCGCTTCGCGTCCACGCTGTTCGAGTTCATTGATACGTTGCACAAGTTGATGGTGGGTTTGTCGCACTGTTTCTTCGGCTTGTTTGCGTTCGGTAATATCAGAGACAATGCCAATCATTGCTTCAATTGTGCTATCATCTTGGCGTGTTACACGAAATGAGACATCGCCCCAAAATACACTGCCATCTTTGCGCTGAAACCGTGCTTCTAGGCGAAAACTATCTATTTTGCCTTGGAGCATGTCATGGAGACACTTATGGCTAGGTGAGAGATCATAGGAATAGATAAAGGAAAGGTACCGCGCATGCGATATTTCTTCTGCGGTATACCCAACCATAACAGCCCAATGGTCGTTAAACTTGATACAATGCCCTTGTACATTGACCATAACAATGCCTATAGCCACATTGTCAAAAATGGCTTTGAGCCGTGCGCGGCTTGTACGCAACTCGCGCTCGTTGCTCACTCGTTGTGTCACATCGCGGAATGTCCACACTTGCCCAGTGACACGATTACCTACCCAATAGGGGGTGCCGCAACACTCAACAATACGACCATCTTTTAATTCGATGCAGTCATACCGTTCAATTTCTGGGGTTTCGTGCAATTCTCGCATGCGACGCACGAAGGTTTTGGGGTCTTTGACTTGCTTGAGCAAAAATGATAGGCGTTCGGTGGGCGAGGAGATGCTGGTCCAGTCATTGCTGAGGTTCCATAATGTCAGAAAACGTTGGTTACAATTGATGATGCTGCCATTGCGTGCAAATACAATGATGCCATCGCTAAACGAGTCAATGGTGGCTTGATGCATGAGATGTACACGGGCTAGTTTGCGCTCAGCATTTTTTTGCTGTGTTATATTGTGCGAAACGGCAATCATCTCAACAATAACAGTAGAGTGTGGGGCATACAGCACTTTACAAATCGTTTCCATCCAGACATAGGAACCATCTTTACACCGCATGCGATAGTTTATGGTATACACCGGTAATGATTTGAGGATGGTTTCTTTCCAACGTTGCACCCTAGGCAAATCTTGCGGATGAAACAAGTCGTAGCAATTGTAGCCAATGAGTTCGTTGGGGGTATACCCAAGCAAGGTGCGACATGCGGGGGAGACATAGATGTATGTTCCATCTGGCTGGTGGCGCGAAATCATTTCGGTGCTATTATCGGCCAACAAACGATAGGTTTGCTCCAATGCTTGCAATGCTTGCAATGATTCATACCATTGCTTGCTATGACCTGCATGCGGTTGCATCCCACGCGACATGCGTGCTTCCTTGGCCAATTCAAGCTCAGCCACTCGTTGGCGCAGCAATGCAATTTCAGCTTGTAACTCTGCTTGGGTTTCTTCATTAAGCGTGCCTATCATGGTCAACTCCTTTGCGACTACCTCGTACAGCATTGTATACACTCATTTTGGCACCATTGTAAAAGGTAATACAGCATATTTGCCTAGCGCTCAATCATAAGCATACACCCAGAGAAAAGCTACTGCTTGATGTTAGGTCAATGTGAGAAACACATCTATAATCTTGGGGTCAAAGTGTGACCCTCCGAGAGAACGCACATACTCGCGCACTTTATATTCGGGCCATGCTGCACGATACGGGCGTTCAGAACAGAGCGCATCCCACACATCTACGACGGCAAAAATACGTGCGGCGAGCGGTATTTGCTCTCCGCGTAGCCCACAGGGGTAGCCTGTGCCATCCCATTTTTCGTGATGCAAGTAGGGAATATCGAGGGCGGGGCGTAGAAAGGCAATATGCGATAGCCATTGGTGGGCAAAGACTGGGTGCTCGCGCATGACCATCCATTCTTCTTGGGTGAGGGCACTGGGTTTGTGCAAGATGCTATCAGGGACGCCCATTTTACCAATATCGTGTAAGAGTGCTCCACGACGTATGTGCTCTAATGCTTCGCCATGGATGTTGAGTGCTCGTGCCAACCGTATGGACATGTCCATGACACGTTTGGTATGGCCTTCAGGCTCTCTGTTGCGCACGTCGAGCGCACGAACCCACCCGGCCAAGATGGCATCGCATGCAATAGATAATTCATTGCGTGAACGCTCAATAGTTTCCTCTTGCTGGTTGCGGTTAGAAACATCCCGCACAGTCACTTGCACAACCGTAGTAGTATCATGCCACTCAATGCACACGCCATTCATGTCAACTGGGAGGTTCGTGGCATCTTGGCAAGCCAGCATCATTTCAATAGGTGCGTTTTGGGGTATCATGCGTATAATGTCGTGTATCCACGATACACATTCGTCAACATACCCTGGCGCTACAAACGCAAATAGTGACTGTCCTAGCATGCTTTCTTGTGCGTCGTGTTCAAAACCAAGCATGCGTACTATTGTCTGGTTCACGAGCAATAGTGTACCTGACTCTGCCACGACCACAAGGCCATCTGGCAGGGTATCAATCATTTTTCCACAAAAGGTATCCAAACATTCCATTCAATATACACCAATACGATAGAGAGAAAAGAACTTCTACTACCGCTCATAAGAAAAGCGATTAGGGTTATTTTAGCACTTTTTCGTCGTTCATGTCCAATAGAAAAAGGACAGGAATACACCCCATATTTGGAGAATGTGGTTCTCTATAAGGGGCTATTGCCTTTTGAAAAGGCTAAAAGCGTCCACTACATGTCTACGGAGATAGCGAGAATACCTACAAGTACGTCAAAAAAACTTTCTACATGGTACACTTATGGTACACTGTAGGGAGTATACCATTTGTGTTGTTCTTTTTTCATGAAGACTTCGTGTAAAGATGCAAAGAATGCAAAGGTTGGAAGAGTATGGTAGCACATAGCCAAACACGACGACAAGCTGAGGGACATCAAGTACAAGTTTATCTGATTGCGGGCTTGATAACGGTTGGGATGGGAATAGCTCTGTTTTTGCTCAATACGCTCTTACCGGGTTGGCGGTGGGACAATGAGCCAGTGCATGCTTCTGTGGAGGCGATTGGGGCTATTGTAGCGGTCATCTTGGGGGTTTTCTTATATCAGCGTGAGCCAGACGAGTATAGCGGTGAAGCTGCGCTGGTATCTACTGGGGTTATTTGTATGGGGTTGCTCGATGGCATCCATGGGATGACATGGCCGGGGACTGCGTTTGTGTTTTTGCACAGCGTTGCTAGTCTTGTGGGGGGCTTTTGGTTTGCTCTTGTGTGGTTGCCTCGTTCGTTCACACGTGAGCATATAGCCCAAGCGTATTGGATTCCGTGGACTGCGGGGATTACATGTGTTTTGTTTGGTACTCTTGCGGCATTGCGTCAAGATGTGCTACCCACAATGGCCTATGCGGGGGAGTTTTCGCTTGCAGCGACGAGCATTAACATGCTAGCTGGGATGTTCTTTTTGGTGGCTGTTCCGCGCTTTGTCAACAGCTACAATCAATCTGGCAAGGCTGAAATAGTTCTCTTTGTATGGATTGGGTTACTGTTTGGTATATCTGAACTGACGTTTAAGTTTTCGGCTCTGTGGGATGCTGGGTGGTGGCTATGGCACTTGCTGCGCCTTGTTGCTTACTTGATAAGCTTGTTCTTTCTTATTTGGGGCTATGCCCAAGCGAACAAGAAGCAACGGCAAACTCAAGAGGAGATAGCCAAACACCGCGATACGCTTGAAGATGTGGTAGCAGAACGCACGGCGGTGCTTGAGGAGCAAACTGCTACGTTGCAGAAAACGAAGGGTGATTTGCAAGCAGCGGTGCAGGCGTATTCCCATTTTGCTGAACGAGTGGCTCAAGGAGATTTAACTGTGCGTATGGAACCCACAGGAAACGTGGAACTCGATACGCTAGGGGAAAACCTTAACCATATGGTTGAGCGTTTACGTGATATGACGATGCAAATTCGCAGTGCTGCGAATAATATTGCTTCGGCAACAACGGAGATTTTATCTGCTACGACGCAGCAGGCCTCTAGCTCGGCTGAACAATCTTCAGCTACCACGCAAGCTTCGGCAACAGTCGAGGAGGTGCGTGCTATTGCAGAGCAAACGGCATTGCAGGCTGGACGTGCAGCCGAAGAAAGCAAGACTATGCTTGATGCAGCACAACGTGGCACGCACATGGTGGAAAACAATGTTGATGGTATGGGCAAAATACGCCAAAAGGTAGAGAGTATCGCGCAAACTATTTTGGCCCTTTCAGAGCAGACGCAGGCTATTGGTGATATTACGCGCACGGTGAGTGAATTGGCTGACCAGAGTAATATGCTGGCGTTGAATGCGGCTATAGAGGCGGCACGGGCTGGTGAGCAGGGCAAAAGTTTTGCTGTGGTGGCGCAGCAGGTGCGTGAATTGGCTGAGCGTTCTAAGGCTGCTACGGCCCAAGTGCAAGATATTCTTAGCGAAATCCAGCGTGCTACCAATACGGCTGTTATGGTGACAGAAGAGGGGACGAAGGGGGTTGAGGAGGGTGTGCGTTTGTCGGAGGCGGCTGGGCAGACTATCCACGAAATTGCGTTGGAGGTGGAGCGTGGGTCACAGTCGAATACGCAAATGGCTGCGGCTGCACATCAACAGACGGTTGGTATGGACCAGATTTTGCAGGCAATGAAGGCTATACAGCAGGCTGCTACGCAGACATTGGCTAGTACACGCCAGGCTGAGCAGGCGGCACGCGATTTGCATACCCTCGCTCAAACGCTACAGCAAACCGTTGCGGTGTATGAGGTGTGACGTAACGACAGAGGGCGGGGGGGTATAGAGGGAAATATCCCCTCTTGTGCTCTCCTGCGTACTCTCTGCAGAAATGACAAATACCTACCCTTGTGAACTTCTGTGCTCCCCTGTGTACCCTGTGGTGAAAACACGTTATCAAAGCTGTGGTTTCTTTTCAACCATGCTCTTAGGAGCATCATGCGTTTAGGTGGTACCTCTAAAAAAACCTAAAACTTGCCAAAAAGCTTAGGTGTATGATACACTTGCGTCAGCATTCAGGTAGTGGACCAAAAAGGAACTATGACGCACGTCTTGGTCTTTGATGACGAGACTATCAACGCCAACATAATCGTATACCCTCTGATTGACGATAGAGAACGTGTTTCTATGATGTTCAGATAGGCGGGTATGCGGGGTGGAAGGTTGATAGTTTTACCAACCAGGTTTTTTAGGAAAAGTATCCCCCATTGTCATAGTAACATGTGTAGTTACAAAGGATTAGTTTGTCGAGGAGGAACAATGACAAGGAGGTTTAAGTGAGTTACGAAGAAGTGTACCGTCGCTCGATTGAAGACCCAACTGGCTTTTGGGCAGAACAAGCAGAGCAATTGCATTGGTATCATCCATGGGATCGTGTCCTTGATGACTCGAATGCGCCATTTTATACGTGGTTTGTTGGTGGAAAAACGAATATTTGCTACAATGCCGTAGATAGGCACGCACTTGGTGTTGGACGCGGGCAGGCAGCCCTTATTTGGGAAAGTGCTGAAACGGGCGAGTCGCGCACGATGACGTACTATGAACTGTACCGCGAAGTCAACCGGCTGGCAGGTGTGCTCAAAAACTTGGGTGTGCGCAAAGGTGATCGCGTCATCATCTACATGCCTATGGTGCCTGAAGCCATTATTGGTATGTTGGCATGCGTGCGTTTGGGAGCTATCCACTCAGTGGTATTTGGTGGCTTCAGCGTGGGCGCATTGGCAAGCCGTATTGACGATGCGACACCCACAACGATTCTGACAGCCGATGCGAGTATGCGCAAAGGCAACCCGGTAAAACTGAAGGAAATTGTAGACGCTGCGATAGATGCCTGCAAGGTAGATAGTGTCCGTGATGTATTGGTGTTGAACCGCGAAATAACCCCTTGCTCCATGAAAAAAGGGCGTGACCTTGATTGGGCAGAACAATTAGCAGAACGCGGTGAACGCTATGTAGAGCCTGCACAACTTGATAGTACTGACCCTTCCTATATTCTCTATACGTCTGGGACAACTGGCCAACCCAAGGGCGTTGTGCGTGATACGGGCGGGTATATGGTTGCTTTGCACGCGTCCATGAGCCAAGTATATAATGTTGGACCCGGCGATGTCTACTGGTCTACATCCGACATTGGTTGGGTGGTAGGGCATAGCTATATTGTGTATGCGCCATTGCTCAAAGGGGTGCCAACCCTTGTTTTTGAAGGACGCCCCGACCATCCCGATCCGGGCATTTGGTGGCGTATTATTGAGAAATATGGTGTAACATGCGTCTTTTCTGCTCCGACGGCTCTGCGTGCGCTACGTAAATTCCCTGATCACTGGATAAAAGATTGCGATTTATCATCAATGCGCTACTTCTTCACGGCAGGTGAACCACTCGACGGTCCCTCCTACGAGTGGGCAACCGAAGTCCTTGGTGTGCCCGTTGTTGACCATTACTGGCAGACAGAAAGTGGTTGGGCTATGCTGACCAATTCCATTGGTATTGAGCATTTACCCATTAAATCTGGCTCACCCACGAAGCCGGCGGTTGGGCATTACTTAGAGGTCGTAGATGGCGATGGCAACCCAGTGCCAAGAGGGGAAAAGGGGTTGCTCGTGGAGCATGGGCCGCTGGCTCCGGGGATGCTGAAAACTATCTGGGGCGATGATAAACGCTACTTGAAGAGCTATTGGGAACATTTCAAAGACAAGCAATTGTACCTAACGGGTGATTATGCTATTCAAGATGAAGATGGTTATTTTTGGATGTTGGGGCGTTCCGATGAGGTCATCAATGTATCGGGACATCGCTTGGGCACACGTGAAATAGAAGAGGTGCTATCTAGCCACTCGGCGGCGGCTGAGGTGAGCGTGATTGGTGTGAAAGATGAGGTGCGTGGCGAAGTACCACTCGTTGTTGCGGTACTCAAACAGCATATCGCTCCCGCCGATGAGGACAAGGTGGCCGAGGAGATGAAGCAAATGGTGCGCGAACGTATCGGCGCTATTGCTACGCCCAACAGTATCCATTTCGTTATGATGCTGCCTAAGACACGCAGTGGTAAAATTATGCGCCGCGTGATGCGTGCCGTATACCAAGGCGACGATATAGGCGACTTGAGTACCATTGAAGAAGATGCTACGGTAGATATGGTCCGTGAGGCCGTTGACACGATGCGCAATCAATTGTAAAAGGATTTTGGTACACGTTTTACCAAAACTTTACAATGTGCTTATTGTATCCTGATTTCTAGTGGCTACTATATGGGCACCACCACATGTTTTTGTGCGCATATGGTAGATTGATTTTTATGTGCTTTTTTGTATACCTGATATGACAAGGAGGATTTATTCATGGTAATGGCTGACACTCCCACGACTATCAGTTCAGGAGATGGTACACTCTACAAGCCGAGTGAAGCTGTGTACGAAAATGCAAACGTCACAGCGTACATGCGACAGAAGGGGTTTCATAGCTACGAAGAGCTGTACGCATGGAGTATTGAGCATACGGAAGAGTTTTGGTCTGACCAAGCCAATGAATTGGAATGGTTTGCGCCTTGGGAAAAGGTGCTGGATGAAAGCAAAGCCCCATTCTACAAGTGGTTTGTTGGTGCAAAAACCAATATCGTCCACAATGCTATAGACCGCCAAGTGCGAACATGGCGACGCAACAAGCTCGCGCTCATCTGGGAGGGCGAGGATGGCACAATGCGCACGTTTTCCTATCAAGGGTTGAACCGCGAAGTAAGCAAAATCGCCAATGTTATCAAGAGCATGGGCGTCAAGAAGGGCGATATTGTCACTATTTATCTACCCCGCATCCCTGAGTTGATGCTCTGTATGTTGGCATGTGCCAAAATAGGGGCCGCCCATAGTGTTGTGTATGGAGGCTTTAGTGTCGAGGCACTCGCGGACCGTATTGAAGATGCGCAGAGTAAGTTGCTCATCACAGCCGATGGCGGTTTTATGCGTGGCAAAGTTGTTGAACTCAAGAAGATAGCCGATGAAGCTATGGCCCGCACTCCAAGCGTGCAAAACTGCATCGTGGTGCGGCGTACCGGCCACAGTGTCAATATGGAAAGCGGGCGTGACCTCTGGATGCATGACCTACTAACCCTGCCTATCGCTTCGGCTCAATGTGCGACTGAGCAAGTGGATGCTGAAGATACTCTGTTTATTCTCTACACTAGTGGCACGACCGGGCGACCAAAAGGTGTGCTCCATACCCATGGTGGCTATATGGTTGGTACGTATGCTACGTTGAAATTCGTCTTCGATATTAAAGAGGAAGACCGTTGGTGGTGCGCTGCCGACCCAGGATGGATTACGGGACACAGCTATATTGTCTATAGCCCCCTCCTTGCTGGTGCTACCTCATTTATGTATGAAGGCGCACCCAATTATCCCTACCCCGACCGCTGGTGGTCTATGGTGGCTAAGTATGGCATTAGCATTCTCTATACTGCACCTACCGCTATCCGTGGCTTGATGCGCTTTGGTGAAGCCTGGCCAAACCGGCATGATTTGAGTAGCCTGCGCATGCTTGGGACGGTTGGTGAGCCTATCAACCCTGAAGCGTGGCGCTGGTATCATCAGGTGATTGGGAAAGAGCGATGCCCCATTATGGATACGTGGTGGCAGACGGAAACCGGTCACTTTATGATTACGCCTACCCCGATTATGGATCTCAAGCCGGGTAGTGCTACCCGCCCATTCTTGGGAATACAAACGGATGTGGTCCATGAAGATGGCACATCCTGCCAAGCCAATGAAGATGGCAAGCTCATCATTCGACGCCCCTGGCCAGGTATGCTCCGCACTATCTTGAATGATCCAGACCGCTATGTCACGACGTACTTTGAGCAAGTACCCGGCGGTGTGTACACGGTTGGTGACAGCGCCCGCAAAGATGAAGATGGCTATATATGGATTATTGGCCGCCTTGATGATGTTATCAAGGTGAGCGGTTATCGCTTGGGTACTGCCGAGGTTGAGAGTGCGTTGGTAAGCCATCACGATGTGGCTGAAGCAGCCGCCATTGGTTTGCCGCACGAACTCAAGGGTAATGCTATTCACGCCTTTGTTATTTTACGTTCCGGGGTTGAGGGCGACCCCCACTTGGAAGAGGAACTCAAGGCGCACGTTGGGCATGAGATGGGGCCGATTGCACGCCCAGAGAAGATTGAGTTTGTTTCTGCACTTCCCAAGACACGTAGCGGTAAAATTATGCGGCGTGTTCTCAAGGCACAAGCCCTTGGTCAAGATGTGGGCGACATCAGCACGCTTGAATCGTAACTATTATCTAGGTGTTAGGTGTTAGGTGTTAGGAAATGTAGGGGCTTGTGTCCACAAGCCCTTACCAAACACATGGTCTTTTCGCGTTTGCCAGATATGCTTGCCCTTGTGTGGGCAATGCTCATGACCTCTTTACTCCTAGGTTTTTTCCACTCCAACGGGTTTGATGACCCCTACATTACGTATCGCTATGCGGTGAATATTGCCGAGGGCACTGGCTTTGTCTACAATGCTGGCGAGCGCCTACTGAGCACTACGACACCACTGTATGCGCTTATGCTGGCTGTGCCGCATTGGGTGGGGCTAGATGTGCCATTGGTGAGCACTATCATCGGTTGCGTGTGCCTTGGGCTAGGCGGACTCATCTTCTGGCGAATTGGGCACGTGTGGCAAACCCCGCTCATTGGCGTGGTAGGGTTGGTGCTCTACCCTACATTTCCGTTGCTCATTAATACGCTTGGCAGTGAGACAATTGTGTATACAACGCTGATACTGGCGGGGATGTTGGCTTGTGTGCAGGCGCACTACGACCGCACTGCTGTGTTGTTTGCTGTGGCTACGCTTATTCGTGCCGATGCGGTGCTGGCTGTGGGTGTTGCGGTGCTGTATGTATGTTTCACAGCCTCGCGCCAAGACGCAAAGGAAATAAAAAAGGAGCATGCACGAGACATACAGCACACAAACGCAAAAGCTCTCTATGTGGGGTTGCTCAAAGCTTTTGTGGTGTATGTGGCTATACTCCTGCCTTGGTTTGCGTTTGCATGGCTCTATTTTGGTGCGCCTTTTCCGGTGACGCTGGCCGCAAAACAGCAGCAGGGCATTATGCTGATTTCAGATAGCTTTCAAAAGGGGTTTGTGATGATGGCAAAACAATATTGGCACAACCCTTTTCGCCAAGTGCAAATGGTGCTGGCCGGGGTAGGAGTACTCGCGCTCTTTACCTATCAGCGTCATTGGGTGCTTATCGTGGGCTGGAATGTGGTGTATTTCATTGCCTACAGTATGCTTGGGGTGACACGCTATTTTTGGTATTATGGGCCGCTCGTAGCCGGTTTTGTGGCATTGGTTGCTTTGGGAGCCGAGACGTTGTATCGTCTTTTAAAGCACGTTGGGGGGCAACGTATAGCCTATGCCACGGTAGCGGTGCTTGTGCCGGTGGTGCTTGTGCCGCACATACAAGGGTGGTCTTTTTTGCACAACCACCGCGATAGTCGTATGGTTATTTATCGGGATGTTGGTGTGTGGCTACACAATCATACTCCGCCGAATGCGCGTGTAGGAACGCTTGAAGTGGGCATTATTGGCTATTATGCACAGCGGCCAATGGTGGATTTTGCGGGACTGATACAGCCAGAGACGGCTTGGCAGATAACCCCAACAACGACATATGGCGATTTAGCACGCTGGTCATTCATGCGCTTTCATCCCGATTACTTGGTATTGCAGGATGGTGCATTGCCTGAACTAGAGCAAGAGGCATCTTTTCAACGTGCCTGCCAACCTGTTAAGACGTTTGTGCGGGCGGAGTATGCGAGTCGTTTGGTGGTGTATGCGTGTGACGGTGCAACTAGTTCCTAGCTTGTTCTTGGGCTTTTTTCTGTTCAACTGCTGTGAGGAGTTTTTCGCCAGTCGTCATATTGAGCATGACAAGGTTCCTGCCATCGGCGCGGATGCGTATGTTGATGCTCTGCATAGGCAAAAAGCCTTCTTCATCTTCCCATACTTGCATGTAGTGGCCTTCTACCAAGCGCCACAATGAAAGCTGCATTTGAGAGCGGCCTGCTTGGCCGGTTTTTTCTATAAAGGCCAGCACGAGATACTCGCTTATGCCCAGCGATTGAAACAATGGGCGCTGTATGTCGAGGTCTTTTTCGTTGCTTGTGGGTGTGATGACTTCAATAATACACACTGGTGGCGGGCATATGTCCAAGTCGTATGTCTCTTGGTTTCCTTGGTGTTGTGTATGCTGGTCGGCGGGTACTATTGTTATATCTGGTGCTATACGTTGTCGCACATTGTGCGCATCTCGATAGAGCATGAAGGCATCTATACAGAGCAGCAATCCCAGTTGCTCAATGTGTGGCATAAGTGCTAAGGCTGTGGTATAGAGGTAGATGTTATGGGTTATACTTGCCCGCATCAATTCTTCCTCGCTTTGGTATGCATGTGGGTCGGGGTCCCAATCGTCGCCTACCTCGGCGGGTACCCAACCGGGTCTATCGGTGCGCACAACAGGTTTATGCACGAAGGTATGTGCGTGGGCTGTGTTTGTCATGGGTTTTTGTTCCTTTCTTACACAGATACGTTTCGGTTTTTGGTTTTTGGTATTGGGGATATTGTACCACAAAGAAGTGAGAAAGCGAGAGAGCGGGACGGCAATAGGGGTTAGGTGCTAAGAGCCTGTCTTGAAATGTAGGGGGGCGGTAAGCCGGAAATGACAGGTGCCACGCACTTTTGGGAGTGCGTGGCACCTTTGATAGCTTTGCAAAGGGACAGGCTAGAAGCCTCATGCTACAGTAGAGATGTGGAGACGTTGCGTGCAACGTTTCTACTCGGTGTTGGTTACAACCTCGGTGTTGGTTACAATGTCCGTGGCGGTGAGTTCGTCTGTGGCGGTGAGTTCGTCTGTGGCGGTCATCTCGTCGGTAGTGGTGAGTTCTTGCGTGCCGGTGAGTTCTTGTGTGCCGGTGAGGAGCTGTGTATCGGTCAGCACGTTTTGGCTTGCGAGCCAGTCAAGTGCAAACGCTAACGGCACATCCTCGCCTCTCCCCAATGCGAGAGCACGCTCTTCCGTTATGGGAATGCGTACATCTGGCACGACACCACCCGTACCGCTCCTGTGACCATCGAGTTGCAAGTCGCCATTTTCGTCTACTGAACGGCCAGTCGGGTAGCTCAAAAAGTAGTTACCTGGCAGCAGTATTTCGCCCCCGGTGAGGCTAAATGAACCGTTCGTATTGTAGAAGCCAACAATCTGCCCCTGCTCTAAGCGCTGTATGTTCATTGCAACACCTTCGCCAGAGCTGACGGTATCGGGGTTGACCAAGACGATGACCGGGTTGCTATAGTGTGGTTCTTGTGGTTCTATCAAAATCACTCCTTCAGGCTGGTTGACATTCGACGCATAGGGGTCTGGTTCAAATTGCCCAGAAAGTTGATTGTAATACACCTGCTGTACGTAGAAATCTTCATCGGTATAGAAGAAGCCACTCATTAAAGCGGCCATCAAGTCGGACCCGCCCACATTGCCGCGCAAGTCAATGATGATGGCTGGCACATCCTGCTCAATAAATGATTGGAGTACATCTTGGAACCTGCTGTAGATGGGCTGTATGAACCGTTCGCCTACGTCGTCGGGGTCTATTGTCTGCCCCATCATCTCAGCAGCCTGCATGGTCGCTATCATCTCGGAAATATCCAAGAGCGATGTCACTTGTATGTAGCCTACATTGCCAGTGATGACCCGCGATTGTATGACTTTGTCGGCGCTCAATTCCTGCAAATTGTCGGTTTCAAGCACGGCAAACGATGTACGGTCGAGGATGTTGCTATCATCGTCCACGGCGACGAGAGTGGCACTCACGGGTGTGGTTGCGTCACTGTTGCGATAGGTGAGCGTGGCGGTGTTGCCAACCGTGGAGCGCACGAGCATGCGATGTTGTTGTAGGCGGCGGTATTCATCGGTAGCCGGTATGAAGTCGCTCCATATGGTTGAAACGTTGTCTAGTGCCTCTTGCACTGGCTGCCCATTCCATGTAACGATTTCGTCGCCGGGTGTTATGCCAACTTGGGCGGCTGGACCATTGGCAACAACGATATGGGCGATAATGCGCTTATCGTCTAGCTCAGTGATGGCCAGCCCATAGCCACCAGCGATAGCATCAGCTTTTAGCCCTAGGTCATCCCCTTGCAAGTTTACATGCCCATCGGGAATGGAATGGACATACTCGCGCAGGGCTATGTAGTAGGCTTTTCTGTCGTTTTCCTCTTCTGCTTGGGCTATACGTGGCTGGAAGGTATCGTACAATTCGTCCCAGTCTATTCTCTTCCATGCGGTAAGGGGGTACTCTTCGGCTATTTTGGCATGCGCTGCTTCAAAGGCTTCTGTCCATGTCATGTCGCCAAAGTTAGCCGGCTGTGATTCTAAGAAGGTGATAAACTCAGCGCTCATCTGCTCGGTACAAGCGTCGTCGGGTTCGGTTGTTGGGTCGGCAAAAAAGGCAATCATGGCATTGGTGGGGCAGGCGTGATACCCACCAACCGAGTGGGCCATGCCGGGGTAGACGATGGGTCCATAGCTGGCATTGAGCGATTCAGCAACCTGCTCGGTCATGTCGGGGTGGGTGCTGGCATCAAAAAACCCACGCATGATGAGTGTAGGGATGTTGCTAGGTGCAGGTGCATTCTCTTCTGTGTCGGCCGGTTCAATATCCCATGCGTCGCAGATGTGTATGGTTGGCATGCCCTCGAAATCTATAGCAAAGAAGCCTTCAAGTTCGGGATACTCCTCAATGGCATCTTCAAAGTCATCCATGGGAATGTAGGCTGTAGCACAATCTTGTGCAAATTGGTAGCCAAGACTACGCTGCTCAAGCCATGATGGGAGGGAGCTGTAGAAGTTTTCTGCCATGACATAGGTACCGTTGCTCACCATGGTGATATACGCGGGTAGGAATGCGATGGTGTTGTGGTTTGTTTGGAAGAAAGAAAGCGTCCAGATGAACATATCGCCCGTAAGCACTATGTTATAGGTTGCTCTGTCGTTGGGGTTGGTTATTTCAAGTTGCACTGGCTCGTCATTCAATGCTTCAACTGTATCGTAGAAAATGCTTTCTAGGTCAGGGAACGCTTCGTCACAGTGGGGGTTGTCGGCGCATGTTTCAAAGATAGCGTTGATGCCATGCACGCTTGCTTCGGCACGCTCGTCTAGCATTTCATTGGGCGCAAAGGGCGAGTCTATCACGGCACTACGCACACTGTCGGGGTATGCTTGCATAACCTGCTGCACGATACGTGTGGCATGCGAGGTGCCCCATAGGTTGATCTGGTCATATTCTAGTGTAAGGCGCAGGTCATTCACGTCCTCGGCACTATGGGTGCTGTTGTAGGCCGAGAGGTTGGCCGTGTCGGCAAGTTCTTGGCCGCATGCAATGAACAGGTCGGCTATGGCTTCGCCAAGCTCTTGGGATGTAAGCGTTTCTCCGTCAAGCTCATAGTCTAGCAATGCATAGATGTCGCCGGCTACATCGCAATCGAGTGCGGGGGTGGATAACCCTACACCGCGCAGGTCAAGGGCGATGATGTCACGGTTGGTTGCAAAAAGCGGTGCAAACCGTTCATATACTCGGCCTACATATTCCAAGGTTTTTTCGCCCAAACCACCATCAAGGTAGATGATGGGGTCTGGTTCTGGTTGTCCCTCTGGGTTTCGGAAGATGCTCACGGCAATGTTTATGGTTGGGCTATCGGGGTCTGCGCGGTCTTCTGGCACGATGAGGTAGCCACATTCAATGGGCATGGTTTCAGGGACCTCAAACCAACATGTGGTTTCTTCAAAACGGGGTATGTCTTCTGTGGTACGTGTTGGTGTCACGGTATTCGTGGGAGTTGTTTGTATAGGTTCATCGGGTTCTTCGGTGGCTTCCATAGCTGCACTGGTGGCTTCTTGAGCTGCGGCAGCAGTTTGTGCAGTAGCGGTAGCTTCTTGGGCAATTTCGGCGGTTTCAGCGGTAGCCGTTTCTTGTTGGGCTACTTCGGCGGTTTGGGTTGCATTGGCTGCTTCCTGCTCTTCTTGTGCATCTAAGGCTTCTTGGGTAAGTTGCTGCACTTGGGCCACGAGTGCTTGTCTTTCAGGTTGCGGCGCTTGCCCACATGCCGCGACACTCAACAACATACCCACCATCATGAGGGCCATCACGAATTGTACTTTCAAGTATTTGTTCCTTTCATACGTTCAATTCTCAACATTCATCACTTCGCGTTTATCACGCAGTATGTATCATGCAGTGTGCAATTGTGTTCATTATACCGTATGTTGTACAAAAATGCAGTATTTGTGGCATGGCTTTTGCAAAGTCTGGATAACTCTCGCTTTCGTCGTGGGGAAACAATACACAGCAAATAGCTTTACATAGATGTTTCTCTCTATGCTATGATAGAGTCAGTGTGCAGGGAACAGAAAGCACTTACACAAGCACAATACCCACACCACAACCATGTGCTAGAGAGGAATACAAGCTATGGAAGAGCTTTTGGAGTTGCGCATTTGTCTTGAACAACACCGTTATGACGATGCACTTGCTATTGTTTCAGAGCTAGAGGAAATGAGCAAAGAAGATAAAATAAATAAAATCGGTAGCTTTGTAAAGATTTTGCTCATACATATTATCAAGCGTCATGTCGAACAGCGCACAACGCGCTTGTGGGATACGTCTATTGCCAATGCGGTGTATGAGATACGTCGCACGAACTTGCCGTTCTTTTTGATTAGCTTGAAGGCTGGCGGAGTGGGGTTGAACCTTACGGCTGCCGATTATGTCATTCATGTTGACCCGTGGTGGAACCCGGCAGTAGAAATGCAGGCGACAGACCGCACACATCGTATTGGGCAAGATAAGCCAGTGTTTGTGTACAAACTGGTTGTGCGCGATTCGGTGGAGGAAAAGGTGCTGATGCTACAGGAGCGCAAACGGGCTGTGGTTGAGCAGGTGATTGCAACTGAGGGGAGCGTGTTTAAGGAACTGTCGCCCGATGACATTGAATCATTGTTTACCTAAAAGCCTGTTTTACTAGGAGCATTGGGCTAGAATCCTATCCTCCTATCAGCGGTTGACCGCAAATCTCTCATTTACATACCCAAGGGGCTTGCCAATGGCAAGCCCCTTTTTTTGCACTTGGCGATGCCTATGTGTACTCAACCCCGAGTCGTACATGCAAAAGCGGGTTTCAAGTAGTGGATGTAAGGAAAGTGTATAGGTTTTTGTACTCAAACCTGAGTCACTACATCACTTCTGCTAGAACACACACGTAGTACTCAACCCCGAGTCGTAACTAATTCAGTTGTGGCGGCTTCGGCGGCTTCAGCGGAGAATAAGATTTTGCTTTTTTACTCAACCCCGAGTCGTTGGGGATATTGTCGTGAAACATTGATCCACAAGATGGAGATCAGGTTTTGCATGGACCGTTTTTGTACTCTATCCAAAGTCGTTTATGTGAAAGGAAGGTTTGGTATACATATCCAACTTATTGTACATCGGTACTCGCTCCGGGCAAACGATAACGTGGAGTGTACGGACCATTAGCGCTTATTGTAAACGCTTTTTGTAGCTTCTGTCAAACCAAGCTGTGAACAGAGCTTGTATGCACACTCCAAGAAACGCATGTCGTACTTCCGTACTCACCTCTCACCTCTCAGGGTCGAATATTTAGCCCCAACAGCCGCATGCCGTTGAGTGTCACGAGCAGCGATGTGCCCATGTCGGACAGTACGGCCATCCACATCGTGCCCAAGCCGGCCAGCACCAACACCAAAAACCCTAGCTTGATACCCAAACTCAACACCACATTCACGCCTATCGTTCGCATGGTTGCCTTACTCAGGCGAATGGCAAATGGCAAGCGTCGCAGGTCATCCCCCATGAGCGTCACATCGGCCGTTTCCATTGCCTCAGCAGTGCCGCCAGAAGCTCCGCCTAGCGCAATCCCCACATCTGCTGTTGCCAACGCTGGCGCATCGTTAATGCCATCGCCTACCATGGCCACACAAGCATGCTGCGCACGCAACGACTCTATCGCCGCTACCTTCTCTTCAGGCAACAACTCGGCTTCAATTGCTGTTATGCCCACCGATTCGCTCACCTTGGTAGCCGCATGCCGATTGTCGCCTGTCAGCATCACCAATGCCCCAATGCCCATATCTCGCAACGACGCTATCGCCTCGGCACTGCTCGCACGCACAGTATCGCTTGCTGTAATGCGCCCCAAATAGCTATCTTGACAACCTACCAACATAGGTGTATACCCTTGTTCTGCATCGTGGGTCGCTTGCAAACAATCTTCTTGCGAGTGTGGAACAGTCGCATCAAAATAGCGATGGCTGCCTATCACAATATGTTGCCCCTGCACATAACCAGATACCGATTGCCCCGCCAAAGCATGCACCTGTTCAGCCGGGGCATACGTGCCATACACACCGCGCCGTATCGCCTCGCGCACAATAGCCGTAGCCAATGGGTGCTCACTTTTTTGCTCAACAGCACACACCCGCGCCAACAAATCATCACACGGCGCACATCGTTCAGTTTGCGCATCTAAGGAAAAGGAACTACCTGTATCAGCATTGGGCAGCAAACAGGCGGTTGAACGTACAGCCACAACAGCAGGCTTGCCCTCGGTTAGCGTACCGGTTTTGTCAAAAGCAATTGCGCTCACACTACTCAACTTTTCAAGATATGCTCCCCCCTTAAACAGCACCCCATTACGCGCACCATTGCTAATGGCACTAATGATGCTGACAGGGGTACTGATAACCAATGCACATGGGCATGCCACGAGCAAGAGCGCCAGTGATCGATAGAACCAGCCATGATGTTCGCCCACATTCAAAAAAGGTTGCCCAAAAACCAATGGCGGCACAATGGCCGTAAACAACGCCACCAGTACGACCAGCGGTGTATAATAGTGCGCGAAACGGTCCACAAACCGTTGTACCGGCGCACGTCTCTCTTGGGCCTCTTCGACCATCTTGATGAGACGACTAATTGTATTATCGGCTGAACTGTGCGTTACTTCTATCTCCAGCGCCCCGGCCCCATTTATGCTACTTGCAAAGACATGCGCCCCATCGGATTTCTCCACCAGCGTGCTTTCCCCAGTAATGGGAGCCTGATTCACGGTTGACATGCCCGCACGTACAACCCCATCCATAGGAATGCGCTCGCCCGGTTTCACAATAATGACATCGCCAATAGCAAGCTCTGCAATAGGTATACGTTGTGCTCCCACAGGTTGCCCATTGTCATGAATTGGTTGGGTAGCACGTTCCGGTTGCCCGGCACGCCGCAACAAGGTAGCTTCTTGTGGCACAACGGCCATCAATTGGCGAATACTATCACGCGCACGGCTCGTGGTATAGCCCTCTAGTGCTTCGCCAATGGCAAACAGCACCATCACCATGGCGGCTTCAGTATAGGCCCCAATATATACCGCGCCAATTGCAGCTATTGTCATAAGCATGGTCATGCGTATTTGGCGACTATACACAAGCCCCCGAAAAGCACTCAACCCTATCGGCCACCCGGCAATCAACAGTGCTATTATGGAAGCTCCTTGGAACACGATATGCTCAATGTGTAACAGTTCATGCGCAATTGCACTCGGCAAAACGAGTATTGCACCAATCAGCGCCAGCCGTGTATCCCAACGCTGCCACAAAAAATGCAAAAAGGCAACCGGCCCACTCGCTTTGGTTTGCAGACCAGCATCTACCGCTTCATCTTCCAAAGCAACATCAAAGCCCAAGGCACGAATACGTTCTATCACTGCTTCGCGCCCAACGGAGCCAGATACCACCATTCTTCCTGTTGCAAAGCTTAAACTGCATGTCTGTACACCTTTCATATGCCCAATGCCGGACTCAAGCGAGCCAGCGCAACTTGCACAGTCTAAGCCTACTATCCGAAATATATATTCTTCTTGCCTTTCCACTGGCATTTCACCTCTCCAAGTGGGCTGTACCTACTACATTGGGATACGTGTATGATTGATAACACCACCACTACACATACTATGGTACAATAGGAACGTGATCAACGCAGAGCACTTGCATGTGTTGACTACAGATGTATTATAGCAGAGTTAGGAACAGCGTAAAAGAATGCACAATCTTTGCACGTTTTTCGTGTCAACTGTACCTGTTGGAAATAGGTAAAATGTGCAAAGTCAGAATTGGAGTAAAGAAAAGCCATGAGTGAAAACGGTTCTGATATGTATGATGTTGTTATCATTGGCGGGGGGCCGGCCGGTTCATCCGCGGCGATATATACCTCGCGTGCAGACCTCAAGACTCTTGTCGTAGACAAAGGACTTACGGCAGGAGCGCTTGGTATTACGGGCAAAATCAGTAACTACCCCGGCGTTGCCGGCACGGTAAGCGGCCCAGACATTGTGAAGATTATCCGCCAGCAAGCCGAATCGTTTGGGGCTAAGTATGTCAGCGATAAAGTGGTTGGGGTAGACTTGAACTCGGACCCAAAAATGGTTATGGGCGGCACAGATGCTTACACTACCAAAGCCATTATCCTTGCAACAGGCTCTATGGGGCGCACCAGCGCTGTGCCTGGTGAAGAAGAACTGCTTGGGCGTGGCGTAAGCTATTGCGCCACATGCGATGGCGCATTTTTTCGCAATCGCCCGGTCGCAGTTATTGGCGGTAACGACGAGGCATTTGAGGAAACCATCTTCCTGACCAAGTTTGCCTCGACTATAGAGCTTATTGTACCCACGCCAGAAGCCAAAGCCAGCCCGGAACTTATAGCCGAAGTCAATGCACACGAAAAGGTCAATGTTCGTCTTGGTACACGCTTCAAAGCTATCGTTGGTGAAGATAGCGTCCAAGGTATCAAGGTGCAATCACGCGATAGCAAAGAAGAAGAAATGCTCCCACTCGACGGCGTGTTTATCTTCTTGCAAGGAGCAAAACCGATTACTGACTACCTCATGGGGCAGATAGAGGTGGAGGAAAATGGCTGTCTGCGCGTAAACCATGAAATGCAAACTGCTATACCGGGTGTCTTTGCTGTGGGCGACTTGATATGCCAGCATGTCAAGCAAGCGGTGATAGCTGCTGCCGATGGAGTGAAAGCGGCTATAGCGGTGGATAAGTACATCCACGGGCGTGACAAAATCAAAATTGACTGGTCATAGCCTAACATTATGGGGAACAGTATTGAGGGTAAACCAAAAGCGGCTACCCTGCCCGACAACACTCTCAACGCCAACGTGGCCGTCTTGAGCTTCTATCAATTGCTTGGCAATAGCCAAACCTAGCCCAGAGCCACCTTGGTCACGGGAACGAGAGCTATCGGTACGCCAAAAGCGGTCGAAAACAAACGAAAGGCTATCGGCAGCAATGCCTGGGCCTGTATCTACCACAGCAACACGCACAGTATGTTGTGCATCGCTATCTCTGTGTTGCGCAATATGCTCAATCTGCACATGAATGGTACCGCCCGCCGGGGTGTAGCGTAATGCATTCGACAACAAGTTATGCAACACCTGCTGCACCCTGCCCGGGTCTGCCATTACCAAAGGCACTATGTCGGGCATGACCACGTTCAAGGTAATATCCTTTTCGGCAGCAAAGTCGCTAAAAAGTGCTGCATGGCGCTCAACAATGGCTGCAATATCGGTTTCCTGCATATTCAAATGCAACTGGCCTGCTTCTGCCTTTGCCAGTTCATGCAAGTCGTTCACTAGGCGGCCTAGAATCAATGTCTCATCATAGAGCGTGGCAATTTCGGCTTTCTCCATAGGGTAGACATCTTCCAGAATGGCCTGAAGGTTGCCCTGCAACACACTCAACGGCGTGCGCAGCTCATGCGCAACATCTGCCACCATGTTTTGTTGCAATTGCTGTGCCTGCTGAATGCTCGCTGCCATATCGTTGAACGCCCGCGCAACACTCGCAATTTCCTCTGTTCCTTCTACGGGCACACGTTGCTCCAGATGCCCGGACGAAAATTGTCGTGCTGCCGCTTCCAAGCGGCCGAGCGGCGCAGAAAGCCCACGTGCAATAGCAATGCCAAGTATCACGCCAATAATCCCTGCTATGAAACCAGCTTGCAAGAGCGTGCGGTTGATATTTTGCAGAAATGTTTTGGCAATAAGCGGCAACTCAGCCTCTTGCGAAGGTTGAATAAACAAGTACCCTACAATCTTATCGTGCAGAAAGATGGGAACTGCTTCCTTTTTAGCACGTCCTTTTACTAGCCTACCGGCGGGTTTACCGGTGCTATCATATACAATATACCCTTTGGTATCAAACAGCAGAAAATCTACTGCCACTTCATCAGGGTTCAACCCTTCTAATGGTATTGGCGGTCCACCTCTCCTCTCCTCCTCATCATCATGGTGCTCAAACGCCTCATCCGGTCGGCGTTGCCCCATGCCCATACCTCGTCGTGCCATAGGGTTGTTTGACGAAACCGGCGTGGACACACCGCCAACCTCCGGTTGCTCTGGTATGACATCATCAATCCCATCCCAAGAGCCATTATGCTCATAATATTGTGCCAAGCGCTCCATGACATGCGCATGGGGATAACGTGCTACGAAACGGCGGAACAGGCCATCCATCTGACGGTTGGTGGCCACCGAAGCGACGAGCACGGCAATGATGACTACTAGCGCAAATGCCAATGTCAATTGTACCCAGAGCTTCTTCATGGCATATCACTAATACGGTAGCCCACCCCATATACCGTCTGAATATATGTCGGATTGGTGGGGTCTGGCTCTATCTTCTTCCGCAAATTTTTAATATGGCTATCTATTGCACGCTCCATGCCGGCATACGAATAGCCCAACCCTTTTTCAATCAACTCCAAGCGCGTGAATGCATGCCCTGGATTCTCCATCATGAGTTTGAGCACTTCAAACTCGGTTGGTGTCACCTCAATCTTGCGTCCATCTATGCTCACTTCGTGGCGGCTTGGGTCGAGCACAAGCCCCCCCATTTGCAATAACCGTTGTTGCACTGGTGCATCTATTGCACGGCGTAGCACTGCTCGCACTCGTGCCACTACCTCACGCGGGTTAAACGGCTTGGTAATGTAATCGTCGGCTCCCAACTCTAGCCCAATAATCTTATCGGTATCTTCAACACGGGCCGTCAGCATGATAATGGGCAAGCGCCCCAAACGTTCATCGCTACGCACAGCCCGCGTAATATCCCACCCGTCGCGGTCTGGCAGCATTAAATCCAAAATGACTAAATCTGGCTGTTCAGTACGTATCAAACGCAAGGCAGTATCGCCATCATAGGCCGTCAATACGTGATATGCTGCCTGTTCAAGATACGACGACATTAGCCGTACCAATTGCTTATCATCATCAACTACCAGAATACGCATAGCTTCTCACCAAATGCATGTGTAGAGACGTTGCATGCAACGCCTCTACAAACAATCCTAACTCAATTGCTAAACCCTACGAACTAAAACCTCATACCAGGACCACGCGGTGTGTGTGTTTCATTGATGCGTGTCGTGATTTCTTCACGGATGGTCTCTAGCTTACTGTCTGCCTCATCTTGCGTCAAGCGGCCATCTTCTACCAAGGTTGCCAGATGCTCTTCAGCCTTTGTCACCAAGGTGTCTACGACGGTGTCAACTGCCACGCCCTGCTCATCTGCAATGTCGGCTATGCTCTTGCCCTCTTGGAAGGCTGCCATGAGGTCGTCGGTGGTCATAGTGAGTGCCTCGGCTAGGTCTTCAATCGGTCCATGTCCTGGTCCACGTCCTAGTCCGCTGCGTCCCTTCTTACCACCATCGGGTGCAAACCCCGGTTTTTCACCCGGTGTCCATGTATCATTGATGCGTGTCGTGATTTCTTCACGGATGGTCTCTAGCTTACTGTCTGCCTCATCTTGCGTCAAGCGGCCATCTTCTACCAAGGTTGCCAGATGCTCTTCAGCCTTTGTCACCAAGGTGTCTACGACGGTGTCAACTGCCACGCCCTGCTCATCTGCAATGTCGGCTATGCTCTTGCCCTCTTGGAAGGCTGCCATGAGGTCGTCGGTGGTCATTCGCAATGCGTCTGCTAACACGGTCAGGTGCGCATCACGCCCCATATCACCCATTGGTTTGCCATGCGGGGCACAATCGCCTCGGTCATCCATGCCCATACCTGGTCCACGTCCATTCCAACCGTCATCGTTCCGCCTATTTTGCTGCATTGGTGTCTGTGTTGCATCTTGTGCTGGTGTTGGCTCCTGTGCATTCGTTGTCATTGTTGCCAGTGCAATCACAGCCACAATTCCTACAATACCTCCCATCAGTATAGCCCATGTCTTCTTCATGATACTAAAACTCCTCTTCATACAAGTAAACGTTACCATTTTGATGCCCTGAACCTTTCAGTGGCACCATTGTAGTCCCTTCCTGTAGGACTGCTTCTTTCTTCTATCTATGTGTCCTCTCAATTGAGAACTGTATACAGTATAACGCGCAGATATGGAGAACTTATGGAGAAACCCCGTAGACAATGTAGAGATATTCTAGCACAAGTAGGTTATAATAGAGTAAGACAACTCGCACCCTTGGAGTGTGCTAGCAAAGCATTGCATGTTCCCTCCTTTATAGCTTTGCGTTCTTTGCGTCTTTGCGCGAGGTCTTTATGAAAAAAGAAAAAAGGGATTGAATAGAGAATGAAAGAACCAAATAACCACAAGCCACATGGTGGACGTACCTACAGCGGCAAAACTATCGTGTTATCGCAAGACCAACGCAAACGGTCATCGCGCTCAGTTGACCTACCCAATGTGCCCCCCGTTTCAGCAGAATCCTCCTCGTCGCCCGGACGTGCTTCGGATCGTGTGGAAACTCTGCGCAAACAAATGAAACAACAGCAACTACACCTAAAAACCCTGCGTCGTCGTATTTGGCTTGGCATACGTATAGCACTCCTCGTTATCCTTATTGTTGGTATTGGTGGGGCAGCATTGCTCTATCAGCAAACGCATGCCATGGCCAATGTTATCGTGGTGCCAGAAGTGCGCCCCAACCCATCTATTGCAACCCCTTTTCTTGGTGGCACCAATGTGCTCATTGTTGGTGTAGATGAACGCCCAGACCACCCCGAAGAGGGAGTACGTAGCGATACGCTCATCCTTGCACACATAGATGCCGGCGGACGATGGGTCAACTTGCTCTCCATACCCCGTGACACGCAAGTAGAGCTACCGGGTGTGGGCATCACCAAAATCAATGTTGTCTATGGCCACGGATATGCCCTAGCAAGCGAACTCTATGGAGCCGGCACAACTCCACAACAAGGCGGCATGGCCCTTGCGGCCGAAACGGTTGAACAGTTCCTCGGGCTGCCGCCACGTGGCATGCGCGTAGACTATATCGCCCAAGTCAATTTTGATGGCTTCGTATACGTGATAGATGCGCTTGGTGGCATCACGATTGATGTACAGGAGCATATTATAGATGATACCTACCCCACCGAAAACTTTGGCACGATGTATGTAGAATTTCTCCCTGGTGAGCAACGCATGGATGGGCAAACCGCGCTGATGTATGCACGCACACGCAACACAATAGAAAGCGACTATGGACGCTCTAAACGGCAGCAGCAGGTGATGCAGGCTATTGTTGCCGAAATCAAGAATAAAGGATGGATTGGACGTATCGCATCCATGCCGGCCCTGCTCGACAGTTTCAAGGGAGAGCAAAATGGGGAGCAAATCGGAGATGCCAGCGCTAGTGTCGGCCCAGTGCTCACAACTATGCCTATAGACCGACCGGATATATTGCTTGGTTTACTGGTGCTTGCCAATGGGTTGGAGCCAGATGCTATCGGGCAAATACGCATTAGCCCTGACACGGTTGTATTGCAAGCTGAATATGGCTCCAACCTCGTGTGGGACCCGGCCGGTATACAAGACATTGTGACGCAAACGATGCGCCAATCGCCTAGGGAGCAGTGATCATGCACGGATAACGATGACGTTGCGCCCGCTTGGAGTGGTGGCGTGCTCCATTGTCGTGCGATGTTGCACCGGGGGTATATCGGGGCGACGGTCGAAGATAACCAACCAACCTGAGTCAAGCTCCAAGCCAGCCAGATAATCGTCAAGTTGTACTAAGCCTTCATAGAGTGGGTCGCTTTCGTTGGGTCGCCACACCTTCAGTTCTATCGCCAACGTCACGTTACGGTAGCGAATGCACAGGTCCATACGCCCACTGCCAACGGCATACTCGCGGTCTATCGTGCCGCCAGCATTCACAACGCGGTGCAAAAAGGCCATCATCACGAGGTGGGGGGCTATTTCGTGGTAGGGCGCACTCTTGAAGAGCGGTTCAGCATTTTTTCGCCAGAAAGCAAGGAAGGCTTCGAGTAGCTTGTTGGGGTCTAGCTTGCCGTCGTCAGTAAACCAAAATGGCGTAATCGCAGGTAGCATCGTCATCATAGAATACGATAGCATCTTCGGTATAATCTCACGATAGATGGGATTGGCGATAAGCAATCCTGCGTGCATGTCGTAGCGACACAACCCTAAATCTTGCACAAAACGAATATCATCCACTGGTATATCAGGAGCAATCTGCCCTGCTAGTATTGGTTCAATCACATTTCGGATGCGCGTTTCAACTAGACGTGCCGCGAGGCTGTCGAGGTGTGTGTCTTGGCGTATGATAAGCGCTTGCTTTGCTTTGTCTACATGGTCACGGGTGATAGGCTTGGTGTGGTCAGTCTCCAATACGCTGGTTATCTCTTGGGCGAGGGCATTGACAAGCCATGGTTGCCCTTGGGTGAGGTCGAATGCATATGGCATCACATCAGGCATAAACACCTGCCCGGTGTCGTTGGTGTGTTGTTGGTAAAGAGTTGCAACTTCCTCTTCTGTGAAGTTGCGTAGGAGCAGTGAACGTGCTTTGATGTTGAAGGGGCTAGAGGTGTTCAGGCGCTCGCTGCCGCCAGAGGCTACTTTGTAGTCGCGCACGTCGCGCATGCCAATCAGCGCTAATGACCACGGGAACCCATCTGGTCGTAGATCATACCCTGAGCGCAATTGCCGTAATACTGAGAGTAAGACAACATCTTTGAGCGCATCAATTTCATCCAAGAAAATCACATGTGGACGCGGTGATGCTTCAGCCCATGCCTGCAATGCGGCACCTATTCTTCCACCTGGAGGGGCATCAGGCCAAGGTGGAGGCAGGAGGTCAGCCGGTAGGTTGTGGTTTGTTTTTCTGCGCCAATCGTCAAGTATGGTCAGTTCTGCTGCCCCTATATCATCGCTGAATGGGGCACCGGTTTCCATGGAAACAAGCACAGTAACATACTGTCCACTGGCAGTTAGTTCTTGTGCCAATGCACGTAGTGCTGTCGTCTTACCCGTTTGTCGTGGTCCATGCACGACAAAGTAGCGGCTCTGTTCAATCAACTGCATGACATCTTGCAAACGTGCCATTGGTGGTAGCATATAGTGCCACTCTGGCCTGCACGGTCCTTCGGTGTTAAACCAACGATTCATAGAGTTCTCTTTTTTCATGAAGATCTCGCGCAAAGACGCAAAGAACGCAAAGACAAAAAAAAAAGGGACATATTCGCGTCTTCGTGGCCCCCATTCGTGGTCGGCAGGGTATGGAATGGGGACAGGCATCCTGTCTGTCCTACGATTTTTTCGTAGCAGTAGTCATTGTACCATATTATCATAGGAGTTATGATACAATACGCCATGAGACGGCTCGCACCCTTGGAGCGTATCAGCAAAGCATTGTATGTTCCCTTCTTTCTCGCTTTGCGTGCTTTGCGGCTTTGCGCGAGGTTTTCATGAACAAAAATGGTAGGAGCGTGCTATGAAAACAGTGAGACTTTCTGATCTTACCGCACCTGACTTGAAGCATGTTGCTCGCATTGTTGAAAAACCTATTGCTCCCTATGAATGGACCAACGTTGAGCATATGCTCTTGAGTGGTGAAGAACAGCGCCAAGTAGAAGATATTGTTGCCCGTTTACGCTATGCCGACACGACATTGATGAATGAGGCAACCATTTGGTCACGGGCAATTTACCCTATGCTGGTGTTGGCAGAGCAGCAGGATATTCAGGCATGGGCGCAGGTGCCATTACGGGCGCAGTTTGCGCATGTCGAGTTGCTGGGCGTAGCCGATGGTGTGCTAGGGAGTGGCATAACGAGTTTGGTGGAGTCGGCGTATTATCTCGTTGTGGTTGAGGCAAAACGTGGTTTAGAAAACCCCGACCCACGTTTGCAATTGTATGGGCAACTCCTCGCTGCCGCGCATCTCAACTGGGAGCGCGACCAGCAACCCATGCAAGAGTTGTTTGGGTGCTATACCATTAGTGACACTTGGAAGTTTATCCGCGCTGTTGTGCAAGATATAGCTTCCGAGCAGCCCACTATGATGCTGGAGTTTTCGAGAGAGTATGATGAAAAAACCGAGGCAGAGGCGATATTGAAGGTTCTGAAGCGCATCGTTGAACGCTATTGCAACCCTACATGATGTGTGCATTTTTTAACGCAAAGACGCAACCCGATGCAAAGGTTTGTGGTTGTTTGTTTGTATCATTGACAACTCAATTTGGGTGTGTATCCATAGGTACATGTGCTAGTATTGTTGCTCGCACCTGTTCAACAACAAACAGCGCCTGTTCTGCTTCTTCTCTTGTTGGCCATTGGTCAAAGTCATAGCGCATCCCAACTGCATAATCAGTCAATTGAACCAAATCAAGCATGCCCAAATCTGGTAGTGGCTCAATGCCTTATGGGTAATGCGTCTGCGTTTGCGTGAGTGGGAACAACACAGGTGAGTGATTTCATCGTCGAAGACGTTACCTGAAACCTGAAACCAGCCGACCACGAATGGGGGCCACGAATACACGAATGCGCTCGCGCCCATGAAATCTGTGCGGGGCAGGAAACCTTTTACAAAGCGCCAAAGAGGGTGCCTCGCACGTTTGGGAGTGCGTGGCACCGCATTGCTAGGACACACACCTATTTGTTTATTTGTGTACTAATGGTACAATACCCACAAGCGTATTGTGTCTGTAAGAGAAAGGCATCTGTATACCATCGCATGTCCAACGAATACAAAGCTATTATCAGCTATACCCGCTTTGACGACGAGCATAACCGTGGATACCTCACGGAACTGTGTCTCCAATTGAGCAAAGAAGTGCGAGCCTACTCCGGCGAACCATTCTCCATCTTCCAAGATGTGAAAGATATTGGGTGGGGAGAGCCATTTGAGCAAAAGATAACAGCCGCAATTGCAGAAGCCACGTTTTTCATCCCAATCCTCACACCGAGCTTTTTCAAGAGTGCCCATTGCCGCAAAGAGTTGCAATGGTTTCTGGCGCGTGAACAGGAGTTGCAACGCAACGATCTGATACTACCCGTGTACTATATTGAGTGTGATGAGTTGGAGAAACGAGAAGCATCGGACGACGACGATCTGATACAAGTGGTTGCGTCCCATCAGTGGTTGGACTGGCGCGAGCTACGGTTTGAGCAGTTCGATTCGCCCACTGTACGGAAAATGTTGGCAAAAATGGCTAGGCAAATCCGTTATGCATTGCGACGTAAGCCAGAGACCCCGCAGCATTCCCCCCCTAGCCCCCCCATACACGGGAGGGAATCGGGTATCTCCCCCCTGCGTGCGGGGGGGACGGGGGTTGCTCTTGTGCCTTCAGAGAGCGATACCAAGAGACCTACCCTTGAAGTCCCGCCCCCGGTCCGTTCGCGCATCAACCCGCTCTTCCCAGTGACGGTGGACGAGTGGCGCGACGACGTGGCACAGCGCGACACCGTGTTTGGCAACCCGGCCGGTTATTGGTGCTATGTGCGCCCCGGCACCTATGCCATAGGCGGGTGGGAACCCAATGATGCGGTTGAGACGATAGCGTTGCCTGGCTTTTGGATAGGCAAATACCCCGTCACGGTGCAGCAATACCACCAATTCATGCATGCAGGTGGCTACACGAATGAGCGCTTATGGACGCCAAACGGGTGGAAGTGGCGCACAGGCTATGACGAGGGCAAGGTCCGCACACAACCATGGGGATGGGATGACGCACAATACAACAGCAACAATCAACCTGTGATAGGTGTGACATGGTATGAAGCAGCCGCGTTTGCGGCATGGCTCAACACCGAGCTTGCCAGTAGCCTGCCATCGGACCATCGCATTCGTCTGCCAACTGAAGCCGAGTGGGAAGCAGCCGCAGCGTATGATGGGCATGGCAAACGCCGCACCTACCCATGGGGCGAGCAAGAGCCATCGTCTGCACATGTGTATAACGAAAACCTAGGAGGCAATAAGGCGGCTGCTGCGCCAGTAGGTGGGCGGCCGGCCGGCGCAGCCGCGTGTGGCGCACACGATATGGTTGGCACAGTGTGGGAATGGACCGCGAGTGAGTGGAATGCTTACCCCGCTGGTAGCGGCACGGTCGTTAAAGATTACATAATAGGCAGCGATAGGGTTTCATTACGCGGTGCGTCATGGTGGAATAGCTCAAATGATCTACTCTGCGCGGCGCGGTACTGGTACTACCCCTACTACGGCTACGTTGGCTTTCGCTTGGTTTTGTCCCCTTAGCTTGCGCACAAATGTTCTGTATTCTGTA
>CAZVEN010000046.1:0-41840 GCA_964626155.1 uncultured Chloroflexaceae bacterium | reverse complement strand
TATCGTCTGCATCGTCGTCGGTTGTATCGTCTGCATCGTCGTCGGTTGCGTCGTCTGCATCTTCGTCGGTTGTATTGTCTGCATCGTCGTCTGCATCGTCGTCGGTTGCGTCGTCTGCATCTTCGTCGGTTGTATCGTCTGCATCGTCGTCGGTTGCGTCGTCAGCTATTGGCTCCGCGACAACAGATTCTTCAGCGACGGGTTCCTCTGCGACTGGCTCTTCAGCGACGGGTTCCTCTGCGACTGGCTCTTCAGCAACAGGTTCCTCTGCAACGGGTTCCTCTGCAACGGGTTCCTCTGCAACGGGTTCCTCTGCGACGGGTTCCTCTGCAACGGGTTCCTCTGCAACAGGTTCTTCAGCAACAGGTTCTTCAGCAACAGGTTCTTCAGCAACAGGTTCTTCTGTAACGGGTTCCTCTGCGACTGGTTCCTCTGCGACTGGTTCTTCTGCAATGGGTTCCTCGGCAACAGGTTCTTCAGCAACGGGTTCCTCTGCAATGGGTTCCTCGGCAACGGGTTCCTCTGCAATGATGTCGGGTGGGTTGGAGTCTTTGCATTCATACCATGTCGTTGCCCCAAGTAGGAAAACAGAGTCGCCTGCTGTACCATTTTGGTTCCACTGTGAGCCGGTGTTGCGTGGTGAGATAAGTTTTACATTGAGTTTGGTTGTGCCAGTGGGTACATCGGAAAGTATCAATTCTTCAATGCTGATCAGCGGGTCGGTCGAGTGTGTGAGGGTTTTTTCCGTGACGACACCACCAGCTTCGGCCCGCAACTTGGCAATACGCCCATCGGCATCCTTGTCCATCACGGCCACTTTCACGCGCACGTCCATAGGGGCCGCTAGAGCCTCGGGCAATGTCAAGTCAAGCACAGCGGGCCCAACAAAGTCTTCATTGTTCTGCCCACCCCATGCATATTGTATGGTCGTGACCGCCGTTCCACTGAGCAGACGCCGTGGCATAGGACGCCCATAATACACAAGCATACCATTTGGTGTCTTGTTGGATGCCTTGACATCATGCACATCTACGCTTAATTGCCCCAGATAGCCAATGGTTTCGGCCACATAGCCCATCATACCCACCGGGCTAATGGCTGGAGGCGTGTCGAGCACGGTTGTTGGCTCCATACTCAATGGCGACCTATCTACAAAGCGAAACGTTGTTGCTGTGGGTGGTTTGGCGGTAAAGCCAGCCCCGCCTACTTGTACAATGGACCACAACGAATCAGGCACGATAAATGACTGCTTGGTAGAGCCATACATGCCAACCCCGGTCATGTCTATCATCTGTGATGCACAGGTAAAGGCACCAAAGGTGGTGATGGGTTTATCGTCGGTTGGACTAGGAATAACTACTGTCAACGGTCCTGAAGACGTACCCTGTACACTTTGTCCACTAGAGCTACCAAATGAAACTGGAGGCTCATCCAAGAAGCTCACTAGCGTACTTGTTGGTGGCGAACAAGTTACATCAAATGTTATTTCTGCAATTGTACCATCGGATAATGCTCCCAAGGATACCCTGTTCATGACCGAGAAAAATAACTTACTGTTGTCCTTTTCTGGATCGAAGATAAAAAAGTTATCACTCCCCCCAAGAATATTGACGGAATCAGGAATACCATTCCCGTCTTCATCTATTGAGTCAAGAGACAAACAGGTACTGTCGAAATCAACGGCGAAAGTGATAGCTCGAATATCGTTTCCATTCCCAAGAAAGCTAATAGGTACTACCAACTTATCACCTTTCTTCGCAGTGACAGCTTCGGTAGGAAAACTTAATCTTGGTCCATCTTGGTTCGTGTTGTCATTCTGTGCATAAACTGTATGATGTTGGTAGCCTACCATAGAAACCAGCATCATCAGAATGAGCAGTACACTTGTCATCATTATTCGTTTACCCGGCGATGTTGTATACATATCCTGCATCCTTTCATAACACTAATGCTCAAGCTATGAGCAGAGTTTATAACTGTTTGTTGGTGCATTGCAGGTCCCTCGCTTTGTTTGGAGGGACCTATGCAATTGAGAGAAATACCTTGAAGTGTAATCAAGGTGTTCCAGTGCAATCTTTACCGACTGCGATATTCTGAATGCATGTTTGATCTCCAACGTCTAAAACATCATCCTCATTCGCATCGCATGCTGGATTATCTTCTGCTGTTTCGAATGGTGGGTAACCATATTTTTTCCAAACTTCGAATACATCAGTATTATCTTCAGAAAAGCCTTGCACACTACCGTTCATATTGCAATCACCTAACTGATAAATGAGGACAGTGCCTCTTTTACCTGCGTCTGGAATAGTTGCGTTTTCAGCACCGCTCAATTCTACAAAGAACTGCTGTCTGTCCCCATCCAAGGTTTCACCTAAGACATCAACAGTGCAGGTTTGCTCTGTAAAACCTGGTTCAAACACAATTTTTTTATCGCTGAAACCAGTGTAATCCTTGTCAGGTTTGGCAGTATCTTTGATAGTGCTGCAGTATACTGTAACTACTTTTTCGCTAGGCTTACTCAATTTCACAGTAAACTCAGCCTTGACAGGACCTTTCGTACTCTCAACTACCTCGATCACCTTGTTGGTAATAGATATTTCGGGTGGTGGCTCGCTGTTGTCAATGATTATCCCTTTACCATTTTCATCGGAAATGCTTACTCGATGATATGGTTTATCTAGCTTCAGGGTGACGAGATAGGTTTCGTCTGGCTCAGCATATTCACCATCAGACAAGATCTCGACAGTTACTTCTTGAGCATCAAACGTCGTTGATTTTGCAAAGGTCAATGTAGCTAGTCCCGGGTTGAACTTGAAATCGCTTCCTAACTCGGCAGTACCATCTTCTGTACCTACGTTGATAGAAATGTCCTCTACTTCATTGAAGTCGGCTCCGTCTACCTCTACCGTAAATACAGCCTTGCCATCCTTCTCACTAGCCGTCACATTATTGATGCTGATAGTGATTTCCTCATTGTCAACAATACTGCCCTCGCCAATGCCATCGTCAATGGTCGCGTTGACAAGAGTATCATCATCAATCAACTCAACCGTGAAGGTTTCGGTTAGTTCGTAGGTTGTGTCGCCCTTCACTGGCACTACGATGGTTTCCTCAGTTGCGCCGGCCGGGATAATGAGCAATACGTTGTCTAAAGCTACATAGTCTTTGCCTGCTACGGCTTCATCGTCTTTTGTCGAGTAGCGTACCTCTACGTCCTTACCACTCGGTTGTGAGAGTGTCACCGTAAATACTGCTTCAACATCGTCATCAGCGGCGTCTTTTTCGGTCACGGTCACATCGCCGATAGATAAGGCGGGCGGGTCGTCGTCATTCTCAATTGTGCCGATGCCTGTGCTATCTGCAATAGGCAGGTTGGCACTGACGAGTTTCAAGAGAAAAAGCTCATCATCTTCAAAGCGCAAGTCACCATACACGGTCACGGTTATCTGCTTGGTCACTTCGCCAGGCTCGAAGCTGAGCGTATCGTTGGCAGCCTCGTAATCGCCATCAGCAACCTTTGCTGTGCTATCAATGGTTTCGTAGTTTACATTTACGGTGTAGATGCTCGGCAGCCCTATCGTCACATCAAACACATAGTTTGTGCTACCATCATTGCCTTCAGCCATTGTAACGTTTCCAATAGAGAGCTTGGGTGGTGGCTCATCGTTGATAGTGCCAATGCCCTGCCCATCGGCAATGGTGGCTCCGTCTGCATTGTCAAGGTTTACAGCAAAGGTCTCGTTGTATTCGTACTCGGTATCGCCATTGACTGTGACGGCAATGACCTGTGTTGTAGTGCTAGGTTCAAATACCAACGTACCTGTTCTGCTGATATAGTCCACATCAGCCGTGGCGGTTATATCAGCGGTCGTAAAGTCTACTGTAACCGGGTAGCCGCTTGGGTTAGAAAGTGTCACGATAAAGGACATTTCAACATTACCGTCTTCGGGTTCGTTCACACTATCATCGCTAATGGTGATGGTTGGCACAAGATCGTCATTGACAATGGTGCCAATACCTTCGCGCTTGACAACCGTTGCATTGTCCTCATCTTGCAGCGTAACGATAAAATCCTCGTCCAGCTCATACAGCAAGTCACTCTTGACTGACACGATGATAGTCTCGGTTGTCTTACCTGGTGCAAACCGCAATGAGCCGTTTTCGCTGGTGTAGTCAACGGTGGCCGTGGTAGTGATGTCGCCCGTGGTGTAATCTACCGTGACGGGTACATTGGTTATGCCGGATAGTGTCACGGTAAAGACGAAATCTACCGTGCCGGTATCGCCTTCGTTCATACGTACATCGTCAATGGAGAGTTCCGGTAGTAGGTCGTCGTTCTCTATTGTGCCAATGCCAGTATCATCTGCAATAGTGGCACCCTCTGCATTGCTGAGCAGCACCTCAAACAGTTCGTCCAGTTCATAATCGTTGTCGCCAACAACCGTGACAGTGACGGGCTGTGTGGTGGTGTTGGGCGGGAAATCCAACGTGCCACTGGTAGTAAGATAGTCGGTATCCATAATGGCCTGTAGCAACGCATCGCCGGCTACACTATCGGCGGTGGCATAGTCAACGGTGACTGGGAAGGCGCTCGGACGGTCCATTTTAACGGTAAAGGTGAAAATGGTCTCGGCACCGTCATTCCCTTCAACCATGCGCACATCGTCAATGGACAACTCAGGCAATGGGTCGTCGTTTTCAATCGTGCCGGTTGCTTGGTCGGCTGTGGTGTCAATGATGGCATCAATAGCGTCAACCAAGCGCACGTCGAAGGTTTCATTGTTTTCATATTTCCTATCGCCAATAACTTTGATGATAGCGTCTCCAGTGACTTGACCAGTGTTCTCGCCGGGCGGGATGGTCAAAGTTCCTTTATCAACGGTGATGTAATCGGTATCGGTTGGGGTGGCTGTGCCATCAATGGTGGAGTAGGTGATGGTAGCTGGCAAGCCGCTGACAGCCGACAGGCGGACGGTGAATGGGAAATTGGTCATGCCAGCGTCGCCTTCTTCTAGCCACAGGTCTTCAATAGATACCATGGGCGGCGGGTCATCATTGACGATGGTACACATGCCTGGGTCGCCTTCTATGCGTGCATGGGCTAGGTCTGTCAGTTCAGCAAAGAAGCTTTCATCACGCTCATAAAGCGTATCGCTATTGACGACGATAGTGCATTCCTTTGTGCCTGTCGTACCCTCATCAAACGATAGGTTGTTGACTTTTTCAGCGCGATAGTCGCTCGGTGCTTTGGCTGCCTTGTAGTCTCCTTGGTTGCCGTCAACTGTACCACACAGGGCCGTGGCGGCTACACCACTCACATCGAGCAGGTTGACATTGAAGGTGACACGCACTTCACCAGCATCGCCTTCGGTTACTTTGCTATTATCCTCAATGTTGCAGTCATCAATGCTCATTCTGGGTGGTTCGTCGTCGTTTTCGATTGTCACCTTGCCACGGTCACGCACCAATTCTGCGTTGGTTGCTTCGCTTAATTGAATAAAGAGGGCCTCATCTAGTTCATAGAGTGTGTCACCATTGATTGGTAAATCAATAAATGCTTCTTGCGATCCTGCTCTAAAATTCAGGATGCCCTCTGACGTCAGATAATCGCCTTTTGCAACGCTAGCACCTTCAAAAGTAGGGAATTTGCCGCCATCAAAGGTTTGGTACTTGACACTGACGCCGCCAGCACTACGTGCAGAAAGCTTGACGGGAATTTGGACCGTTTTCGTACCATCATCCCCCTCTTGTATAGTTGCATCCTCAATAGACATTTTGACAGGACAGACCTGCTTAATTGGAACGTCTACAAGAAGCCCTTGTGTAGGTGGATTGGTCTCAAGACGGTAGGAACATGTGCCACATGGTAAGTCTGGCACACAAATGCTGGCTGTGGCGGTAGCACATTCGCCGGGTTCAAGCGTGACACTGGAAGGTTCAACGTTGGCGGTACATCCTTCAGGATTATTCACACCAATGGGCATGACTTGGAATGTTTGCTCGATGGCAAAATCATTACAAACCTCAAATGGTTTTACAGCACATCCGTCGCCTAGGTCAACTACATCATAATTCTGTTGTATTGTGTGAGAGTTATCAGGACCGACAATCCTTGCTTTGAGACAGTAGTGACCAGGATTGACCGGCAACCATGACCAACTTGGGTAGGAAATACTGTTGGGAGGCAACACAACATCTTTCACTGTGCCTACATGGTAAAACCATTGCCCAACACCTAAATCCGAAATGTAAAATTCAACGTCTACAACACGAGCCGTATCAGTATCATTGCGAACTTCAACAGTAATTGTTGCCTTGCGCCCTTTCACAAGCGGGTTAGGTTCAAGCCAAATCTTGCCGTTGGCATACCAAGGAGTATAGGGATCAACAGGGCATGTCCAAGTATTCACGTTGCGGCCGGCCACAAGGTCCTTAATGCCTGTTTTATCTTCGTCGTTCAGGCGTTGGTCGCCATTCATATCACAGAAAGGAAAATATTTCTGGGCCGCCATGACATCATCAAGTGCAGTAATATCGTCGGCATCTATAGAGCCATCCATATTGCAGTCACCACACGCTGTTGCACCTGTTATGGTTGCAACACCGGTGTCATCGGCAATATCGACATTGGTTGCATCGGAAAGCTCCACAGAAAAGGTCTTGTTGCCATCAAAGATACCACCCTGCACGGATACTCTGATGGTCTGCTCGGTAGTACCTGGCTCAAAGGTGAGTGTACCACTTTGTGCTGTAAAGTTTTCCGGGTCTGTTGCAGTGCCTTCAATTGTTGTATAGTTGACGGTGATCTCGCGTGTACTGGCTTCTGACAAACGCACGGTAAACACAGCATCAATGGTGGTTCCAGCTTCACCTACCTTCAACTGCACATCATCAATAGACATATCAGGTGGCGTATACGATGTACCACCACCTCCACCGCCACAATCATCTGCGACCGTGACATCAAGTTGCACGCTTGTCTTTTCACCATTGTCTACATAGAAAAATGTATCACCATGGGCAATATCGAATGTTTCTTGATATGTGCCATTGGGCAAGTTGTTGTCATTACACACTTGGAACTCAAAAGAGCCTGTTTCTGAGGTGGCTGTATCGCTGCCAATATAGCTTGCTCGATGACTACCCACTTCCCAATCGTTGCATGCGAAGAGGCTATCGCCAAAGTTTTGGTAGGCGCTGTCAGTGTCGCTAATATCATATGTTCCCATACTACCATCTGCTATGGTGACATCATCGCCATTAATCCAGCGGCGGTTCAGACTAACTGCGTTGGAACCGTTTGGCTGCCACATCTGGATGCCCGTATTGTCATATGACGATGTGACATTGGCTGAACCATTGCCTTCAATACATACTTCGATGCGCGAAGGCTTGTTTGCATCCCAATCAACGGTGGGAAGTGCCTTTTCAGACACGACCAATGTATCGTAATCTTTGTTGTCTTCATCTGACTCTGCGACTTGGTTCTCACTATCGGCTTCAAAGACAACATAGTAGGTGTCTGGGGTAAGGTCGGCTGGAATGGTCAAGGTGGTGTAGATATGATCATCTGTACGTTCGCCCGGCTCTAATGCCGGTACTGGCATGGTTTTTACACCGCTTGGATCCAAGGGTTCGCCATCTTTTTGATCAGAGATATAGAATCTGACGCTACTTGCGCCAGCACTTTCGTCGCCATAGTTCTTGACCTTTGTGCGCACCTCAATGGTATCGCCGGGGTAGTAGGGCGAATCGGTAACAATCCTCTCAAAACTAATGTCAAGGTCTGGAGGTTCAGAGCCACCATCGCTAGTACCGCCACTGCTACCACCGCTGCTACAGTCTTTCACGGTGACACGCAGTTTGACACGCTTAGACGGAGTATCCCAATAAAACCAATCGCCGCCATGGGCAATGTCAAATGTTTCATAATAGGTACCATTCGGCTGTCCGTGGTTGCACACGGAAAAATTGAAATAGCCTGTTCCACCATTAGCAGTGTAACTGTTCACATAGGCTGCTCGGTATCTTCCTGCTTCCCAGTCAGAACAATAGAACTTGCTATTACCATCACTACCGAAAGAATCAGTAGTGACATAGCGACGGTTAAGGCTCACTTCGCTGGTGTTCCAAGCTTGTGAACCACTATTGCGGTATCCAACTCGAGCTGTTGTTGTTCCTGTACTACCGCATACTTCAACACTGACAGTTGTAGATGTGGGCGTTGCTTCCCACCCATCATAGCTTTCCGCTTGCACAGTGCGCGTGTTGATACCGGATGGTATCATACTGAGCACTATGAGCAACGTAAACAAAACCTGCAATTGTTTCATTAACCTACTGCCCTTCATCTTAATCCTCCTTCACGAAAAAATATTGCACCCTGCCAAATCGTTCCTACGCCAACCTGCTCAAAACATGCCATGCTCATTCTCCTTACTTTGCTTGCAACAATACTTGCCCCACAAACGTCTCTACTTCATAGATGCAACCCGCTGCTACGTCCTTTCACGCGCTGCTTTTTTTTGTTTGTTGATAATATGGATACCCCTACTATACCACATCGTTACTCCGAAGTGTGCTCCGACTATGCGGAGTGAGTGTAGGGATAATTTTACCGAGTCTATAGTGTAGGAAATCCAATATTAACCCTTTTTAAACGATTGCCCTGAGCGCACGACCGCCCACGAAGGTGCTACGAATAGAACATACTATTCGCCTGCACCATCCGTGGACGGCTATTGATGCGCAGAAAAACTATTGCCTCTAGTATACACCTTGATGGCACAAAAAAGTCCTTCAAATATGATGACATTTTCCCTTCATGTTTGAAGGGGTGAGGGGTGAGGGGCGTCGTGCCCACGAACGAGTGTGGTGCCACTTGCTCCAACATTTCAAAACACGCTCTCACACAAAGCGGTCATCTGAAAGGACAATGACGCTATCTAGCTCCGCGAAGGCAATTTTTTGGGATTTTTCCGGGTTGACAAATATGCCATAGGCATTGGTTACATCGTTGGCATAGGCATACAAACGGTAGCCTATAGCCACTTCACCACGTTCTTGAGCTGCATGCACAACCGTATAGAACGTCGTCGTCGTCGGCTTGCCTATTTGAATATAGTTCGTAATCGGCTTCAGATATATTTCCGCCTTCTCAGCCCCAAAGAGGTCGGCAAAGACATGGGCTAGTTGCTTGTTTTCAGCTATTTGCGCCAGCATGAGACTAATAAGCTGACTGCTCACAATGAAATCATCTACTCGCGCTACCTCTGCAAGCGCACGGTTGCGGCTATCTTTCATTTCACTCACAATAGAGAACATATGATTGTGGGTATCGGCAATTTCACGCAGGTGCAAGAGGGTGATCAGCGTTCGTGCATCAGCTTGCTGGATGTCGGGCATGTAGGATGGGCTGAGCACAACAACATGCTCATACGTTGTCACTTCAAGCTCCTCGAGGGAGTGGCGGTCGGTACAATCCCTTTGACGAAAGGATATGGTCTGGTTCCGCAGATGGCTACATTGCCGGCTTAGTTCTATCTTGGCTTCGTCGGGGTAGCCTACCAGCATTATCTCAGAACCGGGGCATACGTAGTTATCCAATTCGTTGATGATGAGCGGTGCATGGCTATTCCACCCCAAGATAATAGTGCGTTCAGGCTTGATTGGCTGGGACACATCTGTCCCTTGCACTATGTCCATGTCTATGTCGTAGCTCGTAGATGCTGATAGATGGAACGTGCTATCGTCTTCGGTAATAGCGATAATACGGTCGCCCGTAGCTACAACCATATCCATGGGTGGCAGAAGCATCATTTGTCCATCGTAACGGTGGATGCCGATGACGGACGATTGTTCGTAGGCAAAAATGATTTCTGCAAATGTTTTGCCAACGAGTGATGGTTCTTCTTTGAAGTAGATTTCAGTTCCTCGAAAGTTGAGCAATTCGGAATAGACCATAGATAACCCGGGTTGGCGGCATGTTTGGGCTATGATGCGCGAAATAACATGACAAGTGAGCACAATCTCTACTTCATTGTGACCAATCATCTCAGCAATGCTCCTATTTCTCGCGTTCTTTATTTCAGCGACGATGTGATATGGTGCAGTGCGGCGTGCGAGGTTTTTGGTGATTGCCAGAATGGTTTTAATCACGTCGGAGTCGGGGTTGTCGGTTTCTGGTGATAGCACAATGATGGAGCGGGCCGTGTTTGGGTTGACAATTTGCAGGTCTGTCAAGTCTATAGGGCTACCAGTGCGGCATACGATGCGCGTTTTCTTGGTATCGGATATGCGTGCGCGGATTTCATCTTCCATATCCACCTTGTCTTTTTCGGCTAGAATGGCAATGCACGATGAACGGCAACTCTCATTAGCAATGATCAGTTCAGCAAGGATGGTATATACTTGCGACGACCAACCCAAAATAACAGTATGGTCTTGCTCTATGACGAGAGAACGTCCTTTGCGCAGTTCAGCTAGCTTGCGAGCGATGCCACTGTTGAGGATACCGATGAGGGTGCTAAAAACAAAGATGCCGCCCATGGTGGCAACAAACATGGTAAAGAGAAACACGCGATTGCCACTATCGGCGGTGACGGTGCCGGGGTCTATGACGTGCATGAGAATCATCCATAGGATTTCGCCAAACCCAAGTGGGCTGATGCTGTTTTCTGGTAGGGGGAGCATGCTTGTTGCGAAAACAATGACGGCGATGAAGAAAATCATTGCTGTTAGGAGGATAAACAGCCATGTAATGAGTGCCACCATTCCTTTTGACATAGTATCATCGAAGTAGTAGCGCAGACGATTAGCCAGTGTTATCTTTTTCATAGCGCCAAGCTCCGTTCCATAAGTTTGTTGGGCAACGAACGAACTATGTGACATGTAAAGAATAGCGGGAGAGACGTTGCGTGCAACGTCTCTCCATGGTCAAGGTAGTAACGGGTGACAGGCGGGATGCCTATGCTACGAAGTGCGTTTCTTGAAATAGCGCATCATCCCCGCAACACTCATCTGACTCCAACTGCGTGCCACTACGCCTGCTGGGCCGTTGGGGGGGTAGGAAACATAACGCGCAGCTAGGGCCGGTACATCATCATTACCAGTTGCGAGAGCCTCCTCAACGAGAGCCACGAGTTCATCTAGGCGGTCTAAGCTCTTCTGTAGGGTTGCTTGTACGTCGTCGTGCGGCCCATAGTGGGTTATGTAGAGGCGGCCAATATCTTGGTGACGCAGCATGTCAATGGTTGCGCGATGCGTTTCGAGGTTGTAGGTAGGTACGGGAGTGACTGGGAAATGGAGGTTGTGCTGTGGCATGGAAAGCCCGGCCGCGTCGCCCAGAAACATTCCGCCGCTACGGAGGTCTCTGTAGGAGATGTGGTCGGGTGAATGTCCGGGGGTCGCAAGCGCCTCCAAAATAACCTCTTTGCCCAAATCAAGCCGCAAATTCTCGGCTGGCTTCAAGCGCTCTGGAGACGTTGGGAGGATTTCGCCAGTGAGGGACCATGCTTCTTCGCCAACTGCACGCCGTACACTGGGCATGAGTTTGGATGGGTCTATGAGGTGTGGTAGAGAGTCGGTGTGAATGTAGACACTGGCACGGGGTAGAGCATCGGCTAGATACCCTGCCCCACCAGCATGGTCCATGTGAATGTGGGTACAGATAATGTGCCCAACTGCTTCACGTTGTATGCCAAGCGTGTCGAGACCTTCGAGTGTGGCCGGCACGGTAAGCGATGTGCCTGTTTCGATGAGTGCTATCTCTTCGCCGCGTACGACATAGGTGACACCTACGCCAGGAACACCTAGCAAGTTGTGGTCTATTGCTGTGATATGGTTATCTACAGAGATGATTTGCATACTGATCTTCTCCAATCGTCAGTTTCGGTTCATCATTTAGCCTCGTTGAGTATAGCATATCTCACCCAAAAGAACACAAAGAACACAAAGGAAACACAAAGATTGGTGTCAACGTTGATGATGTTGACAATGGTGGACAGGCTAGAAGCCTATCCTACACCTTCGGGACGATGAATAAACGTGCGTAGCGCATCGAAATATTGCACCATCCCAACAACCATGATGTCGTTGTGCCCAGCACCGGGAATGAGCACCAACCGCTTATCTGCTGCTACACAACGCTCATAGAGTTCCTGCCCATCTGATGGGGGGATAAGCACATCATGTTGCCCATGCAATATAAGCGTAGGAATGGTAATATGCTCCATTTTGAAAGCGTTGCCAAAGCCATTTTCTTGTTCAGTTGCTTGTTGGACATGAATCCCCATACGTGCGAGCAGGCCAAACGTATCTGAAAAACCACTTTCAATAATTAACCCGTCTGGTTTTGGATAGGCATGCCGTGCAATGTGAATGGCAGGTACGCTCCCAAGCGAACGCCCCATGACATAGGTACGACACGGGTCAAGTTGATACCTAGCAAACACAGCTTGGATGCGATTGAAAATGTTGGTTGCGTCGGCTAAAAGGTTATCGGCAGTAGGGCTTCCAGTACTTGTGCCATACCCGCGATAATCCATGACTAAAAGGGTTGCGTCTATTCGGTTATATGCATCGGCTAGGTAGTCATAGTCGGCGGCAATTTCACCATTGCCGTGATAGTATACGATAGCAGGCGATAGCGGCAAAGCTGGATAGAGCCGGCCACCAAGGGTAATACCGGGTTCAACTTCCAATGTTACGAGAAACATGCCGGGTTTTGGAAGGCTGTAATCACTTTGGGGATGAAAAAGGACCCGGACGATGTCAGGATGGTCAAGAATAGCACTCGTCATAATTCTACTCGTTCCTTTCCGATAGAGCACAGAAGGGATGGTTCTTTATTTGTTTGCATGATTCCTATTATACACTGTGCTGGAGGAAAGATGGTGCCGTATCATGAAAAAGCGTCTCGGTACTAGGTGCTGGAAATCGAACCCAGAAGCACGTTCCCTCGTTTTCAACACTCCAAAAACCAATTTGCCCGTTGTGTAATTCAACCAACGATTTGGTGATGGCTAGGCCTAAACCGCTGCCGCCGGCTTCGACACTGAGGGGATTTTCGGAGCGGAAAAAGCGGCTAAAAATCTTGGGTTGGTCACATTCACGAATACCAACGCCATTATCTTCCACCTCGACTACAATCGAACGCTCTTCTGTAAGTTTCCATGGTTGTCCATCGGGTACGCTAGGTAATTTTGCCGGGTCGTTCAATTCGTAGACGCGCACGTATATTTCGCCACCTTGGGGGACATACTTCACAGAGTTAGAAATCAAGTTTGTTAAGATACGACGTATATGCATAGCGTCAATCCATATCATTGGTAAGTTGTCGGCAAAGTTTACATCAACGTAGAGGAGACGTTGCTCAAATTGGGCTGTCATGTTGGACATGCATTCCTCTAATGTCTGTTCCACCGACACCCACCGTGGTTGAGCACGTAGTGCGCCTTGTTCTAGGCGGGCTACTTCTAGGAGTTCGTTTACCATATGCACCAAATTATTTGTTTGACGTCTGATAGTGTCAAGGAACATGCGTTGACTTTCTGTGAGGTTGTCAATGCCGCTCATGTAGAATACGTCTACAAAGCCTTTCATAGAGGCAAGAGGAGTACGCATTTCGTGCGATGCAGTAGCAATGAAAGCATTTTTGGCACGGTCAGATTCCACGGCTTCGGTAATATCTTGCAACACCACCACGCCACCTGTAAGTGTCCCGCCAGTTCCGAGAGTTGGGGCAGTTTGTAGGCGTACTATGCGCTCGCCAAGCACTAGGCGCTCCTCCGGTAGTGTATGCTCAGAGTCTTGCATTTCGCGTCGCACGAGGTCTACGATGTGTTGGAGGGTGATGCTCATGAGGGGGTCTTCAACATTGGCCAGTTTGCTCAGTGGGGCATCAAGCAATGCAGAGACCTCTTGCCCAAGTAGCTGGGCAGCGACGGAGTTGACAATAACAATGCGCTCATCTTTGTCTACGCCGAGCAGTCCATCGGCCATGCTTTGGAGTATGGCATGCAGTTCACCTGCGCGTTGGGCATGTTGGTCGAGGAGGGCGGCACGCTCGGCTTCGGCCCGTTTTTGCTCGGTGATGTCTCGAATAATGCCTTCGTACCCTTCAATTGTGCCGTTTTCAGAATAGCGCAGGTGGGCAGTCATAAGGCAGTCTATGTTTGTACCATCTTTGCGGCACAGTTTCACAGGGTAGTCGCGCACCGAGCCTTGTTGCTGCATCACATGCTGATATTGGGCGCGGTCTTGTGGATTGGCGTACATTTTTACGACGTTGGCTGTTTTTATCTCTTCCTCTGTATAGCCAAATAGCGTTAGCCCGGCGGAGTTCATATCTATAATATGCCCATCCATGGCTGTGATAAAAATGGTGTCTTTGGAGTTTTGGAATAAGTTGCGATATTTGGCTTCACTTTGTTGCAGCGTTTTGTAGAGCATAGCATTTTTGATAGAAATAGCAGCTTGCGCAGCAAGCAGGTTGAGTACTTCTAGGCGGTCTGGGGTAAAGGCATCGGTGGTCAGGTTATTTTCAAGGTAGACAATGCCCATCAGTTGCCCTTGGTTGAGCAGGGGGGTACAAAGGACTGAGCGGGGTTTGTGGCTTATCACGTAGCTATCTTGGGTAAATTGGGTGGCATGCGATGCGTCGCTTAAGACGATGCTTTCTTGGGTACGTGCGACAAAGTTGATGATGGTGGCCGGAAGTTGCATACGCGCACGGTCTTCAATGGGTATAGATTGCAGGATAGTGACATCACCTTGCCCAATGTTCCCTTCGGCTTCTACAACCCAGTGTCCTTCACGCTCTAAGATAAGGACTCCACGTTCGGCTCCAGCGTTTTCGATGACGATACGCATGAGTTTGGATAGGAGCGTTTCAAGCACCATTTCACCTGAGATAGCTTGTGATGCTTTTGTGACGGTTGTGATGTCTATGCCACTGCTCGTGGTGGTGATGCTAGGGGTGATGTTGGGAAATGTTTGCATTTCGGTGGTGCTTGGGCTAGAGAGCATGCGGTTTTCGGCGCGTAGGTGTGGGTACTGCTTATCAAGTGCTTTTACTTTGGCTGTTGCGCCCCATTTGAGGTAGCCGTTACGGGCAAGCAAAAAGTGCGTACTGGCGTTCATGTCAAGGTTTTTGGAAAGGTAGTATCGTGCGGCGAGTTCATGGGCGAGGGCTTCATTTTGGATATAGCCGTTGGCGTTGGCACATGTGATGGCTTTGTCGTAGAATACTTTTGCTGTGCGGTCGCGCCCGGCGAGACGGGCCATTTCTGCTGAGAGGAGCAGGTATTTGTGGCGGTAGTTGTCTGGGCAGTTGCGGGCCCACGTTTTGAACCGCGCTTGGTTGCGTGCAAGCACCTGCCAGTAGGTTTCTTGCTCTTCAGTAGTTACAGAGGGGTAGAGTGCAGTGAGTGTGAGCGAGTAGTAGAAGTAGTGTTCTGGAAGGGTTACGTTGCCAAAAGCAGCCCCCTCATCCGTCAACTTGTCGAGCTCTCGTGCTATCTGAAAAGCATCAATATATTGCTCAAACAAGTAGAGTGCTTGCAACTTGGTCTTGTAATACCAGAAGATTGGACGGAATGCAGAACTCGCTTTGATTTCCTTGATATGGCGCTCCTCATTGTAGTTATTGTCGCTGAAACTGCCTGGTGCGCGGGTAAACCCTTTGAGACTTAAAATGAATTGTTGTGAGAGCGTGAGCATGTTGATGGGAATAATCTGCTGTGTGCGGGTTGCAAAATCAAGGTAGCGCTGTATTTCTTGGTAGACATCATCTAACTCTTCTCCTTTTATCAAAATAGTGTAGATGATGGGGTAGCAGTTGATGCCGGCCCAAAGCAGGTCGCCTACTTCTAGCCCAAGGTGATACCCACGCCGCAGAAAATCTACACTCTCACGCAGGTGTAGCCGCCAGTTTTGTACAAATACGCCAAAGACAAGGTTGACAGTTGGCACAAGCTGAATGTTGTTGTATTTTTCGTTGAGGCTAAGGGCAAGCTTGCCAAATTCATAGCCTGTTTGATAGTCGCCAAGCCCAGAGCCTAGAATAGCACCATACCATACATAGCCGACGGCAGATGTTTGGGCATTGCCAAAGCGCAACGATAGGTGAACCATTTTGAGTGTGGCGAGGTAGAGTAGTCGCGTGTTGCTGCGCCACCACGCCGCTATGAGTATATCTTTGAGCAAGCTCATTTTCATAATGTGGTTGGCATCTGTTGCATTGGGGAGATGAACGAGGTCGGCAACTGTGCGTTGACGCAGGTGAAATTCTACTACTTCTATTTCGGAGTCAATTTCTTCTTGGGTTGGGTTAGCTCCTATTTCAAGGTCCAACAAGCGTAGGCCTTCAAGCCCGGCAGCGATGACTTTTTGCAGTTTGCCCATGCTGGCGTACAAGGTCATTTTGATGTTGTAGACTTCAGCTTTGTCGAGGTTTACCGTGGCTTTCTCTGCTATAGTATCAAAAAGCTCTTCAGCTCGCTCAAATTGACCATTTAAGTATTTACATTTGGCATATTCTTTATAGAGCGCTAGAGTCAAGGTATAGCACTTGTGCCATGCATTGTGGGGTAGGAGCTCAACGCCGGTGCGTGCGTAGCTAAGGGCCGAGCTATAGGCTGCCGATTCGATGGCACGTTTACAGGCTAGGAGATTGAGTTCGGCCAGTTTGTTGGTACATGTGCGAGTAGGCGTTGTCAGCGTGTGGAGCATGGTTAAGCTATGTTCAATCCATTTGCCTTTATTATCTTCATAGGATGTTCCCTCTTGGCTATACCCATTGTCTATAGATGTGGTATGGTCTGCATTGTCCCTTTCTTCTTGCATGTCTTTTTTGTGTGGTAAACCTCGGTTGAGGTGGTTGACGATGTCAAAGATGCGTTCTTCTACTGCGGCGCTAAAGTGGTATGGTGCCGTGGCAGATGCATTGCTATCGCGGGCTTCGTCATATACTTCGGCTGCATGTGCAATATGGCGGCTAGAGCTCCCAAGCGTATGCACGCGCTTGAGTGCTTGGGCAAAGAGAAGTTGCCCGACACGCCAGTGAACTGCTTGGCGGTCTTCTTCAGGGATGAGCCAGTAGGCGGCCTGTTGAATGCGGTCGTGGGCAAATTTGTATTCTGTTTGAGCAGCACCATCTAAGCCATCCACTTCAAGTTCGGCTAGTTTGTAGGTGTCTGTTATAGGGAAGATAAGCCCTTCAAAGATGGCTTCGCGCAGGTCTAGGGCAGTTTGACGCGGAGATGTTTCGCTAACAACCGATAATGTCTCTAGGTTAAATGTGTTGCCGATACATGCGGCTAGTTTGACAATTTCTTGTGTTTGTTGTGGCATGCGTTGCACTCTGGTAGCGAGTAGTTCAACAACGTTGGTAGTCATATCGTGTTTTTGGATATGTTCTATATCCCACTGCCACTGACCAATGGCTTGGTCGAAGTAGATGAGGTTTTCAATATGTAGCGATTTGAGAAATTCGTTGATGAAAAAGGGATTACCACCCGTTTTGGACACGACGAGCTCAGCTAGCAGGTGGGAACGCTCATCGTTACAGTGCATCGTTTCAGCTACCATTTGCGTGATGGCCGAGGCTGCGATTGGGTCAAGGGCAAGTTGTTGCACTGGCATATGTGCTTTGAGGATGGTATCGAGAGTTGACCATAGCGGGTGCCCGGCTTCTACTTCATTGTCGCGGTAGGCCCCAATCAAGAGCAAGACTTGCTCGTGTATGTCGGTGCTATGCGGAATGGTCATGAGTGATTCTATGAGTTTGAGAGAAGCGCCATCGGCCCATTGTAGGTCATCTAAGAACAGAACGAGAGGATGCTCTTTTTTGGTAAAGAGCCGAATGAAGTTTTGAAAGACCATGTTGATGCGACTCTGGGCTTCGGTTGGCCCAAGCGCTACGATGGGAGGTTGCGGGCCGATGATGAGTTCAACTTCGGGAATGACTTCAATCAGCACTTGGCCATTTTTGCCCACGGCTTGCAGCATATTGTTGCGCCATATGGCTATGTCTTCTTCTGTTTCAGTCAAGAGATGTCGTACTAATACACGAAAGGCTTGAATGAAGGCCGAGTAGGGGATGTTGCGTTGGAATTGGTCAAACTTGCCGGCAATGAAATACCCTCTGCGGCTCGTGAGGGGTTTATATATTTCTTGTACGAGGGCAGATTTGCCAATGCCAGCGGAACCGGAAACGAGCATCATTTCGCTGGTTCCTTTGCTCACCCGTTCAAATGCTGCGAGGATGGTTTCGCGTTCACGTTCGCGCCCATAGAGCTTTTGGGGTATTTGAAAGCGGTCGGATATATCATATTTTCCTAGTGTGAAGGGGAGAATCTTGCCTATTTCTAGCCACTGCCGTAAACATGTTTCAAGGTCTACTTTGATGCCATAGGCCGATTGGTAGCGGTCTTCTGCATTTTTTGCCATGAGCCGCATGACAATAGCCGATAGGGTTTCGGGTATATCGGGGCGTCGCTCATGCGGTGGGAGGGGCTGTCGTGCTATGTGATGGTGTACTATTTCGAGTGCATCGTCGCTGACAAATGGCACTTCGCCAGTGAGGAGCTCGTAGAAGGTGACGCCGAGGGAGTAGAAATCTGTTCGGTAATCTATGGCACGATTCATGCGCCCTGCCTGTTCGGGCGACATGTAGGCGAGGGTTCCTTCTAGGGCTTTGGGGTTGCGAAAGGTGGGGTTTTCATGGGAGAGGATGGTTGCGATGCCAAAATCTATGAGTTTGACTTGCCGGGTTTTGGGGTTGAAGACGATGTTGGCGGGGTTTATGTCTTTGTGCATGATGCGTTGTTGGTGTATTTGCCCTAGTATTTCGGTGACGTTGATAGCAAGGTATAAGAAATCTTCTATGCCGAGTGCTCCGGAGAGGTCTAGGCGTTTGAGGGATTCGCCGCCAAAGTCTTCGAGCACCATGACCCAGTGATGTTTGTCGGTTTCAAGGCCATAGATACGGGTGACACCGGGGATGTTGACATTGCGGGTTACTTCATACTCGCGTTTGAACCAAGCTATGCGCTCTGGCGAGGGGTAGGATTCTTTAAGCAATTTGAGCACGATGGGTACACCATCAGCTTGCCGTTGTCCACGATAGACGATGGAGTTGTTACTTTCATAGAGCTGTTCAGTTATTCGATAGCCTGATATGACTCGCATGGATTTTTATCTCCTTTGATTGTGTCTGTGCAGGGCAGTAGTATTATCCTGTTAAACGAATCATGACAGATGGATCCTCGCAGATGAGAGAGGAGGATGCACCTGTCACATAGTCGTTGTTTTGAGATTACTTCGTGCCTGCTCAACAGACATGATAAATTGTCAGTTTATACGCCTTTGTAACTTCATTGTAACTCATTTTCAAAAGCATTTCAAGAAGTCATACATGGGTGCATCTGTAGGTGATGACTTTTTTGCAGCAATAGTACCATATAATGGTTGTTAAGCGCCATACGCATGCAATGCGTTGGGCGCTTCTATGCACGGTAATACCCCTTGAACACGGTTGATATTACTTGTCAAGGTACGATGGACGGGTTGCTAGGGTTATGTTGGTCGAAATCTCTTTTGCCCCACGCAAAATGGTAAGGTTTATATCTTCGCCGGGTTGGTATTGGGTTAGGGAGTAGCGCAATGAGTTGTCGAGCACGAGGGGCATATCGTTGATGGCCGTGATGATGTCATCAGAACGGATGTCGGCGTCGCTAGCGGGGGTACTTGGTTCTACATCAATGACGAGAGCACCGTTTTGCACGGGTAGTTCGTAGCGCATAGCTATTTCACCATCTATCATGCGATAGCGAATGCCAAGATAGGGGTATTTGATGGAGCCATTGGCTATGAGGTGCTCGCTGACATGGTTGAAGATGGCACTAGGAACGGCAAAACCAAGGCCTTCTGTTTGGTTGCTCAAGCCGAGGCTATCACCACGCACGACGAGGGTGTTGATGCCGATAACTTCTCCACGTAGGTTAATTAAGGGGCCACCACTGTTGCCATGATTGATGGCGGCATCAGTTTGTATGAGACCTTCGAGGTTTCCAACAGAGCGATTGAGCGCACTGATGACACCAGCCGTGACGGTATTCCTGAAATTCCCCAAGGGGCTACCAATAGCTAACACTTGTTCGCCGGCGTTCAATGTGTTTGAGTCTCCAATAGTGGCTACGGCTGGCACGCTATCTTCAACATGAATGATAGCTATATCTGAAAGCAGGTCTGCGCCGACCATGGTTGCATCGTGAAAACTGCTATCGGGGAAGATAACCGATAGGGCGATTGCATCTTGAACGACATGGTTACTGGTGATAATGTAGCCGTCTTGACTGATGATGACGCCACTGCCACTGCCACCGTTCCCTTCGAGTTGGTCACTTTGATGATTGAGAATGGTGACAACAGCAGGTGCAACGCGCTGTACTGCTATCACCATAGCGTTGGACGTTTCTTGGCTATCTGTTGGGGTATGTCGTATTGGTGCGCTTGTTGGTTCAGAGAAGGTGGGTTGTGTGGATGATACGGTGTTATTCCGCTGTGCTATGTAGTAGCCGACAATGCCACCAGCTAATGCGCCTCCACTAATGCTGATGCCAATGGAAAGTAGCATGAACAACAATATTCCTAGTATTTGCGAACGCTTCATTGTTTCCCCCTATCTCTCTGAACCGGTTTTCTCTTGCTCTCTACAGTATACCAAAAACTGCTTCGTACTGCTATAGTTGTTCTATGGTATTATACTGAGAGGTTCGTGATGGGTGTTGAATGTGGTGAAAGGAACAGATGAGACCTATCCAGCATGATATGGTGGATGTGAATGGCATCCGTATGCACTATGCGAAGACGGGCAGTGGTCCATTGCTCTTGCTGCTGCATGGTTTCCCAGAGTATTGGTATAGTTGGCACTATCAGATAGAAGCGTTTGGGGCACACTATACGGTGGTAGCTCCAGATTTACGTGGCTATAACGATACCGATAAGCCAACGTGGGGATATGAGGTAGATGTGCTTGTGAGCGATGTGGTTGAGCTTATCCAAGCACTTGGCTATGCGCGGGCAACTGTTGTCGGGCACGGTTGGGGCGGCATGCTTGGGTGGTTTCTCGCATGGCGCTATGCACACCGTGTGGAGCGTTTGGTTGTTGTGAATACGCCACACCCGAATATGTTGGCAGATTTTCGTCCTTCGGGGTTGCATATGCGGTTGCCGCTAGGCACACTTTTGCGCTTGCCATGGGTGCCGGATGCATTGCTACGTGCCAACGATTATGCGTTGGTGGAGCAGGTGTTGTGTGGCACCGCACCCTGTAAGCATGCGTTGTGCCAAGAGGAAGTTGAGCACTATAAAGATGCTATCAGTAAACCCGGTGCTCTGACGGCTGCGCTCAATTGGTATCGCTCTGGCCCATGCGTTGGTGCATTTCCCCATTGCTACCCGGTTGGTGATTTGCTCAAGGGGAAACGGTTGTCTATTGAGGTGCCGACGTTGTTGTTGTGGAGTGCTGAACATCACAGTGCAAATGTGTCACTCTTGGATGCTACGGAGAAGTATGTGACCCATGCGCAAACACGTATTATCACAGATTGCGCGTATCGCCCGTTGCAGGAGCAACCTGAGCGAGTAAATCGTGCATTAGCGGAGTTTTTGGGGCAATGACTATTGTTTCTAACCCGGTGTTGGTACGCGAGCTACGTGGACGTATGCGTGGCTACCGCGCAATGATTATACAGACGGCGTACTTGGCGATAACGAGTGTGGCGACGCTTTTGGTGTATGTGGCTTTTGCAGGCGATGTAAGCACTTCTAACCAATTGGAAACGAGCCGTGAGATAGGGAAGGCGATTTTTTTTACGGTTGTCATTGTAGCTTTGGCACAGGTTTCTATTATTACGCAGTCGTTGACGGCGGGGAGTATAGCAGGCGAAAAGGAACGCCAGAGTTATGATTTACTTGTGACGACTCTGTTGACACCGTGGCAGATTGTGGTTGGTAAACTTGTGTCTGCATTGGCTTTTGCGTCGCTGTTGGTTATGTCGGTGTTGCCGTTGGCGGGGTTGTCGTTTTTGTTTGGCGGGGTGAGTGCTACCGAGTTGACGGTGGCTATGTTCAGCTTGCTGATAACGGCGCTACTGTATGCATCTATTGGGCTGTTTTGGTCTACGGTGATGCGCTCTACGCTTGGTGCAACGATTATGGCGCAGGCGACGATTCTGCTTCCACTGTTAGGTATTCCGTTCTTGTTCTTTATTCTTGCTACCTTTGCTTCGGGTACGGGTGTTTTTGATAAAATTGAAAATGAGCCAGTGTTTATCTATTTCGTTGGGGCTATTCTTTGTGTGCATCCGTTCATTGCGCTAGGGCTTACGGAGGCAGCACTCTTGGAGGATAAAAATCCGTTCTTCTTTGTCCTAGACCCCGGTTTTATGGATATTTTGGTGCCTTCCCCTTGGTTGGCGTATACGTTCATAAGTTTGCTGTTCACGACGCTGTTTTTGTTCTTGAGTACGCATATGCTGAAGCCGGTAGATTATGGCTTGTCTCGTAAGGAACCCCGCTCTGGTGGGGGGTAGGGGTACAATGTGCGTCCTTTTCTTAAATGGGCCGGGGGCAAATCACGCCTGATTGAACAGTTGGCGCATCTCTTCCCGCCTGAACTTAGCCAAGGCAAGATACAGCGCTATGTAGAGCCATTTGTTGGTGGCGGAGCTATGTTTTTGCACATAGCCACCCACTACCCTGATGTGCAAGAGTTTGTCATTGCCGATGTCAACGAGGCATTGATGGTGTGCTATAGGACTATTCAGCACGATGTAGATGCTGTGATAGAGCGGTTGGCAACTATGCGTGAGCAGTATATGCAGGCAGACCATGAGGCACGCAAACGTCTGTTTTATGACATACGCGCCCACTTCAATGCGCAAGAACCTGTCACAGACATTACTTCCTTTGATGCGAGTTGGGTTGAGCGTACTGCACAATTCATCTTCCTCAACCACACCTGCTACAATGGCCTGACACGCTTCAATGCCAGTGGCGAGTTTAATGTGCCGTTTGGCGACTACAAACATCCCCGGTTGTACGAGGAGCAGCATATGCGGCAGTGGGCGAAGCTCCTACAGCACACGACCATTGTGTGTGGCGATTTTACCGTTTGCCAACGCTATGCCGATCCACATACGTTTTTGTATTGTGACCCGCCCTATCGCCCTATCAGCAAGACGGCATCGTTTACGGCCTATTCCAAACATGCCTTTGATGACGCAGACCAGCGCCGCCTAGCCGGTTTCTTTCGTGTGCTTGATAGCACGGGGGCGAAGCTGATGTTGAGCAATTCGGACCCACAGGCGCACAATCCAGACGATAGGTTTTTTGATGCGTTGTATGATGGGTTTACGTTTCGTCAAGTGCGTGCAGCACGGGCTATCAATGCCAATGGCAATGGGCGTGGGAAGATTGCTGAATTGGTGATTATGAACTATTGAGCGTATGCAAGGGCAACGCTATATGAAATCTCCCCTTGCGTTAAATACTCTAATCCCATTTGCAAAATCATTGTCGTACAGATTATACTGTACTTAGGTGCAAGATACTATTCTATTGGAGGTGTAGGAATGAACACAACAACAATGGTTCATGATTGTTTAGAAATCTCTCAAGTTCAAAATGGATGTGATGATGGCTCAATTGTATCAGCAACATCAACCCAATCAGATATATTGTACGAGTCCTCTGCTGCTCTCCAAAGGGATATTCAGGTAGAAGATTGTGTACAAACCTTTCTGCGTGATACTCAATATGTAGCACTTGAAATACCTGCTCAGTTACTTGCTGCATTGGAAAAATTATCTGCAACCAGGGGGTCTACCTCTGTTGATACAATGGCCTATCTTGTAGCACAAGCACTCGTAAGCCAGCAATCTTGGTCGGACAAATTGAATCAACTTCGAGATTTGATTCAGCAGGAAGGTGGGCTAGACGTCAGCGATGATAATGATATGTTAGTTGAGCATATACGCCAAATTCGACGCGATATTTTTGAGACAGAGTATGATGGCTATTGGTATCGTTGATTATGAAGAGAAAGCAAGCCTACTATCAGTAATTATGCAACCAACACCCAACTTTAGGTCCAACTCCTTTAATATGACAAAAAGTATTTCCAATCATCACTTATCCTTGTAAACCAGGCTCTTTAAATAACGTTGCGATATAACCAATCCGATCAACAATGTCAGCGACATTCAGAATATAATAATTTTGCATATGAACAGAGAGGATAGAATCTGCTAAAAGAAAAAATTCCCACACCTCGCCATCTGTGATGATACCATAGACCTTTTCTTGATTGAATGCATGTAATGTCGCATACATTTCTGCAATACACTGGCCTAGACCTTCAGAAAGACTGCTTCGTTTAACCTCAACGACGGAGATAATCGGGGACACAAAATCAATTTCATCAAGACTTACAGCGCCATCGTATGTGCCAGTCAACTGATGCGGAAGATGAAGAGATACATCGTGTTGAAGTGCGACTGTCGGTTCAAAAAAGACACCCAACCGATAAACCTCGCCAGCTTTCCACAAAATGCGTGCTACGAGGAGGCTACCTCGCGTAGCCTCATTATCAAACTTTGATAGCCTCAAGCGCGAAGATATTTTTGTACTATCGGTCTGCAAATCAAGATACTTATTTCCACTTGGTGTAAAATCAGGAAACAAATCTACATTGTTTCGTATCTCTATCTGAAAGAGTTTTCGTAATTCAGATGCTGTGTATTTTCTATAATCGCTAAAGGCCATTTCAGGACACCAACTTCAACTCAATGCGCCCAATACGAATAACATCGCCATTCTTCATGGGTGTCGCATCGCGCACCTCAAAACCATTCAAAAACGTACCATTTGTACTGCCCAAATCTTCTAACACCCACGCAGCATCATCTTGCAACACCAACCGCGCATGCTGCGAAGATAAAAAATTATCGTTGAGGGCAATATCACTCTCTAAACTACGCCCAATCGTTGTCACCTGATTGAGCACAAACACCTTGCCCACTGGCAAGCCCGTCTGCCCTGAGCTTTCCACGACCAATTGCCCATACAACGGAACCTGCTCCGTCGTTGATGCACTTAGCATCCCCAACCCTTGTGTGACAACCCGCAATACCTGCCACAAAAAAAAGTATAGGAAAAACACCATCATAATGCGTAAAATCAAAATGATGGCACCAAGTGAAAGGTCGGCTACGTCAAACATTATCCTTCTCGAAACCTCAATTCAACTCCACCAAGTGAGATAACATCATCATTGCGTAACACGGATTCACTAATACGCTCACCATTGACAAACGTGCCATTCGTGCTGCCAAGGTCCGTCACCCAAAAACGACGTGTTTTGTAGCGCAACTGCGCATGGTGCCGCGACACGCGTGCATCTTCAATAACCACATCATTATCTAGCCCACGCCCAACAGTGAGCAACGTCATTTCCAATGGAATAGGGTGCATACCCCTCGATGTCTCAAGCAACAACAACGCGCTACTATTCGACTGCGCCTGCATATGCAACTGCGCCGTTTGCGACATCACCTGCGTAGCACCTTCGGCACCCGCATTTGGGTCTACCGTTTCGGCAACCACCTGTATTGTGCGGCGTGGCACATCAGCATCTTCAACCAATTGCACATGTGGATGGTCAAGCATAGAAAAATTGCGTTCCGAAGCCAGTTCACTCAAATACAGGCCCATCTCGCGCTCTACCTGCGAACGCAACGACTGAAACGCAGCGAAATCGTTTGGATGGAGAAACACCCGGTATCGGTTGGGCACAATAACGCGACGCACACTTATCGTCTGCTGACTCTCCATAGCCCGCTCAAGACGCTTGGCTATTTCAGCCGGATGCACTGGACTGCGAAATACCCGCGCTACAGAACCTTCAACGAGATTTTCCATAAACTGTTCAAAGCGACTGAGCGCCGACATAGGCACATTCTCCCCTATCTATAACCTACGGTTTCTTCACTGGATCGCCAAGATACATGGGCTCTAGCGTTGTGACGTCATCGCAATCGCCTGCTACAAAGCGCTGCCACGCCAAATCTGCAAGATACCCCGGACGACGTACATTATCTACCGCATAGGCAAAATAGCTTGGGGCATCAATGCACTGCTGCATTTGTTGTTGGACATGCGTATCAATGTCGCCACAAAAAAAAGGCTGTTCGCGCACATCGGCACACAACTCAGCCAGTGATACATTACGATAATCACTCAACCGTTTCCAGGTATCTTCATGTTGAAAAAGGGCCGTAGCAAACCGTTCACGCCCAAGCCGAATGAGCGGGTACACGGGCAACGAGAGATGTTGATGCTGATAGGCTAACGCATCAAGGGTACAAATACCTACCACTGGCACATCTCCTGCGACGGCTATCCCTTTGGCAATGCTGATGCCAACCCGTAGGCCACTCCAACTACCCGGACCAATCGCCACACCTACCACAGCGATGTCAGACGGCACACGTCCGATATGGTGTAGCAACATATCTATTTGGGGCAATACTTGCACACTATGGTTGCGCCCAGAATCCCACACGCATTCGCCGAGCAAACCATTTGCATCAAAACATGCCAACCCAGTGAAAACGGTAGATGTATCAATAGCCAACAGCATACTCACCCAAACGCAGTACTTTTGAACGTCTCAACAAGATACTGATAGTGTGTACCACGTGGCACAAAGCGCAACACCCGCTTAGTTTCATCAAGGTGCTGCATGTAAATAGCCAAATGCTCACGCGGCAACCATGCTTCAGCCCGTTCGGCCCACTCCACAATACACACACTCGGTGTATCCCACATCTCTTCCAAACCTATCGTTTCCAATTCAGACTCATCTTCAATACGGTACAGGTCAACATGGTAAATGCGCATGCGCCCACGGTTTGCACCAGCACGGTACTCATGTATCAACACAAATGTCGGACTCGTCACCCTATCTCCCGAACCCAACCCTTGCACAATACCGCTAACTAGGTTTGTCTTGCCCACACCCAAACCACCCATGAGCAAGATAACATCTTTTTCCCGCACATGCTCGCCCAAGCGGTGCCCAATACGCACTGTTTGCGCAGCACTATGGCTGATAAAGTCTAGCACATGCGGCGATTGTACTGCTGGCAACACCTTCGATTCCATCCTCAATCTATTGTATCACAGAACTGACAACCTCGTGTTACCGTTCAATTATACCCGCTTTTCGTTGCTTTGACATCTGTAACTATCACAGCTATACTTTTATCAATATGTAACACCTAACACACCGGTATGAAGCAGAAAGGACTAAAAACAATTATATGCGATGGGTTATTCGCTCCAAAATACACAAGGCGACCGTTACTGAAGCCAACATAGCTTACACGGGTAGTATTACGATAGACGAGGACTTGCTTGAAAAGGCTGGCCTCTGGCCAGGCGAAAAAGTGCTCGTTGCTAGCATTACCTCTGGCGCGAGGCTCGAAACCTACATCATCACTGGCGAAAGAGGCTCTGGCAACATTGGCATGAATGGTGCCGCTGCGCACCTGATAACAGAAGGTGAACAAATCATCATTATGGGGTTTGAACTCACAGACAAACCGATAGAGCCACGGATTCTTCTCGTAGACCAAGCGAACCGGTTCGTCCGGTTTTTGTACCCCTAAGAACAAAAACCGTGTGCTCCACCCCGTCACATCCTATAGCACTGTCCCACAACGACATCCACATCTGGCTTGCGGCGCTTGACCAGTCTACCGCAATTATGGAGTCTCTAGCCAAAACTCTTTCAGCAGATGAGCACGAACGCGCAGACCGCTTCACCTTTCCGAAACATCAGCACCACTTCATCGTAGCACGTGGAGTCCTCAGAAACATCCTAAGTTCGTACATCGGGCAGGAACCTGGCCAAGTGCAACTTCGCTATGGGAGCAATGGCAAACCCTGCCTTGCCACACCCAACGACAACAACGGCAACAGCAACAACATCCACTTCAACCTATCCCACTCGCATGCCTATGCCTTGTACGCTATACGCAAAGGTTGCCACATTGGGGTAGACATTGAATACATCCGCCCGGTAGCTCATCTTGAACACATCGTAGCACGCTTCTTCACTGCACGCGAGCAGGATGACTTTCACGCACTAGCCCCAAAGCAACGCCTACATGCGTTCTTCAATGGCTGGACACGCAAAGAGGCTTACTTGAAAGCGCGTGGCTATGGTTTAGCCAAGGAACTTCATACTATCGAAGTAACCATATGCCCCAACCAGCCGGCGGCTCTACGCAATACCCATAGCAGCAACGCTCCAACAGATTGGTGTATACATCATCTCACCCCCGTGCCCGGCTATGTAGGCGCTGTCATATGGGAGGGCGAGCATGTATCCCCAAGCGTTTTCATGTGGGAATGCTCATCATAGGGATGCACGCTTGCACAAGCGGCAGGGTTGCTACTTCCTCTTTTTTTATTAAAAAAAAGAACCGCCAAGACGCCAAGATATAAAAAAAGGAACATGCAATGCTTTGCTGGTACGCTGCAATGCTGCGAGCTGTCTTCTATGGTAATAGCATGTGTATCTATTATAGCACATGCATGTTTTCCTTCCCTCACATCCGTGTCTGATACCGCACTGTTTTGTATCCTAGCACTTCGCGGACGGCACGTTGCACATTGCGGTATATCTTGACTGCATGCAGGTCGGCATCTAACTGCACCAAGGTTGATGCCATAGTTGGGTTGATGCCGGTCAAAACAATGGTTGCTCCAATCAAGTGTACTGCATGGGTTACATTGATAAGCATGGTGACAACGAATGTATCTATGCCCGAAATACCCGTCATATCAAGTATAACGGTTTCAACTTCGTGTTGGACAATGCCTTCCAACAACGTTTCCATGACCAGTTCAGTGCGGCTTTCATCCATTGCACCAATGAGTGGCATCAACATCACATCTTCAGAAAGGGGAATGAGTGGTGTAGATAGTTCACGAATCACAGCCTTCTGCGCCTCGATAGTTTGCTGTTGAGACAACATGGCTTGGGCATTGCGCTCGGCTTGCTTGCGTTCGGTAATATCCCGAAAAATGACTTGAGAAGCCGGTTCACCACCATACATAATAGGTACACCTGCTACCTCAACATCAAAAGCTTGCCCATCAAAACGAACAAATTGCTCTTCAATAAAGGGCACAACTGCACTTTCATGTTGGGTAGATTGTACCCGTTTCAACACCATATCACGGTAATCGGGGTGTACATAGTCTAGCACCGAGCGGGTGATGATTTGTTCAAAGTCACGCGCCCCCATCATCTCTATGCCACGAGTATTCATATAGAGAAACTGGCCTTTGCGATGGATAGCAATGCCATCGGGGGATAGCTCTACCAAAGACCGATACTGCTCCTCTCGCTCACGTAAATGTTGTAAGTGTTGCTCCAACGTTGCAATATGTTCATGCAATGATGTTATTTCAGTCTGTAATGCAGCGATTGTTTTTTGTTCATTATCCATATTCGCACCATTCAAATTTCATTCCATCTTTTCCATACGTGTAGGCATGATGTATACATGTTACAGCACGTGCCATCGTAACAGAATACTTTTTATACCACCCATATGGTAGCACCCTTTTCTATCCAAATCTAGTTGGATGCTAACCCTTTTGACTATGCACAAGATGGGAGAACGATGTATACCTACCTGTGTAAGCTTGCACGCACAGATAGAACGTAGTAGTATAAACTAGCAAACAATAGCAGGAAGGAACATAAATCGTTGTCTATGAACACACAAAACCAAACTGAGGCATGGCTCATACGGGCCATCATTGTGGTAGCAGCTTACATTGCAGCCCAATTGCTTGCCGACATTACTAGCCTGAAAATCGTTCTCATAGCCGGGCTTTCTATGGATGCTGGCACGCTTGTTTACCCATTTACGTTTACTCTGCGTGATATGGTTCACAAGAACCTTGGCATAGCCGCAGCCCGTACGCTTATTTTCACAGCCGCCACTATCAACCTAGCTATGGCTTTGCTCTTCTGGCTTGTGGCTAACTTGCCCGGCGACCCAGACGTTGGGCAACAACTTGCATTTGCCACTGTTCTCTCTCCCGTCTGGCGTATTGTCGTTGCTTCAATTATTGCCGAGGTTGTGGCCGAGCTGATAGATACCGAAGTCTACCGACTATGGGTACAACGCTTTGGTACGCACCATCAATGGTCGCGGGTGTTGGCAAGCAATGCAGTAAGTGTACCGATAGATAGCCTGCTCTTTGCGCTGATAGCTTTTGTGGGCGCTTTGCCAGCCCATGTTGTTGTGGGTGTCATCATCAGCAATATGCTGATAAAGGGTGCTGTCACCCTGTTTAGCTTGCCCATGATCTACACTGTGCCAGAGCGCATCGGGCATCGGGTGTAAAATTGCTCCGATTTGTATACTTTGTACAAACAAATTGAAGTTCTTTTTGTTGAAATCGTCCAAACAGTATGCTAATATAAAACCATCAGGAAATGCGGTAATGCAAACGCACCTGAACAAACACAAGTGAATGTATGCGTTGGCAGGATGCCACGCAAGGATAATAGATACAGGTAAATATAATCGTCAGGTAGACGCGAAGTGTGAATATAAGGAGGTAGAGAGATGCAAACCACAAATTATGCACAGAATACGGTTAAAGAAGTTGTCGAGCATATTCCAGAAGCCACTGATGTCCTGCGCCAACACCACATTGAAGCAACACCAACGCAGTCGGTACCATTGTACCACGCAGCCCAATACGTATCGGCATCAACTGATGAAATGCTGGCAGTTATGGAATATCGCATGCGCCACGCGGCACGCAACCGCAAGTAATATAAAGAGCGCATAACCACTTTTACACACTATTACACCAAATAAAGGACAGGCACCGCGCCTGTCCTTTTTGCTGTGCGTGAAAGAGAACACACCATACCAGTTATACCACGTTTGGGTAAACATTTCGCCTCGCGCAAAGACGCGAAGAGCGTAAAGCACGCAAAGAGGAACCGGAAACCTTGCACGCAATGTCTCTGCTATTGGTATCAGTGGTTTTGCCGCACTATTCCCTTTATCACTAGGAGTACCCCCGACGATACAGCCAGCAAAATGACGGCAAGTGTCAGCGCCACGCCCAGCTCACGTTCAAAGCCCACGTAGATGGCGAGTGGCATGGTCTGCGTGCGACCGGGAAAATTGCCCGCAAAGATAATAGTTGCGCCAAACTCGCCAAGCGCCCGTGCCCATGTCATCACTGCGCCACTGAGCAACGCCGGCCACGCTAGCGGCAACGTCATATGCCCAAATATTGTGAGCGGACCAGCCCCGTCTAATGCGGCAGCATCTTCTACATCGCGTTCGACGTTCGAGAAAGCTACAACAGCAGATTTCACATAGAAAGGGGCAGCAACAAATACTTGAGCCAGTACGACTGCTGTTTGCGAAAAGGCTATATCTAGCCCCATAGCATGCAAGTGTGTACCAACCACACCATGTCGCCCAAATGCCATGAGCAATGCCACCCCTGCGACGGCAGGTGGCAGCACCATGGGCAACTCCAGCACCGTCTCTAGTACATTGCGCCCCGGAAAGGTATATCGCCCAAGGGCATATCCGATAGGTGTACCTATCAACACAGCCAGCAGCATAGCTACACTGCTTGTGCTCATGCTGAGTAGCACAGCGCCTACCACATCACCATCGGCTAGGTAGCGCACGAGCATAGCTGGCTGTGTGCGCACCAGCAATGACATGAGCGGTAGAAGCACAAAGAACAACAATGGCAGCGATAATAAGAGCAACGCAATCTTGTTGCGCTGACCATGCTTCGCTGTCACCAGGGAAACATCTTGGCTTCTTTTTGTCATATGTGATAGTGCCATTGTCTTTATCCTTACAATAGGTTGGGTTAAACACTTTGCCTCGCGCAAAGACGCAATGAAAAGACGCAATGAAAAGACGCAAAGACCGAACATGATTTATTTCTGTGCGGGCACAAACCCGTGGTGCTCCAATATCGCTTGACCTTCTGGCGACAGCACATAGGCTACAAACTCCTGTGCCATTGCACCATGCGGGCTATCGTGGATAGCTGCAATGGGGTATATCGCTTGCATGTTCATGTGTTCTGGTATGTCAACCCGCTCCACCTTGTCTACAGCGTCTGCCGTCATACTGTCCGATAGATACACGATGCCCGCATCGCCTTCGCCAAGTAACACTTTGGTCAACACGGCTTTTACCGTTTGCTCATATGACACGACATTGCCTAACACGTTATCTTTGAAGGTGGTGCCAAAAGCAGCATCTTGGGATGCCTTGTCGAGTGTGGCACGTGAATACCCACCAATTGGCGTCTCTGGGGTTGCCAAAATCAGTTTGAGACCAGGCTGTGCCAAGTCTTCTAGCGTTTGGAGTGCTACGGTGCTCTCTTTGTATACGACTACTACAAGGCGATTGTGGGCAAATGTGTGTTGCGTACCGCTTAGCACACGCCCAGAATCAATCACCACATCCATTTGCTTTGTGTTGGCCGATGCAAATACATCTGCTGGTGCTCCCTGCACAATTTGTTGCGCTAGTTGCTGCGAACCGGCTAGATTGAGGAGAAACTGTGTACCGGGATGGGCAGCCTCAAATGTGTTGCCAAGTTCTTCATATGCCTCCGTCAGCGACGCAGCCGCAAAAACCGTTATCGTTACATCTTCGCCATGCGTTGCTGCCGTGTTGTCGCCTGATTCGGCTGCGGTTTGGCGTGCTTGTTGCCCACATGCGGCCAGCACATGCACCATCAGCACACAGCATAGCAACAATGCCCCGCTCCATACCATAGTCATATACCTTTTCGTTGCCATAACACATGCCTTTCTCGCATTAGATGGTGTTTATCCACAATGCATCAATTGGGTAGACGTGCGACCCTTCGGACACACCTTCTGCACCACAATAATCTGATGTGTAGACAATGGCTACATCGGCATCGCCACACAGCACCTTTGCAAGCACTGCACGCACATCGTGCTCATAGAACGCAACATTTTGGCGCACGGCAGCAACTTCGCTGGCATCTAAACAGGCCAGATGTTCGGCCTCTTCGAGCAGGGTATGTGCGTAGTGCCCAATAGCGGTTGCTTCGGTGCCAAGCGCAATTTTTAAGCCCGGCCTGGCAAGGTCGTGCATGGTAGTAAGATGCAGACTCGTGTCTTTGGGGGTTACAGCAACAAGGCGATTACGTGCAAAAAGCCGCACTCCATCGGACGGCACGCATCCGCTTTGTATCAAAGAGGTCATCTGGTCTTCATGTGCTGCTGCAAACACATCGGCTGGCTCACCTCGCGCAACGGCATCGGCTAAATAATGCGACCCTGCAAACGTCAAGGTAATGGTCATACCGCCATGCAGGTCACTGAAGGCTTGGGCTATTGCTTCAAACGCATCGCGCAATGTTGCTGCTGCAAACACATGCAATGTTTGGCCATGGGCATGGTGGGCAGACGTGGCGGAGTGCAGCAATGCCTCGTGTGCTGGCGTCAGCGTTGAGCTAGGTGTGTCGCTGGCAGGCAAAAACCCGTAGTGTTCAAGTATAGCCTGCCCCACTGCTGAACATATATAGTCTACAAAGCGTTCAGCATACTCGCGTGCTGTGCTGCTATGAAGTACGCCCACCATATGTTGCACGACAAAGGGGCTACGGAAATGCACTGCACAACGCTTGAGCCAATCTAAAAATGCCTCTACCTGCCGCATACGCAAGGATAGCACGAGCCACTCAGATGATTGGTGCGGCTGCAAACGCTGCATATGCTTGCCCAAGCTATCGAGCCACTCGGTACCTACATGCTGTTGTTGCTCTATGAGGGTGCGGACGATGGCATCGCCGGCACGTTGCGCAAAGAAGAGCTTGCCCAAAAACTCACTCTGCGCATGCGCCCATTCTACAACGGGGCTACGCATCCATGTATCGAAGGCATTGGCTCCCGCGTCGGTAAGGTGTAGCACTTTGCGCGGGGGGTAAGATTGTTGTGTTTCTATAGACGTGCGCACATAGCCAGCTTGCTCTAATTTGGTAAGCAATGCATACACGTGGCTTTGCTTGACAGACCATACCATGCCCAAGATAGCATGTGCTTTCACCCGTTGATAGATTTCATATCCATGCATAGGTTGCTGGCGTATGAGACCAAGCAACACATGTTCAATGGTAAAAGGTTGTATAGATTTGCGACTCATATGCTCCTACACAGTGATGCCCGTTTCAATTGCGTTCGACAAACTCAGGGAATACTACCCTTTTTACAACTACTCAAACATTGAGTAGTTAGTATACTACTACGTAACCTGGGTTCTGTCAAGTGGGGAGATGGCGAAGAGATAGAGACGTTGCATGCAACGTCTCTACCGCATTAAGGTACGCGCATTTTCCATTACCACGTGAGCATACTCACGTGCTCAGAACTACTTGCGCTTTTTCTTGTTCTTCTTGACGTTGGCCTTGCGTGTTGCAGATGCCTGTTTGCGCTTTTGCTTGGCCTTGTTCTTATCTACTTTCTTTGTGGGTGTGGGCGCATGGGTAGGTGCTTCGTTTGGCTTGGGTGTGCCTTGCATAGGTGTTTTGGGTATTTGGTAGGGCATGTGCCCCGCTGAATGGGCAGCAGCACTAGCAGGCGAAGATGCGGGGAACGCGAACGGAGGCTCAACCTCGGCGTGGTCATCTTCTTCATCGTCGTCGTCGTCTTCATCATCATCATCACCTGCTTGCAGCATTCCCCCAAACAACGTTTGAAATTGTTCTTGCAGATCAGACGAAAAGAGACTTTGTTGCTTTTGTTTCAAGCGGCGCGACGATTCTTCTACCAATGGGTCATCTGGGTCTGGTTCTTGACCGAAGTCTTTCAAAACACTCTTCCAATCACCATGGACCGTCTCATCCACCTGCCCTGTCTCAAACGCATGGCGGATGAGCGGTAGCGCTTCCGCTGCCTCAAGCGTCAAGAGGACATCAACAACTGTGCTATTCAGGTTGACAGTGTTGGTTTCAGCATGCTGCAATGTTTCACTCACAGAAGCTACGACCTGCGAACGTAGCGCTGGCGCACGTCCTACTATGCGTTCCAACACTCCTAGCACCTTTGCACGCCCATACGACCAGCGCGTTGCATCGGTAGCATATCGTAAAAGGGGTTGGAACGAAACAGCATGGGCATCAGCCAGCGCATCGTAAAAATCATCTGTAAACCATTCAATGTCTACATCAAATAGGGGGATGAGGTCATCAATCACTGCTGTCATATCCAACTGAGACAATGCATCAAGGGCATAGCCGGGTGCCATGACCTCTGGCTTATCTGCGGTTGCTGTGTGCAATGCGCGGTCACGCGCCATGCGTACCAAATCGTGGATGTGCTCCTGCCCCAAACCAAAGCGTTTGAACAGTTCTGGAGCATCCGTGTCTTCGTCTTCCATCATTCCCAAGCTCAACAAAGCATCTACGGGCGGGGTATAGGGTTCTGTGGTGGGAATGAGGGCAGCCAGTACATGCTTACGCACTGGTCGGTCTAAATCACTTCCATCGCCCCCCCAATCTATTGAACTTGCCCCACGTGGTGCATCGAGCGGTGCTGTCTCTAAATCAAGGTTTTCCCAGTCATAAGTCTCCCATGGAGATGCTGTTTTGGGTTCTTGTGTCATACCATACCTCTTATCATAAACTCTTTCTTCCAGTCTATCACGTATTGTTACGTAAAGCGATTTCTTTGACAACCATATTAGAGTGTGCTATTGTAACAATATCGCAATATCTGCTATCTGTCCAAAAATAAGCATGTACCAAAGTATGTAATTGCAGATTGTAAAAAAAACACGCAGACTGTTCGAAACAATACATAGAACTACATCGTTTTCCTGTATCACAAAAGGTTCATCCGAAGTTTCAGAAATGGTTCTGAAAGGATGTGCATATGCTTACACTTGGTGCTCTCATCCACAACCGCTACGAAATTATACGTCAAATTGGAAAAGGCGGAATGGGAGCAGTCTATGAAGCCACCGACACACGTCTCAACTCAACAGTTGCTCTGAAACAAACTATCATTGACGGTGAACAGGTAAATAAAGCTTTCAAACGAGAAGCCCAACTGCTTGCTCAACTGCGTCACCCCAATCTTCCAAGAGTCATGGATTACTTCGTGCTAGAAAACGAACACTTTTTAGTAATGGAATTTTCCCCGGTAAAGACCTCAAGCAATTGCTCAAAGAACGTCAAGAGCCTTTCTCTGTAGATGAAGTTCTTGAATGGGCTGACCAATTACTTGTAACACTGAATTACTTGCATACGCAGGAACCTCCCGTTATACACCGCGACATTAGCCCCAAAAACTTGAAACTTACGCCAAGTAATGAAATTATACTCCTTGATTTTGGTCTTGCAAAAGGCTTGGTATCGCAAATTAGCACACCACAAAGCGTCTTTGCCTTTACTCTGCAATATGCTCCCCTTGAGCAAGTACAGGGTACTGGAACTGAACCACGTAGCGACCTTTTTTCACTTGCAGCTACAGTATGTGGTGAACCACTGGGTAACTGGGACAAAATACGACGGGTGACATTGTGTAAGCGACACAGATAGGTATCTCTTCACAACCAAACCATCATCTATATTGAGCGGCAGGTTCTGTAGAAGATGACCTGCCGCATACTACGCTAATACATCACTTGTTGCGCATCGCATAGGCAATGCCTTTTTGTAGCGTGCTATGCGTCACAATAGTACTCAAATCAATACCAATGCCAACGAGTGCTTGAGCTACTTCAGGGCGCACTCCTGTGAGCACAGCCTGTGCCCCCAGTAGGCGTATTGCATTGGCTGTTTGAATGAGCGCATTGGCAACCTGTGAATCAACAATAGCCACCCCCGTAATGTCAAGAATAACGACCTTGGCACCTTGTTCCTCAATGCTCTTCAGCAACGACTCCATCATCAATTGCGCACGGTACGAATCCATAGCGCCAATCAGAGGCATCAGCATCACCCGGTCGCCTATGTGCAACAATGGTGTAGAAAGTTCACGCAACGTTTCTTGCTGTTCGTGGATAATTTCATCCGCTTCCTTCTGCTCCGTAATATCGTGCAGTGTGCCTTGCATCAATGATGGCTGCCCGTCATCATCATAGATAATGTCGGCTTCGTCACGCACCCACACTACCTGCCCATCGCGTTTCAACAAACGGTAATCGCTACGAAGCGGCTCCCCTGTGCTTGCACTATGCGCTAGTGTATCCAAAACACGTTGCTTGTCTTCGGGGTACACATAGTGTATCCATGTACTGCCCTGCCACTCATCGGGCGTGTAGCCGGTGAGCATCTCAATACGTGGACTAACATAGTGCATAGACATAGCAGCGTTTAGCGATGATGTGTAGATGACAGATGGAATTTGCTCAACGAGTGTACGGTAGCGAGATTCGGCTTCGCGGATATTCGCTTCATGTTGCTGCAATGTTTCGGCCATATGATTAAATGAGGTTGCAAGTTGGTAGAGTTCCCCAACCATATGCTTTTTCGAGATACGGGTTGTGAGTTCCCCTTGCGATAGTTTCTGTGTGCCAGATACAAGAGCATTGATAGGGCGCAAAATGAAATAGGTGCTCCCTATCAATGCAACAAAAAGCTCCACGACAACAATGATCAATAGCATAGACAAGTTAAATGTCATCATGCGGTCTATTCGCTCAAAGGCAACCTGTGACGGGATACCAACCGTCACATACACCTCTTGCTCTGTGTCTATATGCTGCACCTTGGTAAAGGCACACAACCGTGAAATACCGTCTATATCCACTATCTCTGTCGTGCCTTGGCCTTGCTGCTCTTGGATAGCAGCAACAAGCAATGACTGCCGAAGCGATAGATGCTCGCTGTTCTCTGCATCTGGGTAGCGAGCCAGCACGGTGCCGGTTTTATTGAGCACCAAAACAATAGAGTTTGGCGGTAGGTCTGCTCTGCCAGCAAAGGTACTCAGTTCTTGCATATCGAGCCCGGCTACGACAACAGCTTGCAACTCATCATCGTCGTCAAGTACCGGGTAGGCAAAGGGAAGGATCATCTGGTTATTCAAACGATTTTCTGCATATTCACCTATCACAAAATCGCGTTCTTGCTTGACTGCACCAAACCATGGACGATCAGAAACAGTTACTGGCGCACTCGTTATCGGCGCACTACAGAACACGTCGCCATTTGGCTTGATAGCCGCAAACACACTATACGCATCATACTTTTGCAGTAACCGTGCCATAGATGCATTGCATTGTTCAGTATCACCACTGCGCACCGAAGGGGAGAGAGCCAAAGCACTTACAATTTGATACGAACGTTCGATAATCTGTTCTTGGTAGGCAGCAATTACTTGTGCCATTCGCAGTGCGTTTGTCTGAACATCTATCGCAGCATGTTGACGTTGTTGCCTGCCAGAGTAAAACGTGAGGAGCAGAGCCGGTGCCATCACAAGCACCACCAATAAACCGAGGCGAGCATGAAGACTAGTTATTGAAAAACGAGACATACGAGACAATCCTTTTTTTTACTATTTCTAGGCACGCCTCTTAGCATACCACAAAAACACGTGCCACATGTGACAATTTCAAAACCATAGTTCTCACAGGTAGACCACACAGGAAAACCACGCGGGCAAAACCTGAGCATATGATGTGCCCTCACACATTATCAATAGAGAATCAAAACCTCATGAGAAACGTTGCTTTCTAATATTATAAGCAATATATGCTACTTTGCCAAAGCTTTAATGTTCTTGTAATTCTGGAGCTTCTATAACACTCTGCGAAGCACGTCTATTGGTATATATGAATGGTTCTTTTGCGTATATAGAAAGGATAAAATACTATGAAGCTAAAAAAATGGACTGCATTGTTTGCAGGTATGTTGGTGCTTATGTTATTTACGGTTTTGTATGTTGTGTTCTCATTCCGTACCCATGCTTCTGACGTATCGGCACAGGTCATTGTCGTTTCTGGCATAGCCTACCAAAACCAACACGCCGATATATCGCTCACTGGGTTCAACCCCAATGAAGATGTGACTCTATGGCAGACTTTTCCAGACCAACAGGTGCTCCCGCTCTTTAGTGTCAACATGAATGAAACAGGCGAGGCTCTCATTCCACTGTTCATAGACTCATCGTTGCCAACTGGTACGCATGCTCTCACTGCCCACGGCAATGACAGCCAGCGTGAAGCTATTGTCTACTTTGAGCTTACTGGTCAACCGGTGCAAACCGACTCGGCTGTCAACGTCTATCCTGCATCTGGTGACAAATCAGGTGGGTTGACCACGTTTCGCGGTGAAGGGTATGAACACAGCGAGCCCGTTTCGGTGTGGATTACGAAGCCAGACGGTTCGGTGCAAGATGGGGACATTATCGGGACAGAAGAGGGACAATTTGCCTATACCCATGAGCTTGAGTCGGAAGACCCCGATGGTACCTACTACCTCACCGGGCAGGGGCGCACAAGTGGACGTACCGGTATTGCATCATTCGATGTAAGCCGTCGAGGAGAACAAGCAATAGGTGGTGGCGAAGAACCTCCCGTTGCAGAAGTTCCTGTTGAACAGTCGCCAGTCGAACCGACGCCCGTGCCAGTTGAACCAGCACCCGTGCCGTTTGAACCGACGCCCGTGCCGTTTGAACCGACGCCCGTGCCAGTTGAACCGACGCCCGTGCCAGTTGAACCAGCACAGCCGATATGTGAAGGGGCTACACTCACGGTGGAGCCTACCCACGTGGACCAACTGGATGTGGTGACGCTCACTGGCTTTGGGTTTGCTGAGGGTGAAACCATTCGGCTGGAGGTAGATTTGCCGACTGGCGAACGTATCTTCCTTTACGAAGGGGTAACGCCTGGCGGGTCATTCAGGGAACAGCTCCATTTGCCTTCGGTTCTGCCCGAAGGTACGTCGGCTCCGGGGCTGTATACGTTCATTGCCACAGGGCCAAGTAGTGAGCAGCAAGCCACCGCAACGATTGAGCTTCGCGGCAATACCAATCAACTTTAGGATTGACGTGCCTGTTGGCATATGGGGTATAAAAAGTTGGCATGCGACTGCACAACCATGTGCAATCGCGTGCCAACTGTATAAAGAGGTGTGTTTTTTCCTTAGCAACACATAAAATCGTTGTTGTGCATAGGCTCTATGGCACCGCACAGCCAGTTATCATCGCGGACATCTTCACTGCGCGTATAGGCAAACATACGGGTATCGAATGACGTGCGCCTTGCTTGGTGTGCCACCTCTGCTCGGCACCACTCTTGGGCAAGTTCCATCGTATCAAACAGGCAGCCAGCCCAAATGCGCCATGTGGGGACATTGGCGGATTCGATATACGCTGTCCATTGATTACCTTTTTTGTTCAACTCGGTGACGGCGTGCCACCCTTTTTCCGTCGTTTCCCACCGTGTCATGTGGTTGGTGTGAATATGAGACATAGCTCGTACCTCCTTTGGTTTCCTTCAGGCCTTACCCTACAAGGCCCTTGGGGTAGAAATAGCGTGTATTTTCAATATTCTCGCTTACAGTGGCCTTCATTGGCCATAACAACCTAGTGGGTCAAGTTTGTAACTCGTTTGTAACTAATGTTGTTCAATGCATCATACCGTACTCTTGGCGTTTTGTGAATAACCGAAGAGTGGAGAAACAGTAAAGAAATGGAAGAGAAACGGTGAAGGAATGATTACGCTATTTCACTCGGCGTTTCTCGGCGCTCTTTGTGCTCAGCGGTTCACATATCTATGCAGTGCAATGAACATGAGCTACCACGCCTGCATCGCCCGCTGGATGAGCGCCCCGATAGTCTCGCCGCACCGGGGCTGGGTTGCTCCTTCTATTGGAATCTTTGCGTGCTTGGCGTCTCGGCGGTTCATTTCATTCTCCCCCTCAACATCGTGTATAATGCCCCCAACGTAGTTATATAAGGTTAAGCACGAAAGGAGACCCCCTTATGCGTTCATTCAATTCGTATGGTCCGGTAGATGCTGAAATACATTTTTGTGTTGAGCGTAAAACGATGGTGGAAGAGTGCGTCCAGCATCTCATTGGACACCCACAGAAGGGTGGGCACTATTTCACCATTTGGGGCGCACGACAGACGGGAAAGACGTGGCTTATGCGCCAAGCCATGCACGAAATCCCCAAGCGCTACGGCGATAGGTTTGCGATGCTTGATTTTTCCCTAGGTGTATTGCGTGGTATGCCGTTTAACCCACCTCCAGACCAAGCGACAACATTTATGCCAGAGGAATTAGCTGAGGTATTAAGTAGAACATTACCCGGCGAGCCAACAATACACACATGGAATGATGTAACGTATGCCTTTTCAAAAAAGGCATCTTACATTGAGAAGCCACTCATCATGCTGATAGATGAAGTAGATACGATACCACCTGCCTTGCTCGACTTGTTGGTCGGGCGCTTCCGTGAACTCTATCTCAACCGTGCCAATAACTGGTTGCACGGGTTGGCGCTCACGGGTGTGCGGGCAGTCGTTGGTATGGAGAGCAAGCGCGGGTCGCCGTTCAACGTGCAACGGTCAATGCAGGTTGGCAACTTGACGACAGACGAGGTGCGCGAGATGTATCGGCAATACCAAGACGAAAGCGGGCAAGCCATAGCCCCAGAGGTCGTCGAAACGGTGTATGATGTCACACTGGGGCAGCCGGGCTTGGTGT
>CAZVEN010000045.1:26064-45011 GCA_964626155.1 uncultured Chloroflexaceae bacterium | reverse complement strand
CAGGGGTCAGGGGTCAGGGGTCACCCGTCACCCGTCACCCGTCACCCGTCACCCGTCACCCGTCACCCAGCACCCGTCACCCGTCACACGGCACCCGGCACCCGTCACCCGTCACCCGTCACCCAGCACCCGTCACCCAGCACCCACGGCTACACCTGCACCACAACGATAGTCACATCGTCGTGCGGCTCCATGGTGCCAGCAAAGGTTAGCACAACATTGCGCAGGTGGTTGAGCATGGCTTGGGCGCTTGTCGTGGGGCCGGCTGCAATCGTTTCTTCCAACCGTTCAAAGCCAAACATCTCGTTCGCCTCGTTGTGGGCTTCAACCACACCATCACTCGTGAGAATGACTAAATCGCCGGGCTGTATGCGCATGCAAACTTCTTGGTAGGGCAGATGAATGCCAATATTTTGCCCCAGCGACAGCCCCCCTATTTCAACAAACTCAACGCCCCCATTGGCACGACGAATGTACGGCGGGATGGCCCCCGCATTCACCACACAGACTTGATGGGCGTCTATCTCCATATAGCACAGCGCACAGTTTTGGCGATGTGAACGGGTATAGGGGATGAGCAGTTGGTCTAGCTCATCGAGCATTTCGCCTGGGCGCAACCCCTTTGATATAAGCGTATTGAGGAGCGACAAACTCGCCGCCATGAGCAAGGCGGCTGCCACACCCTTACCAGAAACATCTCCCACAGCAACAGCAAAACGATCATCGCCAAGCCCATAGTAGCTATAGAAATCGCCCCCCACATCGCGGGCAGGTTGAGTATAGCACACAATTTCCAAGTGGTGCCATGTTGTCTCAGATGGCAGCAATAGCCCCTGCTGGATTTCGCGTGCCAGCAACAAATCCCGTTGGAATAGCTCATTGAGGTCCTGCAACTCAGCAACGCGGCACTGCAATTGTTCAGTACGTTGCGCAACCTGTTCTTGCAAGTTGTTGATGAGGACCCGCAGACGACTGGTAAGCGTGTTGAATGCTTCGGCCAATGTCACAAGCTCAACGGGACCACCGAGCTTGACTTGTTGCTCAAGATCGCCGGCGCTGATAGTTGCCGCTGTTGTGGTGAGTGTCTCTATGGGGCGCGTGACAACACGAGCCAACGCATTGGCAACAATAACAACAAGGGCCATCACAACAACACCAACAAGAGCCGCCATCTTGACCGATTGCGTTACCGTGTCTAATACATTTGTTTGTTGGTCACTGACGACAATGCTCCAATTGAGGTACGCAAGTGGGTCGAGTACGCTAGTTCGTTCTGAGCTAAGTGGCGAATAGGCTATCACCGCGAGCTTTTCGTTCCGGTCTAGCTCCAACATCCAATTAGGCTGATGGAGGAACTTGTCTTCATCAGCGAAGATGCCATCGCCTTGAAAGAGTCGTGGCCATGCAGACTTACCGGTGGTTTCATCATTCGTGCTCGCAATAACGATGCCATTGGAATTGAACAGAAACATATCACCTTCAATCTGGTTTTTCGTATCCTGAATTGCTCCCTGAATAACGCGCAACTCATAGGTTGAGGCCAATACCCCAATGAACTGGTTTGTGTGAGAATCAATAATGCCACTAGCTATGAGAATGCTTGCAACGCCGGTATCTGAGTCGAACATAAGATTACCGACATACACTCCCCCTAGCCCTTGGTTCCAAGCGATTTGCCACCATTCTTCCTCGCCATGAAAGAACCACGCTGGCCGTTCGCCTTGAGCTGCTATCAACCCACCACGGCGGTCGGTGAGGAACAGGTTGGTATGGAGCAGATTTTTGCCATGAAATTCTGCTAGAATTGTGGTTTGGGCGTTGCTGCGGTATTGCAAGATAAAATCGCTACTTTCCGGCGATGTCTGCCAGAGCATCTCACGCTCTTGCAGCAATTGTTGCGCCTCTTTATCATCTATTGGGTAGCTTGCATTGGCATCTTTCATGCCCTTGAGCAGCATAGACTCTCGACGACTCAGGTCGTACAGGTCTTCAACTTGCTGCTCGAGGGTGTTGCGCACACGCTCAACTGTAATCTGCGAAATGGTTTGATAGGTTTGCCCCACTTCTTCTATTTGCGAGGTAGCAATAGGGAAAATCATCACGCTGGTAATTAAGATAATAGCTATGGCCGAAATAGTCGTAAACACCAACGATTGCTGTGTCACTAGGTCAATGCGTGTGTGGTGGCTGGCATGTGGGCGCAAGCGAAAATACCAGAGAAAGACAATGAGCAAGGAAAGGTGTATAAAGGTGATAGCTCCATTTATAAGCGTGGAATCTTGTGCATCGGGGAGCGTATTCAATCGGAAGGGGAAATCGAGCAAATCAAGAACAAGCATACTGGCGGCTGCAAAGAGGCCAAGGACTACCAGCAACGGTATACGTCGTACACGGTCTACAACGCCAACCTCAATGGGAACGAGAAAGAGAATGAAGAACCCAACCGTCCATTGCGTAGAGGCAAACAGGGGCGTGATGATAGAGCAGAGCATTTGCGAAATAGCTATGAGGTAGATGCCCACGACAAAGCGACGATAGGCATAGCCAAGCCACCACGCTATGCCATGGGCAAAGAGTATACACCCCACAGACCCGCCCATTGCAAGATATTGCCAGTGCTCAGTTTGACGATAGAGCATGAGGAGGTTGACGAAAGGCAACAATGTGATAGCGCCTGATAAACATGTGACGTACCAAAATGGGTGTCGAACGTGGTTCAAACGTGCGGACATAGTAAAATCACTCAATACCTGTAACGGACGGGTCAGCAATGACGGCTTGTCTGGCTGATTCAACCGCATCTTTGCACTCCTGCGGGATTTTTTCTTCCCAATCGTGATATGGAGCCAGACCTACCCCGTTGTTTTCAAGTGTTGCGATACGGATACCTGCTTGCAATTGCCCGGCAGCAAAATCGCCTACTGCTGACGCTGCTGCTACATCTACATTCTTCAACGCACTGGTTAGGAGCGATTCCCGTACTTCTGGGAATGTTTCGTACTGGTCTACATCAACTCCTATGGCCATCGCGTCGGCTTCATGGGCAGCAAGTAATCCCCCATTGCCGGTGCTGCCGCCGGCACCTATGATAACATCTGCACCTTGATTGATAAAGTTTTGCCCTGTCACCTTGCCACTTCCCGGGTCGTTGAATGCAGGATGATAGGATAAGAGCACGGTTGTATCTGGGTCGAATGATTCTGCGCCATGTTTAACGCCGGTGACGATACGCACCACCGGGGGGATTTCCATACCGGCTACAACGCCTATAGTATGGGATTCACTCATACAGGCAGCCATAACACCTGCCAAATACGCCATTTCGTTTTCGGCAAACATAAGGCTGGTGACATTCGACAAGCCCCCATCTTCGGTGTAGCAATCTGTGAATGTTTCAGGGCAACCGGCACCGGGGTAGTAGGCATTGTCTACAATAGCAAAATGGGTATCTGGGTATTGTTGGGCCGCCTTTGCTGTTGCTGGCCCCATCTGGAAGCCAACTGTAATGATGAGGTCAATCCCCTGATCGGCCATCTTAAAAATGATTTGCTCATAGTCCGTCCCGGTTTCTGAAACCACATAGGAAAGGTCCAGACTAGCTTCCTCGGCAGCTTTGCGTGCTCCTTCCAGGGTATACTGGTTAAAGGAGCGGTCATTTTCTGCCCCAACATCCAACACAACCCCAATTCGTTTTGTCGCCTGTTGCGCGGTAGCAGGTGTTGGTGTTGACGATGACGATGTCCCATTGCTACAGGCGGTGAACAGGATGAATACCGCGATGATAGTCAAGCTCATAGCGTGTATTCTGTTCATATCAACATGTCACTCCTTTTTCTTTTTTCATTCAGACCTCGCGCCAAGCCGCAAAGAACGCAAAGCTATAAAAAAAGGACCATGCAATGCTTTGCTGGTACACTGCAATGCTGCGAGCTGTCTTTTGCACATAGTGCATACCATGGCGAAGTATGTATCATGGTATTATACCATCATAGCAGATGATGGTATATGTATGGAAGTAAGAACATAAGAAAGAGTTTATGATAAATCAGCAACACCTACACGTTGTGACCGGGGCGTTTGGATACTCCGGCAAATATATAGCTACCCGCTTGTTGGCTGCCGGGCATCGGGTACGCACGTTGACCAACTCAGTCAACCGCAACAACCCATTTGGCGACCAAGTAGAGGCGCATCCGTTCAACTTCGACAACCCTTCCAAGCTTGTCGAGTCTTTGCGTGGTGTATCTGTGCTGTACAATACCTATTGGGTGCGTTTTAACCACACCACCTTCAAGCATACAGTTGCGGTAGATAATACGCTCAAACTGTTTCAAGCGGCAAAAGAAGCTGGCGTTGGGCGCGTTGTGCATGTGAGCATTACCAACCCGTCGGAACATTCACGCTTGGAATATTTCAACGGCAAGGCGCAGTTGGAGCGGGCATTGATAGATTCGGGCCTGTCCTATGCCATTCTGCGGCCGGCTGTTATCTTTGGCAAAGAAGACATCCTCATGAACAACATTGCGTGGGCATTGCGCACATTCCCCGTGTTTGGCGTCTTTGGCGATGGTCGCTATCGGTTGCAACCCATCTATGTAGATGATTTGGCAAAACTGGCCGTTGCGCAGGGGCAAGAACAGAAAAACTGCATTCTTGACGCTATCGGGCCAGAGACGTTTACCTATTATGAGTTGGTGCGTACTATTGGCTTAATCATTGGCAAACAGCGCCCTATCATCTCTATCCCTCCTTGGTTGGGGTATATCATTGGGCAAATCATCGGTATGGTTGTTGGCGATATTATGATAACCCGCGAGGAGATAGATGGCCTGATGCAAGATTTACTCTGCACCGATTCAGCGCCAACGGGCGAAACGAGGTTTACCGATTGGGCAAAAGCGCATGCGTCCACGCTTGGCATAACCTATGCGAGTGAATTGGCACGGCGCAACAATCGTCAGCAGGCATATGATGCTCTAGCATAAGGTAGGCAATGTGTCCACAATGCTACTCAGAAATGACGCAAAAGGCGTAGGATAGGCTTCTAGCCTGTCCGCCGTAGCACCGACATCCTGTCGGATTCCGGCTAGAAGCCGGTGCTGCAGAACCCAACATCCGGCTAGAAGCCGGTGCTACGAGTACACTGCAACGGCGCAACGACGCAACGATGTTGGTATGCTATGGGCGAAAGCGCTCTAAGATGCGTTTGGCTGCGTAGGGAAGGCGTGTAGCATGCTGGTACTCAGCAAGCTGAGCTACCGCGTGTTGATACTGTTGCTCAACATGGCGCACATACTGTTGGCGTTCATCGAGGGCATGCTCAAGCTCGGCTATGCGATGGATTGCAGCATTGTCTGGGGGAGATGATGCAGTAGCGCTCATGCGGCGTGGGTCGTCACAAAACGCACTCAGTGGTTCTACCACGTAGTCCCATGTATAATATTCGGCAAGGTACGATGCCGCTTCAGCACGCGATGCTTGGAATTTTCGGTTCTTATAGAAAATGCTCAGTAGTTCTCTCCAATGCTGTACGTCTTGTGGTTCGGCACAGCGTGCTATGCGATATTCTTCAAATTCGGCGCTCAGACAATCGCCCCTTGAACAGATGATAGGCAACCGTGCCCACAGATAGTCGAGCAAGCGGGTGCGGAAGGCGAGCCGGGTTTCAATGCCCGGCAAGTGTGCCGATACGCCAACATTGGCTTCAGCTAAGTATGCCCCCCGTTCGTGGTAGGGTATCCACTCTTCCAGAAAGATGACGGAGCGATTGAGTAACCCAAGCTCTTCAGCCATCGCGAGTGCTTGCTGGTGTGTAGACGTGCGGAATGGTTCGCCATGCGGAGTGGGGCGTGCGCCGGCAAAAAAGCAGAGCCGCAGATCGGAGTAATACGGTTGCATGTCAGCCACAGCCTCAATGATAGTGCATGGGTCAAACCATTCCCACAAGCCTCCAGCCCAGAGATATATCTCATCGTCTTCCCCTATAGCGGGGTGAACGCCACGCAAGACAGGTTTGGGTGCCGCTTTTGGTGGATGTTCTGGTATGCCAGATGGCACGATGTCTACCAAAGTACCCAGTTCACGGTCGCCCATGCGGGCCAGGGTTGGGTTGATGCGCCCAATTGCGGTGAGTGCGCCAATCCAGTAGTCGCGTTGGGTTTCGGTGGCACAGAAGAAAAAATCTCCCCGGTGGATGAGTGCTTCGGTGAGTGCTTGATAGCGGGCATGGTGCGCCATAGCGGTGTCGAGGTCTGTTTGCGCATAGAGGTCTAGGCTTTCTATGATGAGCGGGTCATACATATCTATGGCTAGAGGTAGATCGCTGGCAAGCAGTTCAGGGTGCGTTGCAAAGACAAACCCTTGCCCTACGATAACGTCATGCTTGCGCAAGAGTGCGCTCAATGTGCCAGGTTGGTTGAGGGCATAGGGCACAATGGTGCAGGTGTGCGAGTGGGCTTGGCTTGTGTCGGGTATAGCAAGGGTGACGGTGTGCTCGTCGGCTAGAGCATGGGCAAGTTCCCACGCCCGGATGCCGGGACCGGCCATATATTTGCCTACCACATCGGTACTGATAAAAAGGACACGTGACATATTTTTACTCCCGTTTCAAGCGTAATGCAGCTACCTGTTCTGCTAGTAACCCAAACATGAAGATGATAATACCACCGATAAACAATCCTACCGACGAGTTGGGTATATGAAAGCGTAGTGGGTCGGTAATGAAGAAGCTAATGAGGAATGATATGAACGCGAGACATTCCATAACCACGGCAATGGGAAAGTAGACGCGCAGGGGAGCAAAGAGCGAAATCATGCGCAGGATGATAAGCCCAAACTTGACGCCATTCTTGAACAGTTTTTGTTTGCTCTTGCCACTCTGCCGTTGTTGCCCTGGAATGGGCAGAAAGCCAACGCTGTAGCCGCCTTGGATGAGCGCTAGGGTGCTTGTTGTGGGGTAGGAGTAGCTATTGGGGAGCAGGTGGATAAATTCGAGGATGACGCTGCGACGCACGGCACGGTAGCCACTGGTGAGGTCTTGGATTGGTTTTTCGACGAGGTAGCTGCCGAGGCGGTTGAGGGCACGGTTGCCCAAGCGCCGAGTGAGAGTGTCGCCTTGCGTATCGGGCGTGCGTGTCCCGACGACCATATCGTAGCCTTGGGCTATTTTTTCAAGGAGTTCTGGGATGAAGGACGGGTCCATCTGTCCATCAGCATCCATGAGCAATACGATGTCGCCTGCTGCATGGCGCAGGCCGGTTTTGACGGCGGCCCCATTGCCTTTGTTGATGGCGTGTTGTATGACTCGTGCGCCTGCTGCGCGGGCACGTTCGGCCGTAGCGTCACTGGATGCGTCGTCTACGACGAGCAACTCAGCGTTGGGTAGGTAGGGACGTATTGCGGCGAGCACGTTGGCTATGCTGTCGCTTTCGTTATACGCAGGTATAACGACGGTAACGGTGAAAGGGACGTGTTGTACAGTTGCGTTTGTTTGGGCAGGTTGTGGTATGGTTTGGTACACTTTTTGCGTCTGTTTCATACAGATGATATACTTGCGTAGTTTATATCCTGCGTGATTTTGTGTCAAGAGAGATACCAAAAATGCAGAACATGACCACTTGGTATGCACAGCACAGCCCGCATCATCGTCGTGCTGTGTTCTGGCAAAACATTGGTATGCCTTTATTGCTAGGAATATTCGCTATCATAGGTGTAGCATGGGCATACCAAGTTCCTACTACCACCCATTTGGATTTGGGAACGGGTGAGGGGCGTGCATACTTACATACGTTCACTGCTCCTGAAACCAATGGTGTATACAATTACGTCTTTTCAACGAATGGTGCTAGGATGCAGTTGGAAGATATCGGAGCCGGGCAACACATGTTGCGTATACGGATGAGTGGTTGGCGTCCGCCCGAAGCAGAACCGGCGAGACTGATGTTGCGCGTAAACCATCAGGATTTCAACGCATTTCGTGTAGCACCTGAGCCAAGGCAATATCACATTCCCATGTATGTAAAGACAAGTAATGCTGTTGTGCAATGGTTCAGCACATCATTTGTGCCAGATACCAAAGATGCACGGCAACTAGGTGTAGCTGTTGACTATGTAGCTGTGCAAGCAATACAGGTACACCCCACACCGAGCGACTATATCAATGTGCTGCTCATCGTATTGTTGCTCTATAGCATCCTTCGTCGCTTGCACCTAATGCCGGTGTATGCTTTTGCAATCCCATGTGGCAGTGTGCTGATAGCACTCGTTGTAGCAGCATCAGGCAGTCTCGAATGGAGAGTGTTCGACCTTGAAATCATGTGGGTAGCATTGGCCTTGCTCCACTTGATTATCCATCTTGTTCAGATCATCAAGGCACACGTTGATACCCTTTTCGGTGTCCCTGAACATGCATTTGCGTTTTTGGGTACCGTGTTCGGGATAATGTTTGTCTTTGTGACACCGCCCTTTCAAGTGCCTGATGAGTCGGGGCATTTTTTTCGTGCCTATCAGCTTTCAGAGGGGCATCTCAAGGTGGAGCGTGAAGGCATAACACCATCGTTTGACTTGCTTCCGGAAAGCTTGAGTGTTGTTGCATTTGGGCTTCTCGGAGATTTACCTTTTCATCCTGAACGAAAACAAACAGTAGAAAACATTGTTTCAATGCTCCATGTTCCACTGGATCAAGACAACAAAAAATCCACACCAGTTTTTGCCATGTCAATGTATTCACCCATTCCATACATCCCGCAGACGATAGCAGTATGGGCGGGAAGAATGTTCAACTTACCACCGTTGATACTGTCTTACATAGGGCGCACAGCCAATCTGTTCTTTTCCGTTTTTCTAGTGTTTTTGGCTATACGCACAACCCCATTTTTCAAGTGGACGTTTTTGCTCCTTGCTTGCATGCCTATGGTGATGTTTTTGAGGTCGTCGCTTTCGTCAGATGCTTCTATCAATGGTATAGCTATGTTGCTAGTGGCGTGGATACTGAAATGTGCTGTTCAGGAAGAGGAGATGAACCGTAGAGATACTATTATCCTATTCCTTTTGTCTCTAGCGCTCTCTCTCTGTAAGCAAGCCTACTTTCCAATCGCATTTCTCTGTTTTCTGATACCCGTAAAGCAGTTTGGTACATGGCAAAAATACCTCATGATTATGGGTATATTGATAGCTGTGTGTATGATCAGTGTTTCTTTGTGGTCTTCTTATGTGAAAAATATTTACCCCTATACAAGACCAAACACGATGTGGGGGCGACCATCAACTGAAGAATACGTCCAATTCATCTTTTCTGACCCAATACGGTTTACCATGATTATAGTGAATGACTATATCAGAGAAGCCGGTCCGTATGCACGCATGATCATTGGGAAATTGGGGCACTTGGATACGCCAATGCCAGTACTCTTTCAAATATCGTATGGGGTGCTTTTGGTTGGTATTGCACTGGTTGATGGCAGGAGGGATATGACGATTAACTTTTGGGATAAGGGAAAGATTGTTACTCTGCTGGTGTTCAATATGGCGTTGGTGAGCACATCTCTCTACATTCTACGTAACCCGATGGGGGCAGACTATGTGAACGTGCAGGGACGACATCTCATACCCCTTGTGCCAATGTTGTTCCTCTTGCTCTACAATCGCAAGCTTTGTTTTGATATACGGACTAAGCAAATGCATCTGCTGCTTATAGGCTACTTGGTCTTTTCTTTTGTGCTCACGTTGTATGTCATTATTGATCGCTACTATCTGCCTGTTGCCGTAATCTAAAAGCTATTCCTTACGTATTTATCTTTCCTACATGCCCCACACGGTAATCGTCGTGTCCTCGTAATTTTCCACACGGGTAAAGATTTTCTCCTCCCACGGCTTGTCGAGTGTGCGGTCAAAGATGATGAGATGTCCCTCGTTTGCACCGCAGCGGTCCATATAGTCCCACGTTTGTGGCAACCCTTCGGCAAGCGTTTGCTCAAGCGAGTTGTATAGCAATTTCAGTTCAAGCACCACCCGTTGCGTGCCACCCGAATGGGGCCAGATGATGAGCAGGTCTGTTCGCTTGCGTCCTAGCCCATATTCACGCTGAACCTGCCCATCACTGTTGACAATGCGTTGCAAAAAGGCTTGCAAGAGCAGTTGCGGGCCGGCTTCTTTGTAGTCAAACCGCTCGACCCAATGCTCCGAGTGCTCGCGGAAAAAGTGCTGGAATGCCTGGAGAAACTTATGCATATCCAATGTGCCATCGGGAGCGATATACCACGCTGGTTGTATCTGGCTTTCCAAATTCAATTGGGTGATGAAACTCAGTTCACGGGGGATAATTTCACGGTAGATGGCATTGGCAATTTGTGGACCGGCCGAGGTGCGATGCACGAGACCCAAGTCCACCACATATTGAACGTCATCTTGGCGGACAAGGTGGTCGAGGTCGGTCCCTTGTAGCATGGGGCTAATCACACGCCTAACACGGTCTTCCTTGAGTTTGTCAATGAGTTGGTCAAGGTGGGTTTCGCGGCGGAGGATGATGCTCTCTTTGGCGTGCATGATCATATCGGTTGTAATGACGACAGAACGGTCACGGTTGGTTTTGGTCTTGAAACAGACTTCATAGGCGAGGGCATTGACGAGCCATGGTTGCCCAGCAGTTAAATACCAGACGAGGTCAAAGACACCATCGGCAAAGGGCTGCCCGGTTGCTTGGGTATGTTGGGAAAGCAAGGCGACAATATCGTGTTGGTCAAACCCGCCAAGGCGTAGCGATTCGGCTTTGATGTTGAAGGCGCTGCCGCCCGTGATAACGGCTTTGCCATCGTCGGTGTGCATGCGGTAGTCGCGCACATCGCGCACGCCACAGAGAATGATGCTTTGCGGAAAAGCACGGGGGCGTTGGGTATAGCCTGTGCGAAGTTGGCGTAGTACTGAAATGAGGGTATCACCGACGAGCGAGTCTATCTCATCTATGAGTAACACAAGCGGGAGAGTACTCTGCAAGGACCACTGTGTGAGTATACCACCTAATGCATCGAAAGCACCTTGTTCTGTGAGGATATTTTTCCACGTTGTTTCTATGAACGAATCCTGAAGGTAAATCGTTGCTTGACGGGCCATTTGACTGAGGATAGTCTGCATGGCTTCAGCGACATGTTCACGGGCAGCTTGTGCTGCTTCAACATTGACATATAAGCAACGGTAGGTTCCTGTTTCGTTGAGATAGGTCATCAATGCTTGCAAGAACGTTGTTTTTCCAGTTTGTCGTGGGGCATGTAACACAAAATACTTCTCTTGCTGGATGAGCAAGAGTATCTCATCCAAATCGAAGCGTTCTAATGGTTCTAAATAATAGTGTTTGTCTGGGTTGATCGGTCCGGCGGTATTAAAAAAGCGCATGGTACACCTTCCTTTTGTTGTGTGCAGAAGCACATGGTTTTATGGGATTATACCATATAGGCAGTCTTTAGGTTTCAATGACGTTCCTTTTCCAGCACCCACAGCATGTAGCGCAAACCTTCTGTTAATAACCCCTTCCACCCAGAACGGCGCAGGGTGGCAATGCTCTTGTGGATGAGGAGCGCTTTACTTGATTGCGGCTGCTCCTTTTGTTGTGTGGATGTCGCAACAGGCGCTTCTTGTTGTGGTTGTTCACTTTGTGTGGCATCATTGGCCTCGGGTGGTGGCAGCACAAAACCTGGTGGGTAGCCAACAGCCCCAAATGCTGGCTCTAGTGGCTCCAAGGCTTTGATGGCAGAACGGTCCCATGGGGCATCGGGTCCACGTTTGTTGAAGGGTACAAGATGGGCGAGATAGTCTGCAATTGCCGAGTCTTCTTGGCGTCCTTCGTCTTGGGCCCAGAGCATTATATTGTGGGGTATACCAATATTTGTCATGTCTGGGTAGCGTTGTTGTACTACTGGGTTGTTGTGCCAGGCAGCCTGTATACTTGGTGGAATGACCGTAGCATCGGGAACGGATTGTTTCATGCCAAAGAAGAAGGTACCGGCTGCAATATAGCGAGCCACATCCTCGGTAAAGTAAATGTCATGCTCCATTAAGGGTTGTTCAAGGACCTGTTGCAACAATGTAATAAGTGGTTTGCCGTGTTGGTAGTGGTGTGCTTGGGTGTAGCTGAGATAGCTTGAAATGAGCGATTGCAGTGCAAAGGATGGCATTTGGTAGGTGGCGACACTAGCCCGCAGTTTTCTGAATTGGGCAAAAACCTGTTCCATGCCATTGATGCTTGCATTGAAGTAGTGGTGTGGGTAGCCATGGTAGGGAAAGACAAAGTTGCATTCTTGATAGATATAGCCACCATCTTTGAGCACATTATACATCTCTTGGGCAGCAAGAAATGGGTTTCGCAGGTGTTCTACGACGGCGAGAGAAAAGAGAAAGTCAATACTGCCGGGCAGAAAAGGAATTGCGTGGAGGTCGCCCACAACATCAACGTCCGGGGTGAGGGTAATATCCATCCGAATGATGCCGGGGTCATCAAGTTTCATTGCTCCAGAGCCAGCATCCAATACAATATGATTATCGAGCAGTGAGCGCAACACGACACGGTATATCCAAGGGTGATAGGTTGTTTGTACTGGGGGTTGGTAGTTCATAGCGGGCACTTCGCCGTTGGGAAGCATCACCGGGGTGTTATTGATAATAGGGTAGGTTTGATGACATTGGGTGCATTGGAGAGTATTATCGTGACGTACAACAGCCGTTTTGCATGTGGGACATGCGAGTATATCATAGAGACTCATAGGAAACCTTTGTTTTTATACCTTTGAAGCTATTATTGCCAACGATGTACCAAAGGGTAGCTTCCTTCGTTGGCGAAAAATCCAGTATATTTCTCCATTCAAAATGGTGAACAGGATGTTATTGATAACCGGACGGATACGTAACTCATTCGTTGCGAGAGCATATGTTTGCGACGAATCGGGCTTATCGTTGTTGTTTTGCAAGAGTGCAGCGAGTCTTCGTCCGACCCATACGAATGGGAAAAGAGTCATCATAAATGGCGTAGCGTATTCAACCCGATAGCCTGCACGCACAAGCTTGTTTTGGAGTTCTTGAAGTGTGTAGCGTCGGCAGTGGTGCGATGCTTCATCGAAATAGCTCCATAGGGATGGATGGGCTGGTACGGTCAGGATGATATGCCCACCGGGAATGAGCATACGATGTACCTCACGCAACACACCTACATCATCTGGCAGATGTTCTAGCACATCAAAGAGAGCAATGACATGAAATGGTTTGCTAAAGGGGGGCGCATGCATATCGCCTTGAATGAGCGGGCTATCTGTCCGTTGACGTGCAAAGTGCAATCCCTCAGCAAAGAGGTCCATGCCAAGAGTTATGCCACGGTTGCATACCTGTTCAAGCACGCGGAGCGTATTGCCAGTGCCACACCCTATTTCGAGCACGCGGTAGCCGTCGGAGAGGTAGCTTGTGATTTGCCGTAGCAGTGTAGCGATGACTTTGTTGCGTGCGCGAAACCTGCCGTCGCCAACAACGCCCGTTACTCACCTTCCTGAAGGAAGCTGTGCAAGCCCACTGGTCCGGACAGCCAGCCCCCAGCCTTTTACCTACCCCCTGAACGCTTACTTCTATTTTGGCTCCATCACAACACACTCTCCCTATTTCTTGAAAAATATGGTTAGGCGCATGAATATGTTCCAGAAAATGTGCTGAGAATACATGACTCACTGTATGATCTTCAAAGGGAAGAGGGTCATTGGTTAAATCTAATACATAATCAACACAAGGACTCGCAGCATAATCTAATCCTATAAATCCTTCTCGTTTATTGTTGCCACAACCAATATCGATCTTTAACCCATTGTCCATATCAACCTTCTTTCCTTACAAACATCCACAACCCATCCCACATCTGGAACAATTCTTTATTCAACGCTTGGGCTTTGGTTCTATGAAAGTGTTTTTTGTTCACGATGTAGGGAAACAAACTCACGATAAAGAAGATTCCTTCTTTGCCGTCAGCGTAAAAGAAGGACCATGCTGATGCTGTGCATTTTCAAGAAAAATGTCAATATCGCCAAAACCAAAATGGTGCAAGCAACGCAAAATATCCTCGCGTCGCATCCAATGGCTATATGTTTTGGTGCCACCACAAAAACAATTCGATGTGAGTGCCTCATCATATTGTTGACAATAGAGTGTACATGTAAATCCTTCGTATTCTATTGGTATAGTACTCCGAAAATGAGCCAAAAGGCTGGGAATGCCAGCAAGTATCTCATAGTCGTAATAGTGGGTCCAGATGAGTACACTCTCGCATGTTTTAGCTATCAATGCAATAAGTTCAACAGGATTAGACATATGATAGAGTACGCCACTGGCAATGCATATATCAAACGTTGTTTGCGAGTGTCGCAGATACTCTATGAAGTCTCCACAGAGAAAAGACGATTTTTGTAATGCATAGAGTTCTTTGACAATGAGACATCGCATGTAGGCATGGGTGTTTGCTTCGATAGCTAGGATAGAACTTGCCCCCATCTGTTCAAGCATATAGGTATGCCCGCCTTCCAAGGGACCCAATTCCAAAACCGTTTTGTTTGCAACTCCACCAAAGTTCCTCATGCCAATGTCAATCCTGTGGTCTTGAAAAAGTGGTATTGCTCCTGCCTGTAGGTCAGCAAAAGGTTCTGATAAACGAGACAACCATTCCCCTTTGAAAATATCAAGCATATTTTGTGGGTGCGGAGCAGATGTTATGTATTTATCTAAAACTGTTGGTTTTGGTGGCGTGGGTATGTTTACGTTTTCTTGTTGTGGAAGCGGGGCTTCGTTTATACCTACACCGATGCCTTGTTCTTTCTGCACAGGTTGTTGTTCTTCTAGTTTCCAAAGGACATAGCGTATAGCTTCTCGCAGAAAACCTTTTAAACCTGATCGCTTGAGCGTTGTTATTGATTTGTGCATGAGCAGAGCAACCTTTTTCAGGGTATTTTGTGATGTCACTATCATCATCTCCTCAATCTTGTACTATTTTATGACTATCTCATATCAGCCGCATAGCGCGGGTTTTGGCAAAAATCTATCAGCGGCTTGAGCACATGCGGCCAAGCAAAATCGTGTTGCGCTTTGGCAAATGCCTCAGCAAATATACTCCGCGAACTTGTATCGCCAGAAAGCGTGAGTAGCGCACCTGCAAACCCCTCTACATCGCCTATGTCTACGGCATAGCCTAGCCCACGTTCTACCACCATATCGGCCAGCGCATCGCCAGTCGTCACTATCATCGGCAACCCGGCCCAAATATAATCAAGGATGCGCGTGCGGAAGGCAAAGCGTGTTTCAATATGTTCTAGGTGAGCACTTACGCCTATATCTGCTTCGAGTAGGTAGTTGGCACGTTCACTATAGGCTACCCAGTGCTCATTGAAAAACACCGTTTGATTATACACGTCTAGCTCTTTGGCCAGTGCCACGGCTTTATCATACATATACATTTTGGGCACATCAACCGTGTTGGGATGCTGTGCTCCCAGAAAAAAGAGCTTCAGGTTTGGCCGCTCTGCACGAACCATCTGCATTGCCTTAATGACCACAAGTGGGTCAAACCATTCCCATATACCGCCCCCCCAAAGCACCACCTTATCATCCTCTGCAATGCCTGGAATAACCCCTTTTAGCACCGGCCGTTGATGCACAGGTGGCTCTGGGGTGAGACCAAATGGCACCACATCAATGAGCGAGCGAAACGTTGAATCTTGCATATACCCTTCGGGAGAGACACGCCCTTGGCTCACCAAGTTGCCTAACCAAAAGTCGCGTTGTCGCTCACTAGCACAAATGAAGAAATCGCCCACATGCAGTTGCTCATTGATTACGGCAAGGTCTACCGTGGTGCGTTGCTGGATGTATTCAGCAGGTGCCTGTGAAGTATGAATTTCCAAATTTTCTAGGTAGAATGGATCATAGAGGTCAACCACAAGTATTTTGTGTAATTGCTTAATAATGGGGTAATGATAGAGCGTGAACCCTTGGACGATAACCACTTCCGCTTGACTTGCTATATGGGCAACCGTTTCTTGGTCGTAGCGCTGGAATGCAACGCAGGCAACATTGGGAACAGACACCTCGGCCCTTTCTGGAGCCGCAAGAGTCACATGGCAGGAATGGGCTAGATACCGGGCTATTTCCATAGCACGAATACCCGGACCAGCGAGGGTATCACCTAGTGGATCGCTACTGATAATGACGACACGGGTAGTTTGTGTGGTTGCAAACATATCTCGAATGCCAAAGGCATCGGTGAGGTGTTGTTGGAGCAATAGGTAGGATTGCGCTAGGTAGTTGGTGCCCATGGGACGCTTGAAGAGAGGGAAAATGTCTTCATCGGAACGGGTGCGCTCGTTTTGTATGCGCTGGCGCTTTTTCCAGATGTCTGGGAATTGCTGTAGTATATCACTGGCTCCTACCAGGTAACTTAGCATGGCTTTGGGAACAGTGATATAGTCTTGTTGGTCTTTGCTGCGTTGCTTTATGGCAAACTCGCTACGTTCAATAGCTTCTCCGCCATCGAGTAGGCTTTTTTGTATGAGGAGCATGAGCGCAGCCGGTAGGACGCGGTAGAGGTGCTCCTCATCATAGTTTTTGATGAGGGTACAAATAGCATTGCGTTCCATAAGCATGCGCACCTGGTAGCCGGCAGCAGTGTTGGCTGTGGCATGTTGGCGATGATAGACGATGGCGTTGGGTGCAAGCAATACGCGGTAGCCATAGAGCCAGAGACGCCAGCCAAAATCTATATCTTCAAAGTAGGCGAAGTAGTCATCGTCGAAGCCACCTGCTTGGAGAAATACTTCGCGGTCAACAAGCATTGCGCCACCACAGGCAAAGAGGATTTCTTCTTCTTTGGCTTCCACTGCGTCGGCTGGCAGGTGATGGAAAAACTGGTCGCCATGCCCATAGAAGTTGACACCACCACCAATGAAATCTATCTTGCGCCCATACCAGTCGAGCATCTTAGAACCCACACAGATAACGCCTTCGTCACGGTGTGCTTCGAGGGTCTGTACCATTTCTTTGAGCCAATTTGGTTTGGCATAGGCGTCGTTATTGATGAGCGCCAAATAATCACCTGTTGCTGCTGCTGCACCTTGGTTTACCGCTGGTGCAAACCCGACATTCGTGTTGTTCTTGATGACGTTGACAGATGGGAAGTTCGATTCAGTCAATGCTAGGGAACCATCTTCAGAGCCGTTATCTACTAATAGTATCTCGACACATTCAGTGGGGTAATCTTGTCTTAGGAGTGATTGGAAGCATGCTTCAAGAAGCTGTCGCCCGTTGAAGTTGACGACGATAACCGATACGGTTGGCAAAGTCATTGCTACTTGCCTCCAGTGAGCATGTTCAGCAGTCGCATCACGCGCCCATTCTGCACAGCTTCAAGGTGGCGGTGTAGCCCAGCGATTTGGCTCTCTAGCCACTGTATGCGCTGTTGTAAATCATCCATTGCGGCTTGTTTTTGCTCAATAATAGCCTGTTTTTGCTCAATAATAACCTGTTTTTCCTGTATGTGTGCTTGTTGTTCGTGGATCATGAGTTGTTGGTGATGATTGGTATTGTGTAAGAGGTTAAGTGCTATTTGCTGGTCGGCAATGATGCGCTCAAGCATGCCTATCTCATCGCGGTACAAATTGATATGGGCACGGTTCGATAGTATCTGATTGCTAAGGTTGTCGTAGATACCCGGAAGTTGCTCATTGATCAGAGTATATATTTGGGAAAGTTGCTCATTGGATTGCTGACTATACTCAAAAATATGCTCACCCTGTCGCCCAAGGTGCTCGTTTTGCGCAATAAGGTGCTCATTTTGTACAATGATATGTTGTGTCTGTCCAGACAGAAAATCTTGCTGGTCGCGTAACTGATGTTGCATAGCCGTGAACATGAGTGGAAGCCACGAATTGCCCCAGTCAATGCTATCATCTTGCTGCGGGGGCTTGATAGTGGGGGCAAGCACTGCGTCAACAGCATCAATAAGACCATTTGTTTTTTCCGCGAAGATGAGGTGGCGATAGGCAGGTTCACGTCGTTCAGAAGAGAAAAAGGTCTGGTTATAAAACCAGTCGGTCAACATTTCCGTTTCAAGCCCCGGCATAGAATATTTTATCAGCATCATGCCAAGCCATGCATAAAGGTAGCCGGTTGGGTAGGTACGCACAACCAAGTCTTTTTGCTCTAAGAACGTAACCCACTCTTCCAACACCGGTAAGCCGTTGACAATATGTTCTTGCAACTCTTTGTGCTTGGCCTGATGTTTGGCTTCAATGTAGGCAAAGAGGAGTTTTTCGGCAATTTCAACGCTGGTGACATGGAACGGTGCCAGCAGGATGACGCCATGGCGGGCTACCCGTAGCAACTCTTGCCAGAAAGCCTCGCGCTGCTCAGGGGGAATATGCTCAAGCGTATCGGATGACACCACGAGGTCAAATGTCGCATCCCCAAACACAAGGGCTGTGCCATCGCCCTTCATATACCCGGGCATGTCGCTCTCAACCATGTCAACGACAGTTATCCTATCGTCTGGCAAAAAGTTTGTAATGGGTAGTGTTTCGTTGCCGTCGCGGTCTTTGTAGTAGCCGCCAACGTCAAGAATAGTGAGTTTCTCTACTGCTAGCTTGGTGCGGCAGGCTTCAACCGCCTCGCGTAGCATATGGTAGCGCCCGAATTGGTCAAAAGGCATCGTGCGGGCTATGTGTTCGCTATCGTGTGCTGAATGGTCGTTTATACTCATGTACAATTCCTTCTACATTACGTAGCACCGGCATCCTGCCGGTTTCTCATCCTGTATGTAGCACCGGCATCCTGCCGGTTTCTCATAAATGCTCTTTGCGTTCTTTGCGTCTTGGCGCGAATTTTTGTACCTTCTACATTACGTAGCACCGGCATCCTGCCGGTTTCTCATCCTGTATGTAGCA
>CAZVEN010000045.1:0-25964 GCA_964626155.1 uncultured Chloroflexaceae bacterium | reverse complement strand
CGTTCTTTGCGTCTTGGCGCGAATTTTTGTACCTTCTACATTACGTAGCACCGGCTTGATGAATGTGCCACTGGCTCGGTATATAAAATTGCCCATAGCGTTCGCGCACCGTGGCAGCTTGCACCCGAAATGGGTACTTGCGCTCATGATGGTCGAATGGGTGGCTCATGGAATAGTCGTAGACAGCCGCACTGAACAGGTATTCCCCCTCCAGCAGCGGCAGACTGTCAACAACATAATCAATGGAACCTTCACCCTCAATAGATTCTATGGTGTAGTTGGAAAAACGGGTGTTGGGGCCGTTGATGTGCAACCCAGTGCGGTTGTAGATACCCACGCCAAACACGGGGTAGTCAATTGGCTCATGGGCTAGGTAGTGGATACGCACGGTAAAGGGTTCGCCTGTCTCAAAGATGGTACGTGGGTTGTATTCACGATCCAAAAATTCAACCTTGGTAATTTCCACTTCGCGTGACCCCCAGCGGAATGGGTCACTGTCTTCCATTTCCATTTCATCAAGGGTTTCATCTTCCTCAAGCCCTTCCTCTAGGTCGCGTAGGCGGTCTTGTTCAATGCGCTTGCGCTCAATCTCATTGATGAGACGTAGGTAGGAGTCAATGCATCCGACAGTTTCACCATCTTCCATCAGTGTGCCATTGTTGAACCATAGCACACGGTCGCATAGGTTTTGCACTTGCCCCAAGCTATGCGACACAAAGAGGATAGTACGCTTTTGCTTTTTGAACCGGTAGATATGGTCTATACATTTGCGCTGAAAGGCGTCATCACCTACCGAGAGTATTTCGTCGGTTATGAGGATGTCGGGGTCTACACTAATTGCAATGGCAAAAGCTAGTCGCATATACATACCAGAAGAATAGTGCTTGACGGGTGTATCAATAAATTCCCCTATTTCAGAGAAATCAATGATAGAGTCTATTTTGTGTTGCATTTGGGCTTGCGATTGTCCAAGCAGTGAGCCGTTGAGGTAAATATTTTCGCGCCCGGTTAAGTCGGGGTGGAAGCCGGAGCCAAGCTCGAGCAGGGCCGAAATGCGCCCGTTGACGATGACTTTGCCATGTGTTGGGGACAAGATACGGGTGATAAGTTTGAGTGTGGTGCTTTTGCCAGAGCCATTTTGCCCGATAAGCCCAATGGTCTCACCACGGTGCATGGAAAAGCTTACATCACGCAGGGCCCAGAACGCATCCCCAGATGCACGCTGCCCACGAAAGAACACTTTTGCCATGCGGTCGCGCAAGCTTGTGTTTTTGTCGCCGTGCATCGAAAAGCGTTTGCTGACGTTGCGAAATTCTATCACTGGTGTGCTGTTTTGGGTTTTATTCACCATGTATGTTTCCTTTACAACTCCTCGCCAAATTGTTCGCTTTGGCGCTGGAAGAACCAATACCCTATAGCTAGGGACAAAAAGGTTGTTGCCAAGACGCGCAGCATACTATCGGGGGCTGGCAGAGCCGGTGTAGGTATTTGCCCTATCGGTACCGCGCTACCGTAGAGAATTTCACGGTAGAACTCAATGATGGAAGCCATAGGATTGCCCCAGCGGATGAGGCGTGCTAGGGGTGCTAAACTGACAGCATTGAGTGAATAGAAAACGGGTGTAAGGAAGAACCAAAACAAGAGTAAAATACCTACTAAGTGGACAATGTCACGGAAGAAAACCGCTAAGGCGCTGAGAAACAACGTTACACCAATCAGAAAAAGGGTTTGTATCACGATGATGATAGGAAGATACGCAATAGTCGGCGAGAAGTTGAGTGTGCCGAGTGCAAGCAATTGTGCTATAGCCATGATGAGGAACATCATAGGGAGCGATAGGATGTAGTTGAGCAGGCTTGAAAAGATGCTGACAAGCGGCAATATCTCTCGTGGAAAGAATATTTTATTGATGAGATGCGCATTGTCTAAAATGCTGCGTGTTCCAGCAGCAACGGCTTCGCTGCAATAGTTCCATGGCAATAACCCAACAAGTAAGAAGACGGCATACATAGAAATGTTGCTCGGCATCATGAAGGTGAAGACGAACAGAAACACAAGCATCATGAGTAAGGGGGCAAGTTGTGTCCATACATAGCCAAGCACACTGCCCTTGTAGCGTACACGTAGGTCGCGTATGACGAGGTTACGGATAAGTTCGCGGTAGTCCCACAGTTCACGCAATTTGAGCATAAGCCCGGCAGAGCGGTCTATGGCCACGCCAGTAGCGCCAAACGCGGCACTCATCAATACGGTTAAGGTGAGCAATGGGGCAATGTGGCGTGGCACGGGTGCCGAAGGGATGGGTACGTGCTCATGGGAGACTGTGCCGTGGGTTTGGGGTGCAAAGGCGACGTTGTGGTTTTGGAGCATATAGCGTAGTGCTCCTTCAATGGCTTGGCGACGCGCAATTGCACGGTCGCGTATATGCATTTCTGCCATGACTCTAGCGGCACGGTTTTGTAGCGCCTCTCGTTGCTCTTGGGGAATATTTACCGGAACAGTAGCGCATGCTTGCAGTGCTGCCTCGCGTGCTGCTGTTGTGGTGGTTTGGGCGGTGCCGCAGAGCGCGTCGAGCGTTGCGTTGCGGGTGTTTATTTCAAACGTCCACAAGTCATAGCGTGCTTCAAGCGCACGGGTTAGGTCTTGTTGCTCTTCGGGAGATAGGTTTTCGACACTGATACGGGCGGATACTGGCTCGATGGGGCGGCTCATTGGGAAGGCATCACGTTCAATGATAGTGCGCAAGTGGTGTTCAAATGATGAAGGGGTGTGGTTATTACGCATAGCGGCTACCAGTTCCCACCCAAGCAGGTTGCGTAGTACTTCGCGCCCCCCAGCGGCACGTATTTGGCGCACCAACTCGTCCGCCCCATTGGTCGCAAGCGTCTGTGCTTCCGTGGCAGTTGGGGCAATGCTCTTAACTGTCACGAGACCTTGTTCTTGTGGAATATAGTCTACCCGATAGCTAGGGCTGCCGAAACGCACATCACGCTCTGCCAATGAGCGTTGCTGTAGGGCATAAAGGGCATCTTGGAGTGCGACATTGAAATCGGCGCTTGGTTGGTCTTCGCTGTATAGTCCCCTATACAGGTCTGCATCAAAATGCACGGTGGTGGATGTTTGATAGACGACTGGTTGCGTGAGCACTCGTGGTGCAACAACAACCAACCCGCCAACAACACACAAGATGAGCCATAGCCATTGGTAGAGGCATAGCCCGGCTCGCTGTGTTGCGAGTATATCCATCCAGTTTTGTAATCGTGTTTGGAGCACGGTTTGGAGCATGGGAAACAATCCCTGCTTTATCCTTTCACCTTCTAGCGGGCTGGCCATATCTGTACCTCCCGCGTTTGTCCTGCGTCAATATCAAATATAATCTGTGGTACGTTGTGTGTTGCTTGTCCATCTATAGCATAGCGCTCTAGCTCAAACGGAACTTGGAGCGTTAATCCTTGCATATCGTGCGTACTCCTATTCGTAACGGTATAGCGCATAGCTTCTGTTTCAGATAGGGTATCATCCATTGTTTGTATCTGTATCTCAGCCATTGCTTGTTGCCACGTTGCGATTTCGTCGAGTGGAGCAACCCATATATCCGGTTGATTTGCTACATAGTGTACCACACGTTGCCATGTGGCACGTTGCTCATCTGTGATAACCTCTTCGGTATGAGACCAAATATCAATGACACCTCCGGTATCGCGGGTATGGTTGACTTGGTCCAGAACATGGTCGGCACGAGCCGGCGTGAGGTATATGTCGGGACAGACAAGCATACGCTCATGCCCCGGTAGTGGTTTGCAAGCGGGTTGTGCTACAAGCCCATGCTCATTGAGGGGAAAGAGGTTATATTGTGATTGGTCACTCATGCGTGTCACAGACGTGATACCGGCTGCTTCGAGCACATCCCAGTTTGCATAGCTCATACCACTGCTACTGCTCCACGGAAATGCCAGCGAACGTGCTGGCGGAACATCGCGCAGAGATGCAACGTTATTCCATGTTGCTATGTCGCTGTGCCAATCTTCTGCACCTACATACCCGCCGTAGAAGTGCGAAAAGGTATGCGTTTGGATATGTTGCTGTTCTTGCTGTAGCAAGGGGACGAGGTCGCCGAAGTACCATGCCGGGTGGCTTTGCACTGTGCCATGGGGGTCTGGCGCAAACCATGGCGTTGTCTGCCAATAATCAGTTTGCCAACCACGTTCTGTTGTGGCCCATGTGCTATAGGTTGGGTTGTCGAGAAAGTGGGTTTTGGTCGTATTGCTCATAAGGAAGGTGTAGCCAGCGGCATAGTAGGTGGCACGTATGCCATAGGGCCGAAAAATCTCAAGGGTTGTGGTGATGCCTTGGCGCATGCGTAAGCCGCGTTGCACAGGGTCTTCATCGGCATATGGGTCATCTACTGAACGCGAATGAATAAGCCCGGCCATAGTCGTTTCCCAATCGAACGAGAAGGAGAGAGCTGCACGGTTGCCATTGGGCCATGGGTGTATGTGTAGTGAGCCGTTCCCTGAGCTAGTCGAAGGGAATGAACTAGTCGAAGGGTTGGCATTTGTTTTGCGCACATGCATCACGTCGAGGTAGATGCGGTCGTCGGAAGCGGGGTGTATTTGCACGAGCAGGGTTGTTGCTTCCGGGGGTGCTTGGTATGCTGCGGCGATGCGTGACCAGTGGTCGGGTGGATTCTCTTGTTGCCATAGCACGACGGGTTGCCACGGGGTAGTATTTTCTGCCACAAACTGGTTGTGGGCGTCGAGCCAACGGAATGTTACCCGCACATAGGTTGCTGAGCCTTTTTCTGAGTCGGTGATGGCATGCCCAATGAAGCAGTATACCTGGCCGGGCTGTATTGCTATGGCAGGTGTTTGGATAAAGTTGGCAATGCCCATCAAGTGCAGTGAGCGGTTATCATTGTCGAGTGCAAAAGTACCCAGTTTCGCGCCGGGGGCACCGGCTACCCATCCCAATGGCATATCAGATTTCTCATCGGTTGCGAACAAATCGGCGTTGGGTAGAAGCTCTTCGGCAAGCAGTGGCACATAGGCACACTGTGCTATGCGTTGGCGCGTGAACAGTATGCTTGCTATTCCCCCCAACAGGATGCAACCTGTTATCATTCCAAGCAACAATTGTTTCAAGGTCATACAATACGTTTCCCAGAAACCACATTCTAGCATAAGGTGTGGGTTGCGTAAAGTTTTGTTAATATAGTAGCACCGGCATCCTGCCGGTTTCTCAAGTAGCACCGGCATCCGTCCTACATCATGTACAAAATTTTTAACGCATAGGCGCAGAAAGACGCCAAGGTTCGTGTATAATACCCACAGACATATCACGAATGAGAGGATGAGTTCGTATGATGAAACGCTACTTTAACATTTCCGGTCCGTGCCTGCCCGACGAGCACTATATGCTACCGGCCCTAGCCCGATGCCAAGATGTCATGGATTTGATTGCACAGAAACAATACTTCGTCATCCATGCTGCCCATCAATCGGGTAAAACGACCTTTCTCATTGCATTGACCAATCACCTCAATGCAGAAGGGACATATTATGTGCTCTACTGTTCGCTAGAAAATTTGGAAAAGATAGATGACCCCAAGGAGGGCATTCCAGCGGTTGTGCAGACAATTGCTAGGCACATCAAACGCCATGTCCATCTCAAAATATATCCTTTTGCAGAGCATGCAGACTATAGCGACTATACCAATGTGCTCATAGAAACAGTAACAGCATTGTGTGAAAACCTTGATAAGCCGTTGGTCATTCTGTTCGATGAGATAGATTGCCTCGCCAATGGCACACTCATCTCCTTCCTGCGCCAGATACGAAGCGGCTACATCAACCGTAGCTTTACCCCTTTCGTGCATTCGGTGGCACTCATCGGTATGCGCAATATACGCGATTACAAGGGCAAGATACGTGAAGAAAGTGAAACGCTTGGCTCGGCCAGTCCCTTCAACATCGTGACGGAGGCGCTCACGCTTAGCAATTTCACGCAAGAGGAGATAGCGTCATTGTATGCACAATACACTGCCGACACCGGGCAAGTCTTTCCCGATGAGGTGGTAGACCAAGTGTATCATTGCACAAACGGGCAACCGTGGCTCGTCAATGCCATTGCAAGACATATCATCGTCAAGATTCTCGGCAAAGATACGAGCCAACCTATTCTACCTGAATATGTAGAGCAAGCTGCCCAGACCATCATCAAGCAACGCCCGACGCATATTGATAGCCTGATGAAACGCCTGAAGGAAAAGCGGGTGCAGCGCATTGTAGAGCCACTTTTGCTTGGTGAGACACGCGGCTATGGGCCGCTCGATGACGATTACCAATATGTGCTTGATTTGGGGTTGTTGCGTGAAGATGGTCCGGAACTCATCCCTTCCAATCGTATCTATGGTGAGGTGATGATACGGTGGTTGAGTGCAGCTACCCAGAGAGAAATGGAGCAGCAAGGTACTATCCCGCAAGCGCCCGCGTACTTGGTAGATGGCAAACTGGATATGCGCCGTTTGCTGGGCAACTTTCAGGTGTTTTGGCGTGAGAATAGCGAAATATGGGTTGAGCGCTACCAATACAAGGAAGCCGCGCCGCATCTGGTATTGCATGCCTTCTTGCAATGGGTTATCAATGCGGGTGGAAAAATCCACCGCGAGCTTGCATCGGGGCGTGGGAGTCTGGATATATGCATTGCGTATGGCGATAGGCACTACCGCTACCCGATTGAGTTGAAAATACGCCGTGACACAAAGACCATAGCAGAAGGGCAAACCCAACTCGCCGGCTACATGGAGCGCCTCGGCTGCGATGAGGGGTGGTTGATAGTGTTCGACAGACGCACGAGCATCGCGTGGGAAGAGAAGCTGTTTTGGCAGACGGATACGATGAACGGCAAGACCGTGCATACCGTGGGGTGTTGAGAGGACCGGGGACGGGGGACAGGGAATAGGGGATAGGGCACAGGGCATAGGTTTCAGGGCACGCACACCAGTGCGACACCTGCTTGTTGAAGATATCCCACTTCTCAGGACAACTTTTTATACGGTTGTATGATTTTCAATCCGGGAACAAAGTAGTAATGTTTGAGGTTGAACGTATACAAAGGTGTTTCCAAAGAAACGGCTGTCTGACCAACAAGTACATCTAGCAATCCCGCATCATGTGTTAGATGATGTTGAACAAAAATATCAAGCGCTTTGTCGCAGTGGATAGGATGTAACCAGATGATTTCGTACAAGCTCAAGTGACGTTGTAGGAGTTTCTGTTGCTGTCTGTTCTGACATCCCTGCACCAATTCCATAACGACAAAACCCGACAAGGCCATAGTATCTTCACCATTAAGCGAATTAAACCATGCTACAGCCGGTGGGTATTCTCGTAACAAATCTATCACAACATCGCTATCCAGGAATATCATAGTCAGAAGATCTCCGCTTCCAAGCTTCTTCACGCAACTGTCGGGCATATGCTGCACTATCCTGCATATCGTCGCGGTCTTTCCACATCCCAATCAGTCCAGATTCACGAAACTGGCGTATGGTCATGCGTGGCTTGGGTGTGGGTACCTCTGGAAGAGGAATAAGAAGAATCTCAACATGTTGCCCTTTTTTATAGGGTAATCCTGTAAGAACAAGCTCGCTATCACAATCCATCGTATGTTGTATTTGGACTGTTTCCATTGTCACCATCCGAGTTAGGCTCTATTCAAGCACACTACATACACGTCATATACATCATTATTATCATAAGACAATCCCTGCATAGATTGCAGTGTAGCACAGTTGATCGTGTTTTGCAAGACAGCCCGCCCCCCTGTAGCGTACCAGCAAAGAATTGCATGTTCCTTTTTTTATATCTTGGCGTCTTGGCGTCTTGGCGGTTCTTTTTTTTCATTAAAAAAGAGCCATGGTATAGTAGCCAAGTCTACAGCATCGTCTATGGTACAATGTTCACGAATAAATGGCACTTGAAGAGCTATCAAACCAAAAGACGTGCTGGTTTAAAACAGGCTCTTAGGAGATTTTACTATGGGTATGGCGGTAGAGCATCAACCTATTCCATCTATTTCACTTGATGCACTTCGACAGGTTATTGTGACGGCTTCGGCCCTTTCGCAGCATTTTGCGCGTGAAGATTTGGGCGCAGCATATGTATCGAGTGTGCCGTTGAGCGATACGGTATTTCTGGCAGAAATAGCAGGTAGTTTTCAGAAGCTTTCAGCGCAGTTGCAAGCTGACCGTCCCATGTTTGTGCAACATCTATGTCCGCCACAGGTGCAGGTTGAGTTGAGCAATAATACACACGATGACATGCAGCGTCTTGAAGATACCGTGCATAGGGTAAACATAGATGCATGCGGAGCTTTCACGGATAGGTTTTTGCCACAGGGTACACAGGGGGATACAGAGGAAACACAAAGCATGCAACGTAGAAATGCCGAGCCGGTATCGGTGCAGACACGCATTGTAGACGAAAAGTCAGCGCGGGCATATCAACAGTTTGATGTCAACAAGCATCTTGCATCTGCATTAGAGCAGATGGGGTATACGATAGATGTGCGCTTGCCCGTGTGGGTAGTATCGGTCGTTGTTGCCGGCAACGAGGCGTATGTGGGCATGTCAAGCTGTGCGCAAAACTTGAGCAATTGGGCTGGAGGAAACATACGCTTCAAGCGTGACCCAGAGCAGGTAAGCCGCGCCGAATTTAAGTTGCTTGAGGCAATAGAAGTGTTTGACATACCCCTTTCAAGCAAAGGGAAGGCCCTAGATTTGGGTGCTGCCCCCGGAGGATGGTCGCGTTTGTTGCAGCAGTGGGGCTACGAGGTATGGGCAGTAGACCCGGCCAATCTTGCGGCATCACTTGCTACCAACCGGTTCATACATCATTTTCGTGAGCCGGCCCAGCGTTTTTTGCGGCGGGATGCGCAGTTTGAGGTGATTGTCAACGATATGCATTTGGATGTGGGAGAGTCAACGGGTATTATGCACGATGCGGCCGAAAAGCATGTACCCGGTGGGTTGGCTATTATGACGCTCAAGGTGCCGAGGAAGAAGACGCGCAAGGTGTTGGGGTATGGTCTGGAAACACTTTCCCAGATGTATGATATTGTGGGTGTGCGGCAGCTCTTTCACAACCGCAATGAGGTGACAGTGGTGTTGCGACGGAAGACTGTACAAGCTATGCTATAATAGAGGCATATACAAGAAAGGAGTTGTTATGAACCAGCTTTTGCAACAGCAAACCTATCCTGTGCCAATGACAACATTGCATATTGCCTATCCCCAAGAGTTGCTACCATTGGGTAACATGCAGCAACATGATCTTGAACAACTGGCACGTGAAGCACTGTTTGTGCATCTCTATGAACGGCGTTGTATCTCATCTGGAAAAGCGGCTGAAATATTGGGCATTTCGCGGCGTCAATTTCTTGATCTATTAGGGTTGTACCACGTATCAGTTTTTGATGATACGATGGATTTACAACAGGAAGTACAGCATGCAACAGCAGCCCATTGTATGCAACACCAGCCCATTGATTAATCTTGCTGGCGTTGGAATGCTAGATGTACTACCGAGACTATACAACGAAATCTGGATACCAGAATCGGTTCTCATGGAATTTGAGCGTGGTTCTCTTGCCACTGATCCTAACCTAACAATGTTCCCATGGCTATTGGTGAAACCTGTCGTTCCTAGTCTGTCTCCGACACTATCTCATTTGGGAAAGGGCGAATCTGACGCGATCACACTAGCACAAGATAGTTGCGCTCGCCTGTTGATAATTGATGACCTTGAAGGACGAAGAATTGCCCAACAGTGTCACATCAAGATAGCTGGAACGCTTGCTGTACTCTTAGATGCAAAGAAAAGTGGTTTTTTGCCAGCTATACGCCCTATTATTGATACAATGATCAAACAAGGACGTTACTTCAATTCATTCCTCTACCAACGGATACTATCTGATGCGGGTGAGTGGTAGAGACGTGGTATTGACGTACCACTATCAACGCAACTGTAGCCAAGGGCGCAAACGGACCGCGCACAGCATACCGCAAGCGTGATGCAAAATGCAATCGGTCGCCAAGCTCCGGGCGGTAGCGGTCTATATAGTGGCTCACCATGCTCAACCCAATAGCAAAAAGGGAGTGGATACCATAGGTCGCTTCAACGGTCCCCCCGTGTTGTTTGAGTGCGCGGCGTAGCGTAGCTATGCCAAGAGGCGCAATCCCCAATGGATTGCCCGGCCAAGATTTGCGTTCGGGAACCATGCGGGCCAACGGTTGCGACGCAATAATCACCAGTGATGCTTCATATGTCATAGTGTTTGTCAAAGCGTGTGCTAAGGTGCGCAGTTCATCTTGCCATGTGTCGCGCATTGGTTCTATCCACAGCGCAGCGGCGGGTGCAAGAGCAGGTGTTTGCTCAGAGAAGCTCGTGCTAGACGAAATAGTGGGAAGATGCTGGGGCGTTGGTATACGTTGCAGTATTTCGCCTTCGAGCGCCGGTATATTGCATTGCACAAGCGGACCTGATGTATCGTTGAGCAGAGACATAGCAGCATCGAGAGCATAGCGGTAGTCGAGTGGTGCTAGGTCAACCATTGGGTGTGTCCCTATCATACGGTTTCTAACTCCTGTCTTTTCGTTTCTTGGTTTTGCTTTCCAATAAATATTTTATGATACCCCATAGCCCATACGGTCATCAAATAGAGGCTGCCGCTCAAGGCGATAGCACCAACCAATCCCCACGTTCCCGGCTGCCACGTAAGAATGAGCTTTGGGATGAGCCATGTTGTTATCGCCCCAATACCGATGATGCTCCCAATGGTACGCCACGGGAGAGTGACGGAAAAAACACGATACACAACAACAATAACAAGCACAACAAAAACTATTTGTGAGCAGGTATTGGCAATAGCACCACCAAAGGCACTCAATGTGGGTATGAGGATTATATCAAGGCTGATATTGACAACCGACATAATCACGCCCAATACAACAAGTCGCCAGATGCTTTGCTGACTTGTGCCTTGCAGCATAATGCCGGGTACGAGTCCGATAATTGCTGGTAGGAAGCCAATAAACAACACTTGCGCAACCGGTATAGCCGGTTGATACGCTTCAAACAGGATTCGTATCAATGGTGCTATAGTTGCTAAACCACCAAAACTGATGGGTGTGGCATAGAGCGCTGCAAGAATGACTCCCATATACAACTTTTCCTGCCGTGCCTGTTGGTTTTTCGAGCCTTGGTCATGCGAAAAGGCGGGTAGGAATGCACTGAGTAAGGAGCCGGCAAGCAAAAACAGGGTGTAGGTGATAGTATAGGCTAGGTTGTAATAGCCGATGTGGGCTTCATCGGCATGAAACCATTTGAGAAAAAATATTTCAGAACGTTCCCAGACAATTTGGGTACAGATAACAACGAGCGCCGATGGGATAAGGAACTTACCATATTTATGTAGCGTTTCTTTCGTGATGGCATTGGTTATACGTTGAAAGAACGGTCCGGATTCTTTCCAAAACAAGAGTAATTCATCTTTGAGTGCTATGAAAAGCCCTATTACTTGGCTACCAGCGGCAAAGAGCATGGCGAAAACATAGCCGGGTGCGCCCCACTTGCCAAAGAATACCGCTACAATGAGGGCTAGTTGTATGGTCGAGCCAAGGGTTGTTACGAAGGATACGGGTTTGTAGCGTTGAGACCCCATGAGCGATGAGCGCATAATGGCCGCCATGGCTTTGGGAACAATGAAGAGGGCTACGATAATCAAAAAAGTACGGTCAGGTTCTGGGGCTTGAATGGCCCACACAAAAACCCCAATGCTAAAGAGGAAGTTGATGCCGAGAATAAGCAGGCTCACCCCTTGCGAAAGGGCTTGGGCTTGTGTGTAGCCTTCTTCGCCTGAGCCGATAAGTTCAGATTTTATTTTGGTGAGCGCGTTGGGGAATGCAAGTGTGCCAAAAATGCCCAAGATGCCCGATAGCCATAGGTAATACCCAAACTGCCCATATTCTTGGGGGGTGATGCTCTTGGGTATCAGCAATGCGCCAACGATACCTGTCATAATACCTATGACGGTTGCCCCTGCATTCCATAGCCCATTTCGTATAGCAAGCATCATGTTGTTCATAGTATGGTGTTTCTAGTGTGCTTTGCCAAGCTTTTTGGCTATGCTCAAGGCGACGCGCCAGAGGACAGTACGGTGCAACACCGGCAGGGGAAGGGTGGCAATAAACCGTGCAATGGTTGTATCCATGCGATGCCAAGGATGCAAATGATGAATCTCGTGCAGCAAAGGTATGGCTTCTTGTATGCGGTAGGTGTAGAGCAGTTCTAGCGCGAGTGGCACGAGCCGTTGCTCTAGGGCGTGCTGACGGAGTTCCTCTAGTTCGGGCGGGCAGGCATCGCGTATTTTCTCTTTGAAAATGGTTCTTTCTTCATACAAACGGGGTATATTTCTTGCCCGCATTGTCATGGCCGCGTCGTGTTTGCGATAGTAGGCGAGCGGTTCTGGTATGTAGTAGCCATAGGCCCCCCGAATGAGCAATTGGAGCCATAGGTTAAAATCGGGTGTCAACTTCAATTCTGGGTCAAGTAAATCATCATTTGGGTAGATTGCATGCAACATCTTACGATTGATGAGGGCCGCCATAATGTTGATGTACACCCCCTCGAATAACTCCTCGACGGCCTGATGCAAGCCAGGGTCTGGGTTGCGTTTGAACAAGTCGGCATACCTATTGACAATGTTGCCATATGGGTCTGTGCGGTACATATCTGAATGGATAAATGCGACTGATGGATACTGGTTGCCAATAGCCGTGAGCTGCGATAAGAACGTTGGTTCCCACCAATCATCAGAAGCAAGGAGCGCTATGTAGGTACTCTGTGGGTCTGAGCGATGGTAGCATAGGTTGAAATTTTCCACGGCACTGACATGCGTTTCATTGCGGAAGTATTTGATACGGGTATCTTGTTGGGCATAGCGTTGTGCAACATCGGCTGTTGCATCAGTAGATACATTGTCGCTTATTATCAGTTCCCAATCGGGCATATCTTGAGCAAGCACACTAGTAATGGTATCTGGTAGGTAGTGTGCTCCATTGTATACTGCTGTCAAAATACTTACAGTTGGTGCCATACAGTCGTATCCCCAATGATATTCAAAACTCAGGTCTTAAAAAGGTCTCTCTTTCTTGAACGCTACGCAAGAACCTTTTTTCATGGCATAGTCTCAACCAGTTCCAACATCTTCCCATCACCGGGTTGCAAGGTGATGGGAGTATCGAGGTCGTAGGTTTCTCCTGTTTCTAGGTCGCGCAATTGCCCTGTGTGTGATGGGGCATGGATCGTGAGTGCTTGCTCCTGTATGCAATCTCTATTGACAACGACTGCATAGAATGTGGATTCGTTGTCATTGGTAAGTGTGCTGATATAGGTTGTCGGCTTACTGAGAAAGGCCTGTTCGACCCCGGTAATCTCAAATATATCCTTTGCTTTATGCAATGAAAGCAACGTATCACGGAGTGGTACCGTTCTCCGTGCTAGAGTGGTCACTTCGTCGTAGAGTAGTGGGTTTGCCGCTAACCCTTTCCAATCTTGCTGCGAACTATAAATAAACCAGAAAATGCCTGTGACCCCTTCGCCAATAGCCATCCAATGTTGCGCACGCACCTCAGAGGGTAGCGGTTCTCGCAATGAAAAGCTCTCACCATTGCCAAAGCTATGCGTTTGCAAAATAATCCACACTGGTGTGGTGTCGGGCTTATCTTTTGTAACTTTGCGGATATAGTCTACAAAGTCAAGGAATCTATACCCGAAACCAGTGAGCGTAAAGTCGCCAATGGGATTGCTATATCCAATAGGGTAAACATCTATCAGCATAACCTTGGGTTGGGCCGCATTGAATATGGGACCAACAACGTCTTTGCCTACGAGAATGGGAGTGGCTGGACGTGCAGGGTCTAGCTCTTGGAGTGCTTGTGTCATGAGCGCTACCTTTTCTTGGTATTTTTTCTGCGGCTCATCTTTGACAAGATAGCCACGAAAGCTAGTATGTGCCCCATATTGTGCAACGATTGGTTCTGCGACACGGCGAGCAGTTTGCTCGTCGGCGGGTATTTCCTCTGGCCACCAGTTCTCATTCAAGTCATTGGCTGGCAGCATAAACACGTTAAATCCCATTTCGTCGGAAACATCCAACAGCGGCGCATCACGTTCAACAGATGAGTTGGTGAACATGATCGAGTCAAAACTGCGTGATGTTATATCATGGATGACAGCCTTAAAAAGAACCCTATCGCCACCAAACTGGTTGCTATCTTCAAAAATGCCAAGCGGGAAGTAGCTTTGTGGGTCTGGGATGGTTGTCGCTACAGGCGTGTTGTCTGTTGCGATATTGCCAACGGGTGTTGGTGTAGGCAATGGCACAGAGAATGCTGGCGTTGCTGGTGCAGACACATCGGCCGATAGCATAGCTTGTTGGCTTTCGTCAAAGCGTTGTTTGGCAGCAGTAGCACTCAATGCTTGGTCATAGATGGCAAGGTGGTGCAATTCGCCGATCCAAGGGCGGTTGCCCGTCATTTCGTTGGCTAACCCGAGGCGGTAGGTGGCATCCCAATTGGAAAGGTCGCCACCAACCATGCTGTTGGCCTGTTCTACACCATTCAGGAAGAGCCGCGCAATGCCCGATATAGTACGCGTATAAACGATATGAGTCATATCTGTCGTGAGCAAACCCGATGCAGTAGATAGCCCTGGGCGACCGTCTTCATTGGTTTCAGTGGTGCGCAAACGGACGTCGTAGAGCGATGAAGGCAGGTCATTCCACATGCCTTGCCCAATGGTGAAGTTGCGTTCGTGGGTATTTTTGGAGAGCGTTATAATGCGGGCGGGCCCGTCTTGGGCTATGTTCTGCGATTTCACCCAAGCCTCTACAGTAAGCTCATGAGTCTTGCGGGCAGCTTCTATCACTTTGCTGGCGGGTCCGGGCGATACGAATATGGTTGGCGCTACCACGGCAACGCCATGTTGGAGCCAACGTATGGCATCGGGGTCGCGCACGGTGAGGTTGAGTGGAACGCTGACACCAGAGCGGTCGAAGACGGTCCGCCCGGTGCCTTCTTGGAATGTGTACAATGCAATGGGTGCAGGAATTTCGACAGGTTCATTGGATAGTGGCTCTGGTGTGAGGGCAAGAACTGATGGAGATAACGATTGCTCCATAGCAATAGATGCACATGAAGATAGCGTACTGGCAAGTACGATACTCACGATCAGGAGTTGGTACGTCATTTTCATTTGGTTGTATCCCCTCTTCATAGTATGCTATGATACGGTACTATCACTCCGCAAAACAGTGTCGCTTGACTCTACATGTGCGGAGTAGGTGTTTATGTCCCGACGATTTCGGCGTTTATGCCTAGTTTTTCCAAGGTAAGACGGTTTTCCTCTTTGTACATAGGGTTCATAACGATGACGACATCGGGCCGGTACTCTTGCAGAAATGCCGGCGGTACAATTTTATGTCCCGTTCCAGTTACATACATGTTGTGTTTGCGGGGGTTGATGTCTACAACATACTCGATATGCTCTGGATGTTCAAGCGTGTTGAGAAACATAATGCCTTTTGACCCAGCGCCCCAAATGACAGCTTTGCGCCCAGAGTGGGCTATCTGCTCTATAGACTCGTTCCAAAAGGCTATTTTTTGTTGGTAGTGTGTGGCAAATGCTTCTACGTCGCTGGCCATTTGTTGGAGCTCATCCCATCGTTCCCCAAGGGTATGACTGCTGGACTCGGCAATATGTGCTGTGATGGTGAGGAATTGTCCCCCAAACTCTTCGCTGATGTTGAGGATGTTGAAGCCACTTTCGGCGAAGAGGTAGCCTATGGAGCGGGCGCTGAAGTATGAACAATGTTCGTAGATTATATCCCAGATGGACCAGTCGCGTAGGATGAAGAGCACATGGGGAACTTCAAAAAAGACGATGGTGTGTTGGCGGTCCCCTATAGCCCGTTTGATGTTTTGCACCATGTCGCTTGGAACGGGTACATGCTCTAGGGTATGACGGGAGCAAACGAAATCGGCGCTGTAGGATGCATATTTTTCAGTGTAGAGGTCTTGCACGAATGAGAGGTATGGTTCGTTGGCTTCGCGTTCGGGGTCGGGTATGTAGGCGGGGTCGAAGCCTACACCATGGTTGTTGCCCTGTTGACAAAGCATGCGTAGAAAGTCGCCTTGCCCACAGCCAATGTCTATGACGTGTTTGTTACGTATGTCATATTTGGCAATGAGTTTTTGGGAAAGCGATTCGGCATAGCTCTGAAAACGCGGTGAAAAGTGTAGTGAGTTTTCGTATTGTTGCGAATAGACGATACGCTCCGGGTCAAAAACAGCGTTCCATATGTGGTTGCAATGCCGACAAAATGCGAGATGGACTGGCCCACGTGGTGCTTGTATGGCGTCTTCGCGGTTGGGCCAGAGGACGTTGCACAATACTGGTACGCTCGGTATTTCTAGGAAGATGTATGCATCTGTTGCGTGGCACACTGGGCATGCCACTGGGCTATTTGGCTGCTGGTTGGGTGTGCTGTTTGGTTGACTATCGGTGCTCATAGGTTTCTCCTTTTTACGATATGTTCAGAAGATAGGATTTTCACTATCTATCAACGATAATCTATCAACGATAATGCTGCGGCTTTCTATCTGATAGTCTTATTATACTCTATTGTTGGATTTTTGCTTCATGTCTCTGACTGGTTTAAAAGAAACCACAGATAGCCGCAGATAGCCGCAGATGGTGCATTGCGTCAAAAATTTGCGTCTCTGTATGAAAAAGTGATATAATCTCCCACAATATTTTTACGCACAGTTGACAAGGCGTGTCACACTATAAAACACACAAAGGAGTAACGATATGATAGCTCGTTTTCCCCCTGAACAGGGGCAATTGGTAGAAGTTCGCTTACGACGATATGTCGTCAGTCAGGTGCAACAAAACACCTTACCATCTGATCCCCTCAAGATTCCAGCTAACACACCCCATCACCTTGTCACCCTAAACTCCGTCGAAGATGATGCGCTAGGTGAAGAACTCCAGGTCATCTGGGAACGTGACCTAGGCGTGCAAGTCATCGAGCAAGGCTCACTCCCATCGCCAACAGGCTTCGATAACCCTGACCACTTCGACGCCTTTCTCGATGCCGTCCGGTGGGGCGCTATTGCCAGTGCCGATGTCAAGACATTACAAGCCCCTTTTCGCAGTGGCATCACCATTGAAGACTATCAGCTAGACCCTCTCGTGCGGGCAATCACTATGCCACGAGTCAACTTGCTCATTGCCGATGATGTCGGACTTGGCAAAACCATTGAAGCTGGCCTCGTCCTGCAAGAGCTTATCCTCCGCTATCGTGTGCGCACCGTGCTCATTGTATGCCCATCCGCACTCCAAATACAGTGGCGCGAGCAGATGCGCGATAAGTTTGGGCTAGATTTTCGTATCATTGACACGGCCCGCATGCGCACCCTCCGCCGCGAGCGTGGATTGCATGTCAATCCATGGACGCACTACCCGCGCTTGATCACGTCAATGGACTACCTCAAACGCGAACGCCCAATGCGCCTCTGGAGCGAGGTGTTGCCTGCAAACCCGACCTACCCGCGGCCCTTCGATATGCTCATTGTAGACGAATGCCACAATATCGCCCCAGCGCGGAGTGGTTCCTATTACGCAACCGACTCGCTCCGCACGAAAGCCATTCGATGCCTCGTACCCCATTTCGAGCATCGGCTGTTTCTTTCAGCCACGCCCCACAATGGCTACCCGGAAAGTTTCACTGCCCTGCTCGAACTGCTCGACGACCAGCGCTTTGCACGCGGTATCGCATTAGAAAAACCATCAATACGCGAACAAATCCGCACGATCATGGTGCGCCGCCTCAAATCTGAACTACCGCCAGACGACTTTGGCGCCCCCCGGTTTCCAACCCGCCAGATTGAAGCCATCGAGGTTGCCTATCAACCCGAAGAGCGCCAAATCCATACCACATTGCAACAATACACCCACGCACGGCAAACCAACGCCCGTGATAAAACCGAACAAGTGGCCACCGACTTTGTGTTGAAGCTCCTCAAAAAACGGTTATTTTCATCCCCAGAGGCGTTTGCCAAAACTCTCGCACAACACCAGAAAACCTTGCAAACCGCCCGCAGAAGCGGTTCTGCCGTGTTCATCCGCCCTTCGTTGAGCGGTTTGCGCCAGCACATTGACCAAGTAGAGGAAGAATTTGGCGATGATGAGGAAGCAGAGGAAACCATAGCCGATGTGGTGGATGTTTCTACACTGTTTTTTACCCCATTGACACTAGAAGAGGAAGCGCTCATCACCAAGATGCAATCATGGGCCAAACACGCACGCGGACGAGCTGATTCCAAAGCATCCAAACTGATTGCATGGTTGCAGCGGCAGTGTAAGCCCCAAGACGAATGGAATGATACGCGGGTCATAATTTTTACCGAGTATCGAGACACTCAACGGTGGTTGCACGAAATCCTCACCAGTGCCAAAGTGGGCGGGCCAGATCGGTTGATGCTCTTATATGGTGGGATGCCCACCGACAAACGCGAGCAGATTAAAGCCGCCTTCCAAGCAGACCCGTCATGCTCCCCGGTGAGGATTCTGTTGGCTACCGATGCCGCATCTGAAGGCATTGACCTGCAAAACCATTGTGCTCATCTCATTCATTACGAAATCCCATGGAACCCCAACCGCTTGGAACAGCGCAATGGACGCATTGATCGCCATGGGCAACGCGCCAAAACAGTGTGGGTGTATCATTTCGTGAGCCAAGGTTGGAAGAACAGGTCTTTCAACAGTTCTACACCTTCGCGCCAGCACGCCTCTACGTTAGAGGTAGACTTGGAGTTCTTGTATCGGGCAGCGTGCAAAGTCAATACTATCCGTGAGGATTTGGGCAGTGTGGGGCCGGTGATTGCGCAGCAGGTTGAGGAGGCGATGCTTGGGAAGCGCACCCACCTAGACACCACGAATGCCGAAAACACGCTCGCCCCTGTGCGGCGCGTCTTGTCGTTTGAGCGCAAACTACAAAAACAAATCAAGGAGCATATAGCACAAGTGCAAGAAACCAAGCAAGCCCTGCATCTTGACCCGAGTCGTGTCCATCGTGCTGTGTCGGTTGCGCTAGAGTTGGCGGGCCAAAATGCGCTCATTCCGGCCACGGTGGATGGCATACCCGATGGCGCAGCTTTTTGGCTCCCATCGTTGACCGGAAGTTGGTCGGCGTGTAGTGATGGCATCTATCATCCCCATACCGAAGTGGCTCGCCCGATTGTGTTTGACCACGATTTGGTAAACAACCGCGACGATGTTGTATTGGTGCATCTCAACCACCGCTTGGTGCAAATGTCCTTGCGCCTATTGCGTGCCGAGGTATGGTCGCCCATCGGTTTGCAAAAGCTCTTTCGGGTGACAGCGCGGGTCGTCCCTAGCGATAAACTGAACCATCCGGCTATCATTGGCTATGCGCGGTTGCTGGTGCTTGGCAGTGACCATCAACGGTTGCACGAGGAGATTATCATGGCCGGCGGCACCACCCAAGACAAACAGTTTACGCGATTCAAAACGCTGATCGAAATGGACCGCATCCTTGAAGCGTGTACAGATCGTCCCATTCCGTCTGATGTGCAAAAAAATTTGGTGCGCCAGTGGGAAAAGCACGAATCTAACCTGACAGAAGCACTTGAAACCCAGATGCGCGAACGTGAGCAAAGCATGCAAAAGGTTCTCCGCGAACGTATGAAGAAAGAAATAAAAGACATTACCTCTATTCTCAACGAGTTGCGTGCGACTATCCTTACGGAATTGGAGCAACCAGCAGAAAAGCCGCAATTGTCTCTGTTCAGTGACTCAGAACGCGAGCAACTTGAACGCAATATGGAGTATTTGCACTGGCGTGCCGAGCAAATCCCTACTGAGATTGAAAAGGAAACGCAAGCTATTCAAACCCGCTATGCCAACCCGCAAACACGCATGTTCCCGGTCGCCGTCATGTTCCTAGTGCCCGCAAGAATGGTATAATAGAATCATACTCCTTAATTTCTCCTTTTTGTCCAACAGAAATTGTTGTCTGGATAGTGGAAACTCTTTGTGCCTTTGCGTTAAGAGAATCAATGCAAGGACTGAAGTGAAAGGAATCTGGTATGACCTATGAACACTTTGCTACCTATGAAGAAATAGCAACCCAATTTCGACTCACACTCTGTGAAGTATCCTTTGTTCAAGAACGCCAAATAGCTGTGAAGCCAGATTTATTTGCGTTCATCCAAGAGAATGTGCTCTTGCGTAGAAATTATGCCACTGAGCATGCCATATGCGAAAGTATTATAGCCCCTATGCTGATGATTGTTTCCAAAGAGCAAGATTTGCCGGTGTGGTCTCATTTTCGGTTCGATATAGCACCTGAAGAAGGACTGATGGGTGTGCCAAATTTTCTGGTTGCTCCCGCTTCGGCGGTTGGCACCACGTTTCAGCAACCAGTTATTTGTGTTGCCGAGGCAAAGCGGGAAGATTTCAATGCGGGGTGGGCGCAGGCATTGGCTGAAATGATAGCAGCACAACGGTATAACCAAGATGAGACGATGCAGATGTATGGTATTGTCACAACTGGGCGGTTTTGGCAGTTTGGCATGTTAGAGCGCGATGTTGTCACGTTGGAGAACGTTTCTTTTTCGGCGCAGGAGAATCTTCAGCGGGTGATGAATATTCTCAATTGGGTGTTTTTTGTTGCCAAGCAACAAGTCATAGATGATTCTTTCTGCGTTGAAAAATGCACAAATTCATAGGGAAATGTAAGCTAAGCATGCAACTCCTCCCACACAAAGCGCTCGTAGCCCACAGCTACCACGCTAAAGCAACGCAAGCGCAACTCCTCGTGGTGGTGGGTATCCAGCAACGTGTGCCGGTAGCCCACCAGTTCCCCCCGCGCCTCCGTCATGCGTTCCTGCACGAGCGGCAATGCCGCTACCTCCGCGTTGCTCAATGCACGCACCTGCTCCCCGCTCAAGCCCACATCTTTCAATGACGCATACTTGAACTCTAGCAGAAAATCCAACAGGTTGAACCGCCGCATATCTGGGCGCACCAGCATGGTCAAATCGCTGTATCCCCGACGCAATGGCATTTCTGAAATCGTCTGGTAATAGAAGGTATTGGCCAACATGGTCATGAACATGGCTTTGAAGGTCAATTCATTCGTCCAACGATAATCGCGGTTGTCGAACAAGGGGAAATACTTTTGTTCAATGAACGCACACAATTTCCCCATGTCTCCGGTAGCGTAGAACTGCTCGGCCACTTGTTGTGCTTCCTGCATGTCTGATGCCGGCAACAAAGCCTCACGGATACGGTCTACGTACAATTGTTGGATGACCAGATTGGGAATCTTCATAATCATCTTGCCAATCGGGGTACGTTCGCCCGTTAGCGTGAGGATGCCAAAGTAGTAGAGCAGTGTAACGATAGTGTCAGGGGCTTTGTGTTCTTTGAGAATATCCTTGACGCCAAACTGTTCCTCAATGTCTGTGGTTGCCACTGGCTCTTCGCCGTTCAGTGCCCGCACGAGCACTTCTTTGCCGCCCATTAAACTGGCAATGTACAAAAGCTTCTCCTGGTCCATAGCCAAGTTTTTGTCTAAGATTGCACGGGGGTACGCACAACGCTTCTGCCAGTATTTCAAAAAGTACAGTGCTAAGGTTGAGTTATACAGGGTAGGAGGGGTATTATAGGTAAAGCTATAGCCATTGTAATATGTGCGCATGGTGTCTATCGCTTGGGTCACTTGCGCTTGGGTGAGGTTGCACGTAGCGCCTATCTGTTGCGCAAGGTGGGCAATTTCATCTTCTCGAAAGCCACACAGGTCATGCAACTCTGGACTCAGCGAGACATCTTCGACCATGTTGAAGCTACTGCCCGCATCACTCAAGACAATGGGAGCAGCACCCGTGAGGAACACCCGGTCAAGCCCACGCCCCTCCATGCTCGCCTTCACTTCTTTGAACACCGTTTTCAGTAACCCTTCACCTTGCAACAACGACTGATAGCGGGTTGCTCCCGCCGAACGGTCGGTCATCAATACCGTATTGGCAAAACTATCATACTCATCTATCAGCAGATAGAGCTTGTAGGGCGTGATACGGATTGCAGCAAGGAAATTATGAAAGGACTCAAGCGCATTATGACGGTTTATTTCTATCCCATCAGGAAGCAATCCATCATACCATCTGATATATTCTCGTATGCTCGCATTCAAGTGGTCATACAAAGCTTGCTGGAATGTAATCTCATCACTTGTGGTGATGATGCCTGAAAAATTCCACTTGAGGATGAAGTATTGGTTGTGTTGTGGGGTCGGGTCTTTGCCAATGGCCAAATGCCCAAACAGGCGCTCAAACTCGTTGGCTTTGGCGACATCGTAGTAGTTTTCCAGTGTAGAGAGGAGCAGGCTCTTGCCAAAGCGACGTGGGCGCAAAAACAGGAGCGTGGGTCCCGTGTCTTCTAGTATGCGTATCCTATCTGTACGGTCTATGTACAGATAGTCTTCCGTTATTATTTTATAAAAATCGGCTATGCCGTAGGGAAATTTCATCATAGAGTTCCTTCAGGTTCCAAGTGTTAGGTGTTAGGTGTTAGGTGTTAGGTGTTAGGTGTTAGGTGTTAGGTGTTAGATATTTTAGCTATTAGGTGCTATTATAGCATACTTTGTCGTTCCTTGGTGCTATTTGTGTTCTATAACATCCTTGCGTCTCCGCGTTGAATCCAGAGATTCTTCAACGCATAGGCGCAGAGGTGCAGAGCCGCAGAGGTGAAGATTCTGAACGCAGAGACGCAGAGACGCGAAGATAATGGGTGGTGGTTCTACTCATACTGATAGCTATTGGTGTCATTGATTCTGAAGAGAAAGCGAAGTTTACATCAGTAATGATACAACCACTACCCGCGGACGCCCAAGGAGTGCTATTTCTTACTGCTGGTCATCCGACTGACAAACTGCCAGAAGTATCGCCAGAATCTTCCCTATACGCTCTATGTGATATTCCGGTTGGTCAACAAACACGACATCTTTGTTCAAGCAAAGAAATTTCCAGATGTTGCCCGATGTGACAACCCCATACACATGTTCAATGCTGTTGCCTTTACGTTCATTGAACAGTTGAGCCGCTACCATCTCTGCTACACACTGTGCCAACCCACCCTTGATATTTTCGTTTTTTGCTTCCACCATCAGCAACACGGGAGCGTTCAAGAAGAGTTGATCGGGGGATTGTGAAAGAATAAAGTCACACACACCGGACAGTCCCTTTTCTGCATCAACAGAAAACTCTACCCCTGAAAACAAACTGATTTGGCGGTTCAGCAATCTACGCACCTCAAGCAAAACAGGCACGATGACTAGTTCAGAGCGAGCTTTTTCGGTATTGATAGCAAATGCCATCGGCACATGTTCATGCAAAAATGCTTGCAGGGTACTGCTCGTGGTAACTTCTGGCATAGAAGCAAACAAGTCATGGGTAAAATCAATGGACAACCCAAATGTATCGCGCACGCTGTCGAGTGTGAATGTGCTGTACGGCATAGGTATACCTCTCCACTAAAACATAGACCATTTCTTCACCTTTATCATCGCCAAGTATAGCAGATTTTGGGGCGTGAGGCATGACATCAACGTAGCCCATACACCTCCTTGGCAGAGAGACCAATGCGCATCTTGGGCCTTCATGCTTGCTCATAATGAAGATCCGATCACATCACCCCACATCCAGCTCATCATTTAGCAGCACATCAGTGGATACGTTGAAAAATTGCCCTACCTTAAACACAAGCTCGGCTGTTGGTTTCTTCTTGCCATGTTCGACTTGTGAGAGATGGCTGGCAGCAGTATACCCAAGAATATCTGCGAGTTCTGCAAGCGTGATATTATGTTGCTTGCGAAGCATGCGTAATTTTTCGCCAAATCGTTGTACCATCAGATACAATCCCAGAAGGTTGACATACCACTATTTCTATGGTATTTTAACTATAAGTTAATTAACCAGAAGTAAAACATTACAGTCTAGGAATTGTTTTTTCAGGTATGTTTTACGCTTGACGCTTTCTCATTGGGTGTCTAGCGTCTACATGTATACAAAGGTTGTGTATCAGCATCATGGGTATGATACCACATATCATACCTCTCGTTTTCTATACCCAAGAAACAGCATGATGTACAACACACGAAGGGGCATAATGCAGAAACGGATTGATATACCATGTGAAGATTTGCGCCGACAGTATGGAGAAGAGCACCAAGGGGTGGTAGCACTAGCAAAACGCTACGAGTGCAGTGCCGCAACCATATCCAAACGCTTGCATGCATGTGGCATACCGGTGCGGGCTTCCCGCTTTCAACCCCACGACATACCGGCGGAGGAGCTACGGCGTCTCTATGAAGATGAACGGTTGCCTGTGCAAGACATTGCGCGTCACTTTGGGGTGAGTGTATCAACTATTGGCAACCGTCGGCGGGCTTTGGGTATAACAATGCGTCCACGCCATAGGGGATGAGTTTTTACCACAAGAGGCAGAGGGAGTTGCACAACGTGCGCGATACCAAGTTCATGGTGCATAGCTGGCGCATCACCCGCGCTGCATAGCATCACATATTTGGGTTGCCATAGCAGCAAGCATTTGGCGTGCCTCTTGTGCGTTCATCTCGCTAAAACGCAAGTCGCGCCAGTCGGCCGGGTGCCGCTCGGCAATGTCACGCATCAGCGAGTCATCGGCTTGCTTGAGGTCTTCTAGCCTAGGAGATTCCATATAGCGCACGGGCAAAACAAGGTCATTGCGCCCTTGCTCCTGCTCGCGTGTGAGGAATGCTTGTAGCACATGGCGGCAGTGCTCATTGGTGAAAAAGCTCGGCGTGATAACCGGAATAAGGAATTTGACATCCTTGATAACGTCATCAATAACCTGCGCACGTTTCTGCCCCCATTTGATACCTTCAACATCCTGAAAAATGCGGAATGGCTTACCTGTGTGTGCTTGCACCTCCTTGCTCAATGCCGTACACATCTGCTCCAGCGCCTGCATGTTGTGCTCATTGTCGAAGGATGTGTACAGCATGAACGCTTCATACTGCCTAGATGCAGGCGCAGATGTACTACACAACTCATCAAACCGCACACAACACGCATCTTGCAACTCGCCGGGTATCAACGAACCGTTAAGCACATCGCTAAAATCCTCCACACTGAACCGAGTGCCTGCTAGTCGTTCTGTAATAAATTGACGAGCCTCGTCTCTGGTAAATCCCTCTAGCTTGATAACGTATTGCATAACATTGTGCAATGGTGATCTTTCGACAGTTGTATCTTTTTCAAAGATTTCATTCAAAGGCTGGTCGCTCGTCGTCACCAATTGTACTTTTTTGACATAGTGACCCTGTGTCAGACCCCGTAGCCATCCACGTACTACTAACCCTTTTTTTCCTTTATCCAACAGGTGAATATCATCCAACAATAGGTTGTGGTATAATGGTAACTGAATAGATAAAAAGATAAAGAACAGATATTCGGGAGATACTGCTGATGATTAAAGTTGCTTGCCGACATTGTGGAAGCTATGATATTCAAAAAAATGGACGAAACAAGTATGGACAACAGAAATATCATTGCAAAGCGTGTCATTTTTATGGAACACTTGAGACAAAAGAAAAAGAGAATGAAGAAACGTGGCGTTTGGTGGAGAAACTTCAGCTTGAACGCTTGTCTCAACGAGCGATTTCTCGGATAACTGGGATAAGTCGAAGTACCATCATCAAGAAACTAAAAAAAGCCCAAGAAATCAGGTAGTGGTATAATTCAGACTGATAACTCCGAATTATAGTGATCAATGAAT
>CAZVEN010000044.1:0-46232 GCA_964626155.1 uncultured Chloroflexaceae bacterium | reverse complement strand
CGCATAAACAGTTTTTCCTATGGATTGCCATAGATTTCTATAAAACTGGAACTATGCAAGGGTAAGATGAAGGTAAACCATGTCAACATCATTTAGCCGCTCAATTCGCTCAATCGAATCCGATAGCTACCGTGTATCACTAACCAGTCTCTCATTAGCCATGCTGCTTTTGCTAGTTTGGCTAATGTGGTTTTTTCTTTCCCGCGTCACCATCTACGAAATCAGCAACACGGCAACCTTCACAAACGAAGAGACGGTTGTAGCATCGTACCCCCCCGAAGCCTATGGACGTATCAAACAAGGGCAAAAAGCTCTGCTGTATATAGATGATATGATAGGCACCGCATCTGGCACGATACCGGCTGTCGTAACCGAGGTGCATGCTCGTTCATCCAAAGAACATATCCATGTGACAATCTACCCTCTGTTTCAAGAACCTATGCCCACGCAACTCCTCAACGATTCAGACGTTACTGTGCGGATTGAATCTGAGTATGTGGCTCCCGCCGTTCTTGTTATGCGCACGGTAGGCATATTCGTGGAAACGCCGCAAATACTCACCAGCCCCCAAAAGTAAGAGGCCGGTTGTATGCTTTCACATCTCTTAGCTTCAGACCAACGCTTCTTTGTACCAGAAGTGGTGCAAACGTCGGCTATGGATTGTGGCCCTGCAACCCTCAAGTCCGTGCTAGAAGGATTTGGCATACCCATCAGCTATGGGCGTCTGCGTGAAGCGTGCCAAACTGACGTTGACGGCACTTCCATAGACACGATGGAGGATGTAGCCATCCAACTTGGGCTAGAAGCCGAACAAATCATGATGCCTGCCGACCACCTCTTGCTAGAAGAGGCTCAGAGCATGCCGTCCATCGTCGTCGTGCGTCTTTCCAGTGGACTAACCCACTTCGTTGTTGTCTGGCAGCAATATGGTGGCTTTGTACAAGTCATGGACCCGGCTACTGGGAGACGCTGGCCAACGCGTCAGCGTTTTCTCAACGAAATCTATGTACATACCCAACCCATACCAGTTGCCGATTGGCGCGAATGGGCTGGTTCCGAAGGCTTTTGTGCGCCACTCCAGCAACGCCTCATCAAAGTAGGGTGCGAAGACAGTGTCATAGAGCATCTTCTACACACAGCATTAGATGATCCAGGGTGGTATCCCCTTGCTAGTCTCGATGCAGCGACACGCATGGTTGAAGCGCTCATACAAGCTCGTGGACTGACAGCCGGGCAAGATGCAAGCAACATCCTCCAGCGCTTTTTTCAGCGAACCTGCCAAGAGACACCCGGAAAGAGCACAACGATACCACCTGTCTACTGGTCTGTACAGCAACCTAGCAGGAGCAGCGATAGCGATATAGTGTTGTTTCGTGGCGCAGTGCTTGTGCGTATCTTGGGGCGTCGTGTGGCAGATGATATACCCGAAAGCCAAGCAGCAGCAGAAGCCCCCCTTTCGCCTGAACTTCAAGCTGCCCTGAACGAAACCCCAAGTCGTCCCGAACAAGAACTATTCAAACTGTTGCGTGCCGATGGTATACTCGTCCCTATCGTCCTACTGTTAGCTCTCTTCATAGCTGCTGGCGGTGTGATGATTGAAGCTATCCTGTTTCTGGGATTGCTAGACCTTGGGCAACAACTAGCCATAGTTGGGCAGAAAATTGGTGCAGTGGGCGCACTCTTCGCCTTTCTCGTAGCTCTCCTACTGCTGGAATTTCCTGTCAACGCTATCGTATTGCGCATAGGGCGACGCTTAGAGACCCGTTTGCGCATTGCATTCCTCGAAAAACTATCGCGCCTGAGCGACCGCTACTTCCATAGCCGCCTAGTTTCAGACATGGTGCAACGTGTGCATGGACTACGTCTCCTACGCATGCTCTCAAGTCTCAGCATAGACTTTATCCGCATCTCCTTTCAAATACTGTTTACTGCTATAGGCATTACATGGCTAAACCCAGCCATAGCGCCCATCACCATCCTCGCTACTCTCTTTGCCATTGGTATGCCATTTCTCATACAACCAATCCTCATTGAACGTGACTTACGTCTACGTACCCATTTAGGTGCATTAAGCCGCTTCTACCTCGATTCCCTCCTAGGGTTAATACCCATACGCACCCACAGCGGGCAAAAAGCGGTGCAACGCGAGCACGAGGGGCTACTTGTCGAATGGGTCCATGCTGGTAACGATTTCTATCGCGCTGAAGTAGTTACAAAAGGCATAGAGTCTCTGTGTGGTCTCCTATTTGCCGTCATTATCATCTTTCACTATGTCGTTAGTGGTGGCGAAGCGAGTGGTATGCTCCTCCTTGTGTACTGGACGTTGAACCTTTCGGTAATGGGCCGCGCCCTAGCTAGCCTTGCTGTGCAATATCCTATGCAGCGCAATCGCTTTCTTCGGTTACTAGAGCCGCTCAATGCTCCAGATGAGATGGGGCAACCCGAAGATGAGCAGGATGACACAAAGGGTGCGGAAAAGACGATGGAGCAGACGGAGCCTATGGAACAAACTCCTGCGCCCAATGTTGCCTACTCGCGTCAAGGAGTAGCCATTACCCTAGACAACGTCTCTGTACAAGCAGTGGGGCATACCATATTGAGCAATGTCAACCTGCACATACAGCCTGGCGAACATATCGCTGTCATTGGTCCATCGGGTGCCGGCAAATCGAGCTTAGTGGGTATTTTGCTTGGGTGGCATCGTCCGTCCATTGGGCAAGCTATGGTTGATGGGCATATGATAACTGAAACCTATGTGCGCACATTGCGCCGTGAAACGGTGTGGGTAGACCCATCGGTGCAACTTTGGAACCGTTCACTGCTGCACAACATCCAATATGGCAATGCGCCCTCAGAAATACCTCAGCAAGACTTGCCGATAGAGCAAGCAAACCTTTTTGACATTTTGGAGAAGCTTCCCGACGGCTTGCAAACGCCCCTTGGTGAAAGTGGCGGGCTTGTATCTGGGGGCGAGGGACAGCGTGTCCGGCTAGGAAGGGCTATGTTTCGGTCTGGGGTGCGGTTGGTTATCTTAGATGAGCCGTTCCGTGGGCTAGACCGCGCACAACGTCGCGCATTGCTCATACGCGCACGGCAACATTGGCAGAATGCAACGCTTATTTTCATCTCACACGATGTAGGCGAAACCCAAGCGTTTGATCGTGTACTTGTTGTGGAAGATGGGCACATAGTGGAGGATAACGCACCCGATGTGCTGGCAGCACATCCCGATTCACGCTATCTTGCACTTGTGCAGGCTGAGGAAGCGATACGCACCGGCATATGGTCTGATACGACATGGCGGCGGTTGTGGCTAGAAAATGGCTATTTGAAAGAGGGTGCATGAGGTCAGGCATACGAGCGCCAAGTATACCGTTCATAGCAGATGGCAATGTTGACATCTATAGCTTTGCATGGCCCGCTTCTCGCTTGGGTGAAGCCATCGAAGTAGTAGCCCGCAAAAGTAGCTTTTTGCCACGTCCGGTCGAAGCGCCTGTGTTGCCAGACCATTTTGCCCAATCCGATGATGCCTTGTTTGGCAAATGGGTTGAGATAATCGCCTCCCGTATGGGGCTTGAAGCCGAAGCTGTGGAATCGTCGTATGCAGATGTAGACACATTCATACGCAAAATCGGTCCTGCTCTTCTTTGCCTGCCTCCACATGACGACTCTGGCGAACGCTCTTTTTTGGTGCTCCTCAAAGCGACACGGCGACGGTTGCGCGTTGTTATGCCCAACCTATCTGTGCGTCATATACCCCCCGATGGTGTGCGCAATGTCTTATGTGAGCATCTTGAAGCTCCATTGCGCAGCCAAGTGACCCAATTGCTGACGGAAGCTGAAGTGCCCGAATCGCAACAAGCACGTACACAAAAAGCCATCCTACGTCAGTGGCTTGGCATGGCGCATATTAGTGGGGTGTGGGTACTACGTATCGCGCCCGGTGCCAATATGATGGGACAGTCGCGGTTTGTTCACCTACCAGCATATGCACTTATTTTATTTGGGGTGCATAGCATTCAATTGCTATTGGGAGTGATAGCATGGTGGGTGATTGGAAACGGGGCATTGCTCGGCCACTTCGATTGGGCATGGCTCATTGCTTGGACATTGCTCATGCTTACTATCATCCCCTTTCAACTCTTGGGGACATGGGCCGAAAATATGTTTTCTACATGGGCGGGTGCTCTCTTTAAGTTGCGCCTGCTCTATGGTACGCTACAGCTTGAACCAGAAGAAACGCGCCATCAGGGGGCAGGGCAGTTCCTCTGTCGCATCATGGATGCCGAGGCAGTTGAAACACTCGCGTTGACAGGTGGGTTTAAACTATTGTTTGGATGTATTGAAATAGCCATAGCTGCCACTATCCTATCGTTGGGTGCAGGCGGCATACTCCACACAGCATTGTTTTTGGGGTGGTGTCTCTTTACCATATTATTGGGTTGGCGCTACTTGATAGTTTCACGGCAATGGACCAATGTCCACCGCGATATGACCAATGAATTGGTAGAAGGGATGGTGGGCCACCGCACACGTTTGGCACAAGCTGATGAACGATATTGGCATGAGGATGAAGACCAAATATTGGCGCTCTATTTGAAGATGTCACGACGTGTGGACCGGGTAGGTATGGTGCTGAAATCGGCCATTTCACGTGGGTGGCTTCTCCTTGGGCTAACGGGTATCGTGTCAAGCTTTATCCTTGGCACACAATCGCCTGCATTATTGGCTATTAGTCTAGGCGGTATCATGCTTGGTATGCAAGCACTCAATAGCCTTGTGCTTAGTGTGCAAAGCATCGTTAGTATGCTCAATGCATGGGGGCAGATTTCGCCTGTCTATCAAGCAGCATCGCGTTCGGTGCCCGATAAGCAGGGCAAGGGCGATGCGCTGCCAAGTACGCTCTTGGCCGATGTGCGCATGCAGTCGCAGTCGTACGAAGACCATCAACCGCTTCTTGCTATCCGTGACCTGTTCTTTCGCTACCCGCAACGCCCACATCCAGTGCTCCAGGGGTGTTCATTGCAGATTCACCAGGGAGATAGGATATTGTTGGAGGGACCTTCTGGCGGGGGAAAATCAACCTTTGCGTCGTTGTTGATTGGCTTGCGCAAGCCAGTGGCTGGTTTGTTACTGTTACGTGGCTTCGACCAGCAAACCATAGGTATGCAAGAGTGGCGGAGACGGGTAGTAGCGGCACCACAGTTTCACGAAAATCATGTACTTTCTGAAACACTCGCGTTTAATTTACTGATGGGGCGACGATGGCCACCAACGCCAGACGATATAGATGAAGCAGAAACTATGTGCCGTGAACTTGGGCTAGGCGATTTGATAGACCGGATGCCATCGGGATTGCAGCAGATGGTTGGGGAAAGTGGGTGGCAACTATCGCACGGTGAGCGTAGCCGTGTGTATATTGCACGGGCTTTGTTGCAGCAGGCAGACCTTATTGTGCTCGATGAGAGTTTTGCGGCACTTGACCCAGAAAATTTGCAGCGGGCTTTGCAGTGTGTTTTGCAACGTGCGCCTGCTTTGCTTGTTATTGCACATCCATAAAACATGCTATAATGCGTATATATGTTGGAGATGTATGCTTACCATGAGGAGTAGGCGGCATGAAAGTAAAAACAGGTATTAAGGCAGGCCTCTACCTAGCTTTGACGGTATCTGGTGGTGCCGGGAGTGGGCCGGGAAATGGTCCTTCTGGTGGACAAAGTTCATCAAACAGTGCTAGTTCGTAAAAGCTTTTGTGTACACATAGTCAAGGATAAGGATTTGGTTTCAAGACCTGTGATGTGTCTTACGGGTCTTGAATGCCTTATTCATAAATAATATTGCATGAATCTTGATAAAGTATTAGACATCATCACCACTGCTATTTGGATACTCCTAGCCATCCTTAGTAGCCTTTCCTTCTTTCACAATGTTCGACGGTATAGTCTCCCACGCGCCATCAAAAGTGTGGTGTCATATCGCATGTTGTTGCTCTTGTTGATGGCTGCAAGTCTCAGTTTCCTCAGTGCGAGCCTTATCTTTATTGAACCACAAAAAATAGGTGTTGTCGTCTCCTTTTTATCCCCCAAGGGCTATCGAGACCAGCCATTGCGTTCTGGGTTGCGTTTTGTTGTGCCACTAGCCGAGCAAGCTTCTATCTACCCCATTTATTGGCAGAGTTATACTATGTCGGGGCGGTCTATAGAAGGCAATGTGGTTGGGAATGATGCCATTGTTGCACGTACTAAAGATGGGCAGGAGGTGTTGCTTGACTGTACGGTTATCTTCCGTGTGGATACAGAGCAGGTGGTGCAGGTGCATATAGATTGGCAACATCGCTATATTCAAGATTTAGTACGCCCACGAACACGTGGGTTGGTGCGTACATTGGTTTCTAAATATACGGTTACTGAGGTAAATAGCGATAAGCGTACCGCTTTGGAGTCTGAACTGCAAACAGATTTGAGCAAGATACTAGAGGATGAGGGGTTTTTGTTGAATGCATTTGTGCTGCGAAATATTTCCTTTTCTTCTGAATATGCGGCGGCTGTCGAAGCAAAACAGGTAGCCTTTGAAGGGCAACACCAAAAAGAGTATGAAGCGCAACAAATACGCCTCCTCGCTGCTGGTCAAGCAGATAAGATTAGACAAATTGCACAGGCAGATGCAGAAGCATTGCTCGTGAAGGCTGAGGCACAGGCAAATGCACGCCGTATTCAGGCTGAAGCCGAGAAAGAGGCATTGCTCATGATCCATGAAGCGTTGAAGACCAATCCATACTTGTTGACCTATGAGTATATAGATAAACTTGCACCGGGTATCAAAGCAATGATAGTGCCTCAAAATACGCCGTTGTTCCTGCCCATTCCGGCCGATGAGTTACTCCGTACTTCTGGAATGACTCCAACATACAATATGACAGGTACCATGTCTCTTGGACAGCCCCCTATGTTACCATAACAATAATTAAGGCTACATGTTCAACCAAATGTGGTATTACCTTTCGTCGTGTACGGCTCTTGGTTCGCTCGCATATGCCGGCCCCATAACCGTAGCACCGGCTTCTAGCCGGTTTTGGCAGGACTCAGGGGTACTGAGACGTTGCATGCAACATCTCTATAATGTGCTATGGCAAGCTGGTGAATTGATTATCTTTGTCCATCAGTCTGTACCTACAGTTCCTTCACCTTGTTCGCTGTCTCCATACCCTTTGGGCCATATGGTCTGTTCGTCGCTTTGAACATCGGTGAGATTTACCCGGATTACATGCTTTTCTGATAGCTCGAGCTTTTGTACTAGCTCGCTAAGCGTCATTTTATTCGATTTGAGTATATCGCCGATAGTTGATGATTCTGAGTAGAAGCGGGCATCGGTATTGATTTTTTCAAAGAGTGTACGTTGAGAAATGGAAAAATTGTTTGAGAAATCGTGTATAGGTATGTTGGCTATTTCCTCGCCGGGTACACGTATTTGTATGGGGTCTTTGCCAGTATCAAATATCATTTGATACGTCAGGTCAAACAAAATAACCCCGCTTAGGTTTGCCCCACGCAGGTCTGCCCCACGCAAATTGGCACCACTCAAAATAGTATTGGTCATCATACTTCCTTGCAGGTTAGCGCCGACCAAGATAGCATCACGCAAGTTGGTTTCTGAAATACGTGCATTTTGGAGGTTGGCATCGGAGAGGTCTGCACCTTCTAGGTATACCCCATCGAGGGTCGCGTTTTGCATATTGGTTCCCCGCAACGAGGCCGTTATATTCAAATTGGCTGCTCGCGTAGCATAAGAGGATGTTGTCTCTTGCGATGTCATTGGCGTAGACATACGAGCGGTGTATTCATTTTGGGTGTTTGATGAGGAATTATTCCTGTTCCCATTGCCAATGCCATTTTTGTGGTTCGCGTGAACCAAAGATGCACCGCTTAGGTCTGCGAAAGCAAGATGAGCTCCTTCCATTTGTACCCCACCTAAGATGGTATTGATAAGAACGCTTTTTTCGAGATTAGTACCAACAAGTACTGCATTGCGCAAGTCGGCACCAGTCATGTTGGTATAACTCATATTAGACCCGGAGAGGTCGGTACCAATAAGAAAGGCTCCTTTTAAGGTAGCTGTTTGCATATCGGCTCCACGGACAATAGCATCGGTGAGATTGACACCAGTCATATCAGTGGCTATGAGATTAGAATAGCTCAAGTCGGTCTCATTGCTAGCAGTAATAACATATGTGGGTACAAGATTAGTCCCGCTCAAGTCAGCCTGTATGAAACTTGCACCAACTAAGGTAGCACCTTTCATGTTGGCCCCACTTAGGTTAGCTCTGTTGGCCACTGATGCACTCAGGTCGGCACGTTCTAGGTTGGCACCAGTGAGATTGGCATTGCTAAAACCAGCATTCGTTGTGACGTTTTCCATGTTGATACCCACCATTTGGGCATTTCCTAAAATTACTGCGTTGAGGACGGTGCCTGTCAAGTCTACGCCATTCAAATTGGCTCCATCGAGGTTTGCTCCATTCATATCGGACTGCCGTAATACTGCGCCTACCAAAATTGCCTCTTGCATATTGGCAGCATGAAGGGTAGCTCCTTCTAAGTTTGCCCCCGTGAGGTTCGCTTTAGAGAGGTCGGCACCTGTCAGATCTGTATCACTCAAGTTGGCTTTCCACCATGTGGAACGTCGCATAATAGCACCTTCTAGGTGAACCCCACTCAGATTGGATTCGCTTTGGTCTTTGCCACGCAAGTCCAGTCCGGTACATTTGGGGGGGCATTCGGTAGACAACTGTCCTTCGCATCCGCGCAACGAAAAAAGGATGAGAAGCATGGCGGTAATGATGAATGTATGTTCGTAAAAGAGTTTTTTGATGGCACTTGTAAGTAGTACTATGTTACTAGTTATCCAATTTAAGCGCTGTCTCAGGGATTGTAAGATACTTGGGCCATTTTGTGTCATCACTATATTTTACTCCTGCTAGGTGAGCAGAACTATCGTATTTGTCCTCTGCTTCTTGCGGGGATGCATCAGCGTTTTCTTGTTGAGAGGGAATACCAAGGATTGCATTAAATTCACTTTCGCTCAACTCTGCAAGGGACGGATCGCGCTTGGCAAATTGCATGTCATCTACCGACAAGTTTTGATGAGATAAGATGACTCCATATAAATTGGCACCACGCAAGTCGGCCCCCGATAGAATAGTACCGACTAAAATAGCACCCTGCAGATTGGCATTTTGCAGTTTGGCAGTGAGGTTGGCTCCTATCAAACTCGCACCACGTAAGTCGGTCCCTATCATGGTTGCGCCGAACAAACTCGTATCTTTGTTCAAGCGAGCACCTTGCAGTTGGGCCTGCTCTAAATTTGCTCCTGAGAGGTCTGCGCCACTCAATGTCGCTCCGCGCAGGTCAGCTCCTTTGAGGTTGGCAGATGTAAGGTGTGCATCACGCAAGTTGGCACCCATAAGGTTGACACTTTCAAGGTCAACACCTTCGAGTTTTGCTCGCTCAAGGTTGGCGGATCGTAGGTCAGCTTCGGCAAGAACAGCTCCGCGCAGGTCTGCATCGGTCATATCTGCTCCAGTGAGGTTGGTGTTGTAGAGGTTTGTGCCAGTTAGTTTTGCCCGACGCATATCGGCCCCAATAAGTTCGGCATTACTCAGGTTGGCTTTTTCTAAGCTTACTTCTAGCATAGTGGCACCACTGAGTTTAGCCCCTTGCAGTTTAGCTTGGGCTAGTTTTGCACGCCCCATATTTGCATTGGTCATAGACATGCCTCTCAGGTCAGCTTTTCTCAAGTCGCGCCCCATAAGCTCTTCGCCAAGGCAATCTGGGGGACAGTGCTTGGCGAGTGCTGTTGTGCGTAAGACAAGGCTTAGTGGTATAGATGCCACAACAGCGATGGTGATGACCATAAGCCATTTTATGCCAGTTTCTATTATATGTTCCATACGCCTATCTTGAAATTGTGTATTTGGTATCTAAAAAAACCAAAAATAACGAAGCATCAACATATACATGTCTTTGCTACATACCCTATTATACCACTAGGTTGCATACGAGAAGAAGATGAAAAAGTTGGTTTTTGGTTTGGCTGTGTAGGATAGGGGACCTATGCGAATTCCACAATGGAATAGCTTAGAGGATAGGACAAAAGACAAACCACGCCTATGAGAAATGGCTACAAACCGGCTTTCTCATGGCGTGACATCTCACGTTATTTTGCACTAGAGAGTAAGCGCTTATGGGGTAGCAGGTAAGCACATACGCACAGTTGTCCCCTGCCCTTCGGTGCTACTTACCGATAATTGCCCTTGGTGTTGCTCTACAATACTATAGCTAATAGCCAAACCAAGGCCAGCGGCCTCAAACCGCGTTGTGTAAAATGGCTCAAACACGTTGGGTAATTCGCCGGGGGCAATACCTACACCCGTATCGGTAATCTCAACAACAACTGATGGTCCACGTATGATATGCCCGGCTGCTCCTCCTGCTGAAAGCGCAACTCCCGCTTGTATCTGATATTCGGAACCGTTCAAGGTATATGTACGTATACGCAATTTGCCACCATTGGGCATTGCTTCTAGCGCATTGGTGATGAGATTTTGGCACACCTGTTTGAGCCGATTCCCTACGGCAAACACCATAGGCAATCGTGGGCACCAATCGCGCAACACTTGCACTTTGCTGGTGCGCACTTGCTTATCTACCACACGTAAGACCCCTTCAAGTATGGTGTTGAGATTGATGGGGCGCATACCTTCGAGAGAGGGTCGGGAAAAATCTAGGATACGCTGCACAATGGTGATAAGATGCTCAACTTCTTGCTTGGCGAGCACTTGATATTGCCGGCGTTTTTTGCTCGTCAACGATGGCTTATTGAGGAGTTGTAGCGAGTTGTACAGGGCTTGGAGTGGGTTATTCATCTCGTGTCCTATGGCATTGACAAGGCGACCGAGAGACGCGAGTTTTTCCGTTTGTATCAATTGCTGAATCATCGTCCAGCGCGTATTGGTATCACGGTTGTGTTTGTTGATGCTATCTGTAATGGTTGTATGCAGTTCAATGGGACACAATGGGGTAAACAATACTCCCTGAATACCCAGCTTCACCGCTTGAGCGATATGTTTGAGTGTATCAGAGTGTTGCGCATTCGTGCCATCTATGATTGCTACAATGGGTATATCAATGGTTCTTTGGCGAATGCGCTCAAGCATGGCGAGGCTCTGGTATGTATAGGTATGCAAGCCTATGAGCACAATGTCAAACAAGCGCTGATCAATGGATGTAAGCACATCGTCATGTGCATGAACAGATTGGACGATAACGTCGGCAGGCTGAAGGGCCTGATGACACAGCGAAATTATGTCTTTATCATCATCAATAATGAGCATCCGGGTAACGTGGTCATGTTCTACTGGGGCGAGACTAGAGATTGATGACGACATATCCACATTATGTAGCAGCACGGCGTTCTAACTCCTTCCACACAGCATCAATTGGTACACCGTGGTATTCGAGCAAAACAAGGGTATGATAGATCAGGTCAGCCACCTCATATACCAATTCAGATGCAGTGTCATTCTTTGCGGCTATAATAACCTCGGCAGCTTCCTCAGCGACTTTCTTTCCAATGCGATCTGTGCCACCACGCAAGAGCTTGGTTGTATATGACCCTTCGGGTTGTTCTCTATGGCGTGCTTGCAGCAGGTCAACCAAGCGTGTAAGCATAGTACCTACGGGGAGACGCTCATCAAGAACATCTCCTTGGAGATTGCGGTGAAAACAGCTTGGCTTTCCTGTATGGCACGTTGGTCCGTCGGGTTCGGCAAGTACAAGTAAGGCATCTCCGTCGCAGTCTTGACGTATGTCTACGAGACGCAAGTAGTGGCCGCTAGTCGCTCCTTTTTGCCACATTTCGTTGCGGCTCCGACTCCAGAATGTCACAAAACCGCTTTCTTGTGTCTGCTGCAATGCCTCCTTTGTCATATAGCCCAACATGAGCACTTCCCCACTTCGGGCATGTTGGACAATGGCTGGTAGTAAACCATGCTGGTCAAAAACAGGATAGGTCATTACATTAATGCAAAAAGTGTCGCCGACCGGTGAAGACCATAGCTGCTCCAGCACGGTCGGCTGCCTCTATAACCTGATCATCACGAACTGAACCGCCGGGCTGTATGATAGCAGTAGCACCAACTTCTAGTGCCACTTCTACGCCATCGGCAAAGGGAAACATTGCATCACTAGCAACGATAGATCCTTCGAGCGAAAGCCCGGCCTGCTGGGCCTTCCATGAAGCCATACGCGAACTATCCACGCGGCTCATCTGTCCGGCCCCAATACCCAAGGTGCGATGTGGTTCAGCATAGACAATCGCATTTGATTTTACATGTTTCGCAACACGCCAAGCAAATCGCAATGCCTGCAATTCTTTTTCTGTTGGTTCTCGCTGGGTTACTACATGCAGGTCTTCTTCATCTACGGGGAACCAATCCGATTCATAGGACAGAACCCCACCGGGAATGCTCCGTAGCATATGCTTGTTTGCCGGGGTCACTGGACGCAAGAGGAGCATGAGTCTGCGGTTTTTCTTTTTGCGTAAAAGGTCCAGTGCTTCGGGTTCAAATTCTGGTGCGATGATAATTTCGGTAAAAAGAGAATCTATAGCTTGCGCTAGGTCGAGGTCACAGGGAGTATTCAACGCAACGATACCACCAAATGCAGATTGTGTATCGGTGCTAAAAGCATGTTCCCAAGCCTCGGTTAAGGTAGGTCCTACGCCTACGCCGCATGGGTTGGTATGTTTGATGATTGCAACCGCACACCCCTCGTCGGGATGAAATTCTTCGATGAGTTCTTGCGCAGCAGCAATATCGAGTACGTTGGTGTAGGAAAGCTCTTTGCCATGCAATTGTTGGAAGAAGCTAAAGAACTTGCCGTAGATAGCTGCTCTCTGATGAGGGTTTTCACCATAGCGCAACGTTTGCTCAAGGGTCCAGGCCTTCGTGAGCATATGTGGGAAGGGTGTATCACGTAAATAGGTGGCTATCGCTGTATCGTAGGCGGCAGTATGTGCAAATACTTTCGCTGCAAGGCGTTGACGCATGTCTAATGACACATCACCTGCTTGGAGGGACTCCAGAACAATGTCATAATCGGCCGGGTCTACAATGACAACGACAGAAGGAAAATTTTTTGCCGCAGCTCGGAGGAGTGCGACACCACCAATATCAATTTGTTCGAGTGCATCAGCAAGTGTTACTTCCAATTGGGCAACCGTTTGCACAAATGGGTAGAGATTGACGACGACGACATCAATGGTATCAATACCATAGGTATTGAGTTGTTGCTGATGCGTGGGTTGATCACGGCGTGCTAAAATGCCACCATGCACAAGTGGATGAAGCGTTTTGACACGCCCATCAAGAATTTCAGGAAAACCGGTTATATCACCCACTGAACGCACGGGAATGTCGGCATCACTGAGGATACGCTGAGTATTACCCGTGGAGATGACTTCGATCTGTAGGCTAGAAAGACCACGGGCAAACTCGACAATTCCCTGCTTGTCCCAAACACTGATAAGCGCACGCATAGCCTATCCTAGCCGTTCTTGCTCAGGTCGCTCTTCGATCAAGCCACTAGAAAGCAACTCTGTGATGATTTCACAGGTACGAAACTCTCCTAGCCCACTCCGTTGAGCGATCTGGCCAACAGTATTTTTCCCATTGACCATGGTTAAGACTCGCCATTCTTCAGCTTCTAGGTTTATTTCGGTTGTGCCAGTATCGGGATTGGGAACCAACCGAGGCACCATGGAAAGCGAGGGGACACTTTGTTGTATCTTCTCCCATGCGTCTTGGCGCATGATACCTTCCATGATGATAACTTCGTTGCTCGTCGTAATGGTTGGTTGATCAATCTCCTTGTCAACAAAATTGAATGCCCCAGAAGACAACGTAAAGATGGTATAGACAGCTTCAAGGGGCGCTTGTCCTTCCATTTCTGCACCGACGATTTTACCATCACGGAAGTAGATACGCCCGTCGAAATTTTTGCCACCACGCTGTCCGTGGAAATCAACAGCACCCGTTTGTTTGCTGAGATCCACAAGCTGAATAATATCTGTGAGCGGAAACTCACTTAAATCACCTGCGAGAGCTTTCATAGGCTACAGTCTACTAATGACTAGTTTGCTGATTGCTTTGAGTGTATCAAATACCCCTTCTCCTGTCGGTGCAGTTGCCTCAAAGCGAGTCCAATTCATCGAATTGAGATATTTATCAAGAACTGGAACTGGCAATGCGGTTGGAAGGTCTCGTTTGTTGTACTGCAAAACCATTGGAAAATCCTGAAACCGCTTATTTTGGCGCGTAACATTCATAGCAAGCTCTTTCAGGCTCTTTATGTTTTCCTCAAGCTTATCACGCTGTGAGTCTGCGACAAAAACAACTCCATCAGATCCATTCAGCACCGCGACTCGGGTTTTTTCGTAAAGCACCTGACCTGGGACAGTATAAAGGTGAAAACGCGTTTGAAACCCGCGTACTTTGCCAAGATCAAGCGGTAGAAAGTCGAAAAAGAGTGTACGCTCTGTCTCTGTGGCGATAGATAACAAATCACCCTTTGCATCACGCGGCACTTGATTATGAATATACTGCAAGTTGGTTGTCTTGCCGCACATCCCAGGCCCATAATATACAATTTTGCAATGGATCTCGCGTGCTGCAACGTTGATCAGTGCCATAAGTTCTCTCGCATGCCTGTCAAACAGAACACGTTAGCAACTAACGATAACAACAAATACACCCGCTGTACACAAATAAAACCATCTATTATGACTGACCAGCTCAGCTTGGTGCATTGCCATTGCCGTTGCTTGTATTGGCTGATTAAACAGGTATAGCCTGCCGGCGCCCAAATGCTATCAGTCACGGAAAAGTAAATCTATTGTATCTTCCATTGAGGTCCTAAACGAGGACCCCAATACATCATCGCGTGATTTATGCTGTTCGCGCACGCGCTCCAACACGTAGGCCAATTCATCGGTGGCCTTTTTGGTCAATACTTTGACCAGACCAATGTGCGTACCCTTATTGAAGATAACACAGAGTATCCACTGCTCTTCTATCAAGGCAATAAAGATATTCTCTCGCACACCTTGTTGAAAGAGCATGCGGAAATCTTTTTCACGTAAGAGTTTCGCCACTTCACGTGACGACGCAAACGTGCCTGCAATCAACGCACCTAGTGCCGTAATATCCTGGCGTGTACCATCACCTTGTGAGTCGATAACCTGGCCACTTTTATCTAAGAGTAGTGCGTAATTGCCACCAGTATCTTCAACCAGGTGATTCAGGCACTCCTCAATCTGCGCTAGTTCTTCAGAAGGAACGATTAAGCTTGTGAGTTGTGGGTCCATCGTCACCTGCCTTACACCTCATGTCCTTATCAGGAATAATACTCCCTGTACTCCAGCAATTATAACACATCCAATGTCATATTGCTTCCAGCGCTTCGATCAATTCACCACGATGGAGAGCCACAAGGAACCGAATGTACCCCAACTCTTCACGAGCATTTGCCATAAGGAGAAGCATCGCCTCATGGTTGATCGACTCAAGCAATACAACGCCATTTTCGTACTCAAGCAGTGTCTGCACGTAACTGCCTTTGTCAATCTCGCGGCCCAACCCTTCTGCCATTGTCAAACTATTGGATGCGACAGCGCATATAGCATCCACATCAACACCGGGGGCCGCAATGCTTTCTATCAACAAACCATCGTTGGCAACCACAGCAGCCAACTCTATACTATCAACTCTGCGAAAATGTCCTAGTAAACCCTTTAGTTCACTGCTCATAAAAGCATCCTGGAAGGTTTCTCACATCACTACGTTTAAGAAGAACTTCCTAGCCGATGTAAGTGTTTAATAGCATAGCATAGCATGCTCTATCTGTCGAGTCTTATCAAGCAATATTTTGCAAAACCGTTGTCATGACAGTAATTGCCCGATGGTACTCATCCAAATGGATATGTTCATTCGGCGTATGGTCAAGCCGCGAATCACCTGGCCCATAGGCTACAATAGGACATTGCCAAGCTGGACCGACAACGTTCATATCGGACGTACCGGTTTTATAGACAAACCCTGGCTGCCCATCAACTGCCCGTATACCGCGCACAAAGCTATTTGTTAGGCGTGTTGCTCGTGTGCCACGAAAGGCAGGGCATGCTCCTTCAAAAGATACGGTAGAAACGCCCTCATCGGTTGTAGGCATATGCTCTTGTTCCAAGCGACGTACATCTTCAGCTAAGTGCTGTGGTGCTACGTCTTCTGGCAGACGCAACCCAATTGTTGCTGTAACCCAATCATACAACCCATCGCTCCCACTTTGCAGTGTGCGTAACGATGGTGTCAGTTGCTCAAACACGCGTGTACGGTCATGATTGTGTTGCGCACAATAATCTTGCACCGCTCTCCAAAAATCTACCACATACTCAGGAGCTGCACGTCCCTCGCCGGCACTATGAGCACTAGGTTGCTCACGCCGAACATGAACCACTAATCGCCCCTTGTACCCTAGGGTAATACGTTCCCAACTACTCGGCTCACCAATCACACAATAGTCGGGTGCATATGTATCTACGATGTAATGTGCGCCTTTTGAACTGGCACTTTCTTCTTCAACAGCACCCACCAACACCACTCGACAACGTAGCGTGCCTTGCTTTTGCGCACGAACCAATGCACACGCAAATGTTGCAAAGGGACCTTTGGCATCTACAGAACCACGACCATACAATAGACCCTGTTCAATACGAACCGGTATATTGCCGGGCACGGTATCTATATGCCCAAGTAAAACAACCTGCGGCCCCTCATTCATGCCTGCTATCACTATCGCATTTCCAACACCATCTTCATAGGCATCAAAGCCTTGTTCTTGCATAGATGCAACTACAAACTGAGCTACACCTGATTCCTGGCCCGATGGCGAAGGAATACGTACCATTTCTTCAAGGAAGGTAACTTCATCCATACATCTACCATGATAACACATATTTTGTTTTTTGTGTTCAACCCTTGCTCCAGAGATTGTGGTACCATGGCAGCATTGTGGCATGTACACCTCCTATTCCTTCTTATCTTACCACAAAAATGCCACATCGTGTACAATGATATACTATTCATTGTACCATTTCAAGCCTACAAGATGGAATAATTTTTGGAACGTTCTATAGCGGAGAAAGGAATATGACAATGACCAGTACAAAACGCATCGTCGTTACTGGTGCAACAGGATTGATAGGCAAAAAGCTTTGTGCAGAGTTGGCAGCAAAGGGGTATGAGGTAGTTGTTTTTTCGCGTAACCCCACCAAAGCCCGCAAAACAGTATCTGCGGCCGAGTATGTAGAATGGTTCCCTGCTACCAAAGGTGCATGGGCTAGTGCCATTGATGGAGTTTACGGCATTGTTCATCTTGCCGGCGCACCAGTCTTCGGCAAGCGTTGGAGTCCTGGCTATAAAATTGAAATACGAGATAGCCGCATCGTTGGCACACGTGGTATTGTCAATGCTATAGCCGAAGCTAAGCAAAAGCCTACTGTTTTTGTGAGTGGTTCGGCTGTGGGATACTATGGGTTTCGGGATGATACCATCCTTGACGAGAGCGCTCAAGCAGGCAACGATTTCTTGGCACGTGTCTGCATCGAATGGGAACAAGAGGGAGCCAAAGCCGAAGAATACGGTACACGTACTGTGCTCCTACGCACAGGCATTGTGCTAGACCCAAGCGATGGTGCTTTACCTAAAATGCTGCTCCCGTTTCGGTTCTTCATGGGGGGGCCAATACTACCCGGTAGCCAATGGTTTTCATGGATACATGCAGATGACGAAGTCGGACTTATTCTTTTTGCACTAGAACATGAGCGTGTCACCGGGCCACTGAATGCTGCTGCACCTGAACCGCAAACAAACCGCGATTTTTGTTCAACACTTGGGCATGTGCTTGGTACCCCATCGTGGATGCCTGTGCCGGGGCTTGCACTCAAGACCATGCTTGGAGAAGTGGGCGACATGCTCACTCAGGGACAGCGTGTTAATCCAAAGAAAGCCCAAGATTTGGGGTATACATTTAAATACCCATCATCACACGAAGCATTACAACAATTGTTAAAAAAATAGGTTTAACCAGCCACGATAATTGCACGAATGACACAAATGCTGCGATGTACTGGGCATAGGGTGCTTACGTGTTGCGTCCGTTGATATTCGTGTTCATTCGTGCAATTCGTGCCTAGAGGTATCATATCACTGCTGCAAAACACGGGTTTTGGCGGCCTGAAATTCTTCCTCCGTGAGCAACCCTTGCGCCTTCATCTGCCCTAGGCGCTCTAGTTGTGCAAGCACATCGGTACCAGCACGATGTTGATTATCGGCGGGTTGCGATATATCTGGCGGTGGTACAACAGAGGGCTCTTCAAATACTTCTAGCAATGTTCCGCCAACTGTTTTGCCTACTTCACTGCCTACTAATCCGCCTAAAAAGGCTCCTGCAATGCTGCCAATTGGGCCTAGAGGCGCACCAATAGCGGCTCCTGCCATAAAACCGGCTCCTAGACCCGCTATTCCACCGGTTTGTTCATGTTCCCGTTTCGAGTCCATATGTGAAACTCCTTTTTGTCTATAGACCTGTAGCAATAAAACGCTTGTGTGGGTAGCAAGGAAGGTTATGACATAAAACGCACTTGCTTGCTTTCATGACGTTCAACAGCATGCATTTGTTGCACAGCAGCGTGTTAAAACAGGTACACGTATCAATGCGACATAACCAGTGGTAGCCACGTATCATAGGCTTGCATCGTCCGAGCCCCATGGAGTGGAACCCAAATTGCTTCACTCGCTCCCCATATGCCAGCAGCATTCTGCGCCCGCACAACAAGTAGCATATGCTGGTTGCTCGATGTTGCTTCTTTTTTAATTAAGACCTCGCGCAAAGACGCAAAAAACGCAAAGCTATAAAAAAAGGAACATGCAATTCTTTGCTGGTATGCTGCAATGCTGCGAGCTGTCTTGCGCAAGCGACTCAAGAGGCACCACGACCTGTATCGTCTCCTCGGTCGCGTCAAAACGAGAATCAAGCGCTTGCAGGGTTAATGGAGCCGTTGCATACAGTAGCACGTCTGACAACGTGCTACTGTATACCTCAACAGCCTCTATCGGATATTCAGCACCATCTACCTCTACCGTGAGCGTAAGCGTTTGCGTGCGGAGAAGAGAAGAATAAGCCACTGCATAGCCAAAACGAGGAATCTGCGTTGCCCTATGACTATGCGCATAAACCTGCTACCACCAGCTATCCATTTCGGCTATTGTTTTCGCCAAACCAACAAGCAAGATACCGCCACCTAGAAATGCGAAGACCGGTATTGCTTGCTCTAGTAAGCGAAATGCTTGATTGCGGTCTGTAACAGAACGCAATGAAGCCCCAAGCAACGCATAGGCCTGTTTTTCATCCTGCTCGGCTATGGCACGAGCTATAGCCAAGTCAACCCGTGTGCGGTCGAATGTTCGCACAAGGTGCGTGGCTACTTCTTGGGCTTCAGTCACTTGCCCGCGTTCGGCAAGAGTTAATGCAAGGGCAACAAAACAGCGGCTAATCTGTGTCAATTGAAGCGCATGCTCATCTCGTGCTTGGAGTTTCTGATTTTCTTCTTGAAGCATTGTCATAGCCTCTGCACTATGGCCAGTACGCACAAACAAGGGAGCGGTGATAGTTAAGGCTCTGGAACGTTCAGAAGGCATGTCAATAGAGCGCATGAAATCAAGTGCATACAATGGTTCGCCAGTGCGAGCATGAGCAATGGCAAGGTTGGCAAGAGTACGTGAACGGTCTTTGTTATCAACAATTTCTTCAATTAATGTTTGTGCCTGGTCCCAATGACCAGCTTCTGCTAAGACGCTTGTCAATTCGGCCAGCGTCCAATCACGCTCATCGTCATCGCCCAATACACGCGCCATAGCGAGACTTTCATCGTAGTCGCCATACTGGGCCAGTGCAACAGCAATACGTGACATAGCACGATCACGCTCTTCACCCTCGGAAAACCGATGCGCTACTTCAATAGCCTGATCTCGATAGCCTTTGGATGCATACGCCGAGGCAAGCATCGTCATCAGTGGGGTACGTTCATCTTTTGGCAAATCATCTAGCAGCCTGTTCGCTTGGTTTAGCGCATCTAGCACGTTTGAACCGCTTAGGTAGTCGCGCAGATGGAGGAGGGCATTCAAACGGGATGCTATATCGCTAATGCGTGCAATGGTCTGGAGTGCAGTTTGTTCTTTGCCTGCATAAGCCAGCGCTTGTGATAGGCGTGTTAAGCCATTGTCGCGCTGTTGTGGATTGTCGAAGCGCCCGACACGCACATGTGCATCATCTTCATACTCGGCAGCATTATCACACGCGAGTTCTACATCGGCCCATGAGCTGGCCGACTCGATAACAACATCGGCTAGGAGCATATCGGCAGTGAACAAATCGCCCGAACGTGCTGCAGCCACGGCAACTTCGGCTTGAGCCCAAGCCGACATGCTTTCGTGCCCAATGTTACATGCTACTCGGCGGGCACGGACAAGCTCTTTTTTCTCCATAAGCCGATGCACGATATGCGTTTCAGCCATGCCACGCTGTTCGAGCGAGTTGATATAGTCACACATGTCGAGGGCAGCCTCAATCTCATTGAGTGAGAGGGCGGCTTGTATCATTGTCACAAACAAGTGATCGCGTTGGTCTCGCCAAGCACGTGGCACATGTTGTTCTTCCAAATCCAATGCTTGCGAGAGAAGCCGCATAGCGGAGTTGCGCATGCGGTGAGCATAACACGCATCCCCTAGTTGACGTAATACTTGGGCTTTAGCATGTCCATCGGGAAGTTGATCAACACAATCCATCACTTTTTTGAGGGCAGTCTCACGTCCCATATGCTCCATTGCTGCATTGAGTGCAGCTACAGCAACATCTGGGGACATTGTACGTGCGAGGGATGCAAGTGTTCCCGATAGAGCTACATCGTGCCCCAAGCGCAACAATGGAAACCGGACATTTGATATAGGGAATGGCAGGTCTGTAGGGCGCAAACCACCGATAGCAAACATTTGCTTCCCAACGCCCACTCCTTCTCTTTGTACTGGTTCGAGATGTGAGGCACTGCGCAATTCCCACGATAAGTCGGAAGAGGCTTCCATCAATGTCCCGCTACGTCGTTCTTGATTCCGTATCCACGCACGTTGCCCAACAGTCAAAAGCACTCTGTTGCGAGTGTAGGATGTACCAAGCGCAGCATGCCGCGCAAACTGATTAGTCATATAACCGGGGTCTTGCCCCTTGCCACCAATAGATTGCTCAACATGAACCGCGAGGGCTACAATCTCTGCATGCACCTCTTCTAAAGCTTCTTGGTAGTATCGTGCCAGAAAGTCACGGGTAGACCAGTGATAAAACCCTATGGTATCTTGTGCTTCTACAACAAGCGGTGCCCAATGTGTCATAAGGGGTTGAGGGGCTGTGCCAAGCAATTCTGCACAAATGTCACTTGGCATTGGCTCGCTAGCCGAAGCCAACAACAATGCCAAACGCTGACTATGCGCATCTAGTTGGCTCCACCATGCTTGATAGAGAGAGTCGAGACCTAGTTTCAGCGATGATATATCAAGCAACCCTTGTTGCAAAAAGGCACTGGCAAAGGATGCATACAGAAAATTCCCTCCTGCGATAGCAACCAGCGGCTCTATCCATTCAGCAGCACACCCTGTTGCTTGCAAATAGAGCTTTTGGTCATTGATAACTGCATCATTACCCGCTTGCGGCAATGACAGCCGTATCGTAGGTTCAAAAGGAAATTCAGTATCGGGCAGACAACCATAGACGAGTACCATATTAGGCGGTACGGAAATGGGCAATCGGAACTCGCTGACAGGAAAACGAAACGAATCCCGTGGTTGTATGTTGCAAGCGGGAGGGTCTATTAAGACGACAAAAGGTGTTTCGGATTCGCGTTGTGATGATATGTCAGCTAAAAACTGTTCCAACACACCGGGGTCGCTTTGTGCCGCTGGGGGTATCAGAGGTACTTGTAACCGATGTAGCCCTATTAGTTGCGCACATAATGCTGCTGCTCCTTGCCGAGCATCTTCGTCATAGAACCAGAAAGCATATTGGTTGGTGGCAGCTAGGTGTGCCAGAATGCTTGTCACACCACTTCCCGGCACACCTTCGAGGGCAATCATGCCACTATCGCATGTCGCAATTGCTTGTTGCAGGTCGGACAAGAGCGTCTGACGACCTTGGAAAAAAGCATTCCGCTCAATGACGCACGCCGCTTGCTGCTCCAGACTTACTTCGACTGAAGCCCGTAACAATGGGTATGCATCCAGTGCAGCAATAGCTGGTGGACGCGCAGATTGAGCGGATATATTCATATCATACCTACTTTATTTCAGCAGTAGCGCCACTAGCTGCCAATTTTTCTTTTGCAGCTTCGGCTTCTTCCTTGCTCACACCTTCTTTGATTGGCCTAGGTACACCTTCTACCAAATCTTTGGCTTCTTTCAGTCCCAAGCTTGTCAGTTCACGTACAACCTTAATAACCTGAATTTTATTTGCACCTATATCTTTCAGTATAACATCAAATTCAGTTTGTTCTGCAACCGCTGCTGGAGCATCACCGTCTCCTCCGCCACCGGCTGCTGCTGCTAAAGCTGCGCTTGGCATCATACCCATAGCTGCTACAGGTGCAGCAGCCGTCACTCCCCACGCATCTTCCAGAACGTTCTTCAATTCTACCAGTTCCAGAACATTGAGAGATTCCAAGTCCGCCTTAATCTTTTCAACTTTCTCACTTGCCATTGTATCATAACTCCTTATGAAATGATTTCAATTATGCCGACTGACCTTCAGTCTGCATTTGGTCTATACGTGCTTGCAACACATAGACAATAGTAGAACTCACTGCGTTTAGCACCCCAACGACATCAGTTGCAGGCGCATTCAACACTCCCACCACACCCGACATGGGCGATTGGAGTCCACCAACAATTTGCGCGAGCAACGACTCGCGTGAAGGCATTTTTGCAACCTGTTCCAGACCATCTTCAGCCAAAGGGCTATGTCCTAGCACCCCACCACGTACAGAAAACTTTTTTGATTCACGCAGGTATTGATTGAGGGACTTGGCAACCTTTGCAACATCATCATACCCAAATGTGATGGCAGTAGGCCCGACAAGGAGTGGCTCAAGTTGTTGATGCCCTGTTGAACGTGCGGCCATACGAAGCAATGTATTTTTGGCAACAACAACTTCAGCACCACTCTCGCGTATCTTTCCGCGCAATTCAGTCATTTCTGCAACGGTCATGCCACAATAATCGGCAACTATAGCCAATTGCATACGTGACATTTTCTCTTCTAAGTCTTTCAATACTGCAATTTTGCGCTGTGTTGGCATCTCTTTTTACCTCCCTTGTTTTGTAGCCAACAAAAAAGCCGCCATTATCCCCTAGGATAAGGCGACCAGAAGATTGTGTATACCCATGCACAAGCAAAGAGGGTAGGAACAACACACCCCATATGCCTGTAGCACCAAAGATGCTACACAGACTGCTCAGGGCTTCCTACTACCTTCTTCCTGTGCCGTACACAGAGTGCTTCTGATGCCACCTCGGTTGGCGGCCCAAAAGGCCATTATGTGTACAAACCACACCAACTGTCTAGGGCAGTATACATGTGTAGGCTCATGACAGGAGCCTATATGATTATGTTTACGATACAACCATAGCAAGGGCATCTGTTGGATTGACGCGAATACCAGGGCCCATGGTGCTTGCCAGTGCTACGCTCTTGACATAGGTCCCTTTTGCACCACTGGGTTTAATTGTTTTCACCGCATCCATCAGCGCACTCATATTTTCAAACAGTTGCTCTTTGGTAAAGCTTGCTTTTCCAATTGCCACATGGAGCAACCCAGTCCTATCATTGCGAAATTCGACACGTCCACCACGCACTTCTTTGATGGTACGCGCAAGGTCTTCACCCGGAACAACAGTGCCACTCTTGGGGTTAGGCATCAACCCACGTGGACCAAGTTTACGTCCCAAGCGACCCACCTTGCCCATCATGTCTGGGGTTGCTATGGCAACATCAAAATCGAAAAAATCCTCTTTGTCTATGCGTGTCACCAAGTCGTCGCTACCGACAAAATCGGCACCGGCTTCTTGGGCATCGCGTGCTGCATCGCCTTGGGCAAATACTAACACACGCATTGTCTTACCCGTTCCATGCGGTAGTGCCACAGTCGAGCGGATATTTTGGTCTGCATGGCGTGGGTCTATCCCCAAGCGTAGATGTGCTTCAATGGTTGCATCAAACTTGACAAAAGAAGTTTCCTGAGCCAGTGCAATAGCTTCTTCAGGGGTATAGAGTTTATCACGACCCACTTTTTTGGCAACTTCTAGGTACTTTTTGCCTTTTTTGGCCATACTTCACACTCCCGTGGTTCAAGCGGGGGCATTGCCCCCTCCCACCTTGCCTCATACGCATTTACAGCTAATCTTCAATCCGAATGCCCATACTACGCGCTGTGCCAGCAATAATTTTTGCAGCACCATCAAGGTCGAGCGCATTGAGGTCGGGCATTTTCTGTTTTGCTATATCATAGAGCTGATTCTGATTAATAGAACCAACAACCATCTGCTGTGGTTTTCCTGAGCCTTTGCTAATTCCTGCTGCTTTGCGCAGAAGGTCAGCGGCGGGCGGTGTCAAAACTTTCAGCGTAAAAGAACGGTCACTATACACCGTTATTTCGGCTGGTACAACACTCCCGACTTGATTAGCCGTTTTTTCGTTGTACTCCTTGACGAACGCCATAATATTCAAGCCATGCTGCCCAAGCGCCGGACCAACCGGCGGAGCAGGTGTTGCTTTGCCTGCATTCAATTGTAATTTTATAACCGTAAGAAGTTTCTTTGCCACAAATTTTCTCCCAAAAACCGCCTAATCCACCAACCGTGTTACTTGGAGGAAGTCAAGTTCAATTGGTGCTTCGCGCCCAAAGAATGAAACAAGCACACGGACACGCCCCCGCTCATGGTCTATCGCATCTACCACACCTTCAAAGTCAGTAAATGGACCGTCTGTAATTTTCACAGCTTGGCCTACCTGATAACTCACACGTACCTTGGGAGCCTCGGCCTCCATTTGCTTGAGAATAGTTTTTACTTCATCATCTTCAAGAGGCATTGGCTGGTTGCCGTGGCCAACAAAACTGGTCACTCCAGGGGTATTCCGGACGACATACCATGAGTCATCCGTCAAAACCATTTGAACAAGCACATACCCAGGATAAATTTTCTTACTCACGACGCGACGTTGCCCATTTTTTATTTCAATTTCTTCTTCAGTGGGCACAATCACACGAAATATTTTATCTCGCATCTCCATAGACTCGATGCGGTGCTCTAAATTTTGTCTTACTTTGTTCTCATAGCCCGAATAGGTATGAATAACATACCAGCATCGGTTATCACTCTGTCCCTGCTCAAACTCCACGGTTTCTTGTTCCTCAGACGCCATTATGCTTCACTTTCTCAAACAGACTATAGTTCATAGGCTATACATTACATATTCTGCACTGTATCGGAAAGCACATTGTAAAGCATGAGAAAGATAGAATCACCTGCAAAAAGCAATACCCCTATCAGAGACGAGATAACAATAACCACAATTGTCAAGCGGATTGTTTCATCGCGGGTAGGCCAGACCACTTTGCGCAATTCTGACCGTGTTTCACGAAAGATGCGCCCAATTGCACTACCATGCTGCTCCTTCTCTTTTTCCTTCGCAATAGCCATCAATTTTATTCCTACGTTCCTACCCAAATAGTACCTTGTGTTTCTTGTCAAATTGCTTTGGGGATTTTATGATAGAAGAACAACGTTCCCTACTAACCCATTTGTACCCATTCTTCACGCAAAAGCGATTCACGTCTGTAGAGAACGACTTCAGCCTTTTCTCACAATGGAATGTTGACTGAAGCCGCACCTCTACGTGGACACTCAATACATGCTCTGCACAGCTATCTTGCCTGAAGCGTGTGGTATTATTCAGTAATCTTGGAGACAACTCCTGCGCCAACGGTTCGTCCGCCCTCGCGTATAGCGAAGCGTAACCCTTCTTCAATAGCCACTGGAACCATGAGTTCCACATCCATATCAATGTTATCACCTGGCATCACCATCTCAACCCCTTCTGGCAAGACGATTGAGCCAGTCACATCTGTCGTTCGGATATAGAATTGAGGCCGATAGCCGGGGAAGAATGGAGTATGTCGCCCACCCTCTTCTTTCTTCAGCACATACACTCGTGCGTTAAATTTCTTATGTGGATTGATACTCTTGGGTACAGCCAAAACTTGCCCACGTTCAATATCTTTTCGCTCAATACCACGCAACAAACACCCCACATTATCGCCGGCTTGTCCTTCATCGAGTGTTTTGTTAAACATCTCAACACCAGTGACGACGGTTTTGCGTGGCTCTTCATCGGACATACCGATAATCTCTATCGTTTCACCAACTTTGACCTTGCCACGCTCAATACGTCCCGTCACCACGGTACCACGACCCTTAATACCAAACACATCTTCTATAGGCATGAGGAATGGCTTATCAAGGTCACGCTCTGGTGTGGGGATATAGGCATCTACTTCTTTCATCAACTGCCATATACTTGCATATTCAGGAGCATCGGGGTCGGTACTGGTGCTTTCAAGAGCTTGCAGGGCACTCCCACGAACGATGGGAATGTCATCACCCGGAAAACCATAGTTCGTGAGCAATTCACGCAACTCCAACTCAACCAATTCCAAAAGCTCCTCGTCATCCATCTGATCAACTTTATTGATATAGACAACCATTGCAGGTACCTGCACTTGGTATGCAAGGAGAATATGTTCGCGTGTTTGTGGCATAGGACCATCAGGAGCAGAAACCACGAGAATAGCGCCATCCATTTGGGCTGCACCCGTAATCATATTCTTAATATAGTCTGCGTGCCCTGGACAATCCACGTGAGCATAGTGGCGGTCTTCTGTCTGATACTCAACGTGACGAATGGCGATTGTAATACCACGCGCACGTTCCTCAGGCGCGTTATCTATTTGGTCATACGCCATAAATTGTGCTGCACCTCGCATGGACAGCACTTTGGTAATAGTGGCAGTCAAGGTTGTTTTACCGTGGTCTACGTGCCCTATCGTACCAATATTAATATGTGGTTTGTTACGCTCAAACTTCTGCTTTGCCATGTATTTCCTGACTCCTTAAAACGGAATACACCTACCAAATAACAAACTGGAGCCCACGACGGGACTTGAACCCGTGAACCTACGCCTTACCAAGACGTCGCTCTACCAACTGAGCTACGTGGGCATACGAAAAGAAGCATTCCTGCTAAAAAACCTACATGCCTACTTACAGTAGGTAGTACACCATTCGGATACAATTTTAAGCAATTTTGTATTTCCAAAGGCAACTGTCAATGTACCGTACTTGCTTTTATGGATATAACTGCCACTTTTTGCACTACGTACATGTGGAGCATAAAATTGTTCTTTTGCTAAACCCAATTCCTCTGCCCACCAAGTTGTTACCGATTGGATATTGCAATCATCTGTATAACCCAATGCCCAGACCAAACAAAAACCACCCTTCTTGGGTTTGCGGTAATATTATTGTGAAAGGATTACCATCGGGGTTATGATAGACATAGGTTGCTTCACTCCAATAGCGCGCCTATCAAACCCATACTTGTCCATCCAGTAAGCAACTTTATTGAGACTGCAACCCAAATGATGTGCTATTTGCTGCATTGAGAGTTTTTTTGCATAGTACAAATGAGAAAGTTCTTCTGCTGATATGGGAACACCACGAGTCATGCAAACCAGCAAAATGGTGGGCCGGACTGGATTCGAACCAGTGTAGGCGTCAGCCAGCGGTTTTACAGACCGCCCCCTTTAGCCACTCGGGCACCGACCCACACCTTATGGAGCCGACGCAGGGACTTGAACCCTGAACCTGCGGTTTACAAAACCGCTGCTCTGCCAATTGAGCTACGTCGGCTTACAAACACAATAAAAAAAAGCTGACACGTTTCGTCAACAAAGTTATTGTACCACAGGCATATGATGTATGCAAGTCCGAAATACAAATTGCTCGTTTATTGCTCTGTACAAACCTAAAACACTATCTAAATCTGCACTTGCTCTATGCAAGCCTAAAACGCTATCTGATCTGCTGGAATATCTTGCAGCCCAGACCAAGGTGAACGCAATGTGCCAGTACGTAGTTGCTTATCCAAACGGAGGGCTACGATAAGCAGCAGTGATACCACTAGCAAGCTGAGCGATGCACCATAGACGACAGTATACCCAAGCACCACATTGCCTGTTTGCTGGTAGGCAATATCGCGTACAAGACCACCACCGATGGTACCAAAGCCTTGGGCTAAAGCTTGCATAACGCCCCACAAACCGAGGAACAAGCCTGCATGCCCCACATCGGTCAGCGACATCACCAACGCAATACTAGCAACAATGAACATCCCGCGCCCCATGCCAATAAGCCATACCCCACCACGGAAAGCGTTGACCATAGCAGCATTGCTCGAAATGCTGATAACGAGGAACCCGGCCGCTCCAAATCCACAACCGGCAGTAATGAGCACAATGGGCGAACGTTCCTTCCACAACAACCACCCCGACAAGACAATAGCCGTGAGCATAGAGAGTCCCCACAGGGCTGTTAGTTGAGTAGTTTCGGCTACGCTCATCTGCAACACTTGCCCCCCATATGGCTCTAGCAACACATCGTGAGTAGCAAATGCTGTTGTAGCTATGAATAACACAACAAAAAGATCACGAAGCGCACGCTTGCTCACCAAGAGACGCAATGACTCCCACAATGATAACCGTATCCGCACTTCGTCATTGTATGATACAACCGTTCCATCGGGGTTTAGACGTTCTTGGTTATGTAATGCAATAAACGTCAAAGCGAGGAATATGGCAGCAGAACCCTGCATCACCTTAATCAACTGTACATTGTTGTAGGACTCCAGCAACCAGCTCATGACAATAGCACTTATCACTGTGCCAAGCACAAGCATAACCCACAGCACAGCCAGCACTTTGCCACGCTCTTTTGGCGGAGTGATGTCGCTCACAAGGGCTAGGTATATCGTTTCAACAATATTAGCCCCAATGCCATAGGCAAGAAAAATGCCGATACATACCGTCATCCCAAGCCAAAAAGGGATAGGTATGACACTATCGCCACTAAGGATAAGTAACGAAAAAGGCGCACATGCAAGACCGCCAAAGGTAAGCATAGCCCCCAAAATGACATATGGAGTACGCCAACGACCAACTGCACGCTCTTGATCTGAACGAAAGCCCATCAAGGCACGTACCGGGGAAACAAAATAGTGGATTGCTATGAGCAAACTGACAGCAACTGCTGGTATAGCCATCTCATGTATCAACACACGATTGAGCGTTCCAGTAAGCGGCGCTAAAGAAATACCCATACCAAATTGAAACAACCCTAAACGTATCAACTTCAACCAGCGTGCTACTGTAGGGTGTTGGCCCATCCACTCTCTTGCTTGACGCTTTAGTCCGGCTACCTGCCTGACTACAAACAACCGTTTACTCCTTTCTGCTAATCATCGTAACGTGTGCTTGGTTTCTCCTTGCACAATAATACGGGCACATTATAGCATAGCATAGCAAATGATAATCCGCTAACCACAAATCCAAAACCACCAACCTACCTTGAAATGTGCGTTGTTGCAATTTGTGTGGTACAATTTACTATGCTACAAATGTCAATATACATGTCAAACTTCATGTCAATTTATTTGATGGCATGTGGGTAATTCCTTGTTGTGAGCGTAAACATACATCTTTTGTATTCTATTCCTACAGCGAGGATTTTGGGTTGGTATGAGCCGTGAAGATTCGTGACAGGGTAACGTAATCTCCATTGATATGGCTCAAAAAGTGTTAAGAGTCTGGTTGAGTGGCGCAAGAACAGAACTTGATAGTGAACATGGTCAACAACTATCCGGATTCAGACGGGGCCGGTGTAGCGAGTTTGCCACATTGTGTTACGCATAGAAAGCAACTTGTATTTCCCCCTTCTCTCGTTTCAGACCTTCAGTACGTTGATAGTGCTATGCTGGACCGTGTGCGTTCGCATTCCGTTTTACTGAATGTAGCAGGACAATATGTATTGACTTCGGGCGGAAAACGTCTGCGTGCTGCCCTTGTCTTATTGTGGGCCCAGTTGGGCGATTATGAGTTGTCAAAGGTCATTCATGCTGCGACGACCGTCGAGTTGATCCATGTTGCCTCGCTAGTGCATGATGACCTCGTAGACGAGGCCGAGCGGCGACGTGGCGTGACAGCCGTTCATGCACATTGGGACCACGGCGTTGCATTAATGGTAGGTGATTACTTTTTTGCTCTCGCCTCTGGCGAAATGGCCCTATTGCCTGACCGCCGTGTTATCACCTATTATTCGCAAGCAGTAATGACTATTTGCGAAGGCGAGCTCGCCCCGGTGATGGAAGCCGTGCCTCTAAAACAGGCAGTGGACCAATATTACTATAAAATTGGGTGCAAGACAGCATCATTATTTGCAGCCGCCTGTAAATCTGGCATAACTAGTGGTGGCGGCAGTGAAGAGTACATTGAAATTGCCGGGCGGTTTGGGTATAACCTCGGTCTAGCCTTCCAAATAATGGATGACATCCTCGATTTTACAGGCAATGAAGAGGCATTGGGCAAACCAGCCGGTAGCGATTTGCGCAATGGTGTTATCACCCTTCCTTTTATTTATGCTGTAGATGCCGGTGAGCATGATGCATTGTTGGCAGCCGTGGATTCGCAGGATGAAGCGTTGCTAGATTGGGCAGTAAGCGAAGTGCGACGTTTGGGTATAGCCCGCGCATACCAAGATGCCCGTATGGTCGTGGCACGTGCTTTGCAAGACCTTGACCTCTTTCCAGATAGTCTTGCACGTCAAACATTAATAGACATAGCAACATTTGTCTTGGAACGTGACATGTAATACCAAGACAGCTCACAGCATTGCAGCGTACCAGCACAGCATTGCATGTTCCTTTTTTTATAGCTTTGCGTTCTTTGCGGTTTGGCGCGAGGTCTTCATGAAAAAAGAAGAAACTCATTCGTATTGTAAAGATTAAAAGAATTGTATAGGATTGATAGATTGATGCTATGAAAAGTCCACGTAGACTGATTATTGTATGTATCATTCTCATAGCCATGAGTATAACCTGTATAAGCCATGCTGCTCCTGCTACAGGTACATCATGTTTGCCCTCATCTGTTATACACTATCAACAGCAACAACCTACGCCACCTACCCAAGCACCCGTTGCACCAACGTTTACCATCCATGCAACGCGTCTTGGCATGGTCGGCGGCCGAACGACCAACGGGCATATTATCCAGCCCCATGACCATTTTGTTGCCCTTCCATCACCACGGGCACTCTGTAGTCATGGTGGCTATGAGTATCAAGTGCGTATTACCTACAATGGGCGCAGTGCCGTTGCACCCGTATGGGATGTTGGCCCGTGGAATACAAAAGACGATTACTGGTCTGAAGACCGCGAAATGTACAAAGACCTGCCACGTGGCTGGCCACAAGACCATGCTGCCTACTTTGACGGACACAACAATGGGTATGCAGAGCATGGGTATGTCCGTTTCCCCACAGCTATGGACGTAGCCGATGGCATCTGGTGGAATGAGCTTGGCATTGTGGGCGACCAAGCGGTTGTGGATGTAACATTTCTGTGGCTTGGTGAAGACCCACTAGCACAGCCACCAGACCCCAACCAAAAAGAATTTGTGGTACGCGAACAAAGCCAAGCCTTTCATTCGGAGTCTGTCCATGGGTGGTATCACAGCATTGGTGGCTGTGGTGCAAACAACCATGCTTATTGGACCTATACGGTCAGTACAAAAGAGAAGCATGAAAACTTGGCCCGCTGGCAACCAGATTTAGCCCAAGAGGACCTCTATCACGTCTATGTGCATATTCCCAACTGCCCAACCGATAGCCCCGTTACACCCCAAGCAACCTATCGCGTCCACCATCGTGATGGGGTAGAAACAATTACGGTCAATCAAGCACTCCAAACGGGTTGGGTGTCGCTCGGGCAGTTTCCTTTTGCTGCTGGCAAAGAGGGGTTCATCTACTTAGATGATATTGCGGGTGTCCCAATGCATGTGATGTGGTTTGATGATGTGAAGTGGGTACGGGGCGAAGAACCTGATGCTCCCCCGCAGGAAGCCATTTCACTGCCCCTGCCACCAGCGCCGCCTCCGCCGCCTGTGCCGGGGACAAGGCCTAGCATTTTCTTATCTGATTAGCTATAGCAACCCTCCATGAGGTGTAACCGTTTGAACGCAGAGGCGCAGAGCAGCAAAAAGGCAGAGAGACGCAATGGGGTATGGTTGCTCTATATCATGCACAAGTTCGCTAGGGTTGCTATATGATGTTGTTTCGGGAGTATGGTTTGTATCTTTGCCGCATGGGTGCGAATACAACATGCGTAGACACAATCGTCTACGCATGTTGTATGTATGTGGCGGGGGTGACGGGATTCGAACCCGCGGTCTCCACCTTGACAGGGTGGCGTGTTAGGCCTCTGCACTACACCCCCATAATGATGTATGGTGACCCCAGCGGGATTCGAACCCGCGATCTCCACCTTGAGAGGGTGGCGTCCTGGGCCGCTAGACGATGGGGCCTTGCATGTACTCAATGCAACAATGTCGCTCTCAAGCAACACACAAGAGATTATAGCACATCTTGCAGTGAATAGCAAGTCAAGTAATGAACATGGTACGTCATTGCTTGAAGGAGGTAGGTATACACATGAAACGATTGGAACCAGAACTGGTAGCGGCTATCACAATAGCTGTACTCAAGCATCGTGCGACATTGCATACACAATCTGCATCACAAGCACACACACACCCAGCCCACACCCAGCAAGAGTCGCATGCTGAGCGTTGGGTGTCCGCTGGTCGCGCACGCCAAAACCAGCCTTGGCACCCGCCTAAGAAATCGTGAGAACAAGGATAAAAAGACGGAGGCAATAATCTGTAACGTTCTGACTCCGGCTGGAAGCCGGTGCTACAATAGACAGGCTAGAAACCTATTCTACGTTGTAGAGATTTTGCACACAATGTCTCTTATCCCTAAAAAACCTGTCCCCTGTGCCCTATCCCCTATTCGCTAGCTTGCAAGGGTAGGTCTCTATCATTTTGGCACATCGTAAGCAGGTTTTTGCACATTCTCTCGTTTAAACCTTGGCGCTCTTGGCGTCTTGGCAGTTCAAAACCTACCCTTGTGAGCTATTCGCTAGGACGTATTGCCGGCACCTCAAACCGCAACACACGTCCATGCTCGCGGTCTACCACATACACTCCATCATCTGGTCCTACCGCTATGCCACTTGGCAGGTTCAACGACGCCAAATCGTCGCCTTTGCCACCCCAGCGTAGCAACACATCACCACGCATATTGGCCGCCAGTACCGTGTGCAATTTTGGCAAACTTACATAGACTTGCCCATCTGGGCTAACCCCAATAGACGGATCATCATAGGTATCTGGCTTCCATGCAGTCACTGGCCAAGTAATCTCCGGTATCGGTTTTACCCTTCCGTCTTCATCAGGAGAAAATACCTGCACGCGGCTATTCCACGTATCGGCCACATACACATTACCACCAGCATCTATACCCAAGCCAGTCGGCTCACTAAACATACCGTGGTCGTGCCCAAAGTGTCCCCATTGATAGAGATAGTTGCCCTCATTATCAGTGACAACGATACGTTTGTTGCCTGTATCAGCAATAAACACATTGTCCCTTGGACTGATAGCAATGCCGCGTGGACCAAAGAAGCCAAGCTGATTGGCCGCATTCCCCTCCTTGGTGCCGTCGGTAATAGTCGCCATACGTCCGGGGGAAAGTTCCTGCTCGCCGCTCCCCCATGTCTTTATCCATTCGCCATCTGCGCTCAATTTCACAATACGCGCATTCCACGTATCCGCAACATAGATATTGCCTTGACTATCTATCGCTATACTGCGTGGTTCATTAAACTGTTTTTCCCCACTCCCAAGGCTCCCAATAGTACGCTTAAGCGTACCCTCATCGTCAAAAATCTGTATGCGATGGTTCTTCGTATCAGCAACATACACATTGCCCTTTTTATCAACAGCAATGCCAGTTGGACCATTCAATTGTCCCGAACCGCCAATAGCCGCTGTAGCCACAAGCCGTAGGGCTTCAGCACCACTCGTGCTTGCTGTACCGCTTCCTGTGCCCGTCATCATGTCATTGCGTACCCATATTTGCATAGCACGCGAGCCGGGCTTGAGCGCACCGGGCAGCTTGCGGTAGAGTAAAAACTCCCACAGATTTTTGTTATGCTCTTCCTTACATGCTGCGCGGTCTTCAATGCCTTCCTCATTACATTTGCCCGTGAGCGGCCAAAGCAAGGGGGCCCATGGTGGCTCCAATTCGGCTGAAATATCTGAACCGCACCCTTTCGGCCCAGAAGCGGTGAGTTCTTCCACTGGGGTCCATGTATTGAAATAGTAGCGCTTATAGCCGTCGCTATCAGGCGAGCATTTGCTCCCTTCAGGGAACCACCAGTTGAGTGCTCCTCCTTCGCCATAGGGACGTACATAGTTTGCTTCAAGGAATGCTTGCACATTGTCATTAATATGTGCTTTGTAGAGCATGACAACAGGGGCGAGACCTTCAGAGCCATCGGGTAATTTTTTAGTGAAAGCACTACGCGGGTTCTCCTGATACGTTTCAGACTTCACCCACGATAGCTCATTGAAATGCCGAAAATACCATTGATAGGGCCAAGCTAGTGAGCCATTGCCGCTTGCATCGCCACTATCTACAATGATAGGCATAGAAAGCCCACCTGCCTCATCCTCATCCGTGCGGTTATTGCGCGTCAAGTTAATAGCCAGTTCCTCAATATCGGCAACATAACGCGGCACATCAGGCGATGACTGCGTGTATACCAGCAACTCGACCGGTGTATCGGGGTGCTCATAGACAGCCAACCATGTGGCACGTAGCATATACGCACCCAAGATAGCGCTCACTGTCACCAACGAAAGCGCTACCGTCACACGTCCCCCTATCTTTTGCCCAATGGTGAGCAACGCATAGATAAGCCCACCACCAATAATGAGCGGGAAAAGCCCTTGCATAGCGTTGTGCTGCGCTTCTTGCCCTTCACCCGAAGCGCCCAAACGCCACATTGCCACTCCAAGCGTTGTTATCAATAAAAACACCACTGGAGGCACCAACAACATTGTGGATGTTTGGGATTTGTCTACCGTGTCAACTGTGGAGAGCAAACGCCCCAATGCCCATGCGGCCACAAGATTGCCCGGCAAAGCCATATGCACTACAAGCCATGGCATCTTTTCGCCGGCCCACGAAAACAGCACAATTGCACTGATATACCAAAATAGAAGCAGTAAGGGAAACAGCGCAGCAATAGGGCCGGGTTGGTACACATCATCTGTCGTAGCGGTTTCTTGCTGCGTATACCCTTCTGTTGCATCGTGTTCGCCATCTTGTCTTCCGTCTTGCGGCTCAGCTTCTCGCACTGATGGGTCTAGGGCTATCGTTTTAATGCTATCTTCCTCTGTTGTTGCCTCGTCCGGTGCTTTGCCTTTCGTTTTCCTCCTTGCATTGCTCGGGTTGTGAGTGTCAGCACCCTGTTTTTTGCGCTCGGCTTGTTGCTTTGTGGTCGCCTTTTTGTCTTCGTTTGTTGCTATTTCTTGCCCTTCTTGCTGCGCCTTAGAAGGCCCTTCAATAGCCTGAGACTCTGAAAAGCCCGGTATGATTCCTAGCCGACGCATAGGCACCACCACAAAGAGGTATAGCGCCGCCCCTATGCCAGTGACGACTCCGAGAGGTTCATACAAAGGCAATTGCATGATATAGTAATACCACGGTTGGTCGCCACGCGCATAGTCGTGTTGGCTACCAAGCCAATAGGCCAACCCAGCATACAGACCATCTATAGCCCCACGCGGATGCGCAAAAAACGTCGTATATTGCACCAAGTAAAGGCCGACAAAAATGCCGATGGCAATAAACATCGAGAATCGCTGTGTGGTCCACAAATAATCCAGACGTTCTAGCAGCACCTTTTCACGCGGCCAAACATTGAGACAGAGCCACCCAAGCAACACCGCAACGCCAACCAGGAGTGCCTTTTCGCCTAGGTAGAGACCTTCACCTATGGGCAGAGGGGGGTTGACGACGATAAGCACAATACATAGGCCAATGGCAGCGAGCAGACCAATATGCATATAACGTGTTTCGAGTAGCTCAGACATCAGGCGTATCAATACAAACATGCCAAAAATAAAGAAGAGGATATAGTAGAGTTCATGTGTGCCTATCGCCAGCGCCAACCCGGCCGCAAGGAGGTAGAGAAAGCGGGGTTGTCTACTCTGCATATAGCGAAATATGCCTATAACCATCCACAATTCCCACAGTATCATCAACCCATCGTGGCGGTTAAAGCGAGTGAAATAGAGCAACGACGGCGCAAAGCCAAGCAGAATAGCCGCAACAAAAGCGCCCCACTTGCCTATGAGTGGGCGCAGCATCCAAGCTGAAACGACCATAAGTATGCCGGCAACAGCCATTGGCAAGCGTGACTGTGCCTCGCCATCGCCAAAGAGAAAGAATGACCCTAACCCCAAAATATACAGCGATGGACCGTGATATACTGGGTCGTAGCAATAGGTTGGCGATGTAGAGGGTATATTATCTTTTGGGTTCGGATCGTAGCAATTGAAGCCCCCACGGCCAGCGTAAAAATTCCACGTAGACCAAGCATGGATAGACTCATCATGGTGCATAGCCATATTGCCCAACCCCCACAGATGCCCGACAACGCTCAAAACAATAACAACGACAAATGCCACTACCTCTGGATTGATACGGACCAGCGGTTGTTGCAAAAACCACATATTGTCTCGTTGAGTTTCAGGTTCAGTATATGTCTCGGTTTGACTTTCCGTTTGTGTTTCAATCACCTTGCTACCCTCTTCAGCTTAACCCTGCTCTATGCGCTTGTATGGACTTGCCGGTGGCACGTCCCTACGTTGCTCTATGCGAACGATAACTTAAGGGGGCGTGCGGCCCGCACGCCCCTACGGTTCACCATTCATCACTGCTGAGAAAGATTGGCCCCTATGCCTAGCCCCATTTGGTCGGCTACTTCGGGGCGCACTGCAAGCACAAAGTCGGTAGACCCAAGCGGTGCTTGCGTATCACGATACATCAAAAACTGCCACGTCTGTAGCAGTGTATCTTCTTGAGTTGGCGCACGCATTATACGCCCAAGCAACGATACATCCTCAATAGGAGCTTCACGCCAATTGCTGCGCAGGCGATAAATGTCGTCTTCGGGAAACCACCAACGCAATGGTAGGCGCTGTAGGCGAAAACCCTCTACATTTTGCCGTGTTTGCTCATTGTTATCAATATTTTCCTGCAAAAGAAGCATTGCCATCACATCATCCCCTGGTGGCGAAAGCACGGGACCAGTCTGTTGGGCATTCGTAAAATCGCGCATATACCACTTCCATATCGTCTCATTGTCATATATCACTGGCATATCTAAGCCACGCGTGCGCCGAAAAGACAGTTCGCGCAAATCACGCACAACGCGTGCCACATCAGGAGAAGTTTGCGTATAAATGAGCATTTCGCGTGGTACATCGCCGAGTTGATAGCTGAGGCGGTAGGTATTACGTATAGTATATACGCCACCAAGGAAGGTGAGGCACAATGCTGTTACGCTGATAGCCCATCCCCAACCCCAATTGAGACCTGCCAGTATCACCAGCAAGACAAACAGCGTAATAATGAGCAATAGTACAAAGGTTCCTGTCATCTTAAACGTGCCTATCATAGCAGTATCTGTTGGCTCAATAAAGGTCGTCATATCTATGAAGCATAGGACACTAGCAACAACAAAAATGCCGCTAAAGATGACGGTAAGTGGTCTATACAGTGGAGCTACCCATGAAGCGTTATCGAGTTTGACAAGGAACCATTGACATGTCCAAGCGCCGAGCAACACAAGGGGAAGGGCTACATGCACACTGAGCCACGGCATCTTTTCACCGGCCCACGAATAGATGAAGAGTGCAGCGATAGACCACCACGCCAAGAAGAGCGGCAAATACAATCCCGTGCCACCGTACCTTGAGTTTGTCGCAGGAGGAGAATCTTTGGCGGGAGGGGAATCGTGCGACGTACTCGCAGGGTTGCGAAGGCGGCGTACCAACAACACCATAAGCACGAACAACCCCACCATAGACCACAGAAACACGACCGGCTCATAGAGCAGCATCAGCACAACATAGTAATGTGGAGGTTGACCGCCACGTTGCACATCGTGCTGCGCCAACCAATAGAGCAGTGATCCAGTGGTGCCGGTGATGACGCCTAGCATGTTGGTGAAAAATGCCGTAAACAGCGTGGCATAAATGGCAAAGAATAGACCAGCGGCAATAAGCAAGCGCTTATCTTGCACGAGCGTTTCACACAGCGCAACCACCCCATCGCCGTGCTCGCGCCTACGTTGCCACATAGTCAACCCATCGGAGCCGCGCTGAAACCAGATAAACCACATGACAAGCCCCAAGGTTGCGAGGCTTACGCCCATAGAACTCAGCACGGCCGGATGACGAAAAAAGGACCACAGCTCTTGGATATAGACGACGGCATTCTCAAACAGCGAACGCCCACCATCAGTATCGGCCCGATTGCGGATACGCAAACCATAGCTATTGTCTGCGGTTTCCAACGGTCCCCACCCAAAGAGAGGGCCAGGTTCCTTCACCTGTATTTCATCGGTGGTTGGATCACGTGTGGCATTATTGCCAGAGCCTATTTGTGCCTCGCCGGGCAACACAAACATAAAAGCTGCCACAGCAACAACAGCAACGGAAAAGATAGCAATAGCCGGTTTGAACGTATGCCAAAGCAAGACCCCGAGCAGGGGTATGCCGATGATGAGTAAAAAAAGGTACGTCGTTTCTTGGTTCGTATACATCAATGCCAACGCAGCCGTGCCCATGTAGAGCCAGCGTGGTTGACGCGTGCTAGCATAGCGCACAATGGCTATCACAACCAATAACTCAAACGTAACCGAGTAAATATCGTGGCGTGCAAAACGCCCAACATAGAGAAATGCAGGTGATATGAGGAGGTAAGCCGATGCAAGCAAGGCCGCTGTACGTCCTAGCTCACGTCGTAGCAAAAGTGGCAATAGGGTGAGCACGATGCCAAAGAGGGCAAACCCTAGGCGTGCCGTAAAGTCGTTATCGCTAAAGAGGAAGAACATCAACGCGCCAAAATGGTAGAGAAATGGGCCATGCAACAATGGGTCATGCATATAGCCCTTGCCAGTATAAATGTTCCATGAATACACTGCATGCAACGTCTCATCGTGATGGAGTGCGCGTTCTCCCAACCCCCACAAATGCATCAGCAGTGCCAAGATACCAATGACAATATACGCGAATTGTTCAAACGTAAGAAGTCTGGTTTGTCTGCTCATTTCTTTTGTAATTCAATTCTCTCCAGATTGCACTCGGCAAACTATCTACACATGCTACCATATTTTAGGTGTAGGGGCAATAATGCCATGATGACCCGATGATGAGCGTCATCGTAAGTACTCCCTAAGAGTCCGTAAGTAAACGGTGTTCAGAATACTGCCTAACGCTATTCATTGGCTTGTTGTAGGACTTCATCAATAACTCTTTGGCTAAGACTAAAGCTGTTTTGGCATAAACGTTGTATCTCTGGGCGAATAGCAGGTATCAATCCGGCTTTTTTCGCTTTCAGCAAAATACCGAGAGTACCTATTTTGTTCAAACCAAGTTGAGTGAGTTTCATGCGCCCCTTTTTTTCGTCCATCAGTACCCAATCTGCTTGCATTTCACAGGCTAGTACTATTGTTTCAGCTTCGCCTAAGTCTAATTCGTCTAGTAACACGTCTACAGCAAGACGGTCTTTGACAGGAACACTTTTTATCCACATGGCTGTAGACACTTCGTATTTGGCTCCACCTTTCTCATATCCAGCTACAACTGCTTCATAGTATACTGCTTGAGCAATATACAATTTCCCAAACAAATCTTGAAGAAGATGGAAACGTTGGATGGAAGCTAAACCAATCAAAGGTGTTGTATTTGAAACAAAAATCATTCTATTGTGTCTATATCCAACGCATCCACCGCTGCAAACTCATCTGCAAGCTCACTGGATGTATAGTTAATATACGCAATCCCACGTGCTTGGAGCAAAGACAAAAATTCAACGCGGGTAATTCCTAACAAGCTTGCTGCTTTCCCAGAACTAATACGCCCTTCCGTGAACAGGGAAAAAACCAACCACTGACACATACGATATTGTATTTCATTCTGGTCAAAGCCAAATTGGAGCAGGGTAGTTGGTATATGCACTTCAAGTGTTGTATGTATCATTTTCCTTTCCTCCTTTTGTCATTAGGTGTTGCCAGGTCCACGCAATCTACAGGGCAGTGCATAGCACACGTAGCACCGGCATCCAGACTCCGTCTGGTGCCGGTGCTACTCCCCTGTGTACCCCTGTGGTAAAAACCACCTATGTCGTGGCACAGATTAGGCCCCACTTACCTGCCCCGGCTCCAGCAACAACGTCGCAATCGTATGCTCCTCAACCCGCGAACGGCTCCACAACATCGGGTGATACTTCCCTGAGCGCCACAACTCTACCATATCCGTATAATGACGACTAGCAGGGTGCCCACTTTGCCCACTCGACAAAATACTCACACTCGCATCCCAATCGCCCGTATCGCAAATCATCCGGTAGGATGGAGCCACATGCATCGCATCCGTCGAATCTCTGGGGATATAGCCCATACACACCGTATCAATATCGCCCCCAGTCGGCCACGTACCCCGGTTGAACAATGGCGCAAGCCCCGGAATACTGCCAAGTGGGTGGCGCAACATAAGTTTGTGGATACGCCCATAGTGCCAAGTGTGTGGCTTATTGCCAAGACGCGAACGTAGCTCGGCCACAGTTATAGCCATACACTCTTGCAAAAGAGCTGTCCACGTATGTTCTTCGCCAAGCCATGGGTCATGCCCATCTTGCATGTGTGCTTGGGCAATACGTTGCATAATATCTGGCAACACACGGCGGTCTAGGTAACTCGCACATGGCATAGTACCAAAAAGGTCAAGCCCCGTTTGGGCATAGCGGATATCGCCCAACTCAGCAAACGCTCGCCGCTCAAGGTGGTAGCGCATAGTCGTATAGATAGTGCTGGCAGCACTTTCAGGGTGTATATAGCCATTCCAAGCAACCAACAAATCACGCGCCTGCTGCTCTAGCGGGTCATACAATGGTACACCATCGAGCAAACGTGCCAACTCCAACCCCGGCAAGCTCAGCGTATCTTGCTGGATATGCCCGAAACTCCCTACATCGTGGCGTGGCACTGCAAGCAGCAACTCTTGGATGCGGGCAGCCCGGTAGCCGCTGAACCAATTGCCCTGCATAGATGCGCTATAGGCATATTCGTCATCGGTAATCCGATTGTTGGAATTGATAACAAACCCTGCGGGCGGGTCATAGGTAGCGGGCAACTCATCATTTGGGATATAGCCAACCCATTCATATTGCCCATCCCAACCGGGCATAGGCAATAAGCCATCACCTTTAGCCCGAATAGGAATGTGACCAGCAAGGGCATAGCCATAATGCCCGGCTGTATCAGCATACACAAAGTTGATAACAGGCGAATCCCAATTGGCCAGAGCATGGCGAAACTCGGCCCAATTGCGGGCGCGGTTGAGTGCTAGGGCAGCTTGTGTTACACGCCCCGGCTCTAAAGCCGTCCAGCGCAGCGCCAATTCATACCGTTCTCCCGCATTCCCATCCATTGCTTGCAGGTCTTGTATAGGTGCATTCTCGCTAGTGCTCTCATTCATTGATACAGGTTGATTATTGCATACCCCAAAAAAACCATTTTTGGGTGCGAGTGGGCTATCTTGCGGAGCCGCAATAGCAGAAACAATCGGACCATGGCGAGTGACACGCACCTCTTCAACAACCGGCTCAGATTGCCCACGCACATAGATTTCTTCGCGCACCAACTCAGCATCTTCCCACCCATCACCCCACGCATAGCGCATCGTATTGGCCGCGTCAAACCGCTCTACATACAAATCTTGCACATCAGTCATACCATTGGTAATGCCCCATGCAATATGCGCATTGTGCCCAATAATCACAGGCGGCATGCCAGGGAACGTCACACCAGAAACAGCATAATCGCCACCTTCCAAATGCACCTCATACCACAGTGATGGCAGCAACAACAACAAATGCGGGTCATTGGCAAGCAAAGGCTTGCCGCTGTTACTGCGTTCGCCACTCACAACCCACCCATTGCTGCCTTGCCCATCGTTCGTGAGAGATGGCATACCGTGTGGCACATTCAGCGGCCAACGTCCATTGGCATGGTTGGTACCATTCGTGCCGTTCGTGCCATTTGTATGTGTATTTGATGCATGGGTACCAACAGCATGGGAATGTGCTTTCCCCTTACCATTTGGCACAGTAATGGGGTGGTCCTCGGGATAGTCGGTCATGAAGTCTTGGGCGCGTTCTGGTCCGAGGGACGCTATCATGTGAGCATTCAGCAATTCTGTAGTCCAGTTTCCAGAGAGGTTGAGAGCAATAACTTTGCTCCATATCAGCACATCGGCAATATCCCATAGGCGCGGTTCATGGCGCAAAAACGTATATTCGACTGGCAGGCGGCGCTGATGCGTTTCTATAAACGTATTGATACCAGATACATAGGCCTCAATAATGGCCCGTTCAGCATCTTCTAGCAATTCCACTTCACGGCGCACCACACGCCCAAAGCCCATAGTGCGAGCAAAGCGGTCGCTACCGAGAGCGATAGCGCCAAACAGTTCGGCAAGTTGCCCATGTCCCGTCCGTCTATTCACATCCATTTGCCATAGGCGGTCTTGGGCATGCACATAGCCAAGCGTCACAAACAAATCTTCATGTGTTTCTGCATAGATATGTGGCACACCCCACTCATCACGCAACACGTTGGCGCGGTTTTGCAAACGGGGTATTTGCACCGTGCCAGATGTTTGGGGAAGTGGACGGCGTAGGAGCACCAATGCACCTACACCTGCCAACCCTGCGGCTGCGCCAACAGTGATAGCAATTTTTTGGGTCAATTGGGATGGGGTTATCATCTTCTTATCCTCTCTAGCGTTCTTTACCTTAAAACCGTTGCCACAATAGGGGTAGGCTATGCGGCACTAGGTTTCTCTTTGACACATTCACCTATTGTCGCCGCATTATACCATATGCTTGCAGTATGCAGCATATAGCACTGAAATTGCTCAGTTTGTAGCTTCATACATAGTGATAGCATCGCCAACATCACGCATGAGAATGGTATTGGGCTTCATCAGGCACCAGAAAGTGACATACAAATCGCCAGCAGCACCACCAGCATGGGCTGCTAAGAGCACCATCGTTGGCACAACAGCCACATATGGCAAAACCGGCAAGAGAGCCACACCGAGCGTGGTGATGAATACAACAGGCGCTAAGCCTACAATGAGGTATGCATTGCGGGGCATATACCATGCTGGGGAAGCAGCATAGGCATAGACACCCTTAAAGCCAAACGTAGGACGTTCACGGGTAAAGAGCCAAAAGAAGACCCCATGAATCGCCTCGTGAAGAGTTGTGATACCTGCCAACGCAACGAGAAAAATAGGTATAATGAGCCAACCCTGTATCGTTAATTCAAGCGAAGGCTCTGGGCGTAGCATAGGTGTCAACCAGATGAGAAACCACCCAGTGAGCAACATAACCACAACCCCTAGCACATTCAAGAGTACGAACGCTTTTTTATCCTGTGAAAGGTCCAGCGTTGTACTCTGTACATAGGTTGGCGGTAGTTCTTTTGTTGATTGTGTTATACTCATAGTATATCATGACAAACATTCACATACCATCGTTGACACATAAAACATAGAAAAGCATACACTATTATAGAACAATCGTCAACACGAGAGGAAGGAAATACATCTATGACAAGCACACCATCAAGAGACAATGCTACAGCAACAAAGCACAACATGATGCAGCGATTTCTTGCACGTATTGACGGATTCAGAGGGAACGCCAAAAAATTTGCCAGCCATGCCATAGACTCGCACCAAGACATGGCACAGCAAGTCTTGCACGACATTGACGAACTCAAAAAGAGCGCCCAGAAATATACCATGAACCAGATACTCAGTGGGGAATGGTTTAACCAATACGTGCGCATCATGCTGGCCGATTATGCCCAAACAATTACCCAAAATGGGGGCATCACCTCCTTTCATCAGAAATACCCTGAGCTTACCCGTGACCAGATAGCCCAAAAAGTGTGTGACACAGCTATACACTATGCTACTATCGCAGGTGGTTTCTCCGGAGCCGCCATATCATTGGCCTTTGCCAGCACCATAGCCACAATTGGCATATCCAGCGTCGTTGCAGTGCCGGCAGGCTTGGCAGCCATTGTAGCCGAAATGCTCTACACCACCCAGTTGCAAGTACGCCTCGTCTATGACCTTTCTGTTATCTACGGACACCCAATAGATGTAGATAACCCAAGCGATGTGTACAAAACGTTCTCACTAGCCTATGGCATCACCTTTGCCAGTGGCAATTTGGGAACTGCCGTCAAAACATTTACTCCCACTGTAGCCCGCACCTACATCCGGGGGCTTGTAGTGGGGCATACACAAGCCATACGCCATGTCGCCATGCATGCCCTTGGACCCAAAATAGGCTCCAAGATAACCCAAAAAGCATTCCTCAGCACCGCCGTGCCCGGTGTCAGCATTGCGGTGTCGTCATCGTGGAACTACCTTTCAACACGGCATATTGCGGCCATAGCCAACCATGAACTACGCGCCTTTGGGCAATTGCGCGACGCTGTGGAAAATGTGTCGGCAGTGCTCAAAGTCAACCAATCCTATGCCCCTCTCGTCGTAGAATGCATGCTCGCGGTCATCACCGCCGATGGTACGTTTGATGCCCATGAGCAAGAAGTATTCAACGAAATAGTGCTACACCTCGAAGTGCCAGTCAATGTACTTGAAGCATTGGAACATCAGATAGATGTTACGCCCGAATCCATTGAAGAACGTCTCAAAAACATAGACGATACAGCGTTACAGGAGACACTTGCCACATGTATCAAGTTGGTAGCCGTATCCGATGGCACAGTGCATACAACCGAAATCCCCATTTTGAAACGCTTCCTTGCTGCTCTTGGGCATACATTTGACCTGAAAGAGCAAGAAAAACAAGCCGCCATCTTCAAATGTCCCCATCTGTGGAAGGAAAAGGCATTCCAAGCTGTCACAGAAACGACAACGCAGGTGTGGCAATCTGTGGATGGCATAACACGTTCTCTTTCCACACGATTAGTCAAGCAAAAGGTAGATGTGGAGAAACAGCAAATTGCTGCGGCCAAGATTCTGCTGAAGGGGCCCGCGCCTGTGGTTGCCAAACCCCAAGACCTCGAAATAGAGGAGGTGCTTGAACGCACAAGCCTACAAGATGAGGTTGTGGCTGACGCAAAGGCACAGCGCGTTGTTGCGGCCAAGACGCTCATGAGAGATATTGCACAACAAACAGAGCACTTGGGCGATAAGGCAATGCAAGAGGTCCATCGCCTGACAGCACTACACCGCACTGGGAACCTGTCGGATGAGGAGTTTCGCGCACGGGTTGAGAAGCTGTTTTGAACCGTAGGGGCGTGTGTCCACACACCCCTACAAGCGCACATCCGTGTTTATCTATAGCTATCTGTGGTTCCCTTTATGACAGAAGAAGTGTATTTGCAACGTGAACGTAGGAGGGTTGTGGTATAATGGTAACTGAATAGATAAAAAGATAAAGAACAGATATTCGG
>CAZVEN010000043.1:0-47335 GCA_964626155.1 uncultured Chloroflexaceae bacterium | reverse complement strand
TCCAGCATGACAGGCAGGATGCCTGTCCTACGATTTCTTCGTAGCATGAGGCTTCTAGCCTGTCCCGTGTAGCATGAGCGAAAGGCGTAGGATAGGCTTCTAGCCTGTCCAGCATGACAGGCAGGATGCCTGTCCTACGATTTCTTCGTAGCATGAGGCTTCTAGCCTGTCCCGTGTAGCATGAGCGAAAGGCGTAGGATAGGCTTCTAGCCTGTCCAGCATGACAGGCAGGATGCCTGTCCTACGATTTCTCAGTTCAACCTATTTTTGTCAATGGACACAAAGAGAAGTATGCTGCGACTTGGCGAAAAGATACGTTTGCTGCGCGAACAGCGTGACTTGACACTTATCGAGTTGGCTGTTGCTCTTGGCTATCCGGCCCATCGCAACAGTTATATCAGTGAAATTGAAACGGGAAAGCGCACTCCAAAAGGCGATTTTATTTTGAAGGTTGCTGACTTTTTTGGTGTCACTACAGATGTACTCATGCGGGATGAGCTCGAACTAGACTTGTAGCAATGGCGGCTTTGTGCGTGGCACCGGATGCACAATACACACGGAGACGTTGCGTGCAACGTCTCTACGTTTTCCTTGGGCCGTGTGCCTCACTCCTCCGCGTCGTGGATGAAGCGGTGCGCAAGTGGCAAATAGGCCGACGTGCGGTAGATATACTCACGCGAACACGGGTTGGCACGTATCTGCTCAGGCTGTACAATACCCTGATTGTGCCACCCCGCCAGCGTTCTCCAACTTACCGGCACCCCCTCGTAGTAGGACCGATAGACACCACGCTCAAGGTTAACAGCCAAATACTCAACGGCTAACTCATCCTGCGTAATCTCCCGCGTAATAGCGGCAAACAGGTGCCGTTGTGAGGTATACTCAGCGGGGTTGATAGTGCTCCCCGTCACACTGATAGGGATAGTGATAGTCGTGACTGGGTCTGGCACGGGCAGCTCTTGGTTCAGTATTTCAAGCGCCACCGAGGGGCGCAAATTCGTTGGCCATACGCTAAAATTGCTGCCTACACCGCGCTTGTTGGTAACTATTTGGGCATGCTGATAGAGCGGTGTAATCATGCGCACTGCTTCTATCTCATCTTCAAACCAACCATTGTGCTCATTGTAGAGGATGAGGGCCAATATTTCGGCAAACTCGGTTGTGCTCATACCCGAAAGCGCTTGGTTGTTGTGGCGGGCTGCCGCTTCGAGGATGGCAGGGCGCATCTGATCCATCTGCGCAGCAAATGCCGGGCGCACATAAGCTTCTATAGATGCTTCAGGCATAGATGATTGGCTCATGCGATAGCCAAGATAGGGCATAGGTGGGGCTGTATCCGGGACATCATGAGCATGCCGGGCAAGGGCTAACCGTGCATGGCTGCCCCACAAGCTACCATCTATTTCTACTGTACTCCTTGGCAACAGCATACAGGCAGGTGCTATCAAGAGCATGAGCCAATGGAGCATGCTCGTCCATTGGCGTGTTATCAGGTTTCTCCTCATACGTTCTCACAAAATCAGTGTTCTACACGGTGGTATTTTTGTGGTACAATGCATGGAATTGTACCATGATATACCAAACAGGTTGATAGGGTGGGTGTTTGTGTATCAGTGTATCGTTGCTTGACACTGTGTTATGCAAACACGTATAATGCAAGACAGTTCGCACCCTTGGAGCATACCAGCAAAGATTTTTTTACCCTAGGGAGCATAGGGGTACACAGGGTATGTGTGTATTCCTTTCTTTGTACCTTTGCATCTTTGCGTGAGGTCTTCATGAAAAAAGAGCGAAAAGGTAGGGTTGCTCGTATGGATGCTGCCACGTTTGAACAATTGGTGGTTGATGTGTTGGATAGTCTGCCGCCAACGTTTGCATCCTGCCTCGAAAATGTTGCGGTGATGGTAGAGCCACGCTTGACGCTAGAAGTACGGCGTAGGTTTGGCTTCGAGCGGCATGAAGTGGTGTATGGGTTTTATGAAGGGATACCATTAACAGAACGCAGTAGCGATATGCTGTATGAGCCGGCGCTTATCACGCTCTTCCAAGAGCCATTCGAGCGCGATTTTCCAGACCCAGAGCGGATGCGCGAAGAGGTACGCATTACTGTGCTCCATGAGTTAGCCCACCACCTAGGGATTAGTGATGAACGTTTGCATGCATTAGGAGCATATTAAAGACGTATGGTATATCGGGTAGCGCTTCGGGTTCGTAATGTGTTTCTGATAGCATTATATGTGGCTGCGCTAGGTGTTGCAGGTATGCTTGTCTATAACACCTTGCAGTTTGCACAACAGCGGCCAGGGTGGTTTGTTGTCGTCGTTGGGGCAACCCCTGCGCCCACACCAACACCTATGCCTTCGCCTACGACCACTACAACCCCAGAGCAAAAGAGCAAGGCTATGACCCTTGCGACCTTTCCCACTGCGACGACCATTGCGCCTGTGCCAACAGTGAGCAATACGCCTGTACCTATAACCATGGGCTATCACCCCAAAACCGGGCGTCATATTGCTGCATGGTTGCCGCCATCGTTTAGTGGTGGAGCGCGTGCATCATTCGATGTCAACAAGGATATTATGGATGAAATCAGCCCGTTCTGGTACTCAACAAACGCCACCGGGCAACTCTATGGTAGCCGCAACGATGAGCTCGTCGTGCTGGCGCACGAAAACAATATCCTTGTCATACCAAGCATTCACAACATCAGCAATTACAACGCGGTTATTGGTGTGTTGACAGACCCGCAATTGCGTTCACGCCATGTGCAGTATATTATAGATGAGGTCCTAGCACGCAACTATGATGGTATTGATATAGATTACGAAAGCCTTGATACCTCATTGCGCGAATCCTATTCGGCCTTTATTATGGAGTTGGCAGAAGCGCTCCATACCTATGGCAAAATCCTATCGGTTGCCGTGCATCCCAAAGATAGCGAGTATGGCGGGCTTGGCGGCTTTCAAGATTGGCAGATCATAGACCAATATGCCGACCGTATGCGCATTATGACCTACGACTATCACTGGCGTGGTGGAGGACCTGGCCCTGTCGCCCCCCTCTATTGGGTTGAGAAGGTTGCCGAGTATGCCGTCTCGGTGGTAGACCCGTCGAAAGTGTTTATTGGCGTGCCATTCTATGGCTACGACTGGCCGCCGCAGGGAAATGCACGCGGCCTGCCATGGGGCGATATTGAAGACTTGATAGTTGAACAAGACTTGACCGTAAACCTTATGCAGCGCAATAGTCAAGGGCGCGTAGATGAGAGTTGGCTACGGTACCAATCGCCACAGGGTGTACGCGAAGTGTGGTTCATGACCGATAGCGGCTTGGAATCCAAGCTCGATTTGGTGCAACGCATGGACCTGGCGGGTATTGCCATTTGGCAGATTGGCTACGAAAAGCCAGAATATTGGGATGTTATTCGTCGGAAGTTGGTGCAAGACCCTGTGCTTATCCAACGTTCCATAAACCCTTTGTTGCCGGAGCATTGATATGACAACATCACGTCTTCCCTCAACTGGGCAAGAGACCGTTCAAGAAGCACAACCACGTCCAAAGTCGCCCAAAAAAGAAGAGACCATCAAAGCCAATACAGCCGAAGCTGCACGGCTGTATAAGCGCGGTGTAGCGGCTGCGCGTGGTGGGCAACGGCGTATCGCTGTAGGGTTGCTTACGCGTTCGGTGCAGCTCGACCCCAACAATGAAGGGGCATGGCTATGGCTGAGTGGGGTGATAGAAGACCCCCATCAAATAGCGTTTTGTTTGCATGCCGTTCTCAAGCTAAACCCAGCCAATGAGCGTGCGCGGAAAGGCCTGCGCTGGCTCGAAGAGCGGCAACTGCTGAAAGGTACCCCCAAACCTGCGCCACTGTTGGATATTAACGTAGACGAGTCGCTCAAACAGCGCAAGGCACGCGAACAGGGCGAATCGTGGTGGGTGCAATGGCGGCAGTCGCTGAAAGAAAAACGCACACTGAACATTATGGTGTGGAGTGTGCCACTCGTGTTGCTGGTTGTGTCCCTGATGATCTATCAAAGCTTTCTCTGGTCTATGGAGCAAAGCTATGCCCCGCCGGTTATTCCAACTATTCCTGCCCCAACGATGCAGGTACAAACTGCGCCGGCTATTGAGGTTGCCCCTGCAATAGCGGCCGAACAACCCACCGTGCAAGCGCTCTCTACCGCTATCCCGATACTAGAGCAAGACCCGTCATCGGTGCGTAAAAGTAAGACAATAGCATATATGACGATGCTCGGGCCTCTGCGGCAACAGTTACGTGACGAGGTAGAGCAATATCGCAGCACGACCGGCAAACCAGGTAGCACGACGATAGGGCATTCTGCTGCTGCCCAACGGTTGCACACAAGTGTCGAACACGCCTACACTACCCTGCATGATGTAACACCACCGCGTGAGTTGCAACAAGCCCATGCGAGCTACCTAGAGGGCCTACGTCTTGAGCTCGAGGGGATTGACGCCATGACAGAATTTTACAGCAGCTATAAGACGGAGTTTGCAAACCAGGCTGCATTGCGCTTTCAAGAAGCCAATACCCATTTTGCACATGCCCGCATTACCTTCGATAGAGAGCTGCGGCACATTCAAATAAGTAGTGCCGTCTCTGTTCATACTGTGCGCTAAGGTTGCCAATTTTATCTCTTACTCTTGTCATGCATGCGATATAAGGCTATAATGATAGTGCTTGGTGTATCATATCATAGAGAAGAGGTTTCATATGAGTGCCAATACGATAACCTTGACGCTACCTGAAAAATTGCACCGTCGGTTAGAAATTATTTCCAGAATGACCAGTCGTCCAGTCGCAGACATTCTGGTAGCCTGCACTGAACTCATAGTAAGCGCAGAAAGTGTAGACGTTGTCGTTACGCCTGAACTTGCAGATAAGCTGGCCACCTTATATGCCTTTGGCAATCGCACGCTCGGTGCAGCAGAAGTAGAAAAACTAGCACATATGGAAAAAGCTGTGCATGACGATGGATTTATGGCTGATGTGAGTAAAGTACGCAATGCCTTTGTTCCGTCCGAAACTGATTAATTGGAATTGAGCAAGCAAGTGGGCAATCAAGTGACATGGCAATGGCACATTTTTCAAATGTTTCCTGACCACGATAAGAATGCAAACCAAGGTGAGCATTTTGCTGTGCTTGTCGTGAGCCGTGAGCGTATCAACAAACTACTACCTATAGTACACGCTGTTCCTCTCATTGTGTGTCCCCCCTCTCTACGGAAAGCCTACCCCAATGAGGTTGTATTGCCAGCAGAGGCATGTGGAATGAACCATGTCGCTATGGCATTGTGTTATGGACTGCACCTGCAAGACAAGAAGAGCCTAACCCAAAAGATTGGCAAACTCGTTGATGCCCACCTTCGACAAGCCATCATTGAAGCTATCCGGTTTCAACTTGACCTCTTTTGATAGAATGTATACACAGGGTAGGGGGCGTGCATGGCGCACGCCCCTACCTCACACCTCACACCTCACACCTATTCCCTGACAGACAACGTATACTGTTGTGTCTCGCGCATATTACCTGCCACGTCGTAGGCGCGGATGATGATGGTGTGCTCGCCTGTGCGCTCCAGCTTGGGCACATATTCCCACGTGCCACTAGCAGCATCATAGCGGGCGGGTTGTGTCACGAAGTTTTGCGCTTGCCCATCACCCGTAGCCGGGCGTATGATGCGGGCTACCACACGCTGCACACGCCCACCGTCTGCCACCGTACCTGAAAGCACCGGCTCCGCCGTCAGCGTATCCGAGAACGTGGTATAGCTCGACAACGCCACTGGTCCGGCAAGCTGCTGCGTCACCATGATGACTGGCGCAACACTATCAAGCATATACACACCCGTGATGGGGCTTGTATGCATATTGCCCACACTATCAAAGCCGCGTACTTCCCAATACTCAACCACACCATCGGCATTGTTGGGCACATTGAATGGTACACGCACCAATACCATGGGCGATAGCTCACCAGTAGCCGTCAGTTCGTCGGTTGGTGTGTATGTAGACGTTGCTGCATACGTTGTACAGACGGTGCCTGAACTGATGCCTGCCGATGTACGACACACCTCAGCCCCCACTGGCATGTGGTTATCTTGCACCGCAAACTGCATGGGCTTGGTGTCGGGCCCAGCTACAGCCATCTTGCTCCCGCTGTGCAGCGTCGTCATGGGCGGCACCGTGTCTACAATGTACGTCTTCCACTCTGTCCACTCGCTTTCTAGCCCATGTATATCGGTTGCTTTAGCACGAATGAGCATCTGGTCTGCTTTCGTATTGAGTGGTATGGTGATAGGGCATGTCCATTGCATACCTGTGATGTATTCTTGCCCACAGAGCTTGGGTGGCGTGGGCTTCTCCATATTGCCTAGCTCTAGGGCAACTGACCTGATTTCGGACGCATCGCTCACTACACCCGTCAACTCCAACTCACCCGGCTTCAAGTACGGGAATAGCGGCGATGTGATACGCATATTGGTGGGTGCTTCGCGGTCTATATTCATCATAGCCCAGTACACATCCAATGGTGGGCGCTTCCCATCCAATGTGCGCTGTGTTTGTATCTCTATTTCCAAACGTACTGTTGGTTCTTTGTCCGTCGAATCTGGGTCAACATACACGTTGAATGTTGCCTCGCCTTCAGCATATGGTGCCAACTCACCAACCTGAAGAAGCTGTACCATGCGTGGGCGTGGTGTGCCTTCCATGGGTTGACCATCTGGCAACGTGAGTGCGCCGAGCGACTTGACACGCAAGATGATAGGCGGCGATGGGCGTGGGCTACGGTTCACGTATTGCACTTTTACGTTGATCTCTTGCCCTGGATGTACATTCGGTGATACTTGCCCACGGAACCCAACATCAATATTGCCGGTGTCAGTTCCATTCAGCACCTCATCCTTGACACCAAACAACCCATCGCCCATGATGCTATAGAACGGATGAGGCGGATCGGTAATGACATGCAGTGCTACATCTATAGCCGTTTGTTGCCCACTAGCATCAGATGGACAGATGCCGGCTCCCACACCTTCCCACGTATAGGCACGGTCAAGCGAATAGCCCTTGTTTCGCAGATGTTCTGGCACAAACGGGTTTATGACGCGGTGGCTGTTGAGGGCATTACCTTGTGGCATGGTTGCCCACAAGCGCAGGGCGTCTTTTTCGCTTGCCAAGGCTATCATTTGCAATGTCGTGTTAGCCGGATCATCCATGGCAAGCACGTCGAATGGGATGTAGAAGTTGGTACGTCGTCCCGCAACCTCATACCATGTATTTTCATCGGCAAACGTGGTATCTGCTACCCATTCTTCGTTCGTCGCATCCCAGAGCATGAGCGCAGAGTGTGTCGTATCGCTCATCCACAGCATAGCGTCGGCCTCAAAGGGCAACGTAATGTCGGGGTGCTCAGTGTTCTCCTGTGCTAGTGTTGGTGATAGCGTACTTGTTTGGTATGGGTCAAATGCAATATTACTACCACCTTCTTGCATATCAAAATAGATGTACAAGTCGCCGTCACTGTCCCAATTGGCCCCTTGCCATGTGAGTTGCAAGCCGTTGTCGTCCCATGTTGTGTAGAAGTGTTGCGTAAACTGTTTGTTAGCCGCACCATGCGCTCGCGTGTTGCGCGGCGGTTGCTGTTGGAAGCCGGTTTCGGCACAGCCGCTTTCTTGCCAACCGGCGTAGCCTTCCAACGGTTTGGGTGGTGGCGGCGGAGCTTGCTTATTCTCTGGCGCACGTTGCTGCCCACGTGTAGCAGCACGGAGCGTGCTCGTGCGCATACCGGCATGTGTTGTTTGCTCCTCGTCAGTCGTGGCGATGATGTCCGGCGTGACTGGCGAGTCAACATACACCGGCCCAACCGTTTGCATATGCGCGTTGCCGTTGTTGTCGTAGATGAGTAGGTGCGCATAGAGCATTTCGGCTTCGCCGGCTTCATAGCTGTGTTGGCGTGTGGCGTTTGCAGCATAATGCGTGAGAGCGTTGACATCTATGGTTGCGCTCGTGCTCCACCCTGCATCGTAACTGGCTATGCCGCTGGCGTCAGTGCTCGCATCCCATGCCATGCTAAGCGTGACGGGTGCAATACGCACAGTATCACCCGCGCTTATCTCTACCTTGCTTCCATCCTCAGCGGTGTAGCTCATAGCAATATTGACAGACGATGGGCGGGCAATGTCCACGGTAACGTTTTCAGTGATAACCGTCGTATGGCCACCAATATCCGTGACTTGAGCCGTAACTGGCATGGTTTCGTTATCGGGGGCTACGATGGCCAGGTCGTCGGTGAGTGCATCTGGCTCACGGGCGATGTCTAGGAACGGTTGCGCTGAAAGGGACCATGTATCATTATCATTATCTCGAATAGCCGATGTCCACTTGCTATCGCCCATACGCACTTGCACATACTTGACTTGGGTGTTGTCGGTTGCTGTGCCACGCAACATCAGCGGCACTGCCCCCGTCAGGTCATCGTAGCCGGTAAGAACAGTGGTGCTGATGAGTACCTCCGGCTCAGTCGTATCTACCCCTATGCGCACACTGTTGGATGTAGCCGTAGCACCATCTTCAGCATGCACAGTTGCTTCAAGGTCATACCAACCGTCACCGGGCGGCGTCCACTCAGTGTAGAAGATGCTATAGGTGATGGGGGCTGTATTGGTGATAGGCAACGTGATGGTAACGGGTTTTGTTTGTCCCCCCCTAGCCCCCCCGTACACGGGCGAGGAATCGGATGTCTCCCCCCTGCGTGCGGGGGGGACGGGGGGGGCTTGTAACGATGCGGCGATGTTGGTGCGCATGACCAAGGGTAGGTAGATTTGCTGCTGGTCTTGCGGCTCTGGCTCTGGGCCGGGTGTTGTCGTGATAGGCGTGGTTGATTGTGGCACGAATGACACACCGGCATCTTCGCCATTGACGGTAAGTGTGAGGTCTTCAATGCCAGCAGATGCAGCAGCAAGCACAGTGATGCTGATGGGGTCAGTCGTGTTGTATACCGCGTTGTCGGGTGGGTCGAGTATGGCTACGGTCATATCTTCATTTGCCGTGAGATGAGCCGAGCGTTGCATGACGCTGCGCATTCTTGTTTGGTTATAGTGCAAACTGCGTGCAGCACGAGAAGTAGCGTTTGTCGTCGGGTCGGCAAGGTCCGCAATCTCGAATGCATCTAGGGCGCGGTTGTAGATATACAGTTCATCTAAAAACCCTCCAAAAGGCGAATGCAAATTTCCAATAGAGATAGTTGAAAGATCAAGTGGAGTACGTCCTGCAAAACTCGTGCTTGATTTAACTTCTTCTCCATTAAGGTAAATACGATAGGTTGTACCGTCGAATGTTGTTGCAACATGGCTCCAAGCCTCCATCGGCAACTTAGTACTATCCATCATAGTATTAAAATCTGTACCATCGCCAAAACCAACTTTGATTTTGAGTCCATATAACCATAGGGTTGGTGCCGCATATATGTCTGAAAATGAAGACGAGGTTTGATAGCCTATAACCCACGATACTAGACCATCTGAAAATTCATCTGGATACACCCAGGTAGCTAGGGTAAAACCATCAGCTAAGCTCACGCTCGTATCCCAAGAAGCAACGATACGGTTGCCCGCCGTGAAATTGAACGATGAAGCATTTCCAACCATACCTGGCATATCTGGTATGGGGCATATTCCAGTGTATGCTAAATCACAAGCAGCATTGTTGCTATGGAATGAGTGGTCTATAATCGTGTCATTTTCGGGTTCTTGCTCAAATGGTAAATAGAGCAGCAATGAAGTAGCGCTGGCAAGTGCAGTCACTTCGTCGGCGCTGAGTGCATAATTGTAAATGCGTAGTTCATCAAGCATGCCATCAAAGTAAAAGCCATCTGATCGTTTGCCAATGAGCAACTCACCTGTGCTTTGGTAGTTGGATATGGTACCACTTTTCCGCAATACCCCATCACGGTAGATAGACCTAGTTTGCGTCGTGACATCATATGTAGATACCCAATGATGCCATGCATTGTCAGTAAAGGCAGTGGTGTCAGTGTCATCTATGTTTGTCCAGAAGGCAAATGTAAACCAATCTTGGTCACGGAAACCAATATATAATCTTGCACCTCCAGCACCTTGCGAAATAATGTATTCTTCATTGCCACTACCGTCGCGTTTAGCCCAGAATGCGACACTAAACGATTTGTTGGCTAGGTCTATATCTGGTATGGTAAGCACATCATCCACACCGTCGAATACAAAGGCTTTGCCCGCTCCATAGGCATAGTCTGATAGCGACGGACATGTATCTTCACTGTCGCAGGTTGCATCATTGCCATACAGAGACTCATCAGCTACAGTGAGATTATCTGGCGCACTTTCAAAAGACATGTCAAGAATTAAAGAGATATGTGTTTCATCGGAGCTACAATTCCCATAGGTATCGCATACCTCAACCGTTCCATAGGGCAATGTGGTATCCAACTGGCGCTCGATGCCGATGAGCTTTTGGATGCCGGTTTCATCTTGCAACTCATCCCACCAATCCGACTCGTAGTAGGTGAGCGTTTCATTGTAGGTGACGGTTTCATCACTGCATGTCATGGTTGTATCGTCTATGTTCAGGTCAGTAGCCGTACACGTATGGGCATAGGTACCGTCGCCATTGTCGCTGATGGTGATATTTGCTTCTGGCGCTTGGGTATCAATTTCGCCGTTCCACATCGTCCATGTCAGCAAGTCATCATTGCGATTGTTGAGCATGTCGGTGCCGCGCATGTCGAGTTGGTAGTAGCCTTCCATGTGTGTTTGTCCCGTATCATCGGGCAGGGTAATGCTCCACGTCGTATCGGTTGCTCCTGCTGCACCAAGCGTGGCGTTGTACCATACACGGTCAGCATCGCGGTAGAGTGTATCTACCTCGTCACTTGTCAATGCCCGTTGGTAGATTTGCAGCTTATCAAGTGCGCCTTCAAAGAACCCCCAACCAACTTGTACCAGATAGCCGATAGACAATGTCCCACTGCCTTGGTAGGGGTTGACATTCGTTTGTACACTATCTACCAAGGCACCATCGCGGTAAATAGCGCGTTCTTTGGCGTCAGCGTCATAGGTACAGGTCCAGTGGTGCCAATCCGTATCGGTGTAGGTTGCACTGGTATTAAAATCATTTCCCCAAAAGGCACAGGTAAATGTGTCGTTGCTCCGGAAGCCAATAGCTAATCCTTGATTGGTTGTGTTTGTACCTTGGGCAAGCACATAGTGATTGCTTCCACTGCTATCGCGCCGTGCCCAGAACGACACACTAAACGACTGATTGGCTATATCTATGGCGTCTTCTGGTATGGTCAGCATATCATCCACACCGTCAAACTCCAATGCACCATCTATGCGCCCGTCGCTGGTGTGGGTTGGGCATGTACCGTCATCGCAGTAGGCATGATTGCTCTGCCCCGATACGTCTTGCACCGGGAAGACATATGGCTCGGCTACATCAAAGCTCATATCGAGCACTGGGATGTCGGATGGTTGCTGATACGTGGCCAGTTTAGCTATGTCATTCGCATCAAGCGCACGGTCATAAATAAACACTTCATCTAGGGAGCCAGCAAAGCGGTTATCTACCTTGCCGATGTTGATAGTATCAAAGCCAATAGGTACACGTCCGGCAAAGCCGGTGTAGCCAGTTGTGCCGCTTTGTGTCAATGCAACTTCTGTGCCATTGACATAGATGCGGTAGGTTGTGCCATCATAGGTTGTTGCCACATGGTTCCACGTATCCAAGGTAATCTCATCGTTGGTGCTCACAGTATTCCAGTTTGTGCCATCACCAAAGCCACTGTGGATGTTTGTGCCGTTGTAGAGCCAAAAACCCGGCGGGCGGTTTCTGTGCCCCGACGATGGGTGATAGCCTAAGAAATCGTGCCAACCAGATGTACTGCCACTAGGAGGATAAATCCACGTAGCCAACGTAAAGCCATTGTCTAAGCTCACACCTTTATTCATAGAAATGGTGAGGACATCATCCACACCATCAAAGGTGAGGGCCTCATTGTGTGCTCCGTCGCTTGTCACTTGTGGGCAAGCATTGCCCTCACACCAAGCATGGGTGGCGTCGTCCTCAAAATCCTGGTTGAGCACGGGAGTATCGTCGGGCAGGGTGTTGATGGTCAAGTCGGCTACCTCGTTGGCGTCAAGTGCGCGGTCATAGATAAGCACCTCGTCTACTCCACCAGCAAAGCGATTATCTATCTTGCCAACATAGATAGTATCAAACCCTACTGGACTGCGCCCGGCAAAGCCAGTATAGCCAGTTGTGCCGCTTTGTGTCAATGCAACTTCCGTGCCATTAACGTAGATGCGGTAGGTTGTACCATCGTAGGTTGCTACGATATGACTCCACGTATCCGATAGTATCTCATCGTTGGTATTGACGGTATTCCAGTTTGTGCCATCACCAAAGCCACTGTGGATGCTTGTGCCGTTGTAGAGCCACAAACCCGGCGGGCGGTTTGCGTATCCCGACGATGGGTGATAGCCTAAGAAATCATGCCAACCAGACATGCCATCACTGTTCGGATAAATCCACGCCGACAACGTAAAACCGTTGGCAAGATTGACGCTTTCATCAAATGTAAACGTCAATTCATCATCACTTCCATCAAAGGTGAGTGCATCGCCAAATGCCCCGTCTTGCGTGAAGGTTGGGCAGCTCGCGTCATCGGCGCAATAGTTGCGATACTGATGCTCGGCCATATCCACAACCGGCGGGACTACAACGGGATTGCTGCTCAGGTCGGTATAGGGGCCGTTGGCGTCGAAGGGCAAATCAAGGATGCGCTCATAGGCAATGTTCTCAAGGTGGTAGGCGTCATCATTGGAGATAAGCGACCACTCAAGTGACTGTACACCACTCGCAACGTTGCCCGTATCACTAATAGTACCACTAAACGTCATGCTGTCAGTGATGCTTTCGACATCGCTTGCATCGCTGGCAATGCCCACCGTAGGTGCAGTCATATCTACGGCTATACTTTCAAATGTTTGTGTTGTGCTATTGCCAAGTATATCCTCAGCCGTGATTTCTACCGCATAGGTATCGGTGGGGTCAACATCGTTGAGCACATAGTTCATGCTCCATGTAGCATCTGCTTTGCTGAGCACCACATCTTGGGCGATGTAGGTACGGCTGCTGCCACGCAGGGTTGCCTCAACGGTTTCTACTACGCTATGGGCATCGCTGGCCGTGCCAACCAAGGAGACAATCCACTTGTCGGCGTCGGTGCTGGAGCGTTGCAAACGCATGGTGCTATCGGCCACATCAAGCGTGATGGTGGGTGCGGTATCGTCAATGGTGATAGTAATGCTACTGATGTCACTCTCGTTGCCCACAGCATCGGTTGCTTGCACATCAATGGTGTGGTTGCCATCGCTCAAGCCAGAAAGGTTGTAGGCCCAACTTTCCTTCCCTGTGGCGTCTTCCCATGTGCCGCTATCTACACGCACCTGCACAGAGCCAATGCCAGAGGCAATATCGCCCGTGTCGCTGGCCGCGCCGCTTATCGTCTTGACGCCGTTGTTGGGTATGGAGATAACATCGCCGTCGTTGATCGAGGTGAAGCTGGATGATGGAGCAGTCGTATCTACCATCACCTCTACAGTGTCGTCATTGTTTATTTGAGCAATGCTCGACTCGTTTTGCGTAAAGGCAATGTTGGAGTACAGAATGTTGTCATTGGCATAGTAGACGTTGGTGCAAGCACTTTGTTCAGCATCGTTGTACATGGCCTTGATAGAGTCGGCATTGAGGGCATTGTTTTGGTAGATGCGCACATCGTCGAGTTCGCCATGGTAGTAGACGGAGTTTCTCCTTTGCCCAATGATCAACTCGCCACTGCCGGTGTAGGGAGCACGACCAGTGTGGGACGCAACGGCTGCGCCATCGCGGTACAGCACACGTGTACCATTGTTCACATTGTAGGTACATGCCCAGTGATGCCACTCGTTATCCTCGGTGTAATCATAGTTCAGGTCATTGTCCCAAAAGGAGCAGGTGAAGGTGTCGGCATCGCGGAAGCCAATATGCAGACCCTGATTGGACGCTTCTTGCCCTTGCCAGAAAACATAGTCTGCTGCATCAGTGCTGGCGCGTTTTGCCCAAAACGCCACAGTGAACGATTTGTTGGCTAGGTCTATCTCGCCGCTTGGTATGCTCAACTCGTCATTCACCCCATCAAAGCTAGTCCAGATTTCGGTTGTGCCGTCTGTGCGCTCGCCCACAACGCCCACAGCAGGGCACCCATCGCCGCTGCATGTGGCTTCAATGTCGTTGTATTCACTGGGAAACGTTGTGCTACCGGCTGTTTCATCTAGCGCTAAGTGTACTAATGGGACAGTGCTGCTATCGGGGCAAGCGACAGAGCCAGTGTAATCGTCCAAGTCCTCTTGGTGCGTATAAACGTCCCTTTCGTTGCCATCTATATCATAGGCTATATTGGTGACATATGGTACATCTACATACGTACAGAAGTGTCTATCTGGAGGGCCTGAGCAACTATCTAATTTTTGCTGTACATAGGTCCAAGCAACCAACCAGCTTTCGCTATATGGGTCATACGTAATAGATGGTTCTACGCCAGAACCAATAGCAACCCTTCCCCCAAAACTAATACTAGAACTGCTCACATCGCCAAACTGCCGCTTGATAGTGCCATTTTCTTCGTAGATAACGGCTACGCGGTTGTGGTCTGGAGCATAGGCAAGTGCTGATGTGCCAGGATTATTGCTGCTCGACACAAGGGCACCAGTCGTTCTTCGGGTAATACCACTACTACTAACTGTTAGCTGATCGCGTCTGAGGTTGCCATCGGTATCTTCATGCATCAGCACATAGGTATCAAAACCAACCCACGCGAGGTCATGCAAAGACCGACGATTACTTGAGATTGATGTTTCAAGTGTTTTAGTACCAACATTCTTAGTCCAAGGATTAAATGTACTAGCCATCAGATAAGAAGCCGCTTGGTAACCGGCTTCATAAGCGTGTACAAAGTACGTACCGTCACTCGTAATAATAGGTTTATAGGTGAAATCAGGCCATAAGCCCATATTTTCAGAACTGAAATTGGCTATATTATCAGGTTCAAAATGGGTCCATATCAGGCTTTCGCCATTGCTGTCTGCGTATACAACAAGACACTCTTCATCATTGCAGGCTACATCGGGGGGGGGGTCATTGGCACAACCAAAACCCATATCAAGGCTATATTCTGCACCATCGGGTGCTATTATGTAGGCTTCGCCAGTGTCGGATGTGCGCATGGTGTAGAGGTAGGCATCGGCTCCTCGACTGGGCATAGATGCAACACCAATGCCCAGACCATATTTATCCTTGAGGTTGGTCAAGGTTTGGGAGTCGCTCACACTCATGCTCCAGTCACCGGAGGCGTTGGAAATAGTGCGAGCTATCATTTCGCTCGTGACTGCATATTCACCTTCGCCTAGACTATCTGGCACGTCGAGGGTGTCATAGATATAGCGTTCCTCGTCATTGACAAGGTCAAGGGCTGTAGTGCGCGTATTGCCGCCAAGCTCGGTGGGCAACTCAATTTGCAGCGTGTTGCTCCATTCGGTGCTGCTATCGCTCCCGGTTTGGCTAGTGCTGACGATATTGCGTAGGATGATGCTATCGCCGGGCTTGGCATAGCCGTTGCCATCGTCTAGTTTGTTGCCATTGGCGTCGAGCAAGGCACTGGTGACGGCCACCGGGTTGGGGTTTTCTACCTGTGGGTGGTAGCCCTTGCTGCGTAGCTCATATTCGGCAAAGTCATTCAAGCCGTCTTCGTCGGTATCGGCTACGGTGGGGTCCGACATAGCGTAGGTCGTGAGGCTGCCCTGCCCGCCAATCGTCACTTGCCAACCGCCTTGGGTGCGGGCTGTATCGGTGCCGCTGGTTTGGCTTTCTACAAAGCTATCACAGGCTGTGCGGTCTTCGGCTGTGGTGAGCATGTAGTAGACTTCTTCGCAGTCATACAGCCCATCGTTGTCGGTATCGCCATCGGCCGGGTTGCTCCCAACGAAGTTTTCTTCCCAGTCGGGTAAGCCGTCGTCGTCGCTATCGCTATCTTTGGGGTCGAAATAGTTCCCCTCTTCTTGCTGCTCCAGCTCGTAGAGGTCTGGCAGACCGTCGTTGTCGGTATCCCATGTTGAGTCGTCGGGGTCGCTGCCCTGTAGCGCAGTGGAGAGCAAGCCATCGCCATCGGCATCGGCTAGTGCCGGGAATTGGCTATCCCATGCTAGGCGGTAGCCACCACCATTGGCGCTGGAAAGGGTGAAGAAGTCATCTATAGTGGCCGGTACGACATCATACACCAACGAGTCCATCTCCGACGTGTCCGTACCTTTGGCAGAGATGACGTTGTATTCTACCCAAACTATCCAGTTAATGACATGAAGTTCTCTTTCGAGTAAGGGTATGGCATAGGCAAAGTTGAGGTTGCTAGTGGGGCGATAATTGACCCCTGATACAAGTGGTATGGTTTGTTCTACATAGTCGCTTTTGGTGCCAGAGATAGCATTACCAGATTGCGTAACATTCCAATCATTCTTATTGGCACCAAGTGCTACTGAATCTATGCTGGTATCGTTGCTCAGTTCGTATTCCATGGATGTTTTTTTCAGTATGTCGGGATCGCCAGAATAGTATGAGTAGGCGTTGGTGGCTCTTGTGAAGGTGCTTTCAATATCCATGGAGTAATCTACAGAGCCGCCATGGGCAAACCCAACCTCCGAATCTATCACTTGGGAGATATTGCTGAACTCTGGGTCTTCAAGTTTACTCAATTGTGTAACATCATAGAATGCTTTGGCAAGAGCTTGGGTCACCCGTTCGGTAATGGTTTCTTCGCCAAAGATGAATAACATGGTGTCTATAATGGCTATGATGAACAGGATAATAGCACCAATGAGTGTAGAGGCAATGATAATCGTAGCCATGAGGATAAGAAGAGAGGCAACGAGATAGGCTAGGGCCGCTTTGAAACCAATGCTGCCGCGTTCAATAGTGCCGCTGGCCCACATGTAGATGAAATAGCCTATCATTATCAACCCAATGACAATGGACGTGACAACACTCGCTTTGGCCGATTTGATGGCATTGAGCTTCATTGCTTGCATAAAGGATTGCATTTTGGATACCCCTTGCATTGACTTCGCTAATGTTGTTGCAGATTTCCAAGCCTTGTACACGGCTTTGACTTCTGTGGATATGGTCTGGACAAGGTCAATGCTACCTGTGACAATGCGTGAACTGAGACTAGACCCCGAAGAACCGGTAAATATCTCATACCATCCAAGGTCGAGAAACACTTCAAGGATAACGTAGACAGCGACCAGAACAACAACAGTAACACCTATGGCAAGATTGCGGCGTGTGCTGTTTTCTTTGAGGAAACTGTAGAGTGATTTGGTACTGGCCTCTTTTCCAACTGATTTTCCTATCACAAATTCTTTCAGAAGTTTTTCTGTGATATAGGAAAGCATTGACTCAACTTGACCAATAATAATACTGCTTGATTTGTAGGAACTGTAGACTTCATCCTCATCGTAGAGGTCAATATCACCAACCATAGCCGTGTCGCTAATGCCATTGTTGAGGGCAATGATAAACAGTTCGAGGATGTCAAGTAGCCCTTGGCGGTTATCTTGGGTATCCCCCCCGATTATTTCGGACCAGTCTATCGTGTCGTACAGAGAAGATGTATCGGGGTCGTAGCGTTCGTCAAGGCTTTCGAGATAGTCTTCCATATCGTAGCTCTGCCAACCATTATCATATTGGTAGGGTGAGAGACTGATGCTACGGTCGTCGCTCACTTGAGATGCGCCAGAGCCATCGAAGCTATCCATATCAACCGCCAGCGAGCTGTCGCTAGCAGTCCATTGCATATAGGATTCGAGGGCGTCGAGGGTGATAGTGCGCCCAAGCTCGCGGCGGGCAAAGAGCAGCAGTGGGGCTAGGTCGGGGTCGCTCTGGGCATAGCTTGTGTAGTACTCGTCTAAGATAGCATCAGAGCCACCGCCATCACTCACAGCATCTAAGAGCAATTCATACTGCGTTTCATAGCCGGTGAGGGTTTTGACGCGCAGGTTGTTGCTGTAGTCTGCGGCTTCGGAGTCGCTGCCAGTGTAGGTGTGGTCATAGCGTGTGAGGGTGTCTGCGGTCATGGTTTCGTCTATCATGAAGAGCGTGGCAAGGTCATTGGCAAGCCCAAACACCGTCGTGCCATATTCCAAGTCTGTGTTGACGCTCAGGTCTTCAAAGATGATGCCCATTTCGGCCCCGTGGTCTTCGCGCACGGTGAGGGCAGTCAAAAACCAGTCATCATTGTAGGTATAGATGAAGGTTTCTTCATTGGATGATCCATAGGTTACGCATTTGGTACCGTCTTCTTCGTACTCATCGCACGAATCTATGAGCATTTGTAGCATCCACACGAGTTCAATTTGGTGGTCTTCCCACTCGCTTGCGGTGTGCGGCATGTAGTACATGGAGCCGCTAAACGCCACTTGCGCATCGGTATAGCTATCGTTGACAACACTGAGCGGCACGTAGATAAGCTTCCAGCTTTCGTCTGTGGTGTCGGAGTAGTCGTCACTAACACTGACGCCGTATATTTCGAGCTTGTCACGGTCTATCAGGTTGCCATCTTCAAAAACGATGGTGCCCATATCGCCACAAGCTACGGTGCTATTGCTGCTCTTGGCAACAATGGCATGACTGATGCGCTCTTCAGCATAGCCATCGCCGTCTTCGTCTGCTTGTAGCAAGTCTTGCAGGTTGTGGTTGATTGTGCCGCTAGTGCCAACACTGCCCACATCCGTGGCGCTGTCGAGGTCATCACATTCGCCCTCAACGAGGGTGTAGCTCCAGCCATTGCCGGAGGTGTCGTCGTCGGGAGCAATGGTGAATGTTGTACCGTTGAGAGTTACTACCACGCTGCCGGTGTCGGTTGCATCGTCTAAGTCATCAAGGTCAACGCTAACACTGTCGCCATAGGGCAGTTGGCTAGAACCATCCGGGGTACGTATTTGCAGCATGGGGATGAGGGTCATATCGCCATAGTCGGCAAGATCGTTATTGGTGAAGTATCCTTCATCGGCAAAGGTGTGCCCGTCGTAGTCGTGAATGTTGCCCTCTTTGTCGCCATCCGGCCAATCAAGGATGTTGTTGGCATACCAGAGGTGGTCGGGGTTGTCGGGGCGTATCTGGAAGTCAACAATAGTGGGGGTATCGGTTTGCAGGCCGCTGATGCTGAGGTTGAGCGACTCGCCGGCATCGGCCATGGTAGAGGTCCAAGGGGCATCGTCGTCATAGTCCATCACCCCATCGCCGTCGTTGTCTTGGTCAAACAAATCAGGGATGCCGTCACCATCGGTATCGTCAATATTTCCGTCTTCGTTGGCATCCCATTCTTGCCCATCCATGAGCGTATCGTTATTGGTATCCATGTCGTTGGGGTCGGTGTACCATGTCATGCCATTGTAGGTGAAGCCTATCACCTCGTCGTAGTCGCTTATATCGTCATCGTCTGTATCGTCGGCATAGTCGCCGGAGGCGGTTGTGCCAAGCAATTCTTCTTGGGCATCAGTGAGGCCGTCTCCGTCGCTATCGGTTGAGTCAAAATCGTCGTCGGTATCGCCGTCGCCGTCTTCGTCTAGCAAGTGGTCCCACTCGTCTGCATTAATGGCCTGTAGAGACGTTGCACGCAACGTCTCCCCATGTGGGTCAATGGTTTGTAGAGACGTTGCACGCAACGTCTCCCCACGGGGGGCAATGGCCTGTAGAGACGTTGCACGCAACGTCTCCCCATTATCTAGGGTACGTACCTTGGCCTGCTCAACTGGGTTGGCGTGTGGGTTGTGGTCGGTCTCGATGTAGGAGTTGATGCGCTCTTGGTGCTCGTCGTATTCGTCTTGCTGTTGCTCTTGCTCGGCGGCTAGAGCTTTGCGCGTGGTGCCAAAATCGGCTACGCGCAGGTTTTGCAGCAACGGGCCAGTAATAATGACAAGGCAGAGGAGCATACTGAGCGTAGAACGTAGGCGGCGGGAGTGATACTGCGTTACTAAGAGGAATCCTAACATGCCAATGAGCATCATGGCAAACATGGCATACAGCACGTCTTTGCCGTGGTTGGCAGACCATTGCTGGAGTATGCTGCCTACTGCGCCGCTGTTGACCCACCAGCGCCATGTTGCCGTGGGTGGTGGGCGGGCAAAGCCCGAAAAGGTCACGCTGATGCTTGAGCGTACCTGTTCGTCATCCTGTTCGGGAAATTCCAGATTGAGGATTTGACGCAGAGGTAGCCCATCGTGTGTAACCCATAGCTCACCGCTGCCTTGCATGTCTTCATAGAGCTTGGGTTTGGCCATTTTCAGGCCGGGTGGCAACTCGCCTTGCTCGGTGAGTTGCTGCTGAATGATTTGGCGCATGTGTTCAGCCAGGGTTGGTCCGTGAATGTCGAAGGTGTAGCGCGTGTAGGCAATGGTCTTGCCATCTGGCAAGGTATGCTGATATGTGCCGGCTTCTTGCACATTGTGCGTAGCGTCGAGGTAGGTGAGGAAGTCGCCATTGGGCGCGGCTATGTCGGTGACGCTATCTTGTTCTTGCCACGCTTGTCCAGGCTTGCGGATGTAGGTGGTATCGTTTTCTATCCGTACTTCTAGTTGTCCTTCACCAGTGCGGATATTGCCGCCTTGGTTCCACAATTGCATGTCCATGGTGCGGGCATGCAAGTCGTTGTCGCCTTGCATATGCATGGCGTGATGCCGGCTAGTACGTCCGGCATTCCGAACAGACGGAACGGGGTCGGTGAATTGGTCAACGTTTGCATTGAAATGGTAGGTTCCGGCTTGGCGGGCGTGTTCGAGGGCTGCCCGAACGGGGTCGGGGGAGGCGAAGGCAACCAAACGAACAGTGAACAGGAGGCCAAAGATGATGGCCGCGGCAAGCAGGGTGCTTGCCATGATGAGATGCGAACGATTCCGTAAGCGCGTTCTCATACCAAAACTCCTTTGTGTTGTGTATCCATAACAAGGATACCTAAGCAAATTTCGGCCGAGGAAGGCCAGCCCCGTATTCAACATGACATACGGGCTACACATGTTTTTTTGCTCACGGTCTTCTAGGGATTAATCAAAGGGAGCCTTACTTCATCAGTGCAACGATATATTAAAATATTGCACTTATTGTAGTAGGCGCATGGGGGAGAGTCAAGATGTCACATGTCACACTTTTGGGAGCAAAATGCATGATAATTGTCATGGGGGGCATGACATTTGTCATGGTTTGGGAGCACCATGCATGACATTTGTCATGGGTAGGTAGGTTTTCACCACAAAGAACACAGCGGACACAGAGAGATTCAACGCAGAGAGATGCAGAGACGCAGAGGCGTGGGAAGAAGGGATTGCAAAACATGCGTGTGTTATAATGTCACGTAGTGCTGTTGCGACTGTGCAAACTGCATACAACTTCATACCTGAAACCTGAAACCTGAAACCTAACACACCTACTTAAAGGAGGAACCATGCTGAAATTTCCTTACGGCATAGCCGATTTTTATGCCATGATGACGGAGGACTATCTGTACATAGACCGCACAGATAGGATACGCTTGTTGGAGAATGCAGGCAAAACCTTGCTGTTTCTGCGCCCGCGACGCTTTGGCAAAAGCCTGCTGCTCTCCACGCTGGAGAACTATTATGATGTGGCACGCGCCAATGAGTTCGAGCGCTTGTTTGGGCATCTTGCCATTGGCAAAGACCCTACCCCATACCACAACCAATACTTCATCCTCAGATGGGATTTTTCCGCTGTCGCCACTAGAGGTGATGATGAGGCATTCCAGCACGCCTTGTATAACCATATCAATGGGTGTATTGAAGAGTTTCAAGCCCGCTATCAAGACATGCTCGACTATGCTATTACCATTTCCCCCGACGCACTCCGTTCCTTTCAATCGGTGTTGGCAGCAGTCCATACTACGCCCTACAAGCTCTACCTGTTGATAGATGAGTACGACAACTTTGCGAACTCGGTGTTGATGACTGAGCGTTTTGGTGGAACACAACGCTATCAAGCCTTGCTGCAAGGTGAGGGATTGCTCAAAACAGTGTTTAAAGCCATCAAGTCTGCCCTTCAGGGGCGCGGTCTCGACCGTGTGTTCCTCACAGGCGTTGCCCCGGTCGTGTTGAGTGATGCCAGCAGTAGCTTCAACATGGTCGAGAACATTTCCTTAAAACCGGAGTTGCATGACCTGTGTGGCTTTCGAGAAGATGAAATCGTACAGCTTGCCCAACAAGTAGGGCAACACTGTGCCTTGAACCAAACGCAGGTAGATCACGCTCTCACCACGATGCGCATCTTCTACAATGGCTATAGCTTTATGTATGACACCCCCCCATACCTCTACAACTCAACCTTAGCGCTCTACTTCTTGAAACACTGGCACGACTATTGTCAATACCCCCGTACCATCTTAGACAACAACTTGGCTATGGACAAGGACAAACTCGCCTACATCGCCAGTTTGGTCGGGGGCAAGGAACTGCTCATCCGAGCGCTCAATGGGCAAGAGCCAGTGGCAGCGGCTAATATTGAAGAGCGCTTTGGGGTAGAGACCCTGCTCAATGACGAAAAAAGCGATGACACTATCCTCGCACTGCTCTACTACTTTGGCATCCTCACCCTCACGGGCGAACATACCGACTGGGGGGATGTCGTCTTGACCATTCCCAACCTGGTCATCAAACAACTCTATATAGAACGCATCCGTGCTGCTTTGCTCCCCTCTCAAACAGCAAGCAAGGCCGCGCTCAAGGTTGCACGACAGTTTTATCGCACAGGCGACATGGGTGAGGTGTGTCGCTTTATTGAACAGACCTATTTCCCCCTGTTTGACAACCGCGATTATCGCTGGACGAATGAATTGACGTTCAAAACGATGTTCATGGTCGTGCTGGCCAATGACACCCTGTATATAGTAGATTCGGAAACAGCATTGCGACGGGAGTATAGCGACTTGACGCTGATTGTGCGGTCAAACCAACGCCATCTGCCGCTATTGGATTTTATACTCGAATTTAAGTATGTGTCGTTGCAGAATGCAGAGTTGAGCGGGGAGCAGGTACGGGCGTTGAGCGATGAGGAGGTGTCCGCCCTGCCCGCTGTGCAGGAGTGCTTAGCTAAGGCACAGCGCAAACTAGCGGGCTATCGGCACACGTTGCTAACAACCTACCACGAAGAGTTGCGCTTGCGTTGCTTTAGTGTGGTGTCGGTGGGCTATGAGCGCTTTGTGTGGGCAGAGGTGTAAGCGGTTGAGCGACTGAGCGGTTGAGCGACTGAGCGGTAGAGCGATGGAGCGGGTGGGCGATGGAGCGATGGAGCGATGGAGCGGTAGAGCGGTAGAGCGATGGAGCGGGTGGGCGATGGAGCGGCTGAGAAGTCTCATCGGCACAAAACATGCGTGTGTTATAATGTCACGTAGTGCTGTTGCGACTGTGCAAACTGCATACAACTTCATACCTGAAACCTGAAACCTGAAACCTAACACACCTACTTAAAGGAGGAACCATGCTGAAATTTCCTTACGGCATAGCCGATTTTTATGCCATGATGACGGAGGACTATCTGTACATAGACCGCACAGATAGGATACGCTTGTTGGAGAATGCAGGCAAAACCTTGCTGTTTCTGCGCCCGCGACGCTTTGGCAAAAGCCTGCTGCTCTCCACGCTGGAGAACTATTATGATGTGGCACGCGCCAATGAGTTCGAGCGCTTGTTTGGGCATCTTGCCATTGGCAAAGACCCTACCCCATACCACAACCAATACTTCATCCTCAGATGGGATTTTTCCGCTGTCGCCACTAGAGGTGATGATGAGGCATTCCAGCACGCCTTGTATAACCATATCAATGGGTGTATTGAAGAGTTTCAAGCCCGCTATCAAGACATGCTCGACTATGCTATTACCATTTCCCCCGACGCACTCCGTTCCTTTCAATCGGTGTTGGCAGCAGTCCATACTACGCCCTACAAGCTCTACCTGTTGATAGATGAGTACGACAACTTTGCGAACTCGGTGTTGATGACTGAGCGTTTTGGTGGAACACAACGCTATCAAGCCTTGCTGCAAGGTGAGGGATTGCTCAAAACAGTGTTTAAAGCCATCAAGTCTGCCCTTCAGGGGCGCGGTCTCGACCGCGTGTTCCTCACGGGCGTTGCCCCGGTGGTGTTGAGTGATGCCGGCAGTAGTTTCAACATGGTCAAAGATATTTCTCTACACCCAAAACTATATGATGTGTGTGGCTTTCGAGAAGATGAGATTGCCCAACTGGTGCAACAGATAGGGCAACATTGTGGCTTGGGTCAAGCGCAGGTAGACCATGCTCTAAACACCATGCGCACCTTCTACAATGGGTATAGCTTTACCTATGACACCCCTCCTACATTGTATAACTCAACCTTAGCGCTGTACTTTTTGGAGCATTGGCACGATTATTGCCAATACCCCCGTACCATCTTAGACAACAACTTGGCTATGGACAAGGACAAACTCGCCTACATCGCCAGTTTGGTCGGGGGCAAGGAACTGCTCATCCGAGCGCTCAATGGGCAAGAGCCAGTGGCAGCGGCTAATATTGAAGAGCGCTTTGGGGTAGAGACCCTGCTCAATGACGAAAAAAGCGATGACACTATCCTCGCACTGCTCTACTACTTTGGCATCCTCACCCTCACGGGCGAACATACCGACTGGGGGGATGTCGTCTTGACCATTCCCAACCTGGTCATCAAACAACTCTATATAGAACGCATCCGTGCTGCTTTGCTCCCCTCTCAAACAGCAAGCAAGGCCGCGCTCAAGGTTGCACGACAGTTTTATCGCACAGGCGACATGGGTGAGGTGTGTCGCTTTATTGAACAGACCTATTTCCCCCTGTTTGACAACCGCGATTATCGCTGGACGAATGAATTGACGTTCAAAACGATGTTCATGGTCGTGCTGGCCAATGACACCCTGTATATAGTAGATTCGGAAACAGCATTGCGACGGGAGTATAGCGACTTGACGCTGATTGTGCGGTCAAACCAACGCCATCTGCCGCTATTGGATTTTATACTCGAATTTAAGTATGTGTCGTTGCAGAATGCAGAGTTGAGTGGGGAGAAGGTACGTGCAATGAGTGATGAAGAGGTGGCTGCCCTGCCCGCTGTGCAGGAACGCCTAGCCGAGGCACAACGCAAACTGGCGGGCTACCGTCACACGTTGCTAACAACCTACCATGAGGAGTTGCGCTTGCGTTGCTTTAGTGTGGTGTCGGTGGGCTATGAGCGTTTTGTGTGGGCGGAGGTGGCGTAGGTGCGAGGGGCGCGCACTCTACCGGACAACACATCGCACCCGTAGCACCGACATCCTTGCCCAACTCCGGCTAGAAGCCGGCGCTACGGGCAGCAAGCGCTTTCTCACGATACATCTATGCCCAACTGCTTAAAAATACCCGCCCATCCCGTATTGGGGCTAGGTTGTGCTTTCTGCAAAACTATCTGACCATCTCTGATAGTATACTCCAAGATTTCCTCAGCTAAAGCTATTTTCTTGCCTGTTGGGGCAACTTTCATAAACTTGCCGGTTAGTGGGGGAATAAGCGTACCCGTATGCGTGCCAGTTCGGTCGTGGTTATGGGTGCTGGTTACTCCCTTGATAACGGTGTTTTTGGTGCATGCGAGCCGTGGGAGGAAGGTCTGGCAGTCCATGGTAGGCGAATCCTACGGTGGCATCCTCGGATCGGATCGGTTGTCCGCCTACAAGGGGCAGCATCCGACCAAACGGCAAGTGTGTTGGGCGCATCTGCAACGGAATGTGCGGGGGATAGCAGATTGAGTCCTCCTTACATTCATTCCATTGAATACATGCTTATGCCTCGCGCAAAGACGCAAAGAACGCAAAGCTATAAAAAAGGAACATGCACTTCTTTGCTGGTACGCTGCAATGCTGCGAGCTGTCTTGCCAAGCTTATTCTGCAACGCTAGCAACGGGTTGCGCGTCAACCAACACGCACACAACAAAAACCGCTCCCAACGGCCATAGCCACACAACGTATTATGCACCACCCTGCATCTTTGCAACCCAGCACATCTGCATCAAAACCTCATACTCACTCACCCTCACCCAAAAACTGCACCTCCCACACATGAATGTGCGACACAATACCCTCATTGAGATTGCGAATTTCAAGCCGCAGCTTGCTCACCTCTATAGGTCCTTCGGGGAGAGAATAGTCAATGCGCGAATCAACCGGCATAGTGCGATAATCTTGCATACCAACTACTGGCTGGCTCCCATCCGCTGGTGTTGCAATCACCTTCATCTGGGCATTGGTCGTGCGTATATTCACCGCCACCGTATCAATCGAGCGCGGCGAGGGGAAGATAAACTCCATCACAAACGGGTTAGCCTCCAAGCCACGCATCAACGTATCCGTCTTACCATCGAAAATATATTGTGGATTGCCCATATCAATCATCGAATGGCGCAAGTGGATAGGTTCGCCTTCGAGTTGCACCGTCGTATCAAGCAACGCACTGCGTGCCTCACGGTCGGCAGCAAATAGCTCATCCACATGGTCTACGTAACGCATGCGCACAAAATAAAATCCAGCTTGCCCATTGGGGTAAAACACAACTCGCTCCGGATTTGCTATATCAAATTTGCCACTCTTGACCGCCTTTTCATACTCAATCGGCGTTATCACAAACAACAGATTGGGCGTTAAATTGCCCTTTTGAAACAAAAAATCATGTTCAAGCCCAAAAAGCCGCACACGCCGACGCAAGTCATCGCTCAGGAAAAAGTCAATAAATGATTGCGGGTTGTTAGCCCACGTATGCGAAACCAAAATCTGCGTATCGGGGGGCGAAATGCCAATCACCTCTGGTATAGCTTCCTCAAAGACTTGTTTAGCCCCATACTGCATTTCCATAATGTACGTTGTATACCATGTGGGCCCCTTCGTGAGAGACCGATGCGCAAGGTGTACATCCCAGCCGGTGAGCACCAAGGCATACACGATGAGCACTGGACGGGCGGGAATCCAACGCCTAGTCCACGTAAGCAATTGGTCTAGCCCAATGCATGCCAACAACGTCACCGGCACCATCATGGCAAGCACACGGGTGATAATAATGTAGGCGAGTGATGAGGCAAACGGCGCAGCAAGAATGGCGAAGAGCACCGCACGATGGGAAGATGAACGCCATCGCCACAGGCACACCCCTAGCCCAAGCGCAACAAATGGCGCAAAGGCAATGGGTACATGCCCAATATCTTTGATGCGGTGGCGTTCTGGGTCTACCGTGCTATAGAGGAACCAGTAGCGCGGGTCTAGCCCCTCAAGATACGTCTTGCCAAATGTCATCAGTTTTTCGTTGAGAGGAATGGGTTTGTACCAGTAGGATTGCAACACATTTTGTAGATGGTTTTCATTATCTTTAGGGTGTAATTGATAAAACCGTATCATCGGCATAGCCAAAAGAGCCGTAACGAGTATTGCACCGGCAAGCAACCCTGGGCGTTGGCGAAATTGGTCTATATGGTAGCGTATATCGGCAAGCAAGAGCAAAACGCCACTAATGAGCATAACCCCCTGCCCATTGGTGTAGGTATAGAATGTTGCTGCCCCAAACACCAAGGCTGCAAACAGATAATAGGGCGAATAGGTGCGATAGAGCAGGTAGCTACACAGGAAACAGGCAAAGAAAGCGACCATCATGGGGGTTTCAAATGCTGTGCGTGAATGCAAAAACCATGCCGGCAAACCGCTCATAACAAGTGGAGCAAGCCACCATGCGCGGTTGTTGAAGACCAGCTTGAGCGTCAACGCAATCGCAACTGGAGCCAGCATACCAACAATAACCGACGTAGCACGAGTAATCATAACCGACTTGCCAAACAGCGCAACGCCAATAAGTTGCAAGTAGACAGTGAGGCTAAGACTCCACTTTTCGACATTTTGAAAATAGGGCGGCAGAAAGGTGCCCGTTTTATCGCGGAAGTCATTGTTGAGCAAGTTTTCAGCAATGACAGGTTGTATAGCTTCATCGCAAAAGAAATATATAGGGAATTGCTCTAGCCCCACAAAACGGACTGCGGCATAGACAATCATCCCTATGAGCAATAGCAGCATGTTTTGGCACACAAAGAAGTCGCGCACACGCTGTAGAGTCGTTGGGGTATGAGGTAGAGCCGTTTCTGCTACTTCTTTTTTCATGAAGACCTCGCGCCAAGACGCAAAGAACGCAAAGCTATAAAAAAAGGAACATGCACTTCTTTGCTGGTACGCTGCAATGCTGCGAGCTGTCTTGTTTGGCTTTGGCGGCTTCATCTCGCGCTAGGTCTAGTTGCTGATTGTATTCTGGGTCATCATCGTAGTCGTCGGTGTATGCTCCATTATTGTTGGTAACGATAGGATGTGGCTCTACAAGCGTACTTGTGTTTGGTTGTGTCATTGGGTTTATCCTTTCTTTCGTATCATAATGGTATTATAGCATTTTCGGTCAAAATGTGCATGTATCATTTGGTAAAAAAACCAACAACCGCAACCCTACAAAAGCAGAATACATGGTAAAATAAGGGTATATCATCGCACTGCGGTGTCGCATGTGAGAGACACCGCGAGAGGAAAGGTAGTAACCTATGACACGAGAGAACAAAGGTGTTGGATTTCTTGACCACGTTGGCCGAACAGTTGCACAGGGCATAGACCGCGCAAAGTTTGAGGCTGAAAAATTTCAGCGAACCACCCGTATACAAGGCGAGCTGAATGATATGAAACGGCTACTCGACAGCAAAATGATAGATTTAGGGCAACGCGCATATGATTTATACCGCGCTGGGCAAATAACATCCCATTCTGTCGGAGAACTTGTCAAGGTCGTTGATGAATTGCGGTCAAGCCTTGTAGTAAAGGAAGAGCAACTCAAAGAAGTGCAAGCCGAAGTGCATATAGAACCGGATGCACCGCCACCGGCCGTACCTCCCGCCCAATCTGTCCCTATTGAGACAAGCCAAACTCCGCCAGCAACACCGCACCAACCGCCAGCAACGCCCTACCAACCGCCAGCAGCCCCACCACCGGCATCGTCCACTCCCCAACAAGCACCGCCGCAACCCAGCCAAGGAACATCAGCATCGCCGCCTCCGCCGCAACCCGCTACACCGCAGCACTCACCCAACACCTCCAAGTTGTGCCCCGTATGTGGGTTCCAAATGTCCATACGGGCCATTTTCTGCCCTAATTGTGGCTATCGTGTTAGCACATAAGAATGCCAACACGGTGATCGCTAGGATATGTCAAGTTATGAATATCACCATACGTAGTATGTCTCTAGTGTGGCATTATTGCACATGGATACCTTCCATTGCATTACTGCTGGCACTTGTTAGTGGGTGTACACTATCACCCAAGTCATCCGCTCCCATAGAAGGAGCTACCGCCACACCAACTAAACATCCCCGAGAGCACCCATTGGTATTTGGTGCAATTGGCGAGCCAGATACGCTTGATTCAATGAACACCGTATCGAACGCAGCACTTGTCGCAGCATTCCAAATGCAAGAAACGCTCGTTGCCCTCAAACCTGGCACCCTAGACATAGTGCCTGCTCTTGCTGAATGGTGGGAGCCAAACGACGACTCCACCACGTGGACGTTTACCCTGCGTACAGATATTGTTTTTCACGACGGTACGCCGCTGAATGCCGAAGCTGTTATCTTTAACTTTCGCCGCATGGCCGACCCCATCTTCGACGCCGGCTATCGTTCGCAAGGCAACACCTTCCCAGCATTCCCCACTGTCTTTGGCGGATTTATTGGCGAAGAAAGCAGTATATGGGAATCTGTCGAAGCCATAGACGAAAAAACCGTCGTATTCAACCTCACTCAACCAACCCCCCTCTTCCCACATTACATTGCCGCGCCATACTTTGGCATATCTAGCCCACAAGCTATTGAAACAGTTGGCGCTGACTATGGCACACCCGACGTGGGTGCAGTTGGTACAGGACCGTTCGTGTTTGACCATTGGCAACCCGGGGAACATATCACCTTCAAACGCAATGAGCAGTATTGGGGAAAACCTGCAAAAGCACCCAGTATCACGATACAGTTTATCAGTGATGCAGAAAAACGTTTAAAAGAGCTACAAGCCGGAACGATTGATTTTACAGTCAACCTATCTCCCGATGCCTATACCACCATAGCAGAAGACCCTGCACTAGAAATAGCGCCGGTCGAATCATTTAGTATCGCCTTTTTAGCACCCAATTTGCACAACAAGCCCCTTGATAACGTGCTCATACGCCAAGCCATGGCCTACGCCATAGACCGCGAAGCCATCCTCAAAGAATTCTACAACAACACCGGCACAGTCGCAGTAGATTTTTTGCCCAATGTACTCGCCTGGGCCCGCCCTGAAACGCTTAACTCATACACCTACAACCCAGAGCAAGCCAAAGCACTCCTAACTGAAGCCGGCTACCCCAATGGCCTCGACACCATCACATTGCAAGACGGCACACAAAAGCCACTCACACTGTGGTATCTCCCCATGGCCAATGGCTCATTTCCAGAGCCACAACGCATTGCTGAAGTCATCGCAGCTTCTTTTGCAGAAGCTGGCATGAATGTGCAAGTACAAACAGAGGCGTGGGATGACTACCTTGACCACTTGCAAACAGGCGACAAATATGGTGTAGCCATGCTCAGTTGGATTGGCGACTACAGCGACCCCAACAACTTCCTATTACCACACTTTGGGGCCGGCAACGTCACCGAATCGGGCTATTACAACCAAGAACTTGTTGACTTGCTCAAACAGGCTGCAACGGCCAAAACCCAACAAGAAGCAGCCACCCTATTTCAGCAAGCTGGCATCATCATCAATCACGATGTACCGCGTATCCCACTCTTGCACGCCGCCCCCGTGCATGCCAAGAAGAAAACGCTCCAAGGGTGGGTTCCTAGCCCGGTGAATGTTGATTCCTTTGCGCCCGTGTTCCTTGAGGAGTAACGATGTTACCGTATCACTCACGTTGCTAAGGTTTATGGTATTTTATGGTAATGTATGGCTTTTTATGACACCCAATTACACCATAAATCCACTTGATAAACAACGCGCAACGTGCTACAATGTCATAGTCAAGGTGTCACGTTACACCTTTTTTAGATGATGGTTCGCATCATCAAAGTAGCTCCTGATGCATTCGTGCAAAGGAGTAGAGGGTGCGTAGTTCACCCAGTGCGGCTCGCCGCATAAACAGGTTTATCCCCTATGGCTTTGCCATAGATTTCTATAAACCTGAAACTATACTTACTATAGTACGCACGCATGTTTAACATATTATTAACAAATACTCTCTTTTCCTTCACAGTTTTTTAACCCAACTAGCAACAATTTTTAACATGCACATGGTACTACTATCTGTGGTTTATTCTATCAAAGCATAGCTCACTTGTTTTCTTTGTGTGTATATGCAAGGAGAGCAAAAGCATCAGTGACGTGTTGAAACCCAAAAGTCGTTTCAGCACGTTTGCTATGTCAGGCACCGTATGCATGGTCAATACGCTTGGCGCATAGTCAGCTACTCCGTGCATTCGGTGGTAGCCGTATGTTGTGTGTTAAAAAAAGTTATTCAGGAGGTTAAGAAGACGCATGAATCCAAGGAATGTAGGAAACATGTATCGCGGAAGGGTAGTCCTTGTGATGATTGGCATACGATGAATGCCTGCGCCAGCGACAGTGATAATGAGTGTTACGAAGCTGGCGACGTGTCATTGCAAGCTGGTGAGAACGAGGTTGTCGTGCGCACGAGCAACATAACTGAGTATGCATTGGTGAAGACGGATAAGGAATCAACCCAGTCAACACATAAGATACACTTGCCTCTCGTGATGCGGTAAAGGTGGTCGTAAGCCCCGGTTACTAAACCGGGTGTGTGCTTGTTAAGACGGGAGCCATGCATGTTTAAGCATGCGTGGCTTCCGTTTCTGCATATCAGCGCCGTAGTTTCCACAGTACACCTCTAATGCACAAGGGGTTTGTAGACATCTTCATAGAGCCATACCAAGTGTTAGATGGTGAAAATGTGCTATGGGTATATCGTAGGAGTGAAATACCTCACGCGGGAAGGGAGCAGCATGGAGACGTTGCATGCAACGCACAAGACAGCTCGCAGCATTGCAGCGTACCAACAAAGAAGTGCATGGTCCTTTTTTTATAGCTTTGCATTCTTTGCGTCTTTGCGCGATGGCTGGGATATTCAGTTGGTTTGGTGCCTTGCTCGTGGGTGTTATTGACGTTGTGGTGTGCCGCTTTTTCCTCGCAGAGCAAATTCTAGCACTCTTCTAATATGAGTGCTAAAAAATCCCTTGACAAAAGCAGTTGGATTCACTACTATAGAGATCGTTAGCACTCTTGATGTGAGAGTGCTAACAACTGGATAGGTATGTGAAGAGATTATACCCGAAAAAGAGAACGATAGAGACAGTAGGAGGTGTACATCTATGGCTGGTGATTTTCGTATTCGACCGCTTGGCGACCGTGCAGTTGTCAAGCCTGCCGAACGTGAAGAAAAGACAAAGGGTGGAATTTTTCTTCCCGATACGGCATCAAAAGAACGCCCCCAAGAAGGCACTATTATGGCTGTTGGCGAAGGAAAACGTGATGACAGCGGGAACCTGATACCAATGACTATTAAGGTCGGAGACAAAGTGCTGTTTGCCAAGTATGGCGGCACTGAGTTTAAGTTGGACGAGGAAGAGTATCTGATTCTTGCAGAAAAAGACATTCTAGGAATTATTCAGGAGTAAGGAGGAGGAACCCTATCTATGGCTAAGCAGTTGTACTTTGGTGAAGAAGCGCGTCGTGCGCTAAAAAAAGGTATTGATACTATCGCCGAAGCAGTAAAGACAACCCTAGGCCCCCGTGGGCGCAATGTAGCTCTCGACAAGAAGTTTGGTGCCCCGACCGTCACACACGATGGCGTCACCGTTGCAAAAGAAATTGAGCTCAAGGACCCGTTTGAGAATATGGGTGCCCAGTTGCTCAAAGAAGCCGCAACCAAGACCAATGATGTTGCAGGTGATGGTACAACCACAGCAACCGTTTTGGCGCAAGCTATCGTGAACGAAGGTCTCAAGGTTGTTGCAGCGGGTGCCAACCCTATGCTCATCAAGCGTGGTTTGGATAAAGGTGCCGAGGCTATTGTAGCCTCCATCAAAAATGCATCCAAGACCGTCCGCGACCGCGATGAAATTGCCCATATTGCCAGCATCAGCGCAGCCGATAGAGATATTGGCGACCTCATTGCCGAAGTGATGGAGAAAGTCGGTAAAGACGGCGTTATTACCGTTGAAGAAGGGAAAGGCGTTACCTACGAAAAAGAATATACCGAAGGTATGCAGATTGACCGGGGGTATATTTCTGGGTATTTCGTTACCAACACCGAAACACAAGAATCTGAGCTTGATGACCCCTATATTTTGATTACTGATAAGAAAATCAGCAGTGTCAAAGATATTGTTCCCGCACTTGAAAAGATTCTCCAAGTGAGCAAAAATCTTGTTATCATTGCTGAAGATGTAGATGGCGAAGCACTAGCTACTCTCGTTGTCAATAAGATGCGTGGCCTCATCAATGTGTTGGCCGTTAAAGCCCCTGGCTTTGGCGACCGCCGCAAAGCCATGCTGCAAGATATTGCTATCTTGACAGGCGGCACCGTCATTAGTGAAGAAATCGGGCGCAAGCTTGAAAGTGTCGAAATTGAAGACCTCGGCCGTTGCCGGCGTGTCGTTTCCAGCAAAGATGACACAACCTTCATTGAAGGCAAAGGCGAAGAAGCAGCTATTCGTGGGCGTATTGACCAAATCCGTGCCCAGATAGACACAACCGATAGCGACTACGACCGTGAGAAGCTCCAAGAGCGCCTAGCCAAGCTCGCCGGTGGTGTAGCCGTTATCAAGGTTGGCGCTGCTACCGAGCCAGAATTGAAAGAAAAGAAGCACCGCGTTGAAGATGCACTCAGTGCAACCCGTGCCGCTGTAGAAGAAGGCATCGTTCCCGGTGGTGGTGTTGCGCTGCTCAATGCTATTGCAGCCTTAGACAGTATCACCCCCGACAATGAAGATGAGAAGATTGGCTTGCAGATTTTGCGCCGCTCCCTCGAAGAGCCGCTACGCACACTGGCCGCCAATGCCGGTGAGGATGGCGCTGTTGTTGTAGATAAGGTTCGCCGCATGCAGGCTGAGCAGAAGGACACTGCCTATGGCTACAATGTACTCACTAGCGAGTTTTGCAGCATGGTAGAGCAAGGTATTATTGACCCGGCCAAGGTGACACGTAGTGCCGTACAAAATGCCGTCAGTATTGCCAGCATGATCCTTACAACCGAGGCCCTTATCACTGATATTCCCGAAGAGAAACCATCTATGGGTATGCCACCCGGCGGTGGAATGGACTACTAAGGAAACACTGAAACCTGAATAGAGAGAAAAAAGAGACGTTGCACAATGCAACGTCTCTTTTTTCGTTTGCGTCCGTAGCACCGGCTTCTAGCCGGATTCGGCCGGTTGCCAGTGCTACGAGGGACAGGCTAGAAGCCTATCCTACACCTTTCGTGTCATTTCTTAGTAGCATTGGGCTTAGAAGCGCCTATCCTACGCCTTCATAGCATCTAACTTGCTGGTATGATGTCCTCTTCTGCAATCCGTGCTAGGCGAGCTTCCTCTGCTAGACGAGCTTCCTCTGCTAGGCGAGCTTCCTCTGCTAGACGAGCTTCCTCTGCTAGACGAGCTTCCTCTGCTAGACGAGCTTCCTCACGGGCTTTCACCACCAGCGGGTCTTCACTCTTGAAGAACACGGCTCCGAGTGGTGGCAGAACAATATTCAAACAGTATGGGCGTCCGTGGCATGTTTCTTTCGTCGCTTCAACACAACCGGCATTCCCCATATTGCTGCCGCCATACATTTCGGCATCGCTGTTGAGTATTTCCCACCACAGTCCTCCACGGGGCACACCAACATGGTAGGCTTCACGCGGCACAGGCGTGAAGTTGTAGGCCGCCAAGATAATGTCATCGTTTGTGGTGCCCTTGCGAATGAAGGCCAGCACGCTCTTCTCCCAATCGAGGCAATCTACCCACTCAAACCCCGACGAGTCGAAATCCAACTCATAAAGCGCTGGCTCTTTGCGGTAGAGGTGGTTTAAGTCTTTCATCAATTGTAGCACACCCTTTTGGAAGGGATATTCCAACACATTCCACTCAAGGCTTTGCTCGTGGGTCCATTCACGGACTTGCCCAAACTCGCTCCCCATGAAGAGCATTTTCTTGGCGGGCATACCATACATATACCCATATAATAGGCGCAGGTTGGCAAACTTTTGCCATTCGTCACCCGACATCTTGCCAAACAAGGAGCCTTTGCCATGCACTACCTCATCATGTGAGAGCGAAAGCACAAAGTTTTCTGTATAGGCATACATCATGCGGAATGTCAATTGGCTATGATGATATTTGCGATGGATGCCTTCTTTCTTCATATAGTCAAGAGTGTCGTGCATCCAGCCCATATCCCATTTCATGCCAAAACCCAAACCACCAACATGGGATGGGCGCGAGACCATAGTCCACGATGTTGACTCTTCTGCTATCGTTTGCACATCTGGGAAGTATTCATACACTTTTTGGTTAAATAGGCGAAGAAAATCTATCGCCTCAAGATTTTCGCGTCCGCCATGCTTATTGGGCATCCATTCGCCTTGTCTGCGCGAGTAATCGAGGTAGAGCATAGAAGCAACTGCATCTACACGCAGGCCATCTATATGATATTTATCGAGCCAATAGAGCGCATTGTTGATAAGAAAGCCACGTACCTCGTAGCGCCCATAGTTGAAGATGAAGCTATGCCAATCTGGGTGCCACCCCTTTTGTGGGAAGGAGTGCTCATAGAGATGTGAGCCGTCGAAGTAGCTCAACCCATGCACATCAATGGCAAAATGGGAAGGAACCCAATCAAGAATGACACCAATACCACGTTGATGCAGATGGTCAATCAAGTACATAAAGTCTTGGGGGGTTCCATAGCGGCTTGTTGGGGCAAAATAGCCTGTCAATTGATAGCCCCAAGAGCCATAGTATGGGTGCTCCATAATGGGCATAAACTCAACATGGGTGAAGCCCATATCTTCTAAATAATCGCCCAAATGGTGCGCCAGCTCGCGGTAGGTAAGCATACGGTTGCCTTCATCTGGCACACGCATCCATGACCCTATATGCATTTCGTAGATGGACATAGGGGCATTCAAGTGGTTAGCCTTGGCGCGTTGCGCCATCCATTCCTCGTCGTTCCATGTGTAGTTTAGGTCCCAGACAACTGAGGCACTTTTCGGCGGAACTTCGTTGTAAATGGCATATGGGTCTGCTTTATCTACTTCATACTCTTGGTATGCCGAGTGGATATGATATTTATAAATATCGCCTTTCTTGACACCGGGTATAAAACCTTCCCAGACACCTGAGCTACCATGGCTTTGCAGTGGGTGACTCTCCGGGTCCCAGTCGTTGAAGCTGCCACGTACATAGACTTGTTTTGCATCCGGTGCCCACACTACAAAGTAGGCACCATCGGTCGTTCCAAGCCGTGCAGGATGGCACCCCATCTTGTCATACAATTTATAATGGTTGCCTTGATTGAAGAGGTAGAGGTCATCATCGCTTAAAAGCGGTCTTTCATAATAGACCGGCCCTTCTACAATCACATAATCTATAATGGATACTTTTTTGAACACCGGCGACCTAGTGGAGCCGTATCCATCTTTGGTAAGCTTTCTGGTGGTACCTTCTGCGACAAGTACATACTTTTCTTGGTCTGTTAGTTGCACTGCCATACCGTCCTTACATTTTCAAATTCATATATTGCCGTTATGCATTGGCACAAAACGGCATTGCGCGATCCCCTGGGGAAAAAACCGAAACACCTCTGGAAATAACCTGAGAAATTGCACACTGGCTACAGCCAGAGCCTAACCGACTATTCAAGTACAGTTGTGCGTATCTAACGATTTTATAACCATGATACATTACCACAACCATGGCATATGAGCAAATGGGGGCGTAGGGCTAGGGTTCGTTTCGTGTTGGTTCATGCGCATAAAGTTTTACCAAGATACTTCACCACAGAGGAGTAGACATACCTTACGTATCATAACACGATACACATACGAAGACGCAAAGGAACCGTGTCTGAGTTCCTTTGCGCTTCTATTCTATTGCCCAGTCAAGGTCAACATGTTTTGTAATAGCTCACGTTGTGAACCATCACTGACTCTATTAAACACCATAGCGCTCATAACATCCACGTTTTGAGACGACGTTTTGATGTCCTAGAGACGACATTTTGATACACGTGAGTGCTTGACGACCAATGCAGGTGTACGTATCTCGTATGATGGTATAATTGGTAGAGGTACGAACAAACAAAAGAGGGGATGATAAAACGCATGAAAAAAATACCGTATGGATTGTCAAGCTACTACGAAGTGCGAACCAAAAATCGCTACTATGTGGATAAAACCATGTTCATTTCCGACTTAGAAGATATGGGCAAGTATCTGTTGTTTATACGCCCGCGTCGTTTTGGCAAGAGGTGTGATACCACGAATGTATAAAGGCTTAACCAACCTTGTAGCCGGAGCTACCTACCCATTGCGTGCATATGGGGTGTTGCGCCAGAACCCGTCGCTGTGGGGGTCTATTGTCATACCCTTGTTTATCAACATGGTTGTTGGCACCATACTCTATGCCAGTTTGCTTTGGACAGGCATGCATGCGATAGACAATGCTATGCGCAACCTGCCGGGGTGGGTAGAAGTGTTTGCTGTGCTGCTGCGCCTATTGCTCATCATATCGCTATTGGTCGTCATCGGGTTCATCTTGCTGCGTTTTGGCGTGGTGCTTGGTGGTCCGTGGTATAGCAACCTCTCCGAACAACTGGAGCAATTGCAAACTGGCAAGAAGCCCACAACGGAGTCGCTCACCTTTGCCACTATCGTGCGCGACATTTGGGAAGCGCTATCGTTTGAACTCAAAAAGCTGCTTCTCTTTGTGAGCATTGGGGGACCACTGTTGTTGCTCTACCTGATACCCGGTATTGGCACGACATTGGCAACCATTGGCAGCATTGCGCTCACTTCATTGATACTGTGCCTCGATTTTTTCGATGCCGCGCTTTCACGTCGCCATCTGCGGTTTGGTGAGAAACTACGCATTATTCGCAAAACATTTCCCGCAAGTGCCACATTTGGGTTGGTCTGTCTCGTACTTATGAGCATACCCGTGGCCAACCTGTTGGCAATACCCATTTGTGTCACTGCGGGCACGCTATTCTTCTGTGACCGCGTTTTGGGCGTGTTGATAGAAGCTGAGAGCTGAATAGTGAGCACGACGTAATGCATCATGCTGCTATTCCTTGGACTCTTCTGCGTGTTGGTGTGCGACATATGTTGCACCGCCCATGGCAAGCTATGCTGTGTATCGTGGGTGTAGCGCTTGGTGTTGCCATGGTTGTTTCGATTGACCTCTCGAATGCGAGTGCGCGGCGAGCATTCACCCTTTCGACCGATGCGGTGGCCGGGCGAGCAACACATCAACTGGTAGGCGGGCCGGCGGGCATAGATGAACGCTTGTATCGCCGTCTGCGTGTGGAGCATGGAATACGCCTATCGGCCCCCATTGTTGAAGGCTATGTCATAGCACCCGATATGCAAGGCATCACCTTGCACCTGCTCGGTGTAGACCCGTTTGTAGAGCAACCCTTCCGTTCATACCTAGCCGCACCCGGTTCACAAGCACGCGCAGCCAACAAATCATTTGACCTTTCTACCTTATTGGTAGAGCCAAACACCGTGCTCATAGCCGAGGACATGGCGCAACGCTACGGGCTACAGCCCGGCGACACGTTTAGGCTACGCATTGGGGGGGATATGCCCAATGTGCGCGTGGCCGGTATCTTGCAACCACAAGACCGCCTGAGTAGGCAGGTATTGGAAACCATGCTGATAGCAGATATAGCGACTGCGCAAGAGTTGCTCGATAGTGTTAGCCGTCTGAGTCGCATTGACCTCATCCTCACCGAAGCGCAGGAAGAGCAAGTACGCACGCTCTTGCCGCCCGGTGTTGAGTTAACTAGCCCAGAAGCCCGCACATCCACGCTTGAGCAGATGATACAGGCGTTTGAACTCAATTTGGCGTCCTTGAGTATGCTGGCGCTCATTGTTGGCATGTTTCTCATCTACAATACGATGACGTTCAGCGTGGTGCAGCGTCGTGAGAAGCTTGGTATTTTGCGCTGTTTGGGTGTCACACGGCGGCAAATATTCGGCCTAGTGCTGATAGAAGCTGTGGGCATGAGCCTCATCGGGTCGCTGGTGGGTGTGCTGGCTGGCATTGTGCTTGGGCGTGGGCTGGTGCGCTTGGTGACGCGCACGATTACAGACCTCTACTTTGTGATAACCATACGCAACCTAGCGATAGACCCAGTGGTGTTACTCAAAGGGTTTATACTTGGCTTTCTGGCTACACTTGTTGCCGCAGCCGTGCCAGCGCACGAGGCAACATTGACGGCTCCACGCGCTGTATTGCGGCGCAGCAGTGTCGAGGAGCGCATCCGCTATGCTGTGCCACGCACGACACTGTCTGGCTTGGCGTTGTTTGCCATTGCGGGTATCTTGCTTATGCTTGGTAATGGGCAATGGCTTGCATGGATTGCTGGTTGGACTGGTTGGACTGGTTGGACTGCATGGACACCATCGAAGGTACTCAGCCTCTACCTTGCGTTTGCGGCCCTGTTCGCCATTCTAATAGGGTTTTCGCTGTTGACACCCGGCACGACAGTGGGTCTGATGACGCTGATTCGCCCGCTATGGGGGCGGCTCTTTGGCTTGCCGGGGCGTATGGCGGCGCGTGGCGTAGTGGCAGCCCTCAGTCGCACATCGGTGGCTATTGCTGCCCTCATGGTCGCAGTGAGTGTGACAATTGGTGTGGGCATTATGGTGCGCAGCTTTCGTCAAACGGTGATACGGTGGCTTGACCAGAGTTTGTCGGCAGATATTTATGTGTCGCCACCCGGCACAATGGCCAACCGGATAGATACAACGCTAGACCGTGCGTTGATTGATGAACTGACCGATACGCCCGGTATTGCGGGGCGCACGCTTATTCGTGGTGTGCAGGTGGATGTGGTTGATGCGGGCCCAGTTACGTTGATGGCTATAGAGCGCGATACAACACGCGGTATGCGTGCGTTGCGCTTCAAGCGGGGTGCAGCTTCGCCCGATGCGTTGCTGGCTGCTTTCGATGCGGGCGATGTGTTTATCTCGGAGCCATTGGCATACCGCACTGGTTTGGGGGCAGGCGATAGGTTGCAGATGCGCACAGATAAGGGGGTACACGGTTTTACTATTGCGGGGGTCTACTACGATTACACGTCGGAGCGGGGTGTGGTGCAATTGGCATATCCCTTCTATCGTACATATTGGGATGATCCGGCTATTACGTCGTGCGCGTTCTATGTGACGACGGACGTTGCAAGCCAAGGCGAAGTAGACACGGTGGTGCAACGTTTGCGCGAGCGCGTGGGTGGGCGGCAGGAGTTGCTCATTCGCTCGACGCGCATGCTACGTGAGCATAGTATGGCTATTTTCGACCGCACGTTTGCTATTACGGCAGTGCTGCAAATATTGGCGACAATTGTGGCTTTTATTGGGGTGTTGAGTACGTTGATGGCCCTGCAACTAGAGCGTACCCGTGAGCTTGGCATGCTCCGTGCTGTGGGGTTTACACCACGCCAAGTGTGGGGGTTGTTGCTTTCGCAAACAGGTTTGATGGGGTTGACAGCGGGAATACTCTCTATGCCGGTAGGGTTGATACTGGCGCTAGTGCTCATTTATGTTATCAATCGCCGTTCGTTTGGCTGGACGCTGGAGCTAGTGGTGGACCCGTGGTTGTTTGTGCAAGCGTTGGTCGTGGCGGTATGTGCTGCGTTGCTGGCTGGCATCTACCCGGCGCTACGTATGGCGCGGGTTAGCCCTGCCGTGGCGCTACGTGAGGAGTAGGGGGCATGTTCCCTTGTGAACCACGGTGCCACGCACGTTTGGGCGTGCATGACACCTCACACCTCACACCTCACACCTCGCACCTATTCCCGCGAGAGTGCGTTCAGCTTGCAGCGGTCTATGCATTGCTCGCACTTCAAGCAGTCGGCATGCGAAGCATCGGGCTTATGCGGCTGCAAATCCATTGGGCACGCCTTGGCACACACCCCACAACTCTTGCATGTACTTGCAACTTGCAATGGCTTCTTGCCTCTGCCAAGCAGGTTGCTGATGGTGCCTGTAGGACAGAACATGCACCATGTGCGCGGGCGGTAGAGCAGCGCCAGCACTATGGCGACAACTGTTGTCACCGTGAGCATGGAAATAAAAATACTCCCTATGGCGCGTAGGTCCGGCCAAGCATAATATACCCGTGTGCCCATCATCCCAAACAAAAACACTATCATACCAGCCCGAAACCACCCACTGCGTAGCCATTTGGGGGCGGGCTTGTTGCGGCTAAAGCGAGCCATGATATAATCTAAAAAAGACCCACGTGGACACACCCACCCACACCAATAGCGCCCCCGCACAGCGCTAACAGCCACTGGAACTGTCATACACGTAAGTAGCAAAAACCCCATATAGGGGTAAAACAACCCGCCAATAATAGTGATAGCCAACATCCACCATAATACCGCAGCCCCTTTTTTGCGCTCTGGCGATAGCGATAACCCCGCTTTTTTCTTGCTTGGTACTGCTGTTGAAACCATGCCGTTCCTCCTTACATGCATTTTCACTCTATACGTTTCATACCTAGTCGTTATATATGATGCATGGTTTGTTGACAAGGTTACAGAGTGTACTACCATGAAACACAAGCATAACGTATAATGATTCATGCAAAGATAACGACACAACGACGTTTGTAGTATGAACAAGGCGTTTTTCTTTACCACAAAACAGCTCGCAACGTTGCAGCGTAACAGCAAAGAATGACAGAGACATCATGCATCCCCTGTGATACCCTGTGTCCTCTGTGGTTCATGAAAAAAGAGAAAGAACACTATGGTGACAGATAAAACCATACACGATGAGCTGATTGCATTGCGGCAACGGGTCGTCGAGTTGGAACAAGCTGCTGCCCACAATGCCCAAGCAGACATGGCGCAGGAGCTACGTATATTCTACACATTGGTTGAACATGCACCCGATGCAATTGCAGTTGCCGAGCTAGAGGGAACTATTACCTATGCCAACCCTTCATACCGAGCAATGTATGGGTATGGCAATGATATATACGGTATGTCAGTGCTATCACTCATTGCAGAAGAAGACCAAGAGCATGCCACCAAGGTTATTGGGGAGAGTGTGGCACATGGCACATTGCAAACTGAAGTAATGGCGCAACGAAAAGATGGCACATTATTTCCTATTCAGGGTACATCATTCATTGTCCGCGACGAGCAAGGTATGCCCCAAGCCTTGGCTTCTATCCAACGTGATGTTACGCGCCTGAAACAAGCCGAGGAGCAACTGCGCCTAGCCAAATTTTCGCTTGACCGTTCGGCAGATAGCATCTTTTGGCTCGAACCGAGTGGGCAGTTTATCTATGCCAACGACTCGGCGTGCAGCACGCTTGGCTACACATGTGCTGAGTTATGCACTATGCATATATCCATTGTCGCACCAACGTTTTCTACCGAACAGTGGGCTACCTATTGGCATAACAGCAACATGCAGTCATCACACATCATTGAAACCCATCTATACCGCAAAGATGGCAGAATCTTCCCGGTAGAAATGACGACGAGCTACCTAGAGTTCAATGGGAAAGCCTATGTGTGTATCTCAGCACGCGATATTACCGAACGCAAACTAGCTGAGGAGGAGCGTATAGCCCTACACAATAGGGTTATTGAAGCCCAACAGGATGCTATCCGAGAACTTTCGTCACCTCTGATACCCATAAGCACACATGTTGTGCTTATGCCGCTCATTGGTAGCATGGATACTGCCCGCGCTCAGCAGGTCATGGAAACCCTGCTTGTGGGCATAAACAAGCACAATGCCCACACAGCCATTATAGACATTACTGGCTTGTCGTTGGTAGATACGCATATTGCTGATATACTGGTGCGGGCAACACAAGCTGCACGCTTACTAGGCGCTCGTGTTATGATGACCGGTATCGGACCTACCATGGCGCAGACCCTCGTCCATTTAGGCGTTGACCTCAGTGGTATAGATACCCTGAGTACCTTGCAAGAAGGAATAAAACAAGCTCTGCGATAGCATTAGAAAGGGTTGTGTGTGAATATATCAAGTGTACGCTTTCGGTTAATTGCATTGGTACTTATTGCTGTTGTACCACTCACCAGCCTTATCATCTTCATTTCAGCCGATGATTATGCAAAAAATAAAACTGAAGCCCGTCGAGAAGTGTTTCGTCTCGTCCAATCGGTTGGACAGCAACAACACATGTATATCATGTCTACACAACAATTACTACGTGCGTTGACCCAAGTACCCGACATACGCAACCACGACACCGAGGCATGCAATGCCTTGTTAGAGGATATTCACCAGCAGTACCGTACCGAATATACAGCCTTTGTAGCTGTTGATAGTGAAGGGTATACCGTCTGCTCATCTGTGCCCATAGAGGACCCTTCTTCACAGGCAGCCGCCGAGAAAGTGTGGTTTGAGCGGGCTATGCAAACAGGCACATTTGCCGTTGGCGAATATGAGATAGGCCCCAATACCGGCGAGCCTGTAGTGGCACTCGTCCATCCCATTGTTGATGATGCCGGGGATGTATCTACCATTGTGTTGGCCGGGTTGAATTTAGAGTGGATGAGTGAGCATATAGCGACCTTGTCTATGCCACACAACACCATTGTGCATGTGTTTGACCAAAACGGCACGATTTTGTCTCGTTATCCAGAGCCAGAGCAGTGGATTGGGCAACCAATGCCAGAAGAGTCTATTGTAGCTAGTGCGCTAGAGCAAGGAACAGGCATGGAAACGTGTATTGATCATGAGCATATCAAGCGTTTTTGTGGCTATGCACCACTCAGCAGCGAGATAGACGGAGCCTACATCACCGTTGGCATACCATCTGATGTGGCGTTTGCGCAAGTACAGGCTAATCTTTGGCGCAACCTCATCGTGCTCATACTGGCAGCACTGGTTGCCATCATTGCTGCTTGGTATGGGGGCAAACGGTTTATATTGCAACCGATTAGTAGCTTGGTAGAAACAGCCCAGAACATTGCTGCTGGCGACTTGAGTACACGCACGCACCTGGTATATGATAGTGGCGAATTGGGGCACCTAGCGAAAACAATTGACCACATGGCCGATGCCTTGCAACAGCAGTATGCCGAAGTGCAACAGAGTGCCGATGAACGTATACGCCTTGGCGATGAGCATGCCGAGCGTCGCGCCGAGGTAGAAGAGGCCGTGCGCGAGTATCTCGCATGTATAGAGCATATTGCACAGGGAAATCTCGCACAACGTATTACTGTACACCACAACGGGGTTATTGGGCAGCTTGGCCATGGGCTAAACCATATGGCCGAAAATCTGCAATACATTACGACACATGTCCAGCAGGCAACTGGCAATATTGCTTCGGCAGTAACCGACATACTGGCAGCCACAACACAGCAAGCAACGAGCACATCGGAGCAATCGGCAGCAATTACCCAAACATCTACAACAGTGGAAGAAATCAAGGCGGTTATTGTGCAAAGTTCACAGCAGGCGACTTTGATGGCCCAAGACAGTCAAGCTATGCTGATGATGGCAAAGCAGGGTACGCAAGATGTAGAGAAGACAATTGCGGCTATAGACCATATTCATCAGCGGGTGGAACATATTGCTGAAACGATTTTGTCGCTTTCGGAGAAGACGCAGGCTATTGGTACTATCACTAAGACCGTGAGCGAACTGGCCGACCAGAGCAATATGTTGGCACTCAATGCGGCTATTGAGGCTGCCCGTGCCGGTGAGCAGGGCAAGAGCTTTGCTGTGGTTGCCCAGCATGTGCGTGAGCTTGCCGAACGTTCCAAGGAAGCTACTACCCAGGTACAAGATATTCTGGGCGATATTCAGCGCGTCACTAGCTCAGCCGTGATGGTGACAGAGGAAGGGACAAAGGGAGTAGAGGTTGGCACGTCGCAGGCGCAGAAGACGGGCAAGGTTATTCGCAAGATTGTTTCTGAGGTTGAGTCTGGTTCGCAATCGAATGTGGAGATGGCCGGGTCTATTCAACAGGCTATGCTTGGCTTAAACCAGATAGCGCAGGCAATGACGACTATTCAACAAGCGACACGGCAGGCGATGGATAGTACGCGCCAAACAGAGCAAGCGGCCCGCAATTTGCATACGCTCGCGGACGCGCTCCAGCAGGCTGTGAAGATGTATCAAACGTAGCTGTTCCATCCCCTAATACTCATCATATTCGCCATGTTCATGTATAGCAACGTATACCTAGGATACATGTGAAACATACCTTCTAGGCATACATTCTACACCATTTCTCCACTCTGCGGCTATTGACAATGTGCAAAAGCGTACTACAATACAAAGTGCTTGCAGGCGTGGGCTGAACTATGCCGCCAACAACGATTGTAACGGCAAGATGCCCAACGAAGACTGCGCCGCCCCGGCAGTCTTTTGGTTTGTTCCCTTGGCAGTGTAGCCCAATATGAATAGGTGTGGAGTTTAGCGTGTGTAGTATAGTTACACCGCAACGTTAGTGTGCGTGGTGTTGTGGCATCGTGGCATCGTGTACATATGGGATTTTCTGTATGGTATGTTGTGCCTGTGTGCCTTTTGGCGCGAGGCTTATGCACGTGTCACACGCTCTATGTATAAGGAGGTGTTAAGAATGACAGACTATCTAAATGGAAATGGAAGCGTAATGCATAATCAACTTCCGAGCGACCAGAAGAAACGTATTGCGCTTGTAGCACACGACAACCGAAAACAGTGCCTCATAGAATGGGCCAAATTCAACAGGGAATTGCTTGTGCAGCATGAGCTTTTTGCAACTGGCACAACTGGCAAGTTGCTGGCCCATGAGCTTGGCACAGACGTAACCCGGTTCAAAAGCGGCCCGCTAGGCGGCGACCAGCAGTTGGGAGCCAAGATTGCAGAGCGCGAAATTGATTTGCTCATCTTCTTTTGGGACCCGCTGGAGCCGCAACCGCACGATACAGACGTGAAGGCGCTGTTGCGCGTGGCTGTGGTGTGGAATATTCCTATGGCATGCAACCGTGCGAGTGCCGACTTCATCATCTCATCGCCGCTCATGTCAACAGACTATCAGCCCATTATTCCAAACTATGCGTCGCACACCGAGCGGCTCTTGGCTTTTGACTCGACGCGGTACGCTGGCTTCTTGGGTGATGCAACCACCGAGACGATTGTGGCAGATGAGCACGCCGATGAGGAGTTGCAAACGGTTGTGTACCATAGTGAGACGTTTGTAAACGGTGTATCGGTTGTTTACGAACCCGAGCCACATGTGCAGGAATAGAGCGGTTTCTAGCCTGTCCAATGTAGGTAGCACCGGCTTCTAGCCTGTCCAATGTAGGTAGCACCGGCTTCTAGCCGGACTCCGACAGGATGTCTCGGTGCTACGGTATGGGTTTGGCACCGCCAAACCCACAGGGCTTGCCAGTCACTCTCTAAACGGGATACATACCTTTACCAAGCGTGACCTACTGGCAACCCTTCATGTGTGTACTTGTTGGGGCGTGCGGTCGCACGCCCCGGTTTAAAACAGTCGCTCAAACGCTCAAACGCTCAGTCGCTCAGTCGCTCAGGCACTCAAACGCTCAAACGCTCAATCGCTCAGTCGCTCAGACGCTCAGACGCTCAGACGCTCAATCGCTCAATCGCTCAGGCACTCAAACGCTCAATCGCTCAATCGCTCAATCGCTCAATCGCTCAGGCACTCAATCGCTCAGGCACTCAATCGCTCAATCGCTCAGACGCTCAGGCGCTCAATCGCTCAATCACTCAATCGCTCAGACGCTCAGACGCTCAATCGCTCAATCACTCAATCGCTCAATCGCTCAATCGCTCAATCGCTCAATCGCTCAATCGCTCAATC
>CAZVEN010000042.1:0-47414 GCA_964626155.1 uncultured Chloroflexaceae bacterium | reverse complement strand
ACAAAAACATATAGTTCAATGAATTTCTATAAACCAGAGCAACGACATCAATACCATTGTATTTAGTCATGAGTTGAAATAGCGTTGAAATGGCTAGGATGCTGAGATGCTACTCGCGGTAGCGCGGGTAGCTACCAAAAATCTTAACCATGCCTATTTCAGGCTTGTTGGTGATACGCTCAATCGTTTGCGCTATATGAGGGGTTTGCAGGTGTCCCTCAATGTCCACAAGAAAGATATATTGCCCTAGTACTTCTTTGGAAGGGCGCGACTCTAGTTTGGTCATATTGATGCCGGCATCGGCAAGCTCTTGCAAGAGAGCCACGAGCACACCAGCACGGTCTTCGCGGAAGCCAAAGCAGAAACTGGTTTTATCATAGCCACTCGGCACGCCATCGTGTGGGGCTAGTTTGATGAAGCGGGTTATGTTGAAACGATTGTCGGCAATGTCACGTGCCAAAATATTCATGCCGGTGAGTTCGGCGGCCCGCAAGGTGCTGATGGCTGCTGCCGGGCGTTCATCAACCTTTGCCTCGGCGGGTGCAGCGCTGTTGCTCAGGGATGCGATGGTGGCCACACCGGGCAGGCAGCGCTCGACAAAGCGGCGACACTGCCCCAAAGATTGCGGGTGTGCATAGAGCACGCGAATGTCTTCAAAGTTTAACCCATGTGGCGCTACTAGGTATTGACGTATGGGTATGACAACTTCGCCGGCAATGCGTAGCCGGGTTTCATGGATGAGCAGGTCTAGGGTAGATGTGACGCTCCCTTCAAGGACGTTTTCAATTGGGAGCACGCCCCATGTTGCTGCGCCTGTTTCCGTAGCGGTGACAACGGCCGCAAAGCTGACCATGGCTAGGTATGAAGTGTCGGCATCGTTGCGTGCATAGGCAATGGCGGCTTCTTCGGAAAATGAGCCGGGCGGGCCTAGGTATGCTATTGTTAGCATAGGTTCTCATTACTCCATATGTAATTGGTGGAATGTTGCTATTGGTACCATCCCACATAAACACTTTTCATCCTTCGGCTACAGCAGGCAACTGCTCCAACACTGCATCTAGCGATGGGGCTTGCATTATCACCTGCACTACCGCTTGCATCTGATCACTGCTGAGGTGTTGGATACGCTCTGACAAGTCTAGTGGTACGGCCCCAAAACGCTCTGTGAGCAACATGCGTAGCATTTGTTGTTGTCCCTCTTGCAAGCCTTCTTGCCGAATCTGTTCAATGTGCTTAACCATGTCTTCGTCATTGATTGAAACAACAAAGAGTTCAGGATTTTCGCGCATATACTTTTTCCGCAACCTTCCCATCAATCGGGGAAATTCTTGCTCTAATTGGATAATGTCATCTGTCGTCATCTCGATCATCTTGCCTTCTCCTTTTCGTAATGCCACGAGTAAATCAACGGCCAGTTGTACCAGTTCCTCTGGTAACTCATCTGCCCATTCCTCTTCTAGTAACCGAACCCCCGCTTCCCGTTCCACAAGTCGCAGCCCAAATACTTTGAGGGGAGCATTGTGTGGTTCATTGGGGAGCTTGTTTACAACAATCAACCGTTTGTCCTTGAGCACATCACATTCATGCCCATACACGCCGGGGGCTATTTGCACCGTAAACCCTAACCGTTTCAGTGTCTCGTCAGTTGGGGTATGCGCACTGATTATGCAACTTTGCACCTCGGTGCGACGGAGACGATTGTTGCGTCGGTAGAACACTTCGTACCCAATTACTGCATCGAGCACCTCTTCGTTCAAGGATTCGGTATAGTTCAATGAATTTCTATAAACCAGAGCAACGACATCAATACTTGAACTCGAGGAGGATGTGCGAGGCAGTACTGTCACGAATACCATCGGCTAGGACACGCACTTGTTCTTCTGTCCATGGTTCGTCCGGGTTGCGTCTGAGCACCACGTCTATCTCTGGCGGCAAGGCTCCGATGCGCACTTCGGGTTGCACACCAATGCCTACAGCGGTATACATCTTCTGGAGCGCCATGGCAAACATGGCATGCCACGAGGTTGGGCGCTTGGACTGGGCTTTTGGGTTTGTTTCACTATCACTCACGGATGTGCTCATTTCGTGCTTGGTGCGACGTAACATGCACAATACGTCGCACCAAGCACATTGCTCTGTTTATGTGATTTTCATATTGGTACCAAACGTATCAACTGCATAGGTAGGCGCTTCCTTATTGTAGCCGGCCGCATAGGCCGCTTCTTCGGCCTTGATGCGCTCTTCGCCAGCGGCAAGCATTTTGTTCAGAGCACTCATGTATGCTTCTGCTGCTGCGACGAGTATGTCGGTATTGACACCATAGCCATTGTAGATGGTCGGGCCACGACGCTTGTGTTCTTCTTCACTTTGGTTGCTGCCATTGCCATTGTCGCTGGTTGCTGTTGGGTATTCACGAATGCGCACAGTCACTCTAGCCACAGCATCGAGTCCCTCAGTGACGGCGTTGATAGAAAACTCTATCAATTCATTGGGGCGTTGCACCAAACGATTGATGGCCCGATACACGGCATCTACTGGGCCGGTGCCATGGTCGCTATCTGTGCGCTCTTCCCCATCTGGGCAGAGCAACTTGACAGTTGCAACGGCTACAAGCCCTGTGCCACTCGTTACTTGCACATGTTCGAGTTTGTAGATTTCGGGCGAGCGTTGTGTTTCGCCAGCGATGAGGGCTTCTATATCGCGTTCGTCTACGGTTTTCTTCTTGTCGCACAGTTCTTTGAAGCGGGTAAATACTTGGTCTATCTCATCACTACTCAAGGTATAGCCCATTTCTTCAATATGTTGACGGAAGGCATGACGGCCACTATGTTTGCCCAAAACGAGGGTGTTGCTATCATGTCCTACCATTTCGGCACTCATTATTTCATAGGTCATGCGGTTCTTGATGATGCCGTCTTGGTGAATGCCGGATTCGTGGGCGAATGCGTTGGCTCCCACAATGGCCTTGTTTGGTGGCACGGCTACACCAGTGAAGGTGCTGACGAGGCGGCTACTGCGAGCCAGTTCACGGGTGTTGATGTTTGTTTGCACAATGTAAAACTGTTGGCGCGTGTGCAGGGCCATAACAACTTCTTCTAATGAGGCATTGCCAGCGCGTTCGCCAATACCGTTGATGGTACATTCTATCTGACGTGCTCCGGCGACTACGCCGGCTATGCTGTTGGCTACCGCCAACCCAAGGTCATCGTGGCAGTGGGTTGAGATGATGACACGGTCGGCACCCGGTACGTTTTTGCGTATACCTTCAATCAACGCACCAAATTCCTGCGGGGTAGCATAGCCAACGGTATCGGGTATGTTGAGGGTAGTAGCCCCTTCTTCTATGGCGGCAGCCAATACGCGATACATATACTCTGGGTCCGACCGGCTGGCATCCATGGGCGAAAATTCTACATCCTCACACAGCGAACGGGCATAGCGCACCATTTCACGGGCTACGTTGAGCACATCTTCGCGTGTTGAACGCAGTTGATGCTCAATATGAATGTCTGATGTGGAAATAAAGGTATGAATACGCTTTTTTGCCGCTGGTTGTATAGCTGTCCATGCTTTATCAATATCATCCTTCTTGGCGCGTGCCAAAGACGCAATGATGGGGCCGTTTGGTGTGCCAACCTCACGGGCAATCTGGTTGACAGCAGCCCAGTCGCCGGGTGATGCGGCGGCAAAACCGGCTTCTATTATATCTACGCCAAGGCGAGCGAGTTGGCGGGCGACTTCCATTTTCTCTTCTAATGTCATGGTACAACCGGGCGCTTGCTCGCCGTCGCGCAGGGTTGTATCAAAAATACGTACATGATTTTCCATTCTTATACCCTCCTTCAATTTTATCTAAAAACACTCCAATCAACGTAACTCTCCAAATGCAAACACTTCCGAAATGGGCAATGTAAATCCTTCCACTATCCGTGAGATAACCACAGCCTCGCCACTGTAGAGGCCACCGTCTCGTGTGTATGCTCCTCCTTCTAACAAATACACTTCTACAGACCATTTTACTGGTGAAACAAGCCAAAACTCTTCTATACCAGCCGCAGCATATTCATGCATTTTTTCGTTGCGGTCTGTCTGTTGTGTACCGGGTGATAGCACTTCAACGACAAGGTTAGGCGGTTCCCAATATTGTGCATGCACACGATGCAGATAGTGCTTGAGCATCATCAGAACATCTGGCTCACGGTATTTGCCCGCTCTGAGTCGCACAGGCAAAGGTGCTATGCCAACTTTGCCAAGACGATGTTTTTTGGCATATGTACGCATTGCTGTTGCAATGGCAAGTACAATCTCTTGATGTTCTGTTGTAGGCATTGGTGGTACTATCAACTCCCCTTGAGATAATTCAACAATGCGATTTCGTTCTGTCAGCGGCAGGTAGTCCTCTTCTGTCCATTCGCCAGGCGCAGGAAACAATTCTGCAACCGTATACGTTAATGGACGTTGCGCTATTGTTGTAGATGTATTGGTTATCATAGTCCATACCCTCCAAACATATTACCTAGGCAGCAAACGCCCGATGCTCTCTAGTTCCTGATGGTTGACTCGCGTACTCACGCCATAATGTTCCCGACGAACGTGCAGCGCCATCACCACTTTTTGCAGGGCCGCATTTCCGCCGCGCACGCCGATGCCATTAACCGTACATTCAACTTGACGCGCTCCTGCTTGTACCCCGGCAAGACTGTTGGCTACTGCCAAGCCTAAATCGTTGTGGCAGTGCGTTGATAGGATTATCGTATCGGCACCGGGGACGTGTTGGCGAATACCGGCTATCATTGCTGTGTATTCTTCTGGCACAGCATTGCCCATGGTGTCGGCTATATTCAATATGGTAGCGCCTTGCTCAATGGCAATCGTAAGCACCTGATAGAGGTAGGCATGCTCTGAACGGCTGGCGTCCATAGGCGTAAACTCTACATCTTTGAACAGCGAGCATGCGTAACGTACTATTTGGCGCGTTTGGGCCAAGACAATATCGTGGGTCAGTTCGGTTTGTTGCTCAATGAGCCTGTCGGATGTGGGAATGAAAATATTGATACATGTCTTGACGGCCGGTTTGAGTGCTGCGGCTGCTTCGTCAATATCTTCCTCACTTGCACCTGCCAAGGCTGCTATCACCGGACCGTCTGGTGTGCCAACTGCGCCCGCAATCTCGTGTAGCACTTCGCGGTCATCGGGGAAGGGCCCGGGAAACCCGGCCTCTATCACATCAACCCCAACCTGCGCTAGGTGATGGGCTATTGCAAGCTTTTGCTCAAGCGTCATCTGCGGTCCAGCCGCGAGCATCCCGTCACGTAGCGTTGTATCAAACATACGTACATGGTCATCATCATCCATCGTACACCTCAATTCCTACGTTGCATGCCTTCTTCAATAGCTTTGAGTAGCTTTTTCCATCCACGTTCATGGGATATATCTATAGGCTTTACATCATTTAGCCGTTCTGGAATGGGGCATTTATCCTCTAAAAGCACAGGAATAAGGTAAATGCGCCCTTCTGGTTTTTCGTCCAATATATCAAGTGCCAGCTTGAGGTCCTTGTGAAAAGGTCCTTGCTCATTTACTGCATGCTTCGATAAGAAGACGAGGAAGTATTGACGGTCCTTGATAGCCTTTCGGATGCTATAGGTTTTTGTTTCACCCGGCAACAAGTCTTCGGATTCCATCCATGGTGTATGCCCTTCAGCACGCAACCGCTCATATATCTCTAGCACTCGTTGCTCATCTACAGGTGCGTAGCTGAGAAACATGCTCGCTTTGTGTTGTGGTGCGTTTTCACCGGTAGGTTGGCTCGCGTGTGTCGGTGTTTGGTCATGAGCATTGTCTACGACATTGGTAATGGGGGTAGATGTGGGTTTTGGTGAAAACATGATGGTGCTTATATGTTCAGCCATCTCATCCAGCTTTTGCTCTACTTCAGGCGAATTGATGTCCACAAAACGGAGCATACCCCAATCAATGGGGCGATGAGATTGTATGAACTCATCCCATTGCGTTGGGAAGTTCCATGAAATATATTGCACTGGCAAGATGAACGTGGTGTCGGGTTGTTGCTGTTCCCGTTCAATAAACTGCTGTAATTCGGTGGTACATTGTTGGTCTTTAAGAAAGCTCGGCGTCATAATAGGCAGAAAGAATGTTGCTTGGTTGATCGCCTGTGCCAGACTCCCACTGGAGTTTTGCCCCCACGGGACATCTTCCGTATGGAAAATGGGAAATGCTTCCCCAGTACGAAGCTCGACCATTGTACGCAGACGTTGACGAAACTTCTTGAGTTTTTCCCCATCGTTATCAGATATTGTGTAGCTCATCACAGCTTTGTACTTTGACTCCATCGTATACCTTTCCTATCCTACTATTCTTTCACACGTTAGGACATTGGATGCAACATGTAGAGACATTACACATAACATCTCTACATAATGTATTCGTCATGCTCTCATCAAGCTATGTGTAGTATAACGCATTTTATGAAAAGAAAAAGATGGCGAAAGCAACAGGATGTCAAAACGTGTATGGGGCATGGCTCTCCATACTATACGTCACTATGTGTTTCTATCTCAAACCCGAACTTTGCCCTTCAGTACCACTACTAGCTCCACTATCGTCTCCCAATTCCCAGACCATCTTCACATTCAACGCACAGTCTCCCCTAGCTGTGAGTACCCATATACCAGCCTCAGCCGAGAGTCCCATATTAAATGATACTTCCATTCCTTTAGGCCGAGCATCTGTACGAATGCTTGCCAACTCGCCACCAATATCCTCGGCAACGCTGCGTATAATTGCTTTTGCCTTGGCATAGACATCCCGTACTCGCTCATCAATGCTTGTATCAACAATGTTGGGACCATCCTGTGATTCATTGATAACATCAAGGCTATCATCCATTGTTTGAATAAGGATAGCTGTATCTCCGACTTGCTCTTTGACAACTTTCATAGTTATTCTCCTAACGTAGAGTAGGCTTCCAGCCTATCATACAAACAAGATGCTACGTGCTCCAAAAAGTCGCATATGGACAGGCAATAAGCCCAATGCTACTAAGAAATGCTGCACAAGGCGTAGGATAGGCTTCTAGCCTGTCTCACGTAGCACGAGCACAAGGTGTAGGATAGGCTTCTAGCCTGTCCAGCATGACAGGCAGGATGCCTGTCCTACGATTTCTTAGCAGCATGAAACAAAATGCCTGTCCTCCCAAACAACAACCTTATGCTCCACCGCTACCGGGTATCTCTTCCCTTGGGTTGACAAAGGACATCATACGGCGCAACTGACGCCCTACTTGCTCAATCTGATGGTCAACATCTTTTTTGCGCATGGCTTTGAAGTTCGGGCACCCTTGATGGTTTTCGTCAATCCATTCCTCGGCAAATGCGCCATTCTGGATGTTGGCAAGAATTTCGCGCATGGCTTGGCGCGATTGTTCGTTGATAATCTTGGGGCCGGAGACGTAGTCGCCATACTCGGCGGTGTCGCTGACGGAGTAGCGCATGAAGTTTAACCCGCCTTGGTAGAAAAGGTCTACGATGAGCTTCAACTCGTGCATGCACTCGAAGTAGGCAACTTCGGGTTGATAACCAGCGGCGACGAGCGTTTCAAACCCGGCTTTGACGAGTGTGCTAACACCGCCACAGAGTACGGTTTGCTCTCCGAACAGGTCCGTTTCTGTTTCCTCGGCAAAGGTGGTGCGTAACACGCCAGCTTTTGTATGCCCCATGCCTTTGGCGTAGGCGAGGGCATCTTCAAATGCGCCACCAGATGAATCTTGCTCGACGGCAATGAGTGCTGGCACACCGCCACCTTGGGCAAAAATTTCGCGCACGCGGTGGCCGGGTGCTTTGGGCGCTACCATGGATACGTCAATGTTTTTGGGCGGCACAATCTGCCCAAAGCGAATGTTGAAGCCGTGGGAAAACATGAGTGTCTTGCCGGTTTCCATGTGCTGTTCGATATGGTCTTTGTAGATGCTGGCTTGGGTGGTGTCGGGGGTGAGCATCATGATGATTTGGGCTTGGCGTGCGGCGTCGCTTACTGTGTGTACTGCTATGCCGGCTGCCTCTACTTTCCCCCAACTTTTGCTACCTTCATATAATCCAACGCGCACATCTAGCCCGCTATCCTTCAAGTTCATTGCATGCGCATGGCCTTGACTCCCGAAGCCAATGACGGCTATGGGTTTATTTTTAATCCGTTCAAGGTCCGCTTGATTGTCGTACAAAATCTCTGCCATTCGTCTATTTCTCCTTATGTATCTAAGTCTTATTAGGAAGCAGTTTGGTTGCTTCCTATATCACGGTTCAAGCACCGTATTGTTCTAACCACATCTGTGGTGTTAGCGTCTGTACTATTGCTGCACCGCGCTGAAGCAATTCAGCATCCCAGGTAATTAATGTCGCATTGTTTTCTTCTGTATAGCTCATCGGCGCATCTCAGATAAGATGTCTACCAGACTCTCGTCACTTGGTGGCAACTGGCTAAACCGTTCATTGAGGTCGTCCAATCGCGCAAGCCACTCCTCCGGTGATAGCATACCTTTTTGTTTGGTCTGCGTAGAAACGAGTACGGCTTGTCGTGAACCATTCGTACCATAGAGCGTATCCATATCGCCAACTCGAAATTGCTCAAGCATTTGTCGAATGCTACGACCATTTGTTTTGACTGGCACGACATTGCCTTGGCGCAATGATACGAGTACAGCGATTGGCGATGCATCAGTATCAACAATTGTCACCGTTTCGCTGATGTGCATCTGTTCTAGCACATGATGCAATTCATGCTCTACCTGTTCAATAGATAGTGTCTTGCTCATGGTACAGCTCCTTACAACGATGCGGCATACCAGTGTGGTATGCCGCCCCTAGCCTATACTTCTTATTTCACCCCTGCTGGTACATGCCCGTTGCCTGCCACTGCTTCCATCACAGTTGCATGCCCCGTTTCAGCACCACGTACCATAGCGATGACACCTGTGCGCAGCATTTCCTTGATACCAAACGGCTCTATCACCTCGATAAAGTTCTCTACTTTTGAGGTGGTGCCGGTCATTTCTATTATCATTGTTGTGACACTCACGTCCACAACCTTGGCGTCGAAAACATTGCACAACGCCACTATTTCGGCGCGGTTGCCATTGCTTACATTCACTTTGACAAGGGTCATTTCGCGGTCCACTGATGGCGCATTCGTCACATCAGTCACATCTACCACCTCTACTTGGCGGTCTAACTGTTTGACAATCTGCTCTACATTGTCGGACTCGACGACAACCGTCATGCGGCTAATGCCGGGCAGCTCAGTGTGTCCAACAGTTAAGCTGGCGATGTTGTAGCCACGGCGTCGAAACATACTCACAGCACGGTTCAATACGCCGGGCTGGTCCTGCATCAAAGCGATAATGGTATGTCTATTCATAGGTCTTTTCTCCTCTCTCACGCTTCTACCGGAATGGGCGCTTCAGTCAACATTTCGCCGATGCTCTTACCCTGTGGCACCATTGGGAAGACATTGACTTCTCTCTCAACACGGAAATCCATCACAACTGGACCATCATGCTCATACGCTTCTTGTATCGCACGCTCTACCTGGTCTGTTTCTTCAATGGCCATACCACGCACACCATAGGCCTCGGCCAACTTGGTAAAGTCTGGGCCTGTGAGAGGTGTGCCACTGTAGCGCTTGTTTTCAAACAATTCTTGCCATTGCCGCACCATGCCCAAGAAGCCATTGTTAATAATGGCCACTTTAATATTCTTGATGCCTTCTTGCATAATGGTAGCCAGTTCTTGGTTGGTCATTTGAAAACCACCATCGCCGGCAATAACCCACACGGTATCGTTGGGGCAGGCAACGGCCACACCCATGCCAGCCGGCAGACCAAAGCCCATAGGGCCAAGTCCACCACTGGTGAAGTGTGTACGGGGTTTATACCAATCAAGCAACTGGGCTGCCCACATCTGATGCTGCCCCACATCGGTGACAACGCGGTAGTTGCCACGCTCGTTGATGAAGCGGGTAATAGCATTATACACATCGTGTGGCATGAGCTTTGCCGTGTCAGGGCGCTTCATATACTGTTGTTTGGGTTGATGTTCAGCTTGCACGTCCCGAATATGCTGTAGCCATTCGCTATAGGTACTCTCTGGCACATCTTCGAGCATAGCTAAGAGCACATCGCGTGCATCACCGTGAATGGCAACCTCGGCTTGCACATTCTTGTTGAACTCACTCGCATCAATATCTACATGAATGACATGGGCTTTGGGTGCAAAGGTACTCGCTTTGCCGGTCACGCGGTCATCAAAACGGCTGCCCACATTGAGTAATACATCGCATTCCTGAATAGCACGGTTGACATGCACCCACCCATGCATACCGGGCATGCCAAGCGAAAGCGGGTGGTCTTCTGGGAAGGCACCTATACCGTGCAGGGTTGTTACAACGGGAATACCCATGCGCTCTGCAAACAACCGTACTTCCTCGGATGCCCCAGACTGTATAACACCATTTCCAACGATCAACACTGGTCTTTTGGCTTGATTGAGCAATGCAATAGCATCGCGCACTTTCTCACGGTCTACATTGAGAGATGGATGGTAGCCGGGCAAGTTAAAATGAACATCCCAATCGGGCACGGTGCTAGATTGCATAACATCCTTGGTCACATCTATCAATACGGGGCCTGGGCGGCCAGTGCCTGCAATGTAAAAGGCCTCTTTGAATACACGCGGCAGGTCATCTATGTTTTTGACAAGATAGTTATGCTTGGTAATTGGCATAGTAATGCCGGTAATATCGGTTTCTTGGAACGCATCTTTGCCTATGAGTGGGCTTACAACCTGGCCCGTGATGGCAACCATGGCCGTGCTATCCATATAGGCATTGGCAATGGCGGTGACAAGGTTGGTAGCCCCTGGACCGCTCGTGCCGGTACACACTCCTACTTTTCCGCTCACCCGTGCATAGCCATCGGCGGCATGCCCGGCCCCTTGCTCATGACGGCACAGCACGTTGTGCAATTCTTTATAGTCGTGCAGGGCATAGAAAAAGGGCATGGTTGCCCCACCAGGAATGCCAAACATGACATCCACTCCTTCGCGGATCAGTGCCTCACACATGATCTGCGCACCGGTTCGTTTCTCGGACATTGAAATTCCTCCTCATTGGTACGAATAACAACATAATACCAATACAATGATACATCCTACATCATATCCTGTACCTTATACAGCATACGTGAAAAAAGCTTTTTACGAAACATCCAACACTGCACCGTTACTCGCATTTGTCACCATACGCTCATAGCGAGCGAGCCAACCACGGCTATACGCAGGCGTAGGTGCTCCCCATGTTGCACGACGTGCCTGCAAGTCATCTTCGCTTACATCAACAGTAAGTGTGCGCTGCGACAAGTCAATGTTGACTATATCTCCATCGCGGATAAGGGCGATAGGTCCACCTTCGGCTGCCTCCGGGCTAATATGCCCGATACACAGTCCGCGTGTACCACCACTGAAACGTCCATCGGTAAGCAGGGCAGTGGTACTGCTCAATGCGGGCGTGCCTTTGACCATGCTGGTGAGAGCCAACATTTCGCGCATACCTGGCCCACCGCGTGGGCCTTCGTAGCGCACGATGATGACATCGCCAGCTTTGATAGTGCCGTTGATAACGGCATTCGTCGCATCTTCTTCGCTGTCAAAACAGCGTGCTGGCCCACGGAATGCCATTTCATGCTGGTCTACGGCACCAACTTTGATAATGGACCCTTCTGGTGCAAGATTGCCAAAGAGCACGCTCAAGGCTCCACGCGCAGTGTGCGGGTTATCTATTGGGCGAATGCATGCAGGGTTGCGGTTTTCCGCTTGCTGTGCATTGGCACCAAGAGTTTGCCCAGTCACAGTCATGGCATCGAGCTTGAGTGTGCCGGGTTGCTTGGCTAACTCGGCAAGAATGGCATGCACACCTCCCGCCTCATTAATATCTTGCATATGCCACTGGCGTGAGCCATCCCATGCGGGTGAAACTTTGGCCAGGTGTGGGACGCGGTTTGAGACATCGTTGAAACGTGCTACAGGGTAATCTACATTGGCTTCACGCGCAAGGGCCAGCACATGCAGCACGGTATTGGTGCTCCCACCCATAGCCATGTCAAGTGCCATGGCATTGTCAATAGCATCGGCAGTGACGATGTCGCGGAAGCATAGGTTGCGGTTGAGCAACTCCATGATTTGCACGGCGGCTTTGCGTACCAATGCAAGCCGCTCTGGAGCAATGGCCGGAATAGACCCATTGCCGGGCAGAGCTATGCCCAATGCTTCACAGAGGCAGTTCATTGAGTTGGCGGTGAACATGCCACTACAACTGCCGCATGTGGGGCAACTGATTTGCTCTAGTTTCAACAGTTCCTCATCGCTGATGGTACCGGCTGAACGTTTGCCAACAGCCTCAAAAACGGTGATAAGGTCACTTTTCTTGCCCGATTCGTCTACGCCGGCCATCATAGGTCCACCAGAGACAAAGATGGTTGGGATATTGACCCGTGCAGCCCCCATAAGCATACCGGGCACTATCTTGTCGCAATTGGGTATGCATACCATAGCGTCAAAGCAGTGTGCTTTCACCATGGTTTCGACACAGTCGGCTATCAATTCACGACTGGGCAATGAAAAGCGCATGCCTTCATGCCCCATAGCTATGCCATCGTCTACACCAATGGTGTTGAACTCAAAGGGCACACCACCGGCTTCGCGTATGGCTTCTTTGACATCACGCCCAAACGCTTGCAAGTGTACATGCCCTGGCACAATATCGGTGTAGGAGTTGCACACTGCAATAAAGGGCTTTTTGAAATCGCCTTCGTCCTTTATTTGCCCCGTGGCCCGCAAGAGGCTACGATGAGGGGCACGTTCAAACCCGTGTTTTACCGTATCGGATCGCACGACGCTCTCCTTCTCCTTGCATCAAGTAGCATTGTCTCTTGTTGTTCAGAGAAAATCAAAAAACCCCCCGCATTACCTGGGAGGGTTTTTGTCTCTTTATGTTTATTTATGTACTGTCTGCCATCATTTTACTCCCAAGCGCTTATGTTCCCATCCTACAAGAATGAGAATTAGTACAGATACGCTTACTACGCCCAGAACTATGTTTGCACTTGATGCAGATGACATACTCATATCCTTTTCCTTTACCTGAAGGTAGCATACCATAGGGAGATTGGATTTGTCAAGCAGTGAATGGCTCATGTGCCAATTGCTATATGACAAGTTGGGAACCTCTCAATATGGTATACTACTCTCACCATGATGATAAAAACACATGTCATAAGAGGGGTGTGCTTGGCTATGAATAAAGAGAAAGCCGATTACGATAGGGCTATTGCGTTGGATGCGCAGTATTGATGTCGTTGCTCTGGTTTATAGAAATTCATTGAACTATTCTACTCTCGTATTTCCGTGTGGTATGATACTATAAATCTGTATTCAGTATGTTTTGAGAACGGTCCATGAGTGCTATTCGTATTCTTATAGCTGAAGATAACGATCTTGTTTCGCTCACACTAGAAGAACAGTTGACTGGGCTAGGCTATGATGTGGTTGGTATTGCTCGCACGGGCGCTGAAGCTGTGACACTTGCTAGCCGCTTTGCGCCCGACCTTGTCATTATGGATTTTCGCATGCCTGAGATGGATGGTTCAGAAGCCGCAATGCGTATCCAAGAGCATCATCCAACGCCAGTTATTATGCTGACAGCATATGCCGAAAAAGAAGTTGTCCGCAAAGCTGAGGCGGCTGGTGTATTGGGGTATCTTGTCAAGCCGGTGAATGAACACGAACTTCCCCCCGCTATTAACATCGCTCTGGCACGATTTAAGGATGTGCAGTCGCTCAAATCGAAGGTTGAAGAACTAGAAGAATCACTCGAAGCTCGCAAAGTAATTGAACGTGCCAAGGGCATTCTTATGCAACGCTTGCATCTGAGCGAGCGCGATGCATATGAACGGTTGCGCCAACGTGCCCGTGACCGTCGCACTAAAATGAAAGATATAGCAAAAGCTATTGTTGAGGCTGAAGAGTTGTTGGGATCGTAGATACATATGATATATCTTGACGATTTGCTGCATCTTGGCGGACGATTGAGTGGCATACCAAAAGCCCATACCTTCACAGATTTTTCCTATGACTCACGCTTAACCCAACCGGGCGAACTGTTCTTAGCACTCCATACGCCACGTGGCGATGGATATGATTATATCCCGGCCGCACTTGCAGCCGGGGCTACCGGCGTGCTTTGTTCCTGGCCCCCACGTAGCTCTGAACATGCTACCGTTGTGTTGGTAGATAACCCAGAGACATTTGTGCAGCAATGGGCTACTCGTCGCATGCAAGTGGTCAACCCGGTTACAATTGCCGTTACTGGCAGTGTAGGGAAAACGTCTACCAAACAGGCTATTGCGACCCTATTGTCGGGGATAGCTCCAACGTTTGCTAGTCGCCAGAGTTTCAATACGTTGCTTGGGTTGCCTGTGGCGCTCGCACGCCTTCAAAATGAGCACCGTTTTGCAGTGTTAGAATTTGGTTCAGACCGCTTTGGCGAAATTGCGCAATTATCAACGCTTTTTCCACCCCACATAGGCGTTATTACATCGGTGGGCAATGCGCATCTCAAGTCGTTTGGCTCATTGGCAGGTGTTGCGCAAGAAAAGGGGGCGCTGGTTGAGGCTTTGCCGTGCGCTGGTTGGGCTATTCTCAATGGCGACAACCCGCATGTTGTTGCTATGGCAAAGCAGACAGCCGCGCATGTTATTACGTTTGGGCAGGGGCCACAGTGTGATTTGCGGGCAAGCGATGTCAGTTTGTCACTGACCGAAACCACATTTCGGATATATTGGCAGGGCAATGATGCCCTAGCACAACCGCCGGCGTCAGTTGAGGCACGTATACCTTTGATCGGTGAGCCTGCTGTCGCTGTTGCGCTTGCAGCAACGGGGGTAGCGCTTGCGTGTGGTATGCCCTTGGAGCAGGCGGCGAGTTTACTAGCACAGGTCAAGCGGGTAAATGGGCGATTAAACCCGTTGCCTATGAGCAATGGTGCTATGCTCCTTGATGACACATTCAATGCAGTGTTGCCCTCTATGCTTGCCGCTCTACGCACAGTTTCCATGTTGCCTGCCAAAAGACGCATCGTGTTGTTTGGCGACTTGGCCGACCAAAGTGCCAACCCTCAAGCAGATTACCGCGAAATGGGCAAACTAGCCGGCTCCATTGCCGATGTCCTTATTTGCAAAGGCGACTGGGGCATGACGGCTATTCATGCTGCACGTGAGGTAAAACCATCGCTTCAAGCCAACATTGTGCATACGGCTACTGCTGCTCTGCAAGCCTTGCCAGACGATGTGGGCACAGGTGATTTGGTGCTCATCAAGGGCAGTATGGAAGCACGAATGGAGCGCATAGCCGCAGGATTGCTTGACGCTTCTGTTGATGCGGAAAAGGTACTGGTACGGCAAGAAGCCGGTTGGTGTGCTGTGCATATTGGCGCACCTAGCCGCCCGACATGGCTTCGTATAGATTTAGATGCGGTCGCGCATAATGTGCGACGGTTGTGCGAAATTGCCGGTGTGCCGGTGATGGCTGTTATCAAGGCTGACGGGTATGGCCATGGTGCTACGCGAGTGGCACGTGCTGCCTTGGCAAGTGGCGCCTTGGCGCTGGCTGTGGCGACATTGAGTGAGGCACGCGCTCTACGCGAAGTAGATATTACGGCTCCCATTTTGGTGTTGGGATATACCCCCCCTTGGCAAGCCCATGAAGCAGTGAAGCTTGGCGTTACGTGTGCCGTGTTTGATAGTGATACGACACGTGCATTTTCTGATGCAGCGGTTGCTTTGCGCTGTCAAGCTGTTGTACATGTGAAGGTAGATACGGGTATGGGCCGTTTGGGCATGCCACCGGAGCAAGCATGTGCATTTTTGCAAGATGTGTCGCATCTGCCGGGTCTCACTGTCGAGGGACTCTACTCGCACTTTGCAACTGCCGATAGTGCAGATGAGACATTTGCACGGTTGCAACTGCGCCAGTTTGAGGATGTGTTAGCGGATATTACGGCGGCCGGTTTGCGCCCACCTGTGGTGCATATGGCCAATAGTGCAGCCACATTGCGGTTCCCACAAGCACGTTTCGACATGGTGCGTCCAGGCATTGGGTGCTATGGGCTTAATCCATCGCATGAAACGCCGCTGCCAGCCGATTTTAAGCCGGTTTTGTCATTTCATACGCGGTTGGCACAGGTCAAGTCATTACCTGCCGGGGTGCCTCTTTCGTATGGTGGTACATTTGTCACTCGGCGTGATTCGCTGATTGGCACTATTCCGGTGGGCTATGCAGATGGGTTTCGTCGTGTTCCGCCATGGCATGAAGTGTTGGTGCGTGGGCAACGTGCGCCAGTCGTCGGGCGCGTGTGCATGGATTATGCGCTGGTTGATGTGACAGATGTCGAGGATGTGAAGCAAGGTGATGCGGTAGTGTTGATTGGTGAGCAGGGTGATGATTGTATTACCGCAGATGAAGTGGCACACTGGCTAGGTACAATTAATTATGAGGTCGTGTCGGCTATTCTGCCGCGTGTCCCCCGCGAGGTGGAGGAGTAAAGTTTCACATCAAACATTAACAATAAAAACATTGAAAAATTATCTAAATCATGTAATCTAGCATACAAACAAGTGCAGATAAACGTGCTATACTAGAAGCATCTCCTTCTCCTCTCTTCTCTTGTATGAAGGGGTCTGGGCCACCAGACCCCTTCATACATTTTACCGTAGGTGTGTTATGCTAACTACCTATATTGCGCAGCAATACGGCTATGCCCGCGAGCGCAAGGGCTGCGCCTATCAATAAGTAGACGAGGGCCGGACCAATGGCACGCAATGGGGGGATGGGTCCACGGCTACTGGGTGTTGATGGTAGCTCTATACGCTGCCCACGCCAATATTTAACGCGGGTAGGTCCGGCAGTCGGAGAACCACGACTCCATATGCGCCAGCCCATATTGAGCAGGTAGCCGCCAGCTCCGGCAAGGACTATAGCAAGTATGGGCCAAGGTAGGCTTCGGGCATTCGCTAGCACGATAACAACAACAATGAGAATAATCCAGCGCCAATCGAAGCGAGTTTTTTGCATCAGTGTCTTCTCCCAACCATGTTCTATTACTCACCAGTAGTATTGTTACTGATAAAGCTTGTTGCATCTATAAGTGGCGTTGTATTGCCTCCACTGAAGACTGGCAATTTTCCATCCCATCGCTCAATCTGTTGATAGCGGATAAGTTCAGATGTGAGGCTCTTGGCAAGTATCTCATTGGCTTCAGCTTGAGCATTTGCGCGTATGCGTATTGATTCGGCTTCGCCGGCTGCGTGTGTTTTGATCGCTTCAGCTTCACCCTCGGCTCTAGCTTTGTTGGCTTCAGCTTGTCCTACGGCCTCGACGCGGTCTTGGTCGGCTTTTATCTTAGCCTGCTCAAGCTGATAGCGTTGTTGCTCGGCCTTTTGTTGCGCTTCTATTTTGTTGTCAAGAGCTTGTTGCAAACGTTGGGGCAAATGGGTGCCACGGATACCAAAGGAAACCAATTCTAAGTGACGCTGTCCAAACTCATCCGCCATTGATGATATAATTTCATTTGTTATTTCGTTGCGCTTACCTGAAACAATCTCTTCCCATCCATATTGAGATGTGACATCACGAACGCGAGAACGCGCATATTGCCGTACCACACGGTCTTCTATAATGCTGATGTCTGCGCCACCCCAGTCTTGATATAATGCTGCTGCTTCTTCTCGTTTGACACGGTATTGGACGAAGATATCTAGGTTGAGTTGCTGCCCTTCATTACTTTGCACCTTGATGCTGTCGTCGTCTGCTGCAGAACCTTCACCAGAACGTTCGACCATAGAATAGTTCTGGATAGTGACCGGGTATTCTTGTATCGCTTGGGTGAATGGGTTGATAAACGCCCACCCTGGCTCCAATGCGGCCGCTGTCACTTTGTGGGTTGCTTTGTCGAACACGATACCCACATACCCTGGGCGCACATTACGCCAAGATAATGTCATAAGACCAACCAGTATAACTGCAATGATGGCAATAACGGTTAGCGTACCAACCTGCGCTACCTTTCGTCCACCCGGATTGGAGGCTTTTGCCATACGAAACTCTTCCTTCCTACTTTCCTTTTGTCACTCCAAAAGCACGATACCTATGCGCCATCTCCAGTATGCTTTTCATCACCATGGTGTGCGTGTTCATCTATATGGGTGTTGTTCTGATTCATCGGGAACAAACGGTTGCCTATTTGCCATGCTATCACGAGTAACACAATAATAGCAATTATTTCGAGAAGTGTCGGACTCATAGGGGCATGCTCTTTATCTTTCCTCAATATAGCAGTCCTAATTGCGTTGTGCATGATACAGCAACCATAAACGAAAAACCTTTGTATCTCTCTGCGTCTTTGCTTCTCTGCGCCTCTGCGTTAAAAATGGTACCAATCATGGAGGGTTGCTATCGTATCTCATGCATTACGATGTCCTGTTGTTTTGCATCTCTCCTCTATTCTACCATATACTACCACACACGTGGCATGATGTGTAGGGATATGATGACGTGTAGACTCTGTATATTCGTAACACACAACAGTGATAACATACAATATACTACCCTATAGTATAAGGAGAAGCAATGGTACAAAACCAGAAGCCCAAAAGGAAACAACGGTATGAGTAGAAAAAATGGGGGACAACCAGAAACCCAAAACGGGACAAAGGACGAGAAATTGACGTGGGCTAAACGCTGGCAAAATGTTCGTTCAGCCTACAGCAACATCCCCAAAACATTTGCCTTGGTGTGGCAATCCAACCGGGTTGGCACACTAGCCATGGCCACATTGACATTGTTCTCTGCTATTTTGCCGGCATCGCAAGCGTGGGTTGGCAAGCTTATTGTAGATGCGGTTGTGCATGCTCTTGATGCAGGCATGACCCCGCAAACAGGGCTACAAGCAGCATTGCCATTTTTAGTCGTAGAGTTCGTATTGCTCACGCTCAGCGCGGCGCTCAACCAAGCGCGCTCATTGCTTGAGCACATTTTGCATACGCGCATGAAAAATACCGTCAACACAACGATTATGCGCAAAGCCATATCGCTAGACCTGAACCACTTTGAACAAGCCGATTTTTACGATAAGCTGAAGAATGCTCGCCGCGAAGCAGACCATCGTACACTAGTCATCATCAATACCGGCTTTTTGACCATCCAGAATATCATCACATTGTTGTCATTTGCAATTGTGCTCCTTAGTTTCAAGCCTATCATTGCACTTATTTTGTTTGGGTCCACCATGCCCGTATTTATTGCCCAGACAAAGTTTAGCAAACTCCATTTTCGCATGCTTACTTGGCGTGCGCCAGAATTTCGGCACATGGAATATATGGAGTATTTGCTAACGGTAGACAGTTCTGTAAAAGAAGTGAAGTTGTTTGGTTTAGGGGAACCATTCCTCAAACGACATCAGGATGTGTTTTGGGAAGTAACCAAAGAAGATGAGGCATTAGCAAAGCGACGTAGTTTCTACAGTGTGTTGCTGGGAATGCTCGGCACAATGAGCTACTACGGCGCATATGCATGGATTGTGTGGATCACGATAAGCGGCAGCATTACGCTTGGGTCTATGATTCTCTATATGACAGTGTTCCGGCAGAGCCAAGCTATTTTCCAAGAGTTGTTCTATAATTTGGGTCGGCTCTATGAAAGTGGCCTCTTTATGGATAACCTGTTTAGCTTTCTTAAAATCGAGTCGCAGATGAAGACAACGCACAATCATTGTGTACCTCGCCCCTTAAAGCACGGCATTGAATTTCGCAACGTTTCATTTCGCTACCCAGAGCAACAAGAGTGGATTATACGCAATCTCAACCTGCACATCGGTGCCGGGGAAGCACTGGCTATCGTTGGCTCAAATGGTGCTGGCAAGACAACGCTTATCAAATTGCTATCGCGTCTCTATGACCCTACCGAAGGGCAAATACTGCTCGATGGGCGCGACTTGCGCGAGTACGACGCCGACGATTTGCGTGCGAACATTGGGGTTATCTTTCAAGATTTTGTACATTATTATGCCACAGCCGGCGAAAATGTTGGCTTTGGGCAAATAGATGCGCTTGAAGATGTGCCACGTCTCACCTCGGCTGCTATGCGTGGGGGCGCCGATGAAGTCATACAATCTCTGCCAGATAGCTACGGTACCATGCTTGGGCGCTGGTTTAAAGAAGGGCATGAGCTATCGGGGGGGCAATGGCAAAAGATTGCCCTAGCACGGGCCTTCATGCGCGATAGTCAGGTGCTCATTTTAGATGAGCCAACAGCCGCACTTGACGCCGAACGCGAGCATGAAATCTTCTTACGGTTTCGTGAACTAACAGCCAGCAAGATCGCTGTGCTTATCAGCCATCGGTTTAGTACCGTGCGCATGGCAGACCGCATTGCCGTCATGAAGCATGGGCAGCTCGCAGAAATTGGCACGCACGATGAACTCTTGGCGCTGAATGGCGACTATGCCCATTTATTCAATTTGCAGGCAGCCGGGTATCGTTGAGCTGTTAAGGGTGCGGCGCTTGATCTGTTGCAATGCGTAAAATACATGCTACGGTAGCATCAATGCGCGGCACCTCTTCCTTCACAGGTAGTAGTTGTCATTTCCGCACATCATGAGCAGGATTTAGCGCATTCCTACGGTTGAATCTTGGCGCTCTTGGTATCTTGGCGGTTCAATCTACCCTTGTGAGGTAGTACTCTCCCAATAACCCGTCACTGCTGCGGCAATGCATGCTTCGAGCGAACCATAGCGTACAGCCAAGCCAGAGTGCCCCGGCACATAATAGGCCCCTTTGCCAGAAGGGGTAGCCATACGATGGAAGCCTAGCGCCTGCACCGGAGCAACCACCAAACACGTATCAGCCACCACACGCCCACCGAGAGCCTCCAGCGCATCTACCAACCCAAGCTTCACAGCTTCAGCACGCACTGTGCGTGCCATTGTCACCCATAACGCTGTGTGAGTTTTTCGTCCACCTAATAGCTCAACTACCTGCGCTAGTTCATGCAATGACGCATGCGGGCAGCCTATCCACACAAGGTCAATAGCATGTTCGTCATCACTGTTCAATATTGCATAGCCCTCGTGCAACCTATCAATAGTGATATATTCAGCATTAGGGTGAATAATGTCTGGCACATCAGCTTCGGGCGTTATATCCTTGATATGGTAGAGCGGCACAGCACCACTGGCAGCCATAGCGGCCCCTAGCGTCTTGAGCATATCGTAGGCTGGCGGTTGCATAGTGGGTGTCATCGCCAGTGCATTCGTGGGCGCATGCACATCTGTCATACCTGATGCAGCAGACTCCAACGTGTGCGGTTGAACGTGAAAACGGAAATAGGGGATACGGTTGCGAGCAATGCGCCCAACCATAGTTCCCAATGCCCCAAAGTCAGCAAATGATTCGACAGAGCATTGCACATCTACTACAAGGTTGGCACGGCGGTTGTGTGGCATATGTAAGCCATAGCGTGCAGTGCGACCGGTGATAGCCGCTGCAAGTGCGCCTGGTCCACCTTCACGGTTGGTACGTGCTCCTAGCACGCTGTTGGCAAATGAGACGGCACTCGATTCGGCCCAAGCAATATGTTGCCCAGATTGGGGGACATTGCCGATAAAGTATGGTGTACATGTACACGTTGTGCGTATGCCCATAGCCGCAAATGCTTCTATGACCCGTTGCTGTTTGTCTGCAAAATTGGCTTCAAAGCCAAGCTCTTCCCACCGTTCCAAGTCTAGCCCCGCCGGGTTGAGCGTTGTTGGCACGCGCACATATGCACCTTGGTCGGCCCACGCACGCAGAAACTCCAACCCAGCATCACCTAGGTTTTTGTAGCTCACACCAGCTACTTGTACGCTGGCCACGGGTACCAAGTCCTCGGCTCCGTATATTTTGCCCAGAGCAACGATAATTTCTATAGCCTTCTGCACGCCTCGTCCCATGTCACCGGCCAGCATAGCCCGCTCTTCATCTGTCAATTTCATACAACAACCTCAGTGGTATGCTCATATTGCTCCTTGAGCAACCAGTAAGTGATAGGCTTCTTGCCGAACCGCTTCAGCATCAACCATAGTTTCTAGTGTGTCGGATTCGTAGGCACCACCGAATGCTTCAGAGGCCGCATAGTGCAACGCATAGGGGTAGTTTTCATCAATAAGGTGCTGCATGTCGTCGCGGGTCACATAAAAGCCGCTAGATTTTCGTCGGTAGTTTGTTTTCTGGATTTCGTGCAGGGCGTTTTCGATAGAGAGGTCCCAAGAACGGGTGGTACGTTGTTCTGCATAGCGCTTGATGAGATGAACCAATATGATTTTTACAAAGCTGCCAATTCTGTTTCTTTTGTCTTCTTTGCTCATCTCTTCCATTTCAGCAACAAGAGCAAGCGCATCGGCATAGCGGTGTTGCTCAAGACATGTGCGCAATTCCAAAAGTTCCTCCATTGCCGTTTCCTTCTCTGTAGGTGCTAGGTGCTAGACTCCCGTCTCCGGTATCTACTATCCAAAACCTATCCCCTGTCACCTACCCCCTAATAGTGTACCTTCTCAAACTTCTGTCGGTCATGCCCCCATGGAATAGTTGCATCAAGCCCCATCTTAGATGTGCGAGCCTTTTTGCCCGGTTCATGTGTGCCAGAGGGGTCAAGGCTACTGCCCGGTTGGTCTGTCATCACGATCAGGTCAGTGTGCGCCTGAAAACGGGTTGCAATAGCCCACTCTACTTCCGATGGGTCATAGGGGTTTATATCGGTATCTACCACGACAACATGCTTGAGAGAACTATGCCCCCGAAAAGCAGCTTCAATAGCACTCAGACCGTCTTCTGGGCCGCGCTTGTCTATCTGCACCACAGCGTGCAACCAACTTGTTCCGCCTGGGGTTATGGCTACATTGGTGCAACGGCACACCTGGTTGACAGCGGCAAAAATGGTTGGTTCTCTGGGCATGCCCATGAGTAACTTGTGTTCTAGCTTGCCGGGCAGCAGGGCCTGATAGATGGGGTCTTGGCGGTGGGTTATGCAATCTATTTCAATAATAGGCTGTTGGCGCACAAAGTCTATGGTTTCTGTCAGGTCAACAAATGGGCCTTCTGATGCCGTGGTATGGGTCAAATGCCCTTCGAGCACCAGTTCGCACTCGGCAGGCACATAGAGCGGCACTGTTTTGCAGCGCACGACTGGCGTAGCAGAAAGCGCATGTGCAAAAGCCAGCTCGTCTACATCCATTGGGGCCGCAATAGCCCCTGCCAAAAGCACCGGCAATGAGTTGCCAATACAAATCGCTACCGGGATGTCCTCCTGCGACTTGTGCAGCGCCGTATCGGTTCCACGATTTTCGACAATACGTGCCACAAAGCGGCGTTCATCCATGCGCATAAGGCGATGGAAGCATACATTTGGTCCATAGTCTGGATCATCGAGAATCAGGATACCCGATGTAATGTAAGGTCCCCCATCAGTAGAAAAGTGCCGCAAGATAGGCAATGTTGCCAAATTAATATCCGTCGTAATGACTTCTTGGCAGGGCGCATGTGTCACGACATGTGGGGCAACAGTGTTGTGCAATGCATCGGCCAGTATCTGCACAAGTTTTTCCACGCGTACATCTAGCGCCATTGCAAAATAGTCGCGGGATGAGGCAATGCCGGCCACAACGCGCCAAGTAGGGTAGCCTTGCACATGGTTGAACAACACTGGTTGCCCCTCATACGTGAGAATGGTGCGGGCCATCTCTAGTTCAGGATTGATGGGGGCATCCACTTCTCTTAACATACCGATGTCACGTAATCGGTTTAGTGTGTTACGAAAGTTCATACTATTACATATGTATATATATATGAAAACTATACCTACAATGATGCTAGTGTATCATACATAGGTATAGCAAACAAGTGCAGATACAACAATACAGCATGTCCTTTTTCCCTATGCTATAATACTCATATGCGTATTGTATGAGTGGGTAGTAGACAGTGTATGGTTGTACAAACATCAATGATAAACCCTTTCATTGGTTTCCGATTGTATGCTCACCGGAGGTATAGATATGTGGATGTTAGGTCCACCCAATATAGCGAAATTACAGGAAAAGCACGATATTGCTGGATTGGTCAAAGCGCTAGACTACCCCAAAGACCCGGCCATCTGCCGCTCGGCGGCCAAAGCGCTTGGTCATTTGGGCGATGCACACGCGCTAAAACCCCTCATTGCTAAACTTGCGCATGAAGATGAGGAGATGCGCGGGGTTGCTATTGTTGCGCTAGGCAAAATAGGAGACCCTAGCATTATTGAGCCAATCATGGCTTCCCTCAAGGACGAAGCCATAGCAGTACGCAAAGCAGCTATCCATGTCCTTGCGCAAGTTGGTGATGCGCAGGTAGTCAAGCCGCTGGTTTCCTTCTTCAATCCTGAAAATAGCGAACTCTATGATACAACCTTCCAAGCCCTTGTGCAGATAGCATCCAAGCTTGAAGCATCTGAATGCCAAACACAGATAGTTGAGCCAATTGGGACCACCATGATAATGGAAGGTACCGAAACACAACGCAAAGCCGCTATCAGCCTGCTTGAGCATATAGGCTGGCAACCCGACCAAAGCGCTCTTGGTGCTGCCTACCTCATCGCAAAGGGCCAGTGGGATAAATGTGTCGAACTTGGATCGCCAGGCGCAGAAGCACTCATCAGTGTGCTCAAAGATGAAGATACGACGAAACGTCAAACTGCGTTCAATACGCTTGTGAACATGGGGGCTACAGCCGTTGAACCACTCATAGCAGCCCTGAAAGACGAGCATCAAGAAGTGCGGCAAGCTGTTTTTTGGTCCTTGATAAAGATAGGAACCGATGCGCTTCAACCACTCATTGCTGCTCTTGACGATGAAAACGAAGAAACGGCATTGATACGCCAAGCTGTTGCTAGCATCCTTGGGCAAATTGGTAGTCCCGAGGCTGTTGTTCCTCTTATTGGTGCGTTTCGAGATAAGGATTGGAGTGTGCGCCGTGATGCCTACCGTGCCATTGTGAAGATTGGCAAACCGGCTGTGCAATCGCTTATCGCAGCTCTCAAGCACCCAAGTGACGATATCAAATGGGGTGCAGCAGGCACATTAGAGGCACTTGGGTGGAAGCCCAGTGCAGATGAAGTTGGAGCAACCTATTGGATTGTCAAAAATGAATGGCATAAGTGTGTAGAAATTGGTGCGCCTTCCATAGAGCCACTTATTGAACGCCTAGAGCATTGGGATGAGAATGTGTGTAAAGAAGCAGTCGGCGCATTGGTACGCATTGGGCAACCGTGTGTACAGCCTCTCATCACCACACTTGCAGACGAAAACCCACGTGTGCGCAAGCTCGCAGCCGTTGCATTGGGTATGATTGGCGACGAACGAGCTGAACAACCCCTGATGGCTTTGCTTTCTGAAAGAGATAAAGACGTGAGCCAAGCTGCTTCTGAAGCCATTAGTGCCATCCAAACAGGCGAAGTCTGGCGCGGTTCAAGCTAAGCGGAGGATAATATCATAGATAGTTCAATACAACATATATACGATGAGGTACCCTATCCGGGGCATCCCTATGCGCAGAGTCATCCCGACTATCTGGCTATGTTAGCCACATTGTTTGGCATGCATCCACAGCCAGTGGAGCATTGCCGTGTGCTAGAGCTAGGGTGTGGTGTTGGCGGAAACCTCATCCCTATGGCCGAGGAGCTACCAGGAAGTGCGTTTATCGGGGTAGATAGTTCACCACGTCAAATTGCTATGGGGCAGGCAACTATCGAAGCCTTGCATCTCAAGAACATCCACCTCATGTGCATGGATTTGCTAGATATTCAGCACGACTTTGGTCAATTCGACTATATCATTGCCCATGGCCTCTACTCGTGGGTTCCCCCTCATGTGCAAGACCATCTGTTGAACATCTGTCAATGCCACCTTTGTTCCAATGGGATTGCATATGTCAGCTACAACACCTACCCTGGTTGGCACATATTCACCATGCTCCGTGATATGATGCTCTATCGCACATGGGGCGAAACAGACCCACATGAGCGAGCAACCCAAGCCATGGACTTTCTCGATTTCCTACAAAAAGCCATACCAGAAGAAAATAAAGCGTTTGGTGACTTTCTCACCGTCTATATTGACTTTTTGCGGCGCAAGGCAGCCCAAGCCGACGACAATCGGGATGCTTTTTTGCTCCACGATGAGCTATCTGAAGTCAATCAACCCGTGCATTTCTATCAGTTTGTCGCCCATGCCGCCTACTATGGGTTGCAATATATCACCGATACGGATATTTCCACAACCATCCCAGACTTTTTTCCGCCCCCTGTTGCTTCATCCTTACGTGCCATGGCACGGAATAGGATTGATATTGAGCAGTACATGGATTTTGTGCGTGGGCGCACATTCCGCGAGTCACTGTTGTGTCATCAGCATATGCGCCTAGAACGTCAATGTAGGCGTGATCGTGTCCATGCGTTGCATATTGCTTCACCGGCGCAGCCGTTATCTGCACACCCCGATTGTGTTGGGCAGGAGCCGGAGCATTTCCGTGCTGCTGCTGGCAGTGGCACAGTAGCCCTAGACCACCCACTCAGCAAAGCCGCAATGCTACACCTTGCAGCACTCTGGCCAGCTACCATAGATTTTTCAGCACTCGTTGGTGCTGCATATGAGCGGTTGTGTCAAGCAGCCCAACAGCAACAGCAACCTGAACCACACATAACAGACCAAGACACACACCTATTGGCAGCAAACCTACTCGGCATCTTCATGCGTAGTACCAAGCTGCTCCATCTGCGCACACGCCCTATGCCAGTAGCACCTACTATCTGCGACTACCCATGCACCCGTCCACTAGCACGGCTACAAGCCCAAGATACCCATATCGTCACCAACATGCTGCATGAACGGGTACGCCTAGATGAAATACAACGGTTGCTCCTCATCCATCTCGATGGCACACACAGCCATGCTGCCCTACAAGCTATATTACAGGAGAGCAACCAAGCGTATACCAATGGCGAGCAAGACCTTGAGCAACACCTGAACTGGCTGCAATGTTCTGCATTACTCATCCCGTAAATGGAGACAGACAGACGGACTCTCGCTATTGCATAAAAAACCAATATGGTGCATAATGTCATACACAATGAAACGGTTTTTAGGAACAGGTATCATCGCCTTGGTGCTTATTCTTGTTGTGGTTGCTTGTGGAAAAGACAAGGACCAGCAAGCAAGCCAAACGGCACCAGAGGCAGTCAAAGAGAGCCAAGCAACACCCTCGGTAGAGACGATAGAAGATGTTGTGCATGGTATTGAGCTACCTGGGCGGCTTCTGTTTGTCAAGTCGGGTCAAATCTGGATGTGGGCGGGAACAGAAGCTAACCATCTCATGGGTGAGGGAGACTTTTGGCAACCTGTTTGGTCGCCCGATGGTACCTTTATAGCTTTTGTTGAGCGTGGCATGAGCTATTCCAATGTTCTGGTTGCCGATGAACATGGGAACAATGCAGAACAAATAACATACAACGAATCGGCCCTGCCAATCCAAAGCCATGAACGTATCTACGACACCATGTGGGCATTCTATCCCGCTTGGTCGCCGGATAGTAGATACATCACCATTGTCTCACAAGAAGGCCCATCCATTGGATCACCTGCTGCCGAATATCCCCTTGGAATCTATCAAATACCACTCAATGGCGAACCTCGCCAAGAACTCTATGTCAATCTGGAAGTTCATGTCGGGACAATAGTGTACCCACCTATTCCTACACCCGGGCTTGTAGAGCCGCGCTACCTCATCTACACCCACACCTATGTTAGAACCGACAGCACCCCACAAATCTACCGCCTCAATCTCCAAGAAGGTATGAGCCAGCCCTTCCCCGGCGTTCCTTCTCATAGCTATGACCCGGCTTTTTCGCCCAATAGCAAATGGCTTGCCTTTGCCGCAAAACGCCAAGACAGCACCGACATTTTTGTAACACTTGGCAACCCCTCTGATGAAATCATACCAGAGCCGCACCAACTCACAAACATGGGAACAGCAAGAGCGCCAGCCTTTTCACCAGATGGTAAAAAACTCGCATTCCTCGCCATACCCCCCAATCAGAGTGGCTTTGAATTGTGGGTAGCAGATGTGCGCATAGATGATGAAGGCAATCTCCAAGCAGGTGAGCCAAGCCAAGTGACTGAGGGAATGTCGCTTGATGCTGACTCCGGCCTCTCATGGGCCCCATAGATACCATACAAGACAGCTCGCACCCATGGAACGTACCAGCAAAGCATTGCCTGTTCCCTTCTTTGTACCTTTGCGTTCTACATGTTTTTGCGCGAGGTCTTCATGAGAACATGTGGACTTACGCATGCATGTGTAGTATTTCTGTCTCGGTCACTATCCAATCCAACTGCACATCGTGTTCCTCGCACGGCAATACTTCTGCCTCTTGTGCTGCAAATGCAACCCCAACAGTGGGAATAGATAAGGTCGCCAACAGACGGTCATAAAAGCCCCCCCCATAGCCTAGCCGATACCCTTGGCGGTTGAAGGAAAGCAAAGGCACGATGATTATATCCCAGTGCCCTACCTCAACAAAGTGCAATGCTCTAGGTTGTAAGGTGCCAAACTCCCCTAGCAGCAAATCCTCAGCATCCAATGATGTCAAGCGGGCATGCGCTAGAGTTGTGCTACCACGCTGCACAATGGGCACAACCACATACTTGCCCTGCGCCAACGCATCTTTCAACAACGGGAACGTATCTACCTCGGAGCGCATGGGGATGTAGCAATGGATAGTATGTGCTGCTTGGTAGAGTGGCATACCTGCAACATGCGCACAAATGGCTTCACTGCGCGATGCATGGTCTGTCAAGCCATCGCGCTGCTGCCGAAAAAACTGTCGGAGTGTTTTTTTATTCGTAGTCAACAGTATTTCTATCCTAAGACGTTAGAGATTGTTTCAAACCGTAGGAGCGAGTGGCCACTCGCCCGTACCAAAGTACAAATGAACATTTACTGGTAGAGCAAGCTAGGGTAAATGCACTAACTGTGTTTATCCGTGTCTATCTGTGGTTGTTTTGAAAATAGGCTCTAAGGCGTATTCATATAGCAGTCCTAATTGCGTTGTGCATGATACAGCAACCATAAACGAAAAACCTTTGTATCTCTCTGCGTCTTTGCTTCTCTGCGCCTCTGCGTTAAAAATGGTACAAATCATGGAGGGTTGCTATCGTATACTACACAGCCTCAGTGCCTGAGTGTATTGAACCGCGCCATAGGGTCATAGAGAATGAACAGATTCATATACCTGTAGTGTTTCTTTGGCTACACGATGCCAAGAAAATCGTGCAGATTGTGCAAGCCCACGTGAACGCAGCTTGCGTCGTAGGTCGGCATCTTCAACTATTTGCCGCAGTGCGGTAGCCCATCCAGCTACATCATCCGGTGCGACACACAGTGCAGCATTGCCCACTACCTCGGGCAGGCTACTAGCATTACTCACGATGACCGGTGCGCCACAAGCCATAGCCTCCAGTGGCGGCAACCCAAACCCCTCATAGCGACTAGGGAAGGCAAAAGCAGTACACGCTTGGTAGAGAAGTGGGCCATCTTCATAGGGCACACTGATACGACGCACACAATCTGCCACACCCAATTGCTGGGACAGCCCATCTATGTCTGGGAATAGGCGACGGTTGCCGCTGAGTGGTTGCCCTGCTATGGCAAGGGTCAAGGGGATGCTATGCTGGTCTTCTTGACGTAAGTATGCAAGAGCATGCAGTAAGATAGCCACGTTTTTGCGCACGTCAAGACCGCCAACGTAGTAGATGAAGGGTTCCTGTAAGCCATAGTGTGTTGCGACTTGTTGTTGCGCACTGGCATAGTCATCTAGCAGTTTGTAGCGTTCGCTGGCGGCCAGCAATATGGTTGTTATACGTTCGGCGGGTATGCCCATATGGTGCATGCTATCGTTGCGGCTCTGTTGCGAAAATGTTATGACGTGGTCCGAGGAATGAATTGCGCGACGTACAAGGTGCATGTAGGCACGCACATGCACGCCGCCGGCATAGGCTGGCAACAGGAGTGGGATAATGTCTGGTATGGTTGTGACAACTAGTGTACAGCAATGCAGTGGTGGCGCAAAGTAGGGCACATGTACAAGTGGCTTTTCGGTTCCCGTGCGGTGTAGCATTGTGGCCACATGTGGCACACCTACTTGTTCAAACCATAGTTTGGCTAGATTGGTATTGCGCCCATCAAAAGGCGTGCGTAGCGTGAGTGCTTGGGTGCCTTGTGGTATAGGTGGCATCGGTGTGTTGCACCCATTGGCTGGCAACAGCAGGGTATAGCGATGCTGCGGCGCAACCAAGGGGAGCCAATGGGCAAGCCCATGCACATATTGCCCACTCCCGACATTGGGTTGAAACCAAAAATGCCCATTAATAAGGATATGCATAAGGACCTATTGTATCACAAATGCGTAAATGGGTAGTTGACTTTGTGGTTTACCCATGAGATAATACTAAACCTACTACATATATTCGTACAAAGGTGTACTACAAGTCCATACCTTTTTACGTGTTTACATCTGAGGAGGTGTACATGCTATGGAAGACCATAATGCGACAATTATACAGCATTTACATGCTCGCTTGCTCACATTAAAATTGTTGCCACGTACAGGTTGGCTCCAGCGTGGTGTTACCAATGTCGAGAGTATAGCAGAGCATACATTTGGGGTGGCAACCCTCGCGCTCTTTGTTGGTGATATGATACTAGGTTTAGACCGGGGAAGATTGTTGTCTATAGCCCTTTTGCATGATATGGCCGAAGCGCTCGTTGGTGATTTGCCCTTCTCAGCACGTCGTCTTTTTGGTTCAGAAGCCAAACATCAGGCTGAACAGCGTGGAATGGTTGAGTTGCTACATGCTATGCCCAATGCAGCCGAATACCTCATGCTGTGGGAAGAATATGCTGAAGGGGCAAGCCGCGAAGCACGGTTGATAAAACAACTCGACCGTGTCGAAATGCTTGCACAAGCGCTTGTCTATGAACAGGCAGGCAGCCGTGCTATGGGTGAATTTTGGGAAGATGTTGATGAAGGTTGGAGCGATGAGTTCCCACTTATACAAGCGTTGGTAGACTGTTTGAGCATTCAGCGTAGTAAACTGAATGGCAACGCATGTATGGATTTGAAGCAAGGAACAAATGATAGTGCAAATGGTCATGCAAATGGACACAAAGCAATTGACTTTCTCCACACAAAAGCCTGATGGATGTACATTGCTAGCACAATGCTGCATTGCCATCTATCATCTGACACGTGGGGCAAATGTGTGTGCCACGTTGAGCAACGACAAGACGCACAACAGGGGTTTGGCAGCGTGGGCACGGTTTATCCTTACCGTTATAAACGGAGAAATGTTCCTGGTTTCGTCCAGGTTCGCCATGACCGTCGCGGTAGTCACGCAGGGTGCTACCACCGTATGCAATAGCCTGGTTCAAAACCATCTGTATGGCACTATGGAGCCGGGCTATTTCTTCCTGCATCAATGTGTTTGATAGACGCAAGGGGTGTAGCTGAGCATACCACAGCGATTCATCAACGTAGATGTTGCCCAAGCCTGCAATGCGTGTTTGGTTGAGTAACAATGGCTTTAGCCGGGTGCGGTGGGTCATAAGGATTTGGGTCAAACGTTCTGGGGTAAAATCTTCTCCAAGCGGCTCTATCCCTAGAGAAGCATCTAGGGTGGCAGAGCCAGCACTATCCATCAACCGCACGCGCCCAAATTTGCGTGGGTCACGGAAGAAAATGCGCTCATGCGAATCGAGCCCTAGCACAAGATGCGTGTGCTTATCAGGTTCTACCTCTTGTGCTTGTACACTGATGCGCCCCGACATGCGCATATGCATAGCAAGTGACCAACCAGAATCGAGCCCTATCAGCAGCCATTTGGCACGTCGCCCAGTGTCAACTATGGAGCGACCGGGAAGGGTAGCCCTGAATGTAGGCATGTCTGGCATATCTACCATGCGCTCCCAGTCGAGTTTCTCTATAGTGGTTATCGTGCGCCCATGTATTCGGGTGGCTAGACTACGAGCAATCGTTTCGACTTCGGGAAGTTCTGGCATACCGATTACTCACTGTGACCATTTGGTCAGACAATCGCTTGAAGAATGCACGTACCCGTGTTTCTTGGTACCACCACATAAGTCGGCGAGTCTTGCGCGAAAAATTCCGCTGTACCCGCACTGCGAGTCGCCCCGTTGCCCTAAGCACGGGGTAGTGCAAAGTAGCCCAGTGACGCAAGAATAGTTTGCCCTGTACGCGGCACCAGCGGATGACGATATGCCTTCGCCCTACAAGCGATATGCCCATAATGAGAAAGACAGTGCCATGGATAATGGGCAGGGGTATACCAACTAGCCCAACGAGGATGAGGAACCACCCAAGTATTGGGCGGAGGATCATCCACGCATATCGAGCTATGGTTAAAAGTATAGCGACTATGAGTTCAAATGTCATGGTCTGTTTCGTGCATCCATTCTATATTAGTCCATTCCAATTCTATACAGGCTCATTTTCTACGTTGCATGAGGGGCATGTATCAAGTATCAATCAAAGGGAGCATCCACCGTGGTGCCTTCGACAAGCTCAGGCACAGTGGTATGTTGTTGCTCTAGCATAGCATGTAGTCGCCAGATTGTCTTCACGCGGGCACGATGCCACGCGGAACTTTTTGGCCCTGTTTCGCGCAGCAATACAACGCGCCGCAATGCGTCGTTAATCTGTTCTGTCCTTTTATTGGATGCGTTCAATTTTTGCATAGGTACACCTATACATTTTTGTAGCATTGCCAAGCCGCTACGTGGTGAGGACCTGGCGTACAAGAGATTCGGGTACATCGTCCCGTATGGTTACGTTGCCGATAGCAGTGGGCATTATCCAGCGCACACGTTTGTTGTGTACCTTCTTGTCATGCAGGGTCAGTGCAAGGATTTGCTCGCCATCAACCGATTCTGGCAGTGTCGTTGATAGCCCGTAGGCTTGGAGCAGGCTTTGTTGACGTTCTACGTCATCCCAAACAAACAATCCCATGGTTGCGGCTATGCGTGCGGCTGCATGCATACCCATAGCGACTGCTTCCCCATGCAGCAAGGTGCCATAGTGAGTCGCTACTTCTAGGGCATGCCCTATAGTGTGCCCGTAGTTGAGTATGGCACGTAGCCCTTGTTCACGTTCATCTTCGCTGACGACAGCCACTTTGACAGCGGCTGCACGCCGGATAATGTCGCTTAGAGATGCGCACATAGCTGGTGATAGCGCTGCACATGTCTTGGCTAAATCGGCTTGGCTTGCAAAACGTTCTAACCACTCGAATAGTTCTGCATCACGAATGACGCCATGCTTGATGACCTCGGCCCAGCCAGCGCATAGCTCGCGTTGTGGCAGGGTGATGAGTGTTTCGGTATCGGCAAGCACAAGACGCGGTTGGTGAAAAGCCCCTATCAAGTTTTTGCCAATGGCATGGTTAATGCCGGTTTTGCCACCAATAGAAGCGTCAACCATGGCCAGCAGGGTTGTGGGGAGTTGCACGACTGCAATGCCACGTAGGATGGTAGCAGCGGCAAACCCGGCTAGGTCGCCTACGACACCGCCACCGAGTGCTAGAACGGTATCGCGTCGTTCAATGCCGTTGTGGAGCATCCACGTGTAGATCTCCCACAAACAGTGTTGGCTTTTGCTCTCTTCACCAGAAGCCACAATATGTGTTTGCACAGTGTAGCCATGGTCACGCAACAGAGTTTGCACCCGTTCGCCATGGTGTGGGTATACCGCGCTGTCGCTCACAAGCCACAATGTGCCATGCATGTTCAGGCTTGCTAGTCGTTCTGGGAGACTTGCGAGTATACCTGACCCTACAACGACGGGGTAGTGAGCTGTTTTGGTTGTCAATATCAGTTCATGAGACATATTTAACGTCCAAGTCCATATCAAAGAAAGGCCGGCCATGCAAGGTAGCTAGTTCTTCCGCCTTTTCCCGAATTGCGAGCGGAAGTGTATTTGCAATAGGTGTTGTTTCAGTTCCCATGTGCATGGTGTATCTCTCCCTTCATATGTTCTGTGTAGTTTTTCCCTGGTCCCATGATACCACATACCATTGCACCTAAGCATTCGGCGTGTCACACGCAGCGCTCAGTGTGTATCACGCAGCAATCGCTTGCGCGACTGTTGCATAGTATATGCGCGTACTTTGCGCGAAAACTCCTTTTGTATGTGCAGTGCCATACGACCAACTGGTCCAATGATTGGTGTTTGCAAAGCTGCCCAGCGCCGCAACAAAAGCTTGAAATGGACCCGGAGCCAGCGTATGATTGGGTTGCGTCGCCCAATAAGCACAATGCTCAATACAATGAGCGGCAAACCAAGTGGAATGGGAAGTGGAAAGATGAGCAACCCAAGCACAAGGCATACCCACCCCATGCCTTGGCGTACCACAAGCCAGATGAGTGACTGCCATGTCTTCATGCTGTTGTTATTCGGTCGAAGATGGTGCCCTATCATGTCTGTGTATTCCTCTGCATAGTATACGCTGATGGGTTACGCTTTTGGTATGTGCTAGATATAAGGGTATTATACTACAGAAGGTCGGTTATTGTCACGTCATGAGGTCATGGGGTTGCTCTATCAGTACCTTGTCGTGACACTCATAAACGTGCTCTACCATTCCAGCCCATTTTATGCGCCATACATGGATAAGTACACCGAGGATGATAGATACCACACCATTCGGTATGGCGTGCCACATCATCGTATTCTTGACCGCTTCAAGTTGCATGTTGCCCTCGCAACGGGCATACCCAATGCGCAGAAGTGGGAGCACATGAAACGGGTGTTGGTTGAACGCACAGGGCTATTGCAGCACGAAGAGCACCGCACATGCTTGGTAGACGCTCTCTATCTCGTTGAACAGCAGGATTCGGGCTATTTCCAAGTTCTTGAGCAATTCCCGTTGTTGGGAACGTGATGAACATTCCCTACAGATACTTGTCTTTTTGAACCTTGGCGTTCTTGGCATCTTGGCGGTTCCTCTATGACCCTCTGTGTCCCCCGTGTTTCCACTATTATCCTTTGTAGTAGAAAAACTACCCCCTGTCCCCTCCCCCCCCACACCTTGCACCTCTTCACGAAAACGTGTTATAATACCAGAAACATCTGCACAGGAGTATCAGACCCATGGAAATCAAACCGAACCACAAAGCCATCAAAGCCTACTATCAAGCCTTGGAAGACTACCAACAACAAGGATTCGACCATGAAATGGCCGTGCGTCAAGCATTCGCCAATCTGCTTGAAACCATCGCTAAGCCGTTGCAATGGACACTCATCCTCGAATATTCCCTGCCCAACCGCAAACGTATAGATGGTGCATTGCGTGATAGTTTTCGCATCCCTCGCGGCTATTGGGAAGCCAAAGACACCAGCGACGACCTAGAGAGCGACATGAAGAAGAAAATCGCCATTGGCTACCCCTGCATCAACACTATCTTTGAAGACACGCGCCATGGCGTGCTCTATCAGAACGACCAACGCGTTACCAAAGTAGACCTAACCGACCCGACAGAACTGGCCAAAATGCTCACACTCTTCTTAGGTCACGCCCAACCCCAGATAGCCGAGTTCCATACGGCTGTCACCAAGTTTCAAGAACGTATCCCCGAACTAGCAACGGCATTGCTGGAGCATATCAACAAAGAGGAACAGGAGAACAATCAGGGCTTTGTGACAGCCTTTGAATCATTCTATACCCTGTGCAAAAAGACGCTCAACCCCAACCTGAGCAGAGATGCGGTGAAAGAAATGCTCGTGCAACATCTCCTCACTGAGCGCCTCTTTCGTACCATTTTCAACAACTCCGACTTTGTCAACCGCAATGTCATTGCTGCTGAAATAGAAAAAGTCATCTATGCCCTAACCAGTCACGCATTCAGCCGTGAAGAGTTCCTAAAACAACTAGATTATTTCTACCTGACGATTGAACAAACCGCTGCGACTATTACCGACTTTGCAGAAAAGCAAGAGTTTCTCAACACCGTCTATGAACGGTTCTTTCAAGGTTTCTCACACAAGCAAGCAGATACCTATGGCATTGTCTACACACCCCAAGAAATTGTAGACTTTATGTGTGCGAGTGTAGATGTGGTGTTACAACGCGAGTTTGGAGCATCTCTATCAAGCAAAGATGTCAGTATTCTCGACCCATGCGTTGGAACAGGCAACTTTATGGTCAATATCCTACGTCGCATCAGCGGGATGACGTTGCGCTATAAGTATGAACAGGAGTTGTTTTGCAATGAGGTGATGCTGCTGCCGTATTATATTGCCTCGCTCAACATAGAACACGCCTACTATGAACTAGCCGGGAACTATCTCCCGTTTGACGGAATGTGTTTTGTAGATACGCTTGACTTGGCGGATGCGCAGCAAACGGATTTTTTCACCGATAAGAACACCGAGCGTATTGAGAGGCAAAAAGATGCCAATATCATGGTCATCATCGGCAACCCACCATACAACGTTGGTCAACTTAATGAGAATGACAACAACAAGAACCGTGAATATCAGGCTGTTGATAAGAGTATCAGAGACACCTATGTTAAAGACTCCAAGGCAACACTGAACACAAAACTGTACGACATGTATGTACGATTCTTCCGGTGGGCTATAGACCGTCTTGAAGGGAGAGACGGGATCATCTGCTTTGTAAGCAACAACGGGTTTCTTGAGGGCATCGCCTTTGATGGTTTTCGCAAACATGTAGCACTAGACTTCACCCACATCTACCATCTCGACTTAGGGGGTAATGCACGTCGTAGTGGTGGTGGCAACGTGTTTGATATACGGGTAGGTGTGGGGATAACTGTTCTTGTACGTAAAGGCAATAGTGATGGGTGCGTTATCCATTATCACAAAGTCACTGAGGACTGGCGCAAAGAGCAAAAACTAGCGTTTCTAGCTGATATAGGAGATATACACCATGTGCCGTGGAAAATAGTATCCCCTGATGCTAACCATATATGGCTAACGCAGAGTCTGCATGCTGAATTTGCAGACTTCATACCAATGGGAACAAAAGAAGCAAAGGCTAAGCATACAGACGATGCACATGCTTTGTTCAATCTCTATTCTCTTGGAATAGCTACGAATCGTGATAATCTCGTCTATTCATTTCAAGCAACAGACATAGCTAGTCGTGCCCAAACATTCATCGAAATCTATAACATAACAGTTGACCGCTTGAAGCGCTCTAAAGAGGGTACTGACCCATTATCGTTGATAGATACCACCGATGTGCGTATCAAATGGACAAGACAGGTGAAAAATGTACTCTCTAAACATGTGTATAGTACGTTTGAGCAGGATCATATTCGTCATGCTTTGTATCGTCCGTTTACACGTCAATTTGTATACTTCGATGATTTCTGGAATGAAGAGCGGTACAAACAATACACTATCTTTCCTACCCTAGCCAGTGAAACAGAGAATGTGGCTATTTGTGTAACAGACAAAGGTTCAGAAAAACCTTTTATGACACTTGTTATCAACGCTATTCCAGATTTGCACCTTGTTAGTCCGGGTTGTGGAACACAAACCTTCCCCTTCTACACCTATGACAAAGACGGCAGCAATCGCCAAGAGAATATCACCGATTGGGCATTGGAGCAGTTCCAAGCGCATTATGGTGCGCACCTTCGACAGGCTCAGTTGCCGACCAAGTGGGACATCTTCTACTACACCTATGCTGTGCTGCATCACCCGGAATACCGTAAGCGCTACGCCAAAAACCTCTACCGTGAATTGCCGCGCATCCCCATGCTCGGCGATAGCGCAACCTTGCACACATTGGTAGATATAGGCAAGCGCCTAGCCGAGCTGCACCTGCACTACGAAGAAGCAAAGGAGTATCCGCTGCAACCAATCCAAAACCGCGACGTGCCATGGACCTGGCGCGTCGAAAAGATGAAGCTAACCAAAGACAAGACTGCCATCGTCGTCAACGAAGCCCTGACGCTCTCTGGCATACCGGCACACTGTTTTGACTATCAGCTCGGCAACCGTTCGGCGCTCGAATGGGTGATTGACCAATATCAGGTAAAGACCGACAAGCGTAGCGGCATGGTCAGCGACCCCAACCGCCACGACGACCCGGAGTACATCGTGCGCCTCATTGGGCGCATTGTCACTGTCAGTGTCGAAACCATCAAGCTCATCGAGCACCTCGCCCACGTGTCATTGGGAGAGGATGCGTAGGGTCACTCGCTTGGAGCAGGTATCAATATCTCCTGGTCGGGCATAATATTGTCGGCATCTTCAGCCGACATATCGTTCAACTCCATCAACTCTAGCACAGTCACATCATATTGTTCAGCTATAGCAAGGATAGTATCACTAGGCTGTATAACATAGACTTGTGGCTCATTGGGTTCATCTGCTGCCGGCTGTTCTGTTGGCATGAGCGTACTCGTAGGCATTGGCGTATCCGTTGGCGCACCCTCTGTGGCAGACATTGATGGTTCCGTTGGCGTGCGCATATCATCCGTCGGCGTCAACACATCGGATGACAGCGGCGTTGTTGTTCGCGTCGGTTCCCTAGACTCTGTAGATTCATCCCTTGCAGGAGGTTCTAGGGTAGGTGTCATACTCCCCGAAGGATCCAAAATTCTATGTGGTGCAAACCGTTCACTTGTGCTTGCAGGCGAAGCGATACTATCGGCACTCGTTGTGGGCGACAGGGTGCGCATCACCTCTTGCTCATCGGTTTCAGCAGCCGGCGCAGATGAACCCGCTAAACCCATCCAAATACCCACAACGGCTATAATGGCTACCAAAGCCACGACAATGGCAATAATGGGCATGCGTTTTCGCTTCTCGGTAGGAGCAGCAACTACTGCCGCTGGCTGTGCCTTGGTTGGTTTATTTTTGGGGTCTTGTGTCCTACGCCGTATCTCTTGTATCCACTGTTCATCATCTTTGCCGGATGGCTTCTGTCGCGCACGTGGCGATGGAGTAGAAGTAGACGCTGCAACCTGCTCAGAAATGTCTTGCTTTGTAGGGGGAGCTTGCATAGGTATGCTGTCTGTCGCTTGTTGCATCCCATCGGTTTGTTGGGTTGCTGCGTCATATGAAGCAGCATCCGTCCCCATTGCTTGCCCATCGCTAGATGGCAATGCCGTCTTACAAAACGTCTGTAAGAGCGCTACCACTTTTGCGTAATCCTCATCTGCAACCCAATTGACAGCTTGGAAACGTTGTAGCGATTCGGGAATATCACACGTCTCTAGTATGACGAGGAGCACATGCGGTTGGGTATCTTCACGCTTACCAACCTCCTGCAACGCATACACAATATCGCTATTGAGGTCGCCCGTTTTCGTAACAGCGTTGTTGGAAAGGCACACAGCAACAACATCAGCAGATTGCACCGCTGTTGCTATTTCTTGCTCCCACTCCTCACCGGGCATCAAAATGGTCTCATCGAACCATGGTTGTATGCCCTCGGCTTGCGAAAGCTGATTGTAAAGATGGCGTATCGTCAATCTATCCTTTGATGCATAAGACAGAAAGACACGCAACGGTTGTTGTTCAAGCATATATACAAACTCATACTCAATACTTAATACGCCTATTATACCATCATTTCATACTATGTTCGCAATGACAAACAATGTAACAGCACATAAACAAATACTATACCTGTGCTAAAACATACCACAATATGGTATACTTGGGGCAGAGAAAAACCAGTGACGTATGCTGTTTTGTTAGTAGGTATGAAAGCTATGCCAACAATTCGGGCGAGCGAAGTGCGTGAATATACATACTGTGCATATGCGTGGTGGCTGCGTCGTGCGCAAGGGTTGCAACCAGAAAATCATGAGCACCTTGCCAGAGGGCACAAGCTCCATGCACGCCATGGTTTCACCGTACAAGCCAGCAACATCTTGCTTGTGCTTGCCGGGGTGCTTCTGCTGGCAGCAATCGTTGTCTATGTGATAGGTGTACCATTCATATGACTCTTGCACTTGCATTAGGGTTGCTTGCTATCATGCTCCTATGGCTTGGGTTAAAGCTACGGCGTACCACAGGCATTCCATGGGTGCGTATTGTAGGTAGCGATACTGGTGGTGGGCAGCCGCTGCACGAGCCGCTTTTTTCCAAACGCTATGGGCTAACTGGCAAACCTGATTACTTACTGCACGTGGGCAACACCTATGTTCCCGTGGAAGTGAAACCTAGCCGCCATGCTGCGCAGCCCTTTGATTCAGACTTAATGCAAGTGGTAGCCTATTGTGTGTTGGTAGAAGAAACAACCGGTTCGCCTCCACGCTACGGGTTGCTCCGCTATGCTCATTCCACCTATCGCGTCGCCTACACCCCAGCCGTGCGCAACTATCTGCTAGACACACTCGAAGCCATGCGCCTAGACCTTGCCTGTGATACGTGTAGCCGCAGTCACAATAACCCCAACCGTTGTAGTGGCTGTGGTTTTGTTGGTATATGTGAGGAAGCTCTTGTTGGTTGATCATTATGAAGATTCGTCAACATCCACGCATGCGCACAATTGAAATAGGGGATGAAGTCTACTCCTATGCGCATAATCTCTTTGCCCGTGTCGAAGAAGTATTCCCAGCGGCTGTATGTATCAAAATCGGCATCCTTGCCGTAAACGGTAGCCTCGAATTTATCCTCTCCCCCCAACTCTGGCGTGCCGATGATATTGAAAACCTCAGTATCTGCCGCTATTGTGGTAGCCGTGAAGACCTCCAAGTGGAACATGGCACCGGTATTCCCTTCCGTGTGTGCCAATATTGTCGCTCGGTTCCCCCCCATCGCCGACACCCGCCAATGGGGTGGTAGGGTATGTGCGTATTCCTCTGTGCCCTCTATCGTTCAAAACAAGAATGTGTGGCACAGGCTAGAAGGCTATCCTGCCTCTTTCCATCACGTGTGCTATAATGCGGCATAGATGAGACTATGCCTGTACTGCATGATAACGATGCTCATAGAAAGGATAACGAGAGTATGACCATCGTCACTTCTAAGGAACGTTTCATTCTGCCCGAACCAGAGCCAGAAGAAGCGGTCAAGATAGCCGAGGGGTTGCGCGAAACCCCATTCTACTATGGCTATCGCTATGTTGCCCGCACGACCAATGGCACGGTCGCGTGGGAACAGGTACCGCTCAGTCCGGAAGATGTGTTGCATCCCCAATTGGAGGACCGTGTGAGTCAGTCAAAAAACCATGTATTGATTTGTCACTACCTGACAATGATATTGCGTGCTGTTTTGGCCCATATCCCAGGGATAGAAGTCTTAAGCGATGTCCCCATTGATTGGGGCGTACCTGGGGTACGGGATCATTCGCCAGATGTATCTGTGTTGGAAAAAGTGTTTTGCCCGCCCTTCAAGGGAGTATACCGCCTGAAGAAAACAGGCGGGCGGCCCTTGCTGGTCATTGAAGTAACATCAGACAGTACCCGTCATTTGGATGTTGCATCAAAAAATGCGTTGGCGCAAACCAAATTCAAGCATTATGCCATAGTAGGTGTGTTGGTGTATATCATCATAGACGAGGCACGACGCAAACCCGGACACCCGCCAGTTATCTATGGGTATGCCCGGACGCCAACAGGCGAATACACCGAGTTGGCATGCAATAGTGACAACCGACTGTGGTTAGCCCCAGTGCATTTGTGGTTAGGAACAGTGGGCGAACGGGTGATGTTGTTTGATGACCGTGGGCACCCACTTGAAGACTATGCAGATGTCATGTATGCTCGCAAGCAAGCCGAAGAACGTGCCGCCAAAGCTGATGAAGAACGCAAGCAAGAAGCACAAGCTCGCAAACAAGCCGAAGAACGTTCCACCAAAGCTGATGAAGAACGCAAACAAGCCGAAGAACGTGCCGCCAAAGCTGATGAAGAACGCAAGCAAGCTGATGAAGAACGCAAACAAGCCGAAGAACGCTTGCACCACTACCATGAGCAGCAGAAAGTACTGGCACGCAGAATGTTGGCTGATGGGCTGGAGCCGGCCGTCGTTGCTACCTATACTGGTCTCACAGTTGATGAAGTCGGTGCTTTAGCGTAATGCCACGAAGACATGATGCGCAAGGCGTAGGATAGGCTTCTAGCCTCATGCTCCTAAGAAATCGTAGGATAGGCAGGATGCCTGTCACTGTTTCCTAGCCGCTATCCACGAATGCACCGGTAGCACCGGCTTCTAGCCGGAGACCGACAGGATGTCGGTGCTACAGTGGACTGGCTTACCAGCCGGTGCTACCGGTGCATTGTTCAAAAATGTGCATGGGCGTGCGGCCGCACGCCCCTACGTTTTAGACTCTTAGCAGCATGACCATCACAGCCCCCGTGCTGGCCCCATACAACAGCATTGCCAGCAAAATACCCTCGCTCCACTGCATCCGCAACACCTCGGCTAATACCCAACTCGCCTCAATGCTACATGCATTTGCCACAACCCACCACACAGCCTGGCCAACATAGCGGCGCAAAACCAACCATTGCCCCACACTGCCCACACTGCCAAACACAAGCCATGTGATACCAGCGCCTACATACCCCCCTATCAGCGCAAACAAAGCCCATCCTAGCCCGCCACCTAGAGCAGTCCCAAGGATAGTCGCCACTATCCATTGACCAGCCCTAAATGGCACGCCATCGGGTGTACCTTGCAGGGTCAGCGTGCGTTGCAATATAAGCGACTGCGCAACGCCAGTCACGAAACCAAGGATAGCTCCGAGCAGCATCCCAAATACTGCTAACCCGCCAACATCTCCTGCATAGCCCGTCATAAAGCCAGCCACCTGCCATGCAATGTCGCCCCCTATCAGTCCACTCAAAAACATAGCCAACATCCATGTAAGCCATAGGGACCAATTCCAGCGCCTCGGCGTATGAGTTTGTGGAGGATTAGATTGTGTTTCTCCCATTGTGATTACCTACAATATTGACGTTATGCCATGACGCTATTATACTCGTTACATATGCATCAAGCCACCGTTTATTTGGAGGCTACGGTTGTATAAGACCAGACGCGTTAGGCGTTCTTTGCGTCTTTGCGCGAGCCTTTTTTCGTACATAAAAGGAGAATATATGCTATGCGCACAACACTCTTTGATATTCAGAAGATGAAGCAACAGAAACAACGCATTCCCATGGTAACAGCCTATGATTATACCTCAGCCCAAATAGCTGACGCGGCCGGTATTCCCATGGTGCTCGTAGGTGACTCATTGGGCATGGTCGTTTTGGGCTACTCCTCGACACTAGCCGTACAACTCGATGACATGCTCCACCACACCAAAGCCGTCGTGCGGGGTAGCAAACAAGCACTTGTCGTTGGCGATATGCCATTTCTTACCTATGCTACTGTCGAGCAAGCAGTGCAATCAGCCGGGCGTTTCTTGCAAGAAACCGGCGCTCAGGCAGTCAAAATAGAAGGTGGCCACCATATGTCCGATATAGTTCATCGCCTTGTTCAATTTGGCATCCCCGTTATGGGGCATATTGGTTTTACCCCCCAATCGGTCAACCAAATCGGCACACGGGTTCAGGGCAAAAAAGCTGCGGATGCGCGACAGTTGCTAGAAGATGCACGAGCATTGGAGCAGGCAGGGGCCTTTGCCATTGTGCTTGAGCTTGTACCAGCACAACTAGCGCGTGAAATATGTAGCCGCTTGCACATTCCCGGCATTGGCATTGGCGCTGGTCCTTGGTGCGATGGGCAAGTGCAAGTATTTCACGATATGATGGGCTTATATACCGACTTCGTCCCCCGCCATACTCGGCGCTATGCAAACCTTGCTGAAACCATGCGTGCAGCATTTCAAGAATATGCCGCGCACGTGCGGGATGGCACTTTTCCAACCATGGAACACAGCTCATCTATGGATGAACAGGAACTACAGGAAGCATTGAAACAACTACCGTAATCGTTCCCTTGTTGAAGAGATGGAATAGTGTCTATGCAGATTATGTATACAGTAGAAGCGTTTCGAGATGCTCGCGCCAAATGCGACGTGGTAGGTTTTGTCCCCACCATGGGCTACCTCCATGAAGGGCACTTGAGCCTAGTACGACGTGCCAAATCTGAATGTGGCGCAGTGGTCGTGAGCATCTTCGTCAACCCAACCCAGTTTGGTCCGGGGGAAGACTTTGAACGCTACCCCCGCGATAGCGAACGCGACCTCGCATTGTTGCGCCAAGAAGGTGTAGACCTTGTATTCATACCAAGTGTCACCGAAATGTACCCAGAAAACTATACCACCTATGTCAATGTTGAAGGAGTAACATACATGCTCGAAGGAGTGACACGTCCACTCCATTTTCAGGGTGTCACCACTGTGGTATGCAAACTGCTCAACATTGTGCAACCCCAACGGGCCTACTTTGGGCAAAAAGATGCACAGCAAACCGTTGTTGTACGGACCATGGTGCGCGATTTAAACATGCCAATTGCCATTATTGTTGTCCCAATATTTCGAGAACCCGATGGGCTTGCTATGAGTAGCCGCAACACCTACCTATCGAAGCGTGAGCGCCAAGCCGCAACAGTGCTCTATCGTGCCCTTATGTCGGCAAAAAAGCGTTATGAAAAAGGCGTGTATGAGGGTGAAACGTTGCGCAAAGTCATGCGACAAATGATAGAATTTGAGCCATTAGCGAGTATGGAATATGTCAGTGTTGCACACCCGAAAACACTCCAAGAACTAGACCACGTGGGTGAAGATGGCGCACTCCTTTCCCTTGCCGTACATATTGGCACAACACGGTTAATTGATAACATCTTGGTGGGTTCAACATATTGAAAAGATATGGAAAAAGAGGGTACACTATGACACAAAAAAATGTCAATGTTGGGCTTATACAGATGGCATGCGTTGATAACAAAGAGATGAATATACAACAAGCACGTGCAAGAATTTGTGATGCTGCCTACAAAGGTGCTCATATTATTTGCCTCCAAGAACTGTTCACATCGGAATATTTTTGCCAACGTGAAGACCATAGGTATTTTGATTTGGCAGAACCTGTGCCCGGCCCAAGTACAGCAATCCTATCCACATTAGCAAAGCAACTTGGCGTGGTTATCATCGCTAGTCTGTTTGAGAAACGTGCATCTGGTATCTACCACAACACAGCCGTTGTGCTAGATGCCGATGGGGCCTACTTGGGGAAATATCGCAAAATGCACATACCCGATGACCCCCTATACTATGAGAAATTTTATTTTACACCTGGCGATCTAGGGTTTCGGGCCTTTCACACCCACTTCGCTACCATTGGGGTACTCATCTGCTGGGACCAGTGGTACCCCGAAGCAGCTCGCCTAACCGCACTGCATGGCGCTGAAATACTCTTCTATCCCACTGCTATTGGCTGGCTACCTGAAGAAAAAAGGGAGTATGGAGTCGCACAACATACCAGTTGGGAAACCATACAACGTTCCCACGCCATAGCAAATGGGTGTTATGTGGCGAGTGTCAACCGTATCGGTCACGAAGGTCCCCACGATGGTGGCATTCACTTTTGGGGGCAGAGCTTCGTCTGTTCGCCCGATGGCATGATACTTGGCAAAGCTTCTGTAAACCGTGAGGAAATACTCCTAGTCACGTGTGACCTCGCAAGTATAGAAGAAAGACGTATCTACTGGCCATTCTTCCGAGACCGCCGCACCGATGCATATGGAAATATACAGCGGAGATATATTGATGACTGATAGAACTACCACCTATCGTATGCCAGCCGAATGGGAACCACACGCAGCAACATGGCTTTCGTGGCCACACAACGAGGAAACATGGACAAGGGATGTGCTCACACGAGTACACCATGTATATGCCCACATGATAGCGGCTTTAGCACGTTTTGAGACGGTGCATATCAATGTGAATGATGTCACAATGGAAGCAGAAGCACGGATATGCTTGCAAGTTGCCAAGGCCAAGGGAGATATTCGTTTTCATCACTTCCCAACAAACGATGCTTGGTGTCGTGACCATGGCGCTCTCTTCGTCTACCGTATGCATTCCCCTTCGACAGACTCTGGGCACGGCTCAATGGGAAAAGAGGATCTGGTTGCAATTGATTGGGAGTATAACGCATGGGGCGGCAAATATCCACCATTTGATTTCGACAACCAAATACCACGTCATATGGCTGCTGTATGCAATGTGGAGCGTGTTCAAGGCAGCATGGTGCTAGAGGGTGGCTCCATTGATGTGAATGGTGTTGGCTTGTTGTTGACGACAGAAGCATGCTTGCTCAACCCCAACCGTAACCCGCACTTGACACGTGCGCAGATAGAGCACAGATTATGTACAATGCTCGGTGTTGAGCAGGTGTTGTGGCTTCAAGATGGCATTGTAGGCGATGATACCGATGGGCACGTGGATGATATCACACGCTTTGTAGCGCCTGATACGGTTGTTACGGTTGTTGAAGATAACCCTGCCGATGAGAATTATGACGTGTTGCAGGAAAATCGAGAGCGCTTGCATGCCATGCGTACCCAGCATGGGCAACCACTGCACATTGTCACATTACCTATGCCACCTGCGCTTATGTATCGTGGTATACGGTTGCCGGCAAGTTATGCCAATTTTTACATTGCCAACCGGGTTGTGCTGATGCCATGCTATCACCCAGAAACTGACAGGCACGCACAACAAGTCTTGCAAAGCGTGTTTCCAGAGCGAGAGATAGTGGGGATTGATTGTACCGAGGTTGTGATAGGGCTAGGAGCATGGCATTGTCTCACGCAGCAAGTACCCCAAAAAAGGCTTTCTGATGATGAAAAACACTTTGAAAGAAAAAAATCATCTTAATCTCAGGTATTTTTCAGAAAAACCCCCTTGACAAGTGGGGGGTAAGTCGCTATAATTACATCTCGTACTCGTTGATATAGAAGAAACGAGACGGCGTGAAAAAAGCTGAAGCTGCTTTACCCCTAGGTTGAGGAACTATACGGGAGCGAGCAGAGGCCATTGTAAAAGATGGTCTAGGCATTTTCATGTCAAGTACCTTTACAACTGAAACGTGATGAGAGAACAGTAGGTTCCTGAGATTTTTTGGGTGAAAAGCCAGTGATTAAAATACTGGGGTTCCACCAGTAATGTAGAGTTTGATCCTGGCTCAGGACGAACGCTGGCGGCGTGCCTAATGC
>CAZVEN010000041.1:0-47823 GCA_964626155.1 uncultured Chloroflexaceae bacterium | reverse complement strand
GCGCTTTAATCAAGTGGACGAGCGCTTTAATCAAGTGGACGAGCGCTTTAATCAAATGGACGAGCGCTTTAATCAAGTGGACGAGCGCTTTAATCAAGTGGACGAGCGCCTTAATCAAATGGACGAGCGCTTTAATCAAATGGACGAACAGATGAAGCACATGAGGTGCGACATTCAAATTCTCAAAGATAGAACGGGAGCAATGCGTGGAGACTTTTTAGAGTTCCGCTACCGTAATAACATAGGCTCTTTTTTTGGTCAGTTAGTGGGACGTGCGAAAATCATCCCGATGGCTTCCCTTGAACAAGAGCTAGAGGAAAGACTCTCAGAAGACGAAGTTGATGAACTGCTTAACATAGATTTTGTTGTGCGTGGCAAAGTGCAGCATGCCCCCAACCGTCCGAATGTATGGTTTGCTGTTGAAGTTTCAGCAACGATCAACACAGAAGATATAACACGGGCCCGACAACATGCTGACCTGCTCCGTCAAGCTGGCTACCCAGCTATTGCACTCGCATGTGGACACGAATGCTCCCATGATGCTGCCAAAGAAGCGCAACAAACACATGTCGTCATTATGCAAAATGGTGGCAATGTGACGGGGTGGGAGGAGGCTTTAGCAACCATACAGCATATGTTTTAAACCATTCCACACCAAGCATACATTTGCACTTCCTCATGACGAAAGACGATGCCCACACTGGGCACAAAACACATCCTTCGGGTTGACTTGGTTGCCACATTGCGTACAGAAGCGTTTGCCACTAGGCAACTGGTTGCCTTGGCCATGCCCTTGCGCTTGCCCTTGTGCGTGCCCCTGCCCTGAACCCTGCCCCCCCATTTGCATCTGCATATTGCCCATCTGCATACCCATAGGTTCCATGGGGTTCATTGGCTCCATAGGTCTCATTGGCTCCATAGGTCTCATTGGCTCCATAGGTCTCATTGGCTCCATTGATGATGCTGATGTGGAGCTAGATGTTGCTTGCTGCAATGAAAGCACATCGGCACCAGCGAGTGTGGGAGTAGTGTGCAACGCTTGTATGCTCTGCGCCTGAATCTGGTAGAACACCTGCCCTTGGTTCGTCTCAACGCGCAATATAAGGCCCGCTGGTGTGCGGAACAAAGTCGGCGGAGAAACCCATTCGCCGCTCTGAAAGCTTGATTGTTGACTTTGCTGCTGTCCAGCGTGCATACTACTCAATGTAATGCGGGTACTCGCACCATGGTTTTCAACAACGATCTGTTGACCTGAACCAATGCTACTTACATACATCATATTGTCACCATTCCTTTCTGCATAACGTTACAATTGATAGGAACAAAACATTCACACGGACTATCAGGTATGCTAGTCCGCGTGAATGCATGATTTTCGGGGTAGTTGAAAGAGCTATGATCCCCCTATGATGAAGGGTATACCAAGCAAGAGCAAACTTGCTCTAGCGTTCTAGCTCCTATCAATCATCAACAAAATCTCTATAGAACCCACCGATATAGTCTGTTTTGAAACCAACAAAGTAGAAGATTGGCACTGACGCTATAAGCACGAACATGATAAACATAAGCCACATCATCATAATATAACAGCCTCCTTAGCTAAGCTCTTACCGGCTGAGAACTTTGTGAAGAGATTATAGCACTAAGAGGAGCTATTATCAATTCACATGTATACGCTGCAATGTAAACACCCATTATTGTTGCACCGGCAACACACATTGTGTCTTGCATACTGGACAAACCATATGCATGCCCTCTCGTGCATCTGATGGCTCAGGGCCAACCTGTACCATTTTTTGCCCACATGGGCATACAAAGCCATGTAAGCGGGCCGGATTGCCAAGAACAAGGCCATAGTCTAGCACATTGTGTGTGACTACACTTCCCGCCCCTACCATAGCCCATTTGCCAATCGTTATGCCACACACAATCGTTGCGTTGGCTCCCAGCGATGCCCCACTCTGCACCAACGTCTTTGCCACGTCCCAATCATCTGCACCCTTCAATGTTCCATCGGGATTGATTGCGCGTGGGCGCAGGTCATTGGTAAAACATACATGCGGCCCAACAAAAATGCCATCTTCTAGCGTCACGCCATGGAAGATGGAAACGTAGTTCTGAATTTTCACATTGTTGCCAATAACAACGTCACTATCTATGTACACACCTTTGCCAATGTTGCATTGCTGCCCAATAATGGCCCCATTGCGTATCTGCGCGTGATGCCATATGCGTGTGCCTTCTCCTATGATAGCATCTTCGGCTACCTCGGCTGTAGGATGTATATGTACTGTCATATGGGTGCTTTCGTTTTATTTCCTTGTATAATTTCTTCTGCAAGTGCCCGATATGAGCGTGCTCCCTCACCAGATGGCTCATAGTGCAAGATTGTTTGATAGTTGGCCTGCGATTCAGGAAAACGTGCAGAGCGCTTGATGACCGTCTGAAACACAGGAACATAACTGCCGAACACTTTGCGTGCATATTCGACAGCCTCACGATTGATGATAGTACGGCTATCTACCATCGTCAAAAGAATACCTGTAATGGATAGCTTGGGATTTAACCCTGTACGCCGTATCAATTGGACTTGGTCGAGCATCAACGATACCGACTCGGTTGCCAAGTATTCCGCTTGAAGTGGAATAAGGACTTCTTGTGCCGCTGTAAGAGCATTGACAACAAGAATGCCCAAATAGGGCAATGTATCTATGAAAATAACATCATAATCTGGCAACACCGGGGCAAGGAGCTTTTGCAAGACAAACTCACGTTGCACAGCTACTGTCAATTCATCATTGGCCAAGTTGAGACGCGCACTTGTGGGAACGAGATCAATGCCTGCGCTTGTGGAACGAATTGCCCGCACAAGTTGCGATTCATAGTGGGTAAGAAAATGCTTCATGGCCGAATAAATAGTCTGATCAAGATCGCCTGGCCGGAACCCAAGGGCCTGTGTGAGATTACCTTGTGGATCGAAATCAATAAGCAACACTCGCTGACCTGCTTCAGCAAGTGCAGCACCAAGGTTCATAGTCGTTGTAGTCTTACCAGTGCCACCTTTAGGCACTGCCATCGCAATAATTCGTGTCATAACAACTCCTGAAGCCAATATACATGCTCATATTACCACACATTTTGCCAAGTGATATTGATATGGCTTGCATCAAAAAGCGCTCTCCGCTATACTTATAGTAGTAAAATCCATTATTTTGTAATAGCAAGGAGTATACTTCAATGTCATGCACTTGTCATGAAGAAGAGATGGTAGCTAAGGTTGGAGAGCCAGCCCCTGCGTTCACGATGAGTACCAATGTTACTATGCTTGACTCAACCATATCGCTAGAAGACTATAAAGGGAAGTGGCTCATTCTCTTTTTCTATCCGCTTGATTTCACATTCGTGTGCCCAACTGAAATATTGGCCCTTTCAGATCACTATGACGAATTTACTGCCTTGAATGCTGACATTCTTGGCGTTTCAACTGATTCGGTTTTCTCGCATCAGGCATGGATTAACACACCACTCAACAAGGGTGGTATTGAAGGGCTAAAATTCCCTCTGGCAGCGGATATGACGAGATCAGTCTCCAGAAGCTATGGTGTTCTCGTTGAAGAACAAGGCTATGCTCTGCGGGGTCTGTTTATCATCAATCCAGAAGGCATTTTGCAATACATGGTTATTCACAATGAAAATATTGGCCGCAGTGTAGATGAAACATTGCGCGTGCTACAAGCATTGCAATCTGGTGGCATGTGTGGTGCAAACTGGAAGCCCGGCGATAAAATGCTCAATTCCTAATAGTACAAACATTTCAGATGACAGTAGCCGGAACATATGTTACCATGATGCGGCGCACTCGTACAAGTGCGTCGCATTGTGTGTATAACCATAGTTCTTAATCTTACACATACCAAATACTGAATATCTATGAAACAACGTGAATTTACTGTTACGGGTGCCTATTCCTACAATCTCCAAACAACTATAAAATGGATTATATCGCACATACTGCGCTACCCCATGCTTGCGCTTGCATCCATTCCGGGCTACCTTGTCTCGGCCAGTATGTTCAGTGTATCGGCCTTGCTTGTTGGGCAGGCATTCGACCTCGTCGTGCAGCCCGATGCTACCACAAATCAGGTGCTTTCTATTGCACTGGCTATTCTCGCAGTCTATGTTGTACAGGGCATGTTTAACCTTGGTGCGGCTTTTTCGACCGAATTTCTTGCACAGCGCATCGAACGCGATGCACGTGAAGAACTGTTCATAAGCTTACTAGGCAAAAGCCAGACCTTTCACAATCGCCAACGGGTTGGCGACATTATGGCCCGCGCTACCAATGATGTGCAGCAAATCAACCGTATGATAAGCCCTGGGGCTTCTCTGATCATAGACTCGCTGTTAAGCATTATAGCACCACTGGTTGGCATCGCATTCCTACAGGTTGATCTCCTCATTATTCCCTTGCTATTCCTCGTGTCCTTTGGCTTTGCTTTGAAACACTACAATACACAATTGACTCCTATCACTAGAGCTATGCGTGGGCAATTTGGTAAAATGAATGCAAGGCTATCGGAAGCCATATCGGGAATTGAGGTAGTCAAGGCTTATGCCCAAGAACAGAATGAATATCAACTATTTACCCACAATGCGCGACGCTACCGTGACCTATTCGTGCAAGAAGGCAAAATCAAAGCACGCTATATGCCACTGTTGCTGCTTGGCATTGCATATGGCTTGGCATTTGGGCATGCGCTATTGTTATTTCAGCAGGGAGTATTGACGATTGGTCAGGTAATTGCGTATATGATGCTCATGAACCTGTTGCGTTTTCCTACCTTCGTCTCATTGTTTAGCTTTGCACTCGTACAGCTCGGCTTCGCTGGATCTGGGCGTATCCTTGAACTTATCAAAACGGAAACCGAACTCGATGAAAACACGTCTGGCACTGCACAAACTATCGCAGGCGAAATCACGTTTAACGATGTCACATTTGGCTACAATGGCTCACCTATCCTCAAACATATCAGTTTTCATGCTAAACCAGGGGAAACTATCGCTATTGTGGGGCAAACCGGCTCTGGTAAGACAACCCTCACACGCCTTGTCAACCGTATCTACGACACAACAGAAGGCCAAGTGTTGATAGATAGCCAAGATGTGCGCACATGGAGTCTGCAATCTCTTCGCTCACAGATTTCAACCATTGAACAAGATATTTTTCTCTTTTCCCGCACCATCGGTGAGAACATCGCTTTTGGCAACCCCGACAATGTGACGCAGAGCGAAATAGAGCAAGCAGCCCGTGAAGCCCAAGCACACGATTTCATTATGAGCTTTCCCAATGGCTACGATACGATGATAGGCGAACGCGGAGTAACGCTCTCCGGTGGTCAGCGGCAACGCATTGCGATAGCACGAGCCTTCCTTACCAACCCACGCATCCTTATCCTCGATGACTCAACGAGTGCGATTGATAGCGCCACGGAGGACCAAATCCAACGCGCTATGCGGCGCATCTTGCAAGGGCGCACAACGCTCCTTATTACACACCGCATATCGCAAATACGATGGGCCGACCGCATCCTCGTTTTGCGACGCGGTGAACTGGTTGCCCAAGGCACGCACGATGAGCTTATGCAACAAAGCGAAGCCTATCGTCGCATCTTTGCTCGCTATGAAACATGACACAAGCAAAAAGAAACAACCCAGTACTTTGGTACGCATAAAAACTGGCGAGTGCAACCATATCAGATATGTCGTGGTATAATGGTTCTATGGAAACGCGCTAATGTCTGGTAAAACAGAACAAAAAACAAGCGAGTAGGGAGAAGCGGTGCGCCTCTTCCCCGACAACCCGCGATGCCAGAAGATAGCACGAGTGGTAGCGCCTGCAAAAATTGTTGGCACAAGCCCGGCAAGTGGAAAAGGCTCGCGTGCTACATCAGCATGGCTGCGCACCCATGCGAAAGAGTACCGAGGTCAATGGATTGCAGTTCGTGAGGAGGTATTTCTCGGTTCTGCTCCTTCATACAGGGAGTTGGAAGAACTGTTTAAAGATGAACCAGATGTTGATGGTATAGTAGCCACAAAGGTGCTGTAAATGAATGAGGTAACGCAACGGCTTTTTGCAAGTCAGTTCGTGAGTGGAATGATCTATTACGATACTGTCTATACAGAACAGAATATGCCTACTTTCTCGGTCTGAATAGGTTGCTAGACCGGATAAGATTCGCGGTTGACCCGACTGAAAACGCATTCTACTTTGGGCCGGTGTAGGGAACAGCTTAATGAAAAAAGATAGAGCGTGCCAGCATCACGTTATCTACATGGTGTAACGTTTTTTTCCTTTTTTCGTTACATGCAGTGCATACAACACTATAAGACGCTCAATGCCATGTGTTGCAGAGTTTCAACACAAGTGTATAAATTTATACATGATAGGTAATCCAGATATATGAAATATTTGCGAAACCGTTACTTCTTTCTGTCAGATGTCGTACTCCTCATACTTGCGTCGTATGTCAGCTATGTATTACGACTGGAAGGTTTTGATCTCAAGGGTGAGTGGTCTGGGTTTGCTCTTTTTACCATATTGGGTGTATGCATTACACCACTTGTCTTCTGGAGGGCAGGTATCTATAGCCGCTACTGGCGCTATGCATCTATAGAAGAGTTGCTGTTGCTAACAGGAGCAGTCACAGCATCGGCGGTGTTGACAGGAACAATCAGCTTAACAGCAGTGTGGCTCTTACCCGACAAATATATCTTGCCACGTTCAGTACCATTGATTTTTCTCATGCTGACACTCGGTGCCACTGCCGGGACGCGTTTGTTTGTGCGCCTCATGACACACTACCCACGCAAAAAATCTGGCATTAGGTATGGCAAGCCAGTCGTTGTGGTTGGTGCAGGCGATGCCGGCGTGATGGTAGTGCGCGAATTGCTTCGGAAACCCGATCTGGGCATGGAGGTAGTTGGCTTTCTGGATGACGATACCAATAAACAAAGGTTGCGTATTCATGGTATCCCCGTATTGGGTGATTGCAATGACATTTCCCGTATTGCGACAAGTTATAATGTGCGCCAAGTGATTATTGCTATGCCTACTGCCCCCGGAAGGGTTATCCGCGAAATTGTACGGGTCTGTGAAAAAATGGATGTGCAAACAAAAATTATTCCCGGCATGTTCGAGTTACTAGATGGGAAATTTAGCGTCAGTCAATTGCGCACAGTACAGATAGAAGACCTCCTGCGACGCGAGCCAATCCAAACCGATACTGCATCAGTTGAAGAACTTATCCGTGGAAAACGGGTTTTAGTGACAGGTGCTGGTGGCTCTATAGGAAGCGAATTATGCCGCCAAGTATTACGGTTTCACCCTGCTGAGTTGATTTTGCTTGGGCATGGTGAAAATAGTATTTTTACTATTCATAGTGAATTGCAACGTATACTGAATGGCTTGTGGAGTGAAAAACGCAATGGGTCACCCCCTACCAAACTCTCCCCAGTTATTGCAGATATTCGCTTTGCTGAAGACATTCAAAACATATTCCGTTCGCATCAACCACATATCGTCTTTCATGCCTCAGCACACAAGCATGTCCCTCTCATGGAACTCAACCCCTCTGAAGCGATAACAAACAATATCCTCGGCACGCGCAACCTCTTAGATGCTGCTCAAAACACTGGCGTTGAACGGTTTGTGATGATTTCAACCGATAAGGCCGTCAACCCAACCAGTTTGATGGGGGCAAGCAAGCGTGTTGCTGAGTTGTTGGTACATCAAGCTGCTATAAAGAGTGGCAAACCCTATGTTGCAGTACGTTTTGGCAACGTACTCGGTAGCCGTGGGAGTGTTGTACTCACTTTTAAGCAACAAATAGCCGATGGAGGACCAGTAACCGTCACGCACCCAGACATGCGACGCTATTTTATGACTATTCCTGAAGCAGTGCAATTGGTATTGCAAGCAGCAGTCCTAGGCGAATGTGGCAAAGTCTTCATGCTTGATATGGGTGAACCAGTGAAGATTGTTGACTTGGCACGTGATATGATAGAATTGTCGGGCTTGGAAGTGGGCCACGATATAGATATTGTGTTTACGGGCATGCGCCCAGGTGAGAAGCTATTTGAAGAGTTGTTCATTTCAGGCGAAGAATATGAGCCTACATGTCACAAGAAGATTGCTATTGCAGTCAATGCAAGTAATGGTATAAACCCCCTTTTAGATAAGGCAATAGAAGACCTAACCGAAGCGGCCAATACACACTCGAAAGCAACTATTATACACCTTTTGCAAACACTGGTTCCGGAGTATCAATTAGAAACACCTGACGTAGCACCCGATAACTCCGAATCAACAAATCCTGCACCTGAGTCTTTTCCATCGGCATCTGCGCAAGCTGATACGGTAGTTCCCTCAACCAAACCACAACACCCAAATGATCTTCCCACAAACACACGGCGCACGCATGGAGTCTATGCAATGACCAATGGCGTTACTCCAAATACCCAACTCACACAACGTGCCGAGGGATTGAAACCAAATGCACAACGCACAGAGGGAGTCGCACCGATACCCCATCGTCCATCCCATCAATAATGGCTAAATTATCAATTGATAAGAGTTGGGGCAACAACGTCGTTGCTCTGCTTGCGCATGTAGAAATGTGTCCGGTAGCTCTTGCAATAGCAGCAAGTGTTGCCACTGAACGCTTTTTGCTTCCTGCGCTCGTTGTAGCGCTTTTTTTCTGGCCTGTACGCTGGGTGGCATATGGTCGCCCAAGTATCTCTACCCCCATTGATGCTCCTGTTCTCCTACTTGTGTTGCTCCTTCCAATGACATTATGGGCAACTGCACTACCAGAGGTAACACTTCCTCAGATATACCGCTTGCTTACGGGCATTGCACTTTTCTATGCAATCGTGAACTGGTCTACGTCTGTTTCAGGAACCAAACGTCTGCGGCTTTTGGTTATGGGCATGGTAGTGGCCGGCTTGCTGCTGGCACTCCTTGCTACCGTGAGCGTCAGGTGGTCACCCAGCAAAATCCCGTTCTTTCCATCTTCGCTGTATGAACACTTCTCATTGCTACTCGCCGATGCTGTGAACGCCAATGTTATGGCCGGGCAACTGGTTATTGTGCTGCCCATTCCGCTGGCATTACTACTCTTTTCATGGAAACATACGGGTTGGGCTATGCGCATCTTGACTCTTGTCACGGCTCCAACGATGATAGGTATGCTCATCCTGACACAATCACGCGGTGCATTGGTAGCAATGGTGGCAGTAGGAGCAACTATGCTCGTGTTCTGGTGGCGATGGGGCTGGATTCTCGTTGGCAGTACAATCATTGCTGCTATTGCGTGGCTTCAGACAGCAGCAGGATCGCGGCTCATTGCTACCCTACAACAAAACGAATCGCTGATGCATGATGTGCATGCGCGTATGGAATTGTGGAATCGTGCATGGCTTATGATACAGGATTTTCCTTTCACGGGCATAGGCATGGGAACATATAAGCATGTTGCAAGCGTGCTCTACCCCTTGTTCATTGTCCCCCCTGAACGTGGCGACCATGCACACAACCTTATCCTGCAAGTGGCAGTTGACTTGGGCATATTTGGGCTTGTGGCATGGCTTGCCATTTTGCTGACTGTTTGCTACAGTGCATGGCGTATCTATCGGTTTGGACGCACCACAGGCGATGGGTGGTATGTCGGCATCGGGGTCGGGTTGCTCGCTAGCCAAATCGCGCTCGTAACCCATGGCATGGTTGACGCTGTGACATGGGGCATGGTACGCCCCGCCCCACTTGTGTGGGGCTTGTGGGGCTTGGCTATTGCCTGTAGAGGTACATTTCTCACATTCCCGCAAAAACCGTTGCAACCTATGTTATAATTCTCTACAAGAAATTTGTATGCACAGGAAGATAGTATTATGGCAATAGTTCATGCAATTGCCCCCCCAGAGAATGACAGCGAACGTAAGGCAATTACATATTTCAAAAAACATCTGCCAAGTGATGACTACATCATTTTTCACAACCTAGAACTTGTAGGGATAGGAATAATATTCCATTCTTGTCCATTACCCTATCACCTGACCCCTGACCCCTCGCACCTCGCACCTCGCACCTCGCACCTATTAACTATTGAACGCATTTCTTGCAATCGGTATAGTGAGCCACAAGAGGGCCGTCATAATAATGGCCGACGTAACACACCATGCACATGTTGCCCCTATCACAAATGGCTCCAAGAACGTTAGGTAAATGGAAAAGAGTGTACCCAACAGTGTCATCGTAAACAGAGTCAAGGATGCCATTCGTGCCAATTGCCCTTGTGCAGAGCGACTGATAAGCCATGTTCCAATGATGACACTATACCCAATGACGCCCACCATACCAATGGAGATAATACCAAACAAACGCGCATAGGAACTCTGTTGCACAGTATTACAGTCGCCCACTGGGCCACAGACAGCTTGTACATCGGCAGCCTCGACATAGGCAAGGTAGCTGGCTACCCCAATGCCGATGAGCGACAACAGCGGGATAGCCCACTGCTGCCATGCCGGTTTAGGGGCAGTTTCGGCATCATAGAACGTGATAGCCGTATAGCCTACCATAGCAACCATACCTACCAACACAACAACGGACAGTGTGTTACCAGCCGGGTCGCGTGCAAACTTAGTCTGCCACGTTTCCGTTTCGCTGTCGGGCATGATAACACTGGGTGCAGGCGATTCCTCGTTTTCTGTAGGGGCAGCAGGTGCTTCAGCGGAGAGGGTTGCATGCATAGTAGCAGTCGCTTGCGATTCTGTTGTTGACTGTTCTGTTGACTGTTCTGTTGATTGTTCTGTTGATTGTTCTGTTGACTGTCCTTCGGCAGCCGTTGCGGTTGCTTCCATATCGGCCAGCATATCGGGCAGGCCGGGGATGTCGGGCCAATCTACGCCACCTTGAGCGAGATAGGTTTCAACAAGTCCTGGGAACTTTTCTGGTATTTCGCGTCCTCCAACAAGAATGACATCATCAACGATAAGCGTTGGCACCCCATACCGCTCTTCAGGTATGTTGAAATGGTCAATTGCCGCCTGATACAGCTTCTGCCCCTCAGTTTCGCTAACATTGATACTAATAATCCGCAATTGCTCAGGATATTTTTCCATAAGCGGTGGTAGATCATTTTCAATCACTTCGTGACAGTGGGGACATGTAGGTGAAAAAAAGATGACTGCATGCACAGCCGGTTGGTCTGCCTGTGCCAATGCAATTGGGTTACTCCAGAGTGCTACGAGCAACCCTATGAAAAGTATACACACGTAACAAATAGTGGTTTTCATATTCCATATATCCATCATATAATGTACGTATGTCTATTATAACACATGACTTGGATTCTCTCGTAATCTAGCACTGTTTTAACGCAGAGGCGCAGAGATGCAGAGGCGCAGAGAGACGCAAAGATTGGCGATTTTTACAGCTTATGTAGGTTTGCTCTCTATTACCTAAGAACAGAAGGAACATGTATGCTTGACCACTTTTCTACACGTATGCTTGCTATACTTGTGCGTATCGGTATTGTTATGTTGCTGATGATTTCAGCAATCCCCATTCGCCATGCGCAAGCGCAAACGGGAGTACGCTGCTTTGCAGAGACGGAGCTTTGCATTCGCGGACGTATCCGCACATTCTGGGAGCACAATGGCGGGATAGATGTGTTTGGTTTGCCCATAACGCCATTCCGTAGCGAAGTAATTGAAGGGCACACGATATGGGTGCAATGGTTTGAGCGCAACCGGCTTGAGCTACACCCAGAGAATGAACCACCATATGATGTATTGCTTGGGCATCTTGGGAAGCAACGCCTAGAACATCAGGAACATAGCCCACAGCATATTGAAGATGCTGAAGATGTGACTATGCCTAGTGATGATACATCATCATGCCAATTGTTTGAGGCAACAGGGCATCGGGTGTGTGGGGAATTTCTGGATGCATGGCAAGCGCATGGGCTTGAATTGGATGGGCAACCGGGTATGAGTGATGCCGAACACCTAGCCTTGTTTGGTTTGCCTTTGACTGATGCGCGGCCGGAACGCTTAGCAGATGGGCAGGTCTATACAGTGCAATGGTTTGAGCGAGCACGTTTTGAGTTGCACCCAGAGCATGAGCCACCCTACCGGGTGCAGTTTGGGTTGCTGGCGCAAGAGCTACGCGGCAACGATATGCAGCACCCTTGGCCGCGCTTTGAAACAAGCGCATGCCCCTTCGCTGTGCCTAGCGACTTGTCTATAACTTGTGGCTATCTCACTGTACCAGAAGACCGTAGCCAAGCCGATAGCCGCGCTATTCAATTGGCGGTGGCTATTGTGTCGGCAAACAGCGCTACACCCTATTCAGACCCGGTCGTTTACCTTTCTGGAGGGCCGGGGAGTGGTGCGCTTGTGAATGCTGTGACGTTTGCACGTGGGTGGTCGGGCTTTTTGCACAACCGCGATTTTGTTGTGCTTGACCAACGGGGTACGGGCTTTTCTCAACCGGCGCTTGATTGCCCAGAACTGGTGCAACTTGCCGATGATATTCTTGGGATGGAGATAACCCGCGCAGAAAAGGTGCATATGGAACTTGATACGGCATTGCGCTGCCGTGATACGCTTGTGCAAGAAGGGGTACAAGTAGCCGGGTATCATAGTGCGGCGAGTGCGGCTGATTTGCATGATTTGCGCGTGGCACTTGGCTATGCGCAATGGAATCTGTTTGGCATTTCGTATGGCACACGCTTGGCGTTGACGGCTATGCGCGATTACCCGGAGGACATCCGCACTGCTATCCTCGACTCAACCTATCCGTTGCAGGTAAACTTGTTCACGGAGATGCCGGCTAATATGGACCGTTCGTTTACGCGGCTCTTTGAGAATTGTGCCCATGATGCTGGTTGTAACAATGCATACCCCGACCTAGAGCATGTATTTTATACACTGGCCGAGGAACTTGATGCGAATCCGGTGACTGTTTGGCCGACGAACCCTCATACTGGGCAGGTGGTGAAGGTGCGTGTAGATGGTGCTGAACTTATTAGCCTCATGTTTCGCCTGTCGTATGATACGGGGGCGCTTCCGTCGTTGCCACAGATGATTTATGATACGCACAATGACAAGTATGACCTGCTCACAAGCATGCAACAGCGCCGTCTTGGGCGCTCTGGCGGGCGATTCAGTCATGGGGCATATTTCTCTGTCGAATGTAGTGAGGAGATAGCATTTACTACGCCACAAGAAATTACGTCAACGTTGCGGGCATTTCCCAACCTTGAACGGTTTTTTGCGGGCATCCCAGAGAATACGACGGAAATATTTGGCTTTTGCGATGCATGGGGTACCCATGCACCCAACCCCATTGAAAATGAGCCTGTCTACAGCGATATACCGACGCTCATCCTTGCGGGGGAGCATGACCCAATTACGCCGCCAACGTGGGGGCAGCTTGCTGGTGAAACGTTGAGCACGCAGTATTATTTTGCGTTTCCACGCACAGGGCACGCGGTTATTACGCGGGGTGCATGCCCACAAAGCATTATCCGGGCGTTTTTGGATAATCCCATGATAGCGCCGGATGGGTCATGTATACGCTAGGGAAGGGCGTAGGATAGGCTTCTAGCCTGTCCCACGTAGCACCACAAAAGGCGTAGGATAGGCTTCTAGCCTGTCCAAACAATGACAGGCAGGATGCCTGTCCTACGATAGGGAGACGTTGCGTGCAACGTCCCTACATATCCCACGTGGCGTCGCCGTAGAAGGTGCCGTGGTCTTTGTGCAAAAAGGTTTCGATAGCCGGTCGTCGGTCGCCTAGGCGAAAAGCCGGCCCGTGACCGGGGTAGCAAACAGTATCGTCTGACCAAGCAAGCACAATGGTACGCAAGGTGTTGAGGGTGGTGGCAAAGTCTTGTGCAGACCATGTTTTGCCGGGGCCACCATCAAAGATGGTATCGCCTACGATGATGCGCTGGTCATTATGGATGGCAAAGCAGAGCATATCGGGCGTGTGTCCGGGCGTGTGATAGGCAGTAAGGGTATGCTCGCCAAGGGTTATGGTGTCGCTATCGTTGAGCCAACGGTCGGCAGCAATGGCAACGTTGCCAACATGGGGGCCGGGGTGGGACATAACGGGCACATTGAGTTGTTCGCGTATGGTGTCAAGAGCGCCGATATGGTCTGGGTGGGTGTGGGTGATGAGGATGGCAACTGGCGTGGTGTCGGCAAGCAGTTTTTGCAGGGTTGCTGGTTCGGCACCGGGGTCTATGAGCACACTTTGTTGGCTGTCTGGACAGACGAGCACATAGGTATTCATCATAAAAGCCCCAACGGGGCGCGTTCGTAAAACAAGTGCATTCTGGGTCATGATATTCCTTCTTTCTTTGATATATTCAAGCCTCGCACTCAAGACGCTATGATGCTATGAGTGCGAGGCACACGAAAACAAGCCTTTGTCTAACAATTAATTATCTGTCAATTGTTCCTGTTGGATACTTCGTTGAGCAGTCGCTCCCACGACGCAAAGTCATCCGTGGTACCCAATTCGACAATGAGTCTGTGCAGCATGCTAGGTTGGTCTATAGCGTAGATATTGGCTATCACTGCCACGGGTGCTTGCGGGAACCGCTTGGCGAGTATGTTGAAAAGCGTTTTCTGGAGGTCATGTCGCTCTTGTACACCCTGGGATTCGGTTAGCCTTTTTTCCAATGCAGATCTTTCCTGCTCCAACTCTGCTTCACGCATTGCTACTATTCTCTTGGCTTCTTCCTCAACGGAAGCTATGATACCTGGTTTCATGATCTCAACCCGTTTCTCAACCTCTTCCTCTACGAGGGAAGCTATGATACTTGATTGCATCAGATGCTCCTTTCCTACCAATTGTATAAACCGCTCACGCGGTACATATGGCTCTGCAAACACACACGCAACTGCAAGCACATCTGCCTGCTGCGAGTAGGGCAATTGCTGCTGGATAATCGCTATCACCTGTTCGACAACCTCTGCTGATACATTTTTGCCAAGCAATGCAAGAGCCGCCAGCACTGGGTCTTCTTCTACCAGCAACTCAGCGGCATCATACTCGTAGATGCGCATACACGAAAGCGGCCATTTCGTTACGGTCTCCCCATCTATTATCTGGCATATGGTATCGCCTACATCATACTCTGACTTCAGGTAGATGACGGTGCCAACGACCTTCATATGCGGGTATTTCAATGCTACTTGCACAATGTACAACAATAACCGCCATAGCACTAACTTGTCACTGTAGCCGAGCCATTCGATGATATGCAAGTATTCTTGCCCGTTGGGGCTACGCATATATAATACGTTGTCGAGCCGTCGCTCGCTAAAGGGCAATTCTAGCGTGTCTACTTTCACTATGGTTGCCTTGGGCATGCCCAACAATTTGAGCAAACCTGGACCACACGTAGCCGTCAATATTTTCAATGGGATGTCGGTTTTCAATCCCGTTGTTCCTTCTCTCGCCATAGATGAGACAAAGGACAGGCAATATGCCTGTCCATGTCCATACGTGTTTTTCTATTATAACACACCCGGTGCTGTTGATGTGCCTGTTGACACACATACTATGGCGTAGCAGGGCTAATCGTCACATCCCCAAAGCACAAATCGGTATAGTGCGCCACCAGTAGGAATGAGCCATCTGCCAACTCCTCTGACGTTGCTGAGCCTGTCAAATCCCACTCGGCAGGTTCGTCACTGCCTTGCCATACTTTGAGGTAGTATTTGCCAACACCACCCGACGTTTCTACCCGTGCCTTGAACCAATAGGTTGTGTCGGTATTCAAAGTACGGTCTGCCCCCACAATAGCACCATAGCCATTTCGTCTAATCCTGATCTGTTCTGTACTTGTGCTTGCCGACTTGAAGTAGTGCAAGAAAGCACCTATGGGATACCAGTCTAAATGCGGTTGCTTCACATCCACATAATGCCCATGCCAACGCATCATGAGACCCATTATGGAATCTTGAGAAGAATTGAATGCGGCAGCAGTGATTGGCATCTTCACTTCATAGTCATCCCACGTCATATCGCCAATGGCAATGAGGCGGTCATAGCCAGGTATGACAGTGCAGATTTCGCCTCCGCTGAGTTCCCACTCACCATCCACAATGTCTATGCCTGCTGCATCGCCCGACGTTGCGCTCACAATATCTTCCATGGTAGCGAAGGTGCTCCAGTCTATGGTGTAAGCTGTCGTGGGCATGGTCCACGTCGCACTTGAGTTGTAATTCACAATGACTGTCCGCACATAAGACCCACTACCTGCGTTCAGGGTAACGGTATTCAGTCCATCGTTCAGATCGTTACATTCTGTGGGAGGTTCAGGAAGGGGATCCTCGTTCAGGTAATACCTGCATATGTCTACATTGAAATCACCATCTCCTGTAAGGCGGCCAGTAAATCCAGCATTCGGACCTAGCGAAAGTTCTTGCTCTGCACCACCATTCAATGAGTATGTCAATGGTGAAGCAATAGTGTTGCCCAAGATGTTGACCCAGGTTTGCGTCTTGCTCTTGTGCCCAAATGCCTGGTAATTGCCATACCACACGTCAATCGGGTAGGCGTCTGTAGATGCCGATGTCTTGAATTGGATATCGGGCGATGTGACCGTATCAACTCCATCGGTTGCGCTGACCTGGAAGTGATAGAGCGTGTCGGCATTCAAGCCGGTGATATCAACCGAGTGTGTTGTTGCTGAAGTAGTATCTTCGACGTTAGTACCATAGCTTGTGTCTGTGCCATAATCCACTTGTCCGGTTGTATCTCCATTCGTTTCCCATTCAACGGTTAAGGTACTACCATCATAGCTATAGTCAAGTTTTGTTATGATGATGCCAGAGACTTTGATAGCGACCGTGTCATCGTCGGTTTTTGCACCACCAGTGCCAGTATATCCTTGATCATCGGTCGTTATTTGCACACTGGCATCACCGGTATAGTCAATTGTCGGGGTGAACACCATTCCATCAAGGGCCGTATTGATATTGGCAACTGTGCCGGTAAAGGTCATATTTGCGTCATTTACACCACTGCCTGTGCTAAATAACAATCCACTGGTAGCAGCAAGCGTTAATGTACCATTGCTTGCTGTCAACGTTACCTTGATGCTATCGCTCGCACTATCAACGTCAGTCACTTGTATGGCATTGCCTTTGCCTGTTGAGAATGTCAATAGACCATTTTCAATCGTAGTCTGCCCATCCGGCACGGTATTTACTGGCGCATCATTGATAGCGCTAATCTCATCCACTGTGACGGTAGCAGCATCTGAGTCTACCGTGCCATCATTGACTTTGAAGGTGAAACTATCGTAACTACTACCATTCTCATTTGCTGCTGGCACGAAGATGACTTTGTTGTCATCATTCGTAACCGTTGTATTAGCAGTGGTGATTTCTGCTCCAGGCGATGTGCCATCAGTTTGATACAAACTCCCGTTTGTGGGCAGGCTTGCGATGATGTACGTTAGCGGGTCGTTGTCAACATCGCTCCCGGTTAGGGTGATGATGAGGTCGGTGTCCTCTTCGCCGTTGGTGGTTTGCGCATTGGCTACAGGCGCATCATTTATAGGGTCAATATCCACTGTGACAGTAGCGGCAGCCGAATCTTCTTTGCCATCATTGACTTTGAAGGTAAACGTAGTGTAACTGCTCCCATACTCATTTTCTGCTGGCACGAAGATGATTTTGTGCTGACTGTTCGTCACTTCCGTGTTCGCAGCAGTGATTTCTACACCACGTGATGTACCATCGGTATCTACTTGATACAAGCTACCTTTTGTTGGTAGGCTTGCAATAAAGTATCTCCGGGTGTCGCCGTCGGGGTCGCTCCCGGTTAGGGTGATGATGAGGTCGGTATCTTCATCGCCGCTGACTGTTTGGGCATTGGCTATGGGTTTTGTGTTTGAGGCGGGTATAGGTGTTGGCGTAGGCGTTGGTCCCATGGGTGTAGCCGTTGGTGGTACTACAGGCGTGTTTGTTGGCGTGGGCATATCCGTTGGTGCTACCACTGGTGTGTTTGTTGGCGTGGGCGTATCCATTGGTGCTACCACTGGTGTGTTTGTTGGCGTGGGCATATCCGTTGGTGGTACCACTGGTGTGTTTGTTGGCGTGGGCATACCCGTTGGTGGTACCACTGGTGTGTTTGTTGGCGTGGGTATAGCCGTTGGTGTATTCGGTGGTTTGTTTGTTGGTGTGGGTATATCCGTTGGTGGTACCACTGGTGTGTTCGTGGGCGTGGGTATATCCGTTGGTGGTACCACTGGTGTGTTCGTGGGCGTGGGTATATCCGTTGGTGGTACCACTGGTGTGTTCGTTGGTATTTTCGTTGGCGTATCTGTTGATGTGGGCGTTATCGAGGGACTAATCGTTATTCCTTTCACAGGCGTGTTCGTAGGTGTGTTCTTGGGGCTAACCGTTACTTGTTGCACAGGCGTTTCCGTTGGCGCGGGAGCAACGGATGTGTTTGTTGACGTGGGTGTAATGACACATGTTTTATCTTCCGGGTCGAGGTGAGCTGGGATACCATTTCCATTTGGGTCGCCACAAGCCAACTCATCTATGGTAAGCACAAGGTCGCCGTCATCGTCGGGGTCAAGATAATTGAGAATAGCATCACCGTCGGTATCGCCCTGTGGTAGCTCTTTCTTTGTTGGTATTCCATCGCCGTCGTCGTCGGTGTCGAGGTAGTCGGGGATACCATCACCGTCGGTATCGCCATATGGCAACTCGCGCTTGGTAAACACACCGTCCCCGTCGTCGTCGAAGTCAAGATAGTTGGGGATACCATCACCGTCGGTATCGCCATATGGCAACTCGCGCTTGGTAAACACACCGTCCCCGTCGTCGTCGAAGTCAAGATAGTTGGGGATACCATCACCGTCGGTATCGCCCTGTAGCTCTTCATCATTTGGGATACCGTCGCCGTCGTCGTCGAGAACATCTAGTGTCGGCGATAGTGTCGGGGTTGCATCTATGGGTGAGACATCGTTTGGAGTTGGCGTTAGGGTTGGAATGATAGGCGATGTTGGAGTTGTATCTTCTTTTGAGGTAGTAGGAGTAGGTATTGTGGGTTGTAGGATTGTACTAGCGTCACGATAATCAGGTACTCCATTGCCATTAGTATCATAACGAGATTCATCTATGGTGGGCAAGCCGTCGCCGTCATCATCTACATCTATATGGTCTGGTCGGCTATTCTCATCGGTATCGCCACGAAACTCGTCTATCGTTAATACTCCATCGCCGTCATCGTCGGGGTCACGATAATCGGGCGTACCGTCGTTGTCGGTATCGTCGTTGAGTGGGTTGCCATCGCCCCATATGTCTTGGGGAATAAAAGCTAGAGGGGCATTGTCGTTAGAGACGAGTTGTTGCCCCAGACGCACAGCATAGTTGAGGGTAGAATCGGGGGTATGGAAGGTGTAGTCTTCGGCCCATGTGGGGATGCCATCATTGTCATCGTCATAGTCGAGATAGTCGGGAATACCATCACCATCACTATCTCCCCTGCCTTCCTCAACGCTGGTAGGAACACAATCTCCATCGTCGTCGGCATCCATATAGTCGGGAATGCCGTCTCCGTCGGTATCGCCTCGGCTCATTTCCAATTGGGTTGGGATACCATCACCAAAATCGTGGCCGGCGGGGTAGGTGGGGGATGATGCTTTTGAGATGGAAGTTTGTGCTGTGGTTGTGCCATTATTGCTATGATTGACAACAAGCGGCATGTAGGTGGTATACCCTTCACGCTGTGCTATATGTGGGCAACGGTCTGGTGGAGCCACGGAATGGAGTGATTGGGCTGAGACTGTTGAGAGGTGGATGGTTGTACTATGAGATGTCGCAGGGCTGCTTGGCGCAGCTTGCAAGTGTAAAAGAGGAAATACAACCAGAAGAATTACGAAACCAATGAACCATGCTCCCGAATGTGTCACTGCATTTGTGCTTTGCTGCGACATTGCCCCGCCTCCTTATATATGTTATTTAGCGCTATGTGGTTAGGAGAGGTTCTTTATCTGATCAGGAATGGTATAGGCCTCTAAGCAACCTTTCGTACCTTTCCTACCACAATGACGTCTATCCAAATTTTCTAGCTATGTATAGACATTAAGCCACTTATCATGGTAGGGAGAAGGAGAGGTTCTGTCAATAGGTTAATAGTACTATGTTATCTTATGCGCAAAATTGAGGGGGGATAGGGATGCTCTCAAGGGTAGATATTGAACCACCAAGACGCCAAGAACGCCAAGATTTAAAGGTAGGGATGTGTCATGCAAAATCAAACGTGAGGAAAAGGTGTGTGAGACGGATATTTGGGTACACCTTCGCTTTCCGCTGGTACATCCAATGGAATATAAGATTGGTTTGTCACTAGGCTATCTTTCCTACCTCTCTTTTGGAATAGGTCAACATGTCAGCTAGGAAACTATCTGCATCGGCATATGCTTGCGAGCGACTCCAGAAACGCTGCTCGCTAGGGCGCACAAGGTGCACCATGGAGCCATCGTAAATACGCACATGACGACGCATATAGAGCGCGGGAGCTTTTTTTTCGCATAACAGAAGGTCAAGATGGCGTAGCATGTCACGTAGTTGTCCATGGTCTTCAATGAACTGTACCTCTTGCGCGTTGTCCATTTGTACTCGCTCAAACCCTACTACGCTCAAGGGGGCACCATTGTGGTAGACAACGGCATTTAATGTTTCATCTTGATACCGTAACAATGCAGTGGTAACGTCAATAAACGTTTGGGCATATGCTATCAGCATCGGTCGTGTGGGCGGACGAACGGCGTCCGTCCCGTGTGGTTTACGCCCCTTTTTTTGAGACCAATTGAAAAATGCAATGCCGTAGTGTACCATATCCTCCACCAAGTGGCGTTCTTCTGTTGTCAATTCATACATATCGAAAACGAGATTGTTAATAGCCTGCTGCTGCTGCTGTATATCTGCTTCATATTTGCTGCGATGGAGTTCATCTTGCTCTTGTTTGAGCAACACAATCGCATCAAAATGAGCAAGAACCCTTGGCGTCTTGGCGTCTTGGCGGTTCTTTTTTTATTAAACAAGAAAAAGACAACAAATGAGCTACTTACCAATACAAAATCAGTCTACCAAATAAAAATAACAAAGTCAATGCGTTTTTGTAGTTTACATAGTACAAAATACTTATTATGTCATTGGGTAATCGTTTGCACTTGGCGATTCACCTATTGCATTTTATGCTATCATGCCATAGGTGCATGCAAACCATATGCACGATAGTAGCTTGAGGAGCATAGAGAGCATGACAGGTGATTTGATAGGGAGTACTTTGGCAGGGCGCTATGAAGTGAAAGAAGCACTCGTGCGCAACAACATCATCGAAATCTACCGTGCCTATCGGACCGATATAAAGCGGGATATGACGATTACGACCCTTGGGCCGCAATTGGCCCAGGCATCCGACGTGCAAACTGCATACCAGCGGGCAGTACGTGCAGCAGTCAACTTGCAACACAATAACATTGAACGGGTCTACGAATATACTACGCAAAGCAACCTTGGCTTCAAGGTTGCGGAATATATTAACGGTATGACATTGGAAGACATACTGCACTATCTCGCTGAACAACGCAAATTGCTGCCGCTGCCAGTTGTGGCTACGATACTGTGGCAGGTTTCGAGTGGGCTAACGTATGCGTTTGAGCAAGATGAAAACCCGATGCATCGTGACGTTCGTCCGGCCAACATTATGCTCCGCATGAAAAATGAAAGCGATAGTGATATTGCCCATCTTGTAGCTAACCTTGGGCCTTCTGATGTAGTCTTAACCGACTATATGGCGTCGCGGGTTATCTACGATGCAGCACAAAAGGTTGCCCCAGACAGTGTGCCGGATATGGCTGACTATATGTCGTCGGAACTCATCCAAGGCAAAAAAGGTGATAGCCGCGTTGATGTATATTCGCTTGGTATAGTGCTCTATGAGTTGTTGACGGGCACAGTACCATTTACCGGCGGCACGCCATCGGTTGTGATGCAGCAACATATGCAAGAAGCCCCGGTATCCCCACGCAGCATCCGCCCCGACTTGCCAGAAGCAGTAGAGAGGATTGTGATGCAAGCTATTGCGAAGGAGCCAAACAAACGCTATTCGGATGCTGAATCGTTTGGAATGGTGGTGAAACAAAACCTGATACGTGCCGGGGATGCGACCCAATTTGCAGATATGCCGGCGGGGGTTGGCGGGCATGGCACGTCGTCTGCATCGGCAAGCGTGGCCCCGGTATCGGCACCAGCACCAGCACCAATTTCCCCCTCCAAAGCAGGGCAACCAGATACAGCAGCGAACAAAGGCACAGACAGGATGTCTGACATAGCACCAGATAGGGAAGCGCCAAAAAAAGGCAAAAAAGCTGCTTCACCTTCACGTTCAAAGGGAGGCAAAAAGAAGAAAAAGAAAAAGAAATCTGGCGTTGCTCTGTGGGGCATAGTCATTGCTGCTATAATTGTGTTTGTGGTGTTCCTTTTGGTAGCGCTGTGGTGGCTCATGCAGCAGGGGTTGCTTGGGTAGTACTATACCAATATGTAGCTAGACCATACAGCTCTTTTTTCATGCAGACCTCGCGCAAAGACGCAAAGAACGCAAAGCTATAAAAAAAGGAACATGCAATGCTTTGCTGGTACGCTGCAATGCTGCGAGCTGTCTTTGTGGGGTGTAGTTATGTGGGTGCCTCATACCCGGTGATAAGCTCTAAAAAATCTACTGCATTGCTCTCGTTTGCCTTTAGCATACTGCTTGCCATCGTCAAGTTGTTTGTTGGCATTATCAGCGGTAGCTTGAGTATCTTAGCCGAAGCTGCCGACTCACTCATTGACTTGGTTACAGATGCTGTGACGTTCATCGCCGTGCGCGTGGCGGATGTGCCACCCGATGATGACCACCCCTATGGCCATGCACGTGCTGAACATTTGGGCGCACTGGCCCAGGCTATGCTTATGGGTGTCACCTATGGCTGGTTTCTGTGGCAAGCATGTAACAATATCGTAGTTCACCCTGAAATGCCAACAATCTCTCCGTGGGTCTTTCTGGTTGTCACTGTCTCTGTAATGATAAATATTGTGCGTGTCTATAGGCTCAACCAAGCTGCCAATCAGTTCAAGAGTCAGGCGCTTGCTGCAAGCGCTGCCAACTTCACGAATGATATTGTGCGCTCTATAGTGGTGTTGCTTGCGATGATGTTGCTAGTGATACACACCCATTTGCCGTTTCCGTTTTGGCTCATTGAGCGTTTCGATGCAATAGCGGCTGCGCTTGTGTCACTTATTGCGCTGCACGTGGCTTGGAAAGTAGGTGAACGAGCTATTCATGCGCTGATGGATAGTATTCCGGATGAGTTAAGCCACAAACTCACACGCTGTATCGCTGAATTACCGTCGGTCATCCCCGAAAGTGCGCATGTGCGTGCGCGGTTTGTTGGTGAACAACCCCTCGTGGATGTGATAGTTGGTATGCCACGTGGTCATTCACTTGAGGAGGCGCATGAGTTGGCGCACAGTATTGAAGATGCTGTACGCAAGGAGTTGAAGAATGCGCAGGTATTGGTGCATATTGAGCCAACCCGCACAACTACTGAGCCTTTTACGACAACGGTTTACTCGACTGCACAACGTCTTGGCTTACGGGTACATCATCTGGAGATTTACCAACTAAAGGATAGTGTGCGGGTAGAAATGGATTTGGAGTTGCCGGGGAGCTTGATATTATGCGAGGCGCATAGGTATTCAGAACGTTTGGAGTCGGCTATTGCTGCTGAACTGCCATGCAAAACAGTTGTTGCTGTTCACCTTGAACCACGCTACGACCAAGTTGTGCCGGCCGTTCATTATGGTGATATTGCCCAACAGGTCAATGAGGTACTTCAATCACTCTCGTATGCTCCTTCTATTATGAGTGCTGAGACGTTGCTCACCGACAATGGAATTATAGTCACCTTACGATGCAAATTTTCAAGCCAAACAGTGCTTACCGAGGTCCATGCAACTATGGCCCGTATGGAACGCGATCTGCGCCGTGCTATGCCCGAAATCGTGCGTGTGCAGATAGACCCTGAGCCAGTGAACGATGATAGTGAATAGGTGTCAGGGGTGAGGTACTAGCTATATATTGAGCGACGCGGAGTGGTTGTGCTTTACTTTGTCAAGCATGATCTGGTACAATAGGGCTACTGTATTGTATAAATTGTAGCGGAAGGTATGCAACAAAATGCCGTCTCCTCAAAAAAAGAAAGCGGGTAATATCCAAAACCCGTTAGGGCAGGCTACAAAGAAAGCTGGAGGTGAAAAGGACTCGCTGAAGCTTTTATCTACCCTAAAGATGAAAATGGTCCAAGCAACTGACTTTGGCAAGGTGATGGACTATTTCTTTGACCACTTTGGCGAAAACGACCAATTTATGCGCCTAGGTGGGCCAATACGCCACGAATTGCTTGAACAGGTGCTGGCTGCGACAGCCAAGCAAACGTTGCGAACATCCAAAGTTCAAATCACGAATGGCTTTTTTATTCATTTGCCCGAACAGCAATTCATACACGGAGCCTGCCAACTCAATGGTCGTCTGTCGAATTTTTTCTATTTTGAAGATATAGATTCGGGCATGGTGGCAATAGTCACAGAACCTACCAAGTCTGAGACACAGATAGCTCGCTTTTCATGCCAAATGGCCAAGGATATTTCACCACCAAAACATGTTAATTAGCTATGTACGTATCTACTAACAAACAAACAGGGTACCCATTCCCCATAACCCGGTATGAGTACAAACCGGGTTTGGTTTTTGTGTGCCTGCTGTATATCCATATATCCTCGTTATCAACGACATGAGCACACCCCTGAGCGGTTGTGTCTACACGAAGCCAACCTGAAAAAGCCAGTTGCATTGTTCGTGCTACCCAGGTTGCAGAATAGTAGACAATGACATGCACTTCAACTGGTATGATCGTGCAAAAGCTATCATCTTGATTTGTTGTATCGTTGCTATCACATTTGTGGTATCGTGGCACAATGCGCACGTATCTGCTTGGTGCCACCCCAACTGCCAAGGAGTTGATATGAAAGGCAAAAACCTAACCTATATCAACATGTCCCATACCAACCTATCTGGCTCGAACATGAGCTACGCGAAGTTGGAGGGGGCCAACCTGCAAGAAGCTACCATGGTGGGTGCAGAGCTTGAAGGAGCATATATGGTGGGTGCTAATCTACGTCATGCAGACCTGCGTGCGGCCAACCTGCAAGGAGCCAACATGGTAGGGGTCCATTTGGAAGGAGCCAACTTGGAAGGAGCCAACTTGGAAGGAGCCAACTTGAATGGGGTAGATTTAACGGCTGCTGCTAATCTGAATGCGGTTGTGTTTGACCATGCGAGCCTCATTGGTGCGATTATGCACAATGTGGTAATCAATGATGATAAACCGAATACCGGCATGACCCGTATCATGACAGATGAATTACATCGTTGAAAGCGAGGAAACGTTACCTGTACGGGCTTACCAGTGGCACGCCGGCACCAGCGCAGCAAGCCCACTATGCATAAAACGAAGGATGGTATTATCCCCCTAATTCAGCCAGCTTATTGTGTGCGTCCTGTAGCAATTCAGGGTCTTCGCCAATAGGTACATATTTTCTGAAATCAGTGGCAGCAAGCTCATAGTTGCCCATTTGATAGTAGGTGACCCCCCGTTCATAGTAGAGCAAGGCAAGGTTGGGGTCACGTTCTATTGCTTGGTTGAAGTTCTCCAGTGCATTGGTATAGTCTCCTTGCACAAGATACACAACCCCACGAAAGCTATAGAGTTGTGCATCATTGGGGTTTATTTCAATAGCTCTGGTAAAATCACTGATGGCGTTGGTATAGTCTTGCTTTTCAAGGTAGATACTGCCCCGATTAGCAAAGAAATCTGCATCATTGGGGTTCATTTCAATGGCTTTGTTGTAGTCATTGAGGGCGCTATCAAAGTCTGCTTTCTTTTCATAGGCGAGACCACGATTGTAGTACAAGATGGGATTGGCCGGATCAAGCTGAATAGCTTGGTTGTAGTCGTTCAAGGCATCGTCATAGTTTTGCAACCGATAAAAAGCAAGCCCACGCAGGTTATAAAAGTCGGCGTTGCTGGAATTGAACGCGAGAGCCTGGGTGAAATCGGTAACTGCGTTCTCATAATCATCTCGTAAGATATGCACATTTCCCCGGTTGGCATAAAAATCTGCTTCGTTGGGGTTCATTTCAATAGCTTTTGTATAGTCATGCACAGCATTTGTATAGTCGCCTATATGTTTGTAGGCTAAACCCCGATTGTTGTAAAAAGAGGGGTTGTTGGGGTCAAGTGCAATGGCTTGCGTGAAATCGGCAATGGCACGGTCATAGTTTCCTGTATAGTAGTAGGCCATTCCCCGCTGGGTGTAGGCGTCTACATTGTTTGGGTCCTGTGCAAGGATTTGGGTCTGTTGGGCGATGATGCTGTCGTAATCTTCACCTTGTGCCGGGGGCGCAACAGCGGGAGTAGCACCAATTTCGGTTCCCAGCAAGCCAAGGAGCACATTGTAGGGTGGTTGGTTCTCTGGGTGCAATTCAAACCGTGCGCGTTCAAAGTATTGCACTTGGTAGGTATTGCCGTCGCTCAGGGTTTCATTCATGACATCGCTTATGGGAAAACCAAAGAGCGCTGTGCTTTCAGCTTGCGAAAACCCAAGCACGCCATCTTGCTCTAGCCCATTGGCTTGCCACATGGACAGAATATCGCCGCAGACGTTGTGGCTCATTTCGGCAAAATACAAGCACCCGTTTTGTGGGCTGCTAGTGGGAAATGTCTGCCAGTCGCGGCTTTGCTGTTCGAGTACGTCAACACCGAGTCGCCCAAGCAATACATCGTAGGGCGGGGCGTTTTCGGGATGCAACTCAAGCCGGTTGCGTTCAAACCACTGTACTTGCAGCATTTGCCCTTCTATCGTTTCTTGTTGCTGTGGAGCTATAGGCAAGCCAAAAACCTCCAGACCACCGTTTTGTTCCCAATATGTGCGTATCCGTCCAGCGATACAGTACCCGGTTTCTTGAAAACACCGTTCATCTGATTGTGCTTGTGCGCTCTGTGGGGCGAGGGTTGCAACAATCAGGCCAATAAGAAGCGTACATACGACCGTCTTGATTCTTGATACGAAAGACATTTGAACCTCCTCTTACTTCACTGAACTAAACTCATGTGGGCAAACCCTTACATCTCTCCGTGCTTGGTGTGTCCAAGCGCTATTATAGCCTATAATTGGGGTTATGTTCAATTCGGTCATGGTACTCACCTTCCGTAGCGCCAATGCATATAGTGCTGTCCCACATTGCCCATCTGTACACGCCAGTCTGGGTCGCTATCGGGGGTATAGGTGAGCACACGCCGCTCAAATGCCTGTATGAGCACATCATGTGGCTCGCCACCAACATTGACGCGGGCCCAGTATGGCTCACTGACGGGCAACCCCATGGCAAATACCCAATCCATAATTGGCCCTTCTCCATAGTGCCCATTTTCATAGACAAGCCCTTGTTGGGCAAAGAAATCCATGAAGACGTGGGGGATATTGTGGCCGAGTTGCTCCTCGTAGTAGCCAAGCATCACATTGTGGTGTGCGAGCGCTTGGTCTTCTGCTACGCTACCATCTTGTGCCAAGGTTTCAACCACAACTGTGCCGGTGCGGTCGGGCGCAAGCTCTGGGTTGCGCGGATGCGACACTGTCCCAAATGAGCGGTAGGTGGGCGCATTAGGGTTGTAGGCAATGGGGTCGCCGGCAACCGGCAGATCGGCTGGCTGGCGCATCTCAAAGTCGTTATCACCTATTTGCATCTTGCCAGTCATGAGCTCAACGACGAGTAGGCCGTTGGTGACATACCAGCGATCTTGTGGGGCATCGGGGTTGTTGATTTCCATGCGGCTCTTGTCGTAGTATTGCACCAGACGTGTGCCGCCGGGCCCTTGGGCATATGGTTCACGTATGCCGCCGGTGAGTGGTTGTGGTCCCCACATCCATGAGCGTGGATGTAGCTCTGTTGCTTGCTCGGCTATGGGCAGGTCGGTGCGTTCCCAGAGGGTGCGCATAGCGCCGCAATTGTAGAGGCCGTTGGCGGGGATGTGTATGGTGGGGTAGGATGGGGTGGCAGGGTTTTCGCTGACGACGATGTATGGCATACCGGGTTCAAGCGTGAGTACGGCTTCTTTTTGTGGGGGATTATCGTTGACGCGGACGGTTGTGTTTGTGGCCATTGGGCGCAGGCGGACGTTGATAGGTTGGTCGCTTTGCACGCTATACGTATGGTTGGCGGCGTCAAGCGCTATGGTGAGGTGTGCGCCTTGGTAACTGAAGTTGTCTATGCCATCGCCGGGGATGGTTTGCAGCGGGTGTGGCTCTATGATGAGTGCGGATGGTGTCATCGTCAATCCATAATGCCCGCCGTAGACGGCCATGAACCATGCGGCACTATCCCATGTGCGTCCGCCATCGCTGCTGTTGCCGGGTCCGTAGCAGGCATTGCTACCGGCGGCAAACTCTAGCACGGGTGGATCGGTGCGGCCAATCATGGCGCGGTAGGCGTCGAGTGTTGTGCGAGCGTCGTCGGGCAAGCCGGCAGCGGCATAGGCTGGCACGACTAATCCCACTATCCACGGGGCGCTGGAGTCAAGCATCCAGTCGGCAACGAGCGACGCATCACCACGCCGCACGTCGAGCGGGTAGCCACCAAGCGCTAGACGCATCGGCGTGGGGCCGGCAATGAGGTCGGGCAGGTAGGCATGCAGGTGTGCTATGAGGTTATCGTAGCGTTCGCCATCTTCCGGGGCAATCAGACCGCATTGGAGAGCCGCAAAGGTGCCGTAGGTTTCGAGTACTGCAACCGGGCTACCGTCGGCGCGTCGCCATGCGATGGGCCACGCTTGATTTTCAAGCCAATAGCCACCATTGGCAAATGGTTCGTGAAAGACGGTACGCATACGTTCGGCATGGTCGTGCCAGATACTGCCATCTTGACCGACAACCTGTTCCAATTGGGCAAGCTCGTGCAGGGCAGTGTAATATTTGGCAATAGCGTAGGTGTGCATGGTGCTGTTGGTAACAGAGTCATAGTAGCCATAGGGGAAGTCGTGGTTGTCGGGCAGTCCGTCGCCACTATTGTCAAGCGCTACAATCCATTGACCAATGCGGTACAAGGTTTCGCGGTGGGCTTGGGAGAAGGCATGGTCGCCGGTTTTGGCTACGTAAGTGTAGACGGCGTGGATGAGGTTGGGCATGCTATCCCAACTCTGGCGATTTTCGTACTCTATGCTGCCATTGCTGCGTAGGTAGATGGTTTCTGGCACAATGCCGTTGGCGTCAACGCGGGTGAGAAATTGTTCGGTACTTTCACGCAACACGCCCATGTCGTTCGCGTTGAGGACGTAGCTATAGCCGCTGATGGCGTAATCGAGGTCACGGCTCCATACACTGTTGGCATAGGCACGTTGGCTGGCCCGCAGCCCACGCCGGTCGCCTATGGTAATGATGTTGGCATGATAGCCATTTTGCAGCAACAGAGCATCTATGTCGGGAGCATAGTGGGCGATGGCGTTGCTCGGTGTTTGGGCTTGGGCGTGAATATAGGTATTGGTAAACAGGCCGATGGTGAGCATGAGCAGCACGATGCTGCTGACAATATGCAAAAACTGCTTTCGGGATATGCGTGTTTTCATAGGATATAAACCTCCAGAACTATATGCTAATCCATTATATTGCAACTTACGAGTGCAGCCACGAAGGCCGGGCTATACAGGTAGGGCCATAGCACAGGGTTGATAACCATGAAAAAGAGTATGACGGCTACAGTATATGGTACTACCTGTTGGGTTTGGGACCTAAAAAACCAAAACAGGGCGGCGAGGGTTGTCAGCATGAGCAATTGCAGGGGTTTAAGGATACCAACTAGACCGTGCCGCCAGAAGACGCCGCTAAAGCCAACCTGATGGGCCCAAGTGTTGTCCATTTCCCAGCGCAAGCGAGGGTAGAGGTTGTTGTCGTTGAACCAGCGCCATGTGCCAAAGATGAATTGTTGCGGTGACCAGAGCAGGAATGGCAGGATGATGAGGGCTGCAACGGTGCCAGCAATGCCGGCAAGCAAGAGGGTGTGTTGTTTGGTGTGTGTGCGTAGCCAAGTGAGCATGATGAAGGGTACGATGAGTGTAGTCATGGGCGAGGCGGCTATACATACGCCGAGCATGGCGGCTGAGAGGCGTGGTTTGTGGGTTGCATGCAATACAAGGAGGATGCTTAGCCATGCCCAAAAGACGGGTATGGTCGTGGTAAGGGACCAGTTCATCACGGCGGGTTGGAGATAGAACCATGCCCAGAGGAGGATATGTGGTTTTGGCTTGTTCACAGCGGTAGACATTGAACCACCAAGCCGCCAAGAACGCCAAGATTCAAATTGGCTTGCCCAAAAGAGGGCTGCGCCGACGAACACTTCGGCTATGATGTTGGTTGTGCGTATGTCGAGGTTCAGCAGATAGGGCGGGAGGTAAGCTAACCATGTCGCCGGCAGGTAGGTGAGGGGCAGATCCCATGGCATGCTGTAGGTTGTGTAGGGCGTTTGGGCGTGGGTGATGTTGTGCAGGGCGTTGAGGACGAGGGGCAGCATGTCATCGCGGGCGGGGTCTATGGGCATTTGGGCAAAACTGCTGATGCGGGCAAAGCTGCCGAGAAATAACGCTATGCTAAGCACCCATATGGGCGGGGGGGGGAAGATGAGTGCGAGCAGGAGGGCTAGGGTGCCGCCGCTGAGTATAATGGTGTGCAAGAGGGGAAATGGTCCGGGCGGAGGCAGGAAGACAATGAGATTGCGCATGGTGGAGAGCCATGCGAGGAGTATGAGCACAGTGTAGAGGCGTTGCCAGTGTGTGGCTTTTTTTATGTTTGTGTCTTGGCGTTCTTGGTGCATTGGCAGTTCGATGCGGGTGCTGATGCATGCCACAAGCAACCAGCCTGTGGCGAGAGCAAAGAGCAGCAATGCGATAGCAAGGGAGAGCTTCTGCCCCATGAGGTGAGCTATGCCATAGATATGGAGTGCGCCGGCTATGTCAAGGACGATGCCGGTGCTGATGGCGAGTGGGACTTTGAGCCTTATCACTTGTCACCTATCTTTACACGGGTAGGTTTTGACCACACTGGACACACTGGACACAAAGCATGCATGGTACATTTGAACTTTATCACCTGTCGCCTATCCTTTATCTCCTATCTTACAAGGGGATGTATGCCTTTATCCGCCCACTTCGCCTACGTCTGGCAAAGTCAACGATATGCGGGTATAGTGCTCTGGGGTGCTGTCGAGGGTGAGTGTGCCGCCAATGACGGCCATCATGGTGCTATGGAGCGCCAAGCCATGGCCGCTTCCCTGCTTTGAGGGCTGTGTTTGGGTATGGGCCAGTTGCCCATGTGGGTCAGCATTGTGCGCGTTGGAAATGGGGCGGCCGATACCTACGCCATTGTCTTCTATGGAAAGCACTAGGCCATCATTCCATACGACAGATACAGTCAATGTGAGTGTGCGCGAGGCGTCGTCGCCGCGTCCATAGCGGGCTGAATTGCGTATAGCTTCGCGTGCGGCATAGAAAATCACTTCGGCATTGAGGGCATGAATGGTGCGCACTGCTTGCTCGGAATGCGGCTCTATGCGCCAGACGACTTCATCAAAGGCGGTTTTAAATTCTTTTTCTATGACCTGCCGCAATGTTCCAATCAGTCCGAGCCGTGCGACGTCAGCGGCGGATGTTGCGGGCATGGCGTGGAGGAGGTTGGCAATTTGGCGGTGCGTATCGGTGAGGATGTCAACTGCGCGTGTTGTAGTGTCGTTGGTTTCTAGGGTGCTGAGCATGAGCATGGCGGTATGTAGGCCGGGTAGCACATCATCGTGCAATACGCGACGGGTGCGGCGGTCGAGTATTTGGCTTTCGGCTAGGCGTTGGCGTTGCAGGGTCATGAGGCGGCGGGCCATTTCTGCACTGGCTTGTGTGTCAATGAGGCGTTCGCCTGTGGCACGCGCTATTTCAACTTCTTCTTGTGTATAGAGTCCTCCACTTTGTTTTGGTCCAAGGAGTAAGACTCCTATAAGCCCGCGTTCACTCCACAGGGGCACTGCCCATACTGCGCCGGCATATTCATCTGGGTCTACAGGCATACATATGGTTTGTGGTGATTGAAATTGGGCTGCCAGGTTGGTTAGCGGTGGGAGATGCGCCGTATGGGATATATTGTCGTCTAGTGTATACATCAGGGATGGTCCAACGAGTGGGGCTAGGGGGCCGAGTGGGGCGAGGTAGGCTACTTCTGTGTCGAGTACGTCTTTGCACAAAGCACGCAAAGGTACACCGATATCTATATCGGGTGGTGCGGCAGATTTGACGAGCCGTTCATAGATGCGCTGGCTGGTGACGAAGGGGCGCAGTTGGTCCATCATGCGTTCACGTTCGCGGTAGGAGCGCCAGTTGTAAACGGCGTAGCGCATGGTTATGATGATAGTAATGAGTAATAAGATGTAGATGGTTGGGACTTCAAACTCTAGGCTCCATGCAAGGAGGATGCTGTAGCTTGTGGCGAAGATGAGGCTACTCCTCCAGTGGTGGCGCAGACCGCTACGTGGCAAGACTTTGCCTGCGAAAACTTCGTATGACACGATGGCTTCTCCTGTTAGGACAATGGCGATGGCCACCATCCCGATGATGATAAGGTCTAGGGCTATGAGCATGGCAAATGATACGATGGTGGCCGGCGAGTTCATGATGTGCAAAAACCACCCAAGTGTGACGGCAAAGCAAATGCTCATGATGAGCAATACAAGTGAAGCTGCGATGAGCCAAGGGCGTGCGCGACGACGAGCTATGTCGCCCATGAAACGAACCGATGATTGGGGACGATAGAGGGCTGAAAGGGCAAACAGAAAACAGAGCACGACGTAGGAGGGGTAGACTATCCCAACAACGGGTATGCCGCCAAGTGACATGATGGTGCCGGGTATGCGCAAGATAACTTGCCCATAGCTTGGGATGGCATCGGTGAGGGTGACGAGTATGAGGGCTGCGAGGCCAAGGATGCTGACGATGCCGAATGCGATGCGATGCCTTTTTTGGTGCAATACGTCGGTATACCAAGCCATCAAGAGATACCAGAGATAGGGAATACCAACAATGGGGAGCCACATGATACGCCACCAAAATTCCATTTCGGCGCCGAATGTGCCAACAACGCGCCCGACGACGGAGGAGTGCCCTACAAAGAACAGCCCGCCTAAGACGAGGGCTATGCCGCCTACCCATGTGCCCCAACGCTGTTTTTCGGCATTGAGTAATACTATGAGGCCGAGCCAGATGAGTGTGATGGTGTTGAAGAATGATACGGTTATAAGGGCCCAGTCTAGTATAATAAGCAGTGTTTTGTTCATGGCTTAACAATCAAACTCATATGCTACCCAATTGCCGCGTGCGTCGAGTATGTATGGGTTGCCATGGTCATCCCACATGATTAGGCGTTGTTCGCGCACGACGATGGCTGCGCGTGTGCGGGCTACTTTTTCGTCGGTTGTGGTGTCGCTCAGGCCCCATGCGGCGTATATTTGCCCGTTGGTGCGGCTGATGGTGCGTTTGTCTCGAAAGCCGAGGCGTGCTGCAATGTGTTCGTTGCTCATGCCTTGGGCCAGCATGCGTGCTACGTCTTGTTCGTTGGGTTCGAGCAGGGCCATTGGGTCTTGCTCGTCTTTGACGCGCACTTCTTGCACCCGCGACTCGATGTCGGCGTCAATGAAACTGCGCCCTGCTACTGCGTCTTGGAGGAGGGGGACTATCATTTTGGGCATGAGGTAGTTTGATTTGCGGACATATGCGTAGTGGCTGAGGATACCAGACTCTCGAAAGTCGCGGTAGTAGGCATCGTCGTCTTGGATGGAGTAAAAGACGATGGGTTGGCGTGGAAATTCACGCCGTATTGTGACGGCTGCTTCGATGCCATTCATAGCGCTTTCTAGTTGTACATCCATGAGGATAACGTCGGGTGGGTGGTCGAGGCAATAGGTAAGGGCTTCTTCGCCGCTACCACACCCATGGACTACTTTGACGTCACCTGTGGCGTCTAGCCCTGCGCTGAGGGCTATGCGCAAATTTTCATTATCTTCAACCATCAACATGTTCAACATAGTCTCTCCCTCGCATCAGATATATGAGCGCTATCTCTGTGATGACACCATAGATAACGCCAGCTAAAACCAGCTATCACCCCTCTTGCCTTTCTATACGATGGTTTACAAGATATAGTATACGCTTTACGCCAAGCACTCAAGTGCGTTGATGAATGGACTCAAGATGTAGATTCTCACTGCGCTATGTGGTTTACTGTATACAGATGACAACACTACATTGATTGAACGCTCTCTATGAGATACACAATGTACACGATGCAATTGATGTAGATGCTATATATATATGATGCATATATGCTATGTATTGATGTTAAGGAGGTTCTGTTATGGTTACATTTTTCTTTCTGGCAACGGTGATGGTAGTCCTTTGGTTGGCTATTATGAAAACAGTGGCAGGGGACTCTGCTCAGGTCGTCTATATACATGGTGGAACGTCCGATTCCTTTTTTAATTAAGACCTCGCGCAAAGACGCAAAAAACGCAAAGCTATAAAAAAAGGAACATGCAATTCTTTGCTGGTATGCTGCAATGCTGCGAGCTGTCTTGCTAAGCTTTCCACTTTTTATACTAGGCTCTGCACTGCTCATTGTAACGGTTATTCTGATGTAAGCTAGATAGAGATGGTAAGAGGTAAGGACAGGCACAATACCTGTCCTTTTGCCTTGGTAAAACAGTTTCAGCGCGTATACCTCCTCCTATGAAACACATTGTTTGTATGGCTTGATTGTATCATAGGTTATGTTGTAACAACAACCATAGACTATCTTTCCTTACTTTTTTCGTTCGGGCACGACGATGCCAACACGCTTTAGTCCTTCTTGGACATGCTCAAGGGCCGCCTGAAGCACTTCGATGTCTTGTATAAAGCGGGTATCCCATTCTGGGTCATTGGCTTCGCATGCTTCTTCGCTCCATTCTTGTGAAAGCGACAGACGTGCTTCTGCTTCCATGTATAGCCAAGCGAGTTCGTCGGTTTTGAGGATAAGCACTCGGGCAAGTTGTGATGCATACGTACTCTCCATTGTTGGCACCTCCTCAATTTGTGGTGGTTAATTTTTCCTCTGCCGCTTGGCGCAAAATCGGGTCATGGCTGAGTTCTAAAACCTTTTGGTAATCGGCACGTGCAAGGTCTGTATAACCACTGGCAGCATAGGCATTGCCGCGCTCATAGTAGGCATTGGCATAGGTTGCTCGCAACACGATAGCTTGGTTGTAGTCGGCTATAGCCTGATCATAATTGCCCTGCTGTGCGTAGGCCCGCCCACGTTCATAGAAGATAGTGGCATCTTCACCAAAAATTTCAATAGAGCGGTCATAGTCTGCAATGGCTTGACCATAGGCACCTTGTTGGTAGGCTGTAAGCCCACGATTGAAGAAGGCCGCTGCATATTCAGGGTAGAGTGTCACAGCTTGGGTATAGTCGGCTATGGCTTGGTCGTAGTTGCCTTGCTCATAGTAGATAAAGCCACGGTTGTTGTAGGCTTCGGCATAGTCGGCATAGTGGGCTATGGCTTGGGTATAGCTTTCAATGGCGCTGTTTAAGTCGCCAAGGGCATAGTAGGTGTTGCCAAGATTGTTGTAGGCTTCGGCATAGTCGGGGTAGTGAGCTATGGCTTGGGTATACTCGGCAATCGCTCGCTCATGGTGTGCTTGCATCGCGTAGGCTAAACCACGGTTGTTGTAGGCTTCGGCATAGTTGGGTTGGAGCTCGATAGCTTGTGTGTAGGCTTCAATAGCTTGGGCATATTTGCCTTCTTGGATGAGGCTTTTGCCTTGTTCGTTATGCTGTTTTGCAGTAGCAAAGTCGCCCGTGTCGGTGGGCGTTGCTGTTGTAGATGTGTCGCTTGTTGCTGCTAGTTTCTCATCGCCCATGAGTCCGAGGAGTACATGGTAGGGTGGTTCATTCTCCGGGTGTAGCTCAAACCGGGCGCGTTCAAAAAGCTGTACCTCATAGTGGGTTCCACCTAGGTTGCGTTTGATGATGGGCGTGAGTGGCTGGCCAAAGAGTGCGAGGTTGTCTTCAACACTCAGCCCTAGCGCACCATCGGATTCTATCCCTCCAGAGCGGAAAACATCCAAAATAGCATCACACACATTCCAGCCGGTTTCTTCAAAGTAGAGGCACCCATCTTGGGGTTCTTGTTTTTGGGGCAACGTTGTGCCGGCTGCAATGATAGCCTCAACTTCTTCTGCTCCTAGGCGACCAAGCAACACATCGTAGGGTGGTTCATTTTCGGGGTGCAGCTCGAGCCGGTTGCGTTCAAACCACTGCACCTGATAGGGCTTGCCTTCGATCATTTCTTCGCGCTGTGGTGTTTTGGGGTAGCCAAAAACCGATAGCCCCCCGTTTTCCTCCCAAAAATCGCGTATACGTCCAGCAATACAGAAGCCTGTTTCTTCAAAACAACGCTTATCTTCTTGTGCCTGCATCGTGGCAGGGCTACCCATACAAACCGCACCGGTCATAACTAAGAGCATAATGAGCCGGCGTATTCGGGCAAATTGCATACTATCATTCTCCTTATGTTTTTCTTTTTCCATTTGTTGTATCATGTATTATCCATACACCGTTGCATAGTATAGCATATTCGCTTGCATATCTGCCGGGTGGTTTTGGGGGCTGCGGATACATGGGTGTTGCAAGAATGTGACGAGTATCCATAAAAGATGTACAATACTCATGGTACACAAGGCATCATTGTGTGTAGCACGAGTATTGAAATGGTGTAAAGAAAGGAACAAAAAGATGGACCCAAAAGAAGTTGTACTGGCTTTTATGGCTGCTTGGGAAGAACCGGATTTTGATGCGATGCAAACCTATTTGGCAGACGATTTTAAGCTCACCGGCGTTTCGCCGCAACCACTCGATAAGCGCTGGATGATTGCAGATACAAAGGCACGTTGGTCTGCCTTTCCAGATTGGACGTACAATTTTCGTGTTGTTGGTATGCAAGGGAACGTTGTACAGGGAGTTTCACGAGTGAGCGGCACACACACTGGCACGTTGATACCGCCTGTGCCGGGTATGCCTCCCATACCACCGACCGGTAAGCGTGTCAGTCTACCAGAAGAGACGTGTTTTGTCACCGTGCGCAATACACAAATCGTTGAGTATCGGGTTGAGAAGAATGCGAATTATGAGGGAAGCGGGTATACGCTTATCTTGAAACAATTGGGTGTAGAAATCCCCGGGTAAAGAAAAGACAATTGTGCTATCATGCAAAGAGAAGATAGTGCTTATGCGTGTTGAAGACATAAGGGCATGATAACCAGTATATATTGCAAGATGGGGCATATGCTATGAAAAGAACTCCTAAATTACCTCTGACAGCGGATGAGCGGGCACTTATCCGCAAAGCTACACTGAAATTGACGCGGCTTTCGGATGTGACGCCGGATGAGTTGGCGCAACGCACAGGTATGGCGTTGCAGCGTTGCGAATACTTGATTGCTCTTAGTCAATTTCAATCACTTGAATCGGTTGGTGCAGCAGTTGCTGAAGATTTGTGGAAATTGGGTTTTCGTAGCAATGCAGATTTGAAGGATGCAAACCCATCTGAGATGTATGAGCGCTTGCAACAGATGAACGGGAAGACGATAGACCCATGTGTGGAAGACATATTCCGGTGTGCTATTGCCCAAGTCTCTTTTCCCGACCTTCCAGCGCCACTGCGCCAATGGTGGATGTGGGTGGACCACCGGGGCAAGCCAACGGTGACATGCGATCATGCCCGCGAGTGTGATGCGTAAAAAAGCAATACAGATGTGGGTATCACTCACGTTGCTAAGGTTTATGGTATTTTATGGTAATGTATGGCTTTTTATGACACCCAATTACACCATAAATCCACTTGATAAACAACGCGCAACGTGCTACAATGTCATAGTCAAGGTGTCACGTTACACCTTTTTTAGATGATGGTTCGCATCATCAAAGTAGCTCCTGATGCATTCGTGCAAAGGAGTAGAGGGTGCGTAGTTCACCCAGTGCGGCTCGCCGCATAAACAGGTTTATCCCCTATGGCTTTGCCATAGATTTCTATAAACCTGAAACTATAAAAATGTGTAGGACAGGCAGAAAGCCTGTCCCATGCTCAATACTTGCTGCCATGCATGCTAGGAAGGGTTTGGGGAATGCTCGCCAGTTTTATCAGAGTGCAAGCACCACTGGGTTTGGTGTTGGTGGTTCCTTGGCAAGCCAAGCATCGAGGTCGGCACGCCCCGCAAAGTCTAGTCCTGCTTCAAACAGGCGTTCTAATTGTTCTACCGAAAGTGCTTGTATGTGGGTTTGAGTCGCTTCGTCAAGTTCCCCACAACGTCTATTGAGTAGCCGCAATACAAGCGCCAACTGACCTTTTTTTAAACCTTGCTCAATCCCTTGCTCAATCCCTTGCTTTAAGCCTTTTTGTAAGCCTTCCTCTAAGCCTTGTTCTATACCTTCTTGCATCCAACTGGTTATAATCTGCATGGTTTGCTCCTGTTCTAGCGCCGGCAATTGGCGCATTTGTGCGTAAAATTGTTCCTTTTGCTCTGACTTCAATCGTAGGTAGGTATCAATAAAACCCGATACTAACCTGCGTTGCTCATCGTTCAATTCGAGCGATATGAACAACCGCAAACTAGCTATCTTGGCTTCTACCTTCTCTTCTTCTCGCACATTCATTAACCCCAACAATGCACATGCTACCGGGTTGCGAACGTTGACATAGTCACGCCAAAACAACTCCTTGAGGTAAATGACCCGATACCGAAATTGTACCACATACATGTCAGGAAAGGGAATGGTTAGCCCCATGGTTTCATACTCTTGGCGATGGGTATGTGAAAAGAGCACAATGACATAAATAGGCAACAGATAAGTTTGATATGCACGGGAAAAGTAGATGAACATGTCTTGATCTATGGTGCGTTCGGAGCGGGCCATGTGCTCAAGCAATATCAGAAAGGGTATATTGTCAGGTGGTTTGCGCCATACCTTGGCCAGCAAGTCTGCTTCGCGTCTTTGGGCATGTGGGATGTCGCTATAGGTTTCTTTGTCGAGCAACTCAAACAACCCATAAGTTGTGTAGACAAGTACTTCAGGGCAGAAAAGCTCCAAAAAGGGAAAGAGAAAGGTACTTAGAAGCTCCTTGAAGAGCCTATCATGACTGATCATATACGCTACTGCTTTTCATACTACTGATACATGTATATTTCCAAGCACGAGTATACCACACAATATACTTGCTGCTAGCAGCGTAATACCCACCTATCATCCGTATTGAGGGTGTCACTGGTCAAGATAGATAATATGTGCTATAATGTACCACATGGTGCATTATAGCCGGGTGCCAGCATAGTGCATATGCTCTAGCACCCATCATTATCGCATGGCCATAACGGGTCTCCTCGATAGTTACCAGAGATAAGGAGCGCATCTCATGTTAAAACGAAGGAAAAAAATAGGTGAGCAAGCCGACATATTGCCAGCACGCAACCCACCACACAACCCAAAACTAGACCGTCGGCACCTCCGCCTCATTCGGGTTGACGATGAGCATGACGATGGTGCAGAAATATTGCCCGACAGACGTGTGTATCATTGTAAGCCGTGGACGGCATGGAGTGTTGAGGTTTTGATGGATAATCCATATAGCCCAGAGTATGATGGGGCATTTGATACTGCTATCAGAGATAACCGGGAATGTGCCATTTTTTCTCTGACTCTCAAGGGTTCGGACTTCTGCCCAATTCAGATTTGCATGTGGGAAGGCGGCGAATTAGAGCACGACTGTCATGCACCGCTTATCTTTCGGGTTCACCAACGCACAAAGAGCATTACTATCCAGTTTCTTGCATCTGTCGAGGTTGTGCCAGAAGGAGTGGCTGTAACATACAAAGCATAGCACCAGGTGGTCCGTGCAAGGGGCGTCTCTTTTGGGAGACGCCCCTTGTTATGAGGGTAGGGACATGCGGCCGCACACCCCTACAATCCCTTCCGACAGGATGTCGGTGCTACGCTGGACGGGCTAGAAGCCCATACTACACCATAGCATCACAGCTCACTAGCGTGTTTCACCAGTGCAACAAATTCCTGCACATCTTGCTCATTGGCTAAGCTAACACTCGCATCTTCAGCAATAGCTAAGACATCTGCAAACGAACGGTTTTGCGCATAGCCACTGCCACGTAATTGCTCAGCAAACCCCGCCACCGCCACCGCCAACTTGAAATGTGGGCTTGTTTCGTCGAAACTCTTGGCAAATGCACTCCGCGCAAACGGTTGTTGTATCTCCTGCACCTCGCCGCTATCATAGCTCTCGTAGCGCAACTGTACCGTCAGCGCATTCCCCTCGCCTTGCTCATTCAGCACCAGTTCATACAACGCTGTCACATTGTGTCCAGCCCCAACTTCGCCAGCATCCACCGTATCGTTGCGGAAGTCTTCATCGGCTATGTCGCGGTTTTCGTACCCAAGTAAGCGGTAGCTCTGCACTACGTCGGGGTTAAAAGCTACTTGCACTTTGGCATCTTTTGCAATCACCTGAAGCATGCCAGTCAGGTTTTCGACAAAGACACGTTTGGCTTCATCGAGCGAATCTACATAGGCATAGTTGCCATTGCCATCGTCTGCGAGTTGCTCCATGAGCACATCATTGTAGTCGCCCATGCCAAACCCGACTGTTGTCAGCAATATGCCTTGTTTCGTGTAATCTTGAATGACTTTACGAATAGCATCTGGCCCCGTCTCACCTACATTCGCTACTCCATCTGAGCAGAGAATAACACGGTTTGTTGCACCAACTTCGTAGTATTTGTTGGCTTGCTCATACCCAAGCCGCAGGCCATCTTCCACATTGGTTGCTCCTTCAGTGCCTAGGGAGTTTATACGCTCTATGATGCGGTCGTGTTGTTCAGCACCAGTATGCTCAAGCACCACCCGCGTGTCGTCGCTATAAACAACAATGCCGACCTTATCGCCCTCATGCAATTGTTCTACGAGTAACTGCAACGCTTCTTTGACGAGTGGCAGGCGAATGGGATCATCCATTGAACCACTCACATCAATCACAAACGTTAGGATGGCCGGCTTGCGCTGGCTATCCTCAACATGCTTGCCCTGAATGCCAACCCGCACAATATGCGTCGCAGGTGATTCCGCGTCGTTCCATGGCGATGATGCCCCATCTACAGAGATGCCCATTGCGCCTTGTTCCGGTTCTGGGTAGTCATACGTAAAATAATTGATAAATTCTTCGACACGCACTGCCTCTTGCGGCGGCATGCTATCGTCATTGATATAGTTGCGTGCAGATGTGTATGAAGCAGTGTCAACATCAAGCCCAAAGGTTGAAAGCTCGTCATCTGTTGTCAATACGAACGGGTTGACCTCTACCAGAGCAGGCACCTCTTCGCTGCTACGGTCTGTTTCTGGCTCGACCACTTCTTCGGGCGCTTCCGCCGCTTCCATTTCCATCACTTCCGTTGGTTCAGTGTCAGCATCCATGTCGGTCGTATCGCCGGTGTCCCTCTCCATCTTCATCGCATCGGCTGCCAATTCCTCTTCTGCTGGCTCTTCTGCTGGCAGTTCCTCTTCAGCAGTTTCAAGTGATTCGTCAGCTTCTTCTGCCGGTTCTGCTTGGTCTACAGCAGCAGCAATGGGAGTAGGGCGATTGGTCGAATGTGCTGGCGCTTGTTGTTGCGCCACTTGCACACCATCCGATGATTTTTGTCCTATGCCACATGCCATAAGTACTATGAGCATGCACAGAGCTATCATAAAGCTCAAGCATTTTGCATTCATTCGTAACCTCCTTATATGTAGGTTTGTTTTTGTGCTTTTGACTTTGCCTGTCCTAGGTACAGGTGTGTCATAGGGTATAACGCCGGGAGTATACTATGGGTTCCATGAATAAACGAATCGTGTCATCTAGGATTTTGTGTTCTATTCGTGGACGGCAGGTTAGGAACACCAAAAATTCTTTGCTAGTACGCTGCAATGCTGCGAGTGTCTTGGTTTTGTGTGGTACAATTGTTACAATAGTATGGTTTTAATACTTTGTACATTGGTGGCATAGCAGGGAATCCGATTACTGGAGCTATCACCACACATCGCTATTGAATACGAAGAGCAATGCTGTGTTTTGCTCGTTCATGCTTCTGTTCAAGGAGAAATAGCTTGTATGGAAAATCAAACCAACAACAATACTACAAATGGTATAAAAAACAACAAAAACCCACTCTTGCAACCATTCGCAACCCTCACAGCACGTTTTCGCTCTGCATATCCCCCCCCCTCAGAACATGTTTCTTCAGTATCCCTCTTGCACACATGGAAGGCAGAAGCACTCACCCTTATTTCGTTCATAATCTTGCTCATGGTTGCACCATCTGTGTTGAGTGATTTAGCCATATCTCTCTCTATGAAAAACTATGTTCGCCTTGCCTTTGATCTTTTTTTTGCATTCTCCCTCAGTTTGGTTTTCATACCACAAAAATTCAAGCTACGTGTTGGTCTCTTACTCAGTTTCAACTTTTTGAGTGGAACATTATGGCTGATAGCGAGTAGCCAAATAGGTATGGGCCGTATCTACCTGTTTGCCCTAGTTGTCTTTGCAGCGTTGTTACTCAACCGTAAGTGGGCATTTGTTGTGTGGGCAATCACGTTATTGACGCTAGGAGCAGTGTATAGTGCCTTTGCGATGGACATATTCACCATACAACCGGCCGTGTTTGAGCGGATGCACTACCCATTGGATTTGTCCATGCGCTGGTTTGTGTTTGCCATGATAAGCACGGCAGCTACGACTGCCGTCGCCCATGTTGTTGGTCGGTTGCAGGACAGTATCCAACAACTAGAAGCAACCCAAACAGAGTTACGACACATAAACGCCACACTTGAACAACGTGTGTCCGAACGCACTGAGGAATTGCGCCAGAGCCAAGCCTTGTTGCAAGGCGTGCTTGACCATGCACCTATGCTCATCTATGCCAAAGACCTAACAGGACACCTCATATTGGTCAATCGGCAGACGGAAACATTGTTTCAGATGGAAGCTAGTGCTTTGCTTGGCAAAACCGACTATGACTTACACCCCCCCGATATAGCCGCCCACAATTGGGCTGTTGACCAAGAAGTGCAACAAGCACAGCACCCTGTTGAATGTGAAGAATATGTTATTCTACCCGATGGCACACACCATACCTATCTTTCGGTTAAGTTCCCGCTCTTTGACACTACAGGACAACTATCTGGCACATGCGGCATTTCAACCGATATAACTAAACGCAAACAGGACGAGGAAGCGCTACGCAAGAGTGAAGCACAACTCAACCACCTGCTGCAAGTAAGCCCAGTTATCATTTTCAGTTGCAAAGCTGCTGGCGACTATGGAGCGACCTTTGTCAGCGCCAATATACGCCAAGTGCTTGGCTATGAACCTCACGAGTTCACTGGTCAATCTGATTTTTGGGTCAGCCACATCCACCCCGATGATGCACCAACCATATTTGCCAATATGCCATGTTTGTTTGAAACAGGCGAGCATCAGCATGAATACCGCTTTTTGCACCACGATGGCAGCTATCGTTGGATTCAGAATGTTTTGCGGCTTGTTTATGATGCCAATGGAAAGCCCATAGAAATTGTCGGTTCATTTCAAGACATTACGGAACGCAAACAGGCCGAGGAAGCGCTACGCAAAAGCCAAGCGCTTTTCAAAACTATCTTCGACAATGCGGCAGTTGGCATCGGGCTAACCGATACACGCGGCTATTGGGTAGATATGAACCAACATGGGTGTGAGATGTTGGGCTATACGCTTGAAGAACTATCGCAGTTGACCTTTCAGGATGTCACCCACTCCGAAGACCGTGCCACAAGCCAAGAACGATTTGAGAAGTTGTTAGGCAATGCACCGGTCCAGTATCGCGTCGAAAAGCGCTATTGTTGCAAAGACGGTAGCACGATTTGGGTAGACCAGAGTGTGACAACACTGCACGATAAAGAAGGCACTGTTGAATTTATTGTTGGCGTACTCAATGACATCACTGAACGTAAAGAGTTGCACCATGCGTTGCAATCAGTCAATGTTGAACTGACAGAGACATACCACACCCTCGTCGAGCACTCGCTCCAAGGTCTTGTCATCATGCAAGATATGCGCTTTGTCTTTGTCAACCCAGCGATAAGCCAGATTATTGGCTATACCATAGAGGAACTGATGGCTATGAGCGCAGAAGAAGTATTTGCTCTCATACATCCGGACGAGCAGCAGATGATGCTAACCCGTCACCGCAACCGTCTACAGGGAGAAAATGCGCCCAACCGCTATGATATTCGTTTCATACACAAAGATGGAAGCATACGCTGGTTAGAAGCCTATATCTCCCCCACAAGCTATCGTGGGAAGCTAGCAGTACAGGCGGCGTATGTTGATATTACGGAACGCAAACAGTTTGAGCTTTCGTTGCAAGCGGCCCACGACGAGCTTGATAAACGGGTAGCAGAGCGCACCGAAGAATTGCGCAAGAACCAAGCCTTGCTGCAAGGTGTACTTGATTACTCGCCGGCTATCATCTATGTGCAAGATGCCGAACGACGGTACTTGCTCGTCAATCAATATGCCCTTAACCACTATGGCATTGCACCTGACGATATTTTGGGCAAAACATGCTACGACATCATGCCTCCGGACATTGCAGACCGGTGGAGACACACCCACGATTTGGTATGGCAAGCTAGGCACTATATGAAGTTTGAAGAAACGATGGAGCTAGATGGGCAACAACGTACCTTCTTGACGACCAAGTTTCCTATTTTCAAGGATGATGGCACTATCTTTGCTATTGGTGGCATTGCAACCGATATTACCGAACACAAGCAGCACGAGGAAGAATTGCGTCAATATGAGCATATTGTATCGGCTATTCCCGACTCTGTCTCACTTGTAGATTGCACCTATACCTACCATATCGTGAATCAAGCCTACCTTACCCGAACAGCCAAGAGCTACGATGAGATAATTGGGCACACTGTTGCTGAACTGTTGGGCAAAGATACGTTTCAAAACGTTATCAAAGAGCGACTGGACCGTAGCCTCAGTGGTGAAATCATGCAATACAGTGCATGGTTTGACTACCCCACCATAGGACGGCTCTTTATGCATGTCACCTATACCCCCTATTATGATACAAGTGGCACAGTTGCAGGCGTATTGACAAGTGCCAGAGATATAACAGAACTGAAACGGTTGGAAGAAGCCCTGCGCGAGAACGAGGCACGCTTCCGTAGCATGTTTGAAAAAAACCTCGCTGTGCAATTGCTCTTAGACCCGGCAACCGGCATGATAGTAGACGCCAACCCGGCCGCCATTGCCTTCTATGGTTACACGCTGGCCCAATTGCAAACGATGCGCATAACCGACATTAATACGCTTATCCCCGAAGAAATACAGGTAGCTATGCAAGAAGCCCGCACCAAGCAGCAAGTCTATTTTGTATTCCCGCATCGTCTGGCATCTGGTGCTATTCGCACAGTTGAAGTCTATTCCAATGGCATTGAAGTCGGTGGTAAGTCATTGCTGCATTCCATTATTCACGATATTACCGAACGCACACAGATGGAAGAGGCTCTGCACCAAGCGAAAGAGGCTGCCGAGAAGGCCACCCGCACCAAGTCGGAGTTTCTCGCCAATATGAGCCACGAAATCCGCACCCCTATGAACGCTGTCATCGGCATGACCAACCTGCTCCTAGACACATCGCTCACCCAAGAGCAACGCGAATACACCGAAACGATCCGCATCAGCGGCGATGTGCTCCTCACCATCATCAACGACATCCTCGACTTTTCTAAGATAGAAGCGGGTAAACTTGAATTAGAGCAGCAACCGTTCAACCTACGCATGTGTGTGGAAGAGGCTATTGAGTTGCTTGCACCACGTGCGGCCGAAAAGAGTGTGCCGCTCATGTATTGGATAGATGCCGATGTCCCTGAACACCTCATCGGCGATATCACCCGCGTGCGCCAGATCGTCGTCAACCTGCTCAGCAACGCCGTGAAGTTTACCAAACGGGGGGAGATTGTCGTGGAGGTGTCAGGGGGCAGGGGTCAGGGGTCAGGGGTCAGGGGTCAGGAATCGCCTGAAACCCGAAACCTGAAACCTGAAACCTATCCAACCATACACCTTGCCGTGCGCGACACGGGCATCGGCATATCAACCGAGGCTCTACAACGCCTCTTCCAATCGTTTAGCCAAGCCGATATGTCTACCACGCGCAAATATGGCGGCACGGGGCTTGGGCTAACCATTTGCAAGCGCCTAGCCGAAATGATGGGCGGCACCACATGGGTCGAAAGTGAGGCCGGTGTTGGGTCCACCTTCCACGTCACCTTTAGCGCTGAGGTGCAGTCTGAACAACCTGACACGCCTAGCATTCATCAGCAACACCCTGCGCTTGTGGGTAAGCGTATCCTCATCGTACACAAAAATGCCACTGGTAGAAGCATTCTAAGACGCTACATCATTGCGTGGGGCATGGAGCCACTATTCGTCTCCTCACAAGAAGAATTCCTAGATGCCATACAACAGGCAGTCCAGGTAGAAAGTATCTTCATCAACATGCCTAAACCATGCATGGTGGGGCCGCAATTGGCCTACAAGCTCTCTACTGATACCTATACTCAGCATATTCCGCTTATCCTTTCGTTGTGTCCAACGTGCCGCAAAGAAGTAGAAAGCCAATGCACCAAAAACGTTGTCGCATTGCTGCCATGCCCGATGCGCCCCCTGATGCTCCAAGATGCACTCCTCGATATGTTTGATGCCGGCAACCGTCCGCGTATTTCAGCATCGCGCATTGAGCAATTTGATGAGCACATGGCTACACAGCACCCGCTACGTATTTTGCTGGCCGAGGACAATGTGGTGAACCAAAAGGTAGCCTTGCATATGCTGGACAAGATGGGCTACCGGGCGGATGTAGCGGCCAACGGGCGTGAGGTGCTCGATGCAATAGAGCGTCAGCGCTATGATGTGGTGCTTATGGATGTGCAAATGCCCGAAATGGACGGCATCGAAGCGACATACCATATCCGCACTACTGTGCCTGCTGAACGACAACCGCGCATTGTGGCAATGACGGCCCACGCCTTGCAGGGCAACCGCGAGTGGCTCCTTGAAGCCGGCATGGATGACTATGTGAGCAAGCCCATACAAGTCAATCAGTTTGTGGCGATGCTACGGCAATGCAAGCCGATAACGGGCAGCATATTGTTGTTGCCATCTCCTAGCGGGTCTGTGTATGGCGAGAAGTTGATAGACCCGCCTATGCCCACATCCCAAGATGAAGCCCCCCCTAACCCCCCCGTACACAGGGGGGAATCAGTAGCCCCCCCTAGCACCCCCGTACACAGGGGGAAAGCGGTAGCCCCCCCTAGCCCCCCCGTACACGGGGGGGAATCAGTTGCCCCCCCTAGCCCCCCTGTACACGGGGGGGAATTGGTAGCCCCCCCTAGCACCCCCGTACAC
>CAZVEN010000040.1:43971-49046 GCA_964626155.1 uncultured Chloroflexaceae bacterium | reverse complement strand
TCTCTCGTTTAGTAAAGATGAGCTGTTGTATCAAACACGTATACGGATATTCATTGATCACTATAATTCGGAGTTATCAGTCTGAATTATACCACTACCTTTCAACGGGTACTGAACTTTGATACGAGATTTGGCGCATCACCTATCCGCACACCAAGAGCAACGACATCCTATGGTAGACTATAGGAGGCACTTATCCTGTTCAGATGTGTCCGAAGTAAGGAGAAAACTTTATGGAAAGTTTCAGCCATCACAGCGTGCGAGTAAATGGCATTCGTATGCATTACGTTACCGCAGGAAGCGGACCACTCGTCGTTCTGCTCCATGGCTTCCCTGAGTGTTGGTATAGCTGGCGTCATCAAATACCCGTACTCAGTGAACACTTCACCGTTGTAGCGCCCGACCTGCGCGGCTTCAATGACACCGATAAACCCATGTTTGTCTGGGATTATCGCATTGATGTACTCGTCAAGGACATTATAACCCTCATTCATGCTGTTGGCTACGACCGTGCCTACATTGTTGGGCATGACCTTGGTGGGTTGCTCAGTTGGTATATCGGCATCCATCACCCCAAGTTTGTCGAGCGGCTCATCGTATTAAACGTGCCACATCCAGTCCTCTTTGCCGAATCATTGCATATCAACCCGATACAAATGTTTCGCAGCACCTACATCAGCCTCTTCCAACTCCCATTTATCCCAGAGCTGCTTATTAGTGCCAACAACTACGCCATGCTCGATGTCGCTATGCGTGGAACAGCCGTCAACAAAGAAGCCTTTACCGATGAAGACATGCAATTCTATAAAAATGCACTCAAAAAACCGGGAGCTATGACCGCAGCCCTCAACTGGTATCGTGCGTTTGTCATCCTTGGTGGCAACATGAATACGTTTTTGGGCAAACACAAGTTTGTGCGTGTACCCACCTTGCTCATATGGGGCGAAAAGGACCCGTTCTTGGGTGTAGGCCTTACCCGTGGCACCGAGCGTTTCGTCTCAGACCTGCGCGTAGCCTACGTACCAGAAAGTGCCCACTGGGTACAACAAGAACAGCCGGAAATAGTCAATCAGTATATACTTGATTTTCTCGCACCAGCACCAGCAGCAGGCACACCAGATACAGCGTCATAAACCAGAGCAAGCCACCGCTAGGTATAAAATACCAACCAAAGTAGGCAAGCCATGACACGACCACAAGGAGCAGCATTTGGCGTATTGTGCGGGGAATGAGAAACAGCATGATTTGGTCATAGTATATCCGTTGTGGCATAAGGCTATAGAGCAACAGCCAGCGTGCGCGTTCCTCACGCCAGCGCACAAGCGCCAGCAACACAAGCGGACCGGGCAGCACAAACAACGGCACAAAACCATCATACACAGCCACTTGGCGGAGCCACTGCACGGGCCAATCTGGGTCTATCACCAGCGTGAATACCACTATCATGCTGGTGATAATGACTCGTCGCCACGACATATGCATAAGCGCAATGGGCAACCCCATCTGAGGCTTCACTATCACAAGTGGGTAGAGCTGCGGCAAGAGCGCAACACACAGCAACAACACAGGCCATTGCGCCATCTGCACACACCACCAAAATGGTGCCGCCCCAAAGAGCAGCAAGCGCCACAGTGTACCATCTCTACAGAGCAACCAAGCCAACAACCCACTGCTCATGCCAAGTATCCCCCCGGCTATCAGCTCATCGGGGAGCCACACAAACGGAAGGAGAACCAATATAGTCGGTAGCGGGTTTGTGGGGCCAATGTCTCCACTCGAAAGATATGCAACGCATGCCTGATAGGGGTCTTGCCCGGCTAGCAAAGCCCGTGCTCCACACAACGGCCATGAAAAATCGCCCGCCTCACGCCCAAATACAACTTGATACTGCCAGCACGCCAAGCCAGCAACAATGCCAATGAGTACCGATATACCTTTTTGTCGCATCCCCCCCGTTCCCTAGCCTTTCTTCGCCCAACTTGGGTGCTATAGCAGTCCTAAATTGAGTTGTGCATGATAGAGAGCAACGGCATGCTTTCGATGTTCTCACGAATCATTGCCTCTCTCTGCGTCTCTGCATCTCTGCGCCTCTGCGTTGAAAATGCACCTTTTATGTAGGGTTGCTCTATTGAACCACAAGATACCAAGAGCGCCGAGATATACACGATTGTACCACATGCGTTTCCCAAAAATCATTGACAAGACAGACTCTAAAACCACTCACCTGCGCACTCAAGTGCAAAATATTTGTGTCTCAAGATGTTGCACTCACTGCCCCCTCTGTAGCATAATAAATATACTGAAAGCATGGTTTAGTTGTTTTGTTAGGAGGTTTTATGATGGTTAAGACGAATAAGAAGGGGTATAATCTAGTACCACTTGCAACGATAGTTTTTTTGATTGGCTTTGTGATATTAGGGAGCATGACCCTTTTGGGGACGAGAGTAAGTGAAACATTCAGCAATATTGATAATGGCTTGGGAGGAGGCGACTATGAAGGGGTACCCAACTTGCCACCAGCAGCCCAACAACCCGAATCAGCTATAGATGTGGGCTTGGCAACGCAAGAGGAGCCAGAAACATCCAACGACCTGAGTGTCGAGGCACAGAAAGAGGACCAATCTGCCTTTACCTCAAAACGCAATCCCTTTATCAGAACAGAAGCAGACCGCCTCTCCACCTTTGCACTCGACGTAGATACCGCTTCGTATACCATGATGCGTGGGTATATCGAAGATGGCATGTTGCCACCGCAAGAGATGGTGCGTATTGAGGAATTTGTCAACTATTTTGACTATGCCTACCCCAACCCAGAAGGACAAGCTATGGGCATTTTTGTAGATGGCGCACCGGCCCCTTGGAGCATGGGCGGTGGAACCGAACATACCCAGATAGTGCGTGTGGGTATTCAGGGCAAACACATAGACGATAGCCAACGTAATGATGTCGTGTTGACATTTGTCATTGACATTAGCGGCTCCATGGCCGAACCCAACCGCCTGCCCATGGTCAAAGAATCACTCAGCGTGTTGGTAGACCATCTGCGTCCTTCAGACCAAGTGGGCATTGTTGTCTATAGCGACAATGCACGGGTTATCCTTGAACATACGAGTGCAAGAAATCGCCAAGAGATTCTACAGGCGATTAATAGTCTCCAGATAGAAGGGTCTACCTATGTCGAAGATGGCCTACGGCTTGGATATGAGCAAGCAAGCGCAGCATTCGTGACAGGTGCCAACAACCGCGTCATTCTCTGCTCCGATGGCGTTGCCAATATAGGTGCAACTGGTCCAGATGCAATTCTGAGAACGATACGTGATTACACCGAGCAGGGTGTCTACCTGACAACCGTAGGTTTTGGCATGGGTGACTATCAAGATTACCTAATGGAGCAATTGGCAAATGATGGCAATGGCAATTATGCCTATGTAGATACGATAGACGCTGCACGGCGCATTTTTGTCGAAGACCTCACGGGTACCTTCCAAGTGATAGCCAAGGATGCCAAGGTGCAGGTAGACTTCAACCCAGCAGTGGTAGAACGCTATCGGTTGCTTGGATATGAAAACCGCGACGTAGCAGATGAAGACTTTCGCAACGACACCGTAGACGCAGGCGAGGTAGGCGCAGGTCACAACGTCACCGCATTGTATGAGGTGGTGATGAAAGAGAAAGAAGCCGGCACAGCACTTTCTGTACATCTACGCTATGAAGACCCCGACACAGGCGAAGTCTATGAAATCGAAGAATTGATGACACTGCGTGACTTTGCACCAAGCTTTGAAGAATCGTCCCCCCGTTTTCAACTAGCGGTAGCGGTAGCCAGCTTTGCCAACCGGTTACAAAACAATGACCAAGACGATCTGAAATATGTTGTGTCACTGGCCAAGCGATTGGCTCCCCATTTCAAAGGCAATGAAGATGTGCAAGAGTTTGTCAAGTTGGTAGAGCAAGCAGCCCGCATATGATGCCAGCCAAACTGTGTTAAGCTACAAATAGTTCCTACTGTTTACTTCCTTCTTATAGAGCTGTTCCCTGATTGTTTCCAAGGGAACAGCTTGTTTTTTCATTGAGACCTCGCGCCAAGACACAAAGAACGCAAAGAACGTAAAGGTGCAAATTCTTCGTAGCATTGGGCTGAAAGCCTCTCCTACAATTCCTTAAAAACATCTAAACACCCGTATCTACGCACTCACGTGCAATCTATTTGTTGCTCAAGGTGTCGCACCAACCCACCCCGCTGTGGCATGCTAGGTACATACAGTATTCGTTTGTATGTATTGTGTTTATCTATTCAGGAGAGTTGGTATGTGTAACAAATTCAAATCATATATGCCCACATTGTTGACAATAGGTTTTTTGGCTATGCTTGTTGGGTTGGCATCTTTAACCTTGGTAGGTTTGGTACTGCGAGAAAAGAAACATTGTTTTCAGCATCCTAGAGCTATCTATCAATGTGTGCTTGGCACCGATACAGTAAAACAATATTCCAGGGTTGTTCCTGATATAGCTGAAAGCAGCACGCCCACATTGCCCACATTTGCACCAACACATACAGCCATCGTACAACCAATCGCAGTGCCAGCAGCCACAGCCACACCAACAACACAGGCAGAAACCACACCGACACCAACAACAGTAATATCCACAAGTATGCTCATTATCACACCAACGCCAGCGGATATAGTACCCACAGCCACACTCTACCCGACCAATGCGCTACCCACGGCGACGCCATATCCCACAGCCACACCCTACCCGACCAATGCGCTACCTACTGCTACGCCATATCCCACAGCCACACTCTACCCGACCAATGCGCTACCTACTGCTACGCCATATCCCACAGCCACACCCTACCCGACCACTATGCCAACCCCGCACATGCCAAAGGCGACAGATGTACCTTTGTATGCAGAAAAATCAGAAAACGCGGGGCAAGAAAACACACAAGCTATGACACAATCTAACACCTCAAACGAAGATGTACCTTTGCATACGCTTGCTGATGAGACAGGTCTGGATGACACCTATACCTATGCCGACACAACAAGTATAGCCGACGAGACAGGCAC
>CAZVEN010000040.1:14845-43871 GCA_964626155.1 uncultured Chloroflexaceae bacterium | reverse complement strand
TGGATGACACCTATACCTATGCCGACACAACAAGTATAGCCGACGAGACAGGCACAGGCATGGATGACACCTATACATCCATGGATGAGACAGGTTGGGATGACACCTATACCTATACCGACACGGTAGACATGGGTGACGGCTATACATATGGGGAAGAGACGAACCCCGATGACTTCTCTACGTATGCCGATACCATGAGCACCGATGACTTCTCTACAGATACAGATGCAACAGACATGGATGACACGTATGCCTATACGAATACGACAAGCGCGGATGACTTCTCTAGCCTAACACAAGTATCTATAACTGCGACGGCAACACCAACAGATGTACTCGACACAGTTACACGCACGACAACAGAGACCTCAATGACGACACCAACAGCGACAACGACGGTACTCCCAACGGCAACGCCAACAATGGTTTCAACAGCAACAGCAACAGCGGCAACGTTCCCAATGGCTATGATAGAAACTCCCACCGTCACAACAACCGTCACAACAGCAATCACAGCAACGATCAAGCCAACCGCAACAGCACAACCGACCGCAACCGCAACACCGACAGCACAACCGACCGCAACCGCAACACCGACACCAACAGTACTCCCAACGGCAACGATTGAACCTTCAATGGTCACAGCAACAATCGCAACAACAATCACAGCAACGATGACACCAACAGCAATAGTGCAACGAACAGCAACACCAACAGCAACGGTGCAACGAACAGCGACACCAACAGCAACGGCGCAACCGACAGCAACACTGACAGTGCTCCCAACAGCAACGATTGAACCTTCAATGGTCACAGCAATAGTCGCAACAACAATCACAGCAACGATGACACCGACAGCAACGGTGCAACTGACAGCCACACCGACAGCAACAGATTCTCCGCAGAGATGCCCACTGCTACCAAAGAGCAAACCCTCCCACTAAACTCATTCCACATACAACGACTACTAGTGGCAGATGTGAGGTTGGCTTATCTTATTGACATTACCTGTTTCATAGGCTACACTCAATAACAAGGATTTTCTAGGTTTCTCTTTTTTTAACTGGAGTATAGAGATATGCACGCATTCTACACGACATTGCAGCCTTTGTTTCAAGCACAGGCGCAAGTAGGAGCATCGTTTATCAGCAACCCGATAGTATCAATGATAATCACTGCTGTAGCATTCATTGCTATGCTGGTTGTACTCGTCTTCATCCATGAATTGGGGCACTTCGTGGTAGCACTATGGATGAAGATACGCGTAGATGAGTTTGGCATTGGATACCCACCAAGAGCAGTGACACTACTTGAGCGCAACGGCGTCAAGTATACGCTCAATTGGATACCTCTTGGTGGATTTGTGCGCTTTGCAGGTGAAGATAACTCGGTGTATGGAGCAGGAAGCCTTGCCGAGGCTCGCCCTTGGCGAAAAATACCAGTAATGGCCGCAGGTCCTTTGATGAACCTGTTACTAGCCATTGTTGTTTTTGCCGTCTTATTTGCTACGGTAGGCATTCCCACACCGATGGAAGGACAACAGCGCATAGGCGTAGTGTTTGAAGATACCCCAGCAGGAAAAGCCGGGTTTCAAGAAAATGACTTAATAGTCAGTTTAAATGGACAACCTATTGTAGATGGTGATGAAATTGGCGAAATTGGTAGCTCCAATGAAGGTGAAACTATATCGGCTGTTGTGATGCGGGAAGGAGAAGAAATAACCCTCCAAGTAACCCCAGGCCCATGGAGCCTGCCCAGTGGCCGAACCTTCGAATCGGGGTTTGGGTTTAGCTACGGACCCGATATTGAAATGGTCCCCGTCAATCCACTGATGGCTATTTTAGCGAGTTTTGCGCATACGGTTGAGATACTCGTGCGCATGATGGTCGGGCTTGCTAGTCTCATTGGTGGGTTGTTTCGCATCGTAGAACCACCGGCAGGCGGTGTTGCAGGCCCAATTGGCATTGCCCGCGCCACAGGCGAAATCATTGAGCAAGGCGGTGTCGTTGGTTTCTTGCGATGGACCGCTCTCCTCAGCATCAACCTCTTTGTTATCAACATGCTCCCCATTCCTGCACTCGATGGTAGCCATATCGTCTTCTCATTAGTTGAGTGGGCACGTGGTGGCAAGAAGGTGCCACCCGAAAAGGAAGCACTGGTACACGCCATTGGTTTCGCTGCATTGATGGGGTTGATACTGTTGGTTTCTGTGAGCGACGTTATTCGTGCCATTCAGGGCAACCCCGTTCTTGGTGGGTGAAACACTGCGTATTGCACCAGACTATTCGGACTGGTTGCGCATATGGTCCAGATAGTCTTGGAGAATGATCGAAGCTGCTATCTCATCAATACGTTCTTTGCGCTTCGATGGCTTTATGCCTAAGTCGCGCATCACCTGCTCTGCTACAACACTGGTCAGGCGTTCATCAAAAAGATGAACGCCATGACCAAGCGCCAACTCCAAATCTGTTGCAAATATTTGTATCGTTTGAGCTTGGGGGCCGATTTCGCCATTCATAGTCAGTGGAAGCCCCACAACGATTTCATCTACAGCATGTTGGCGTACCAACCCCACAATATGCTCAAGTGCGCGTGTACGTGGCGTTGCCTTGAGTGTCGTGAGCGGGGCAGCCAATATTCCCCGGTCATCACTCATAGCTACCCCAATACGGCGCTCGCCCACATCCAATGCCATAACCCGACGCCCAAAATGGGGAGCAGCTCCTAGCTGCTTCTCTATATCACGTATCATTGCTACTGCGCAGCAGGCACAACATCCAACACAAGCTGAAAATCCCATCCTGGCAGCTTCTGGACATTGGGCAATTGGTAGCCGCTGATTGTTCCTTCTTGCTTAAACTGTTCAAGTACTGCTTGAGCTTCAGCGTATGATTTGCCTTTCAGTGCATTGAGTATAGCGATACGTTTGGCCGGGTCTAACGTTGCACTGCTTGTTTCATTGGGCTTTAATGCCCCATCAACAGTAAGAGTAGAACCATCCCAATTCCAATCGTGTACCTCCGGAACAAGGTTCAACCCCGGCGTAATAACCCCTTGGTTTTGCAATTGATTGAAAGCGACGGTTGGCAGTTGTTGGTTGAGCGGCTTGTCAGGAGGGGTAGCCAGTGCATGAAATTGCCCACGCACCTGAACATAAAACGTTGGGTTTGCAGGGTCATCAACAGGTTGCCCCACGGGAGGTATCACCGTCACTTCATACCCCTCACCACGAGCAAACACCTCTTCTGTGGGCGACGTTGTTGTTGCTTCTAGTTCCAAGTTCATCGTTTGGGCTGTTGCAGCAAGTGCTTCCCTAGCTTGGTTGCTCAGTCCCGTGAGAGCTTCGCTGAGTTTGTTTTGCACATCGCTATCTTTTACAATGCGGATGGTTTGTTCGCTACCACCAGTGATAGCCCCATGCTCCAAGAAAATACCTCCAGCATTCACTTGGACCGGAGGTTGCCCAGGTGGAACGATGTGCGTGATAGTATTGGCTTCAATGTTAGAATTGCTGCCAGCAGAACGAGCAGTGATAGTGGCTTGGGTTTCTCCCATAGTTGTCACAATCTGCCTTCCCTGCCTATTGGTAGTAGAAGATGGCACATTGATAGGTCCATCGTTCACAAAACGCACTTCTTGCCCTTCTGTGTTAGTGGCGACAAACTCAGTGCCAGCCGGAAAACTAACGGGTTGGGTACCTTGATTGAGCATAGTAATGCTGCCATTTGCGGCTGCACCGGGCGACATGGTTTCACCTTGCACCTGCCCCGTGGTAGTAAACACCACCAATGCACTGATACGTTCAGCACGCACCGCCTGTTCCGTGACCTCACTTCCAGCCTCAGCAATGGGGAGTGGTTGAGAATCGAAAGCTATCGTTTGCTGCGTCAAGGCTGGGAGCGCAACTGTTACCATGGCACGCCGGCCAAAGAGCACAATGTAAGCCCCAAACACAATGATAACCAATGCAATGATGATGCCAAATGCATTCATTGGAGCAGACAAGTTTGTAGCAGAAGAGGCAGTAGATTGTCGTAGCATGCCTCCAAAAGCCCCAATAGATGGTGTTTTTCTTTCTTTGGTCGGGCTTGAACGCGGCGATTTCGGTTCCTTTTTGTCGGGGGTTTCCTTACGTCCGCCACCAGTTCGTACAGAAGCTGCTTGTTTCTTTTCAGCAGGGCTTAACTCGATGTCTTCAGGCCGAATACGGGGCCGTGCTTGTGGTGTGGCTGCTGGTCTAGCAGTACGTGCTTGTGCAGCAGGAGCCGCATTGTCCAATGTACTACTCAGGCTATCAAGTTCATCAGCAAATGGGTCATAGTCTGCCGATGCAGGAGCCGATTGCGATAGCGTATCGCTCAGGCTATCGAGTTCATCAGCAAATGCATCATACTCACCAGAAGCAGAAGCTGGTTGTTGCCCCGATAGAACATCTCCTAAGTCATCAAGCTCTGAAAAGGGATCAAAGTCTGCACCTGTTTCAGCATCGGCAGCAGGTGCAGAAGCTGGAGCAGGTTTTTGAGTTGGTGGGGCAGCATCGGGAGCTTGAGCAAGCAGCAAACTCAAGTCTGCATCAGCATCCCTCATTGGTTTTCGTGGTTCTGGTGGCGACGAAGGGATAGATTCTTCCGTCAACGTGACATGTGTCCCTTGCACCGCTATAGTGTTGAACTGGTTTGAGCGAGCAGCTTTGAGAATGGTTTCATCAGAGGAGATAATCTCCATCTCAATTTGGTCCTGCATAAGCGAACGGCGCAATGTTTCGTAACTACCCGTTGATTGGAGCACCGTTATACCATCGGGAACAAGCACCTGGACTCTGGTTGTTCCAGCAGCACGTATTTTGGTGAGGATAGCATCTATGCCATCTTCAGGTTGAATTACCACCAGTGCTGATCCTTCTTCAGCCATAAAATGTACCTCCATTGTCCAGAAAACATTTTTCTGGTGCTAAATTCTTGCTATGTGCCCACATTTGTATGCGTATCTGGGCATGGTGTTGATTGTTCAGGATGAGTTTCAATACCGGGCATTTGAACACTCATACGCATGCCCTCTTGCGAAGGACATGGTACACCTTCTTTGTATTGCAAAGAATCAATCATAGTGCTATACCCCGTCATTAAACCAAGTTCAAACGTGACACGATGCGATAGGTCTTGCTCAAATACAAGTTGCCTTTGCATCACAATTGCATATGAACGCTTGGTAGGAGCATGGTTCAATGGTGATAGCACAACCATATCTCCATCGAGCAGATCCGACAATTCTTTTTCTATCTGCGTTCGGCGTTCGGGCATCAGTGCTTGCTTCGTGACAATGACGAGATCATAATCACTAGACGGCATAGCTACCCCACCAGAACAAGAACCCCTGATGTAGGTTAATGTTATTTCTTGTTGCATATCAAGATAGTTTCGGATTGTGGTGAGTATAGCCATACGTCAGGTAGTACAGTACCGTATGTTTTACCTTACCCTTTGCCCTGTTCCTCTACCAATGTAGACACCGAATCGAGCGCTTCTTGGAGCTTTTCAGCATTACGTCCACCGGCTTGTGCCATATCGGGACGCCCGCCCCCGCCTCCGCCAACAATAGGCGCAAGCGCTTTGACAAGATTGCCAGCGTGGTAGCCTTGCTTGACAAGGTCGGGAGTCACCATAGCCAAAAACTGTGGCTTATCGCCTAGCACCGTGCCAAGCACAATGATACCACTGCCAAGTTTATCACGTAGCCAGTCGCCCATTTCGCGCAGTCGTTCTTGGTCGGGTACATCAACACAGGCTACAAGCACGCTATTGTTGTTGACATGCTGAACATGCTGCAACAACCCGTCAAGCGATTGACGCATTGTCTGCGATTGTAGTGCGTTGAGTTCACTTTGAAGGTGTTTTTGTTCAGCCAAAAGTGTTTTGATGCGTTCGGCCACATTGGTCGGTGCTACGCCTAGCTCACCTGCAAGCATATCGAGTGTTATTGTCTGCGATTCAACCCATGCTTCAGCAGCACGCCCTGTGACTATTTCAATGCGTCGTAATCCACTGCCAATACTGCTCTCATTCAACACATGCACAAGGCCTATTTCACCCGTGCGTTTAATATGCGTTCCACCGCAGAGTTCCAACGAATCACGGCTGGCAAAGCGCTCACTTTCTTGGGGGGCATCGGCCGAAACATGTACCATACGTACTTCATCGCCATATTTTTCGCCAAAGAGCGCCATGGCCCCCTTATTGAGCGCGTTTTGATAGTCTACAACATCCCATGTAACTGCTCCATTGAAGCGTACCCAAGCATTCATACGGCGTTCAATGGTACGCACCTGTTCTGTGGTGAGAGGGCGAGTATGCGTAAAATCAAAGCGCAACCGTTCAGGGGCAACGAGTGACCCAGACTGGGCTGCATGTTCACCAACCACATCGCGCAGGATGCGGTGAAGCAAGTGCGTTGCAGTGTGGTTGCGCTGGATGTCGGCGCGGCGTTGAGTATCTACCTTGGCAGTGATAGTTGCACCTTGCGAAATAGAGCCTGTTTCGACTACGCCATAATGCACAATGAGGCCTGGCAATGGGCGCTGTGTATCATCTATACGCACGTGCCCATTGGGTCCAACGAGCCAACCAGTATCGCCTACTTGTCCACCCGATTCAGCATAGAAGGGCGTGCTATCAAGCACGAGTTGCACATTTTGCCCGGCATATGCTGTGCTCACATCATCGCTACCAGAGACTAAGGCTAAGATGTTGGCCTCGCATGCAAGGTGTGTATACCCAACAAACGTTGTTGGTGGCAAGCTACGGTCATTCCAAATGTCAACATCGGAGTCACGCTTGAATTGGGCAGCAGCTCGCGAACGTGCGCGTTGTTGTTCTAAGGCCATCTCAAAGCCAGGTTCATCTACTTGCAGCCCATGAGTAGCGGCTATTTTTTGTGTCAGGTCAAGCGGGAAACCATCGGTATCTTTGAGACGAAACGCCTCTTCACCTAGGATAACGTCACTCTTTTGTTCCTTTAGGTTGTCAATGATAGTCGTGAGTTTGTTCAACCCGCTGGAGAGTGTGCGTAAAAATTGTTGCTCTTCGGTATCTGTCGTTTCCAAAATAAAATCACGGCGTTGATGGAGCTCTGGGTACGCATCTTCCATTTGGCTGATGACGGTAGCTACCGTTTCGGACAAAAAGGGACGTTCAAAGCCAATGCTATGACCTTGGTAGGCAGCACGTCGCAAGATACGGCGCAGCACATACGAGCGCCCACTATTGCCCGGCAACACTCCATCGGCTATGAGAAAGGCTATTGCGCGGCTATGGTCTGCTATAGCGCGATAGTTGGCAAGGTGGCTCTCATAGTGTTTTTCGTTGCTCCCAAGAAGTGTTTTAGTGCGTTCAATAATGGGGGTAAAGACATCGGTTTCATAGGTGGAATGAACGCCTTGCAATACCATAGCCATACGTTCCAAGCCCATGCCCGTATCTACCGATGGGCGGGGCAATGGCTGCATGGTGCTTCGTTCAAATTGCATAAAGACGAGATTCCATATTTCCACATAGTCTGGGTCATCACTATTGACACCTCTGGCATGCATTGAGTCAAGGTCATTACCAATATAGATAGTTATTTCTGAGCATGGACCACACGGGCCAGTGTCGGCCATAACCCAAAAGTTATCCTTTTCGCTGAAGCGCAAGATACGTTCGGGTGGAGCGCCTGTTTCAATCCATAAACGTGCAGCATCTTCATCGGCCGGAACGTGGTCGTTACCCTCAAAGATGGTAAACCACAATCGTTCGACAGGTAGTTGAAAATCTACCGTAAGCAGTTCCCAAGCCATTTTAATGGCTTCAGCTTTGAAATAATCTCCAAATGAAAAATTGCCCATCATTTCAAAGAAGGTATGATGGCGTGGCGAGGGGCCAACTTCTTCCAAATCGTTGTGTTTACCAGAAACACGCAAGCATTTCTGGGCGGTCGTGGCACGTTGGTAGGGACGCTGTTCTAAGCCCAAAAATAGATTTTTGAATTGCACCATGCCTGAGTTGGCAAAGAGAAGCGTAGGGTCATCGGCTATGACAAGCGAGGAGCTTGGAACGATGGCATGCTGATATCGTTCAAAGAATGTGAGATATGTTTGACGGATTTGTGCGGCTGTGAATTGTTGCATATATTACAAAACCTTTACCGGAAAAGAGTCCTTCTGTTTACTCATGCTGATTGTACGGCATTTTTGTGTCTATTGTCAACTAGAGGCAGTGGGGGAGTTTTTGCTTATCACATCATCTCCCATCTCCAAAAGAATCTGAGCTATCTGCATAGCGCCGTCGCGTGGCACAGCATCTGTAAGACGTGCGACAGTTGCCTCATAACGGTGTGGGTCGGACAATGTACGCACAGCTTCCTGTACGCGCTGAGTGGTCGGGCAAAAGAGACCAAGCTTATGATTGATGACAAAATCAATATTGCCATGCTCCTGTAGCCCTATGGCTTCCGTTACAATGACGGGGCGTCGCATGACAAGTGCTTCCATAAGCGTGCCTGGTCCTGCCTTTGTCACAACAATATCACTGGCTGCCATGAGTATTTCCATGTTGTTCACAAAACCGTAGATATGAGTGTAGGGGTTGGTATGTAGTGTTTGCAACTCTTCAAACAATGCTTGATTTTTGCCCGTCACAACAAGGAATTGCTTTTCTGGGTAAGCGTGCTCTAGGGCCAATACAAGCTCATTGACGTGACCAGAGCCTACGCCGCCGCTCGTGACAAGAATAGTAAACATATCGGGTGCAATACCCAATTGGTGCCGTGCTTCTGCCTGTGTAAGTGTGCAGGTAGCAAATTTTGGATGTACGGGGAAACCTGTACGTTGCATTTTATCGGGCGATATGCCACGACTGATTTTCAGTTGGTACGCCTCATCAGTCGGCACTACATAGCGGTCAATGCCAAGGTATGCCCAGCCGGTATGCATCGTCACCAAGTCAGTCACGACTGTGACAATATGACAGGGCAAGTGGTAGTGGTGACGCACCATGCAAAAGAGCCGTGGTAGAAGTGGGTGTGTCAACACAATAATATCTGGGTTGAATGCTTGGATAGGTTGAGCAACATGGTGTTTGGACAGAGCATGGACAATATTTGTAAGCATGTCCATTTGCCATGCGCCATCTGTCATGCGAAATATAAAATTGTAGAAGGCAAGCCCCCCGGTTGAGAGTTTATCGTAGTGCGAGGGAGAATCGCGCAGAATGGGGAAATTGGTCGCTGTGAGTGCATCGAGCATCTCCGAGTGTATAGTATTGTTGCTTATCTGTTCTAGCGCTGCGCTGATAGCAACTGCTGCACTTCTATGCCCTCCACCGGTATCTGAAAAAGCAAAGAAAATATTCATATCAACAACTTATCTTTGGTATGCTCATGTTGTTCTTTCATTGTAGCATAACTTTCAGTTCGGTTTTTGTCATTATTTTGAGATAAGTTGTGCTGCATTATCAAGGTGACGCATATGTCATGCGCCAGTTGATTGTAGAAAGTGGTTGGGCGTTTGGACACTGGAGAGCCGTTGGATGCAACAGGCCCTCCAGGTTTTTTGTTTATGTCACAACGCTTTGTCCGCGTGGCAATGCTTGCAAACGCTGGATGCGGTCTTCTGTGCTTGGGTGTGTGCTGAATAGACGGATGGCAACACCACCTTTCAATGGGTTGACAATATAGAGGTGTGCCGAAGCGGGGTTTACGTCTTGCATCGGGGTCACACGCACCGAGCTTTCGAGTTTTGAGAGCGCATTGGCGAGTGGCATCGGGTCGCCAAGAATTTCGGCCCCACCAGCATCGGCCCCAAACTCGCGTGAACGGGAAATAGCCATTTGGATGAGCATAGCCGCAATGGGTGCAACAATAATCATAAACAGGCTACCAACCAATCCAGCTATGCCATTGTCTTCATCGTCGCTACCACCTAGCCCACCAAAGATGAGCGCCCACTGGGCCATGTTGGCCAACATCGTTATAGCCCCGGCAATGGTTGCCGCTATGCTCGAGATAAGCGTATCACGATTCTTTATGTGGGCAAGCTCATGCGCCATAACCCCGGCTAGTTCTTCGCGGCTCAATATCTGCATAATGCCTGTTGTAGCAGCTACAGCACTTTTGTTTGGGCTGCGCCCAGTAGCAAAAGCGTTTGGCACCGGGCTGTTAATAATATAGACAGCCGGCTTGGGCATTCCCGCATTCGCAGCAAGCTTCTCAACAATGTTGTGCAACTCTGGTGCTTCCGAAGGGCTCACTTCTTGTGCCCCATTCATGCGCAAGGCTATCGTATCTGAAAACCACCATGCGCCCATGTTGGTGATGATAGCAAAAAAGAAGGCTATCATGAGGCCCGCTTTGCCTCCAATGGCCATGCCAATAGCCAAGAAGAGACCAGTTAGCCCTGCAAGCAGGAGCGTTGTTTTTGTTGTGTTCCAAAATTGTTCCATACCATCTCCTTTTATTTGATCAAGCTGTTCCCCAACTTTGTCAGAGGGAACAAACACCTTTCTGTACAATACTGCCACAGTGTGGCGGGTTGATAAAAGATTGCTCTTATTATATACGCATTTTCATAGATAAACCGTTAGCGTGTTGTTAGAACTTTGTTAGATATACCTGTGCTTACGCAAGAACAACATGCCGCACTGCGTCGTGTTTGCACCAGTAGCTTTTGTGTGGTATTATCTGCTTGACTGTTATGAGCTTGCCTTGATGCTACATGGAGCATGGTGCGTACAAAAATTGGTATTGAAAAAATTGATACGTCTGTTCACGCTGTTAGCACGATAATAGCCACGCGTTGTAAGCTGAAATGTCCTATTGCTACATGCGAGAGATATGCATATTATCCTCATTGACTTTGGCATGGAAGCCTATGTGGTTTTGTCGAAACAAGGTAAAGTTTTGTGGTGCCCAAACTCGTAACAGAGTTGGGTTTTTGTTGGTTTTTTTGTTGGCATAACGATGTCGGTATCTCGCCCAGTATATCCATTTAGTGCTCTGGTTGGTCAGGAACGCCTGAAGCAAGCACTTATCTTAAATGCTATCAATCCTCGCATTGGTGGTGTCTTAATACGTGGAGAAAAAGGAACGGCCAAATCCACCGCCGTGCGTGGGTTAGCACGTTTATTGCCTCCTATTGTAGCGGTTGATGGGTGTCCATATAGTTGTTCACCTACACATACCGCTGGCTTGTGTTTTGCATGCAAGCGTCTTTCTCATGAGCCGTTGCTTACCACACAGCGACCTACCCCCCTTGTTGAATTACCAGTTTCTGCAACAGAAGACCGCGTTGTCGGTTCTTTGGATTTGGAACACGCCATTACCGAAGGCAAACGCCGTTTTGAGCCTGGCTTGCTGGCCCAAGTCAATCGTGGTTTGCTCTATGTTGATGAAGTCAACCTCCTTGATGACCATTTGGTAGATTTGCTGCTAGATGCTGCTGCAATGGGGATCAACACGGTCGAACGTGAAGGGGTAAGTGTTTCTCATCCATCGTGCTTCATATTGGTGGGCACAATGAACCCTGAAGAAGGCGAACTGCGCCCTCAGTTGCTCGACCGCTTTGGTCTGGCAGTCGAAGTCAAAGGGTTGAATGATGTTGCAGACCGTGTGCATGTCATTGAGCGTCGTCTCGCCTACGATAGCGACCCGTCAGGTTTTGTTGCCGAGTGGGAGCAGCCTGAGCAGGATCTAGCTGCGCGTATTGTGTCGGCCTATGACCTGTTGCCCCATGTGCGTATTGAACCTCTTAATATGGCCGCTGTTGCTAGTCTATCATTGGAAATGGGGGTAGATGGACATCGGGCAGATCTTACTATTTTAGAGGCAGCGCGTGCATGTGCAGCCTGGGAAGGGCGTACTGTACTCGTAGCTGAGGATATTCGCATTGCAGCAGAACTTGCTCTGCCGCACCGGATGCGTCGTCAACCATTTGCTGAAATTAGCGTTGATCGTGATCGTATAGAAGCAACCCTTGCACGTAGTAGCCACGTTGTCAGCGAATTATCTGACGATGGCATGGAATCTGAAAAAAAAAAGCATTGAACCAAGATGAAGCGACAGAGGCAACACCAAACGCAGAGTGGGATGGCTCGCACGTTGCGGTGAGCAGTACCACATCGGCCAACAATACATCTAGTACCCATCATACCGACAATATAGGCGAAACGGGCAATACCGCATATGAAGCCTATGAGTTGTTTCGCCCACGCTTTCTTGAAGGAAAGAATGATGAGCGGCACCACCAATCGGCCGGGCGTCGCAATCGTGGCTTTACAAATCGGAAAGAAGGACGATACATTTCGAGCAGACGTGTACCACGTGTTACCGACTTAGCACTTGATGCGACATTGCGCGAAGCAGCACCTTATCAGCGACAACGTCGGCTCAAGCAACACGTGGAGAACCTTGGCAAAAAGCAGCCCAAGATTATCCTCAAGCGAGAGGATTTGCTGCAAAAGGTACGCATTCGACGTACACGTAATGCTGTTTGTTTTGTGGTAGATGCAAGCTGGAGTATGGCTGCCGAAGAGCGTATGCAGGCTACCAAAGCGGCTGTGTTTTCGCTGTTGCAAGATGCCTATCAGCGAAGAGATTATGTGGGGTTGGTCAGTTTTCAACGTACCTATGCCAGTGTGCTCTTACCATTGACCAATAGTGTTGAATTGGCTCAAAGGCGTTTGCAAACAATGATGGTTGGGGGAAAAACACCTTTATCACGTGGGTTATTGACAGGGTATGAGGTACTCGACCGTGCATGTCGCCAAAATCCAGACGTTATACCATTGTTGGTGGTGCTTACCGATGGGCAGGCCAATGTGTCTATGGGAAGTTTATCACCACAAGTTGAGTCTAATCAGGTGGCGCAGTTTATTGCGTCTCGCAATATTCGATCTGTAGTCATAGATACGGAGCCTTTGGGGGTTGACCATGAGCCAGCGTTGGGAAGTATTGCGTCAGCTCATACAACGCATACCTCGCGTGCAAGTGCTGTATATATCAATATGCAACGTGGTCTGGCGCATCATCTTGCACGCTACTTGCAAGCAGATTACTATCGCCTTGAAGATCTCCGGGATGAGGGGTTGGCGCACATGGTGCGCACCCAATTGTATACCTAAGCTAATTTGTGTTATTGCCTTACATAAAAAACGTTTTTTGTGATGGTTGTTGTATGTCTTGTGTATCATGATGCCGGTCTACGAGGGTAGGGTATTGAGCACCATGGTGATGGTTAGAGGAGAACCGCTGCGTATATTGTGTTTGCGTAGGTGGTATTTAGGAACATAGACGCACAAAATATCAGGAGGATGTTCGTGATGACGGAACTGGACCGTGGAGAAAAAGTTGCTGAGGGTGGAGTTCTTGATGAATTGCTTCGTGTGGCACAGCCAACAATTGCTACTACTACTACAGAAGCTGTATCATCGGAGGAAAAATCTGCTTCTCAGGTAACACCTGTATTGCCAGCCGAAAACTCGGTTGCAGCAGAGGTGCCACATGAAGACCAAAAGTCAACCTTGCTTGTGCAAGAGGTTGGTAAGTCTTCAGATGGTGCTGTCAATGGGGAGATACATACTGATGCACAGAGCAAAGGTGTGATTGAACCGCCATCTGATGGCGAAGTGGTAGATGGAACACCAGTACATGGTGAAGCAGGAGTTGATACTGTTGGTGAGGTGGTGGCAGAGGCGCACGTGGATGAAACGGTGGCTTCATCTGATGGGACAGCAGTGGCAGAAGTGGAGACTGATAGTAGAAGTACAACCGAGACTCCTGGTGCCAGTTTTACCCCAAAGAAAGATACGGATGCGCGACCGCGCCGTCTCAAGGATTTAGAAGTTGGTATGGAGTTAGAAGGGAAAGTCACATCTGTTGCTCTGTATGGTGTATTTGTGGATGTTGGCGTTGGCCGTGATGGGCTAGTGCATATCTCCGAAATGCGTGATGAGCGTATCAATTCCCCTTCTGACGTTGTGCAGATTGGCGATGCTGTCAAAGTACGTGTGAAGAGCATAGATATTGATGCACGCCGTATTAGTTTGACTATGCGTTCGCAAGATGAACGTGCAGACGAAGAGAAAACGCCAGCCGCAGGGAAGGCACAAGGGCAGCAAGAACAGGGGCAGCAAGAACAGGGGCAGCAAGAACAGGGGCAGCAAGGACAGGGGCAGCAAGGACAAAGGCAGCAAGGACAAAGGCAGCAAGGACAAAGGCAGCAAGGACAAAGGCAGCAAGGACAAGGGCAGCAAGGACAAGGACGTTCAAAACGTTCTGAGATAGACCGTGAAGCTCTGTCGAAGCTCAGTGTTGGTGATACGATTCAGGGTACCATCACGGGGTTGGCTCCATTTGGGGCATTTGTTGATATTGGCATAGGTAAGGATGGATTGGTGCATATCTCTGAACTCGCCGAAAGCCGCGTTGAAAAACCGGAAGATGCTGTCGAAGTCAACAAACAATATATGTTCAAGTTGCTTGAAGTTGACCCCGACGGTAAGCGCATTAGTTTGAGCTTGCGACGTGCGCAACGTGCGCAGAAGATGCAACAATTGGAGAAAGACCAAATACTTGATGGTACGGTGAGTGGTCTAGCACCATTTGGGGCATTTGTAGATATTGGTGTAGGACGCGATGGATTGGTCCATATTTCGCAGTTGTCTCGTGATCGTGTTGACAAGGTGGAGGATGTAGTGAAGGTCGGTGATCCTGTTTCTGTTCGGGTGTTGGAGGTTGATGTGCAGAGCAAGCGAATCAGTCTTACAATGCGTCTGGAAGATGATCCAGAAGAACTAGAAGAGGCAGTTTCTACACGTGATACATACGATGCAGTCCCTGAAGAATCGAACCGTTTTGCTGCACCAATACAGAATGATGGCCGTCGTGATGGACGGGAAGGGCGTGAGAAGCGAGACCGACGCGACGGACGTGACGGACGTGACGGACGCGACGGAGGACGTGACCGTCGCCGTGGTGGTCGTGGGCAACGTGCTGCTGCTTCTGTATCTCAATCTGTCATAGAAACCTATGTCAGCGGCGAAGAGGAAGAGGAATTTGAAGGCAATGCTACCTTGGATGACCTGTTGCATAAGTTTGGTGGTAGCAGTTCAAACCGTAAAGACCGCCGTCGTCGTTCTCTTGATGAGGGTGATGATGAAGAAGATCGTTACGGCAATCGGCAACGACAACGCGATGCCCAACGTCGCACATTGCAACGTATGGAAGAAGATGAATAATACGTTCTCATGAGCGTTTGGTGATACCAAACAAGGCGTAAGGGCTTTCTCGGGTGGGTTGCGTAGGGGGCCTGGGTGTGCTATCATCCATGCTCATTATGTGCTGTTTCTTGTAGATATGGTAAGAAAGACAGAGTGTTTGCTCTGTCTGTGTGTGAGGAGCATTATTTAGATGACAAAGCGAACATGGCAGCCAAAACGGATACCACGCCGTCGAAAACATGGCTTCTTAGAGCGTATGAGCTCGAAAGATGGACGTGCAGTGTTGCGACGACGGCGATCTAAAGGGCGCTGGAAGTTGACAGTAAGCGATGAGCGACGCATGGTCCGATGTGGGCATCGTTGAGATGGGTACGGTGCATGCAACAATACTGATGTGTTGTCTGTGCAAGAGTGATCTGTTATTTTGTCAATGACACGCGGGTAAGGACAGATGGAGAAGCATAGTGTGCGCAAATGTCCTGTCAACTGTCCTTATTTTATGGTATGATACATAAGAGTAAGTGAAACGTGCCTATCGGTTGAGTCGACCTGAACAGTTTCAGCGTGTGCGACGTGAGGGGTGGAGCGTGAGTCATCCATTGATTCGGCTCACTGTTGCTCCTAATCGTGGGAAACGAACACGGTGCGGTTTTGTCGTAAGCAAGCGTATTGGCAAAAAAGCTGTACAACGCAACAGGGCAAAGCGTCGTGTCCGTGAAGCTGTCAGATTAACATGTGAGCATATTGTGAGCGGGTTTGACCTCGTGTTTGTGATACGCACTGCTGATGTCACAGACGTGTCATTTTCACTCGTCCAGACAGTTGTCGAAGAATTATTACGTCGTGCTAGGGTGTGGTATGAACCAACAAGCCTTCCCTGACAAGTATGATGTTTGCACGAACGGGGTACGCAAAAAGACCAACAACAGGCACCAAAAACTGATAGGTGGGATCATTCTATTATGGGAGAAATCTGGGGATCATTTGTTGGCTTCATGGAGCAATCGTTGCTCTGGTTGGCTATCTTCACTGGCAACACGGGGTTGGGAATTATTCTCTTTACAGCGGTTGTCAGGTTGCTTATCTTACCTCTTACGCTAACATCAATACGCTCAAGTCGTAGGATGCAAGAATTGCAACCGATGATAAAAGAATTGCAACGTAAGTATGGCAAAGACCAGCGAAAGCTTCAGGAAGAGACGGTCAAGCTCTATCAAGAGTATCGTATTAATCCTCTGGGTGGTTGCCTTCCAATGTTTCTACAGCTTCCGATATTCATCGGAGTCTATTGGGCGGTTTTGCATTTGATGAGTCCTGAATATCATGCACAGCTTAGCCCCATTGTACAAGAAAAAATACAAGACCCGGCTGTAAAAGCTATCTTAGCACAACCATTTCTTACGATAGATTTGGGGACTAAGCCATTTGAGGAGGGTTTCAAGCATTTCCAGGGAGTAAAGTATCTTATTATGCCCGTGTTGGCCATTTCGTTGCAATTTGTGCAACAATTGATGGCCATGCCACGAGTGCAGGACCCGCAGCAGAAGGCAATGTCGCGGGCGATGATGTTTATGCCATTATTTTTTGGCTATATCACGCTCATCTTTCCTGCTGGTGCTGTACTCTATTGGCTCACCAGTAGTGTAATTGGTATCATACAACAGTATTTTACCTCCGGATGGGGATCGTTAGCGAACCACTTGAAGTTTTTGCCACCAGATAAAAAATCGCAGGTAAAGCCGGGGACTACCGAGATAGTATCATCTACATCGGCGTCGGCATCTACATCTGATACGCGGAGCTCTGCCTCTGTTGCGGTGGCAAAGCCAATGGATTTTTGGGATGTACTGCGTCCTCTTACCGAAGCAACAGTAGAGGATATGGGACATGGGAGTACGAACACCGAGGAGTCAACAGAACGTGCGACTCATGAGGTGCGCCAGCAAGGGCAAAAGCAAACCACCAACCCGCGCCGCTCGCGCCGCCGTCGCTAAGAGCGCATCACAAAATGTGAAGGAAAATCGTATGAGAAGCATTGAGATTAGCGCACGTACTGTTTCAGAAGCCGTTGAATTGGCATTAACCCAACTTGGTAAAGACCGTGATGAAGTAGCTATCGCGGTATTGGAGTCGGGTGAAGGTGAAGAAGAGGCACTTGTACGTGTCAGTGTTGTTGAAGATGAAGAAGAAGAGGGTTCTAGCGCTTCAGTATCTGACACTGACGATGTGATTATGTTGGCACGCGATTTTTTGGATGAGTTATTGAAGCGCATGGACATTCATGCCTATGTGACGGTTGTGAAATCGCGGGTGCCGGGCCAACATGGTGAAGATGAGGAAACCATTACATTGCATGTGGAGGGGGCCGATGAGCAGGCGATGAAGTTGATGATAGGGCGTCGTGGCGAAACGTTGCAGTCGCTGCAATTTTTGCTCAATATGCTTGTCAGCCGACATGTTCACCGTTGGCCGCAATTGGTGGTAGATGTTGGGAATTATCGCCAACGTCGTCGAGAAGCGTTAGAAGGGCTTGCGCATCGTATGGCCGAGCGGGTACTCCAATCGGGGCGAGCTATTATGCTTGAGCCAATGGCAGCCTACGAACGGCGTATTGTTCATTTGGCTTTACGTGGCGATGCGGGGGTTTATACCCAGAGCACTGGAGAAGGCGATAATCGGAAAGTTGTCATTTACCCTTCAAAGCTCTAATAAAACATACAATTCTGTATTGTTTTATCAATGATGGAGGAATCCTACCGTGGCAAAGAGAGTTATTTTGCACATTTCGGGTGAGGACCCGATTATGGGAGAGGTTGAAAAACTTCCTGAACCAACCGATACATCGCTTACGGTTGTGAATGTGCGACGTGTGGATGGTAAGGAAGTTGCTTATCTCACTGAGGGTGTCGAGGTGGTAGTGTTTCCTTGGCATCGCATTACGTTTATGGAAGTAATGGGAGGAGAAAAGGCAACCGATAAGGTCATCGGTTTCTTCCGGTGAGTTTTTGCCTTTTTGCAATGCTCAATGTGGCATGGTGTACAAAAGAACCTCGGTGTTTGCGGGGTTCTTTTGTATGTTCTGATGTATGCAGAAAGAAGGGGAAAAATGCGATTACAACATCTCTACAGTATCGGGATCGTCCTATGTACTCTTCTTGTAGGTGTTTTGGGTCAAAAACCTGTGTTGGCGCAAGAGCAGGCAGTTGAGCCTAGTAGTGGTATCCTTGGCACGGTGTTTGCTTTTTTTGCCACTGGCTTTGCGCCAGGCGAAATGGTTTCCTATTGGGCAACTGACCCAGATGGGCGGGTGTATGAGGGCGATCAGGTGAAGGCGACATTTTCGACACGAGCCGATTGGTATTGGCAAGCACCTTCAAGCGGGAAGGCTGGCTATTGGGTTATGGTGGCTCGCGGCACAGCCAGCCAAGTGGAACGGGTCATCTTTTTTGAGCTACAAGCAACCGAGGGGAATATCCCGGCATCAACAGCAGCACAACAATGTCATGAAACATACGATACGGCTGTGAACCCAAGCGAGGGCGCACCAGGCACAGAGTTTGATTTCTTTGCGCGTGGCTTTCGTGCCTATGAGCGCGTGGTTTTTTGGATTATGTCGCCCGGTGGCTTTATGCAGCAGGTCGGAGACTTTGGCACCAATACATATGGGCGAGTAGATTGGTCTTGGGAAGCGCCGCCAAATGCAATGCCAGGAACATGGGTTTTGATAGCACGAGGAGATGTGAGCCATATTGAACACACTATTTGTTTCAAGATATGCCCATGCACTACCTACCCAGAAAAGGCCAGCCCAATAGATATGTATGACTATGCGGTGAACCCAGAGCAAGGGCCACCCGGCACAGAATTTTGGCTTTTCATGAGCAATTTTATAGAGGGTGAGCCGGTGACATACCAACTCATTGACCCATATGGACAGGTATACCTCTCTGGCGAATCGCATGCGAACCAATATGGGCGTGCCGATTGGCGCTGGAAGTCGCCGGTTGGTGCGCGAACCGGTGTGTGGACGTGGGTAGCTCGTGGTGGGTGGGTAGCACGCAATAGTGCAGGTGGATTGGACCGCACGCTTTCCTTTGTCATTACGGAACCGACGTATGAAAGCGCTGTTTTTCCGTCTGAAGGAATACCCGGCACGAAGGTTGCCTTTTTTGCCACTGGCTTTAAACGACGTGAACCTGTTGATTATTGGTTCATCGGCCCAGATGGGCACAAGTATGTGTTTGATAAACAGAGCACAAGAGCCAACCCCCATGGTCGCACCGATTGGGAGTGGGAGACGTCGCCGGGTGTAGCCATCGGGGTGTGGAAAACCGTCGCAAAGGGGCGGGATAGTGGTATTGAACGGGTATTGACACTGACGATAGTGCCACCGTGTGGTGATAAGTGTACAAGCAACTGAACTCATGGTACAATACTGTGTGTAAGTGGGGTGTTCCCAGATGTCCCCCACTTGTTTTGTGTTTTTGGTTCTCGTAGGTTGTCTGGAGGAGCGTGCCGGGCTGTTCATGAAAGTGTTGGAAGAGGTGGTACTATGCCGACTTCGCCTAGTTTCACCGAACGTCGTCAACAGGTGCTCAAACTGGTTATACAAGAATTTATAGAAAGGGCAGTACCAGTGGCTTCTGAAACACTGGTACGAAGGCATGATCTCCCCTTTTCAGCGGCGACTGTACGCAATGAATTAGCAGCTCTTGAGGAACTTGGCTATCTTTCTCAATTGCATGCCTCGGCTGGGCGCATCCCAACAAATGCTGCGTATCGCTTTTTTGTTCAGAATTTTGTGGGTTGTATGACACTTTCTGAACAAGAGCAGCAGGCTATTGGTAGTCAATTTACGCAGGTTGGGTACGACCTAGAGCAATGGATGCAGGTGGCCGCTTCGTTGTTGGCCCGAACAACCAAAAATGCATCTGTGGTGACTCCACCACGAGCGTATGAAACACGGTTTAAGCATGTGGAACTCATCGCTATCCACGATACCGTGGCGCTGATGGTGTTGGTTTTACAAGATGGCACGGTCCATCATCAAACACTTGCTTTGGAGACGGTATATACGCAGAGTGATTTGCGGATACTATCGGATGGTGTCAATGATATATGCAATGATGCGTCGGCTGTGCGTATTCAAGAACTCCTGAATCACCATAAACAGCAGCAATCGCCAACCGTTGATGCATGTACGCTGTTTGTGTTGGAAATGGTTCTTCAGGCTATGCGCCAAGTTGAAGACCAGATGAATGAACAAATCCATAGTGATGGTTTGGTCGAAATGTTGAGCCAACCAGAGTTTATACCAGCTTTGGTCAAAGAAGAGGATTCTGGGCGGGCTATTGAACGTGTACGGCAGATGTTAGATATTCTCACGAGCAATAAGGTTTTGGGTGCATTGATTCTGCAAGCATTGGCAAGCGATGGTGTGCAAGTTATCATTGGCGATGAGCATGACAATGAAGAGATGCGTAGTTATAGCGTTGTGCTGTCACGATATGGGGTAGATGGGACTGCGGCAGGGGTGCTTGGCATTATTGGCCCAACGCGTATGTCTTATCCCCGGTCTATCTCAACTGTGCGCTATGTCTCTTTTGTTATGAGTGAGTTGTTGCATAATCTTTATGGTAATGAGGTGCGAACTCCTGAATCAGTTTAACCGATGTCTTCTGTATACGGCTCTTCTCTTCTGATGGTCATACCTATCCATTACAGAACAAAAATCAGGTTCCAAATGTTTTGTGTAGAGGAGGAATAGATATGGCAGACGTACAGGTCCCTATTGATTCACGAGATCAACAGATTGGTGCTGACGTGAGTGGCGATACAAATACATATGTTTATACAGATGAAGATACGGCTCAGGCACAGGAAGAAAAATATGCTGAGCCAAACACCAGTGGTGGTGTGCTAGAAGGTGATGTTGTGGATGCAGAGGTGCAAACAGACGCGAGCCTTGAGGAGCGTCTGGCGCAAGTCGAAGCCCAAGTTGAAGAATACCGAAATCAGTATTTGCGGGCTGTGGCAGACCATAAAAATTATAAACGCCGCACTGAGACGGAACGTGAGGAGTTGAAAAAGCATGCAGGTGCAAGCTTATTGCTCAAGTTGTTACCAGTTATTGATGATTTTGAGCGTGCGCTGGAGAATGCGCCATTAGAAATGACTGATACTTCTTGGTGGGATGGCATGCGTATGATTGCGGAAAAACTCAACACAATCCTGCAAAGCGAGGGCGTGACGCCAATAGAGGCATTGGACCAAGACTTTGATCCCAATATGCATCATGCAGTCCTCTATGAAGAAGTTGATGGAAAAGATGGAAAGGTAGTTGCTGAGCTTCAAAAAGGGTATATGTTGCATGATCGTGTGTTGCGTCCCACTATGGTAAAGGTTGGGAAGAGCTAAAAACGCGCCCTGTACTTGATGTGGTATACGAAATGCATTGAGGAGTTTTGGTGGTATGCCAAAAGTAATTGGCATTGATTTGGGTACGACAAATTCAGTTGTCGCTGTGATGGAGGGTGGTGAGCCTGTTGTTATTCCAAACGCGGAAGGCTCACGTTTAACTCCTTCTGTGGTTGCTGTGAATAAATCGGGCGAGCGTATGGTTGGGCAAGTTGCTCGCCGTCAAATGGTTACAAATGCTGAGCATACAGTCTTTTCGGTCAAGCGTTTTATGGGGCTTTCGTCTAAAGACCCTGTGGTGCAGCGTGCCCATGATAGAGTTCCCTATAAGTTGACATGTGCCCCAAATGGTGATGTGTGGGTATTGATGGGTGGACGCGAGTATGCTCCCCCGGAAATATCTGCTATGGTTTTGCAAAAGCTCAAAACTGATGCCGAAGCGTATCTAGGCGAAAGTGTGACCAAGGCAGTTATCACTGTGCCGGCCTATTTCAATGATAGTCAGCGTCAAGCTACAAAAGATGCAGGCAAGATTGCGGGTTTGGAGGTGCTCCGTATTATTAATGAGCCAACAGCCAGCGCCCTTGCCTATGGTTTTGATAAACAGGGTGAAAGTCAAACGGTTGCTGTGTATGATATGGGGGGGGGGACGTTTGATATTTCTATTCTCGAACTGGCCGAGCACGTCGTTGAGGTGAAGGCTACAAGCGGCGATACACATTTGGGGGGAGATGATTTCGATCAGCGTATTATTGGTTGGCTTGTTGAAGAGTTTAAAAGTGAGCATGGGATAGACTTGCGGGAAGACCGCATGGCTCTGCAACGTCTCAAGGAAGAAGCAGAAAAGGCGAAAATAGAGTTAAGTTCTGTTTTACGAACTGATGTCAATTTGCCGTTTATCACTGCTGATGTCAATGGCCCCAAGCATTTGAATTGCACGCTTAGCCGCGCTAAGCTAGACCAACTGACCACTGACTTGATTGAGCGGAGTATGCTCCCTGTGAAGCAGGCATTGGAAGATGCGGGGTTGTCTGCAAACGATATTGATGCTGTTATCCTCGTTGGGGGGCAAACGCGTATGCCAGCGGTGCAAGATGCTGTGCGTGCTTTTTTTGGGAAGGAGCCAAATAAGAGCGTTAATCCTGATGAGGTGGTAGCTATTGGTGCTGCTATTCAAGCGGGGGTGCTGAGTGGTGAGGTGAAGGATGTGTTGCTGCTGGATGTGACTCCGTTGACGTTGGGAATTGAAACTCTTGGTGGTATTATGGCTCCTTTGATTGAGCGCAATACAACTATTCCTACCCGAAAAAGTAAGGTGTTCTCAACGGTTGCCGATAATCAATCGAGTGTTGAGATCCATATATTGCAGGGGGAACGTACCGAAGCACGCAATAACAAATCGCTTGGTCGTTTTGAGTTGATGGGGATTCGTTCGGCTTCGCGTGGTGTGCCACAGATTGAAGTTATTTTTGATATTGATGCGAATGGCATTACGAGTGTGTCTGCTATAGATAAGGAAACAGGGCAAGAACAGGGAATTACGATTACTGATGCGTCTGGTATTTCTAAAGAAGATATCGAGCGGATGATTAAAGATTCGGAGCAGTATGCTGAGGAAGATAAAGCGCGAAGTGAGCATATTGCAGCGCAAAATGATGCTGATAGTACCATTTATGTAGCTGAGAAGGCACTCAAAGTGGGCGCAGATAAAGTGGATGTTGCGTTGCAGGAGGAAGTTGACGATAAGATTAAGGCATTGCGGGCAGTCTTTGAGCAGGAAGATTCTGCATTGATTCGTGAAAAAACGGCTGAATTGTCATCTGTGTTACAAAAGGCCCATCAAATTATCTGTAAAAAAAGTGATGATATACGAGACGATGATATGACTCAGTCAGATGAAGATGAATCGGTGCATAATCAGGAACAAACAAGCAACGAAGGATAGTATATGGCTACAGGTGCAAAACGCGATTATTATGAGGTATTGGGGGTTAGCCGTGATGCTGCCCCAGATGAGATAAAGAAGGCTTTCCGACGCTTGGCACGTCAATATCATCCAGATGTGAATAGGGAAGAGGATGCTGCCGACAAGTTTAAGGAAATCAATGAGGCTTACGAAGTTCTCTCAGACAGTCAGAAACGAGCCATATACGACCGTTTTGGGCACAATATGCCTGGAGCCGGGGGAAGTGGCGGGGTTGGTTTCGATCCTTTTGATGCATTTGGAGGTAGTGACCCCTTCAGTACGATATTTGATACGTTTTTTGGCGGGGTGGGTACAAGTGGGCGTACACAACGTGGTCCGCAACGTGGTGCGGACTTACGGTACAATTTGAGCCTTTCTTTTGAGGATGCTATTTTTGGGTGTGAGAAGGAAATAGAGTTTCGCCGTCAGGAAACATGTAGCAAATGCAGTGGTACGGGTGCTGAACCAGGGACCGACCCGGTGACATGTCCAAAATGTCATGGGTCAGGTGAGGTACGTATGCGTTCGCCATTGTTCAATATGGTTACGGTGACGATGTGTGACCAATGCAATGGTGCGGGGGTTATTGTTCCTATTCCATGTCGTGCTTGTCGTGGTGAGGGGCGTGTTCATCAAACCCGACGTATTACGGTGCGAGTGCCGGCGGGGGTAGATACTAATTCACAGATTCGTATTACTGGCGAAGGTGAGGCTGGTCCACGTAATGCGCCGCATGGCAATTTGTATGTTATGCTTGATATAAAGCCGCACCACTTCTTTTTGCGTGAGGGCAATGATATCGTTTTGGAGTTGCAGATTAATATTGCTCAGGCGGCGCTTGGTGATGATGTAGTGGTGCCTACGGTAGATGGGGAAGAGAAGATAAAGATGCCGGCTGGCACACAGACGGGGCAGGTATTTCGGCTACGTGGCAAAGGGGTGCCTTTCTTGCGCCAGAGTGGTCGTGGTGATCAGTTGGTGATTACGCGGGTTGTTGTGCCGAAAAAGCTGTCTGATCAGCAACGCAAGCTTTTCCAAGAATTGTATAAAACGTTGGAGCGGGAGGAACCTGGTCAAGAGCGTGATGAGAGTTTTTTTGGGCGCATTAAAGATGCGTTAGGGATGTAGTGACTGAACTACTCTATGGAAGAAATGTTGTTTGCGAGGCGCTACGTGCGCGTAGGCGCACGTTAAAGCGGTTGTTGGTATCGTCGAGCATCCAGTCGAGTGGTCCGAGTGGCATGCCTGCGACGATTGTACACCTTGCTGAAGAGGCAGGAGTGCCTGTTGAACATGTAGATCGTCATGTGCTTGATAGGCAATTGCGCGATGTGAACCATCAAGGAGTAGTGTTAGAAACAGGTAGCTATCCGTATGTAGCATTAGAAGACTGCTTCGCTGTTGCTCAACAGCGGGGTGAAGTGGTTCTTTTGTTGCTTCTTGATCATGTGCAGGACCCCCAGAATGTTGGGACGCTCCTGCGTACTGCCGAGGTGGTAGGCGTTCATGGTGTCTTTATCCCAAACCGTCGTGCTGCTGAGATTACTCCTGCTGTTGTGAGTGCAAGTAGTGGGGCAACAGAACATTTACCTATAGCAATGATTGGTAATTTGGCCCAGACCATCAAGAAGATGCAGGATAGTGGTATCTGGGTTGTTGGTGTGGAAGATGATGTGCAGGCCAAGGCGTTTGATGCGGTTGATCTCAACATGCCGCTTGCTCTTGTTATGGGTGCCGAGGGTAAGGGGTTAGCGTATCTTACCCGTACACGATGCGATTTTTTGGTGCGATTGCCGATGCGTGGACATCTTGCTTCACTCAATGTTGCTGTAGCTGGTAGCATTGTGCTCTATTATGCATGGAGGCAACGTGGTGATATGTAGTATGTTCATAGTGGAGAAATGCCGATGAAGAAAATGGTAATGGTTCAATGGGTTTTGTTGGCAGGTGCGGCAGTGTGGATTCGGGAGTTGCGTCGTCGTCTTTCTTCATCTCAGATGCGTGGTGATATGTATCGAGATATTTCAGCGCGGTTAGACCGTCGCCTTGCGGAGCAGTCGAGCCAAAAAACAGTGTAGTAGTTGGTGTGATGACAAGCGATGCTTGTGCTATTTCGGTGCCTGCGTTATCTATACGTATGGCTGAGTTAGATGATATTCATGCTATTCTGGTTTTGCATTGTGAGGCGTTTGCTGCAAAGTTTGGTGGTGCGTTTGGGGTACATGGAATAGCGCGTGGCGCTGAGGCGCTAGCAGTTGCTTGGCGACGACAGGGTATTACGTCGTTGCAGGGCATGTATGTGGCTGAGTGGCAAAGGCAACTTGTGGGGACGGTGATGCTACGTACATGTGAGATGGGCGTTGAGCAGGGTAGTAGCACTATTCAACTCGCTTTTCAGCAGATGTTAGGGATATGGGGAACAACGCGATCTATTTTTGCCTTGTCTTTGTTGAATCACCCAATTGGTCGGCATGAAGGGTTTATCACTGATGTGGCTGTGCTAGAGCCGTTTCGTCGTTGTGGTATCGCTACTGCTCTGCTTATGCATGCTGAACACAAGGCACGGTTGATGAACAAGCACTATCTTGGACTCTATGTGAGTAGTACGAATACTGGGGCATGTAAGTTGTACTATAACCTTGGGTTTCGTAAGGTATGTGTACAACGGTCATGGATGACGTTTTTGTTCTTTGGCCAACGCAGTTGGTTCTATATGCGCAAGCAATGTGGCATGTAAAAGACCTGACGGCATAGAAAGCCGCCTAGGTCTTTTTTGAATCACTGTTCAGTATTTATCACAGAATAGCAGATTATCCGAACGTTATTCATAAATCCACGCATCTACGCTTCGGTTCCATTCTGTGAGTAGTTCGTTGGGTTGAAAGAAGAGGGCTGTTTCCTTTTCGCCATTCTCAGGTGAGTCTGAGGCATGAATAAGGTTGCGCCCTATTTCAAGACCAAAGTCGCCCCGAATAGTGCCCATTGCAGCTTGAGCAGGATTGGTTGCTCCGACTACATTGCGTACTATTTGGATGACATCTTTTCCAACCACAACAAATACCACAACAGGTCCAGATGTAATATACTCGACTAAACTGTTGTAGAACGGTTTGTCGGCGTGTATTTGGTAATGTTGTTGTGCTAGTTCTGTATCTATTTGGATAAGTTTCAAACCAGCAAACTTTAACCCACGTTGCTCCAATCGGGCAAGAATGGGGCCAATTAACCCTCGCTGAACAGCATCAGGCTTAAGAATAATGAGGGATCGCTCCATGATAAGGTAATAGAACCTCCTGAAGCCAGATATTATATCGGTACGGCTTCGCTAATGCGCTTCGCGGCGCGGCGCATTTCCATTTTTACCAACCCAAGATTAACTGTACGTTGTGTTATCACAACAAGAATTAACTCTTTCGCTTCAAGGACAAGGATAGAGCCTTCTTTTGCATCAATGATGGCGTCTATCAATGTGCCCACGCCGATACGCTTGGTTGCTTTGTCAATTTCGCCAAAGACGGCAGCAGACATTGCACCTAATATTTCGGCGTCCTCTTCATCGAGGAGCGTACTTGCTACAACGAGGCCATCCTTTCCAACGAGTAGACTTCCAATAACACCATCCACTCGAATGAGGTCCTCAACGATCCGTCGCATAAACTGACCTTTCATTCTGGCTGTATAGAACCAGAGAGAGAATTATGAGCCAGGTTTCCAATTATATGCAGCCATTGCTTGACTGAAGCGTTTTTGCTTGATATAGGTATCCCCCAACAAGCGATGCAACTGTTTCAGCAATGCCTGGTCCTCGGTTTCCTTTATCCAATCTTCAATATCTTCAACTATTTCCTGCAGTAACATACCTTCTTTGACAAGATGCTTGTAGTGATGTATTGCCAAATCATGACGGTTGGTTTGCATACCAGTACGTGCGATTGTGAGACAGAGCGCGTAATTTTCGGGTTCAGTTTCAAATTGGCGTATGTAGTTATCAAGTTCTTCGTCGCCGGTTGGGATGAAGGATGCAGATTGATCATCCTTTTGTATGGTGCTCTTATGTGCTGCATATCGCTCTGCTCTGCTACCTGTGTTGGTTGGTGCTGAACCATGTCGAGCTGAGTGTGTTGTTGATTCTGTGCTTCTTGTTCTGCTGCCACGTCGGGTTGTTGTTGGGCGTCCACGTCCCGTGCGTTCAGATGAACTACGTGCTGATGCCCTAGAACTGCTTGGCGATGGTCGCTTAGGATGTGGCTCAATGTCAAATGTATCTTCTTGTTCTGGTGGCTGCGCTGGTCTTTCTATTATAGCACGTGCGGGAGTTTCTGCGGATTCTATGTCGGGTTGATCCCAGATGTCGTCAAGCGCGTCTAGTGGTTCTGGCACAAAGGCGAGATCTTCTGGTGACGGAGGAGGAGGGGCTTCTTCTTCTCGCTCTTCGCGTGGCTTGACATGTTTAACTGGTTTCATGTGTGCTTCATGTTCACCACCTAGGTTTAGATCTAGCAAGTCTAATTCTTCTGGGCTAACGGATAGGGTATCTCCGGTAACCGGTTCACCTTCTCCTATGGGGAAGGAAGGATGCTCACTGGAACCGCTACTACCTGTGGTTGCTGCTAGTCCACCAAGGAGGGCTAGTTCTTCATCTGTTAAACCAAAGCCTTCGGGGTCAGACGTTTTTGCAGGTTTTGCCTCTGTGGTTTCGGTTTCAGAAGCAAAGTCAAAGTCCAATGGTTCGGGTTCTGGCTCAGGTGTTGGTTCTGGAGCTGTGGCGGGTGTAGCCGTTTCTTCAGCGTCTTCACCCAAACCGAGCATGGTGATTTCTTCTTCGCTAAGTCCCAGTTCAGCTAGGGAGAGCGGGGCTATTTCTGTTTCATCTCCAGAAGATGGTGTTTCTACCTCGGGTTCGGGTTCCGGTTTGGGTGTGATTGCTTGTTGTGGCTCAGGCTCAGGTTCGGGAGTGGCGAAAGGTGTAGTTGCTTCTTCAGTTTCTTCAGCTTCTTCGCCCAAGCCGAGCATAGCGATTTCTTCTTCACTCAGCCCCAACTCGGCCAGTGAGAGCGGAGAAACTTCCGGTTCAGCTTCTTCAGATGGGGCTACTGCCTCCGACGTTGCTGCTACATCCGGTTCAGGTTGGATATGAGGAGCAGTTTGCTCAGGTTCAGAAGTGCTTGCTGCTGCTTCATCTTCGCTACCCTCTTCAACCTCCAGACCAAGCATGGCGATTTCTTCTTCACTGAGTCCCAATTCGGCAAATGAGAGGGGGGCTATTTCGGGTTCAGCTTCATCGGGTTTGATGGCAGGCTCTGGTTCGGGTTCTGGTTCAAGAGCGATGGGCGATTCTGGTTCTGGTTCTGGTTCTGGTTCGTCGCTACCTTCGAGTCCAAGCATGGCGATTTCT
>CAZVEN010000040.1:12329-14745 GCA_964626155.1 uncultured Chloroflexaceae bacterium | reverse complement strand
TTCTGGTTCTGGTTCTGGTTCGTCGCTACCTTCGAGTCCAAGCATGGCGATTTCTTCTTCGCTGAGTCCCAATTCTGCAAATGAAAGGGGGGCTATTTCGGGTTCGGTTTCATCGGGCGTGATGGCAAGCTCTAGTTCTGGTTCTGGTTCAAGAGCGATAGGCGATTCTGGTTCTGGTTCTGGTTCGTCACTACCTTCGAGTCCGAGCATGGCGATTTCTTCTTCGCTGAGTCCCAATTCGGCGAGCGAGAGGGGCGAAACTTCTGGTTCAGCTTCATCGGATGCAATGGTAGGCTCAGGTTCGGGTTCACGCGTTATCGCTGTAGGTTCTGGTTCCGGTTCAAGGTCAATGAACGGTTCTGGTTCCGGCTCATCTTCGGCTTCTTCACCACCACTTTCGAGTCCGAGCATGGCGATTTCTTCTTCGCTGAGTCCCAACTCAGCAAGTGAAAGGGGGGCTATTTCGGGTTCAGCTTCAGGCATTGCTATAGGTTCCGGTTCTGGTGTTATAGCTACAGGTTCGGGTTCCGGTTCAGGCGCTACAGGTTCGGGTTCCGGTTCAAGGTCAACGACCGGTTCTGGTGCAGGCTCACCTTCGGCTCCTTCACCACCACTTTCGAGTCCGAGCATAGCGATTTCTTCTTCGCTGAGTCCCAATTCTGCAAATGAAAGGGGGGCTATTTCGGGTTCGGTTTCATCGGGCGTGATGGCAAGCTCTAGTTCTGGTTCTGGTTCAAGAGCGATAGGCGATTCTGGTTCTGGTTCTGGTTCGTCGCTACCTTCGAGTCCAAGCATGGCGATTTCTTCTTCGCTGAGTCCCAATTCTGCAAATGAAAGGGGGGCTATTTCGGGTTCTGGTATTGGCTCTGGATCTGGTTCGGTAGCTGGTTGTGCAGTATCGGGCGCTTCTGGAAAGGTCATTTCTTCGCCAAAGTCAAAGTCGAATCCATCTGAGGATTCGGTATTGCTGGATGATATCTCGGCTTCTGGAAAGTGAAATCCTTCTAGTTCACTTTCAGATACGCCGAGGTCTTCTAGGGAGAGTGGTGAAATGTCAGGCTCAGCTTCTTCTTGTAATGGTTCTGGTTCTGGTGATGTTTCTACATCTTCATCATCATAGTAGTCTTCTTCATAGCCCATTTCTTCTTCCATGTTGATGATTTCATCGCCGTCGCGTATCTCAATGCCTGCGCGGTAGAGTGCTCTACCGATGTCTTCAATGCGGTCTGATTCGGCGACGGGGTCTTCAACAACGTTGATAATGTCTGTTAGGTCAACAAAGCCTTGGCGTTGCCCCAGGTAAATCAACTGGTCAAGTGCTAAGTCGCCTGTATCAGGCATTTGAATTTTATCCTGCGAACCTGATGCTGGCTGTTTTACTAGCCCTCCTAGGGTATCTATGCTAGAAAGTTCTTCTGTGGTCAAACCTAGTTTGTCGGCATTTCGGTCATCAAAGAATGAGCTATCTCCTAGTTCCAAGTCTTCAAGAGAGAATGGTTGGATGTCAACATCATCTAACAATTGGGTTTCGGGTGCTTTGCTTTTTGGTGGTGTGGTTGGTAATGCAGGTTGAAAATCGTCACTCTCTCCAAAGGAGTCGGTTTCTTCATCTGAGAGACCTAGGTCTTCTATTGAAAATGGGGCAGTATCTGGGTCTATTCTCTCTGGAGCAGGTGCTGGCGCTGTATCTTCTTCAAATGAAATATCGTCTAGCGAAAATCCTGTTTCTTGTTGTGGTTGTTCTTCGGGTACAGGCTCACTGGCAGGTGAGATGGTTTCAATAGAGATAGGGGTTTCTTCAGAAGAACCTTCATTCAAGGCGGCTATTTCTTCGGGCGACAGTCCAAGCTCTTCAAGTGAGAGTGGGGCTACCTCTGGCTCTTCTGTTACTTCAGATGCAAATGTCTCTGGAGTTTCCTGCACTTGTTCGTTCAAGGATGCTATTTCGTCTGCGGAAAGCCCTAGGTCATCCAATGAGAAGGGCGTTAATTCAGGTTCTTCTACTTCGGTTGTAGGTTCGGGCTGTGTTGGGGCAGGTGCTTCGGGTATGGGTTCGCTTTCTTCTTGATTGAGGGCGGCTATTTCTTCGGGCGATAACCCAAGTTCTTCAAGCGAGAGAGGCGATATTTCTGGTTCTTGTTCTCTGTTGTCGGCAACAATGGGAACTTCTTGTTGTTGATTGAGGGCGGCTATTTCTTCGGGCGATAATCCCAATTCTTCAAGTGAGAGTGGTGATACTTCTGGCTCTTCGTCTATTATGTTGGTAGTAGGTGCTTCGGGTATGGGTTCGCTTTCTTCTTGGTTGAGGGCGGCTATTTCTTCGGGCGATAATCCCAATTGTTCAAGTGAGAGTGGCGATATTTCTGGCTCTTCGTCTATTATGTTGGTAGTAGGTGCTTCGGGTATGGGTTCGCTT
>CAZVEN010000040.1:0-12229 GCA_964626155.1 uncultured Chloroflexaceae bacterium | reverse complement strand
TCTTCTTGGTTGAGGGCGGCTATTTCTTCGGGCGATAATCCCAATTCTTCAAGTGAGAGTGGCGATACTTCTGGCTCTTCGCTTGTTGGTGCGTCGTCCATGGCGATGAAAGGAGATGCAGCATCAGATGCACGAGAGGATATACCGCTTATTGTTACGTTGTCATCTTCATCATCACGAAGTGATACATCGTCATCGGAGAAGAAAATCTCATCTTCTTCATCAAGCACGACTTCTGGGAGGGGGGGCGGTTCCTCTGGTGGTATTTCTTCTCTTCTTTGCTTGAGTTTGGCAAAGATTGAAAATTGATTTTGTTCTTCGCTCTCAAGTTGTTGTTGTTGTTCACTACCTTTGGGTTTTTGTCCGCGCAATATATCGGTACCAGACTTAGAGGAAGGTAGTTGCCAGCTATATGTTCCCTCTTCCTGACCCATTTCTTCTTCAGAAGAAGGATGTGATGGTTGCTCACGAATGGGGGGTCTAGGTGGTGTAGCACCAGAATCATCCAACGAGAATGGTTGGAGAGATGGTGGGAGTGAAGGTGCATCCATATCGCTTTCGTCAGTTCCCAAGTCAAGGTCATCGATTGAAAATGGTTGGAGGGATGCATCAAGAAAGTCATCGTTAGATGAGTTATCGGCATCGCTTATAGATGATGGCATTGGAATGTCGTCTGACCATCCAAATGGATTTACTTCTGGTGTATCGTCAAACGTTTCCTCACCAAAGGACATACCACTTTGAGCAGATGCACTCGACATGTCAAATGGTTGCACATCTGGCATATCTTCAAGTGTCTCATCTTTTCCAAAGGGCATATTGTCTTCCATAGATACGCTAGACATATCAAACGGTTCTAAATCGGGCATGTCGGCAAATGAGTCGGCATCAAAGGGGGGTACGTCTGGTTCTGGTTCTTCGGCACCACTAGGCATGCTGAAAGGTTCCATGTCGGGCATGTCGGCAAACGAATCGGCGTCAAAGGGGGTTGCGTCTAGGTCAGGCGCACCTTCATCACCGGTTGGCATGCTGAAAGGTTCCATGTCGGGCATGTCGGCAAATGAGTCGACATCGAAAGGTGCTGGCATGTCTTCTGTAGGTGGTTGTTGGGTTGGTTGGGTCTCGCCCTTTCCTGCGCGAGATTCCCAATCAAATGGTTCTACTTCCATTCCCAAGTCATCGGACCATGTTGTGTCTGCGTCTGTGTCAGCATTGGACTGTGCTGATGATTCGGTTGCCGGTTGTGCTTGTTGTGGCTCATCAGTGAGGGATGCTACTTCATCTTCGCTCAGTCCTAGTTCTTCAAACGAAAGCGGGGTTAGTCCGAAGTCTTCTATCTCTGGTTCTTCAGTCTTTGGTTCTTTCGTGTGGGCTTGCTTTGATTCGGTGGCAGGTTGTGGTGTAGGTATACTTGGCTCTGGCTCTAGGAAATCAAACATATCGTCGTCTGATGGGGCTGTTTCGGTATGGGCTTTACCATCTTCTTGAGACGTAAAAGTGGGTTGAGTTGCGCGTTGCTGTTGTTCAAAACCATCAAATATTTGAAATCCGAGCAAATTAGCAAGAAGTTCGTTGTCGCTCAATTCATTTGTTTTGGCTTTGGGTTTTGCATTGTGCTTTTGTTGAGCAGATGGTGGTGTTTCGGCATGGGAACTGTGGGATTGTTTTTCAGAGACAGCAGCGGATTTGGATGGAGTGGTTGCTGGCGTAGATACTGCTATTTCTTCTTTACTACTGCTCTGTTGATACTTTTCCCGCTCACGCTGTTCGCGCCAGGCCGCTTCATCCCATGTGGGTAGGGTAACATCAAAAGATGGGGCGTCGCTTGGTAGTTGGCCAAACATGACTTGAGCGACATGTTGGTATGGGTCTAGTTGTTGGGCTGCTTGCCAAAAACGTTCCCCTTCGTTGCTCCCACGAGCAAGTTTGATGTAGCCAAGGAGCAGGTTGGCTTTGAGGACATCTTGCCGTTCGGTGAGTATTTCTTCGCACACGGTTACGGTCATGTCTTCTTGCCCATGCCGCCAAAGTGCTTCTACAAGGCCGACTCGTGCATCGAGGCGGTCGGGATGGTCGGCGACGACGCTACGAAATTCTTGGATTGCTTGGGGCAACATGTGGCCTTTTGCATAGAGACGTGCAAGGCCAGGGCGGCTTAGTCGGAGTTGGGCGTGTTCGCTTCCCCATGCGTCTGTATACAGGCGCAGTAATTGTGTACGGAGTTCGGTCATGTCGGGCTTAATTTCGAGGGATTGCTCAAACTCAATAACTGCACGGTCTAGCCGGCCTTGGCGCTCATAGGTAATACCAAGACCAACATGTGCAGGGATATTTTCCGGGTCAGCACTTAACACACGACAGAATGCTTCTTCTGCCTGGTCAAACTGACTGCTGATAAGATATGCTTCTCCAAGAAGACGGTGGGCCTCTATGCTATGAGGAAAGTGTTGGAGAATATGTTGAATTAACCCAATTGCACGTTCGGTATCATTTTGTTCGAGAAATCGTTGTGCCTGATCGTAAGCGGCTTGTAGTTTCATTGTTGCCATCGTCGTTGTCCCCCCCCTAGAACCTATCTTTCTCGATATTGAGGACAAAGCGTATTTAAAGGATAACTAATCGCTATAGTACGTAAGATAGTATGCAAGCCAAACAATGGATATTCATTTGGCAAGAAGATACTTACTGATCTCCATAAACAGATAAAGTAGTATTATTGTAACACGAAAAATTGCATATTGCAACATCTGATGTGTTTGAGATACAAAAAAGCCACCTGCTATAGGTGTCAGGTAGCTTTTTGGTATGGTCGGGGCGACTGGATTTGAACCAGCGACCTCCTGAACCCCATTCAGGTGCGCTACCAGTCTGCGCCACGCCCCGTTTCCACTCATACATAACTTCCCATGGATAAACAAAACAATAGACACTTGCACATATCCTGCGTAATCCACACACTCTATTATAGCGTGAATGAAGCCTAGAGTCAAACATGTACTTTTTGGTCATTACTTGACCGACTCGTAGTGTGTGAAACGTTTGTGTTGTAGAGACATTGTACCCAACGTTTCTATGGTGTAGATGCGTTTTTTCTTTGTAGCAGTGGGCATTTTGCCTGTGCTACGAGGTAAACGGGTAGGACTCTAGCCGTTTAGGGGCACATGCATTATAATGCGTGAATGCTATGCTTGTGTCTGTAACCTTCTTACGGGTTATTGCATCAAAAAAGTGTATGGGTACTGTCGGGTTTCTTGAAATGTTCTCTGAACTATATCATTATTATTGCGCCGATGTTGGTACAAATGGTGTTTCTTTTTTCATTAAGACCTCGCGCAAAGACGCAAAGAACGCAAAGCTATACAAAAAGGAACATGCAATTCTTTGCTGGTACGCTCCAAACGGCGCGAGCTGTCTTGCATAGGTGCCTATGAAATGTAGTATCTTCGCTACGTGTGCGAACGGTTTACTGACTACAGTTGTGATTGGAGGCACATGATGAATAGTAGTGAGACCCATCAGCATAAATCTGGCAGGTGCTATGAGATGTTGAGTCAGATAAGTGCCTATGTTGATGGTGAGATAGAAGATGAACTGTGCAAAGAGATTGAGCAACATTTGGCCAACTGTTCTGATTGCCAGATTGTTGTTGATACGCTTTCTAAAACTGTTAAGCTCTACCGTTCTCTTGCTCAGACCGAGGTTGCTTTGCCTAACGATGTTGAGGACCGCCTCTTGCGCCGACTCAATTTGAGCATGTAACCTTTTTTGTAACTGGAGAATCTAAAATATAAGTAGTTGTGTGTAGATGAAGTATATATGGAGGAAATATGGTGTTTACTCATAATGAAGGGAAAATTGAGCGTATTATTCGCCTTGCTATAGGCTTGGTACTTATTGCTATTGCTGTTACTGCTATGAGTGGTATGGGAATATGGATGTGGGTGGCAGGTGTGGTTGGCTTGATGATGCTTGTCACAGGTGCCACAGGTATTTGCCCGCTCTATACTGTCATTGGGCGTGTTACCCACAAAGAAGATATGTGCCCTACGTGCTCCCCTAAAGAAGCCAATGCTGTAAAACGTTCGTAGCATTCTTTTATAAAAATACCGGCCTGGCACGCTATGGGTGCCAGGCTTTTTTTATACCCGAAAAGGTAGTTGGTGCTGTTTTGTACTCGAACGTGAATATGTACCTGTGTAGCTACCCTTGCCACGCAATTTGTAGTAATATATGGGGCACATGTTGTAGATAGTGCAGGAAGGATAGTGTTCCTTTGTCTGCTGAGATAGGTATAGAAATAAATTTAAAGGAGATTCGGTTGTGATGTTTCAACCTGTTCGTGCCAATGTCTCGTTTCCGCGTTTAGAGCAAGATGTGCTGGAGTGGTGGAGTGCGCACCATATTGCTGATAAATCATTTCAATCGGGCGACCAACCGTTTGTATTTTATGAGGGCCCACCTACAGCCAATGGCGCACCCGGTTTTCATCATACCATTAGCCGTATATTTAAAGATGTTATTTTGCGTTATCGTTCCATGCAAGGGTATCGTATTATTGGTCGTCGGGAGGGATGGGATACCCACGGCCTGCCGGTTGAGATTCAAGTTGAAAAGGAATTGGGATTTGAGGGAAAACCGGACATTGAGCGTTATGGTATTGCTGCGTTTAATGCACGATGTAAAGAAAGTGTCTGGCGTTATATTCAAGATTGGAAACGATTCACCAATCGTATCGCCTATTGGGTCAGTGAAGATGCCTATATTACCTATGAAAATGATTATATCGAGTCGCTGTGGTGGATTTTTCGCCAACTGTGGGATAAGGGGTTGCTCTTCCGTGATTATAAGGTGACGATGCATTGCCCGCGTTGCGATACGAGCCTGAGCGACCATGAGGTGAGCCTTGGGTTTCGTGAGGATGTAGATGACCCTAGCGTGTGGGTACGGTTCCGGGTTACAAGTGCTGATACGAGTGCGACACCGCATCCGTTGGCGCATGATTTGGCTGGGAGCAGCTTTCTTGCTTGGACGACGACGCCGTGGACTCTGCCGGCCAATGCTGCGCTGTGTGTGAAGCCAGACGCTGAGTATGCGTTTGTGCGCTACCGTGCGAGTGAGCAGGAGACAAGCGAGTATATTGTGATGGCGTCTGCTCTGGTTGGGCAGGTGCTCGGCGAAGATGTCACGGTTGAACGTACTTTTATGGGGTATGAGCTTGTTGGGCTACGCTATGAGCCGTTGTTTCAGGGCGTGCCGGCCCCTGATGACCAGATAGATTGGGATAGTGCCTACCGCGTTATTGCCGATGATTTTGTGAGCCTTGAGGACGGCACGGGTATTGTGCATATTGCGCCAGCCTATGGCGACTTGGAGATAGGGCGCAAGTATGGGTTGCCAACCTTCTTTTCGGTTGCACTCGATGGAAACACGCTACCGTCGTTTGATGATTTTGGCTTTGGGGGGCTTTTCTTTAAGAAGGCTGACCCGGTTATCACTCGTACCTTGAAAGAACGTGGTCTATTGTTCAAGAGTGCGCGTGTGCGACATAGTTATCCGTTTTGCTGGCGTTGCGATACGCCACTGCTCTACTACGCCAAGCGTTCGTGGTATGTGCGCACGACGGCTATGCGCGAGCAGTTGATTGCCAATAATAAGGATATTTATTGGGTGCCGGAGCATATTCGTGATGGGCGTTTTGGTAATTGGTTAGAGAATAATATTGATTGGGCGATTAGCCGCGAGCGCTATTGGGGCACGCCTTTGCCGATTTGGGTTAGTGATGATGGGCAATACATAGAGTGTATCGGCAGCCGGGCGGAGTTGGCGCACAAGGTGGGCTATTCTATTGCTGATAGAGATTTGCACCGCCCCTATGTGGATGATTTGGTGTGGGATGCTCCCGATGGCCATGGGACGATGCGTCGTATTCCTGATGTGGCGGATTGTTGGTATGATAGTGGGGCTATGCAGGTGGCGCAGTGGCATTACCCGTTTGAGAATGAAGCGCTCTTTGCAGCATCGCACCCGGCGGATTTTATTTGTGAGGCGGTAGACCAAACACGCGGTTGGTTTTATACGTTGCATGCTCTTGGTACGTTGCTCTTCAATAAGCCTGCTTTTACGCATGTTATCTGCTTGGGGCATATTCTGGATGCCGAGGGGCAGAAGATGAGTAAGAGCAGAGGCAATGTCATCAATCCATGGGATGTGTTTGAGGAATATGGCGTAGATGCGCTACGGTGGAATTTGTTTAGTGCATCGCCGCCGGGCAACCCGCGCCGCTTTAGTGTTGCGGGTGTGGGCGAGAGCTTACGCCAGTTTATGCTGACGCTGTGGAATTCGTATGCTTTTTTTGTGACGTATGCCAATCTTGATGGCTGGTCGCCGCAAGCGGTTTTGACTGATGAAGCTTCTATCCAGTCGCAGGAGCTGGCGCTGATAGACCGCTGGGCATTGGCGCGGCTGAATGCATTGGTGCGCGATGTGACAGAGCGGATGGAGGTATATGATGTGACGACGGCATCACGTGCTATTGATAGCTTTGTAGATGAGCTTTCCAATTGGTATGTGCGACGCAACCGGCGACGCTTTTGGAAGAGTGAGGCTGATACCGATAAGCAGGCGGCCTATCAAACGCTCTATACATGCCTTGTGACGGTGGCAAAACTGGCAGCTCCTTTTGCGCCATTTATCAGCGAGGCGATATACCGCAATTTGGTGCTTGGGCAAGGTGTGCAGGTTTCTGAGCAAGAGCCTGTAGCGCATGCTGCTATCTCCAATGGGCAACACGCTGAGAGTGTTCACTTGGCACGCTGGCCACAGGCATATACAGCATTGATAGATGACCGTCTTGTATCTGACATGCAGGTTGTTATGCGCGTTGTGTCACTGGGGCGGGCTGCTCGCAAGCAGTCTGGTTTGAAGGTGCGGCAACCGTTGAGCGAAGTCTGGGTGCGGGGTGCTACGCCTACCGAGGTTGAGGGTATCAAACGTTTTGTCGAAGATATATGCGATGAGTTGAATAGTAAGAGTATTCGTTTCTTAGATGCGTCCACTGATTTTGTGGACTATACGTGCAAGCCGAACCTCCGCGCTGTGGGCAAGAAGTATGGCAAGCTTGTGCCTGCTTTAACGGAGGCGTTGCGTGGGTTGAGTGCAACAGATGCACGTGCAGCAGCCCATGCGGTTGAGTCGGGGCAACCTGTTTCTGTTGACATAAACGGTGAGGCTTATGTGTTGCAGCCGGACGAGGTGTTGATTGAGACGAGTTCGCCGGAGGGCTATGCTGTTGCTGAGGATGAGGGCATGCTCGTGGCGCTGAACACCACGATTACGCGAGAGCTACGTTTGGAAGGTGCAGCGCGTGATTTGGTGCGCAATATTCAAGATGCCCGCAAGAATGGGGAACTAGACATTAGCGACCGCATTACGCTCTATCTTTCTGGTGATAGTGCCGGTGATGCTGTTGGTGCTGGCACTGACACAAATGGCGAGGAACCCATTTCGCTGCACGCTATTGTGGATGTCTGGGGCGAGTATATCAAGGCAGAGACGTTGGCTACCGCGTTGTACATCGGTATCATACCGGATAATGCCCATGTTGAGGTGGTTGAGATGGATGAGGGTCAGGTGCAGATAGGTATTGTCAAGGTGTAGTACAGGTATTGCGGTGCCACGCACGCTACCGGACAGTGCGTGGCACCCGTAGCACGGTCTTTTTTCATTCAGACCTCGCGCAAAGCTGCAAAGAACGCAAAGGTATGAAAGAAAGTTAAAAGAATGCCGGTTGTTCTGTATTATGCACAAGTCCGCTAGGTTTACGCTATATGAGGAGACTATGAAAGAATTACCAGAAGTATTTTATGAAATGTTTCGCCCGCTACCACATCAGGGGCCGGGCGATGATGCGTTGACGCGCAAGGCGTGGTCGTTTTTGAGCGATCTGCCGCCAGAGCCTACTATCCTTGATATTGGTTGTGGTTGCGGGATGCAAACGTTGGAGTTGGCTCGCCTGAGCAGGGGCAAGGTGGTTGCGCTAGACAATTACCAACCGTTGCTTGATAGATTGCAAGAACAAGCGAAGCAGTTGGGGCTAGATACGCATATGTGATGCAGCCACATGGATAGGGCGTAGGCGTAGCATTAGGTTAGAAGCCTAATGGTACTAAGAAATCGTAGGACGGGCATCCTGCCTGTCAATGTTCCCTTACGTGCCATCCTCGAATGCGCCCGTAGCACCGACAGTAGCCCTTGGGCGTAATGCTTAGCCAGAATCCGATTTGTAACACCGGCTTCTAGCCGGACTCCGGCAGGATGCCGGTGCTACAGGGGACAGGCTAGAAGCCTATCCTACGCCTTTCGCACCATTTCTGAGTAGCATGAGGCAGGATGCCTGTCCTACCGTGTGTAGACGATACCTTGTCCGGCTAACTTGTCTGGAATGACGGTATAGCCCATGTCTTTGGCGCATGTGTACAGCGGCTCTTCGAGGAATGGCATATCTTCAAACCCAACGAGGATGGCATCTGGGGGCATTTGCTTGAGCAATGTACAGATGCTATTTGGTGATGTTCCTACAAAACGTTGCCGTTGCTCTTCGCTCAACACGTCGCCCACGCGATAGAAAAAGGGACCACTTGCCAGCTCTGGGTAGATGGTGCGGTTAGCTTCCAGTGCATAGAGTGGCGAGAGTGTGGCAATAGTTCCCCCTTCAGGTACGAACTGCTGCAATTCTTGGGCGGTGCGATGCAGGTTGAAAACTTCCCATTGGGCTGGCTGTATGAGTTGTGGGCTATGCGATAGCAAAGTGCTACCACTTGCGCCTAGGGTTGCGAGGAGCATACCTGTTAGCAGCAGTGCATAGCGCTGTCGTCGCGCTATGGACACGATGGGAGCAGAAAAACTGCTGATGAATGCGAACAGGACAAATGGTATTGGCATGGAAGCATGCTGTAGAACCATGGGGGTAGCTGTAAACAGGGTGGTTGTTGTGGTGAATGCTAGAAGCAGTGCTAGCACCATACTGGGTGGCAGGTGCTGAAGCAGTTCACGCCTATGGCGTTGCCAGGTGAGCACGACAATGGCACATGTTGGTACAAGCCCAAGAAAGATGATGTTGGAGGGTAGGGCGAAGAGGAGCCGCAGAAAGAAGGTGATTTTCCCGCCGGGTGTCATCGCAAAGGTTTGCCCAAGACTCCAGCGCCAGAGCGTGTTGGTGGTGTGAAAGCCGATGTTGTTGAACCAAAAGGCGGCCGGGTCGCGCACCCAGAACCATGCCACGGGCAACAACCCGACTGCGCTACCAACGAAAAAGGGCAAGATGTAGCCAACAATACGTTGCCGCAAGCTCTTTTCGCGTGGGTAGCATACCAATACCACGGTGAAGGGGATGAAACAGACGATATAGTAAAGTTTGGTGCCAGTGGCTAATGCTAGTGCTATTCCACCACTGGCCGCAAGCCATGGGGCAAGGCGTGGATGTTGGATGGCATAGACGATGCATGCGAATGCGATGACGGAAGCGCCTAGCGGTATAGCGTAGTTTGATGATTCGGCTTGCACATCGAGTATGACTTGGTTGAGTAGAAAGAGCGGTAGGATGGTGAAGGAGAGCCACCTTGTTGGTGTCCTGCGCCGCATGAGTATAAAGAGAAGCACACCCGTTGCCACTGTGACTGCCCAAGAGCATATGCGCCCCCAGAGCAAATAGTGGTGGGTTGCTGTGAGCTGATAGTGTACGTTGTAGAAGAGTGGCAGGTAGGGCATTTGCACAAAGGCAAAATCGGTGTAGATGGTGTTGTGTTGCGATAAGAGAGCCGCGCTGATGTACATGTGTTCGTTGTGGTTAAGTGGTTTGACCATTGCGTAGGCAAAGCTGATGGCTGCTAAGAGGATGACGATGCAGTATGCTGCTATGCTATAGGGTTGCGATTTCATGGTTTCGGTTATCCTTTTTGAACGTAACCACAGATACACACTGATGGACACAGATTGTTGATTTCATCTCATGATATTATACCATTTTCTGTGTTGTGGTTTGAAATGTGGAGACGTTGCAGGCAACAGCTCTACTTTGCATCGCTTTGCGCCTTTGCGTTAAAACCTGTACAAAAATATAGAGGATTGCTACGATAGCTTGACCATAAGGAGAACAACCTATGCACAAACGCCTATTCACCATTATATTGGCCCTGTGTACGCTGTTGGTTCTGCCAGCCACCCTGCTGCTCGCCACTGCCAAAGCATCATGGGCAATGTATACGTAGCACTGAGGTTTCGTTTGTTATACAATCGCTCAGGCGCTGGAACGAAAAGAGAAAGCATAAAGCATCATGGGCAATGTATACGTAGCGCTGAGGTTTCGTTTGTTATACAATGGATTATGATACACTCCTTCAAAAATACTGATACCGAAGACATTTTCAATGGCAAAGATACCAAACAAGCACGCAAAATTTGTCCAATATCACTGTGGAAAATTGCCGTAAGAAAGCTTGATCAGATCGATTCTGTCATTGCTCTCCTTGAGTTGAATATCCCGCCTAGCAACAAACTTGAAGCTCTGTCTTTTGGAAGTGCGTGGCACCGGGGCTACATTTTCGCCCTGCCGACCACGAATAGAACACGAATACACGAATGCGCTCGCGCCCACCAACCCTGTGCCGCGTAGGTATGTTTCCCTCGCTGATACGTCTGCCAGCGACATATACGGTTGTGGATGAACCCCTATTCGTTTATTCGTGGCCCCCATTCGTGGTCGGCAAGGTAGGGAACAGGGACAGGCATCTTGCCTGTCCTACGTAGCACCGACATCCTGTCGGAGTCCGGCGGGATGCGCTGGTACTACGGGCGCATTCGTAGTTCGGGTCACACACGCCCAAAACGTGCGTGACCCTAGAAGTATACCAATAGGTTCTCTTTAGCGCATGACAAATGGTAAATAGAGTACTTCATCTGCGCCAGCCAAGTCGCCAACATCGGTGACCCAACCGGGGCCATGTGCTGCATCATACGTCGTCACTGGGGCAACGCGGGTGCCATCTGGTACATCCTGGTCGGGGTCTACTTCAGATAGGACGATAGGTGCTTTCTGTGATTGTACCCTGAGCATATCGTCATCGTCTCTGTCATCGTCATCGTCATCATCATCATTTTGTTGACCGCAGCCACCATCATCGCAGGGGTGTGGGATGAGCGGGCAATTTTCACCCGGTGGGCACCAGAGTGTTTGCAGTGCCGCTATGCCTGTATTCTCAAAGTAATCAACTTCTACCGTGTAGAGTGCTTCTACAGGAATGTAGAAATCGCTTTCGTAGACACTAGCGGGATTCAACTTCCAACTGCTAAAGACACGTTTACCGTTGATAGAGATGCGGACTCCGTCGTCAACGAGCATGCGCAGGCGATGTCGTCCAGGTTTCATTTTGACTTCCGTTGTCCAACTCATTGAAAATTCATCGGAGCGTTTGCCGTGTGGACCACCCTTGCCCCATACCGTGTAAATTTTGCCATTCTTGCCACACTCAGCAAAGCCTGCTACGCCTTTCATATCTTTGTTGTCAAAGTATTCGGCATAGAATATACCTGTTTGGCACTTTTTCGCCTTCGGTGGAGATGCAAGGTACATAAGGGGAATGTCGAGGCTGGTATGCGCCACAATGTATTTACTCTTGACCTCAATCTTGCTCGTCTTACCACGTGCATAGAAGGTATACGCGCCACCAATGTTCATCACCGTATGCATCTTGAATGAACCCCTAGACGAAACAACAACCGGGGCAAGATAGGTGGTAAAACCGCTTTCGTGTTCTACCCAGATTTCTGCCGTTTCACCAACAGTGAATCCGATACCTTCAAACGTGACAACGGTGCCAATCGAGCTAGGCGGAGTCACTACACCATCGCAACGCGGTCCTGCAATCGTGGCATAGTCTATGACATCTTTTTTCACCTGCGCGGCTACATTGACTGTGCCAAGTGTTGGGGAATGGGCAAGCGTAAAGGTGAAAAGACCACGGAAGAAGTTCTTTTTCACCTTCCATCTCAAGCCATACAAGCCCGTATCTTTATCGGGAGCAACAACTTCATAGTCTTCGATATAGTTTTCGGGATCGTCTTGAGGATCGTCTTCGGGTTCGTCTCCGCCAGGATAGTCTCCGTGATCGTCTCCGGGATAATCGGGATAGTCGTCGTAGTAATCGGGATAGTCGTCGTAGTAATCGGGATAGTC
>CAZVEN010000039.1:0-49841 GCA_964626155.1 uncultured Chloroflexaceae bacterium | reverse complement strand
AAAAACATATAGTTCAATGAATTTCTATAAACCAGAGCAACGACATCAATACTCTAAACTCATGCAAACTTCTAACATTTCTTGTACAACACTCTAATAGAAAACCCGTATACTGGACCTTATAACACTAGGTCTACCAGTATTTGCGGGGGAAAGCTATGGTTGCAACAGAAAAACGAGATTATTATGAAGTGCTTGGTGTGCAGCGCAATGCTACACCAGAAGAAATCAAAAAAGCCTACCGGCGACTAGCACGCCAATATCACCCAGATGTCAACAAAACAGATGATGCTGCCGAACGCTTCAAGGAGATAAATGAGGCATACGAAGTACTCTCTGACAACCAGAAACGTGCTACCTATGACCGGTTTGGTCATTCTATGGGAAATGGGCATGTAAACTTTGATGATATATTTGGTGGAAGTAGCTCCTTCAATGTTATCTTTGATACATTCTTCGGTGAAGGCTTTGGGTCACGCGGGCAACGCGGTCCACAACGTGGGGATGACCTGCGGTATACGATACGTCTCAGCTTTGAAGAGGCAGTCTTTGGGTGCGAAAAAGAAATAGAATATCGTCGCCTTGATCACTGCACGACATGTGGTGGCAGTGGAGCTCAACCGGGTACTGAGCCGGTCACATGTTCCCGATGCAACGGCACGGGGGAGATACGTCAGCGAGCCAGCGTTTTCAACATGGTGACTGTGATGCCATGCGACCAGTGCGGTGGCGCGGGCACCGTCATTGCTGATCCATGCAGCGCGTGCAAAGGCGATGGACGCACCAACCAAAAGCGCCAGATGAAGGTAAAAATACCTGCTGGCATAGATAGCAACGCCCAAATACGCTTGAGTGGTGCCGGCAATGCGGGCCCACGCGGTGCGCCCTATGGCAACCTCTACGTCGTGCCAGAGATAGAACCGCATACATACTTTGTGCGCGTTGGCAACAACATTGTGCTAGAACTGAACATAAACGTGGCCCAAGCTGCGCTAGGCGACACGCTTGAGGTGCCCACGCTCGATGGGCACGAAGAACTCATCATACCGCCCGGTACGGAAACAGGGCAACAGTTCCGCCTGCTTGGAAAAGGGGTGCCATTTATACGCCAACGTGGTCGCGGCGACCAGATCGTTTTCGTGCGCGTTGTGCTACCCAAGAAGCTCAATGAGCACCAGCGCCAGCTCTTCCAAGAGCTATCGAGCACGCTCGATGCTGCGCATCCGTGGGATGACCAAGAGAAAGAAATGTTTGTATCGCAGGATGGCGCAGTGGGATAGGCATATGTAGCTACCCCATGCCTACCGAAAAACACAAAATGCAAAAAGGGTTATGCTGCCTTTCGCAATGCCCTGCGTGGTATCCTACAAGACATAGCACATGTTCAAGTGCTCCACATCACTGAGTATGACGATGAAGGCATCGTGTTCGGGAGACCCGACCAAATTGAACTTGATGTGGTCATACACAATGGGCAACTTATCACAAATAATCTGTTACGAAAAGCAACACCAATGCAAAGTTGACCAAAAGATTATTATTTCTCCCTTGATAGACCCACATTGCAACGAACTCATAAGCAAGCTCGGTATGGTAGTCTATACCTATGCCGAAGATGTATCTTTTGATACGGTGTAGCACACTATACAAATAGATGCCCCCCTTGCCCGTAGCACCAGTTTCTAGCCAGATTCCGACAAGATGTCGGTGCTACAATGGACAGGCTAGAAGCCTATCCTAACACCTTACACCTACCTCCGTACCAACGGCAAATACACCATCGTCATTGACGATTCCACCACCAGTGAGCCACTTGCACGCACAACCTGCCGTTGGAGTGCTGACGTAGCAAAATCACGCCCTGCCCCATCGTGTAGCCGTGCATCTGCAAGGGTCAGCGCCTCCGCATGCCCCCCAACAGCAGCGTATGGCGGGATACGCGCATCCAACGTCAACACCTGCCCCGTGGTTGAAATCTCCTCACTGTTCGCAAGCGCCACCCGCAGCAACCCCTCACACGTATCTTGGTATGACAGCGCAAAGCTCTGTGTTGCATCTGTGTGTGCAACATCGTCAATACACTGTACCAACGCCGTATCATATGCAATAGACAATGTACCACCAGCCCAATCCGATAGTTCTTTCGCATCAAGTGCAACGGTTGTCGTCGTGCCTTGCGTAGCGAGTGCATCACCCATGGTCAGCACAACTGCATGCGCATCAGAAACATGCACATCCGACGCATCTGAAGAATCTACCAAAGGCCAACTCCCATTCTCTGCATAGGATAATATCATCGTGGCATCGGCAGCATCGAGCTTGCCATTGCCGTTCACATCACCAACATATGTTTGTTGTAGCGTTGGCGTATAAATACCACTTGCGGTATGCAACACCACCTGCGCGTCATTCTCGCGTACCACTCCATCGCCGTCCATATCGCCAAGCAATGCGCTCTGCGTAGCATCAACGGTGAGTGTCCCGCTTTGCAGCACAAGCGGCACTGAAATAGTCCCACTTGATGCAGCTTCGTCAATGTGTATGCGCATGCGTGACTCTCCCGACAATGCCAACACACTTTGCTGCCCCGATTCTCCCACGACATCAAACGCTACCCAGAACAATGCCCCTTCACCATACAGCGGCGGCGGAGTTGCAGTATCCACAGTATCTGTGTCACTGACAACTTGCGCAGAAACAACCAACGGGTCTTCCGTATAGCTCCATGTGTAGCTATTCGTCAACGTGCTCCCCAGCACCACTACTGGCTCCACAACAGCCGAATCTACATCAAACTGAAAGCTCCCCTCGGCAAGTTGCAAACCTTGTGCATGACGAATATTCACCGGCACAAGCACTTGCTCGCCCGTTTTTGCCTGCATATCGGGTATCCACATCTCCACGCGGCCAGCTTGGGCGCATTGCTGATTAGATGTGGTAATGATGCGCTCATCGTCTCCCAAAGCTAAAGCTGCAATTTCATAGCAGTAGGGGGTATCCTGCTCTAGGTCTGTTGCTTGGTCAAAATAGATGGTATCGGTGAGTACATCTATAGCAGACCAATCTTGCTGCTCATCTACCGTGCGCGAAATGAGGTAGGCAGCACCTGGGGCATTTATCGCATTCCAATCGAGTTGAACGCCATAGTAGCCCGGCCGTGTGGTAAGCTCAAGCGGCACAGGCGAGGGTGAAGGCGGCAATGGTGTGGGCGTGGGTGTGTGCGTTGGTGTAGGAATAGGTGTTTTGGTTGGTATGGGCGTGGGCGTTGCTGTTTGCACCTCTATGGGGCCCATGGTCGGTGTGATGCCCGCCGTTAGCGTGGGTGTAGGTGTGCGCAGCAATTGCCCTTGTGCAATATCATGCCGAAAGAGCATTGCTCCGGTGTTGTTGCCCGACAATGCTTTCAACCACACCATAAACCGCCCCGGTTGGTTGCCGGTGATACATGGCAGGGTGCTTATCGTATCTTCGGGGTTGCTGATGAGCATTGGCGCAGATGATGTACCCGATGGAGCATCATAGGTATGGTAGTAAATATGCATCTGTTGGCTACTCATATCTATCCGCTCACTTACGATATGTGCTATCCTATTAGATGCATACAGTGATGTTTTATTCCATGCATGTTCTTCCACCTGTAGCGAATCAACTGCTGACCATCCAGCATTTCCGCTCATCGTGGTAAGAAGATGGAATTTGTAGGAGTTATCGAATCCCTTTTGCACAAAACCAGCAAACAGCCGTCCCGAAGAACGGTCTAGGGTAACAACCGGACCAGTTGGTGAACCTCTACTGCTCACCAATAATGCAAGGTCCATGGGCTTGCTCCATGTGCCATTGAGAAACCCCGTGCTGTAATAGATGCTGCGTGTGGTTGCGTCTGGAGGAATATATTCATACAAGACATGGAGTAGCGACGCATTGCCAGACCCAGCCACTGCAATTTGCGGATTGCTGACCAAGTCCCCTTTCGTATCGAGCACACTCACCGGAGCCTGCCACCCCGATGTAGGGTGACGGTAGGAATAGACCACATCTGCTTGCTCTTCGCCAAAACCAGTGGACCATGTGATAAACGGCACGCCATCGTCATTCAGTGCCAAATCTACACTCAAAGCCAGCGAATCATCTGTAACTTGTTCTAATACCCATTTGCCGACCGCACCACGGTTTATATTGTAGAGGTAAAACACTCCTCCATTTGTACCTGTGAACGCCATATGGACAAAACCATTGTCTCCAGCCAGCAAGCGCATACTTGCAGGTTTGGGATTCACGGAGTCCATACCTGTAATCGTTTCACTCAAACCTTGAAGTTCTCCTAGTGCAAGTGTGCCATCGCTATTCAACTGCCCATTGATGTAGTAGAGTGCCGTATTTTGTGTATCTTGCACATCAAGCCAGACAAAATGCACCAACCCGAGTGCATCCATGGCGACAGATGGGTAGCTAGCAGTCGTTACACCAGCTATGAGATAAGGCTGCGACAATGATGCTTTGGCTTGCCTATCTACACCACCTATGACAAACAATACCAACAATATACCAAGCAGTAAAATGACCTTTTTGGACAAGACTGCCAACAACCTCTCAAACCAAACGTGCCCTAATTGGACCATACACGTATCATCTCCCTCATACTATTTTCATCTCTTGTTTTCATCAGGGCACTATTGTACCAGTATATTACAAAGGCGCAACTAGTCACTCGTTACTAGGGAGATGATAGAACACAAGTATGCCATAGGCACAAACCGCCTACACCATGGTGTACCAAAAAGTGCATAGGATATGTTAGCTCTTGCTGTCGAGTGACAGAGTGCGTACATCCTCCACACTCAAGCCAGTTGCCGCACTGATAGCCGCTTCGTCAAGGATGCCAATGAGCCGCTTGGCGGTTTCAACTTTACTTTGCAATAGTTTTTGTTCTGCTTTGGTCGCACGGTCTTCTGCTTTGGTCGCACGGTCTTCTGCTTTGGTCGTTTGTTCTCTCGCTAGGTCAAGTTCTTGGCTCATGAGGTACATTTTTGCTTCTGCCTCGGCGATACGCTGGTTTGCCATTTTGATGGCACTGGTGAGTTCATGGTAATCGCCCATTTTCTCACCTTCAGCATCAAACCAAGCTACCTCGGTGCCACTCGTTCCAATGGCAAGCCCAAGTGCTGCAAGCCAAACACGCCCCTGTTCGTCTGGTTGCACGAGTTCATACCCATCCGGAGTTAAGGTGTAAACCAGCACGGGGGGCGGGGATCCGGGCTTACGACGCACGTTATCTATAATGATGAGCAATGGGACACCCACTTTGGCGTAGAGGTAAAATTTGGATTGTAGGTTTGGCTTGCGTTTCCTGTCACGTTCCAGTCTCCTGCGTTCGGCTCTATTGAGCATGCCCTCTTCCACATCTAGGTGTCGTGTGCTCGGCGAGGTAATTTCAACCACAAGGTGAACGGTGGCACCCTCTTCCAAGACATGGAAGATGCTCCATGGACCTGTGCTAGAGGCACCTGTGACGAATGCCAAATCGGGAGTCATAGGGGCAATGTAACCAAAGTCAATCAGCACTTCTTTCAATACAAGGGCAGTTGGGTCATTGGTACTTGGGACGTGTAGGGCTTCATAGCCGCGCACGCCGGCGGCTTCGTGGTCACTGCGTACAGGCACAACATCTCCTTCCTTTGGGAATATGACATCATAGGCCGTGAGCGATACTTTTTCTGTGGTTTCGGTACCATCGGGTTGGGTCACAGTGGCATAGCGCCAGCCGTAAAAGTATGGATGGTCGTACTCTAAGGTATCATCCTCGTAGGTTTCTGTATAGTACCCATTGTCTGTAGTGATAGTATGTGGTTCTACGAGTGTACTTGTGTTTGCTTGTGTCATTGGGTTTGTCCTTTCTTTGATTCATGCGCTGCACTTCCCATATATCAGGGTGGCAGTAGGAACCCTTTTCCTGATACATTCCATGGTATTATGATGGTATTGTAGCATTTCGTCAAAATGTGTGCATGTTTTGCAGATGGTGCCCTACCATACATCTCTAGCCGTTTCAGGTTCACCGGTGGTGTTAGGTAGCGTGGGAATGGGCACATTGGAAGTTTGCGCATCGGCAGGCACCCCTTGGCTTGCTGGGGCGGAAGCTGTTTTCAACAGAGCCGTAGATACCCATTGTACATAGCGTACCAATGCACGCGGGTTGTTAGCATGCAGTGGGCGCAATTCTGGGTTGCCAATGAATTGCTGTAGCACATCGTGATCAGCATCGGCTCCAATGGCAATGCCCAGTCGTACAGCTTTTTTGCCCCATGGCTGTTCCATAAGAGCCTGCAATCCGCCAACAACGTCATCCGTTGGGTGCCCATCGGTGGTAAGCACGAGCACAGGGGGCAAAGCACGCTCGCCCATAGGTTGCACTTTGAGTTGCTCGGCAACCAAGTGGAGCGCTGCACCCATGTCTGTGCCAGCCGATACTGTGCTATCAGAAAGGGTTTTTGTCATCTCTTGCCCGATGGTATTGGCTACACGCTCCAAAAGATTGTTGAAATCGTTGGTATCGTTCGATTGTGCAATATCCCAAAACCGCCCACCCGTTTTTTGGGCTATATGTTGGTGGGCACTGTCTTCTCTAGCCACGCCAATGACGTGTGTAGTAATGCTATCGTCGTTGAGATAACGCGCAATGGCCGGCACACCAGCCGTATTGCCTAGTTCATCTGAAATGATGACGAGAATACGCTTGGTTTCAGGCTTATTGGGTGGCATCAACAAGTCTTTAAGCTGTTCAATAGGCGACTGCTCATTGAATGCCCGCACCACATGTGGGAAGATTTCCACTGTGTCGGGGTCGGCTAGATAGCACCCGGCTCCGCCAAACATGCCCAGCGAGAGCGTTTGAATGTTCTGTTTGAACTCGTCCGGCGATGTCACCTTCCATACGCCGATGGTATAGGTTGAGAGGGTACGCACAGCATACCCTTTGATGGCAGGTCCACGATGCCCGCCAATGTCGAAGCCTATCAAACCAAGCCGCACACGTGCCCCTTGGTGAGCTATCTGGTCTGCAAAGTGGCTACAACTACGTTTTATTGCCTCAATTGCGCTGCTCATGCTGCCACTGGTATCAAGCAAGAAGATAATATCTGCATTGACAGGTGTAGATTGGAGCGAGTCGGCTACCAAGTCGCTCCATGTAAAGTCTTGCAGTGGTGTGGCATAGGGCGTGTGCCAACGTGCGCCGTGCGAAAATGTGAGCACGCGCATGAGTACTTGCGCATTGGGGTTTTCATCGGATACTTGACGCATGAGCGGCAATGCTTCACGGGCAGCATTATTAAGGGTCTGTATCTTGCCATCTTTGCTCATCGAGCCAGAGCAATCGCACATCCAGATAAAATGGAGTGGCCGCGTTGCTAATTCTCCGCCGGGTCTTTTTGTCATATACTCCCTCTTCATCACGTATCGTTCTCTGAACCTTCTACCAAAGCTCTAAGTGCATCTCGCTGCTCAGTGGTACCCAAAATAGCTATGGTCTCATGGGGCGCAAACACATGATCGGCCCCCGGATTGTGCAACAAGTTGCTATTTTGCAACACCGCCACAATGGATGCTCCCGTGTGTTTGCGTACCTCGGCACTGCCAATGGTTTGCCCCACAAGGGGGCTTGTTTGTGGCACCGCGAGCCATTCAATTTCAAAGGTTTGATTAGCACGCCACATATCTTGCAGCAACTGCATACTGCGCCCAGATGTATCAAACGTGCATATTGGCGCATATAACTCATTATGCACCGCATCGCTAAAGCGCTGAATATCCGTCGGTGCTACTTTATAGTGTACCAACACTTGCCGCACCATTTCAAGCCCGGCTTCAAACTCTGGTTGCACAATTTCGTGAACGCCCAAGTCACGCAATGCCTGCAACTGCTCTAGGTGGGATGCACGTGCTATGATGCGCAACTGCGGATTGACATGGAGCACTTGCCTGATAAGGGTATGGACTTCTACATCATCGGGCATGGTGAGCAACAACAACCGCGCATGGCGCAAGCCTGCTGCCTCAAGCATAATCTCACTCTTGGCGTCGCCATAGATGATGGGACATTGTTCATTTTTGCAACGCTCGACAGCATGGTGATTTAGTTCTATCACAATAAAAGGCAACTCAACCCGTTTCATCACCTCGGTAATGGCATGCCCGATGCGCCCATACCCTGCAATGATGACATGATTGCGCAGTTCGGTGGTTGGTACGTTAAAGGTGTTGACTGTCTCATGTGGCTTATATCTTCGCCAACGTTCATAGATGGGCACTGCCATACGCGATACAAATGGTGTTAGCATCATTGTTACCAGCGCAGTGGTGAGCACAAGCGCATAGAGATCATCCGAAATGGCATCTCTACTCAACCCGACCCGTGCCAGCACAAAGGAAAATTCGCCTACCTGAAACAACCCCAACCCAACAATGAATGGTGCAGCATTGACATAGCCAAAAACACGCGCAATGGTGAAAAAAAGCAACGCTTTGCCCACAAAAACCAACACAACAGTTATGACAACGGTGTTGAAATTGTTGATGAGGTAGGCAGGGTCAAACAGCATCCCGACTGAGACGAAGAAGAGCATGCCAAAAATATCACGCAAGGGGATGATGTCGCTGAGGGCCTGATGGCTGAAATCGGATTCGCTCAACACCATGCCGGCAACGAATGCACCAAAGGCAAACGAGAGACCAAAGAGATATGTGCCATAGCCAATCCCGACACCAATGGCTACGACAGAGAGCAAAAACAACTCCCGCGAATTCCAACGCACGATCATCTTCAATAGCCACGGCATAATGCGCGTGCCAACAAATATCATCACTGCTAAGAAGAGTATCGCTTTGACGATGGACATGCCGAGCAATGGGAGGCTCCCTTGAATGTCTTCGAGCATGGGGAGCATAATCATCATAGGTACGACGGCCAAATCTTGCATGATGAGCATGCCTATCATCACCCGGCTGGCGAGCGTGCCAATCACGCCTTGCGACATGAGCGTTTTGAGTGTGACCATGGTACTCGAAAGGGAGATGAGCGCCCCAAACCAAAGCGACTCGTTCCAGGTCCAACCAAACAAAAAGTGTCCTATGCCATAGCCAAAGGCAATGGTCAACACTATTTGGATGGGAGCACCTATCATAGCAACATTGCGGACAGGCTGTAACTCCTTGAGTGAAAACTCTAGCCCTAGTGCAAAGAGCAAAAGGGCCACCCCTATCTCTGCCAGCAATTCAATATCGTGAACTTCGACCACATGGAGTCCAACGGTATAGGGACCCACCATTACCCCGGCTAGAATGTAGCCTAGTAGAAGAGGTTGCCCCAAGCGATGCACAAGTACAGCACCAAACATAGCGACAACTAAGATGATAGCAATATCAGCAGCTATACCCATTGAGTATTCTCCTTTCTTTTCTTTTCCATTGAGCCGTTCCCTGAGCATGATGAAGGAAACAGTCCATATTTTGTAAATTGCTCCATGGGACAGATTTTAGCACTCTTTTCTCGGAAGTGCTAAAAATTCCTTGACAAAACGGCACCTTGCTACTACTATATACACTGTTTAGCACTCTCGTGAAAGGAGTGCTAAACAAAAAATGTACACTTCGTTAGGCGCTCTGTATATGGAGCATGCCTATTGATACCAGATGTAGGCGAGATATGGCAAGAAGCTTGCTCGCCCTAGGGAGCTGTGAAGGGAGACTAGCGAGTTTTATGGCTGATACTATCCGTGTTCGACCGCTTGGCGACCGTGTTGTGGTCAAGCCGTCTGAACGTGAAGAAAAGACAAAAGGTGGCATTTTATTGCCGGACACAGTCACGAAAGAACGCCCAATGGAAGGCACAGTGCTGGCTGTTGGTGAGGGACGACGTGATGACAGCGGCAAACTGATACCGATGAATGTGAAGGAAGGCGACAAAATTGTGTTTGCTAAGTATGGCGGCACTGAGTTTTCGTTGGATGAGGAAGATTATCTGATACGTGCAGAAAAAGACATTCTGGGGATTATCCAGGACTAAAGGAGGAAAAAAGAATCCTATGGCAAAGCAATTGTATTTTGGTGAAGAAGCACGCCATGCACTTAAAAAAGGTATTGATACCATTGCCGAAGCAGTGAAAACAACGCTTGGACCACGTGGACGCAACGTTGCTATTGAAAAGAAGTTTGGTGCTCCCACCGTTACGCACGATGGTGTGACTGTTGCCAAAGAAATTGAGTTGAGTGACCCATTTGAAAATATGGGGGCGCAACTGCTCAAAGAAGCCGCTACCAAGACCAATGATGTAACCGGCGATGGCACAACCACCGCGACTGTTTTGGCGCAGTGTATTGTCAACGAAGGGCTGAAAGTCGTTGCTGCGGGTGCAAACCCCATGCAAATCAAGCGTGGGTTGGATAAGGGCGCACAAGCTGTTTTGGACGCTATCCAAGAAGCATCCAAGCCTGTGCGCGACCGCGACGAAATAGCCCACGTTGCTACCATCAGTGCTGCCGATAGGCACATTGGCGACCTTATCGCTGAGGTGATGGAGAAAGTTGGCAAAGATGGCGTTATCACGGTTGAAGAAAGCAAGGGCGTTGCCTTCGAGAAGGAATACACTGAGGGTATGCAGATTGACCGTGGTTATATCTCTGGGTATTTCATCACCAATGCAGAGCGCCAAGAAACCGAATTGGATGAACCCTATATCTTAATAACAGATAAGAAGATAAGCAGCATCCAGGAAATTGTTCCTACACTTGAGAAAGTGCTCCAATTGAGCAAGAACATTGTCCTGATTGCTGAAGATGTTGATGGTGAAGCCTTGGCAACGCTGGTTGTGAACAAGTTGCGTGGCTTGCTCAACATTCTCGCTATCAAAGCACCCGGCTTTGGCGACCGCCGCAAAGCTATGCTACAAGATATGGCTATCCTCACCGGTGGCACTGTTATCAGTGAGGAGATTGGGCGCAAGCTCGATAGTGTAGAGATAGAAGACCTTGGGCGCTGCCGCCGCGTAGTGGCCACGAAGGATGAAACGACCTTTATTGAGGGCCGTGGTGAAGAGGATGCTATCCGTGGACGCATTGACCAAATCCGTGCCCAGATAGAAACAACCACTAGCGATTTCGACCGCGAAAAGCTACAAGAGCGCCTAGCCAAGCTTGCTGGTGGTGTGGCTGTCATCAAAGTTGGTGCCGCTACTGAGCCAGAGCTGAAAGAGAAGAAACACCGTGTTGAGGATGCCCTGAGTGCTACCCGTGCTGCTGTGGAAGAGGGCATTGTACCCGGTGGTGGAGTATCCCTGATTAATGCGGTGAATGCACTTGAAGGCGTGACCCCCGACAATCAAGATGAGAAGATTGGGTTGCAAATTTTGCGTCGCGCCCTTGAAGAGCCGCTACGCACGCTTGCCGCGAATGCAGGCGAAGATGGCGCAGTTGTTGTTGATAAGGTACGCCGCATTCAGCAAGAGAAAAACGATACGACGCAGGGCTACGATGTGATGACCGGCGCGTTTGTCAGCATGGTTGAGAAGGGCATTATTGACCCGGCCAAGGTGACACGTAGCGCAGTGCTAAATGCTGTTAGTATTGCCAGCATGATTCTTACCACTGAGGCACTTGTGACCGACATCCCAGAAGAGAAGCCAGATATGCCTATGCCCGGCGGTGGAATGGACTACTAGATCGCTGCCTAGGGAGCGATGGAGACGTTGCGTGCAACGTCTCTACGTTTTTCCTCATTCCTATCCTCTATCCCCTTTGGATAAACCGCAATCCAAAAATTGAACCGCCAAGCCACCAAGAACGCCAAAGTTTAAACGAGAGAATGAGGGTATTTGTGTATGGCAGCGGGTGATAGGAGACGTTGCGTGCAACGTCTCTACAATGCTATATCACCTGTCACCTATTCACTATTCCCTATCTTCACGCGCCAAGGGCATTGGCCATTACTTCGCCCACCTGCGCTTCCGTTGGCAGAGCCGGGATAGCCCCACGCCGTGTTGTTGTCAGCGCACCGGCAGCATTGGCGTAGCGCAACGCAGCTTCCAAGAGCACGGTATCCTGCCACAGGTTTGGTGTGTGTAAGAGTTGCACCAGCAACGCCGCCATCCAGCCATCGCCTGCACCCGTTGTGTCCACCGTCTGCACACGAAAACCTGCCACTGTGCCCCTTGCCTCAGACGTGAAATAGCTACACCCGGCTGCGCCCTGTGTGATGGCCAACAGGTGCAGATTGGGGTGCCACAACTGCCGCGTCGCATGGTGCATATCGTCATCTTGGGTAAGAAACTGTAACTCCTCCTCACTCATCTTGACAATATTGGCTTGAGTGATAAATTCACGCATGGTTGTGCGGGCAATGGTTTCATCGGGCCAGAGAGCTAGGCGCACGTTGGGGTCATATGAGATGAGTATGTGCCGTTGGCGAGCAACATAAACGGCATGCTGCATGGCGAGACGTGCCGGCTCATTGTTGAGGCAGATAGAGCCACAATGCAGCAAGGTTGCCTCAGACATTACGCCCATGTCTACATCTGCGGGCGCATAGAGCATATCGGCACTGGGGTGGCGATAAAACACAAAGTCACGTTCGCCATCCTCTTGCAGTGATATAAAAGCCAACGCCGTGCGTGCTTTGTCGGTGAAGCGCAACCCACGCACATCAACACCGTTGTCTTCCAATGCCTTGGCAAGAAAGTGCCCCCATGGGTCAAGTCCCACTTTGCCAAGAAAACTACTGTTCCCTCCAAGCCTAGCCACTCCCACCGCAACATTGGCAGGAGCGCCACCCGCTGCCGGTTCAAAGGCAGGAGACTCTGTGAGGGGCACGCCCGATTGGGTGGATACAAAATCCACCAGCATTTCACCAAGTGCAGCTATTCTTTTCATTATGTCACCCCAAACCGCAAGGATACACTTCGCTGAATATTTCCAATTGCCTTCAGCGCCCCCTTCAACTCGCGCCGCTCCAACGAAGTCAACCATGCTACTTGTACCAAGTTGGAAACTTCCTCATCGTTCTGCATTTGCTCATACTGGTTGCGTAGGCGGAGTCGGTTGATGTGTTCAAACGCTGCTATCAACTCATCGGCACCTGTCTTGCTCAAGTCGCCATAGTGAGCAGCAACCTGCAAGCGGGTAATGGTGTTAGTCTCCGTACATCCCACCGAAAGGGCAAAGAGGCGAGCTAAGTCAACAATCAATGCTGTGCCACGTACCTTCAAGTCTATCACATCACGCCCTTCACCGTCGTGCTCAAGGACGAGGTTGCGAAAGAAGCCAAGTGGCGGCGATTGCCGCAATGCCCCTTTAGAAAGATGCGCCAAGAATAGCCCATTTTTGCTGCAACGCTGGATTATGGGCCGTAATTCATTTTCTACGGCAAGCGTCCCATACACCCGCCGATAATCGAAAAAGATGCCCACGCGCATCAGTGCCTCTTCATCTGGCACATGAATCCAATCGTTGAAGTAGCCCTTCCAAACCTGCAACGGCTGCCGCCATTGTGGGTTGGTAGCCATGATGTCGCCCGAACAGTAGGGAAAGCCACAATCAAAGAGCTGTTTTACCATGCGTTTGGCAAGTGCCTCAAAGTATGCTGCTGCTTCTGGGGGGGCATCATCGGCATAGATTAATGCACTGTCTTGGTCGGTATGCAATGTTTGCTCATAGCGCCCTTCACTGCCAAGCACAAGCCATGCATAGGGGCAGGGTGGTGGGCCCATATCTGCTTCGGCATCGCGCAGCATGCGGTCTAACAGGGCATCGTAGGCAATGGCTACAATGCGCCCAATATCTTGCACCCGTGCGCCAGAGCGTATCAAAGCGCCTACCGTTTCTGATACTTGGGCGGTGTATTTGCCCATATCTTCATTGGTACGCGCTTTTTTGAGCTGCCATGGCAAGAAGAGCGGGCTTTGACTCTGTTGGCGCAGAATATCGGTATTGGTGATAACCCCGATGATTTGTGTGCCTTCAGTGACAGGTAGATGACGGATATGATGCCCCAACATAAACAGCAAGCCTTCAAAGATGGTACTATCTGCGGGTAGGGTCTCTATAGGCGAAGTCATCACTGCCGAAACGGGGGTTTCATAGCTACGCCGTTCTGCAAGGATGCGGTCGCGCAAATCGCGCTCGGTGAGGATGCCGGGGGGCGTAGTATCTACCATGAGGCAATCTACTTTGTTCTCACGCATTATCTGTGCGGCTTGGGCTACACTCATTTCGGGGGCAACGAAAATGAGCGGATGCTCGAGCAATTCATTCAGATGCGTGCGCAAATCCTGTTGCTCAAGGGCACGTTGGGTATGAAACACTTGGTTGAGGTGCTCTAACGATGAAGCTTCAAAGAGTTTCCCAAACGCTGGCTCTTCGTTGCGCAATTGGTCAAACTCTTCTGGTGGTAGGAGATAGACGAGTGTCTCTTCGCGTGTACGTACGGTGGCGCTAGGGAGACGTTCTTTTGCCAACGAGAGATGCCCAAACGCATCTCCTTCGCTGAGCATATCAATAACATGCATAACGCCCTGCTCATCCTCACGCAATACGTCGGCACTTCCCTTGCGAATGATGTAGAGATACTGCGAGGGTTCGCCGTTGTGGACGAGTATGTCATGACCGACGGGAAAGATCTGCGTTTTGAGTTGGTCGGTTATCTGTTCCACGCGGTCGAAAGGTAGGAGATTGAAGGGCGGGTGGTTATATAAGAAAAGGGCTGTTTCTTTATCCAGCACGTGTTACCTCTCGCGTTGGCTTCGCCATTGGGTTTGCTGCTCCTCCAATAAACTATCAAGGTCCTTACTCCATGCTTCAGCAAGCCGCGATAACATGCCTACAGGTTTGCGCGGAGCTACATTGGGCACGTCTGCTTGGTCTAAGTGATTTGCTGTTTTGAGCGACATTTCACGAACAATAAGAGTGAGTTCTGTAAACACTTCTTTCAACTGTCTTTCAGTCAATGTCTCAAGTTCACCGCTTTCTATCAACCTCCCGAGTGTGTTGATGGATTGTTTCGCTGTTTCATACGCTGTGGACATGCCTTCGCTCCTGTACTATTCGGTTTCTGTTCATTTGGGTATTATACCAAATTTTTTATCTTTCCCATGTTGTTGTGTACGTACCATTCCATTATAGTACGATTGTATGTCGTTTGGTTACAAGAGGAGGTACCTCATTGATTTGTCTACTACATGACTAAAGCCTATCTAAGACTCATAGATAAAAGCGTAAAGAAATAGAAGAAAGGCACAAAACAAGTAAAATGTTCATAAAAAGTAAACCAATGGTCTTTTATAAAGATTTCATGTGAAAAGTCTTGACAAAATAGTTTGTGAAAGTATACAATTTACTTGTTATGTGGTTTTGTCAAAAAATTACTCACCTTAGCAATAAATACTTTGGAGCTTTGTAGTATATTCAATACAAAATGGTTTAGAAACAAGATACGATATACAATCGAACTATAACCTTTTGTTTCTGATGACTAGAAGTATTGAATAGTACATCATAAGGAGTTCTGTTATGTCACAATTGGAGTCTGACCTTAAAACATATGCTGATGAGGCATGGAATCGTCGGGATATTAAAGCAGGATTAAAGCTGTTGGGTGAACTCGCAGGAATTGGTGGGTTATGCGGTCTAGGATACGTAGTTTTGACATCTTGGGTTCCAGGATTGAATGCATTGGGCATTCCAATTTCTGTAGGTTTAGCAGGGCAATTGTTAAAGGCTGCGTATCAGCATTACGCTGATATGGCAGAAGAAGAGAGGGAAGTTGTTCGGAAGGTTGTAAGAGTATTGCATGGTATTGGGATTGGGTGAAAGCACATTTATGCGTGCGTAGCATCTGTAGCACCAGCTTCTAGCCGGAGACCGACAAGATGTTGGTGCTACAGGGGACAGGCTAGAAGCCTGTCCTACGCCTTTCGCACCATTTCTTTCGGTGCTACAGGAGACAGGCTAGAAGCCTGTCCTACGCCTTTCATCTACTTGCCCGTGCATGTTCACGTATATCATTGAGAGATACAATTTCACCTATTTCGTAGCGTGGTGGTACTGCTCCGGCAACAGGGCGAACGTTGATGATAGGCGGGAAGTAACCACAGCGCCCATGCAACTCGGCTAACAGCGCAGTTGCTACGGGTGCCAAAGCTGGCGGGTTGAGCAGTAATAGTGTTGTCTGCCATTGTTGCTGCGAAAGCCCGGCAGCGTCTGCCAACGCAGTTGCTACCTCGGCTAGGGGTTGGCTCCGGTCAATATGAGTAGGTATGTCGCATACCTCTGGCGTTTCTCCCATAAGGGCAGTTATATGTGCTCGTTGCTCATCGGTAAGTGGATGGGCACAGTTTAATATGAGCATAGTCGCGCTCCTGTACTTTCTGGTTATGATGCAACAGTCTCTTCTTGCTCCTCTTTCTTTGTATCAGATTCCTCATCGCTTTGCTCTTCAACATTCTGGTTTTTGTAAAAAATTTCTTTGATGTCTGTTTTACGTCCTTCTTCTTTCAACGCTTGCTTCACAAGGAAGAAAAAGACCCCTCCTTTGGTACGACGGCGGCTATTGTCAAGCAGCATCATACCTCCTTGAGCTTCAATCTGTTCTGTTTGTTGTAGTTTTTCAAGTGCAAAATCTAGGCCTATCCTTTCAGCAATACGCTCAATTTGGAGTTTTGGTCTCGGCTGAGTTTCTTCAAGCGTTTCCATTATCTGAGACAGTTTTTGGCGGTAGGCCTTGATGCGCTGTCTTTCTTGTATTTCGGCCTGTTTCGCAGCATCTTTTTGCTGCTGACGCTCTCTTTGGCGTTTTCCCCTCACTGCACTAATCCTTTCTAGTTCCCATCTCGTACCAAATGCTATTTTACCATAGGGTAGATTAAAAATGGAAACGCAATGAAGATGCAGGAATGGTAGTATTGTGCTGTTGCACAGCTATGGTATATTAATACGGTAACGATATACTTGTAGAGAAGTGTAAGGAGGTGCATCTACATGGTTCATGATACACATGCTTTGCAATGGAGTGGTAGCGCAATGCAACAATGGGGTGTCATCCTCATTGTTGTACTACTGCTACTCAGTGCCTGCAACGCAGGAAGCAACCAAGATGGTGCTGGTGGTGCAAGTAATTCTGCCAGTGGGCAGCCAGATTCCGCGAGCACATCTGATGCTGGCAATACCACGACAGCACCCGATACAGATGGTTCCGACAATGCTGAGTCATCTGGGCCAGTGACGATTAGCTTTGGAGTGCTAGGATTTCAGCGCCAAACCTATACGCCAATTATTGAGGCATTCAATGCTGAAAACCCATCTATTGAGGTGCAAATTGTCTTGCTTGATGATATTTTTGGCATTGGTGGAAGCCATAGCCCAGATATAGCAACGCTTATGTCGAAAGTGGTGCGAATAGCAGACACGGCAGCCCCATTCATCCCCCCACGCCCAGAAGATATTGAACATGGCTATGTGCAAGACCTCAAGCCACTGATGGAAGCCGACCCCTCGTTTGACCGCAACGATTACTACCCCGGCGCATTTACCACGATTGGCGATGAAGGCGGCATCTACCAACTGCCCCACACTCTGCCAGTGCCCGTGTTGATGTATAACAAAGAACTGTGGGCTGCCAGCGGGCTGCCAAAACCAGACCCCCATTGGACATGGAATGACCTTGCATCGTCCGCCGAACAAATAGCGCAGAAGCGTGGCGAAACCATAGAGACGTATGGATTGATGGCCGATGGAAGTGGCACAACACCAATTATGTTTGAGCTACAAAGTGCTGGTATAGATATATATGGCACATCGATTGAGGAAATACAGTTTGATGACCCCTCGTTTGCGGCAGCACTGGAACGAGTCCAAAATCTAGCCGACTCGGGGGCCATCTATGTGACGCCTTCGGAGAGCGGAGTGGCGCGGTTTGTGTCGGGCGATACCAGCGAGTTGATACAGAATGGTCAGGTAGGCATATGGCGACCTTCAATGTTTTCGATGGGAGCCGATGCAGAAGAACCTGCTTTTGAGATTGGCACACTTCCGATGCCTACCGTAGGTGGAGAGATTCCGCCCATGCTTACTGGCACCCCTTCAGGCTATGTGATGAGTGGTGGCACCGAACACCCACAAGAGGCTTGGCGTTGGCTTGCCTTTCTCAGTCGCCAAGATGTGCAACCGAACACGGCAGGGCTTGGGCAAAGCACGCTTATCACCCAAATACCGGCCCGCAAATCGCTGGCTGAGGAAAGTGGCTACTGGTCTGAGCTTGATGAGGAAACTGCTGACGTGGTACGCCAACTGCTTGAACGTGAAACTCCATCTCTGCCGGTTGGTCTGAGCAACGATATAAATGTTGTGTTTGAATTGCTGAACAAGGCCCTAGGCGCAGTGGTGAATGGGAACCAAGACGTGGACCAAGCCTTGCAAGAGGCACAATCTGATTTAGCTGAGCGGGTGGCTCAGCAAGAACTTACCCCAGAACCTACGCCTGACACTGCGCCAGTGGTCGTTGCTACCCTAGAGCCAGAAGAGAGACCATCGGGCGGGACAGAACTATCTTTTGCTACCATGTGGGTTGGTGCGGATAATATACGCACCTTGGCAAAAGATTTTAACAAACAGAGCACCGATGTCTTTGTCACCGTCAATAATATTGACATGACCCAAGGCGATATGCCAACATTTGCGGAGGTAGCGGCTACCAATGACTGTTTTATGTGGGTGGGGGAACCATCACAAAGTGAGTTGACGGCTACGCTCGATTTGCAACCGCTTTTGGATGCTGATGCCAACTTCTCACTGGATGACTACCCAAGTATCTTTTTTGAACCATATCGCCAAGGTTCTGGACTCTATGGGTTGCCGTATGCTGCAAGCCTCATGATGCTGAACTATAACCAAACTGCTTTTGACGATGCGGGGATTGCCTATCCTTCTGCGACATGGACACTGGACGATATGCTCAACGCGGCCCAACAAATCAACAGTGGAGAAGGGCAAGACCGTGTGTATGGCTTTGTTTCTATGTCAACACGTCAAGATGTGTTCTTCTTTCTCAACCGTTTCGGCGCACACTATACGCGGGGGGATGGGAACACGATACGCCCAAACTATACGGACCCACAGGTACTAGAGGCGTTGCAATTTTACATCACCTTGCTGCGCGACTATTCGCCGCATACCGAGTTGATGGGATATACACCCAATTCATGGGATAGTGAGCCGTTTCAGTTGGCCAATGAGGGGCGCGTGGGTATGTGGTTGAGTCTTAACATGTTTCCGGGACAAGATGATTCGCGTGACTTCACGATTGCCGTCGCACCACCACCATTTGGCGATAGCACGGTGACACTCAATGATTTCAACGTGCGCGGGTTCCATATTTCGGCCAATACTGATAACGCGCCGGCGTGTTGGCAATGGATAACCTTTTTGAGGAACGATGCATCATACCTGATGCAAGCATTCCCGGCGCGTATATCGCTCTTAGAATCTGAGGCTTTTACGAGCAATGCCCAAACAGGTGCTCCTGAAGTGTATCAAGCATACCAAGAGGCATTGGCCAATACAACAGATATAGCGCAACCACCCGACCGCTCGAATATGGATTTCTTCTGGCTTTTCCAAGCGATTGACCGTGCATTGCAAGGTGAAGACCTCGAGCAAGAGCTTGCTTATGCCCAAGATGTGACGGAGCAGTATATCGTGTGTGTGCAGACAGGACAACCCAAACAGATTTGTGCTAAGGATGTAGATCCGAACTACCAAGGGTTTACAACAGCAGATAATGATGAGTAGGGCTATAGCACACTTCTATGAAGAATGCATTTTTTAACGCAAAGATGCAAAGATGCAACCCGATGCAAAGATTCGTGGGTGCTACTCCGCATTCTTGGAGGTATTTGGGGGCTTGTACCTGTAGCATACGGAGTGCAACCTAGGTATCATACCAAGTGGGTTCGTTGGTTTGATTGGTGGTGACAGAGAGCCAGATAGCACCAAAAGCTTGCATGGAAGGTAGGGTAGGTTCATGCAAGCAGCGCGTGCTACTGGCTCGTTTTTTATGCCAAACTATCGAGTACATCTGTCATAGAACGGGCTAAGGATGGGTGCTTGCGTACCCATGCATTCATCTTGTCTATGACATCAGCGTGGGACATGACCAAGCGGTGCATCATGTAGCCACGTTGCAATGCAGGGGCCAACTCGTTGCGCCAGCGGCGGTCGAACCCACGTAGCAGAATATTTTGATGCGCCTGTTGCCACTCCGACAACACTTCACATGCCGTTTCTGCTGCCATGCGCCCTGTCTTGAGCGCTGCCGCAATACCTGCCCCGGTAGCAGCATTGATGAAGGCTCCCGCATCGCCGACGAGCAATGCCCCAGGAAATACCCGCGATGCATTGCTGTAGCCACCCCAATTGAGTACCCATCCGCGCAGGTTCTCTACCTTGGCATGCTCTCCCAGAAGCGCTTGTATATGCGGCCGTTGCAAAAAGATGTCGAGTGCTGTTTGCAGTGAATAGCGCATGCGCCGGTAGTGTGCGGCTGTTGTGCCAAGCCCTACGTTGGCACGGTGCGGACCTACGGGAAAAATCCACGCATAGCCCGGCAATAGCTCGCGCACAAATTCAATATGGGTGGTATGCCCTTGCGCAACATCTGTCTGTACATAGCCGCGCAGGGCAATTGTTCTATAGGCAGCAGCATAGGGTTTGCCACGCAAGCGGGAGGCAAGTACGGAATGTGTTCCATCGGCTACGATGACGAGATGAGCGCGTAGCTCTTGCAGGCGGTCATCCACACGTACCACGACACCGCGCACATGCCCTGCTTCGACAATCGGCTCTACCACATGCGCCTGCTGGAATGTGGCACCACATTGGGTGGCTTGTTCTTTGAGCAGGGCGTCGAATTGCACACGCGGCGCATTGACGCCCCGGTGTGTTTCCATAGCTAGAGTATGTTCTACTATGCCGCCACTAGGGGCTACACTGCGCACGCCACAGGTGGGGTAAAAAGCTGCGGCTTGCACGGTATGCCACACTCCGAGCGTTTCCAGTTCGTCCACTGCTGTGTTGCTTATGCCATCGCCACATGGCTTGTCGCGTGGGAATGTGGCTTTGTCGAGCAGCAACACGTCGTGCCCGGCGCGTGCTAGGGTGATGGCGGCTGCGCTGCCGGCTGGACCGGCTCCCACAACTATAACTTTATACATTATTATGTAACCTAAGTAACACCGGCTTCTAGCCGAACTCCGCGAGGTAGCACCGGCTTCTAGCCGGACTCCGAGTGGGACAGGCAGGATGCCTGTACTACGCCTTTTGCGCCATTTCTTCGTAGCATTGGACGCAAAGCGGGTATATCCCCTGTGAACCCCCCGTTCCCTCTGTGGTAAAACCCTACCTGAGTAGCATCACACCGATTGCAGCGCCTGCTCCAACGCTACATCCCACCCCGTCATCTGCCCACCATCTTGCACCAATACGACGTTGTGTTGCTGGGCCAAGGTAGCAGCATCACGCGAGCAGTCTTTACCGCCGGCCACAGCAATAGTGGGGTAGCCAGCTTGACAGAGTAGGTCGGCCCGTTTCCGTGCCCGCGTTACGTCGTTGTTTTTTACGGTTGTAGATATTTCAATCGCCAGCCACACTTCTGGGTGGTCGGGGTGCTCATCCACCTTGCCTTTTGCAAGAATGTCGAGGTTGAGCAATTCAATAAACACTTGGCGTGAAATGCGCTCATCATCTTCAAGCGTATTGATGGGAACAGTATGTACACGTCGCAGGAAACGCCCAAAGAAAGCCCCAATGTGCTCACGATATTCCCCCTCCAATGATTTACCGCGCAACTCTCCAATGTGGTCGTTCATACGCTGGAGTGTGCGATCAACCTGGTTGAAGCGCTCATCAACTTGGCGAAAACGCTCGTCGGTGTGTTGTTCGAGCCGGTCAATCCGTTCATTGACTTGTTGAAAGCCTGTTTCTACCCGATGTTCGAGTTTGTCTACCCGTTGCTCTAGCTGGTCAAAGCGCTTATCAATCTGGTCAAAGCGCTTATCGTGTCCATCTACTCGCTGCTCCAACCCACCAACACGTTGCTCCAGCCTGTCCATACGCTCGGTGAGCGCCCGCACCTGTTCGGTGAGGAGCCGTACCTGCTCCGTCAGGCGGTCTATGGAAACGCTGAGCGAACGCCCGTCGCCATTGAGCAAAACCTCACGCAACTTCATGCGCCACTCTGGGCGTTGGTTCAGCATGTCTAGCAGTTGTTCAAAATCTTGTACCGTAAATGCCATAGCTTCTTTCCGCTCTTGTTATGAGCTTGCGCAAAGGCGCAAAGCATGCAACGTCTGTTTTCATTGCGTCGTTCCCTAAGCCGGTACCTAAGCCGGTCCCTGAACTTGTCGAAGGAGTCGAAGGGAACAGGCTATTTCTCCATTATAACATAGGTGCGATGATGTGGGTGCTACAAAGCGGGTGCATCCTCTCAAGCTACTGAGACCAACGCATGATATTACGAATAGTGCCATTATCTATCAACTCCTGTATCGTCTCTTGGTTCTCAGCCAACAATTGTTCAAGGCAGTTGTTCAGAGCCAATTTCCGCTCTGGGGAAAAACGGCAACCATCCATCTGATTGTTGAGGAGTATGCGAACGCCATTAACCCCACTCACCGCAAACCAACTCCTCAGATCGTCCACCGCACTACCAACTAGTCTGTAAGGGTCGTGCTTTAAGACCTCTAGGGTATCTTCAAAAAAACCCCGAAAGACCTCCTCACAATCGTCGCCGTGCAAATACTCTATAAGAGACATGTACTTCTCCTTTTCTTTGACTGAAATATAGATATACAGAAAAAGAATCTGAAACACCCAATCTTTTTACGCTATCCCAATGAGCATAAACATTCACAGATTCAGATTCTTTTTCTTAAAGACTATAGAACACTTTTACAAGTCAACATATGCTATTTTAGCACACAGCAGAGACGCTGGCAATAACTGGAGGCCGCTGAGAGCCTGTTTTAAAAGGAACCACAGATAGAAACAGATGAACACAGATGCATCCATTCCGCGAAGTGGCATTCACCTGCGACTATGCGGCTGAGCAACTCCTAGAAATCCCTTTCCAACAAGCCGCAGGTTTCAAGCTACTCTTGCGTTGAGGCAGGAATAACACCATCAGTTATCAATTCATGAATCATCTCTTGGTTCTCAATCGCCAATTGTTCAAGGCAGTTGTTCAGAGCTAATTTCCGCTCTGGAGAAAAACGACGACCTTCCATCTGACTGTTGAGGTGCTTGCGAACACGGGCAACCCCACCCGCTGTAAGCCAACCCCGCAAGTCGTCCACCGCACTACCAACTGTTCTGAAACGGTCGTTCTTTAAGACCTCTAGTGCATATTGAAAACGGCTCCGAAGGACTTCCTCACAGTCTTCACGTTCCAGATACTCTATCAGAGACATGTGCCTCTCCTTTCGTCTCAAGCAGTATTCTTTGTGTTGTGTATCAATGTATGGGATGGGGGACATCTATCCAGGCTTCAAGAAAAGGCTTTACCTTCACGAGTAAGGCTCGCATATTGGTATATGCAACATGATTATCATATTGTAGCCTTCCCAAAACAATACCTGGATGCAGTTTTTGTTCCATTGCAAAGCGTTCTATCTTCTTCTTTGAGAAAAAGGGTGTTGTCTGTTCGATAAAGTGCTCTAGGGCTACAGGGTCTATAAGCCAATCACGAGCTTGCTTATTAGCAGCTATCTCGTCCTCTTGTGCCTGTATATCCTCATTGTCAAATTCATCTAAGTACACTCCTGTGTGTCCCAGAGCAATGTGGGCCAATTCATGCATGAGCGTAAACCAAAAAGCATCAATGCGGTTATACCGTAAACTGAGGGCTATAACCGGATGGTCATGCATATAAAAAGCAGCCCCGTCAATATACGTATTGGCAAGATGTGGAACAAAAACAATGTGTATGCCCAATTCAAGTAGCAAAGAGGGTACTTGTTCAATTTGTTGAGGTTCTTCAGCACATGCACGAATTGTTGGGAGTGCATCGTAGAGTTGGTCACGATTGAACGCAGATACATGTTGTTGTGCAACAAGATGCTCTACGCGACGCAACCAAGCAATTTGTGCATTGAAGTGCGGGTTGCGTTCAGTTGAGCAACGGAAATGTGCCATAAGAGACGGTTGTTCATGGAGGGTTGAAATTTTAAGAAATTGGCATATCTCATGCTCTAACTCATCAATATCTTGTGTAGGATCAGGGGTAATCCAGCCGCGCTTTTTCAACTGAGCAACGGGAGCCAAGTCATACACTCGACTCCTGCGCCCAATCTTGTTGACATCAGATTCCGCTTTTTCCTTGCGGGCAACAAAAAGACGATAATTTGTCTCCAAGTTAATCCAGAGTTCAGGCGATGTATCGAATGCCTTGGCAAGTTCAATTGCAGTTTCAGGGGTGATTTGTTTGACACCACGTATTATTTCACCAATAGCCTGCACAGGCCGCCCCATTATCGCAGCTAAATCACGTTGTGACCATTCTCTGGTTTCTAATTCATACTTGAGTATCTCGCCCGGCGCTGATACCCTAGCCGGTTGCAGTATGTTATTCATGGGATACCTCCATGTTGTTTTTAAGCAACAGCAGTAGCTACTTCCTTGGTATTCATGATACACCAGATACGCTATTTGTCAAGTAAGGAAACACCCATGGGGTGATAGGGTGTTGAGTAATAGAGGAGTTCTATTGTGTGTGGTTACAGCACTTTCTTCGCACCACAGGGGTTGCACAGGGGATTATTGTTTGCTCTGTATCCCCCTGCGCCCTCTGTGGTTACAACCTACTCGTGAAGATTACCGGCACGATGCCGGTGCTACCATGGTTTCTTTAGGCATAGCCATGGGGATGGGCGCGGTGCCATTCCCAAGCACTGCCAATAATGTCATCCAAGTCTGCATAGCGCGGTTGCCAACCCAGTTCACGGCGAATACGTTCGGATGAGGCGACGAGGGTCGCCGGGTCGCCGGGACGACGTGGACCAAGGATGTGTGGAATGGCATGCCCTGTGATGCGACGGGCGCTTTCAATCACTTCCATAACGGTGAATCCAGTACCATTACCCAAGTTATAAACGCGGTTATCCAAGCTATCGAGGGTCTCTATAGCCAATATATGGGCATGCGCCAAATCTACCACATGGATGTAGTCGCGCACACATGTCCCATCGCGGGTATCGTAATCGTCGCCGAAAACGGTAATATGCTCACGTTGACCAAGCGGCACCTGCAATACCAAGGGGATGAGGTGCGTTTCTGGGTCATGATGTTCTCCATATTCCGGGGTACAACCAGCGGCATTGAAATAGCGCAGACATGCATAGCGCAACCCATATATCTGTTCAAACCAGTGGAGCACGCGCTCAATGAAAAACTTTGATTCGCCATAGGGAGCACCGGGTATTATTGGTTCACTTTCATCAATCGGCACATGCTCAGGTATACCAAACAGGTTGGCCGTTGATGAGAGGATGAAGCGGTTGACGCCATGTGCCACGGCCTGCTCCAGCAAGTTAGCCGCATTGACTAGGTTGTCACGCAAATATTTAACCGGATACTGCATACTTTCACCCACCAAGGTGTAGGAAGCAAAATGCATTATGCCATCTATGCCACGATGGTTGGCAAAAAGCTCTTGCAATGCGTTTTGGTCTCCCAAGTCGCCCTGCACAAATGTTGCCTGCGGGTGTATTGCTGCTGCATGCCCCTGCGATAGGTTATCGAACACAATGGCCGTGTGCCCGGCTTTGATAACCTCTGCCGTCGTGACACTGCCAATATAGCCAGCGCCACCCGTGATGAGAATGTTCATGGTGTTTCCTCTTCTGTTGCCCAGACTTGTACGCCATGGGAGGTAAATGAGAATGGGCGTATTTGGACGCCCGCATCAAGTAAAACACGTTCTAGCTCTAGCCGTCGTTCAAAGGGGCAGGCAAAGAGCATAAAGCCGCCTCCGCCAGCACCCGTAATTTTGCCACCCCATGCGCCATGTGTACGAGCGAGGGTATAGACTTCTTCTACGACTGGGGGCGCAATATGGGGTGAGAAAGCCTTTTTCACTTCCCATGCCTCATGCAACATACGCCCAAAATCGGCAATGCGCGATGAACGCAGGAGCTTGACCGACTCATCCACAAAGGCTTTGGTTTCATCGTGGTAGCGAAGTGTATCACCTTTCACAAGTCGCTCGACTTGGTCTTCCATCAAATGGCGCGTGAGTAGCCGTCGGTCGCCTATATACCCTAGAATGAGGCTACTTTCCAATTCAAGGAGTGCATCTTGGTCATTCAATACTGGCTCTACGATCACCCTTGGGCTACCAAAGTGATAGACACACATGCCACCAAAGGCAGCGGCATATTGGTCTTGCCGCCCACCGGGGATAGCAAGGTCTACCCGCTCAATACGGTAGGCCAATTCTGCAAGCGTGTGCGGGTCTGTTGTGATGCCATAGTAGGTGTAGAGCAACTTGAGCATACTGACGACCAATGCTGAAGATGAACCCAACCCACTGCCGGGTGGGGCATCGCTAAACATGGTAATATCTACACCTTTCTGTGTATCTAGCGTTGGCTGCACATCACCCGATGTCTGTCTCACTACTGTGCCATTGTGAACAGCATCTAAAACCGCTTGGGGTAGGCCCAACTTGCCGTCCCATGCTTTACCAGTGACAAAGCGGCTTACTTGCTCTAGGTCAAGTGAATGAATGGTTATATCTGGGTGGGGGGCCGGGCGCAGCATGCAACGCACAAACAAGTTGATCGTGCAATTGAGCACTTTGCCGCCATGCTCTTCGGCGTAGGGGCTAACATCAGTCCCTCCCCCAAACAGGCCAATGCGCATAGGTGCGCGTGCTTTATATATTTTCATACCGTTAAGTCGAATTTTCCTCGCTGAATAGATAGCGTTCAATTAAATAACAGAGCATATGCTCTACCGCAAGCATACCCTCTTGAATACGTTGGGTGTTATTATCTGGTATGACAATACTGCTGTCAACAGCGTTGACGAGTTCCCCGCCATCTCCACCCAGCAAGCCTACCGTGTGCATACCAATCATGCGTGCTTGCTCAACGGCACGAATGACATTGGGCGAACGACCACTGGTGCTAATAGCGATAAGCGCATCGCTTGGTTTGCCAAGCCCTTGTACTTGGCGGGCAAACACGCCCTCGAAGCCACAATCGTTGGCGAACGCAGTCACAAACGATGTATCGGTCGTGAGGGCAATGGCGGGAAGGGCCGGGCGATCAAAGTCTTTTGAAAGCCGGCTCATCAACTCGGTAGCCATATGTTGGCAGTCGGCAGCACTACCGCCGTTGCCACAGAGCAATATTTTACCTCCATTTTGCAGGCTGTCGGTTAAAACATCGGCCACGGTGAGAATGGCATAGCTCCATGTGTGAGCCAAACGGGTATAGACCTGAGCGCTATGCTCAAGGTGTTGCACCACTGTGCTTTGCCAGTGTGCAGAAAGACGCGATTTCCTATCTGTCATAGTTTTTGTTTTTCTCCATGTCTGTTCATACGCAAAGACAGGAATCTAAACCACATTGCAATGCTATGAACAGCCACAGCGTAGCTATCTTTGCCTCTGGATCACTATGTGATGTGAATTGTACCACATGGACAAGGGGGGAAAATACGTGCAGCGATAGCAGTATGTGTGCAACACCCCACACAAATACTGTTACCGCTGCAAAAAACTAACCAGGAACAATCACTATGTTCAAACGGAACGAAACGAACAGCACACCCAACACACTATCAATGTGCAGAAACGGAGGTAGCAGTTTTCTGAAGAACTAGAAATGTACACGGAAAGGTCCTAAAAATAAAACCGCGGACCTGCTATAATTTGTAGTATACTATAGATCCATCAGGGTACAAGTCCGGGAAGAACCCCTGAAGAACCTGTGTAACGACTTTAAGAAGGACATAAAGGAGGACTGAAGCCATGATGGGCACGGATGCACGTTTACTTGTCAAAGTTCCGCTACGTGTCATGGCTGTATCAGCGGGATACGCTGCAGCGTTGGCGCTGGTAGAGCGGCGATTACAACTCAAACCAGACCATGAATGGTTGGAGGTAGCTTTTGGAGTCGGGTTGACCTTGGTGCCAGTAGCTATGGAAGCACATACAATTGAGCAAGAATGCACAAGCACCAACCGCCCGATTAGTTGGAAAACCTATGAGAATGCCATATGGCGTTCATTTCTCGCATCTGGAATGCCGATAATTTTTTGGCAAATTGGCGAGGCTATCGTTCGTAAATGGGAACTGATGAGGTATATCACGATAACCGATAAGATAAGGAGTGGAGCACATGCCAACACCGCAGCTCAAGTGGCCTACCGAAGTGGAGAGCCAGCGGCAGGAGGCATTACAGGCAACAATGGAGGCTATACGGTTTTTGCAGGAGGCTCAAGCGAAGACTGACCATGCACGCGACAGGATCTACACCAATACGAGTGTGGCCACCATACTGCTTGCTGATGCTGCCAGACTGAATGCTGATGCTCAAACTCGATTGGAACAAATCCAATTGTATCTCTCGCTTGCACGTGCCACACCATTGAAAGGACGTTGGGGCGTTGGCGTAGCCGCCAAGCGAGATGACTCGGACTTGGCAGCGAAAACAGCAATCACGCTGCTAGAGCAGATCTTGGAGCAATTGGAACTTGCGCAAGAAAAGCTTCCTCGCAATCAAGAACTTGCTGAAGCTATCGTTGCAAAAACATCACAATGGCAGGCGCAAACCATTGTTCAGATAGTGCGCATCGAGCGCCTGTTGACGGAAGCGAGTATTGGGCGAGAGGTAGGATGACACGTTTTGGGTTCAGCGATAGCAGGACCGAGAGTATCTGGAAGAAGACGTTGCAGTGCCGACACAACAAGGGGCTTCAGATTTTGGTACATCTGAAGCCCCAAGCACTGACATAAGCATGAGGTATCGTTGGTGATAGGTTCTCAAGCTGGCCCTTGTAGTCTATCACAACCACTATCACGTGCCAATACCAGAATAGAGGTTTAAAGGAGCCAGGAAAATCCCGTGAGTATCCTATGAACACCAAACATGCACGTATCTATCGAAGTGCGCTCCCGGCCCCACCAAGGCACGGGGTGCCACACACATATAAAACGATCAAGGCAGCTTGCCGAGGGTCGAGAGTCAAGGGCAACACAACCCAATTGCCCAATGACACTCGACCCTCACCGTTTGAAGGGAACATTCTCCCACCTCCAAACCTGTATACCGGACCCCAGATACGCTCTTTCTCTCTGTTCTCTCTGTTCTCTCTGTTCTCTCTGTTCTCTGTCTATTGTTTGTTGGTTACGGATTGTGGGGCACGAGAACAAGGGTGTATAACACGCCCCTATCCGTGCCCCTGCATCTTTGTAAAGAAAGATTTTAGTTTGACAGTGAGGGATATAAGATGATGCTATCAACAATAAACTATCAACATACACGAGCACAACGTGCTCTTCAGCGCATCGTTTCATTACGCGCCGAGCAACAGTCTATCTACATGACAGCGCACAATACTATAGGATTGTCGTGGACCGAAAAAAGCCGCCTAGATGAAATTGTGCGTGAAATTGCATTGGCACAGGATGAACGCAATCGTGCACTATGTGGTGCGCCCCCCGCTCCGCCAGAATATGACCCGATGGCTCTGCCATCCATTGTCGAAAACCATTTTGAGCTAGGCGAAAAGGGGAACCGAAAAACAACCGAAGAAGAGGTACAAGAAATGCGACGACTCTACAATGAAGAACAATGGTCAGCCACGCAAGTGTGGCATGCATTTGATCATTTGAAAGAGTCAACTGTGCGAGACATTTTGAAGAACAGGACATGGCATGACCCAACCTACACACCACGCAAATTCAAACGTTCGCGCAACGTTGGTGATGTCGTGAAAGCACGCACTACTAACAACAAACGCGATTCGTAGCACACTAGCACTCAGGCAATACCATAGATCAATGGCATCTCACTATGGAGAGACGTAGCATGATGCTACGTCTCTTCGTTTGTACATGACGATGAACGTAGCACCCGGCTGGGTAGCCTCGGTGCCACGCACTCCCAAACGTGCGTGGCACCCTCGATGGCTTTGCAAAGGGAAGGCGAGAAGCCTACCCTACTTCATGCTCCTTCGCACCGCGTTATGAGCGGCAAAATCCTAACGGCACAGGCAGGATGCCTGTGCTACGTCTTGCGGGACAGGCATCCTGCCTGTCCCACGCCTTTCACACCATTTCTTCGTAGCACCGGCTTCTAGCCGGACTCCGGCAGGATGCTGGTGCCCCATACCTTTACCAATAGATGCCTACAGCAACACACCCACAACCAAGCGAAGCCCAACGATGCCAAGGGCAATAGCCAAGCCGCGTACAATCCACACCCCATGGAGCCGGCTTGACACATGTGCCCCTACCTGCGCCCCAAATACCACACCGATAGACAAGAGCACCGTCTCAACAACAGCTTCATGTAGTGTACCGGTTGTAATATGCACAAACGTGGCCGTGAACGCTGAAATAGCAAGAATAAAATGCGATGTTGCTGTTGCAGCATGTACCGGAAAGTGTAGCACATACAACATCACTGGCATATGCACAATGCCACCACCAATGCCAAAAAAGCCCGTCAAGAATCCCACAAAGATGCTTGTCCCTATACCAAATGCAAGATTATAGGACGGCGGAGACATATCATCCTCTGCCATTCCATCAATGTCCTTGCGTCTGCTCACTGGGGGCTTTAAGAACAAAAAGAGCGATGCCGCTGCCATAGCCAACCCAAAAACCAACTCAAACAAAGTGCGCGGAACAAGTCCTGTCAACAATGCACCAATAGTAGCACCCGGCATAGCTGCCAGTGCAAACAGAATACCAGAACGGTAATCAATGCGCTTCATACGGGCATAGGCTAAAGAGCCAGACAACCCATTGACAAACACCACAGCCAGCGAAATGCTCGTGATAAGTTCAGGTCCTCGGTCGGGGTAGAGAAAGAGGAGTGTCGGTACCAAAATGAAGCCCCCACCTATCCCTACCAACGTCCCATAGAATCCGGTGAAAAACCCTATCGGAATAAGAAGCCATATGTATGGTTGCATACCATCCTTCATATCGTCGTATTGTTGCTATGCACCATTATAGCATGAGTACAGAGGATTTAGATACCCAGTAATTCAAGCAATCTCATCACAAGAGGTCCCCCTATACCAATCGTCAACAGGATCGAAGCGACAATGTAAAATGCACGTTGGATAAACACAGAAGAAGTTGTTTCCTCTGTAACCGGTTCTGTTCTGTACTTCATGCCTGTACTCCTTTCGCACTCAGTTCTATGCATGTATGTAGTATTTACATAACCTTTAATGTATTGTACCATGTACACGCTCCATATACAAGGCTTATTTGCTGCACTATTGCGGAGTCAGCGGAGTCATACGTCCCACGTAGAACCACCAGTAGCCCTTGGGCGTAATTCTTAGCCAGCCGGACTCCGGCCGAGGTAGCACCACCAGTAGCCCTTGGGCGTAATTCCTAGCCAGCCGGACTCCGGCAGGATGCCGGTGCTACGCATATATTTGGTATAATTGTACCTATCTATCTATCTTTCAATGGGGGGGAGTTCTATGTTTGATGTTATTGTCGTTGGTGGCGGACATGCCGGTTGTGAGGCCGTCGTGTCTGCGCTACGCTGTGGATGTCATGCCACATTAATAACGCCCAACCAGCACAACGTAGCAGATTTATCGTGGCTACCACGCTTGGGGGGGATAGGCAAGAAAATAGACCTTTTGCACGAGTTGCATCAATTGGGCGGTATGCAACCCTACGTTGGCGATAGAAGTGCCGTGCGTATCCATCGCGTTGCCGGGCGTGTGCGTTGGCAAATTGATTATCAGCGCTACACCGACACAATGCGGCAGATGCTTGCACAAGCCCATGTCCCCATCATAGAAGATGTTGTCGTGGGGCTAGAGCCGCATTACTACGGCTTCAATGTCATTACCGCACAGCATGAAACCTTGCAGGCACATGCTGTCATCTTAGCTGTTGGCACACATCTGCAACGTATTGACATGCGCGGTACAGAACGCACACAAACCGAGGCTGCAACAGCATTGTATGAGAGCCTTTCGCAGTTGGGGTTTACGTGGCAATTGATGAAAAATGGCAGTGGTCCTGTCGTAGATGCCCGAACAGTTGATAGTGGGAAGGTAGAATTGCACCATGGGGCATACAAAAACCTCCCATCGTTTACACCTACACACGAACCCACCGAAGACATACAAGACTGGTACGGACTTCCCATTTTGAAAGCTGAACACCGTACCCATCTGCCGGCATTGCTCACCTTCACAAAGGAAACGACATTGCAAGCTTGGCAACATTATGCTATGGCCGAACGTAGCCCCGTGACCAATGGTGACATTCACGTGCCTGGTGTCTTACACTGTCCGGGGTTTGATAGGCTGTTGCAACGTGGGTCCGGTCCTTTGCCCGTATGGATGCAACCTCTGCGTTGGGATACGCCCGAACTCTACCTCAGCGGCATGGGAACAGCTCTGCCGCCATATGACCAACAACGGCTGCTTGCCACTATGCCGGGGCTAGAACGTGCTCACGTTATCCGCTATGGGTACAATTTCGTCTATCAAGCGATTCGTGGGCCCGTGCTTGATAACCATTTGCAAGTACCCGATATACCTGGACTGTATCTCGCCGGGCAGATAAATGGCACCAATGGGCATGAGGAAAGCGCTGTGCAGGGCTTTGTTGCAGGGCACAACGCTGCTATGATGCTCCAAAACAAACCACCCTTCTCACCCACCAACACTCCATGTATCGGAGACTTGCTGACAGCAATAACCAAAAAGCGTTTTCAGACGCCTTTTGCGCTAGGTATTCCAGACCGTTCTGGTACCTAATGGGGATTGGTATGCGTGCCGATCAACGCATCAATCGTTGTACTACTTGTTTGAGATCCTGAGTCACAGGGTGGTTTGGGTAGTGAAGAACAAAGATACCGGCACTACTCAATATCATCATTTCATCTGAGTGGGGTATCGTGGCCGCAACAGCACACTTGAACTGTTGCTCCACCTTTACCTTGACATCATCAAGGTCAAAAATAGACGGAGCCTTGTTGACAACGATAAACATGTTTGGCACTTCAAGTGCGCGTGCGACTTCAAGTGTCACACTTGTGCCTTCATAATCTTGCTGGTCGGTACGCATGATGATAACCAATGCCTGCGAGAGCGCAATAGAAAGCATAACCTCTTCGTTCAAGCCCGGGTGTGTGTCTATAATCAACACGTCGAGGTCAAGCTCGTTGATGAGTTTACGGAACCCGCTTGTGAGCACATGCGGGTCGCACCCATCGCGCAGAACGCGGGCTATATCGCCTGTCTTAATGCTAGCGGGTATTAAATAAATATACCCTGGCACAATGGTACCCAAGTTTGCTGTCACATCTACAGCAGCATCTTGTATATTGCATTGCCCCCACAGGTAATCGTTGAGCGACGATGTGATAGTATGCCCACTCAAGCCAAAGAGGATGTGGATACCCGGCGATTGGACATCGGTATCCACAATACCAACACGCAACCCTTCAAGCGCCATCAACGTAGCTACATTGGCTGATATGTTGGATTTGCCGGTGCCACCACGAAATGAATGAATAGAGATAATTTTTGCCATTGCAGGTCCCTTACTTTTTAGAACTTGCCTCGCTCCTGAGATTGCGGGCTTTCCTGCGTAGTTCTTGAAAGAAATCAGTTTCTGTAATTTCAGCTACCTGTTGCGTCTTTTTCACCTGATCAATTTCAATCCGAAGTTCTTGGACTTCTTTCTTGAGACTTTGTTCACGTGCATAGACTTGGCGCATCATGTGTTGAAAGACACGGGCCAGTTGCCCAAGCTCATCGGTGCGAATGGCCACCTCATCGAGGCTTTCAGGCTCGAACACCCCCGACTCGACTGCAACGGCAGCCGCTGTGACACGGGCAAATTGTTGCATATAGGTGAAATCTTTGGCCAAGTCGCGCATACGCGCACGTAAATGTTGGCACAACACATGGATGATACCTTGCACCACTTCAATACGTTGCTCCATCAGCTTATAGAACGGTTCTTGCTCTAAACGAAAGAGCTTGGTATCTTCCATTGCAGTCACCGATGCACTGCGCGGCTCTGGGTCGAGGGCTGCCATTTCACCAAACACTGCCCGTTTCCCCAGAAAATTCATCGTGAGTTCACCATCATGCACACGCACTCTGCCATCCACAATGATATACATGCTACTCCCAAGATCGCCTTTTTCAAAGATAGTATCTCCATCTTTGATATGTACTTCTTCTAGTAGCCCAACCAACTGCTCCAATACATCATCGGGCGTATCAGAAAAGATGCTCACCGTTTTTAAGATTTGCATCTTTTCAGTCATTGTAGGCATCGCATTTCTCCTCACTACCTCTTTCATCACTACATTCTGTATCGTTCTTCACATATCATGCTTCACACAACATTCCCCTAGCTACCAGAGCTTTTTCTCAGTTGATTCTTCAATAGCTTGCTTCAACACATCAAAAAAAGATAGCGTCTGTTGTGTACTACTGCCATTGCGCTTCAAGTGCTCCACAACAAGCGTCACCATCTGCGGGGTGACATGTTCTTCCCCATAGGTCGCGTCAAGCGCAAACTGGTATGATTGCTGTTTTGTATCTACAAAGAAGCCACTTTCTGTTGTGCGTATCTCAAAAGATGTCCGCTTGCCCCTATCGGAACATGGGCCACAACACCTTCCCGAAATACGTACTGGAGAGACAGTACCTGCCTGTAATGCTTGCTCAAATTGCTGCTTGGTACAGATATACACTGGTCGGAAACCATCTTTTGTAGGCCCACACGACAGCGTGATAAAGCCATCTATCTCCTGCATTTGCACAGCTACCCACTCGCCCGCAACCACATCGGGGTTGTCGCACACAGGCACATAAGCCTCCATAGCCCCTTCTGGCAATCGTCTGAGAGCAGGTAAGATATTACATCTCTCAGCGCAACCGAGAGAATACACAACTTTTTTCGGTCCTGATTCCTGTTCAGTGCTCATACAATCCTTCCATTATATAGTATGCTTTTGTGGAAACGTTCCCACTCGTCACATAACGCGTCTATCTTCCTTCATCAATCCGTTCCCTGAGCGTGTCGAAGGGAACACGTATTTTTGCCCATTCTCTCGTTTACACCTTGGCGCTCTTGGCGTCTTGGCGGTTCAATACCTACCCTTGTGAGGCGAGCTATCATCTCTCTGTTGGTGTTTCAGTCTCAAAACTCTTGCGTATAGCAGAGCGCAGACGTACTGTTTCTAGCATCTGCTCCACAGTACGTTCCCACGTATCCCATGCCTTCGATTCGGTAGGCCAACCGGTTGCAATTTCATCAATGAGCGATGTATCCATAAAAAGGGCATATTCTTTCAGCATGTACTTGATATTCCACTCTGTCGCCGTTCTCTTACCTTCAATATACTGCCGCACATAATCAACAATGGCACGGGTAAATGATGCACTCCAAGGATGCTGGCATGTAGATAGCAGTGTTTGCGACAAACTGTTACCCAAACCCTTTTGCTCTTTGATATGCTGCAATACCACTGTTTCTTGCTTGTCTGGTGGTAGCGATGCCAACAGCATATCCCGGTAGCTGTCTTCAAGATGCTTGATGACATCTGGTGTGAGCAATGCCTCGGCCCATTGCGTATCACGATTGCGCCAACTTGTCTGCGCCCACCCATGTATCAGTGCATCCTTCCATGGATGAGCTATGGCTATCTGCACAAGTTCAGCAGGGGTTGTTTCCCATTGCTCACACCAATGCGATGGTGGAATTGCTATTATCACCTGCCTAAGCCACCATGCCTTTTCGCCTATATGCATGTGGGTAGGACTATTTCCCATACCATCGCGTATCATCGCCGCATCGAGCTTTTCAGGGGGAGTGACCTCAATCTGTAGCTTGCCCCGCCAATTGCGCTTGGCATGGAGCATATCGCTTGCCCGTGCAATCATACGCTGCACTAGGCGCGATTGGGACAAACATGCTACTAAGTTGACCGCTACTTGCCGCACCTCTTTGCTGCGGTCATCTAGGGCTTGTTCCAAAAATGGCTCATCATCTAGGCTCAATCCAGTTTCTAAGAGTGCAATGAACGTACTCCGGTTGCTTGCTCCGTCTGTCTTCCACGTTGATTGCACGAGCGTGCGCCCAAACGCCGGGTCTCTTACACGTACATCTCGCAACAATGCTTGGCGAAACGTGCTTTCGCCCGTCTGCCATGCTGCTTCACGTGCTTGGCGATATGCTGCCATATCGTGTTCTCCTGTTACAGCATACCGCATTTCCCATTGCGAAACAGCATACATCCATGCTTGATTGTGCGCGGCCAGCCAGTAGCCACGTCTGCCAAGCACGGGTATAATAGCATCACGCAATGCTTTCTGCTTGCACCCGCAATCGAGAAGTGCAGGGAGATATTCCTCTGGGACACGTTGCCCTGCAGCATGGGCATAGGTCAGCCATTCTTGTAGCAACGTATGGGTTTCTTCCCGGAGCAGCATGTCGAGGTAGTAACATGCACGGTGTGAGCTTATTGGTTGCGTATCTTCGGCACAAGGCGTATATGGGAGCGTCGGCATATGCTGCAACGGTCGGCCAGCACGACGGTAGAGCGACAACGTCGCTGCTACACCAAGCAATACTCCTTCATAGCTACTGGTATCATTGATATGCTGCATGCACGTTTGCAATGCTGCATGCTTCTCTGCACCATCACGCAATGGCAACTTGAAAGGCTGTCGTTGGGTACCAAGTAAGGCTGTTTTTACCACTTCTTGCCAGAGCATTGCTTTTTTCCCTGTACCTATTCTTTCTATACATGCAGGCTGAAACATGTCCGTTCTGTGTAGACACTGAGCGGCATAAGGTATTGGCCATCCCATTCACCGGATAACACCACAGGGTGCCCGCCACTCAATGCCATGAGCTGCCACCCCCGCTCGAAGCGTGAAAGAATCGGGAGAATATGCCCTGCCTCGTCACGTATTGCCCATGCACCATCGCAATAGATTGGCACTACAGATTGTAACACGAGTGGGAAACGCTCTAGCCATGGGTTCTGTCCCAGAGCATCGGCATATGCAGCGATAGCTCTATCAATAGCCATGTAGCCCTCTATGGTAGCATATGCGTCAAGCTTTTGCGCCGGCTGCTCCTCACTCGCAACCAAACGGGTTTTGATAAGCGCCCGCAACGGGTACCCGCCGGGGTAAAAAACAAGTTCAGCATCCAAGGCCATACCGGGCATGAGATTGATTTCAAACGGGTTGTTTCCATGGGCAAAATGCAATAACAACGCTGCACGATGGGTGTGCTGCCCCCACAACCATATACGTTGTGTGCGCAACACCGCTGAGCGCCCAATTTGTGCGACATAGTCTTCTTCGACATATTGCCCGATGACATACCACGTGTCGCGTAGGGCAGGTTGCTCAGCCACAAGCTCATCTTTGCGACGCGCCCACCCTATCAGTGTGCGGATGTCTTCTTGGGTTTCAGGTGTGAGCGTGTCAAGACGTTTGTAGCCTTCTATCAAAAGGTAGAGCCACCCAAGCCGCTCGAGCACGTGCTCCATAGCATCGGCGGAGGAGGATGCAGCATGAAGAGACAATTTGCGTAAAAAGCGGGCTACAGTTTCAGCCTGCGCATCTGCCATATGGGTTGCCGGTTTTTCCCAGAAACTGGCCGGTTTTCCCTGTACATCTGCTAAGCCATGCCGCACAAGGTCATGCAACCAGCGCTCCAATTCGTGCATGCCTGTATCAACCTTGGCTTGGCGCTCGGCGGCACGTCGTTGTTGGGCCGCCGGGTCTCGTACTTGGCCGGGGACGGCTTCATGCTCTTGGTTCTTCTGGCGTCGTTGGGCGCTCTGTGTACGTTTTTCGAGCCATTCGGCTACCCATGGAGGGGGCGCAGATTCGGTAAACGCTTCAGGTTGGTTGGCAAACAGCAAAAACAACCCCAATGTATGTTTACACGGGATTTTTCGGCTTGGGCATGTGCATTTGTAACCCGGTTCTGCACTGCTTACGTCAAGCCGCACCTGATAGGGAGTCTTACCACTGCCTTTGCATTCTCCCCACACGATTGTGCCACTAGAGCCAAGCGTCTCCCATGTGCGCTCATTGGCAAGCCCACGCGCATGTTTCGCAGAACTGGCATCAGGTGCAAGCGCCACAATTTGTTCGGTTGTCCAAGTCAACGTCTGCTCTCCTCAACAATAGCATACCTTACTATGTGTATTGTACCATGGCATAGCGTAAAATAGTCTAGCATGGTGTTACGGGTTGTCTTGATCTACCAAACTGAGCATACTTTGACGCAATCTCCGCAATCGCAAATCCATATTATCAGGGCGTACATAAAGTTTTTCGCGCATGGTACCTACCTGCATACGAAACTCGCTAATAGGACCTTTGTGTTGTTCAGTGCTTTGTTCATAGGCAAAATCCAACGAACGCCCAACTGTCACCAACACCTGCTCCACTTCCTGCAAGTCATTGATACGCAGAGCCGTTTCAGCATCTGCCAATTGGCTAGAAGCACGTGCGAGATAATAGGCTGCCCAGAGGTTTTGCAATTCGTATTGCACTTGTTGTATCTCTTCACACACAACCGTTTCATCCAATGGCAACGGTTCAATGGTTTCAATAGGTGCCTCTGTTGTATGTGTACGCGCTGGTTGGGACGTAGCCGTCATCGGTGTGCGTCTTGCTAATTGGGACGTAGCTGTCATCGGTATGGGTGTTGTTGACACGGGAGATATATGTACGGTATAGATACCCTCTGGCTCCATAGCAGATTGTTGGCACATAGGCATTATAGTGAGGAGCAGCAACGTTGTACCCACACTTATAAGTGCTGTCATGACAAACGGAAGTGCAGACATGAAATACACCCGCCAAGGGGAAGTGATGACGGGTGGTGCATGTTTCGGCGCTTCCTTCTGTGAATCAGACATGACACGCCAAACTTACGTTGCCCATGGTTGATCAGATTTCGTGTGCCAGCAAAATAGCCTGGGCGATTTCTTTCATAGGTTTGCGTGTATTCATTGAAAGCTGTTGTATTTTGCGAAATGCCTCGGCTTCTTTCAGACCTTGCGAATCCATCAATACCCCTTTCGCACGTTCGACGAGTTTGCGAGTATCGAGGGTTTCCTTCAGGTCTTGGATTTCGGTCTCCATATCCAGAAATTCTTGGTAGCGTGCCAGAGCAATTTCGATAGCCGGCAGCAATTCTGCATCGCGGAATGGCTTCACAATATAGTTGACAACGCCAGCTTCTTTGGCACGGTCAACCAGCTCACGGTCTGAATAGGCCGTCAGGAGCAACACAGGGGCAATTTTTTCCTGCGTAAGAATTTTGGCTGCTTGGATGCCGTCGAGCTTGGGCATTTTTATATCCATCAATACCAAATCTGGTCGCAACTCTCGTGCGAGGTTGATAGCACTCACCCCATCACCAGCTTCTCCGACAACCAGATAGCCCATTCCTACGAGTGTTTCCTTCAAGTTCATGCGAATGAGCGACTCATCATCCGCAATAACTAGACGTATTTGCGCCACCTTGACAATTCCTTCATACTAATCTCGTACACGCACATACCTGTTACTGTACAGGTAGATTCAGTATAGCACGCCGCTCGATGAAGGTCAACTGTATGTACATCTCTGCGTGACACAGTGTACACCACCTACCTCTTTGGTAAAGGAACGAAAGCCAACTTTGTCATGCAAACCTGCCAAACATGCCTCAATATGCGGTGCTTGCAGGTCATGATTAATGAGAAATGCATCGTGGCCGGCCGAGGATCGAAGCTCAACATGCGTTGCCTTGCGCCCAAGTCGTTGCAACGTGTCTGCAATGACCTGCGATTCGTGTGGTGGGAAGAGCCAATCACTCGAAAATGAAATGAGCAAGAAATCGGCTGTGCTCCGCTCTAGGGCAGCTTCAAGTGAGCCATAGCGCCCCGGCAAATCCCAATAATCCATCGCTTTTGTTATGTAGAGATACGAGTTTGCATCAAAGCGTTCATGAAATGAATGCCCTTGATAGGATAGGTAGCTCTCTACCGCAAACTCTGATTCAAGCGTAAACTGGGGTTCAGATTGCTGCTGCAACCTGCGCCCAAACTTTTGCTCTAGCGACGTTTCGCTCAGGTAGGTCACATGCCCAAGCATACGCGCAGTTGCAAGCCCATTAACAGGCGGCTCATGGTCATAATAGTTGCCACCGCGCCAGTTTGGGTCACTCATAATAGCCTTGCGACCGATGGCATTCCACGCTATTGTTTGGGTTGAACAACGCGAGGTGGTAGCCAAGAGCAATGTACCACGCACACGCTCAGGGTAGGCTGTTGACCATTCCAACGCTTGAAACCCACCCATTGAACCACCAACGACGGCATGCAATACATCAATTTGGAGATGGTCAATCAAGCGTACTTGCGCACGTACCATATCGGCGATGGTAATAATGGGAAACTGTGTGCCATACGGTTCCCCGGTTTCTGGATTGATGCTGCTCGGTCCGGTGCTTCCTTTGCACCCACCAAGCACATTGGAGCAAATGATAAAATAGCGGTTTGTGTCGAATGGACGCCCTGGACCTATCATCACATCCCACCACCCCGGCTTTTGGTCATCTGCATCATACACACCTGCTGCATGGGCATCACCCGAAAGCGCATGCAATATGAGGATTGCATTATCACGCGCTTCGTTGAGTGTGCCATATGTTTCATAGGAAAGCGTTACAGGGCTAAGCGATGCACCGCTATCAAGTTCTAGGGGAGTATCCCATGTCACGGTTTGGGCTTGTACCAAGCCTACACCAGTAGACTCGGTATTGTCTTTTGTTTGTGGCATGGTTGTTGTTGTAATTGCACCTTTCTTCGCAGCATATGGTTCACATATCAGTGGCAGAGTGGTAGACAGCGACTTTGTACGCATGGTCGTTGTTAGTGTTGAAACAGGTTGTTGTTGGCATTGCTTTTTCACTTGACGACGAACACCTAGACTCATTTTCAAACCTCCTTACGAGCTCTATCTCTTCAAAAATTACACTACCTGTGCCAGAGCCTGCTCCAAATCGGCAAGAATATCATCGAGTGTTTCAATGCCGATGGAAAGGCGTATAAAGTCGTCTGTTACACCAGTGAGTTGCTGTTCTTCGGGCGTGAGTTGACTATGCGTCGTTGTTGCAGGGTGAATGGCCAAACTTTTCGCATCGCCAATGTTGGCCAGATGCGAAAATAATTTGAGTTTTTCGATAAAACGAGCGCCTTCTTCACGTCCTCCCTTGATGCCAAACCCAATCAGACCACTTTGTCCTTTGGGTAGATATTTCTTGGCTAGTTCATAGCTTGGATGTTCCGGTAGACCTGGATAGTTGACCCAAGCAACGCGCTTGTGTTCCTTGAGATAGTTGGCTACCGCAAGCGCATTTTCGCAGTGGCGCTCCATGCGTAGTGGCAGGGTTTCAAGCCCCTGCAAAAAGAGGAATGCATTGAATGGGCTTAGAGCAGCACCAATGTCGCGCAACAATTGCAACCGCACCTTGAGGATATAGGACATTGCTCCAAACGCTTCTGTGAAAACCATACCGTGATAGGCTGGGTCGGGTTGGTTGAGTGTTGCAAACCGCTCACCACTCCAATCAAACGTGCCGCTATCTACAATCAACCCACCAATGCTTGTGCCATGACCGCCAATGTATTTGGTAGCCGAGTGAACGACAATATCTGCCCCCCACTCGAAGGGGCGACACAAGTAGGGTGTCGCGGTGGTGCTATCTACAATGACAGGGATACCTTTTTCATGCGCAACCCGGGCGATATTCTCCAAGTCTATCACATCGAGTCGCGGGTTGCCTATCAGCTCCAAGAAAATAAGCTTTGTGCGATCATCTATAGCTGTACGAAAGCCATCTCTATCGCGTCCATTAATAAAATGCGTCTGTATACCCATTCTCGCTAGGGTATAGTGCAACAGGGTATATGTTCCGCCATACAGGTCACTTGAAGCAAGAATAGTATCGCCTGCACCGGCTAATGTGAGGATAGCCAATGTTGCAGCCGATTGACCAGATGCAACTCCAAGAGCGCCCACACCGCCTTCAAGTGACGCAATACGCTGTTCGAGGACATCTGTTGTCGGGTTCATGATGCGGGTGTAGATGTTGCCTGCTTCTTGCAGGTTGAAAAGACGGGCAGCATGCTCCGTATCTCGAAATTGGTACGACGTGGTAGCGTAGATAGGAACAGCACGTGCGCCTGTGGTTGGGTCTGGTTGTTGCCCACCATGCAAGGCGCGTGTCTCGAACCCGTATTGAGTTGTTTCAGTCATTGCAATATCTCTCCTTAAGAATCAAAAATGCTCTCATCACGAAGATGAGAGCCATGTAACATGTGGCAAAATAAACCTCCCATGCGAACGTATGGAAAGCATTTACCGAAACATTCGCACCTCATCTTCCAGTCTGTGCTGCCGGAATTGGCACCTTCCTAGGGATTTCCCCCTAGGGGTTGCCGAGGCTTCGTCGGGCCGGTCCCTCCGCCTCTCTGGATAAGAGCAGCGCTTTATGCAATTGTTATAAAGTTAAGGGTAGCAGAGTTTGACTATTTTGTCAAAAAACCCCATTCGCGTCTTGACGTGCTCTTGCACATGTGTAACAATTAATAGCTACAATACGCAGGATTTGTTGTTATGTATTTCTTGCACTGGATGGATCGTTGCCTAAAAAAACCGCTACCTCTTTTTACCATAGGGGGAATAGCTACATGGTGCCTCTGGAAACTCTTGCATAGGGAAATGTCCGAACACAAGCAAAAGTGGGAAGAGCATGCCAATACAACATGTCAGCGTGTCGAAGGAGCATTACGCAAGAGCGAACATCGCCTCCGCCGCATACTCGAATATAGTCCCGATGGCATTTTGGTCATAGATGAACAAGGAGTAGTACTCTATGCCAACCCGGCCGCACAATATTTGTTGGATAGGCCAAACCTAGAGGGACAACACTTTGGCGCACCGCTTGTGCTTGGTGAAAGTACCGAGCTCGATGTGGTATACCCAATGCTCAAGAGCAAGAGTTCTGAATTACGTGTGTCACGCCAAAATGGAGCTGTTGGCGTCGTTGAAATGCGCGTGCTTGAAATTGACTGGGAAGGACAACATGCCTACATCGTAACTCTCCGCGATCACACCGAATATGCACATGCACGGGAAGCAGTACAACAAGCCAATAGCAACCTAACCCGCTGGATTATTGAGCTTGAACAATATAACCGCGAAGTAACATTGCTCAATAGTATGAGCGAATCGCTCCAAAAATGTCAAAACACCTCCGAAGCCTATCGTGTGATAAGCAAAACGGCATTCCAACTTTTCCCCGGTCAATCGGGAGCCTTGTATATCTTCAACGATACCCGCACACACATTGAGGCTACCACCACATGGGGCGAACCAAAAGGACCTGCATCACTTCTAGCAAACGCATGCCCGGCGCTTCAAGAAACAAGAACCCAAGTGATTGAATGCACCAACAAAGCCAACCAATGTGGAGACACCGACATCTTGGCATGTGGGCCGATTTCCGTGTGTGTTCCTTTGGTGACACAACACGAATCGTTTGGTGTCCTAAGCTTGCATGGTGTTTTGGGCAATGGATTGGACGAACGTGAGCGTTGGAAACGCCTTATCACCATGGTAGCCGACCATCTAACCCTTTCACTCGCCAACCTGCGCCTACGTGAGCAACTGCTAGAGCAATCTATTCGAGACCCGTTGACTGGATTATTCAACCGCCGATACCTAAACGAAACCCTAGAGCGTGAACTCTGCCGCGCCAATCGCATCCAACACCCCATTAGCGTTATCATGCTCGACATTGACCATTTCAAACACTACAACGATACATATGGGCATGACGGTGGCGATGCCCTTTTGCGGGCAGTGAGCATGTTTCTGCAAACATTTGTACGGGTTGATGATATAGTGTGCCGCTATGGTGGTGAAGAGTTTACCCTTGTGCTACCCGGTGTATCGTTGCACGACTCTTCACGACGTGCAACAGAAATATGTACAGCTATTACCCATGTCCAAGCTACCCATCAAGGCTCTACGTTGGGCATCGTTACTGCATCGTTAGGCGTTGCGTGCTTTCCAACCCACGGAACCACCCCCAACGACATCATTGGATCAGCCGATGTAGCACTCTATCGTGCTAAAAACCAAGGACGCAACCGCGTATGTATTGCAGAATGACACCGTATCTACCAATTGAAGATACAAATAGCAGCATACATCCACTTCAAAAGAGAGACAAGCGACACCATATTGGAAATGGTCGTCAAGCAGTGAGAACACAATAAGGAGGGAAGAACCGATGGATATGTTCAAGGCGCTCGTATTGGATCAGGGGGAGAGTGGTCCCCAAGTAAGCATTCAAAATGTTCCTATAGATGCATTGCCTGAAGGCGATGTGTTGGTATCAGTGGCATACTCGAACCTGAATTACAAAGATGGCTTAGCAATAACGGGCAAAGGCAAAATCGTGCGCAGTTTCCCCATGATCCCTGGGGTTGACTTTGCTGGCACAGTTCTTGAATCACAATCGCCCGATTTTCAACCTGGCGCTGAGGTTATCCTCACCGGCTGGGGCGTAGGCGAACGACACTGGGGCGGGTATGCGCAAATGGCCCGCGTCAAAGCCGAATGGCTTGCACCATTGCCCACAGGACTCAGTTTGCAGCAGGCTATGGGCATAGGCACAGCAGGCTTCACGGCCATGCAATGCGTGATGGCCCTGCAAGAACATGGTGTTACCCCCGATAGTGGCAATGTCGTTGTCACTGGGGCGGCTGGCGGTGTTGGCAGCATAGCCGTGGCTATCCTCGCCAAGTTGGGCTACAACGTGACAGCTTCCACTGGCCGCACCGAAGAGCATGATTACTTGCGACATATTGGAGCCAAAGCGTTCATAGAGCGCGAAGACTTGATAGAAGAATCGAAGAAGCCACTTAGCAAGCAACGTTGGAGTGGGGCAGTAGATACCGTTGGTGGAAACACCCTCGTCGGCTTATGCAGCACTATGGACTATGGCGGCAGCATCGCAGCTTGTGGCTTGGCTGGTGGAAGCGACCTGCCCGCTACGGTCTTCCCTTTTATCTTGCGTGGAATCAACTTGCTTGGCATAGACTCCGTTTCATGCCCCAAACCACGCCGTTTAGCTGTGTGGGATAGGCTCAAAAACGATTTTCCATTGGATTTGCTGAGCGAAATTATGCATGTTGAGCCACTTGAAAAGCTCCCCACACTCGCCAACGAAATACTCCAAGGCAAAGTGCGTGGGCGCGTTGTCATAGATGTACAATAAGTATTTCGTATGGACACAGAGAACAAACCTTTATACACCTTTGTGTCCTCCGTTCCTGTGTGGTTGGTACATATCTCACCACAGAGACACAGAGGACACGAAGGCAGAAAGACTCTTTGTGGTGAAACAAAGGCAACGCATACGTGAACTATGGATACATCCGAACACATAATCAAACTTGGGAAGGTATTGGCTGAAGAGCAGCGCCGTGGTTGCAACAACGAAACCGTTGATGGTGGGCTGGACCAGTTCATAGCCTACTGGCAAACTGAGTATCATGGTGGCGACGAAGCACCTACCGTGCAGGAGGCGCTTGGGTTGCTAGATGATTACGTCAATCAGCCACTACCGACACGTCAAGAGCACCTTGAGCAGGCATTGCAAGCGCTACGGTCCATCTTCCGTGAAAAGCCGGCTAGCAAGCAACGCCCTAAGCCAGAAGACAGTACCATTGATATGGACAAAGCACCACCAAGTGCTTCACAACCCACATCTCCCCCTGCGCCCCCGCTTGCACTCGATACGCCATTGCAAAAGGTAGATGGTATGGGGCGCAGCACTGTCGCAGCCTTCAAGCGATTGGGGCTAAAAACTGTTGAACATGTCTTATACCATTTTCCACACCGCTACGACGACTATAGCTCACAGAAGCCTATAGCTGAGCTTGTGGTAGGCAATGTTGAAACCGTCATCGGCACTGTGGGCGATGTGCGTACCTTTCCACTCAAGCGACCGGGCAGCGTGGGCATAGAGGTGTTGTTGCAAGATGAGAGCGGTTCACTGAAAATCGTTTTCTTTGGCAATCAATGGTTGGCAAAACAATTTTCGGTGGGGCGCAAAATTGTGGTTAGTGGCAAAATAAAATCCTATCAAGGTTTGCGGCAGATGAGTAGCCCCGACTGGGAGCCGTTTGGCGATGAGGAGTTGCTACACACTGGGAGACTCGTGCCTGTACACCCCCTTACCAAGGGCTTGCACGAACGCAATGCCCGCCAAACCATCAAGAAAATCGTTGACTGTGCTGCGCCACTCGTTGTAGATTACGTGCCGCGAAAAGTACGTACACGTGCCGGCTTACTCGCATTGCCAGAAGCTATTGCCCAAATACATTTCCCGGCCAACCCAGAGATGCTTGCCCGCGCACGCCGTCGCCTAGGCTTCGATGAGTTTTTGCTCATCCAACTGATAGTGCTGCGGCGAAAACTGCTCTGGCAAGGGGAAATGGGCTACAAAATGGATTTCTACGACGAAGTACACAACGATTTTCTAGCGCAACTGCCTTTCACCTTGACTGGTGCGCAACAAAAAGCACTCATCGAAATTTTCGCCGATATGCAGCGTGATATGCCCATGGCACGCCTGCTGCAAGGCGATGTTGGTAGCGGGAAGACGGCGGTAGCCGCCGCTGTGCTGGTGCAGGCCATTGCCAATGGGCTACAAGGGGCGCTCATGGCTCCAACCGAAATATTGGCCGAGCAACACTACCGGGGCTTGCGCAACCTCTTGAGCAAAGTGCGCGTCCCGCGTGATAAGCAACAGGCTGCCAAGGCAAAAGACCCCGGCGGCAATTGGCAGGCTACCCTAGATGAGGCCGATGTGGCGCGTTTGACGGAGATAAAGCAGCTCCTTGGTATGACACCCGAAGAGGATATGGGCGGCGAAGGCGTCCGCGTGGCACTCTTAACGGGTAGCCTCGGCAAAAAAGAGCGCCGACGTGTGCTCGAAGGCATAGCACAAGGCGAAGTAGACCTTGTTGTCGGCACCCATGCGCTGATAACTGAAAGCGTGCAATATCATGCCCTTGGGTTGATATGCGTTGATGAGCAACACCGTTTTGGTGTCGAACAGCGTGAGCGTCTCAAACAAAAAGGGTTCAACCCGCATATGCTCATGATGACGGCCACGCCTATACCGCGCTCATTGACGCTGACGATTTATGGCGAACTGGATACGTCTATACTTGATGAACTCCCACCGGGGCGGCAGGCTATCAAGACACGCTGGATAACCCGTGAAGAACGCTATAAGGCCTATCGCCATATGCGCAAAGAGGTAGATAAGGGACGCCAAGCGTTTGTCATATGCCCATTGGTCGAGGAGAGCGAGAAAATAGACTTGCCCTCAGCCGAGGAGATGCATGTGCAACTCCAGAATGAGGTTTTCCCAGACCTGCGCGTGGGCTTAATCCATGGGCGCATGCTGCCGCGTGAAAAGGACCAGGTCATGCGTGCATTCGCTGCCCGCGACTATGATATACTGGTAGCTACAGCAGTTGTCGAGGTGGGAATTGATGTGCCAAATGCAACAACGATTATGATAGATGGGGCCGAACGGTTTGGGTTGGCTCAATTGCACCAATTTCGTGGGCGTGTGGGGCGTGGTGAGCATCAGAGTTATTGCATTTTGGTGAGTGATGTGGAGAATGAGGTGACGACGAAACGGTTGGAAGCTATGGAACGGTCACGCGATGGGTTTGAACTGGCCGAAATAGACCTTGAGTTGCGTGGGCCGGGTGAGTTTTTTGGCAAGCGTCAAAGTGGCACGCCCGACTTGAAGGTGGCCCGCCTAGGCGATACGCGCTTGCTCACAGCCGCCCGCCAAGAGGCAGATCAGATTTTGCGTGAAGACCCACACCTATCGCACCCCGACAATCTACTCCTATGTAAGAAGGTAGAGGAAGTCCGTATGCGTTGGGAAGAAGCCGGAGGAGCAAGTTAGCGCGTGTCTATTTATGAAATTCAAGCATCTACTATGATACATGTTGCCCCGCAGTATGTGTGGGCTGTGCTGGATGATGTGCAGGGGTGGCCAAGCTGGATGCCTGCCATGCAAAATCTGCACGTGGATATATTGACTGCGGGGCCCCCGCGTCGAGGGTATCAATTTCGCATGCAGGGCAAGGTTGTGCGTGCCGATTTAGAGGTGATAGGCTTTGGGCCATTGGAGCGCACGACGAAGTTTCGCATTCATCTGCCACCCCTTGTGTTGCGCGGCACAAACCGCTGTTTGCTTGTGCCTGTTTCGCGTGGTGTCTATCGCCTAGACCGTGTAGACCACTTGCAATTGCCGGGTCCAGTGGTGAAATTTCTCGACTCGACGCAGCGTATGCGGTTTGAAAAACTTGCGTCCGATTTTTTGCTGTCACTCAAGGAGACAATTTTGCAAAGGGCAACATATGCAGGAACCAGAAAATTCTACCGATGATGTTATCCAACAACTGGCCGGGGCTATTACACGCACGGGTATGCGTAGCCCGGTGTCGCTGATACTCGATATGCTCAGCCCGCTTGATTTCGTGAGCAGCCAAGTGGCGCTCTTTGTGCGCCCCTTCATGGTGGTTCCCCGGTGGGAGCACTATGCCACTGCACTAACGAACGAGGAAAAATGGGCCGACTTGCGGCGGCAGTTGGGTGGGGATGAGTAGTTCTCTGTGTACCCCTGTCCAAGAATGTACCTATAACAATTCCCGCAACGATTCTACAGGAGAACGGTATCCGGCAACAAGCATCTTTTTAAGCAATGCATCTCCTGCATCCAGAGAAAGTGTATCAGTATCCACAAGACGAAGCAATAACCCTAATGTACCCGAAACAGGAATGTGCCATTCATTCGCAACTATGCGTGCATCAAGATCATCAGTAAAGATTCGTCCCTGACGTTTTAATGCAATTGCTAAACACGATGCTTCTCCTAGATTTAATCGCGTACAAAAAAAAGTGTACCTTCCTATTTCGGTATCATACAACTCCTGTGCATCGTAGGACGGGCTAGAAGCCCAATGCTACGTCTTTTGCTTCATTGTACCATAGAATGCTGAAACGATAGCAACCCTCTATGAATGGTGCATTTTTCAACGCAATGATTTGTAAAATTTTCAACGCAGAGGCGCAGAGAAGCAAAGACGCAGAGAGATACAAAGGTTTTTAGTTTATGGTTGCTGTATCATTCACAAATCAATTAGGACTGCTATAGAACACAAAGAGCACCAAGGAACGATAAAGTATGCTATAATAGCACCTAATAGCTAAAATATCTGGAACCTAGCACCTGAAACCTAGCACCTGAAACCTGAAACCTGAAACCTGGAACCTGAAACCTGGAACCTGAAACCTGAAACCTGAAACCTGAAACCTGAAACCTGAAACCTGAAACCTGGAACCTGGAACCTGGAACCTGGAACCTGGAACCTGGAACCTGGAACCTG
>CAZVEN010000038.1:16809-51259 GCA_964626155.1 uncultured Chloroflexaceae bacterium | reverse complement strand
GGTGGTTGCAACAGTCCATTGGGCATCGCGCAGTGGTTAGCCCGGAGTTTCCCACTGGCAATGGCAAGGTAGATGTGCATGTCAAGTGTGGAGAGAAGCGCGGGTTGATAGAGGTGAAGAGCTTTGTAGACGACTATCTTTTAGAGCGAGACAAGGGCAAGGCGGCGAGCTATGCCAAGCAGATCGGGCTAGACCGTGTGACGATGGCGGTGTTTATTCCGGTGCTGAATGAGGATGTGCTGGCGCAACTTTCGACAACAGAGACGCACAATGGGGTAGAAGTCACCGTGGTGATGATTGGGTGGTTTTGAGGGGATAGGGGTGAGGGGCTCAACGGGGGACACCTGATGCAAAATAGCGCATTGTGAAGCACCTAATAGACCAATTGGTCTTGTCGGACAAGCAGAATATCTTGGCGGTAGGCGCATGCTTTCGGTCACGCGCAGTTCCATTGTTGGTCAAATTGTTGGATCATCAGGGATTGAGTTCCATATCGGGAAGACATGGCTCCAACATCGGCGGAGTTGTGAGAAACCGCTGAAATTTCTGTGGTACAATATATGCCTAACCTGACTGCCCACGGTAGGAGGTGGCGGTCAGAACAACTGGAGCAAAGGTATACAAATGAGGCACGAAGAGCGGCTCAACGGGAGAAGACACCCTTTTTTTACGGTTTTGAGGTGTCCCCCGTTGAGCCCCTCACCCCTAACACCTAGCACCTCAAAACCACCCAATCATCACCACAGTGACTTCTACTCCATCGTGGGTCTCCGTCGTCGAAAGTTGCGCCAGTACATCCTCATCGAGCACGGGAATGAACACTGCCATCGTTACACGGTCTAGCCCCACTTGTTTGGCATAGCTCGCCGCTTTGCCCTTGTCTCTCTCTAAGAGATAGTCGTCTACAAAGCTCTTCACCTCTATTAAGCCCCGTTTTTCGCCACACTTGATATGCACGTCTACCTTGCCATTGCCTGTGGGAAACTCTGGGCTAACGACTGCTCGATGCCCAATAGCCTGTTGGAGCCATGCATACAAGTGGAAATGCCCCACGGCCTCCGTCAATTTATGGTCAGTTTGGCGACGTGGTTGCTCCTTCCATGGGTCTATACCCATTGCTTTCAGGCGTGCCAGATAGTCTTTGTAGCGCTGCAACAGTGCGGACAGATTCAGCGCGGGTGGGTCAAACACATCCTTCAGTTTATCCAGTGGTTGTAGGGCTAAGATAGATGAAGGGTGTGTAACTAACTTCCCACTCAGCGCATCGTACAAGCAGTGCTGAATAAAGGGCGATGTGAAGCGACAGACGTTCTCGTAGCGCTCAGGCGATTCTTGGATAACCTCTGGCTCAATGATGCCATGCATGTACAGGTAATTATGCAACGGGTCATGGAAGGTAAACGAAATGTTGGCATTGCTGAACAATTTAGCGAGAAAGGGGAGATACTCCTCTTCGCGTGCCTTGTTAATGAGATTCGTTAGGTTGTTGTTCGGAAGCAGGAAACGGGCCGCGTTCCACACTTGGTACCAAACCGGCATGGCTATTTGGTTCTCCCGACCGGGATTATACTTTTGGGTGAGCAATTCGCCAAACCACGACACAAGACCAGGTTGCCCCCGTGTGTTTTTGTAGACGGTTTCGACTACCTCTGGCGCGATGGGCTGCCCGCTTTCGTCTTGGTATTGCTGATACATTTCGCGCACCTCGTCGGCCGTCAAGTTACCAACCTGCATTGACCGTTGCACATTGAAGGGCGACCCGCGTTTGCTTTCAATGCCCACCACTGCCCGCACACCCGTCAGCGCCAACCCATGGAGCCAATTGTCGGACCTATCCAAATACAACTCTCTGAACCGTCGAACCAACAAGTCGAGCACCCACGAGGGTGCAGTATCCACTTCATCTATCAGCAAGAGTACTGGTCTATCCCACAATCCCCCCTGCTTTCTGAAAAGTGCTGGAAAGTCTTTCCATACCTGCACGTGGGGGGAACCAGGTAATTTGCTCTCTAAGATACTCCTCAATGCTCCCGGTACTTTGACATTGTCGGTATCTTCGTTGACCGGAGGGGTTGTATAGGCAAGCTCATCTAGGGTGCCAACGGAAAAGGTTTGTAGAGTAAACCTATCGCCATAGCGCTTGGGGATTTCGTGCATGGCTTGGCGCATCAGCCATGTCTTGCCCGTTTGCCGTGCGCCCCAAATGGTGAAGTAGTGCCCCCCCTTTTGTACGTCTCCAATGAGATGCTGGACACACTCGTCCACCATCGTTTTGCGCTCAACACAAAAATGTACTTCAGCATCTACCGGTCCATACGAATTGAACGAACGCATAACAGGTTTCTCCTTTCGTGCCTAGCCTTTCTACCTATGTTGGGAATATTATACACGATTGAGCGGGAGAGATTGGTGCTATAGCTCAGTGACTAGCTTTTTGGGGCTTGGGTTGAACCGGTTGTTCCTTGTGCTTGCCCGAAGGGAGTACCAACAACCAATGTTCAAGCAACCCCAGTGTCACTATACCGGCCAGTAAGCTCATGCCAATTGCCCGCTCGTCGGGGGCTATGCGTATGGACTGCCACCACAGAAAGGTTGCTAGGAGCATGATAGCCAACACCGAGGGAATAAAAAAAGCATTGAATGGGCGCTGTACCCAAAAAGTGCCCAAGTAGCGCAAATCGTCGGGGAGCCACAACACCTGCAAATTGCGCACACCAAAGAACACATTGAGCTTGGCACTCAACTGCAAGAGCCAAAATAGGCTAAACGTCAACGGGCCGATAAGATTGATGGCATGCCGATGCATCCACCACACCACTGCAATATCTATGCCAACGGCGACAATATGGTAGAGATGGGTGCCCAAGGCATAGCGCAAGCGTTGCCAACCTGCTACTTCAGGTGGGCAAGGCGCACGCCAAGGGCCTGTGAGCACACCGCTATAGAACGCTAGTTCATGCCATGTCCAGATGAACATGCATGCAATGAATGCTCGGTATGCTCCCCATGCGCTCACATCGTTGCGCACAAGCCACAAGTGATGGTGTGCCAAAATGAGCACACTCACCATGCCAATGAGCACTAAGCGGCTCAAACGACGCTTCTGCCGATTGAGCCACCACACGCCTAGAGTCAACAATCCCCACAAGCCTAGCGTCGTCAGCAGGGGATAGAGGTACATTTGCGCCCACGGTAGTGTGGGAGAGTTCATATGCAGCACTGGTATCATCGCACACCACGACGATATGGGAGACGCACACTACCAGATACGAGAGATGGTAGTGGTCTATCATTCAAGGTTGGTTCGCAGACGGTAGGCTGTGTTTTCATAGATAGTTTACACACATGCAATAATCCGCTATAATCAGGCAATGCAATACATGTTTCATGTACTACTGGCAAACTGGCATTTCCAGATATTGTAGCTTAATTCTATGTCTTCGCAAGAATTACCGGTTCGCAAGTGGCAATATGCTGGCCGTTGTACGTATGCATCTGTACGCTTCTCTTGGGTACCAGTGTTCACCGTGCTACTCGTTGCGGTTGTTTTGATAGCAACAGAGTCATTTCTGCTTGCAACGCGTCATCCCCATATACGTCTCGTCAGTGATAGTCGGGAAGCACGCTATGTACTCAACGGGTTTCATGCCCCAGAGCACGATAGTCGTGGGGCATATCGCTGGTCGCAAGGCACAAGCCAGATACGCTTGTATCAGTTTGGTGCGCAGCATACGATTGTCTTTGGGCTGAAGCTAGGCCCCCTTCCGCCAGAGGTTGCGCGATCACACTTCACACTTGATTATGGTGGGCAAACGAGGGTGTCGGCAACAGCCGGCTCTGAATCGCGCATGTATCGCATGCTTGTGCCACGTGAGGATATTGTTTTCAATAGTCTGATTGTCAACGTGCATAGTGATACGACGCATATTCCCCCCGATACCAGGACCATAGGCCTGCGTGTTGAAGAAGCCAACGTGCATTTTATTGGCACATCTATCATAACACCTTCTATCGCTTCCATGATCGTGCAATGTTTGTTATTGTTGTTTACGGGTTTGATAGTGCAACGGTTGCAAGCATCCCAGTTTGTGTGTACCATAGTGCTTTTGCTCGTTGCAGGTTTCATGCTACTGCTGTTCAGGACCCAAATGCTGTTGACGTATACCTATTTTTTACGGTTTGCCATTGCCTTATGTATTCTCACGCTATTGACGTATGCACTCTTGCCGCTTCTCTATCGCTATGCAACCTGGATAGGGCCGCCAGAGCTTATACACACATTGTGGGGCATAACCCTGCTAGCTTGCGTCATTCGGTTGGCCGGGTCTCTTTACCCCTTGTTCGCAGCCTACGACCTGTTTCTGAACGTTGGGCGCTTTATGCATACGCTGTATGGCTCGCTGGTAGATACTGGCAAGTCTATTGAATTTCGTAATAGCGTCACGCTCTATCCTTCGGGACCGTATGTGTTGCTCTTGCCCGGTATGCTAGTCGGCACTCCACCATCGCTGCTCGTGCAAGGGAGCCTTGCTATCATAGATGGGTTTGGCGCATTTACTATCGCTGCGTTTGCGCGGGTTTTAACCCACAGGAGTCGTGCGGCTATCTTTAGTGCTCTCCTCTATGCGGCTATACCCATACATCTTACCGCATTGTGGTATGGCTTGACAGCTCAGATATTTGGGCAAGCGCTAATGGTGCCACTTGCCATTGCATTGCTATTTGCCTTTCGCTATGGGCAATCCTCGATGTGGACGATTGCTGTTATACTGCTCAGTATGTCTCTCATCAGTCACATTGGGGTAGCTATCCTTGCAGTTGCGTGGCTTGGTGTGGCATGGGTTGTTCTGCGTGTGTGGGGCAAGGTGTCGCTGCCTACATGGTGGCGCTTCACACATGCGCTTATACTGAGTTGTTTGGTGGGGCTAGCGCTGGTATACTCAACGTTTGCCCTTTTAAAACTGGAGCAGTTCATGAACGTGGGACAAAAAATCATGACCAGTGGCTATACGCCGGCTTACAATCTGATTTTTACCGGGTTTTCTATTGCATTCCACAAAATGGGGTTTGTGTTGCTGCTGCCCGGACTCGTGTTGCTTATGCGTCATCGTATGCCATATGGAGCATCGGCCTTATTGGGGAGCTGGTTGGCAGTCATTGGTGTGTTCTGGGCTGTTGAAATGATGACGGCTCTGCAAGTGCGCTATATCTACTTCCTAACACCTCTTGCATGCCTAAGCATAGGCTTGCTATTCGACACTATCGCTATGCGTGGAAGGGTCGCTTGGGGTGTGACTTGGGGCATTGTTGTTTTCTTTCTGATACAAGGGAGTATATACTGGTATACAGGAACGTTCAACGGAGTCATGATGTCGGTATCTCCATTGTTGCGTTGAAACGCAGGAATGCTAGAGGTTTACATGTGTCTATATGATGTTGGTTTTTATATCATATGAACGCAAGGAGGTGGTGATTGAAAACAATAGTCTTTGCTCCCGACACATCCAATCTGTCGGAAACGTCTCGTATGATAGAAATTGCCAAAGCATGCCGGTCACTCTTTCATGTATTATTTATGTCCTATGGAGGGCCATTTGAGCAACTGATACGTGAAGAGCAGTTCCGCATGCGGGAAATGTCTCCCCGTCTTACCGATGAGAAAATTGAACATATCTTCAAGGTGGGACGTGGGGAAAAACTAGAGTATTTTTTCTCTGAAGATGAGTTGCACGAGCAGGTGCGCAATGAACTCGCTTTCTTTGATGATATACAGCCAGATGCATTGGTGACAGGATATTGTAAAAGTGTGCCTGTTTCGACGCGGGTGGCTGGTGTGCCGCTTATTTGGATTATCCAATCAACATGGATACCAAGTTACTATGAGGCTGGCTTGGGGACATGGCCAGATATGTTTGATATTCCACTCTTTCGGTGGATACCCGACCGCTTTTTGAACCGCATGAGCCAAAAACTGCTTGTATCGTTGCCCAACGTTCTGCTTCCACCAGTGAATAATGTTGCGCGGCAGTATGGTGTCAAGACCTTTAAAAACACGGAATTTTGGGAAGGTGACTATACCCTCCTAGCAGAACCGCCGGAATTTTCGGGGCTTACGAATGTGCCACCACGCTATCGCTACATAGGACCGCTGATTACGCGTTTGAATACTGACATACCAGCAGCAGTGCAACACATTTCACGCGATATGCCCATTGTGTATTTTGCTATGGGTAGCTCTGGAAACCCTGCTATTATAGCACGTATCATAGAGGGGTTTCGTAGCAAGCCCTATCAGGTGATAGCACCTGTCAAGGCGCATTTAGAGAAGATGCAAGTCAACGTGCCACCCAATGTTGTTGTCACAGGCTGGTTGCCGGCTCACAAGGTCAACCCCATGGCCGACATTTCGGTCATCCATGGTGGCATTGGCACAGTGATGACGGCATGCTTATCGGGAACGCCAGTCGTAGGTATTGGCATGCAGCCGGAACAGGAGGCAAATATCGAATGCCTTGTACGCAAGGGGTTTGCTATTCGTATTCGCAAGAAGCGAGCAAATGCCCAAGCGGTGCTTGATGCTATAGACCAATTGATGTATGACAAGGAAGCTTACCGCAAGGCGCAAGCATTTCAGAAAATCATGGAGCAGTGGGATGGTCCAACGAACGCAGCACGGTTTTTTGTCGAAACGTTTGGCAGTGGCGTGGTTGAGCCAGTCGAGCAGAGCGTACACGGAGAATTTGAGCATGGTACGCCGGTATTGGATAATTCAGTTGTAATGTAGGTATGTTATCGTAGCCCTTCGGTTTCTTCCCAATCTACGGGCAGTCCATACTCTATACAGTACGTAGCCCGTTTGAGATACAACTGTGCTGCCCTGTCATCTGGCTCAATGGAGAGCACATGCTTAAAATAGCTCAGGGATTCTTGATATTCAGCGCTATGATAGTGAAATAGTCCCTGTTCAAAGTCACCTCGGGTCTTACGTTTGCTTTCTATGACCTCTTCGGTGTAGCCGTCGAGAATTTCAAACACAGACACGGGGTCTTTTTTTCCTTTCACTTTCACTTGGTCAAGGAAGTAAAAATCGTAGTTTTCAGGATGATCGAGCTTAAAGAGAGTCCCTTCACTAATGATGATGAGCACGCCATACAACTTGGTCAACCCTTCGAGGCGCGAAGCTAGGTTGACGGTATCTGAAATAACCGTTCCTTCCATGCGCTCCTCTTCGCCAACTGTGCCAAGCATGACATTGCCGGTATGGATGCCGACGCCGATGCGAATAGGTTTGTAGCCGGCTTTTTCGCGTTGCTCGTTGTAGGTGGTCACTTCTTGTTGTATCTCAATAGCTGCCTGCACTGCGTCATCGGCTTTGCCGGGAAATAGGGCCATGATGGCATCGCCAATATATTTATCAATGAACCCGTTATGCTCCCGAATGATGGGGCTGACGCGACCGAGGTAGGAGTTGATGAAGTTGAAATTTTCTTGTGGTGTCATCTGCTCTGAAAGGGTGGTAAAATCGCGTATGTCTGAAAAGAGCACCGTCATTTCCTGCTGCGATTGGTCGCCAAGCGCTACTTGTATGATGCTCTCTTTGCCAAGAAACTTGAGAATTTCTCGCGGCACAAAGCGACTGTATGCACTTGTCAAAGCCACCTGATAGTTGAGCGATACCTCTAGGTTGGAGTAGAGGCGAGCATTTTCAATGGAGATGGCTATTTGACTCGATAGCATATTCAAAATTTCTAGGCGGTCGGCGGTGAATGCGCCTGTCGTTAGCTTATTTTCCAAATAGAGCATGCCAATGAGCTTGCCTTGATAGCTCAAGGGCATGCAGAGCACGGAACGGGGTTGATGGATAATGACATAGGCATCGCGGGTAAATTCTCCTTGGCGCACGGCATCATTGAGCACGATGCTGCGGCGTGTGCGGGCTACATAGTTGATGATGGTCTTGGGTAAGGGCGCACGACCATGGGCTTCTATGGGTATGGATTGCAGCACGGTCACTTCTGGTTGTTCTACAGGGGATTGTTCTATGGTGCTCTCAGCTTCAACCACCCATTTCTTGTCCTTCTCTAAGATAAGCACCCCACGCTCGGCACCGGCATTTTCAACAACGACGCGCATCATCTTGGTGAGCAACGACTCGAGTACAATTTCGCCCGAAATGGCTTGTGAGGCTTTGATCACGCTTGGCAAATCTAAGATGTTGGATGACATATGCCCGGTGGTGGTTGTGCGTGTCGTCGTTGTGCGCGTTTTGGTTATATCGGAACGCGACATGTCAAACTGCTCAAAGACTTCTGGGTAGCGCTCTTCTAGGTCAGTCGCTTTTTCGGTAGCGCCCCACCGTTGATAGGCATAGTGGGCATCACGCAGGTAGACATGGGCTATACGGGTTCGCTTCCTGATGATGTAGGAAGTGGCCGCCAACTCACAGGCAAGCGCTTCTTCGTGGATGTGCTCATGGTCTTGGGCAAGGTCTATAGCCAAATCATAAAATTCCCATGCATCTCTATCGTTGCCCAAGGCACGCGATTGCTCAGCCTTAAGGATGTAGAATTTGTGCAAATGGTTCATAGGGGCATGTTGGGCCCATTGCTTCATCTTTTCAAGGGTAGATGAGACACGCTCTAGGATGCGGTCTTGCTCTGGCTTTTGCTCAAGGTGAAACCCGCCTAGACGTGCAAGACAGTCGTAGAAGTAGAAGAGTGCAATAGACATGGTGCCGAGGGCTGTGCGCGTATATTTTTCAGCCATAGTCGCATATTGAATAGCCTCATCATATTCGTGGAAGAGGTAGCATAAGATAAGCTTATTCAGGCAGACATAGTAAATGGCATTGCCGTCGTTGGCTTCTAAGTACAACGGTAACTTTTTCTTTTCGTTGTAACTATCGCCTATTAAGCGGTATGGACGCCCTTTGGCTTGACCACGCAGGTTCAAAACTGCTTGATGGTATATGCCTATCATTTCCATTGTGCGTTGCTGCTTGAGTCGCCCGAGCACTTCTTTATAGGATGTAATTTCCTGTTCTAGGCTACCTAGTTCTTTGCCTATAAAATAGGCATATTGGCAATAGGTCAGCAAGGCATTGGCTGCATAGCCCAAGTCGCCTGTTTCTAGTCCATTTTGATAGACTTCGAGCAGGGGAGCGAGTGTTTCACGTGCGTGCTCCTTCCAATGGCGCACAAAACCGTTGTAGAAGAAATGGGTTCGTGACTTAAATTCTTGTGCATTGAACCAATCGAGCAAACCCATAGCCGTTTTGCACGATTGGTAGCCGGAGTCTATATCGCCCAAGAACCCACACAGCACCAACCCATAGAGTCCATAGGCGGGCGCAGATACTGGTGCATTGCCATAGTGGACCGATACGCTGATCATCTTCAGCACCATGAGGGCAAACAGTTCGGGAACGGTGATGTAGGCTGCGTCGGCTACGGTGGCCAGAATGTGCATGACGGCTAGTTTGTAGGGGTCTTTCATTTCTGTCAGGTCAATGGATTCGTTGATGCGTTTGCCACCTAGCGCAACGATGATGTCTTGCAAGCCAAAAATGATGTCGGAGAGGTCGGGTTTTTCTGGAAATTCTACATCGAGCAGTTTGAGCACTTGGATGGCCATGTCTACCGCTTCGTTTTGCTTGTTTTGGGCTACGTATCCACGGATAGTGACTTCGTAGACACGCACCTTGTCGAGGACGTTTTTGGCACGTTTGAGCACTTGCGAGGCCAAAAGCTCCATGTCTTGCAAGTGCCCGCTCAGGTAGGCGGCTTCGGCGGCTTCTACATACAGCTCTAGGGTAAGCCCATATTGCCACTGCCAGTTATCCTCTTCAAGCAGGCTGAGCGCAACTTTGAGGTAGTTGAAAGCGGCAGTATATGCAGCCGAGGAGCGGGCTTTTTTGCCGGCCAGCAAATTCAACTCGATCAACTGGTCCCACTTCTCATATAAACAGCGTGCTGCATCATCGCGGCGCAGAAATTGCAACCCTTCATTGAGGTGATTGACAATATCAAAAATACGTTCCTCTTGCTTGTCTACCGGAATGTGCTCTAACAGCAATTGCCCAAGATGCCAGTGTATTTTTTCTTGCTCATCTCGTGGTATGAGCGAGTAGACGGCTTGCCGTACACGGTCGTGCGCAAACTGATACTCTGCTGTGACAACCTCGGCTAGGCCGGGAATGTCTATAGACATGAGCTTGTAGGATTCGCCTAGCGGCACGAGCAAGCCTTCTTGCAATGCATGCCCTAGATCAAGCGCTGTACGGCCGGGTGTTTGCTGCGACAATAGCGAGACGATTCCAAGGTCAAACTGTTTGCCAATGCATGCGGCGAACTTCAAGATAGACTGCGTCTTTTTATCTAGGCGCTTGACTTTACTCGACATCAGTTCAACAACATTATCGGTAATGTCAAGCGTATGCATATGGTTGATATCCCATTCCCAACGTTGTTTTTTGTAGTTGAAAACGATGAGTTCTTCGACATAGAGCGACTTGAGAAATTCGTTTAAGAAGAATGGGTTGCCCCCAGTTTTGGTATGCACGAGTTGTGCAAGTGGGCGCACTTCTTCATCAGTACAGTGCAGAGTATCTACCATGAGGGCGCACACGCTATCTACATCCAATGGGGCAAGGGAAAGGGTGTAGATCATAATGTCGGCTTGTTCTATAGATTCGATGAGTATGCGTAATGGGTGGCCTGCGGCTACTTCATTGTCGCGGTAGGCTCCGATAATCAAGAGTGGCAAGGCATGTTGGATTTCTCCGGTTGTGGTCATGAGCACGTCTATGAGCTTGAGCGAGGCGTTATCGGACCATTGCAAGTCATCGAGGAAGATGACGAGTGGGTGGTCGGGTTGACAAAACGCTCTGATGAATTGTTGGAAGACGAGGTTGAAACGGTTTTGCGATTCCATGGGGCTAAGTGACACTACTTCTGGTTGTACTCCGACAATCATTTCAACTTCGGGTATGACTTCAATGACGACTTGAATGTTTGGACCGACAGCGGTTATGAGGTTTTCACGCCATACGGCTATTTCCTCTTCACTCTCTGTCAACAGGTTGAGGATGAGTGACCGAAAGGCTTGGATGAAAGCCGAGTAGGGTGTGTCGCGCTGCAACTGGTCAAACTTGCCACTGATGAAATACCCACGTTGGCGTGTGATAGGTTTGTATATTTCTTGCACGAGGGCTGTTTTGCCAATACCGGCATACCCGGCTACGAGCACCATTTCGCTATTCACGGGAGAGATACTGCGGTGGTTGCCAACATTGCCATAGGATGCTACCCGTTCAAAGACGGCTAGGAGTGTTTCAATTTCTGATTCGCGCCCATATAACTTTTGCGGAATGAGAAACCGGTCGGAAACGTCGTGCTGTCCAAGTTCAAAAGGCGCAATGTGCCCTGTGGTTTGCCATTTCTGCAAACACAGCTCAAGGTCGGCTTTCAACCCATGTCCGGTCTGGTAGCGGTCTTCTGCGTTTTTGGACATGAGTTTGAGGATAATGGAGCTGATAATGGGTGGAATGTCTTTGCGGCGTTCGTGGGGTGGCACAGGTTGCCGCGCAATATGGCTATGCACTATTTCCAGTGGTTCTTGCGAGGTAAACGGGAGCTGCCCAGTGAGCAGTTCATAGAACGTAACACCAAGTGAATAGAAATCTGTACGATAGTCCATTGCCCGGTTCATGCGCCCAGTTTGTTCGGGCGACATGTAGGGAAGCGTTCCCTCAAGCACATTGGGGTTGCGGAAGGTTGGGTTTTCGCGTGAGAGCACGGTAGAAATCCCAAAGTCAATAATCCGCACCTGCCCTGTCTTGGGGTTGAAGACGATGTTGGCCGGGTTAATGTCTTTATGCATGACATTTTGCTGATGAATATACCCAAGGCAATCGGCCACTTCGATGGACAACTCTAGGAAACTGGTCAGGTTTATCTTACCGGCTAGGTCTAGGCGTTTCAGTGATTCGCCGCCAAAATCTTCTAGCACTATGATCCATTGGTGCTGGTCTGATTCAAACGTGTAAGAGCCGGTGTCCCGCAAGAGATTTAACTCGTGGGTAATCTCATATTCTCGCTTGAACCATGCGATAAGTTCAGGCGAAGGGTATGCTTCTTTCAGCAGTTTTAAGATGACGGGGTAATCATCAGTTTCCCGATGACCACGATAGACTAACGTTGTAGCACTTTCGTACAGCTTTTCAATAATCTGATAGCCTGCAATAGATTGCATATATTACTCTATGTTATCCTTCTGAATCATAGACATGAAATCTCAGGATAGTATTTTGTACAGAAGGGAACGGTTATAAGCGTATAAGAAAGCATACCACTATTGTACTACATACATGGGAAATCGTGTTTGTTAAACTTGCACGACCACGATGGTTAAATCATCGTGTGGTTCAGTTTTGCCAACAAATGAATCTATCACCAACCAGAGATGCGTCATCATACCGGCTGCACTGGTGTGCGGTCCCGATTTGATTGCGTCTTCGAGACGTTCAAAGCCAAACATGTTCCCATATGCATTCATTGCTTCAACCACACCATCACTGGTGAAGATCATCATGTCACCTTTTGTAAGTGTCAAGGTTTGTTCTTCATAGCCGGTTTCAGCACCTAGCCCAATGCCCAATGGCAAACCGCCAACTTCAAGCCATTCGATATGTCCGGTGGTATACTTGATAATGGGTGGGATGCAGCCTGCGTTGGCCACACGCACTATGCGCGTAGGGCGTGAAGAGATGGTTTTCCACCTGGTATTTTGTTGCTGTTGTTCTTGCACATTGTTGGCTGGTTGTGCTAGGCGAATGTCGGCATACACCAAGGCGCAGTTGTGCTGTGTGGCACGGGTATATTCTGCCATAGCCATATCTAAGAGCGCCAGCACTTCGCATGGTCTATGGTTTTGGACAACAATTGAGCGAAATAACCCCATGGTAATGGCCATTAACAATGCTGCTGGCATACCTTTGCCAGAAACATCGCCTACGGCAAGGGCAAACATGCCTGTTGATGCGGTACCTACGTGCTCTGTGTCAAAGTCGTGATACGCATAGAGGTCGCCGCCAACTTCACGTGCTGGCACGTTATAACACATGACGTCTAAGGCATTCCAGTTTGGTTTGGGATCCGGGAGTAGACTTTGCTGTATTCTGTGGGCCATGTTCAATTCACTTTGCAGACGGTCATTGAGCATTTTGAGGTTTTGATAGGCTGTTTGCAGCTCCTCCTCGGCCTGTTTACGCTCAGTAACATCACGCGCAATTCCCTCAATAGCAATAACCTTCCCGGTATCATCAAAAACGGTCCAATGGTTTTGTTCTATCCACACTTCATGTCCATCTTTACGAATATATTGCATGATAATTGGTTCACGGTAGCCATCCGACGAGTTCATCATAACGCCAAACTTTGGTAGACTGTTGGGGTGCAATCGCTTCAAATCCATATCGGGGTCTTGGTAGTATTCTTCTGGTGTAAACCCCATGATCTGCTCCACAGCGGGGCTGACATATTCAAACCCACGCTTGGGGTGTAGGCGGTAACGAAAAATCATGTCTTGCGCGTTTTCGGCCAGCATACGGAAGCGTTTTTCACTTCGCAATAATGCTTCTTCGGTGCTTTTTTGTTCGGTAATATCTTGATTACTAGCCCGTGACCCTATCCATGTGCCATGCGAATCGTACACAGGTTGGCAGGTATGGCTAATCCAACGTTCTTCACCGCTCCGGGTGATAATGCGAAATTCCAAAAACCGCACACCAGTCGCTTCAGACATTTCATCCGCATGCTCTTTCACATGTGCTTGGTCATCAGGGTGTATAATACGTTGCATCAATGTTGGATCGTTCATAAATTCCTCAACGCGGTAGCCGCTGATGCGTTCGCAAGCTGGTGAAACATAGACATAGGTCCGATCTGGTGCAACCCAATATTCCCAATTGTAGGTTAAATCGGCAACTGTGCGAAAACGCTCTTCACTTCTTCGTAGTGCCTCTTGGGTGTGTTGAATAGTCAACTGGTTCTTCACCCGCATGAGCACTTCCTCAACTTGGAATGGCTTGGTAATATAGTCTGCACCGCCAAGAGAAAATGCTTTCACTTTGTCGAACACTTCATTCAAAGCACTGATAAAGATGATGGGAATGTCGCGGGTTTTTTCATCTGCTTTTAGTTCTTGACAAACGGTGTACCCATCTACGTTGGGCATCATAATGTCGAGTAAGATGAGGTTGGGTGGGTTTGCATGGGCCGACGAGATAGCCATACGCCCTCCGGGGGCAAGCCGCACACTATATCCCTGCTGTTTCAATAGACCTCCCAACAAGCGCAAGTTTTCGTGTGTGTCGTCAACGATGAGGATAACTATGTTGTTGTCCTTCCCCCAAAGAGTCTCAAGCATCTTTTCCTCTTGCTTCTTGCATGAGCGTAAGTTTATTGGCATACTCAAAGTCATTGGCCAATGCAAGCAATGCATCCGCCAACGCATGGTTGTGGGAACGGATTTGGTCTACCACTATAGTTATCATAGATACGCTATAGCATCGTTTTGTAAAAAATACGTTATTTGTCAAAGGAAAGGCACACCGCAACCATATTTTCGAGCCAAGGAGGTGGTGTGCCATGAGCGGTGCCGTGGGTTGACCATTCTACATACAGGCGGGCTGCTTTGTCGGACGGGTTCTGCTCTAACACCTTGGTAAAGCACTCGCTGGCATCGGTAAAGTGCTGGGTGGTGTATAGGTGCAACCCTTTTTCAAACAGTGTCCGTGTTTGTTCTTTCAAGTCAGCAAGCGATTCTTCTTCGCCATTGAATACCTCAATCAATGACAATGGCTTTTCGCCTTTTTTGTAGGTAAACGTACCAAGCTGCCTAATGCGATACTTCGACTGGTTTTCCAAAGCGTCATATGTCTGTGTACTTATCACGATACTTGCACCATACAGCCGTGATAGCTCTTCCATGTATGTAGCCTTGGTTGTGGTATCAGAAATGATAGTGCTCTGCATACGTTGGCCTTCGCCAATAAAGCCCATAACGAGATGTCCCGTATCAAGCCCGGCCCCAATAGCAATAGGTGTATCTCCTTGTTCTTGGCGATAGATATTGTAGAGTTCTACCTCTTCGAGCACGGCAAGCGTTGCTTGAAGCGCGTCATCTGCTTGATAGGGAAACAAAGCGAGAATGGCATTATCTCTATACCGTTCAATAAATCCATCGTTGTGGCGGATGGGTGGGCTGACACGGCTCAAGTATGAGTTGATAAAGTTTAGATGTTCGCTGGCATCCATATGTTCTGAGAGGGATGTAAAAGCTCGGATACCTGCTACCATGACGGTCATATCTTGTGCTATAAAGTCGCCCAACTGTGCTTTGCTGATATTCTCTTTGTGCATCAACTCGAAACATTCGCGTGGCACAAAGCGCTCGCTGGCACGTTGCAAAGAAACAAGGTTATTATATGCCTCGGCCAACTCATTGGTGCGTTCGCGTACACGTTGCTCCAATTGTGCGTTGGCTTCCTCTAGTTGCTGGTAGAGTGCGCGTATGGTCAGTTGATTTCTGACGCGGGCAAGCACTTCTTCTACCTGAAATGGCTTGGTGATATAGTCTACCCCACCAACCGAAAACGCTTTGACTTTGTCGAATACTTCATGGAGAGCACTGATGAAAATAATCGGCACGTGCTCGGTGCGGGCATCTGCTTTTAATTTTTCACAAACGGCATAGCCATCCATGCCGGGCATCATGATGTCAAGGAGTATCAGGTCGGGTGGGTTGGCTTGCGTCGAAGCAATGGCCAGTCGCCCATCGGGAGCTAGGCGCACGGCATACCCTTGCTCATTGAGTATCCCTGACAACAGGCGTAGATTTTCCCGCGTGTCGTCAACAACCAAAACGGTGGCATGTTGCTTCTCTCCGGAAATAGTTTTCATTCCTTCTGTTCTCCCCTACGATAGATAATGATAACCGCATGTATAAGGTTTTCATTTTACTATACCAAATTCTCTTTCTTTGACATGCATTTGACATGACATAGCACCATCGAGTAGCCTACGGGCAGCTTAGGGCGCTGTTATCACGCGATTACGGCCTTCTTTTTTGGCCCGATAAAGTGCTTTATCTGCTGCCACGATCACATCATCTGCTGTCATTCCATGGTCTGGAAACAGGGCGACACCCAACGATGCTGTCACCCTGCCCAGTGGTCGTTCATTGTGCTGTACCTGCAATGTGTTTAACTCGACACAAATGTCTTCTGCTCGCTTCTGTACACTTTGCAACGATGCGCTCGGTAAGATAAGCGTAAACTCTTCACCGCCATACCGACACGCTATGTCCTCGCGGCGGGTTTGATTTTGCAAAAATGTGCCGATTGCTCGTAAGAGTGTATCACCACCATCATGCCCATAGGTATCGTTAAATTGCTTAAAATGATCAATATCAAGCATGATAATTCCCAATGGGTATTCGTATCGACTGGCGCGGCTTATTTCGCGTTCCAATGTTTCATTGAGGTAGCGGCGGTTGAACAGCCCTGTCAATGGGTCTCGAATAGATTGCTCGCGCAACTGGTCACGCAACTGAATATTTTTGAGTGCCAGCGCAAGATGACTACACATCATAAGGGCCAGACCCACCCAATGTTCATTGGCTTCTTGTGGTTCCATTGGCCCACCAATCAAATGCATGACACCCAAGTTTTCACGTTGTGCTATAAGTGGTACACACAGGTAGGGACGCATATCCGTTCTATGGAGTTGTGCGCATTGCGGTTCTGCATACGGGTTGACCATGCGTGGAATATGATGTTTTAGCTGTTTTGCCACACAAGAGCATACCTCCGTCTCAAACATATCGGTATCATCACCCCACGTTATCACTGCTTGCATGGTTTGGACAGACGCATTATTCATATAGAGCGCACCCGACTGATCTTCAAAAAGTTGACAAGCCACTTCAGCAGCAACATTGTAGGCATCTTCTATCGTCATACATGTTTGCAACAATTCGCCCAAGGCATTGAGCAAGGTAATTTCACGATTGTAGATTTGCAACTCGACAATCAATCTATGCAAATCTTCATTCTTCTGCTGCAATAAATCTTCAGCTTCCTGTCGGCGGGCAATTTCCTGTTGCATATGTACGTTTCGTTCCTCAAGACTCTTGTGCATAGCCCGCAATGTAAGGTGTGTCTTGACCCGTATTAGCACTTCTTCTACCTGAAACGGTTTGGTGATATAGTCTACCCCACCAATTGAAAAAGCTCGTACCTTATCAAATACCTCATTCAACGCACTAATAAAAATAATTGGTATGGCACTGGTGCATGCATCTTTTTTCAATGCTTCACATACTGCATAGCCATCTAAGCCTGGCATCATAATATCCAACAAAATAAGGCTTGGAGGGTTTGCCTGTGCAGAAGCAAGCGCCATATGTCCATTGGGCGCAAGACGCACTGCATACCCATCCTCTTTCAATATACCAGCCAACAGGCGCAAATTTTCATGGGTATCATCAACAACTAAGATAGCGCCCTTTGAAGGTTTTGTTTGTTCGCTTGGCATCTTTATGTTCCTTTGTAGGAAGAATACCTGCACAGATAAAACCGTTTAGCATCATCTACTGGAGAACCTACCTTCTATGAACTGGTTTCACCATAGCATTGTAGAGACGTTACATGCAAGGTTTCCATCGGCTCCCCATAAAACACGTATGTCAGAAGTAGAAAGGAACGTTTTCTCCTCTCTTTCTTAATGAAGACTTCGCGCAAAGACGCAAAGAACGCAAAGCTATACAAAAAGGACCATGCAATGCGTTGCTGGTACGCTGCAATGCTGCGAGCTGTCTTGTCATGCATAGGTATGGTCTGACAGAACTCCCTGTAGGGCTTCATCCAACGCTATTGCTGGCCCATGGTGCTGAAGCCATACCAAAAACTCTATGTTGCCTGCTTGCCCTGTGATAGGAGAAGGGGTTAATCCACACAGAGATAGCCCAAGCGTTGCGGCTGATTCGAGCACGCTTTGTAGAACACCCCTATGTATAGCAGGGTTACGCACAACACCACCTTTCCCGACATGCTCTGGCCCGGCCTCAAATTGTGGTTTCACCAGTGCTACTATCCATGCATGAGAATCAATCAGGTGCTGGACTGCGGGGATGGTCAGACGGAGCGAAATGAACGATACGTCAATAGTAGCACACGCGATGGTGTTGTCCGGTGGTGTGTTGTCGCCTGCAAGCGTTGTCATGTAGCGGATATTAGTGCGCTCTATCGGCACCACCCGTGCGTCTTGACGCAACCGCCAATCTAACAAGCCATACCCCACATCAACTGCATAGACCCGACATGCGCCGCGTTGGAGCAACACATCGGTAAACCCCCCGGTAGAGGCTCCCACATCCAGTGCCACACAGCCCTCTGGGGAAAGCCCAAATGTGTCGAGAGCATGCGCGAGCTTATAGCCACCACGACTGACATAGGGCAAGGTGTGTTTGAGTGTTATCTCACTTGTATCGTCTACTGAAAGGCCAGATTTTGTTTGCGGGGTTCCATTGACAAGCACTGTCCCCGTCATAAGCAACGCCTGTGCCTTGGAACGGCTTGCAACAAGCCCACGCGCAACCAAGAGTTGGTCAAGCCGTGTCTTTGTCACGAGATGCTCTCCTCCAAGCGCTTAATTTCGTTTTCAAGGTCAGCAATGTAGGTTTGTAACCAAGTTGGTATTTCTGCGTCACCAGTTGTTGCACGTGCCCGCAACCTGCGTACCTCATTGCGCCGATGCTGTAGCTCGGCGTGTATATCGTCATCTGGCACTGTTTCAACTGTCAGAAACGTTGCTTTTTCACATTCTGGGAGGTGGTCAAGAAAACTCACCAGTAACTCCGTGAGCAAATCCGGCACATTGACATCATGCTCACGCACAAGGGTTATCAGTTTATCACGTTGCTCCTCTGTCAGGTAGATACGTGTTGAGATAGTAAAACGTCCCTTCGTCATAGTTATACCACCATTTTTTTCAATTCATCAGTATCAGTATACCATATTCAACTTGCTTGTCGTATACAAATAAACCTTATGCTTCATCATCTTCCTGTTGGTTTTGTTCTTCTGGTAGCACGATACGCACCATATTGATAGCAAGACCGTTGACGCTTTCAACAGTAAAAAAGGTGCCATGCAGCTCTACTATGTCGCCGGGGTGTGGTGGGCGTCCGAGCAAACTTACCACCAAACCCCCAATGGTGTCTACATCTGGCAATTCGTCCTCGTCGTCACTAGGCAAAGATCCGGGTGCAGTTTCTACAAAGTCATCTATCATTAAGTCGCCGCGTGCGAGAAAAACACCCGTATCAATTTCGCGCAGCAACGGTTGCTCAACTTGATCAAACTCATCATGGACTTCACCAACCACTTCTTCGACCACATCTTCAAGTGTGACGATACCGACGGTGCTGCCATACTCATCAAAAACGAGTGCAAGATGTGTGTGCGAACGCTTAAAAGCAACAAGCAATCGGTCTACCGTCATGGCTTCTGGAACAGCTGGTATTGTGCGCAGCAATGCTCTCAAGTCAAAGTGCGATTCCTGTTCAATCTGTTGTGCTACAAAGTCTTTTACTAGGAGTAGCCCAACAATGTGGTCTAAGTCGCCATCAAACACAGGGAACCGACTGTATGGCGATGTGCTGATAGATGTGCGTAGTTCCTCGTCGTCAATATCGAGTGAAATAGCCACAATGCGCGGGCGTGGTGTCATCACTTGCCCCACGCGCCGCTCATCCAAATCGAATATGTTTTGAATTATCTGCTGTTCATCATCACTTAAAAGGCCACCCTTGTGGCTTTCTGTCACGGCATACTCTAGCTCTTCGGGCGAAAAGAGACGCTGATAGATATTGACTTTGGGGATGCGCAGCAAAGAGAGCATAGTATCACTTATCGTGCTAATGAGCGTAATGAGCGGGCAAAGGAGTTTTGTCGTTAGCGTCATGATACGCTTGAGTTTGAGGGCGGTGTGTTCTGCAAATTGTAGCGCCAGCGAACGGGGCACCATTTGGCCAATGACGACATGCGAAAAGGTGAGCAAGAAGATGGTCACAAACGCTGCACAGCCATGGGTGATGATATGGTTCGATGCTCCCAACTGATTACATGTGTGCAGGAGCCACTGTGCAATGGCATATTGACCATACATGCCAAGCGAAAGGCTTGTTATGGTTGTGCCAAGTTGCGATGTAGCAATATAGCGCTCTAAACGCACCGGGTCATCGAGCATCTTTTGTATGTTAGCGGCTGCGTGGTGCCCTTGTTCTACCAATGCTGTTAGGCGCGTAGATTGGATGTTTACCATGGAAAAGCCGGCAGCGACAAAAAGACCGTTCAGACATGTCAAAACAAGAATGATGGTGAGTGGAATAAAAAATGCGCTCATTTTTCCTCTTTCGATGGGCTAGACCCATAGGGTAGATGTTCGGACTCTGGCTTGAGGCAGATCTCAATCACTGTGGGACCATTGACAGCTTCAACACGTAGCGTTGCCCCTCCAATCGCGATTTGGTCGCCTACCTCTGGTAAACGTTCAAGTGTAGCCATCACCAACCCACCAATCGTATTTACCTCCTCGTCCGGCAAATGCAGGTTAAACCAATCGTTGACATTGGCAATGATCACTTCGCCATGTAGCCGCACAAACCCATCTGGGCTACGGGCTATGAGTGATGGCTCATTGTCGAACTCATCTTGCAGTTCCCCAAAAATTTCTTCTAGTAAGTCAGCAATCGTTATCATCCCCGCCGTACCACCAAAATCATCTTGCACAATGGCAATGTAGCTGTTTTCCTGTTGCAACTGTCTCCAAACAGCCAGCGCCGGTTTCCATTCGGGTGCATAGGATACCTTGCGTATCACCGAAGCATGAATAGTGGCACAATACTCAACATGCAGCCGGAACAAGTCCTTCAAGTGAACGCTACCAACAATGGTATCAATCGTATCATCATAGAGTGGAATACGGGTGTGTCCTGATGTGGTTGCTAGTTCAAGCAAATGGGGAATAGGTGTATCGTAACGTGCAGCGACCAACCGTGTTCGCGGCACCATGACCTCGGCGGCTGTCAATGCACTGGCACGAAATACGTTGTGCAAGAGCTGCCGTTCACCGGCTTCAATCAAGCCACTCCGCGCACTTTCCTTTGCCAGCAAATCTATTTCTTCTGGAGACATGATGTGGCCATGATGCAGGACAGGGCTTACACCTAAGATGCGCAATATAAGCGCTGCCACCCAATTGAAAATGGCAATAGCTGGACGAAAAAAGGTGACTGACCAACCCAAAGGAACAATGACGAAGAGTGCCACGGTTTCTGAAAAACCAGATGCAATAGACCGCGATAGCATTTCGCCCACGGCTACCTGCAACACTATCAACGTGAGCAAAATGAGGATAGTGGCAAGCACATGTGATGCCAATAGCCCTATACTGCCAATGGTAGCCAACATATTGGTAAGATATGTTGCTATGGTTGCTTGGGCATAATAGCCTAAAATAAGGCTTGAAAGCGTGATGCCTACCTGACATGCTGCTATACAGGTGTCGAGGCTTTGGGCATCTGTTATCACACGCTCTAGCTTTTGCGCAAGCCGATGCCCGTTTGCAGCTTGCTGGCTGATACGTGTATGGCGGACATTCATAATGGCAAATTCTGCCGCCACATAAAAGGCATTCGCAAAGACCATCATTGCCGTCACGACAATGATGATAAGGACAATGTCCATGGTTTTCCTATGAAATGTACCTAATTACCACCTTATTGCATACAACGCCTCTTTTTTCATGAAGACCTCGCGCAAAGACGCAAAGAACGCAAAGCTATACAAAAGGAACATGCAATGCTTTGCTGGTACGCTGCAATGCTGCGAGCTGTCTTGCGTTGTATTGCCTACCATGCTCCTGCTACAAGAGACAACCATGATAAGCCTCTATTATTATGATACAGGTGATTGTAGCATATTTTGCCCCATTCACCTATCACTTCAAACAAGCTCTGTACGCAAACGTGTTATAATACGAGAAACGTTTGTATAGGAGTATTCAGATACATGGAAATCAAACCCAACCACAAAGCCATCAAAGCCTACTATCAAGCTTTGGAAGACTACCAGCAACAGGGATTTGACCAAGAGATGACCGTGCGCCAAGCGTTTGCCAATTTGCTTGAAACCGTCGCCAAGCCGCTGCAATGGACGCTCATCCTTGAATATCCCCTGCCCAACCGCAAACGTATAGATGGCGCTTTGCGTGATAGTTTTCGCATTCCGCGTGGCTATTGGGAGGCGAAAGACATCAAAGATGACCTAGAGAGCGAAATCAAAAAGAAAATCGCTCTTGATTACCCGCTCACCAATACTATCTTTGCAAACACGCGCTATGGTGTGCTCTATCAAAATGACCAGCGTGTTACCAAAGTTGACGTATCGGACCCGACGGAACTTGCGCGGTTGCTCACGCTCTTTTTGGGGCATGCCAAACCGCAAATAGCCGAGTTTCATCAAGCTGTGCGGACGTTTCAAGCACGCATCCCGGAATTGGCAACAGCATTGCTGGAGCATATCCATGAAGAGGAACAGCGTAACAACAAGGGCTTTGTGACTGCCTTTGAATCCTTCTATACGCTGTGTAAAAAGACGCTTAACCCCAACCTGAGCAGAGATGCGGTGCGCGAGATGCTCGTGCAGCATCTGCTCACAGAGCGCCTCTTTCGCACTATTTTCAAAAACGCCGCTTTCACCCGGCGCAATGTCATTGCACGTGAAATTGAGCATGTGATAGATGCTCTCACCAGTCGCGCATTCAGTCGGGAGGAGTTTCTGGAAGAGCTGAATTATTTTTACCTGACGATTGAACAGACTGCGGCAACTATCACCGACTTTGCAGAAAAGCAAGGATTTCTCAACACGGTGTATGAACAGTTCTTTCAGGGTTTCTCACAAAAACAAGCTGATACGCATGGCATTGTCTACACGCCCCAAGAGATAGTAGACTTTATGTGTGCCAGTGTAGATGCAGTGTTGCAACGCGAGTTTGGGTTGTCGCTGTCGAGCAAAGATGTGAGTATTCTGGACCCATGCGTGGGCACGGGCAACTTTATGGTGAATATCTTACGCCGCATCAGTGGGATGACGTTACGCTATAAGTACGAACAAGAGTTGTTTTGCAATGAGGTGATGCTGTTGCCGTATTACATTGCCTCACTGAACATTGAGCATGCCTACTATGAACAAACTGGGGAGTATCTCCCATTTGACGGGATGTGTTTTGTAGATACGCTTGATTTGGCGGATGCACAGCAAACGGATTTTTTCACCGATAAGAATACGGAGCGTATTGAACGGCAAAAAGATGCCAACATCATGGTGATTATTGGCAACCCACCCTACAATGTGGGGCAACTCAACGAGAACGACAACAATAAAAACCGTACATACCCAACGCTTGACGAACGGATTAGGGAAACCTATTCAAAAGACTCGAAAGCAACAAACCGCAATGCGTTGAGTGATATGTATGTCAAGTTTTTTCGCTGGGCTATTGATAGGCTTGCAGGGCGAGATGGGATTGTCTGCTTTGTGAGTAACAACTCGTTTGTTGACCAGATAGCGTTTGATGGCATGCGTAAACACTTGCTCCAAGACTTCACGCATATCTACCATGTGGATTTGCATGGCAATGTGCGCCAAAACCCCAAACTTTCTGGCACAACGCATAATGTATTTGGCATTCAGGTGGGGGTCGGTATCACCTTGCTTGTGCGCAAAGGTAATGCTGATGAGAAACACCTCTTCTATCACCGCGTGCCAGAAGACTGGCGCAAAGAGCAAAAACTGCTCTTTTTGGCGCACAAGGGAGATGTGTACCATGTGCCATGGGAAACGTTACACCCTGATGCCAAACATACATGGCTGACACAGGGGTTGCATGCTGCATTTGACACGTTTCTGCCGATTGGAACGAAAGAAGCGAAAGCTAAGAAGTCTGCCAGTGAACATACTATCTTTCACTTGTATTCCACAGGTGCTGGAACCAGTCGTGATAGCTGGATGTATGATTTTCATGCAGACAGTCTTGCCCAAAAAGCCAGCAGCATGATAGAAACCTACAATGCTGAACTATCACGTTGGCAACGTGCTGGCAAACCAGAACATATAGATAGTTTTGTCATAGCTGACGAAACCCAAATAAAATGGAGTAGTAAACTCAAACAGTGTTTTAGACGTGAAAAAGAAACGACGTTCACCTATTCAAATATTCGTCAGTCTCTTTATCGTCCCTTTACACAGCAGTATATTTACTATGATAGCATTATGACACATACCCCGGGAATGTTCTCTACTATTTTTCCTACTTCTGAGAGCGAAAAAGAGAATAGTATCATTTGCCTTACCGATGCAGGTTCAGAAAAACCTTTTATGGCAATTGTTGCAAACATTATTCCAGAAATGCATCTTGTTAGCCCAGGTTGTGGGACACAATGCTTCCCCTTCTACACCTATGACAAAGACGGGAGCAATCGCAAGGAGAACATTACTGACTGGGCATTGGAGCAGTTTCGATCACACTATGATGACAGCGTAAGTAAGTGGGACATTTTCTCCTACACCTATGCTGTGCTCCATCACCCGGACTATCGTGAGCGCTATGCCAAAAACCTCTACCGTGCATTACCGCGCATCCCTATGCTCGGTGATTGCGCCACTTTCCAAACGCTGGTGGAGATAGGCAAGCGCTTGGCTGAGTTGCATCTGCACTATGAGGAGGCGGAGGAGTATCCGCTACAAGCAGTCGAAAACCGCGATGTGCCATGGAGCTGGTGCGTGGAGAAGATGAAGCTCACCAAGGACAAGACGGCTCTTGTGGTGAATGAGGCGCTGACGCTCTCTGGCATACCGTCGGAGTGTTTTGCCTATCAGCTCGGCAACCGTTCGGCGCTGGAGTGGGTGGTTGACCAATATCAGGTGAAGATTGATAAGCGTAGCGGCATTGTGAGCGACCCCAACCGTGACGATGACCCAGAGTATATTGTGCGCCTCGTTCGTCAGGTTGTGACAGTGAGTGTCGAGACGGTGAGGATGGTGGAGCAACTCGCTGAGGTGCGTTTGGGGGAGTGATGCCGGTGTGGTGCTACAACCACACCAAAAAGGACAGGCTATACAAGCCTGCCCTTGTGGTGATTGCTATGCTTATAGTATTCTCTGTTTTCTCTCTTTACGGGTTGAGCCACCATCCACGGTTTGCTTGCCCGGTTCCAGCATAATCACACACACCATCGGCATCGCTATCTACACAATTCGCACATGCGCCTGTACCCATAGCATCACATACCCCGTCGCCGTTTGCGTCTACAAAACTCATACCAGCACCTTGTCTACGTCCCATGTTCATACCGGCATAATCGCATACCCCATCGGCGTCGTTATCTACACAATTCGCACGTGCGCCTGTTCCCATAGCATCACACACCCCGTCGCCGTCTGCATCTACAAAATTCGCTCCTGTGCAAAGACCCTGCCCGTAACTTCCTGTACCATTGCCTGGTCCTTGTCCATTGCCCGGCCCTCGTGCATAGGTTGCTGGTGCAAATGCTGCGAAAGCCACCAGTGCTACTACCATTCCTGCTACAACCATCCAAACCTTTTTCATACCTCTACGCTCCTTTGTCATGTATTATTCTACTTTAGCTTACGCATATGCATGCGCTTGCTTATCTTGTATGCATGTATTATAGCTCGCACTTGTGGAGAAAATATGGAGAACCTATGGCGTATGTATGGAATGGCATAGTATGAGAGTATGAAAACCATATCCCCCCGAATCTGGTATAATTGCCCAAAATAATCAAAGACACATAGTGCCTTTAGAATAAAAGGAAGGAATAAAAATGAATGTTCGTCTTGTCGTGGCTTGTACGCTTATGGGAATGTGCCTTATGATGCTGTCGCATACTGTTTCAGCACACTTGAACACCAACAACCTTTTGGCTGCACCTGCAAAGGCAGATACAGGTTCCCTTCGACCCCTTCGACAGGCTCAGGGAACGGCTCAGGGAACGACTGCATTGAATGATGTTGGTCGCCCGGAGTTGACTAGTTTAACCCCCCATTCTGCCGACAATCCAACGAGACTGAGCAGCACCGATAGTGGCTATCTTTCTAGCTATCTTTCGCCTGAAACCCAAGCTAACCACCCTTTTACGCATATGCTTGTGCGCTGGGAACTGATACCATCCGACACAACATCCACAACACAGCACATGTCGCCATGGTTGCTGGAGGCACGCGTCAGCGACGATGGGCGTATATGGACAGCATGGCAAGAAGTAGAAGAACATAGCGAAATGTGGCAACCAGAAGATGGTCCCAACGTCTTCTGGAGTCCCATACTCTACGCTGGTGATGCGGCTACTTTTTGGCAAATACGTGCTACCCAGAAGGAACCTACAGATGCTGCTATGTCAACGCTCCACTCTATCAATTCTATCAATGTGAGTACGGTAGATGCACGCTTGTCGAACTTTGCACGTAACGCATCGCAAGAAGCATCACAAGATGCACAGGAAGAGACACAGGAAGAGATACCCGATGCACATACCTCAGCCATCGCCAAACCACCGGTTATTAGCCGCACAGCATGGGGTTGCCCCGATGGGCAAGGCACACGGGTGTCGCCGGCATACCGCTTTGCTACGCACATGATAGTCCATCATACGGCCGGCAACAATGCCCTGCGCAGTGGCGAGAGCAATTGGGGCGACCGTGTGCGAGCTATTTGGGCCTTTCACACCTACCCCAACACCGGGCGCGGTTGGGGCGATATTGGCTACAATTATATCATAGCCCCCGATGGCACTATCTATGAGGGCCGGAGTGGGGGAGATAATGCGGTAGCCTTCCACGATACCGGCAATTATGGCTCTATGGGTGTGTCGCTCATTGGCACATATTCAAGCATTAGCCCCCCGTCAGCGGCAATTGATAGCCTCGTGGAACTTTTAGCATGGAAGGCAAACCAAAATGACATTGATCCTATGGGCAGCTCCTACTACCATGGGTGCGCCATATCCAGATATTGTTTTGCACCCGGTTCTGTCGTATCCAACATAGCCGGGCATCGTGATGTCACGCCTACCCATACATCCTGCCCCGGCGACGGCACCCATAGCCGCCTGCCCGACATACGCAACCGCGTCAACGTATTGGTAGAAACAGGCGGCGAACCACAACCCGACAATGGCGATTTGCTGATAGATGAGTTTGAGAGTAGTTTTACCAAGAGCGAAGCAAACTGGTATAGTGCCGGCTGTGGCTATGGTGGGCATACATTTTATACCTTTGCCACCGATGACGCAGAGGATAGTACGAATACTGCCGAGTGGCGACCCACTATCCCCGAAGCCGGACGCTACCACATCTACGCGCATATTCCGCAGGGGTGTGGCTTGAGTGATGACCCGCCCTATGCCTCAACCGAGGCAACCTATACCATTCACGCAGCAAGTGGCGAAACGCAACATGTGGTGGACCACAATACTGATGAGGAGTGGGTAGACTTGGGCACCTATCAATTTGAGGACGGTAATGACGGCTTTGTTACGCTGAGTGACCTCACCAGTGAACCCTACGACGAACGCCGCGTTATCTTCTTTGATAGCATTGAATGGGTGCGCGAAGAGCCAGATGTGGAGTTGCTCGATGTGACGTATGACCGTGACACCCTGCATGTTGGTGAGTTGCTCGGCGTGCGCTTCACGGTGCAAAACAATAGGACGACCGCCATTCAGAGCCAAAACCCGCAAACTGCATCTTCTGTAGGTAGTATACATGATACTGTAGACGATACCAACGCCTATGTGTATGGGCAGCATGAGTGCTTTTTGGGCGACGAGGAACAGACATACCCTGTCTATCCCAAGGAGCTTGAGCGCTTCCGTGTGATGCTTGGTTCCCCTGTGCGCGATATTCCGTGTGCGGGTGAAACGGGTGGCTACCCGTGGCGATGGGGCTTGAATGGTGAGATGTTGCCCGGTGAGACACGAGTTGTGACAGGGTATGTGTATTTCGACACTCCTGGAGCTATCACGCTTGAAGCCGGTATGATAGAAGAGTATGTCAAATATCACTCGCACAGTATGGCAACCACGACGATAGATGTGAAAGAGGAGCAACAAGCGCCAGTAGTGGCAACATTCGATACGTCGCTCGAGCCTTTGGTTGATGTGTACCGCGTGGGCGATGTGCCAGACAACTTACTACTGCGCACGGATGATCCGTTGGCTATAGGGCATGGTTTGCATGCTAGCAGTTTGCCGTGGGATGGCAGCATGCAGGTGTGGGATATTGGCGGCCCACTTGGGCTAGATAATGGCTTTTTACTCGAACAAACGCGGGTTATTTCTGTAGCCGTTCTTGGCGATTATACCTTTGGCGTAGCTGGCAATGGGCATACGTGGCTGTGGGTAGATGGGCAAGAAATCGTAGAGAGCAATAAACTACTGACGCCACCCCAAATGTCGCCAGAGCCGACCAATACGCTGTCGTTGGAGTCTACGGTGTACTCACCGCCGCCCCCGGTCAATGTGCTTCAGTATGTCACGGGCACGATGACTCTGAATGAGGGGTTCCATGTCCTGTCATACAAATATTTCAACCTCATCGGCACGGCGTCGGCAGGCTATGCTGTGCAATCGCCCACTGCCGATACGTTTACGCCTGTGACAGACGGCTTCATCAGTGGCCCTATTTCGTCAACGGAAATTATATCGCCGGTGCTGATGCTGGCGGCCGATGACCAAGGCGGCAGTGGTATAGCGGGCATGCGCTATTCGTGGGATGGGGATGAGTGGTTCACTGAGCCGTTGCAGCGTGGTCCGGCGTTGTTGCGCTTGGGTCCGTTGGATATTGGCACACATACGCTCTACTACCAGGCCGAGGATGAGGCGGGCAATCTTTCGGATGTACAGAATGTGACGGTGCGTGTGAGTGCATCACCCGATGTGTCCGACAATGTGCGCACAGTGTTTCTGCCGCTGGTGCTGCGCTGATAGGGAGTAGGGGGATTTCTCACAAGGATAGGTATTGAACCGCCAAGACGCCAAGGTTTAAACGAGAGAATGGGCAAAATCTGCTTATGATGTGCCAACATGATAGAGACCTACCCTTGCAAGGTCCCCTGTATCCCCTCAAAAAGAAACCAACTCTCCTGTGTACTTCTGTGTACTCTGTGGTAAAACCTATCCTTATCATCGCACACGAACCAAACATGTGCTATACTTGCCACTAGCAAACGACGCTGACAAAAGTGGGCAACAACCATGGCAAAAAAGGAAACCGCAGCTTCTGCATGGATAACATTTGTTCGTAGATATGGGCCCGGGCCGCGCAACGAACACATGTATGACGAAACCATACAACGTGCCGCCCGACGGGCCAACATAGCTCCTATTCTCTTCAAGCATCCTTGGATTGATGAGGTATTAGCATACTTTGATGGCAGCCAAGCCCCACAACAAGTTATCTTGACTGGCACAGCCGGCGATGGCAAAACCTACCTGTGTGGCAAGGTATGGAAGGCGCTTGGTGGGAACGAGAAGGAATGGCATTCAGACGCCAACTACTACCAAATGCAACTCCCCGTGCAGCAGGGTTCCACCAGCACTTTGCACATCGTGCGCGACCTCACCGCTCTTGGCAAAAACGATGAGCACAAAATGGGCATGTCGCGGGAAGACCTCTTGCAAACCTTTTCGCAAGCCATTTTTGACCGCACCACCCGCGATGTCTTCTTGATAGCCAGCAACGATGGACACTTGATTGAAACTTGGCGTACACTGCCAAATACCCCAGCCGTACAACAAGCGCAACAACTTTTTGAAACCCTGCTCGTCGAAGGCTACCAAGATGAGCAAGATATTCCCTTGAGCTTCCTCAACCTCACCCGTGGCGCATCCGTTGAGCTTTTCGACCTCGCGCTAGAAGCATTCCTCGCGCATAGCGGGTGGCAAGAATGCTACGCCAATGCTACTGGCAAACAAGCTTTCTTTGGCCCACAATGCCCTATTCGCCACAACTATGAGCTACTCCAAACAACCCTTGTGCAAAAGCGCCTGCGGGCACTCTTTGAACTGTGCGACTACAATGGTCTCCATATCCCCATACGCCAAATCTTACTCCTGCTCACCAACGCCGTGCTTGGGCATAGTGGGTGCAAAGATAACCTGATGAAAGCCAACGACATAGCCGCCATCGTTCGCGCTGGCTCTCAAGCACAAGCCTGCATCTACAACAACATCTTTGGAGCAAACCTAACAGAATCGCGTCGTGAAGAACTCCCTATCTTTCACCATCTCAACCGCTTCCGCATTGGCTATGAAACGACAAACCGCATTGACAACATCCTCATTTTTGGCAAAGAAGATGAAGGATTGCACCCCTATTTCACCAACCTGCTCGAAGCCGATAGCTTCTATGGTATAGACCAAACCTATTACGATGCACAAACCCACTACGTAGAAGCAAACCATGAAGACGAAGAAACAAGTGTGGCCTTCTTGAAACAACTTGTGGCGCATCGGCAGCGCATCTTCTTCAAGATACCCCCTGAACAAGAACAAGAATTGCGCCTATGGGAACTGACCGTATTTGCCTATGCCGGCGAATATCTCCATATTGTGCATACGCTCAAAACTGGTGGGCGCATCGAAACGCCTATCATCCACCGGATGGTGCGTGGACTGAACCGTATTTTTGTGGGCATGCTCGTCGCCAGCGAACGTGAACTTATCCTCGCCACCGCCCTTGCACCATCGTCGAGCACCAAGGTGAGCCGCATACTAGAAGCACGGGTATCGGTGCGCTCACACCTAGGCGAAAAAGTTGTTATTACGCTCAACAACGATACCACTTTCACCACACCTGTGCTCAACGTCGTCTTAGCGCCTACCATACAATGCCCCCTTGTGCTCAACCTGGTGCGCTACGAATTTCTGAGCCGCGTTGCCGAAGGCACCTTGCCCGGTAGCTTTTCGCGGGAGTGCTACGAAGATATACGGGCATTCAAAAGCCAAGTGCTCACCGCATTGCAGCAGCGCCGCGAGCAACAGCAAGAAGATGAACCGCCACCCGCAACACTTACCTTCAACCTGCTGAGGCTTGATAGCAACGGGCAGCCTACCGACGACCTTGTGGAGGTGCTCTATGAAGCCTGACCCGGCAAAGATTTTAGGAGTATCGGATACATGGAAATAAAGCCTAATCACAAAGCCATCAAAGCCTACTATCAGGCCTTGGAAGCTTATCAACAACAGGGCATGACGCATGAAGGTGCAGTAAGCCAAGCCTTTGCTGTGTTGCTTGAAACTGTCGCCAAGCCCCTGCAATGGACGCTCATCCTTGAATATACCTTACCCAACCGCAAACGCATAGATGGCGCATTGCTCGATAGTTTTCGTATTCCTCGCGGCTATTGGGAAGCGAAAGACACGAACGATGACATAGAGAGCGAAATCAAAAAGAAAATTGCCATCGGCTATCCACTCATCAACACTATCTTTGAAGACACACGCCATGGAGTGCTCTACCAAAACAACCTGCGTGTTATCAAGGTAGACCTATCCGATCCCACTGAACTGGCTACCTTGCTCACGCTCCTGTTGGGGCATTCGCAACCCCAAATAGACGAGTTTCATACCGCTGTCACCAAGTTTCAAGAACGCATACCTGAACTTGCAACGGCATTGCTGGAGCATATCACAAAAGAAGAACAGAAGAAAAACAAAGGCTTTGTGACAGCCTTTGAATCCTTCTATAGCCTGTGCAAGCAAACACTCAACCCCAACCTAAGCAGGGATGCTGTGCGCGAAATGCTGGTGCAACATCTGCTCACCGAGCGCCTCTTCCGTACTATTTTCAACAACCCCGACTTTACCCGGCGCAATGTCATCGCACGTGAAATTGAGAACGTTATAGATGCCCTGACCAGTCAAGCATTTAGCCGCCAAGAGTTTCTGCAACAACTGGATTATTTCTACATTGCCATTGAACAAGCTGCTGCGACCATCACCGACTTTGCAGAAAAGCAAGGGTTTCTCAACACGGTTTATGAACGGTTTTTTCAGGGCTTCTCGCACAAGCAGGCTGATACGCATGGTATTGTATACACCCCCCAAGAGATTGTAGACTTTATGTGTGCGAGTGTAGAGGCAGTATTACAACGCGAGTTTGGGGTATCTCTCTCAAGCAAAGATGTCAGCATTCTTGACCCATGCGTTGGCACCGGCAACTTTATAGTGAATATCTTACGGCGTATCAGTGGAATGACATTGTGCTATAAGTATGAACAGGAATTGTTTTGCAATGAGGTCATGCTGCTGCCCTATTACATTGCCTCGCTCAACATAGAACACGCCTACTATGAACGAACCGGAGAATATCGTGCATTTGATGGGATGTGTTTTGTAGATACGCTCGACTTGGCAGAGGCACAGCAAACGGATTTTTTCACCGATAAGAACACGGAGCGCATTGAACGACAAAAAGATGCTAATATTATGGTCATCATTGGCAACCCGCCCTACAACGTTGGACAAATCAACGAGAACGATAACAACAAAAACCGTGAATACGAAACCATTGACGAACAAATTAGGAAAACCTTTGTGAAGGACTCGAAGGCAACACTGAACACCAAACTGTACGATATGTATGTACGATTCTTTCGGTGGGCTATTGATAGGCTTGAGGACCGAGATGGAGTTATTTGCTTTGTAAGCAACAATGGCTTCCTCGATGGTATCGCCTTTGATGGATTTCGCAAACATGTAGCACAAGATTTTACCCATATCTACCATCTCGACTTAGGAGGCAATGCACGTCGTGGCGGTGGTGGCAATGTGTTTGATATACGGGTAGGTGTGGGAATAACTGTTCTAGTACGCAAAGGCAATAGTGATGGGTGCGTTATCCATTATCACAAAGTCACTGAAGACTGGCGCAAAGAGCAGAAACTAGCATTTTTGACTGATACAGGAGATGTATACCATGTGCCATGGCAAAGAATACACCCTGATGCCAAACATACATGGCTGACTCAGAATCTGCATGTTGAATTTGCAGACTTTATACCAATGGGAACAAAAGAAGCAAAAGCCAACCAAGATATGGATGCACATGCTTTATTTTGTTTATATTCTTGCGGAATAGTTACCAGCCGTGATGCGTTGGTTTACTCATTTCAAGCATCAGAATTGGAGCAACGCGCAAAAACATTTATTGAAATATACAATACAACTGTTGATCGATTGAAGCGCTCTAAAGAGGGTACTGACCCATTGTCTTTAGTAGACACGACTGATGTGCGTATCAAGTGGACACGAAGAGTAAAAAAAGCACTCACAAAAAAAGTTTACAGTAGTTTTGAACAAGAGCATGTTCGCAATGCTTTATATCGTCCGTTTACCCGCCAAAAGGTATACTTTGATGCTTTATGGAACGAAGAACGATACAAACAACACACTATTTTTCCTACTGTTCAGAGTGAATCAGAGAATGTTTTGATTGCTGTGGCTGGTACCGGCAATCGCAAAGGTCCTGGTTGTTTTCTATCTAACATTATCCCTTGCTTTGATACGCTTGAAAAAACCCAATGCTTCCCCTTCTACACCTATGACGAAGACGGTAGCAATCGCCAAGAGAATATTACTGATTGGGCGTTGGGGCAGTTTCAAGCACACTATGGTGCGGAGCTTCGACAGGCTCATCTATTGACCAAATGGGACATTTTTTATTATACCTATGCTGTGTTGCATCATCCCCACTATCGTCAACGCTATGCCCAAAACCTCTACCGTGAATTGCCGCGCATCCCCATGCTCGGTGATAGCGCAACCTTCCAAACCCTCGTAGATATAGGCAAGCGCCTAGCCACACTTCACTTGCACTATGAAGAGGTAGAAGAGTATCCGTTGCAAACAATCGAAAACCACGATGTGGCATGGACCTGGCGTGTTGAGAAAATGAAGCTTACACGCGATAAGACGGCTATCGTCGTCAACGACGCCCTCACGCTCTCTGGTATACCAACACAGTGTTTTGACTATCGTCTTGACAACCGTTCAGCCCTAGAATGGGTGCTTGACCAATATCAGGTGAAGACCGACAAGCGCAGTGGTATCGTCAGCGACCCCAACCGCGAGGATGAGCCAGAGTATATTGTGCGCCTCATTGGACGCGTCGTCACAGTGAGTGTGGAAACAGTGAAGCTCGTGGGGCAAATAGCCGAGGTACCCCTAGAAGTGGACGCACTCCATGCGCCTTAGCGCCCTTGCGTTAAGATTCAGGATTCAACGCGCAAAGGCACAACCCGAC
>CAZVEN010000038.1:0-16709 GCA_964626155.1 uncultured Chloroflexaceae bacterium | reverse complement strand
AGTAGTGGAGCAACGAGAGCGAGCCTATCTGATTGCCAAACAAGCCGAGCAACGCAAAAAAAAAGCCTTTCTCATTGCCAAACAAGCCGAGCAACGGGAAGAGCGAGCTTATCTCATTGCCAAGCAAGCCGAACAACGGGAAGAGCAAGCCTATCTCATTGCCAAACAAGCCGAACAACGGGAAAAACAAGCACGTAGGGAAGCAGACAAACTGCGTGAAAAGTTGCGTAAGTTGGGCATAGACCCAGATGCCTAATCGCATTGCCAAATGGAAAATGAGTGTGGAGGCACTCCATGACGCCTGACCCAGCATTGATACTGCCGCCCCCCAGAGCAAACGAAGGCTACCGCCTAGAAATGTGGCTTAGTGAGCAAATATGGGGGCATCGTCTATGGGATGGTACAACCCCATGGCTCCTCTTCGTAGAATTTCTCACTGTTGCCGAAGCCTGCCACCGGGAAAGCATATTGCTCGATACCGACCATGCCTTACAACCCCTCCTCTACAAACCTCATAGGCGTATGTACCTGCGCAACATCCTCTTCAACAACGAAGCCATAGCGCGTATTTCCCATCAAAACAACAATAGCGCCATAGCATGGGATAAATGGCTCAACTGGATGCAGGAAGAGGCGAAGCTCGTCCCCCTGCCAGATTTCTCATACCTCAAGCCACGGTTTCACACCTTCCACGATTTTGCCCGCATCGTTGACATGGTGCGCACCTCTATCATTGAAAGCGAAAGCAACAAGCGCTGGACATCGCGCTTTGTCTTCCCCTTTGGGCCCGCTGGCCTCTACGAAGACAGCAACGAATCGGGTGAACAAGATTATAGCTACTTTGGGCGCACCGGCGAGTTGCTCTACCTCATGCTCGCACGGTGCCAGTATGCCGATCAACTCAAGCCACACCTTGAAGCTTATTTCACCACGCCAAACAATTGGAACAGTTTACTGAGCCTCTTGCAGCCGGACATGGACGACGACCGACGCACACGCGGCAGAAGCTATCTGCCCTATCGCCAGCATCCCACCTTCGACAGGCTCGGTGAGGATTGGCTCCACATCCTCAACCTGCACTTGCCCGGCTTCGACGCATTCCCCTACCTCGTCACGCTTGGCGCATTGCATATGCTGCTCTATCAAGCAGTTCTGGCAACCGAGTGGAGCAACGACCCACAGCCCCCCACCTTCGTTTGCGAAATCATGGCTCCCAAGAAAACCCTCGTGCGTGAACTATCGGGCGAAAGCTATCAACGAAACAACAACCTACCCGCTCGCGCAGTCGAATCGCGCATCAAACAGGTAAAAGATTCCCCCGAATGGCAGCAAGCACTTGCTGCATCTTCTACATCTAGCATGTTTGAAGCATGCCTACAAATCGTGCAGGAGCGCTTTTGGTGGGGCAATGAGTATGATGGAGCCAACAACCCCGACGACTTGCTCGCTGCCCTGCGCACCGAAGCACTCAAGCGCCATGGGCAACATAGTGCCAACATACACCGCACCTATGGCGGGCATATTGGTCTCGTTTCACGGCGCGGCACAAACCGATTTCGCTACGCACCCACCGATAGCTTGCTCAAAACGCTCGTGCTGGCAAACGTCACCCATCGCATGGAGTTGGGCGAATTTCTCACTCGTCTGTATGACCATTATGGCTTTGTCATTGGCGAACATGAAGCCGAAAAGGTGTTGCCCAAGGAACGGTCCGACAAAAAAGCATTTCAAGCCAATGCACGCCGCCTAGAGCAACGCCTAGGTAGCCTTGGCATGTTGCAGCGCTTATCCGATGGGTGCGCCTATGTACAAAATCCATACGGCAGGAGGTAAGCTACTATGACCCGTGCAGAACTGATTGGCAATGTAGCCAGCGCCTACCTACGGCGACGTCTTTTTGACCACAGTGGTAATGAAAGCAACAAACATGATACCAGTAGCCTAGCGCGTGAAGAGAGCGAAGAAAGCGAAGAAAGCGAAGAAAGCGAAGAAGGCTACGAAGGTACAGCCCGTTTTATGTTAGATAGCCTCACTGCCGATCAAACCGCCGCTATAGCACGCGCTATTGTGCAAGATGCTGACCTCGCCAACTACGTTGACATCAAACTGCCAGCCGATTTTTTGCAGGGGCAGGGCTTGCCCGCTGATGTTTTGACAGAAGAACGTGCCACGTATTACCGCCATGCCAGTTGCGACAAACCGGCACTCCTCCTCGCCACGACCGGCGACGACGAAGCACAATCGCTGCGTGAGATAGAAGCCATCAGCACTGCACAATTTCAGAGCATGCCCGATGTGTGGGTAAGCGTCGCCAGCAAAGGCTTGCCGCTGAGCGACGAGCATGTGAAATGGTGGACCGCCGCTATCAATGGACTGCAAACACTCTCCTTCATTTCGCTTGACCAGTTCGCCGATTATGTGTTGCGCACACGCCTCGCCATAGCAGATGAGGGCTTGCCGCTTATCGTTGCGCTCGGAGCAGCACTGCCGGCATTGGGCATACCCAAAGACTCGGATTATTTCACCGACCTACACGAAAAGCATCGCGGGTGGAAGTCGAAATGGCAAAGCCTCTACTCGTCGGGACAGAAAAAACGTGGATGCTATTTGCTCAAGCAAAACACAACCGGCATGATGCTGAGTGAAGATGAACTGGCACGCACGTTTGAAAAGGTGCGCACTGCTATCCCCGACACGCACCACGCTACTGTGCAAGCATTTGTGCATGCGCCAGGGGGGTGGAACACCGAGGCGGCCAACCTAGCAGAATGTGAATGGTCTGCTATACAACCGCTTTTCGACACCCTAAAGCGTGAAAAGTTTAACCTTGGCAAGGCAACTATTGCGTTCTACGACGAGCGCGAAGCAGAATTGCTCAGCAATACCGAGCGCGACTACCTGCTGCGTCTCATTGAACGTAAAACAACCGCTGAACCAGAAGAGGAAGATGAGCAATTCTACTCCGACCATCGCCACGAATTGCGTGAAGAGCGCAAACTGAAATCGTATTGGGACCGCTTCATCTTTGGCAAGCCCAAAGAGTCTCACGACTTCCTCGCCGGCCTCGTGCTCTGCCTGCAAGAACTGTTCAACCGTGAACTCCCTCCGGCCCGGCAGCGCACCTTGCTCATTCAATGCGAGCAAGCCCGTAGCAAAAAAGGGTTGCGTGAACTCAACGCCGATGCTGGTCTCTACTTTGCGCAGCGCTACAAGGGGTTGCCACAATTGTTTGGTAGCCGGGTGCAATGGGATGTGGGCGAGTTGTTTCGCTTTGCCGACCTCGTCAATCAATGGAAAGCCGAAAAACAGAAGAAAGCTATCAACAAGTCTACTGCCCGCACAGCGCGTCAACTCAAGTTTGCAATTACGCTCCTTGTTGAGATGCCCGATGGTATGACTATACCCTACAAGTCGCAGCTTATCTGGTGGTTTGATACCGATACTGTCGCCAGTCAGTTCTATGACGATTGGCAACGTCTGGTCAAAAATCCGCTGGTCTATTGCAGCGTCAACCGCGAAACCATGAGCAGCAAAGGGCATGTGCAAATGGTGAACCTTGGCAATGTGCAAACCTTTATGCCCGCATTCGGACGGCAGCGTGGTTCTTTCGTCTCTACCTATCGCAAAAAAATGGCGCACGATATTGCCATGGCTTGTAAGAGTAATCTCAAGACCGCAATAAAAAAGGATTGGATTGATAAACAGGTTGCGCGGATTGAAGATGTATTTGAGTCGTTTGAAACGTTGTATGTTTCTGCCATAAGTGGGTTTGATGCCGAAGGATTAGTAAACCAAGACATCAAACGGCAACTGGTAGCATATAAGATATTGTTGCGCACAATATGCAATCATGCAAGCGGCGACCGTAGCCGCAATATGCTGCTGAAGCCCTTGTTGCAGATAGGCACCGTCACGGTTGGTGGCGGAGCACCAACAGCCGTCGTTGCGCCGTGGCACCCCTTCCGCCTCGCCGCAATGGTGCAAAAAGCGCAACAGGTTGCCAACCTCTTAAAACATTTGCTCACGGTTGAACAGGTGCATATCAGCGATATGCGCCTATACTTCAACAATTGGCTAGAAGTGCTGGCGCACCCCTTCTACCCCGAGTTGGTACTGGCTTGGTTTGATGACCAACCGAAATTGTTGAGTGTCACCGATACGTTGGCCGACTATAGCTTGCATGAACTTCCCATTGCTACCAACCACGGCACAGAAGACACAAACGAAAACCCGGCCGAGGCAACTAGCCAAGTTCTCGACTTGGTCAAGCGCTACCTTGCGTTGCACCCGCACGAAAAGACAAACCTCTCGGTGGTGCTCTACGATTGCGACTCCGCACGCCTGCCGCAAGCCGTGGTAGATAAGATTGGTGCGCTGCATGCCGATGATGACACGCTGCAATGCCAAATTGTGTTGCGCCACCGTGATAACCCACGCTTGCATAGGCTCTACGAACGCATCAACGAGGCGGATGACGCCAATGCAGATACATTCAGCGCCAGCGAAGTGACACAAGATTTTATGGCGCGGCTACGCATTAGCATTATGGCCGACCAAGCACCCACGCCAGACCCACGCGACGGTTGCCCCAACGATATTGTGTTTTCGCAAGATGTGATAGCCCGCCATGCTCGCCTAGCGTGGTATCAAGAGGACGCAATACCCGAAGACATCAACAAGCTACAGCCGGCCAACTGGTCGCGCCGCCGCCCGGCTGCCAAAGACGATATGCGTTCGGTTGTCTATCTCTGCTGCCCAGTGCAAAGTGAAGAAGGATGGGTCTTTCTCATGGCAATGACCAGTTTTATGCGGGGCGAATGGAAAGCAGATGGACAGAAACGTTTTCTGCCGGCCCGCCAATTGGATTTTCAGGACCCGACCACTAAAAGCATTTTTGAGGAGACGCATAATCTCGGTACATGGGTTGTCAACTATGATGAGTTGCTCGACCGCCGTCAACTTGTGAGCCAAGGGGTGCAGGTTATTCGCTACAAGCAATCGGCTACGCATGGGCGTCATCTCGTCATCTCTTCCAATGAACCCTTGGGGTTGTTGCACTCTATGTTGCTCAATCGCTTGAAAGATTTGGACTTGGGGCTAGATGATGAAACCTATCGCGCATTAGCACAGCGCTTCATAAAAGATGCGAATGAGATTTCGGGCGATATTGTGTTGCGGGCAGCACGGCGTGGGCGCAGTGCCAGTGAGCTTATCGGTGTGGTGTTGAGCCAGTTTCTCATTCGCCACGAAATCGGTATTGGTCCCCAACATCTCTATGGGTGGTTTTTCTTAGATGATTATGCTGATTGGTTCGGGCAACGTGAGCAGCATATTGCCGACATTCTAGCACTCTGCCCAGAGCACCATGCCAATGGACAGCTCCACTTGACGATAGTCATTACAGAGGCGAAATATATTGATGCATCTGGCTTGACACCTAAGCAGCGCGAATCGCAACGGCAACTGCGCGACACCATGCGGCGTTTTGATGATGCGCTTGCAGGCACACCCCAACGCCTCGACCGCCCGCTATGGCTTGCCCGTCTTTCGGATATGCTGCTCGATGGGATTCTCTTTTCGTCTAGCTCGCATGTCAACCCCTCGGCATGGCGTCGAGCCATTCGTGAAGGGCGATGCACCATTACCCTGCGCGGCTATTCGCATGTATTTGTGTCGGGGCCGCCCGATGCGCCCGATGGCGCAACGCTTACCCGTGTGCCGGGGCTAGAAAATGCACAACAAGAGGTATTTAACCCAGAACAAACCCGCGAGTTGGTGCTATGCTATCACCATGAGCGTAGCCCCGCCCATGTGCGCGATGCCGTGGCGAGTGGGCAGTCGCACACGCCCCATGCAACAAAGGAAAATATTGAACCGCCAAGCCGCCAAAAACGCCAAGAGTCAACAGAGGCTATGAGGGATGATGATATATCGCCACAGCATCAAGAACGCAAAGAGTCCCCCCCCCAAAAGGAAGAGGTAGCGCTTGCCACGTTGCTAGGTCTAGCTCCCGTCCCGCAAGACGAGGAGGATAGAGATACAGGGTGGTTGCAAGAGGTGGAAAGCCATATGCGACGTGCCCTACAACAATTCCAACTGCAATCGAAGTTGCTACGGAGCACGCTGACGCCCAATGCGGCGCTGCTACGGTTTGCGGGCAGTGCCAACCTGACAGTTGACCATATTGTCAAACGCCGTTCGGAATTTCTCACTACGCATGGCTTGAATATTGTTTCGGTTCAGCCAGAGCCGGGTATGATAGCGGTTGCTATTGAGCGCCCACAACGCCAAGTTGTTCGGCTTGAGCAGGTATGGCAAGGCTGGCAACCCAACCACTCCGAGTGCGGCAATCAGCAGATGCTCATTGCGATACGCGAGGATGATGGGCAACCACTCTTTCTGTGTCCGGGGCAGGTCCATGCGCCTCACACGCTCATTGCCGGCTCGACGGGCAGCGGCAAGTCGGTGCTGATGCAGAATATTATTCTGGGCATTGCAGCGACGAATACCCCGACACAAGCGCATATTATCCTTGTTGACCCCAAGCAAGGGGTAGATTATTTTTCTTTTGAGGGGTTGCCACACTTGACACATGGGCTGATTGATGAACAGGAGCAGGCTATACAGCAACTCCAAGCGTTGGTGACAGAGATGGATAGGCGCTATGGGTTGTTTCGGAAAGCCAAGGTGAAAGACCTGCATGATTATAACGAGAAATGTGCGCCAGCCGACCGTCTCCCCGTTATCTGGCTCATTCACGATGAGTTTGCTGAGTGGATGCTGATAGACACCTACCGCGAGGCCATAACAGCTACAGTTAAGCGATTGGGCATTAAGGCACGTGCTGCTGGCATCTACCTCGTCTTTGCGGCGCAGCGCCCAGATGCACAGGTGTTGCCGCCACAGTTGCGCTCTAATCTGGGCAATCGCCTCATCCTGCGCGTTGATTCTGAGGGCACATCGGAAATTGCGCTAGGCGAAAAGGGGGCCGAACGCTTGCTAGGGCGCGGGCATTTGCTGGCCAAGCTCGAAGGGTCGGGGTTGTGCTATGCGCAAGTGCCGTTTGTTGAGCCTGCGGGCATTGAGCATATTGTGCAGCACATTCGGCAATAAAACAAGCAATAGAGCCATAGGGTAATGCAAAGACGCAAGCGGCTTGGTGTTTCAATACCCACCCTTGTGAGCTGTTTCCCCCGTGGTAAACATGCGTTGCTGTTATGTTTCGTGCCACCTGTCTTGCACCCCTTGCAATAATATGCTATACTTTCTTGTTGTGAGGGGGCGGTTAGCTCAGTTGGTTAGAGCGCGTCGTTCACACCGACGAGGTCACTGGTTCGAATCCAGTATCGCCCACCACTATACTTCTGTTTGGTAAGGTTTTGGGGTTATAGGTGTCAAGGTCCCTTGCCTTATTGTGGCACAGATTAGGTGCCTGTGTCACACTAACATGGGTGCCGGTAGCTGTAGATGTATAACAGCTACCGGCCTCCGGCTTTTCTTCAAGCCTTTCCCTTTGAATATCTATAGAAAGACGAAAAGAAGGAATCCCATATGTTTGCTAGTTTCATAATGAGCCAAAACGACCATGGCTACGAAGCCGGGCGCTACGTCGCATCGCATGCCCTTGCAGCTTTTCACCATGCTCCCCCATCTATCCTTATTGCGTGCATCAGCCAACACTATCAAAAACCTGAAGAGGTTGTGCGGGGCATTCGGTCACTCGCTGGTGCAGTTCCCCTCATAGGCACATGTACCAACAACGTGCTCACCATGACAGGCCCCCTAGGCAAGGGGGTAGCTGTATTAGCTTTGCGTACCGATACAACGCCATGCCCCGTAGAAATACGTATTGGCTTCTCACAACAACCACTAGCTACCGTTCAGAGTGTACAACAACAAATCCAACGACGTATACCACAAGCCCAACCAGACAACAATTACACAACCATGCTTATTCTCACCAGTGGAGCTATTGATAGCACACAGATGAACAGTATAGTGCAAGCACTCAATGAGCAAGTACCCCCTTGCTACACCATATGTGGTGCAGCAGTGAATGCTGAGCGCAGTGCTGGCAATGGGGGGGTGTTTGCCAATGACGAGTTTGCGCACGATGGAGTGGTAGTTGCCCTCATACCGACATCTGCACCTACCGGCATTGGCACAGCACCCGCTCCAGATGGGGCGCAACGTGCTGCTCGCCAGGCCACTGATATGGTGGGCAAGCAATCGCTTGCAGCCGCCTTCATAGTGCATACCATCGCATCTCAACAAGAGCAGGCTGGCAAGACCGAGGTTGACCATGTGCGTGCCCATATTGGGCATACCACGCCGCTAATCGGGTTGTCAGCAGATAGTAGCTTTGTTGCCGATATGCCATATCCCCAATCATTGCTTGTCTGTACTATGAGCTAGGGCGTACTATTTTTATAGCTTTGCGTTCTTTGCGGCTTGGCGCGAAGTCTTCATAAAAAAAGAATTGCTTGTTCCTTTTTTATAGCTTTGCATTCTTTGCGGCTTGGCGCGAAGTCTTCATAAAAAAAGAATTGCAATTATCTCTTCCACATCGTGCCACGTGTGGGCCCGCCACACATTCGTAACACAGCGGTTGTAGGGGCGGTCTATAGCAATTTTAATTGGTGCAGGGTGCGTCATCAGATTGTGCGGAGCGTCTTCAATCAACACATCGCCTTGCACACATCCCTTTTCCTTTGCAATGACGATATGGTCAAATACCGGCAAATGTCTACGTACCCACTCAATACGTGCTGTAATCATTGGTTGGTGAATAGCCGTCACAGCAATCAACTGATTGTGTTTGTGTAGCCGAGAAAGTGTTGGGAGTGCATCCGGATAGGGTTGCAGGTTGGCAATAAGATGTGGCGTGAGATAGTCAGTGTAGATACGCTTGCCACATACAGGCTTCACACACTGCTCTATTTGCCATTGGTTTATATCTTCAGGTGTTAGGTTATCGTTGTAGTCTTGGTTGTAGAGCGCCAACCATGCGCTGAGGAGGTCGGCACACACGCCATCTATATCCACCAATATTCTCATGGTTTTAGGTATCCTAGGAGCACAGGGTTGCACAGAGATGTACCTACTCCTGCTCAAACCCCCATTGTTTAAACTTCAATTGCTTGGCATTCTCGGTGACAGTACGCACAACATGATCTGGCGCACCATCGGGTATGTCAACAGCAATTTCCAATGTCACGTTGACAGTTGCTTTTTCTCCAAGCCCCACAAATTGCGTAATAACCTCATCCGCTATCTTGCCAGCATCGCGCCCCACTCGCGCTGCGTCTAGGGTGACGCTGCCGTGAAAACGCCGCAGTTTGGGCTTGGGCGGCGGCGGGTTAATAATTGTCGGGCCGGGTGACGAGTCAATAATTGTCGGGCCGGGTGACGAGTCAATAATTGTCGGGCCGGGTGACGGGTCAATAATTGTCGGGCCGGGTGACGGGTCAATAATTGGTCGTTCAGCATCTATTTGGCGGCGAGCAACGTCTGGGCGCACGAGCAAGCCGGTGTCGCCTTCTGTTATGCGCACGGGTGATGTATAGTCTGCGCGTAGCCCCCGGTAGCGCCCCTTCTCCTCATCGTAGCTTTCTGCATACGCAAATGTATCTTGCTCCCACGTAGGCATCTTGAGACCAGCACGTATAGCCTCTAGCAACACCTCGGTGCTCTGGAGACGCGGCAAATAGTAGTAGCGCCCAAAGTCTTTCACCAATTGCTCAATAGAGACATGATCGCCGCGCCACAAGGGGATATTATCCATCTCTAGCCGCAGAGCAGATGCATTCAACGTCAGGACCATGTGCTTATCTTGATGCACCTTGCTGCTGGCCCGCTTGGCCAATTTCTCATCCCCCGATACGCGCAACACTTTCCATTCCCAAGGTGACGATGGGTCCTTTTGATTAGGCACAAGCACCCATTGGTAGACTGTTTGTATTTGTGCTTCTACGTTTGTATCAGCTTGTTCCTTCTGAGATTGCGCCTGCTTTTGCTGATACGGAGCCAGATTGAGCGTCTCTTTATCTTTGAGAATGCTTTCCCAAGCAAGGTAGGTACGTAGAGCTTTGTGTAGGTCCTGAAGCATATTGTTGTCGGCGGCGAGGAATGCCAACGTATTGCGATAGATGCGCGGACTTGAGCCGTGATTTTCTAAGATAGATTGGGCGGTTTGTTCGGCTGCACTGTTGCCCTCCTTGCTATAGGGCGCATCTATTAATATAACTAGCCCAGCTTCAAGCGAATCTTGCACATCGGCTTTAGAGCGCGACACGGGGTGTAGCCGCTTGAAATCGCCTTTGTGTTGCAGATTAAACCGCAACCGGCGCTCCAACTCTTGCTCTACCTTGTCCGTCTCGCGCTTGAGCGACTCGGCCCGCTCCTCGGCCAGCTTCGTCACCGTGGGTTGGGTTGCATACCAGTAGCGTGGCCCATCTTGGTAGAGATACGTAGCAACCGATGCAAGTCGTCGCATGGCATCGCCAAAAATGGGTGGCGACTCGCCCGGCATCACGCAACCAAGTTTCACCCGCCGGTCATTCAAGCCCCGGTTGGGTGCTGCGACAATAGGCGCAGAGCCAAGGTAGATTGTGCGGGCTATACGCCGACACGCCGCATATTTGCCAAGGTTGGGCATTTCGGCATCTATTTGCATCGGCAATGAGCCTGGCCCGTCTACGTCTTTCTCTAGGATTGGCACCCAATTGTCGGAAAGATAGCGCGTGAGTTCAGACTGCACTCGTACATCATCTATTGGGATATTGCCGGGCATAATCAATGGGTTGCGGTCTCCCTTTTCCCACAGGCTATGGATAACGACAGACATGAGCCGTAGTACGCCACGGGTACGCTGAAATTTCACTAGGGTTGACCAGTCATTGTAGAGGCGGTCGAAGATTTCTGGATGTATGGGGTAGGCCGCTTTGATGCGTTGTTCGTAGTCGCTCCCTTGGCACTCGGCCGGGAACTCTTGTTGTTGTGTGCGGTAGGTATCGGCAAATGCACGTGCAACGACATCGCGGTCTTTGAAGCATTGCGGGTCGGTGAGCGGTTCAAAGAGACGCCGACGGACAATCTCAAAACTTTCCTCGGCACTGGCCGGCCGCCAAGAGGATTCGATACGCCCGATGACGTTTTGTAGGCGACTGAGCGCTTCACGCCCACGCACGCCGCCCACCTCAATATCATCGGCTTGCGCATGCATCTTGCTGCCATCTTCCGATGCCGGCAAACTGATGACAAGCAAGCATTGTTTCGATAGGCGAGCCGACTCGGTGAGGGCTTGGGCAAAAGAAAATTGCGTGTCGAAACTGCCGGCTGGTAGGTCGCTCTGGTCATGCAATTGGCGTGCATAGGCTACCCATTCGTCTATGAGGATGATGCATGGGCCATAGTCGTCGAACAATGTACGCAGCATATCGCCGGGGCTAGTGGCGCTCTGGTCATCGAGGTGTATGCGATAGTATGCATCTGCGCCCCCCAACTGCCAAGCAAGCTCGCCCCAGAATGTGCGCACATTCGTGCCATCGGGCTTGATAGACGGGTTGCCCGGTGAAATCTTGTTGCCAACCAGCACAACACGACGCGCAGTGGGCAATGTTGTGGTATGTGCTGCTTGCATCAAGCCCTCTATGCCGGGCATATCGGTGGGCGATACGCCAGAAAAGAGATGATAGAGCGCCAACATAGAGTGCGTTTTGCCACCGCCAAAGTTGGTTTGCAATTGTATAACCGGGTCGCCGCCCAAGCCCTGCATACGTTGAATAGCTCCAACAAGAAGGCTTTTGAGGCTTTCGGTGAGATAGGTGCGCCGAAAAAACTGTATCGGGTCGCGGTATTCGTTGCTGCCGCCGCCTAGATGTACCTGCCACAAATCGGCCGCAAATTCGGCCTGTTGATAGGTGCCGCTGGCCACATCTTTGTGGGGCGTGATGACTTCACGCCAAGGTTTGAGGTTGCCAGTGACGCTACTTTCGACGGCTTTGCCATTGCTCTTACGCTGCTCGCTGCGCACTTGTTCATCGAAAATGTGGCGCGATAGTTCCTTATACATGTGCTCTAGCTCGTCGGTTTCGGGTGCTGAAATAGATTTGAGCAGCCGGGCTGCGGTGTCTAAAACACGTTGGGCATCGCGGCTAGAAAAAGGCTTTTGGTGTGCCCACTTGTTGCGATAGTCGCGTAGCTCACTGACATAGGTTCGTTCAGCACACCCTAGTGTTGTGCGAAATACAGTGTTCCATTCGTCCCACATAATGCGCAGGAGGGCAGCTATGTCAAGATGTGGTGTATCGTCGTCTGTCCATGTGAGTTCGTTGCGCCAATGTTCAGTGACGTTGGTTATCCAATATTTGCCATGGTGTGCTTGCAGTTCACGCTCAACGAACGGGTATAAACCCTGCCGTAGCAGGTCCATTGCTTTTGTTACACGGTCATAGTTGGTGATTGCCATTGCAAAACCTCTTTTGTTGTTTCTTCCCTAGAACTCGCCTGCTAAAGTAAGAATACGCTCCGGTAAGCAATTCATTTTTGACTGCTTCGGGAGTCCAAACGTCATCCAATAAGTGTGGTAGCCAACTTATCGCATCAATTCGATACAGGTAGAGGAGTGGAGATGTATTGCTAATGGCTTTCCGCATAGGTTCTTTCTAAATCTTCAAGCTCAGCAGCAAGCGGGAAAACGCTGTAGCGATTCAAATTGAGCAAAAACTCAACTCGGGACATCCCGGCAAGTTCAGCGGCACGCCCAGAAGAAAGCCGGCCCATTTCAAACAACTTGACTGCCGCCAACATACGAATTTCACGCCCGAAAGACACCGCATCGGTCTTTTCAGCAAGTAATACCTTCTCTGGTATTTCAATGGTGATTTGTTGAAGAGTCATAGTTCCTTTCCTTATTCATCAACCCTGCATTGCAAAACATCCTCATCACGTACCGGAACGCTGTGCCTTACTCCCCATATGAGCATCATGTATTATCCCAAGTATCAATCCTATACTTATTGTAACACAACAGCAGGCCCGGTGCCACGCACTCCCAAAAGTGCGTGGCACCCTCTATGGCTTTGCAAAGGGACAGGCTAGAAGCCTATCCTACGCGAGACGTTGCGTGCAACGTCTCTACTGACCCCTGACCCCTGACCCCTGACCCCTGACCCCTGACCCCTGACACCCCTGAGACCCCTCACAACAAGTTCCCCTGCTGTGTATCCTCTGGCCGGAGCCGCATGATTTCGTACCAAACCCTGCCGTAGCAGGTCCATTGCTTTTGTTACACGGTCATAGTTTGTGATTGCCATTGCAAAACCTCTTTTCTATTTTGTAGGGCGATAGATACGTATGAGTTGTCCATACACCTGTTCTTCGTGCAATTCCAACGCATGATGAATGCGTTGTGCTAATGCAACGAAGTCTGGATCGTAGGTACAGACGACAATACCTGCGTGTTGATACTTCTTCTGATGCAAATGAATAAAGTGTTTTCGATTGAATGTCAGGACAATGCGTTTCTCAGTCGTAGCAAAGAGCAAAACTGCTTCATCTGTCATAGCTTGGTTTGCATAGCCTGTTTCTTGAATGGTCAAGACATCATGTCCATATTGACGCAACATATTGACGACAGGCAAGGGGAAGTTTTCATTTGCTGAGGGTTGTGCCATAGTCAATCCATTTCATTCTCTTGAATTTGGTGTTCAATATCAGCACGGTGAGCACGATAATATGCCCATGCATTTGCCACATCTTCTGCACGGAGGGTTGGATAGGAACGCAGAATATCTGCTTCGCTACTCCCTAAACGATGGGCCTGAACCAAGAGCCATATAGGAATGCGCGTGCGTGCAATACAAGGCTCTCCACCACACACACCGGGCGTACTTTCAATGCCAAGAAAGGTATCACCAATATCTCGAACAACCCACTGAAGCAGTTGCGCCTTTTCAGCTCGTGTCATCTGCGGTAACAATTGCTCAATTGTTTGCAAATGTCTCATCATAACGCTGTATCTTTCACTACATTCTCGGTTTCTCTTTTGTCATTGAGCCGTTCCCTGAGCTTGTCGAAGGGAACAGGTTATTCTTTGCTAGTACGCTCTATATGAGCATCATGTATTATCCCACGTATCAATCCTATACTTATTGTAACACAACAGCAGTCCCGGTGCCACGCACTTTTGGGAGTGCGTGGCACCCTCTATGGCTCTGTAAAGGGACAGGCTAGAAGCCTATCCTACGCGAGACGTTGCGTGCAACGTCTCTACTGACCCCTGACGCCTGACCCCTGACCCCTGACGCCTGACCCCTGACGCACCTGAGACCCCTCACAACAAACTGCCCTGCTGTGTATCCTCTGGCCGGAGCCGCATGATTTCGGGCCAGCTCTGCACCAGCGCGTTGTATGACAATGCGTCGGACGCCCGCTTTTTGCGCTCGCACAGCATATACAAGCGATACGACAAATCACGCGCAATGCTCACATCGGCTCGCCGGCCAATATGGGCTGCCAGTGCCCCTGCGGCCACTTCTCCGCCATGCTCGAGTGTGCGCACCAAATGATGCACCATCTCCCACTCTGTCAAGCGCGTATCGTTCGCTGGGTCCCAGTCGGCGGGTAGCTCTTTTGGGCGCAAAAGCCGCACCTTGCCGCCCCGCGACACCACCATGCCACTGGCTACCAAGCCTTCAACACTCGTATTTTTTGCCCTAGAGAGCGTTTCTGCTGTGCCATATGGCCCCTCGTCAAAGCCATGCTGCTCAAACCAAGCCAATGCCCAGCGCGTCTCAACATCATAATCGCCTTCTTGCTCGGCCAGCACCTCATCCAGGATTTGGTTGATGAGCACTAGCGCATCACGCACCGTGAGTGCATTCCCCTCGGCGTCAACCACCTTGGTATAGCGCGTGTAGATAGCCATGCCGGGCCCAATGGCCGCCTGCGCCAAGTCTACCGGTGCAATATTGCCCTGTTGCAGCAAGCGCAACGCCACGGGCAACTCGTCCTTGAGCGCCGAGTAGAAATGGCGGTGCATGCCAGCAGACACATCCGGGCTACGCGGACGACACACCAGCACAACAGATGAGGCGAGTGCGTTGGTACCCATTCCAACCATACGGTTTCCCATTTCGCTCCGCACAGGCCACGTGCCAGTGATAGAAAAACCGGCTTTGATAACGGCGTTCAAAAAAGTTTCCCACCCTGTGCTGGCCGTGCCATTCGTTTTAATGTCAGTTTCGGCTTGCTTAAAGGCATAATAAATCGTCACTGGGTAGGCCGGGTGACATTGTTCAACTAAGCGTTGCATGGCCCTAGTCATGCCGCTGAGAAAAAATGTTTCAGCTTCTTTTTTGCTGCCGTGGCGGTAGGGAGAAGCAATCAACTCTTCATCTTTGGGTGTCGCCATGGTTGCAAACAGGTCTGGCAAGATGGGGCGCAACGAATGCCGTAGCCATACATAAAAAAAATCGGATAGGTCGGCATAGCCAATATTGTCGTAGTAGGGTGGGTCAGTGGAGATTATTTTGTATACACTGATATTTTGTGTTTGAGCATCATTTTGGTAGACTTGCCCTCTTTTGTTGCCTGTTATTCGTTCCACAACACGCATCATGTTTTTTAGTGAAACCAAAGGGTCCCCCGCCATATTACCGAAAACATTTGCCTCTGAATAATCCCAAACCATAGGTAGTGCTTGCCGACCGAATGTTGCGATAGATTGATCCATTGTAGTTTTCCAACGACAAAACGACGATTGCGCGTCCGACAACTTACTCACTGCTAAAGCCAAATACACTGCCACGGCATCGGCGTAGGCAACAGCGCCAGTGCCACCTTGCGCAAGGGGGGTATCATCTTGCGCATGGGCATAGGAAGCATGCGCCTCGCGGTAGTCGTGCAGCACTTGTTGGCGGGCTTCTTGCACGAGGTCGGAAAGCGTGGTGAGGGCCACCAGTTGGCGGGGCGTGAAGATGTCGCCCCAAGTGAAGAAACCATAGCCACGACCGCTGACGAGGTTTGTCGTTTTCCGATTCATTTCTTGGTCCGGTTTCCAAGCGGGTTGTGCCTGCTGTACTCTAGCTTCATGCTCTGGCATGGGGGGGAGATAGACGCGCCCATGGTTGCCCTCGGCTACAATGGCCATCATGCGTGCGCCCATGCGTCCGGCCATACTCTCTGCTTTGATGTAGCTTTCCTCTATAGGAGCATCAGAGAGGATACAGCGAAAGTTTGCGCCGCGTGCCAGCTTGGTGCCGCGCTTGGCCGCCTCGGCATCTGGGGGGTTGCCCACTTGCACCGTGAAGTGGTAGCTATCGCCATTGATAACTGGCACTATGTATGCCTCTTTGTCGGCTTTGGTCGAGAGCATGAAGGTGGAGATAAGCGGCACATGCACATGCGCAAAAGCCGGGTTGGGGCTTTTGACGGTGCGGGCCCATAGCCATGCAATCACGGTTAAGGATTTGCCCACATAGGGGGCCAAGTCGGGGCGTTCTTGGGCCATGGCTGCCGTGACGGTTACTTTGGGGTAGAGGTGCCCAATGCGTTTTTCGGCTTCGTCGCGCATCCATTGCCCATAGTAGCGCACGTCGGCGGCTAGGCCAGTCGCCCCGGGGTAGTCAACAGAAAATAGCCGATTGCTCGTTGCCCGGTCCCCCGTCCCCCGTCCCCTGACTCCCGCCCCCTGACCCCCGCCCCCT